>CAXTIG010000001.1:0-348846 GCA_964244295.1 uncultured Cytophagales bacterium
TGGCCGGGCCCCTGAGAAAAAGTGGCTATGGGGAGTATTTACTCGATTTGTTGAAGCATTCCCCGACGATTTCAGCACCGAAACCCGATGAAAAATCCCCCGGCCAGACAGAATTAAGTCAACTTCGGTTCGCTGACGTATAGAATCCAACGTGCTGAAGGTGACCGGTTTTTCAAACTAATTCTGTCAAATCAAATTTGTTCGCTACCCGCAGGAATACGCGGTATTAGGCGTATTCCTGTGGAGTTTCACGCCCGCGTTGATTCCGAATTCGTTTACAAAATCCTTTAACAGTCAGTAATTTAAAGGTATTTTAGCCTTGAAAAGTACCTCCAATTTCTTTCTTCCCATGAAACTGATTTTCACTGCCTCCCTGGGCTTGCTCACGCTGCTGTTGTCGTGTAAGCCCGATCTGCCCCCGCCGAGTCTGGCGATCACCGCCGAGGAAAATGAGTTTGGTGCCGTTATTTTCAAACTCAAATCCGAGAACGCCACGGCGTATAGCTGGGATTTTGGCGACGGCAGCCCCGTCAGTGCCAACCGCGAACCCGTGCATTCGTATCCGACCAACGGCACCTTCACGGCCACCCTCAAAGCCACCGGTCCCTGGGGCGAAACCACGACCAGCCAGGCCGTGACGGTCGTCAATGTGCGCGGCTCGGCGATGTTCTGGATGGCTCAGAACCTGAACCAGGTGGAGGTATTTTTCGATGACGTTCGGGCGGGGGTGATCTACAACTTTTTCCCGAAGGGCGTCATCTACTGCGCCACCAACGGCTGCGTGCAGGTCAACAACCTGCGCGAAGGAGATCACACCTACACGGCCCGTGAAGTAGACACGAGCGAGATCAAATGGCGCGGTACCGTGAAAATCACCGGCGGAGCGTGCCTGAAACAGGAATTAAAAAACTGAACTGCTTGGCGCTGGCTAATCCCCAACCGGGGAGCCGGTGCGCTTTGGGTTCTAAAACCGGGTCGTTGCAGCCATGAACAACCGGACACGTTCTTTTTCATACCTCACCTGGTTCATTAAATTCCATCGCTATTGGTCCCTTTGGAGTTTGATGGTAGCGATCACCCTGTTCTTTCCCAGGGTGACAGTGGCCACGCATATTGTGGGCGGCCAACTAGAACTAGCTGAAACGGGCAATCGACCCGGGCACTTCAAGGTCACGATGACCTATTACTATAACGAGGCCCAGACGCTCAATTCACCCCTGGTCACGAGTACCGTGGTGATTTTTCAAAAATCGGATGGCCGACAAATGGCCCAATTCACGCTGCCCAACACGACGGTTTCCAATCGCCCGCCCGTCACTTTTACCAATCCGGCCTGTGCCCGGCTGCGCAACTTGAGCGTGAGTATTGTGCGATTCGAGGGGGAAATTCAACTCGATCCCTCCGAGTACGACGACCCGCAGGGGTACTACCTCACCCAGCAAAACTGCTGCCGAAACGGCGGCATCACCAACCTTAGCAACCCGCAAAGTACCCCGTTTTTGTTTTACCTCGAATTTCCTGCTCTTCTTCGGGGGGCTCAGGCGCTCCGCAATTCCTCGCCCGTTTTCGAGCCACTGAGTGGTGAGTACATTTGCCGGGGGACGCCTTTTCGGTTTTCGAGCGCGGCCCGCGATGCCGACGGCGATGAACTGCGGTATTCACTCGTGACGCCACTTGCAGGTACGTTTAGTGCAAACGTCGCCATCATCCGGCCCGCCCCTTACCCGGAAGTATCCTGGCAAACGGGTTACGCAGCCACCACCGCAATTTCTGGCAGTCCGCCGCTGTCGGTCGATGCCCACACGGGGGTGCTTTCGGTCACGACCAGCCAATTGGGGCTGTTCGTATTTTCGGTGCGGGTGGAAGAGTTACGGAACGGGGTGAAACTCGGCGAAGTGCGGCGCGACTACCAGTTTCTGGTGGTGGATTGCCCGACCACCGGCCCGGGCCCGGCCAGCATTCGCATTCAAAATCAACCCGTGGGTGCCACGGAAGCCCGGCTCTGCGCGGGCCGTAGCCTGCTGCTCGAAGCCAGCACTAACCCCGACTGGAATTACCAGTGGCTTCGCAACGACGTCAGCCTCATCGGCGCAACCAGCCCCACCCTGAGCGTTTCAGAACCGGGCGAGTACGTGGTGGTGACTTCGCTCAAATCGGAATGCAGCCAGAGCGTGCGTTCGGGCGCGGTGCGTATTCTCGACGCGGCTACTTCCGTGATCGGTTTGTCGGTGGCAGGCGTGCCGGAAATCTGCCAGCGGGGAAAAACTACGACCACCCTGAGCGGCCCGCCGGGAAATCAGTACGCCTACCGTTGGTTTCACGACGGAGTCGCTCTGTCCGGCCAAGCTGCCGACTCCCTGGCGGCTAACCGACCGGGGCGCTACTCCGCCATCCTTACGGACCAGGTGCAGGGCTGCGACTCCCGTAGCGATACGGTTACGGTGCGCCAGCGCCCCGACCCGCTCATCACGCTCGCGGGCGGCATGGAACTTTGCCCCGGCGATTCGATTCCCCTTCGCGCGGAAGGCGGCATCAGCTACGCCTGGAATCTCGACAGCCAGGCGTTGACTTCGGCTTCGCTACCGACGTTTTTTGCCAAAACGCCGGGCCGGTACACCGTGAGCGGCACCGACGCGGCGGGCTGCGAGGCAACCTCCCCGGCGCTCGACCTCCAACTGCTCGTCCGCCTGCCGATCACGCTCGACTCGATCCCAGCCCTGTGCGGCCCCGATCATTCGCCCATTACCCTGAAGGCCAGCCCAGCGGGCGGGAGCTTTTCGGGACCCGGCGTGACCGGGGAAACTTTCGATCCCCGCCGGGTTGGGGTAGGCAGGCACGAACTGACCTACACGATTCAGAACCCGACCAATCAATGCCAGAATGGAACGGCGCGGCGGAAGGTGGTGATCGTGGAAGTACCGAAAGTGGACTTACCGGCGGAAGTGACGACATACCGGGGCGGCAGCGTCAGCCTGCGACCAGTTCTGACCGGTCAGCCGCTCCGGTTTTCCTGGCAACCGACCACGTTTCTAAGTGCGTCTGAACAGCCCAACGTTCGGGCCACGGAAATCGTGAACGATATTATTTATACGTTGACGGTCGAAAACGCAGTGGGTTGCCATGCCGGGGATTCGGTGCAGGTGCGCGTGTACCAGCGTATTTGGGCACCGCAGGTCTTTACGCCGAATGGCGACGGCCTCAACGACGTATGGGAATTGAAAGGGGCCGAAGCCTACCCAAAGGCACGGGTAACGGTGTACAACCGCTGGGGCGAAATCGTTTTTCAAGCCGCCGAGGGCTACGCGGCTCCCTTCGACGGCACACTGAATGGACAAGTATTACCCCCTGGCAATTACGCCTACACCCTGCGCCCAGCCCCCGACCAACCTACGTTGCGGGGGGTGGTGTTGATTGCGCGATGAATGAGGGGTTGAAGCGTGAATTTGGATCGCTGTCAGGCTGAGCTTGTCGAAGCGCGTGGCGCTTCGACAAGCTCAGCCTGACAGTTTTTTCATAACCAATCACTTAGGTGTGGATTGGCTTCTTTCAAATAAAGCGTCTTCACAGATTTAGCTTCTTCGCCTCCCCTACCGCGTGAGCGCAGGCGCGGGCGGTCAGGGCCATGTAGGTCAGGGAAGGATTGACCGTACCCGAGGAGGTCATCGCGCTGCCGTCGGTAACGTACAGGTTGGGCACGTCGTGGAGTTGGTTGTGGGCGTTGAGCACGGATGTTTTGGGGTCTTTGCCCATCCGGGCGGTGCCCATTTCGTGGACGGCGGTGCCACCAGGGTTGGCGTAATCGGTACTGGCCGTCTGCTTAAACCCACAGGCGTGCAGCATTTCCAGGGCGGATTCTTTCATGTCGCCCCGCATGGCTTTTTCGTTGGATTTAAATTCAAAATCAATCTGCACCACGGGCAAGCCGAGCGGGTCCTTTTTATCCCGGCTCAAGGTTACGCGGTTGTCGTCGTAGGGAAGGGTTTCCCCCCAGGCCCCCATCCAGAACGTCCAGGGGCCGGGGGTGGTCAGTTTTTCCTTGAAAGCCGCCCCCCAGCCGCTCTCCATTTTCATCACGTCGGCCCAACCCGCCCGCTCGCCGTCGCCCTGGTAGGCAAAGCCCCGGAGGTAGTCTTTTTTTGTTTCGGCATTCAGGTTCTGAAAACGCGGGATGTACACGATGTTTGGTCGGCGGCCTTTGTAGTACCAGCCCGTTAGCCCCTCGAAGGTACCCATGGCCCCAACGGGCAATTGGTGGTCCATCAGGTTGCGGCCCACCTGGTCGCTGGCATTGCCCATGCCGTTGGGAAAGCGGCTGGAGGTTGAATTGAGCAGGATTTGAGCCGTGTTGATCGTCGAGGCGTTCAGGAAAATGACTTTTGCGAAATACTCCGAAGGCTCGCCGGTCTGCGTGTCCAACACCCGCACGCCCTTCGCCCGCTGCTTCGAATCGTCGTACAGCACCTCAGTCACCGACGAAAACGGGCGGATGGTGAGGTTGCCGGTAGCCATCGCCGCCGGGAGCGTGGCGCTGTTGCTGCTGAAGTACCCACCGTAGGGACAGCCCCTCGCACAGAGGTTGCGGTACTGGCAGGGACCCCGCCCACCGTGGGCTTGCGAAAGATTAGCCGTGCGCCCAATGATCATTGTCCGGTCTTTGAATTGCTGCCGAATGCGGCTCTTCATGTGTTTTTCGAGGCAATTCATTTCCATTGGCGGCAGGTACTCCCCGTCGGGGACGTGCGTCAGGCCGTCGCGGTTTCCCGAAATGCCCACGAATTTTTCGACGTAACTGTACCAGGGGGCCAGGTCGGCGTAGCGAATGGGCCAATCCACGGCAATGCCGTCGCGGGCGTTGGCCTCGAAATCGAGGTCGCTGAGCCGGTAACACTGCCGCCCCCAGATGAGCGAGCGCCCGCCCACCTGGTAGCCGCGAGTCCAGGTAAAGTCCTTCACTTGCTCGTAGGGGTATTGTTGGTCGTTGACAAAAAAGTCACGCGTGGCTTCGTCGTAGGCGTAGCATTTGCTTTGAATCGGATTCGCCTCGGCGTCTCGCGCGGTGGCTTGCAGGCGGCTGGCAAATTGCCAGGGATGCAGCACCGCCGTTTTGTAATCGACGACGTGTTCGACGGGCCGACCCCGTTCGAGCAGGAGCACCTTCAGGCCTTTCTCGCAGAGTTCTTTCGCGGCCCAGCCTCCGCTGATTCCGGACCCGACGACGATGGCATCGTACGAATGTTGGGCGGCGGCTTTGGTATTGAGGGCAGGAGTGGGTGGGTTCATGGGAAGGAGTTTAAGGCTTGAATTGGCGACTGAAATTGAAAACGACCTGATTCAAATTCGGTCTTGGTAATTTTTGGGTAGTGGTCAAGGGTGGAACGCACGTAGGGGCAATCCTTTTTTCCCACGATCCAAATTCCAAAAAAATGACGGAGAACCGATCACGCTGAACGGAACGGTTCTCCGTAAAAAAAGTAAAATCTTGATCGATTGAAAACGCCACCTTCCCCGCTTCATACCGTGAATTTTACTGCGTAGCCCAGGATTTTTGTCCTTTCGCGTAAGGAAGGCAACTCTCAAATCCCCCCGGCACGTAATCGTAGGCCAAACCCTGGGTCGCGCCCGCTTCGGAGGTGCAGTACCCGATGATGGTCAAGTCACGCAAGGACGTAAAGAAGGGTTTGCCCGCCAGGCGCGTTTTCACTTTGCCCACCAGCGCGTGAAGGGGCCGGGCGGCGTCTTCAAAATGGGTCAGCACCTGGGCACGCTCCGCAGGACTGCATTGCTCGAAGGGCTTGCCGAACCGCGACCGACAGAACTCGGTCAGGTTGCGCAGGCCATCGATAAAGTTGTTTTGAGATTTTACGTCCAGCCCGGATTTCACCGTGTACACGATAAACGCGGGCACTCCGGTGGTTTTCGCGCCGGGCGTTTCGGTGGCGGGTAGGATGGTTTCGGCCAGTTCGGCCAGGAGCGTATCCTGCCCGGCAAAAAATGTCCAGTCCGGGGATTTGTGCAGGCGCCGGTATTCCCAACCAGTCAGGAAGCTGCCAGCCGCAGCAACCGTCCCGCTCAGGATCAACAGTCGCTGAATCGCTTGGCGACGAATCATGGCAACGTAGTAGAAAGAGGTAGATAAAGGCGAATTTCTGACCGGGTCAGGCTCCGAAGATACAGGCCGTTTCCATTAAATTCCAGTCCATAAACCGATTTAGCGCTTGATTATCATAAAATTATAAAAAAACATGGGCGTGCCCCATTGCCAGGACGCGTCCACTGAGATGAATCCGTTTCGTGGGTATTTATTCCTTTACGAACCGTCCGGATAGCCAACGGGAGTCCACTGTTTCGACCCGGAACAGGTAGATCCCACTCGCCAGGGCGCTCGTGCGAAGCCGGATTTCGGAACTGGATTGTTTCGGAACGATGTGCTCCAACTGAGCGCCCTGCGGACTGTAGAGCTTCACTTCCGAAATGGTCGACCCGTCGTTGAGTCGGATGGTTACTTCGTCGGTAGCGGGCGAAGGGTAGCTCATCGCTTTGAGTTCAGTCCCGGCTTCCGAATTGGCAAGCAGCAGGTCCGATTCTCCTTCTTCCTCCGCCGACAGACGCGACTGGCTACCGGGTTGAAATTCGTAGGCTCCGATGTCCATGGCGACACCTTTAGGGCGGGGGTTTCCAGCCAGATCGGTGGTAATACCCCAGTACGAATTGGTCATGCCCCGATCGACCAGGGGCGAGTTGAGCAGGGGTTTGTAACTGCTGCTGATGACCCGTGCCGACTGGGCGCCGCTCCAGGAGGAATGGTAATAGTTGTTTTGTTGCGTCACCCGGACACCCTTCAACGTGTTCACTAGTTTGCCCGAAGCGGGTTGAATTACCGCATTATTTGTCAGCGTATTTTGATCAAATTCGTTATACAGCAGGAAACCGTCGGTTCCTGCATTGATAATGGTATTGTTGGTGAAAATCAAGTTATTGTTGGCCGGAGTACCGGGCCGATCGTCACAAAACATTCCTGACTCGCCAGTATTCACGATCAGATTATTATACAGTAGGCTCGTCCCAGCGTGTCCGATGATGGTGATTCCCACTCCAGGTGCATTATATATTTGGTTATTGTACACACGACCGCTCACGCCCCCCGAAGCCTGAATGCCATTGCTCTGAAAACGCTCAAAGGGGTCCACGCCGGTGTTTCGGATGGTATTGTTGTATACCTGGGCTTCGGGTGCGCAGGCGTATTGAATACCGTCGGCATCGGTTCGCTCCACGGTATTGTTATAAATCCGTAGGCCATAAATATTGTGCGGATAAACCGTTTGACTCACTCCATTACAGGTACGAACCATCCCGCTATTCCAGAATGAATTGCCAATGTAAATCCCTTCGCCACCGGTGTCGTGGATGTAGTTATCGTGTACTTTTATGTTGTACATCGCAAAATTTCCACGCCAGGTGGATGGATCACAGGTAGGATCGAGCTTAATCATGATTCCCGCAAAGCCCGTACCCGATATTTCCTGACGCTCAATCTCAAAGTCCGTACTGAAACCGGTCACTACTACTCCAGAAGTGCCCGCCGTTTGAGTCAATTTAATACCATAGGTATAGCGGGAATCACCACTTCCAGTCAATTTCACGTATTTACAGTTGAAAAAATTAATACCGCTCAACCCCGTGTTTGTTCCTACCACCACTTGTCCATCACAATTTATGATACGGATTGGCGCACCAACTGAGCCAGCGAGGTCACGGAACGTAAGGTATTTGTACAGACCGGCCTTCAAGCAGATGGTCTGACCAGGTCGAATGCCTAAGGTGGCCGCTCGATAATCACCTTCTTTTGAGATGGTTACGTGACATTGGCAGGACTGACTTACTGCATCATAGGATGTACTCATCAGCAAAAGAAGGGCAGTAAAGATTCGTAGAGGTAGTTTCATGTTAGCGGTAAAAAATCAGGTTGATCAAAAATGAATTGGCAGTGAAATGGGTCTATACAATGTTCTTAATAAAAAAAAGGGTTCGTTGTAACGTGCTGTGTGCGCAAACACGTTGCACCTGATTTAGAAGTTTGAGTTCGGCTATGAATGCCCGAAAGCCCACCAGCCCTTAAAATGATTGTGAGCGGTTCTTATTAATTGACTGATGAACTGAGATTTACCTAATTAAAATAAGGTAGAAGGAACCGATGCCTGTTCTTAAAAGTGTGTTCTCTCACCAAACGGGGGTAAATGTAAATAAGCCGAATTGAATAACCAGTTGAACAATGTAAGTTTTTTCTGAATGCACAAAATTAATTTGCATCCAGCCGTATATATAGTTTGAGGAGAAGAATGAAATTACCCAGAAAATATGCCATAAGATTGTAAAAATAAGAATCCATGATTTTATTAAACCATCAGCAAATTAAACAAGGTATTAAACTAATTTACAGCTGGTTATGATGAAAAATTACCACTATATTGTAAATACATTCATTTATTTATTTATACAATGATAGCCGATTGGCCAGTGTGGTGTTCGCGCTCTTTTAACAAACAAGCGAATCATTCAGCCCTGGCTGTTCGACTCCGCCAGGGCTGAATGATTCGCCCATTTATGTCCCCGTCCGCTTTTACTCTATCCCTTTCTCGATTGTAATTCGGTTCGCGAATTTACGAGCGCCGCTGGCTCAGGTGAAGGCACGGTATTCCGCCGCGCCTCTTCGCCACTCGCAACGACAGTAAAGCGGGATTTCAGGCTGATAAATCGACTTTCGATGAATTGGTAAGAAAGTGCGGCCAGTCCGAGTGTCAGGCTGATGCTGAGAAAATACAGTAACGCATCGTTGCCTGGGGCAAAACGTGTCGTTAGCCCATGCGCGAGGGCAATGCCAATCAGATGGTACATATAAATCCCGTACGAAATTTTTCCCAGATACCGGAAAACCGGGGTTTCTAACCGAATGAGGGTGGCGGGATTCGCCGCCAAATTGACCAGAAGAATCGCAAACAAAATGGCATACATCTCGAAGTTGAAATAAGGGATCACGACCCCGAAGCCAATCAGGAGTACAGTGCCCGTGTAAACGAGCACTTGAGTCAGGGGCGAAAAAATCACCCGCTGGACCACTTCGTCCCCCCGGTATAACAGCCAGGCCGCAATACCACCGATGGCCATGCAGTCGATGCTGAATCGGCTCCAGATTCGCGCTAATAGTTCAAATGAATCGGAATGATGCATCGCCATCCCAATCAGTGGCAGCACCCCAAACTTCACGAACAAGTACCCTGCAATCACGATCAGGCAAGCCAGCAGCGGATTGCGGAATTTCCTGACCAGCACGGGCCAAATTAAGTAAAATTGCTCCTCCACCCCGATTGACCAAAGCTGGTAGATGCCCGGAATGGGTACGGTGACGAGGTTAGGCAGGATGATCCCGATCAAGAGTATTTTTTTGGTAAACCCCTCGTACAGCAACTCGGAGTAGAAAGGCAGACGAAACCATTCCAGGTGCGGCAATACAAACAAGCCTACCGCCGCTAATAAATAATACAGCGGCCATATCCGAAGCACTCGTCTTAAGTAAAACTCGCGTACGGCAATCTTCCCGGTTCGTTCACGCTCCTTCAAGAGCAGAAACGTGATCAGAAACCCACTAAGCACGAAAAACAAGATGACGCACACCTTCCCTATCAGATCGAAAAAAGGAAGGTGCCAACGATTTGGCTCCTTCAGAATGTATTTATGCAATTCGATGTGGTGAACAATCACGCCGAACGCCGCCAGGAATCGAATTCCATTCAGGTTAGGGAAATACACGCTTTTCATGGTGGGAGTTGTCAAATGGGAAAATAGACCGAATGAAGGCAAGTCGTTGTTTGGCAGCGTTGTCACTTCGTGGCAACGCTGCCATTTTTTACGCCGTTTTGGGGGACGGGCTCACTGCTTACCCGCAACCAGGCCGCTTGTTGGGCGTCATACCGGCGAATCACTCGCGCTGGATTTCCTGCCACGACGGAGTACGCAGGGATGTCTTTTGTCACCACACTTCCTCCGGCTACGACAACGTGTTTACCGATGTGCACCCCTGCGGTGATGACCACGTTGGCCCCGATCCAGCAGTCGTCCTCGATTACGATGAGCCGGGTAGTGACTGGTTGCAAGCGGATGGGGCGGGTGATGTCTTCATAGCCATGGTTCAAGCCCGATAACACGACGTGCTGAGCGATGATCACCTGTGAACCAATCTGTACTGGCCCAATTACCACCGAACCAATACCCACTCGTGCGTTCGATCCGATCAGCACATCGCCTACCCCATTATTTACCACGGCGTAGTCTTCGATGGTCGAGTCCTCACCCAATTCAAACTTCCGAAAGGGAAGTACGTCGAGCCGAGCCGTCGGGCATACGACCGAACGACGATGGCGGCGGTGAATAAAGGGGTTAACGAACCAGATCACCCACTGCCGTGGACGGGCCTGACGGCGAGGGATCAGCAGATAATGCACCCAGCGTTTGAGGGTAGGGTTTTCCTGGATGAATTTTAGGGGTTTCATAGGCGGATCTGAATTTACCACCGAGGAGTATGCACTCCGTTTGGTTAGTTTTTCGGAGAAGTACCTACACCTCCATCCCTCCTCTCTGTTGGGCAGCCGGAGTACCCTTCGTCAGAAGTTTTTGCTACCCGATTCAAGTCGTGACTAATCTCGCCCCGGCTGCGTCTGGTTTCGAGTGGAGCACCTGCCGGATGACTTCCTCAAATTCTAAGGCTCTCCGTTCCCATGAATTAGTTTCGGCAGTCTGGATGAATTGCTGTACGCGAGCGGGACTGGTGCCATTGACGGCAGCACGGATACTTTTCACGAATTCGGCTGGATCGTTAGTCAGGTCGACGATGCCCTCAAAATCATCCAAAATGGAAAATCGCGTCGATACGACCGGGATTCCGGCGGCTAAATACTCGTTGATTTTCAAGGGGTAAATAGTGTACGTATGTTCATTGCACTCGAACGGGATAATTCCAGCGTGCAGTTTGGCCAGCAGGGGTGGCAAATCCTGTGGAGGTACTGGCTTGATAAATTCAACGTTCGGGTACGATGCAAGGCGCTCGGTGACCTTTGGATCCGTGACCCGTCCAATAAATTGAAAGGTAACGTCCGGCAACGTTTTCAGGCAATATTCGAGCAAATCCAGATTTAACCGGTTGTCGGCAGTACCGAGGTAGCCAACAATTTTCTTATTCCGGTCAGCGGTCAGCGCCAGTTGACTTGCCTTACTGAACAAGGAATAATTCGCTCCGTTCTTCACGCAGAATGCATTAGGCTGCAACTCACCTTTCGAAAATTGCAAGGTTTTGGAAGTCGTCACGACCGCATCCACTTTGGGCAGGTAGTCGCGCTCGTACCGTCCACCGTGGCGGGCAATCCATTTTTCAGCCGTAATCTCGTCGTAGCAGTAATAAATGGTGCCCAATTCGTTGAGCTGACCAAGCATAGGCAACCCCCACACCGGGTTAAAGGAGTTGATAACCAATGGGCGCTTCGCGTCCAGTTTACCCAATACTCTCCGCAAGCTCTTCACCAACCAACCTGCGTTCCACTTCATGAAGAAATCATGGAGCGAATCGGGCATCCAGTTGACCACCAACGCCAGCGGCGGCACCCACACGTACACTTCTGCCCCGTTGGCTACGGTTTTTTTGGTCAGCGGGTTTTTCAAGCGAAGCACTTCCTGCACTGGCACCTTCGCTCGCCCCACCAGGGCTAAGGCCAAATCCTTCACGGTGTATTGATAATCGACAAACAATACCCGGTGCCGGGCGGCCAGCTCGGTCATCAATTGGACGGCTGGTTTCTGGTATACCCCACTCCAGGGGGTATGACTGACGCAGACAAGGAAGTCTTGATTTTGCATGGCAGATAGCTGGTAAGCGTGACGGATTAGATTTCAGTAGGTAGTGACTTCAAGGATGTTTTCTTTCGGTGCCGTTTGCGGGTTCAAGGTGTTCCAAACGGCGGCTTCAATGTCCCGAACACAATTTGCCCAGGAATGCTCGCTGGCAAAAGCAACGCGGGCTTCACGAAGTGCAGGATCCCGATCCAGAAGCGCGTTTTCAACCTGATTGATAAATTGACGGGCGTTGTCTGCCAGCAAGACGTGTTCGGCAAACAACTCCATCGCTTCGGTGCGGGTAGCCACGACGGGTTTCCCCATCGCCAGGTATTCATCTATTTTACGAGGGTAATTCCCAATGGTCAGTGCGTTGAGCAATTGCGGATTGATCAGGACGTCGAGGTGCTGGAGATAGGTAGGCAACTCGGTGATGGGTTTAGATCCCAGGAAGTGGACGTTGGCGAGTGAATGGAGTGGACTGTTCTGAAAGACTCCATCTTCCGTTCCCAGGAGCATCAACTGCCATTGAGGCCGGGAGGTTGCCAGTTCTACGAGCAAGGGGATATCGAGCCGAGTGGCCGTGAGTGCCCCGGCGTACCCGATTCGAGGGTGGGGCAATCCGGCCAGATCAGCGGGTTCCGGGTAGCGGACGTCGGCCACAAAATTGCTCAGATCACAACCTTGACCGATGTTCACCGAGTTGGAATTCGAGCGGGCCGCAACTTCCCTGAGGTTGGCCGAATTGGCAACCACCAAGTCCGCCTTGTTCATCAAGGCTGGTTCGAGGCGCTCCCCGTGCCGCCGCCAATAGTCGACCACCATCGTGTTATCCCGGATGTAGTACACGTAACAGGCGGGCTGCACCATTTCTTTTAAGTAAAAGCCTCGGTACATCTCGCTGTCGTTGAAAAGCACGACGTTGTCCATCCCAAGTTGCTCCAGGGCCCAGCGGATTTCTCTAGTCAGTAAGGCGTTATTCTGGCGATTGAAGCGATCATACACGGCGCTGTCGGGCAACCAGTTGATCGAGCTGAGGGTGACGTTGGGATACAGTACCCAAGTATTGGGTTCGGCTTCGATCAGCCGCTTTCCCTGACGCCTTTTCTTCGCATCTCGGAGCAACCGCCCTTTCCCACTCCCCGACTTTATCCGAGTCGACCAATCCGGTGCGGGGTTGACGAACAACACCCGCCCTCTTTGTGCCAGTACCCGAGTGATATCACGGCCATTGGTGCCGACAGCAGTTTCCCAGGGCTCCACGGTAAGTATTAAATAGTCATACTTTTTAATTTCATCAGGATTCGGTTTCATGGAAGCTATGATTTTAGGATGAAAAAGTACGAAAAAAGCCAAAGGGTGACTTTGATAAAATTGTCGTATTCTTTTTATTTTCTGTAAAATATCCCTCCAATTTACGCGGCAATAGAAATTTACACTTAATTCGACATAGTTCAGAAAATTCTCCAAAAAATATTTCTCGCCTGAGGAATACTCCCAACAGCAAGTCTAAACCATTTTAACATTTATGGCGAGATAAGGCAAAATAACAAATTGGTATTCAAAGTATTTTTAGCAGAAATTCAGCGCCGTTTATATATTTTATTTTGAGTCATCTTATCCGGATTCATTTGGTGAATAATAAACTAATTCACTCTACATCAGTAGTTTGTTCCGTTGATAAGCATTGGTTATATAAATAATTTTGTTCAAAATGTGTCGCTGAAGATTGTCGTTTTGAAAACACGGTCTACTACTGTATATTTTATTTTGATGTTAATTTTATGGAGAAAAAAGCTAGACATTTCACATTACGACTAGTAAATTGATTTATATTTAGTTAGTTTGCAATAGCACGAAATGCTTCTCAAAAAAAAGTTTAAAAATATTTCAGTTTATACTTTCTGTTGCCTAATTATGTGAAAGATTGAACCACCGTCAAGAGGAATTTAACCCGGAATTGAATTCATGAATCATTCTTTTGTGTTTTTGAAACATTTCGTTCAGGCGTGTACGCTTGGCCTCTTTTCCATCGGACTGTTTTTTTCTAGTCAAGGCCTCCATGCCCAGATCCCAACCCTGAGGGAGGCGGAAATCGCTTCCGATACCGCTCAATTCGACCTAACAAAA
Source organism: uncultured Cytophagales bacterium (assembly GCA_964244295.1). Taxonomy (GTDB): domain Bacteria; phylum Bacteroidota; class Bacteroidia; order Cytophagales; family Spirosomataceae; genus JAJAZB01. The sequence continues at coordinate 14,008 of CAXTIG010000001.1, forward strand.
GACTTGGCCGAACAACTCTTGCCCTTCGATAGCCTGTACCAAGCTGCCTTGCGGTTCTCCCCCACCCTGAAGTATCAGAGTGCCTACGTGGATGGGAAATTAGAGGCGTACCGCTACACGAAGGTGATTGTGCTCGAAGGCATTTATCCCTTCGTTAATTATGGTCAGGGGAACCAATCGCTCACGGCCACCGGCACGACTCCAACCGAGGGCCTTCAATTGAGCAACGGGTACCGATGGGGCATCAACGTGCAGATTCCGCTCTCCCAGTTGCTCGGCAGGCGCGCGCGTACCCACGAAGCCAAAGCCGACTACCGGGCCGCCCTGGCGATGAAAGATGCAGCGGCTTTAACCCTGAAACGTGAACTGATTACCATCTACCAGAACCTGCTCACCGCTCAACGCGTACTCAAGGTTCGGCTGCGCGACGAGCAGGTGGCAATGGCTGCCTACCGGGTTGCCGAAGTGGAAGTTCAGCAGGGGAAGTCGGAACCCCTTCAACTGGCCCAGGCCAGTAGTATTTATTCAATTACCAAAAGCTACGCCGAACGAGAACGAGGCGATCTCCTGATTCATTTGTACAATCTGGAAGCCCTCGTCGGCTTACCCATTCAAACGCTAAAAATCAAATCGACGCGCTGATGGATCCCGTCGGCATCCGTACCCGCCCACGTACCCAGGCAAAATTTTGTTTCCCAGACTGGGGGGTACCCTCGCTCCATCGACTCCAGTTTTCACCGTCCAGTACTCCTAACTCATGACACCACGGCTCCTCCTCCGACTGCTCCGCCAGAACGTCCTATGGATCTTCCTTCTACCCGCCTTCGCGGCCGTGACGGCGTATTGGTTTACCCGCAATCAACCCAGAAAGTATCGCTCCACGGCGGTGTTGTACACGGGGCTTGCTTCAGGCTACTCTATTTTAAGTGAAGCCAAAGACACCCGCATCGACCACAACGCCGTCACGAATGCCTTCGATAACTTGCTTTCGACGGTGAATTCGCGGGAAACGATGACGCAGGTGGCGGTGCAATTATTGACTCGACACCTGCGCCTCGAACACCCCGATACCCTGGTGCTGGGTCGGGTGGGGTTCAATCAGTTACGACAAGCAATTCCAGCCCCCTTGCGTGATCAACTCAGGGCCGGCGGCAACGCAGAGAGTATCACCCGTCGGGTCGATAGCCTGGCTCATGCGGTGGGCAACAATCCGGTGAAAAAACTGCTTTTCGGCCCCGTCCCTACGGTGTATTCAACGGCCTTGATCGCCAAAGAATTGGATGCCACTCGCAAAAACACCAGCGATATGCTCGAATTGGCCTACGAGTCAGAAGACCCCGCCGTTACGTACGCTACGCTCGATGGCCTCATCCACATTTTCAGTACGCGGTACGCCGGATTCAAATCGTCGGAAACAAACCCGGTGGTCAGGTACTACGAATCCCGGAACCGGTCGGCCAGTCAAAAATTACGTCAGGCCGAAGCGCGACTGAGAGAGTTCGGTGCGACCAATAACATCATTCACTTCGAAGAACAAAGCCGGGGCATCGCCACGAGCAAGGAATCGCTGGAAACGGCCTTCAATGAAGAGCAGATGAGAAACCGGGCCGCCAAGGCGGCGGTACGTGCCCTGGGAAAACGCCTGGAAAACCAAACCCTGGTGTTGAGTACCAACGAAGAGTTTAAAACCAAACGAGTAGAACTCGAAACCGCAGCCAATCAACTGGCTAACGCCCAAGTGTACGGTCGGGGACCCGTGTTGATCGACCAACTTTCAAACCGGTACAACCAGCTTTCGGAGGAATTTAAAACCACGGCTCAGAAGTACTACAACGCCGGAAACACGACTGAGGGGATTCCCCAAGCCAGATTACTCAATGATTGGTTGAGTAAACTGATTGACGTTGAAGAATCATCAGCTAAACTGGAGGTGTTCGAAAAACGCCTGGGTGAATACGATGCACTGGCGGCAAAATTCGTCCCGCTTGGGTCAGCCCTGAGTGATCTCAACCGGAATATAAGCGTGGCCGAGAAAGATTACCTCACTACGATCGAAGAGTTGAATCAGGCACAAGCCCGGCAGAAAAACGCCGAGATGAGGGGGCCACTCACCCTGCTGGACGCACCGGAGTTTCCGCTTCAGGCCCTCCCCTCCAAACGCTGGATGCTTGTAGCCGTGGCCTTCGGTGTCGGTCTGGTGCTCGCTTTGCTGGTACTTTTGATTCGGTTCGTAACCGATGGACGTATCCACACTCCCAACCGGGCGGAAATCCTGCTTGGTTTGCCCGTGGTGGCGGCCTTCCCTCGTTTGGGTGGATTCCTCGGTTCCGCGCGAATTGGGCGGACGGTCAATTCCATGCTCGAACAACTCCGCAGTGCCATCAGTATTGGGATGGTTCGCTCGGCAAAAAACCGACCGTACCTGCTGGTTTCGGTGTGGAGTACCCGCACTGGACAAGGGAAAACCTGGCTGGCCGGGCAACTCGCCGAACGCTACGGCCTTGCCGGGCAGCGGGTGGCCTTCCTTCACCCGCATTCGGTGGTGGAGCCGAACGGGGTAGCCAACGGGGTGCGCTCACTGGCGTATTCGGTGAGAGGGGATTTTGCGGGAATTGGACGGGTCGATGAACTTTTCGGCGAAAACCCGGAACTGATCCCGGAGGAGTACGACATAATCCTTCTGGAACTACCCGACCTGGGCAACCACGCCATTCCGACCCACCTCGTGGCGCAGAGCAACCTGTCGGTTTTGGTACTGAGCGCCAACACCACCTGGAGCCGGTCGGATCAAAATCTTAGCTCGCTGTACCAAAAAGCCTCACCGGCCCCGGTATTGACCGTACTCAATCACGTAGAACTTGGGCTGATTGAAGTCTTAAGTACCACGGAACTCCCGTTGCCATCGTACAGCCCTCCTCAAATCGGCTTGAACACAACGGCGGTATCGCTGACCAAAACCAAAACAGCGTCAGCATGATCCCTCAGGTTCAAAAATACGGACGGGCGTTGTTCCGGCATAATGCCGCCGTTTCGCTGCTAGGCAACGGAGCGGCGGCGGCGCTGGGCCTGCTCACCACCGGCTTGCTGGCCCGCTGGCTGCCGCGCGAAGCGTTTGGCAATTGGATGCTGTTTCTGACCACGTACACCCTTTTCGATACGTTGCGGACTGGGTTGCTGCTGAACGGGTTGATTCGCCACACAGCCGATTTACGCGCCGAAGCCGACGGAAGCGGGTCGGACTTCGAACGATGGGTCGGGGCGGTCTGGCAACTTGGGGTAGGGTTTACCGTCTTCACGGTTCTGCTCTTAGTCGGTCTGGCCTACGGGGTGCCCGTGCTTCACACCTGGACGGGCGATGCCCAAACGGCGGTATGGTTTGGACTAATCAGCCTGGTTTCACTCCCGGCCAGCATGGCGACCTGGTTTTTACACGCCCGTTCCCGGTTTGGCCCCCTACAGTGGGTGCGTATTCTGACTCAGATCGCGTTTCTATTGCTGATTGGAGGCGTTTACCTGACTCGACCCCTGCAACCCACCTGGCTGTTTGGCCTGTATGCCCTGGCCAATGGAATCGTGAGCCTCTGGACTCTTTCCACGGGCTGGAGCCGTTGGAGCGCCTTGCGTAAGGGAACACGAACCGAACGCAGGCCCTTGCTCGAATTTGGCAAGTACAGCATTGGGACCTTGGTCGGTGCAAACTTGCTTCGGAGTGCCGATACCCTGCTGCTGGGCGCGGTACTTGGGCCAGCAGCGGTTGCCATCTACGCCATTCCCCAGCGATTAACGCAATTGCTCGATATGCCCGTTCGCAGTGTGGTCGTCACTGCCATGCCTCGCTTGGCTCAATTACATCGGCTGGGAGAGCCTAAAGCCCTCGGCCAGTATCTGGAGCGGAGTGCCGGGCTACTCTGGCTGGCCTTGCTGCCGGTGTCCGTGCTGGGCTTCGTGCTGGCGGAACCGCTGGTGACCCTGTTGGGCGGAGGAGGTTACCGCGATGGGGCCACGGTGATGCGGTGTTTTATGGTATCCGGGGCCTTGTTGCCACTGGATCGGTACTCCGGCGTCGGTTTAGATGCCATCGGCAAACCGGGGGCCAACCTGCTGAAAGTACTCGTCATGCTTACGGTTCAGGTGGGTGGGGCACTGATTGCCTTGTTGGGATTCAGTTCGGTAACGGCCCTGGCGGGCGTAGCCAGTTTCACGTTCGCTACGGGCACGGTACTCGGTTTCTGGTGGCTTAACCGGTATGTGCCGGTGTCGCTGGTGGGGTGCGTGAAGAGTGGCTGGAGGGAATTATTCCATCTGTTGAACCGCTTACGACATGAAAGCATACGCCTTACAACTAAAAGCCTCCCTTGATCGGCAGACCACGCTTTACGCATTGCTTGCCTTGCTGGGTGCCTTGACGGTCGGGTTCGTAGTCGCCCGCTGGGGCGTGGCAGGCGCTGCCTTGCTGGTGCTCGTGCCCATTGCCGGGGTCATTGTTGTGTGGAGTCTGACCGAGCCGAAAGTAGGAATGTACCTGTTTCTACAACTCAGCTTTTTGGTCAATGGGCTGGGCCGTTTTATCCCCGTTTACGCCCCTTTCGGAATGCTTGCCGACGCCAGTCTAGCCCTGACGCTGTTGGGAATCCTGCTTAATTCCGAACGGATGCAGTGGGGGCGACTACACACGCCCGTATTTTATCTGGTACTCTTCTGGTTTTTTGTCAGTGTGTTGGAATTTTTCAATCCCGAATCCGTGTACCCGATGGCCTGGGTATTCGCCGTTCGGGTCGTGTCGATTTATTGGATACAGGTCACGGTGATCGCCATCCTGCTGATTCGCTCCAAACGGGACGTTGCCATTCTGATCAACATCTGGTTAGCCTGGTCGGTATTAGCTGCTTTTTGGGCCTTCAGACAACGGTACATCGGCCTGATTCCCGGTGAACAACGCTGGCTCGATGCCGGTGGTGGCCTCACTCACCTGCTGTTCGGGCGGTTACGCTGTTTTTCCTTTTACTCGGATGCGGGACAGTTTGGGGCCGAAATGGCTTACACAACGTTACTCTGCCTGATCCGGGTGCTTGAGGACCGCTCCCCAACCCGCAAACTCTGGTACCTGGGTATCGGCTTGATCCTGTTCTGGGGTTATGCCGTTTCGGGTACCCGGGGGGCATTGTTCGTGATCCTGGCCGGTTTTCCCATTTACCTTTTACTGCGGCGCAACGTGGTTATCGTGCTTGCTGGAATCGTGGTGGGGGGGATGATGTTCGGCCTGTTAAAATACACGACCGTCGGCAACGACATCTACGAAATCAACCGGATGCGCACGGCCCTCGACCCTCAGGACGAATCGCTACAGGTTCGGATTGAAAACCAGGGAAAACTGGCCGACTACCTTTCAAGCCGCCCTTTCGGGGCTGGAATCGGTTCCTCTGGCGACTGGGCAAAACTTTACGCCCCCGGCTCTTTCCTGGCCCGAACGCCCCCCGATAGCTGGTACGTTAAAATCTGGACGGAAACCGGCGTTGTCGGGTTGACGCTTCACCTGGTGTCTTTGTTGATTTTATTTTTTATTGGGGTTTACAAGGTCATGCAACTGAAAGATCGGGAACTCCAGTCGATGTTGTTACCCATGTTGTGTGGGTACATGGGCGTGCTGGTAGCGAGTTACGGAAACCCGATTTTCGGACAGTTTCCTACCAACTCCATCATGTACATTAGCTTAGTGTTGTTCTGCACCTGCAACCGATTAGACACCGACCCGCAAGTTGCAAAGAGACGATTGCAGCCGGAAGCCGGATAATCGCTCAGATGTGATTCGTTATTTCTCATAATATCCATTTATCACTGTGCAACCCTTCTGAAAACGTCCGAACATCAACCGCCGAATCTGATTGCCGACGACCGCCAGCCCGAACATGATTTTTCATGAATCATCCTGCTTGACAGAGCCAATCTTGGGTTCATTCCCATCCGTCCTGCTGTCAAGACCGGAGCAAATTCAACTCTCGTCCTCCTTTAAATTAGCCGTTGATGACAACTTTCCTTTACTTTTTGGCGGTCTTGGTTGGGGGGTACACCATCGCCAACACCCTGTACCTGGCAGTCTGGGCTTCGGCTGGTTTGTTTGGAGGGGCTGACGATGGCCCTCCCGTACTTGGAGCGCAACCTTTTAAGCGAATTGTAGTGCTGATTCCTGCCTACAAAGAGGATGCGGTAATTCTCGAATCCGTCCGGGTCAATCTCAAGCAGGCGTACCCACCTGCGTACTATAACCTGGTGGTCATTGCCGATTCGTTCCAACCCGACACCCTGGCCAGGTTGGAGCAATTGCCGGTGCAGATCATCGAGGTATCGTTCGAGAATTCAAGTGTAACCAACGCACTAAAAGCGGCATTGGCCCAATTGCCCGACGATGCCTACGACGTGGTGGTCGTTTCCGATGCGGATAACCATTTGGCTCCCGACTTTCTGAGTCGAATCAACCAGGCCTTTCACGCGGGATGGCAGGCCGTGCAAGGCCACCGCTTAGCCAAAAACACGAACACGAGCGTGGCAATTCTCGATGCCATCAGCGAAGAAGTCAACAACCATATTTTCCGCCGGGGACACCGGGCACTGGGTTTTTCAGCGGCGCTGATCGGATCGGGCATGGCCTTCGACTATGCGCTTATGAAAAAACATTTGCTGCAAATCACTACCGTTGGGGGCTACGATAAAGAACTTGAGATGCGCCTGCTGCGCGAAGGGATCCGAATTGGTTACCTCCAGGATGCGCTGGTTTTTGATGAGAAAGTGCAGAATCCGGCCACGTTCGAGCGCCAGCGTACGCGTTGGGTCGAGGCTCAGATTCAACAGGCCCGGCAGCATTTGGGCGAGGGCCTCCGTCAGGTGCAGCGGGGGAATTTCGACTACGCCGAAAAAGTACTGCAAACGCTGGTACTGCCCCGGATTCTGCTCCTGGGTCTGCTCACCATCGGCCTCTTGACGGGTCTCCTCTTCCAGTTGAATTGGCTTTGGGAACTAATGGGGGGGCAACTCCTCGTCTTGCTCCTCACCCTGACGCTTTCGCTACCCGGCTATTTACGGAGGCTGATTGGGCTAAATGAATTGCTGATGGTCCCCATCCTGTTCGCTCGTTTTACCCGCTCGGTCATCAATTTTCGCCGGGCACGGGGTCGTTTCCTGCACACGCCCCACGGTACCAATACCGATTTAATGATTTGACAAACGCAGTGCCGGGTACACACGCCAAGAATCGAACTAAAATTACTCACTAAATCCGCCTAACGCTTCTACCCACACCCGATGAAACTATCCCTTGAATTCCTGCTGTGGACCCTTATTGTGGCAGTTTTTTACACCTACCTCGGCTACGGGCTGGTCATTTTTCTGCTCGTAAAAATCCGGCGACTGACGGGCCGCCGCCACCCCGTACCCGACAACCTGGCCTTTCTCCCCGACGTGACCCTCGTGGTGCCCGCCTACAACGAGCGGGACTACGTGGACGACAAGGTCAGCAACTCACTTGCCCTCGAGTACCCACCCGAAAAACTCCGCTTATTATTTGTCACGGAAGGTTCCAACGACGGTACCACCGAAACACTCGAAAACTGGAGTTTGCACAACGACCGGATTTCGGTGCTGGGTGGTAGTGAACGCCGGGGCAAAATCGAGGCCGTCAACTTGGCGATGGACCGGGTGCATACCCCCGTGGTCATCTTTACCGATGCCAACACCCAGCTCAATCCTGGGGCCGTGCGGCGCATTGTCCGGCATTTCGCCGACCCGAAGGTGGGTGCCGTAGCCGGGGAAAAACGCATTCAACTCCTAGACAACGAAGCCGCCGCCGGGTCGGGAGAAGGATTATACTGGAAATATGAATCCTTTCTGAAACGCCTCGATACGGAGTTGTACAGCGTGGTTGGGGCCGCCGGGGAGTTGTTCGCCGTGCGAACTGAACTCTACCAGCCGGTCGAGCAAGATACGCTGCTCGATGATTTCATCATCTCCCTCCGCATTGCCGAACGAGGCTACCGGGTGGTGTACGAACCCGAAGCGTACGCCCTCGAACGTCCTTCGGCCTCGATCGGGGACGAGAAAAAACGGAAGGTGCGGATTGCCGCCGGCGGCTTCCAGGCCATTGCCCGCCTGCACCCCTTGCTCAACGTGTTTCGATACGGCTGGCTCTCGTTTCAATACACTTCTCACCGGGTGATGCGCTGGGCGGTGGCTCCGTTTTGCCTGCCACTCATTCTGCTGTTCAATGCGGTCTTGTTGCTGGTGCCCGGCACTGGCTGGCTACCCGATTGGTTTTACCTCAGTCTGCTGGCGGCTCAGGGAAGTTTTTATACGGCGGCGGCACTGGGTTATTACCTTGAAGACCGCCAAATCCGCGTGAAGGCGCTGTTTGTTCCCTACTACTTCTCGTTCATGAACGGCTGCGCCCTGCTGGGTTATCTGCGCTACCGGCGCGGGCAGGAGTCGGGAATGTGGGAAAAAGCCCGCCGGGCGGTGTGAGCGATCCGGCGAACAATTCGTCACCACCAACCTTAAACAGATACTCCGCCGATGATTTTCAACAGCCTCGACTTTCTCGTCTTCATTGCCCTTTTTCTGCCCCTGTATTTTGCCCTCCACGGTCGCGCCCGTCTCTGGCTCTGCCTGGGAGGGAGCTACGTGTTTTATGGCTGGTGGGACTGGCGTTTTCTGAGCCTCATCGGACTCACCACCGTCATGGACTATTCGCTGGGTATTCTGATGGTACGGTCGGAAAACCAACGGTATCGCAAGCGCCTGATTTATTTCAGTGTCACGGCCAACCTGTTGTTCCTGGGCTTTTTCAAATACTTTAATTTCTTCGCCGACTCGTTCCGCGAACTCGCGCTTTCACTGGGGTTTCAGCCGAGCCTGACCACGCTGCACATCATTCTCCCGATTGGAATTTCGTTTTACACCTTCCAGTCGATGAGCTACACCATCGACATTTACCGGAAGGAAATCGAGCCGGAGCGTGATTTCATTCGCTTCGCTGCGTTTGTTTCGCTCTTCCCTCAACTCGTGGCCGGGCCGATCGTTCGGGCGCGGGACTTCCTGCCCCAATTCCGAAGCGATGCCTCCTGGGACTGGGACCGGTTTATGTCGGGCCTGACCCGGGTACTTTGGGGGTTTTTCAAAAAAGTGGTCATTGCCGATTCGCTGGCTCCTTTCGTCGAGCAGTGTTTTTCGGTGCCCACCACCCTGAGTTCGATGCACGTGCTGATCGGGGTCGTATTTTATTCCTTCCAAATCTACTGCGACTTTTCGGGCTACTCGGATATCGCAATCGGGCTGGCGCGGATTCTAGGGTTTCAGTTTATCGAAAACTTCCGGACCCCGTACTTCTCCCGGAGTTTTACTGAATTCTGGACCCGCTGGCACATTTCACTTTCTTCCTGGTTGCGCGATTACCTGTACATCCCCCTGGGCGGCAACCGGGGCGGTACTTGGAAAACGCACCGCAACCTGATGCTTACCATGCTCGTCGGCGGGCTGTGGCACGGGGCAAACTGGACCTTCCTTTTCTGGGGGTTTCTCCACGGCTCGTACCAGGTCGTGCAGCGTATCATCCAACCCTACGCCCGGCGGGCGTACCAGGCCTTGCGCCTGCCCACCGCATTGGGTCGGGGCCTCGACATCCTGCTCGTTTACACCCTCACCTGCTTTGCCTGGATTTACTTCCGCAGCCCCACCTTCGCGGCGGCCGATCAGGTCATTCGTAGCATCGGGGCCTTTGAAAATTTCAACTGGAGTAGCGTAGCCAACAAATTCATCGCCCTCAAAGGCTTTCTGCTGATTGGCATTTTGCTGACCGTCGAAGTCACCAACTTCCGGATTCACTACGCTCAGTTGCTCCTTCGCAGCCCGGTGCTCCGGCTGGCTGCGTACGCCAGCATCCTTTGGATTATCGCGCTCATGGGCACCTTCGGTGCCAATTCGTTCATCTATTTTCAGTTTTGACCCAAGCATCGGCTGGTTTTGGCCGTCGATCTCACTCAACCCATTGCTCGTCCATGAAAAAAGCAGGATGGATTTTCGCCTTATTCGGCCTGACCCTACTCGGTGACCGCCTCGGGGGAGCCGCGCTGCGCCGACTCGTCGACCAAAGTCAGTTTCGGTATTCCCGGTTGTACAACGGCCGGGCGGAAGCGGAGGTGGTTTTTATGGGAAATTCGCGGGGACTTTCCTTTTACCGGCCTCACATCGCCCAACTAACCGGGCGAAGCAGCTTTAATTTGAGTTACAACGCCCTGCCCATGGATTTGTCGTATACCCTTTTTCAAGACTATCTCCGGCGCAATCCCACGCCACGCCGCCTCATCATCGAAGTGTCGATGTGTAACAAACGTAACAAAGAACTCATCATCGGTTTCGGATGCTACGCGCCGTATTCGCCCGAATTAGCCCGACTGATTGCCGCCTACGATCCCAAAATGGGTGCCGCCGGGGAAGTAACTACCCTACTGCGGTACAACAACGAGGTTTTTCAACGGGCGTTATTTTACCTCAAAAACTCGGACGAAAACTGGCTGCTCGAACGGGCCATCTCCCCGACCATGCTCGGAGCGCTGCCCGCCCGTGCCCCTTACCCATTAAATGCGGAACCAGTGATGTTGCAAAACCTGGTAAAAACGGTAAACCTGGCCCACGCCAAAGGCATCGAGGTGAAGTTGGTGGTCAACCCTTACCTGCCGGGCTTCGCCGACAAGCTGGTACGCTTACCAGAATGGAAAGCCGATATCACCGCCGCTACGGGTCTGCCGGTGGCCGATTACTCGCGTGCCGTGCAAGGCAACGCGTATTTCAGCGATTATCAACACCTCAACGTGAAGGGCAGTTACGAGTACCTGGCGCTGTTGAAACGGGATGCTGTGTTGTAGAAAATACCGCAGTTCTAAGAGACTGTCTATAAATGTAGTTTCGGAAGAACAGGTGTCACGCTGAGCGGGGTCGAAGCGCGTCGTCAGGCCCGCCGTTGCGCTTCGACTCCGCTCCGCGTGACACCTCAGCACCCATTTTAATGAAATTTCGACAGCCTCTAAAAGTAGACTGTAAACGGCTTGCGCAAGCGGTTCACGCTGGGAAACGTGCCGGTTGTACTGAAAGAATATTCGCACTATTTGAGCGTAGGTATTGCCCCTGGCAAAGGCCGCCATCGTGCTGCCTTTTTTAGCTGCCTGATACACCTGTTTCAGAATGATGTAGGGGCAACCCTTGCTGTTGCCCGCAGCCTCTCGGATGGCCCCCGTTTCGGGCACCCTTTGCGGTTGCCCCTACATCAAAGCAAATTTGAATTGGTATAATTACGACAACCCCCAAGACAAAGGCGGCTCCGGTTTGGAGCCGCCTTTGTCTTGGGGGTTAAAAACAAAAGCAGACCCTTGCTTTTGCTAAGTTGCTACCCGTTCATGGCCTCGCCGGTGGTGTTGTGCGGCGTGTGAATGAAGCGTTTGCCCGCTTCACCAATGCGCGTAAGCGAGCGCAGGAAGCGGAAAAAAACGGCGGGTAACTGCCGGATTTCCTGCCAGGTGACGCGCTCCATGAGGGCTTTGGGTACGGCCAGGTAAAAACTAAACAACAACAGGACAAGCTGGCCCCCAGCCAGTACGATGAGCGCGGGTGAGCGCATCACCAGGGCCAGAAGCGTGCCGATGGATAGAAAACCAAGCAGTATCACGCGGGGTAGTAAGGCAGTCAGGAACACTTTGTCGAAGTAATCGAAATTGCCCCGCACCAACTGCCCCAGGCCGGGCAGCAGGTTGCGGCGCAGGTATTTAATCTGGGCGGCAATCCAGCGGGCGCGTTGCTTCTCAAACACGGCCAGGTTCTGTACTTTTTCGTCGTAGCAAAGCGCGTCTTCGAGGTACTCGATGCAGTACTGATCGCGGATAAGCCGCATCTCCAACTCCTTGTCGAATCCGCCGGTGGTGTTGATCTGATTCATGTAGTGCCGAAAGAGCGCAAAATCGAAGGCCATGCCCGACCCCATCAGGCTCCCCGACAGCCCCAACACCCGGTGTCCCTTCCGGAAAATGTGGGTATTGATTTCTTCACTGACCGCATCGAGAATCGCTACGCTGGTGTTTGTGTTTTTAGCGACCCGGTGTCCCTGCAACACGTTCCAGCCACCCGCAAAGGCCGCGTTTACCTGGGTGAGGAAATCGGGGGCCATCACGTTATCCGCGTCGAGCACGACGGCCACTTCATAACCGGGTTCGAGTTGGGCCATCGTGGCGTTGAGGGCTTTGGCTTTGGTCGAAACCTCAAAACTCACCTCCACCACCCGCACCGGCAACTCGCCAAGTTGTCGCAAGGTGGCGGCTTGGAGGGAATCAGCGATGACGATGACCTCGTAGTGGGTTTGAGGGTAGTCTTGTACCAGTGCTTGGCGGGCGGAGTCGACAATGACGAAGTCTTCCTTGTAAGCCGGTATCAGTACGGCCATGCGGCGCCGACCGGCTTCAGACACGGGGGAAGGGCCGGGCACCTTCCCCAACCGACCTGCCAGGGTAAACAGGAATAGATAAAGGGTTTCAACGGCGGTTAGTCCAAAAAAGACCAGCAGAATACTAAGCACGATGTTCATGGGTAGTAGGTTGGTAGGTAAGATTCCACCATAAGCCCCTCCAGAAGGCTTTCAGATAGTCGAAGCGTCGGGTGAATAGAAAATGGAAAGAGTTTTTGGGAGCCGAAATCAAGGCAAAATAGAGCAGAAACACTTCCCGTTGAACGGGCGGCGCATTCCGGCGCATGTAATACAGGCGGTTTCGGGTCTGGTAATACAGTTTAAAGGGGCTTTCCTTTCCCGTTGAAACCGATTCTTTGTGGTACACCACCGACTCGCCCACGTACCAGGTGCTGAAGCCGTCCCGGCGGGCACGAGCGCACCAGTCGAACTCTTCGTAGTACAAAAAATAAGGTTCGTGCATCAGGCCCGAAGTGGTGAGTACCTTCCGGGAAACCAGCATGGCGGCCCCGTGTACGAAGGCGGTCGGCGAGGTTGCATCGAATTGGCCTTGATCGGGCTGACGATTTCCCCGGAAAAAACTCCGCCCGGTGTACGGGTTCATTTCTCCGGAACCCGCGTACTGGATCAAATTTTCTTCATGGAAAAACTTGATTTTAGGGCTGGCCATGCCGGCATCCGGCCTGGTTTCCAGGCAATCCACCAGGGGCTGAAGAAAATCGGGGTGTACTTCGGTGTCGTTGTTGAGGAAGAGCAGGTGCTTCCCCTTGCTTCGTTGAATTCCCAGGTTATTGCCCCCGGCAAAACCCAGATTTTGATCGCTTTTCAGAAAGTGTACCGACGGAAACCGGGCAATAAGCCCGTCAATGCCCCGATTGGGACTCGCGTTATCGACCACGATTACTTCAAAATTGGCGTAGCGAATCCGTTCCAGCGAGGCTAACAATTGAGCAGTTACCTCCGGCTGATCGTAATTGACCGTAATGATTGAAACGAGGGGGGAACCAGACATGGCAGAGGTGGGAAAGCGGGCGGCAGCCAGGTCCTATTTATACGTTTTCTTTCTGCCACACGGCGGTTAACGTTTTGATCATGATGTCGAGATCGGTGCGGAACGAAAACGTTTCGGCGTACTGAATGTCGAGCTGAATGCGTTCCTGATCCGACATGACCCCCTGGCCTTTGGCGCGTTTCATCACCTGCCAGAGGCCCGTCAGCCCGGCGGGGGCCGAGAAGCGTTGGACGTAGGCGGTGGTGGTGAGTTTTTCGGCCTCGTATTGCGGCAAGGGCCGGTTGCCCACCAGCGACATATCGCCCCGGAGAATGTTGTACAACTGGGGCAATTCGTCGATGCTGGTGTTACGCAGAATCCGGCCCAGCCGCGTCACGCGCGGGTCTTCCCGAAACTTCATGAACATGGCCTTCGCTTTTTTGGCGCGGAGGTATTCCTGCTCACAAATCGGCGTATCTTCGAGGTGCAGCGGGCGCTGGCAGGGTATGTTGGCGAGTTGGCAGGCTTCGCAACGGGCCGAGGCGTCGGTTTCGGAGGCAGTGCTGGCGTACAGATTTTTCGAGGCCATGCCCGCCAGCATCGTGTCGGCATTGAGGCGCATACTCCGAAATTTGTACATGCTAAATACCCGGTAACCCGCCCCGACGCGCTTGGAACTGTAAAATACCGTCCCCGGCGAATCGAGGTAAATCAGCACCCCGGCCACCAGCATCACCGGCGAAAGCGCCGTGAGCAGCGAGAGCGAAACCGACACGTCGAGGGCGCGTTTCCAAAAGGGTATCCGAACGCGGGGCATTTCCACTTCCGCCCAACGCGGATGGGCGCTGAAATACGCCTTTTTCCGAATCAGGTAATCGAGCCGGTGGCGGAAATTTTCTTCTTCCTCGTCGGTGGAAAACACGTCGAGGGCGCGCAGTTGAAGGGCCTGGTCCCGGATTTCGGGACCCAGGTGGGCGGTGGTCAGAATCACGGGTGGGGGCGGAAGAAACGACTTGTTCCGCAGCGCTTTTAGCAACTGAAAACCACCCATGCCTTCGTTGACGACAACCAGGTCGGCTTCGTTGCCCGCCTGGAGCCAGCCCAGAACTGCCTCCGGGTTTTCAAACGGAACGATGAAGACCCGTTTTCCGAAAGCCCGAATAAAAGAAGTAGCTACCAGCGGGTCGCGTTCGAGGTAAACCAACCGGAACTTGACCCCCGGTGCGGCCGTCGCTGAAAGGACAGATGCTTGCATAGCGGGAGCAATTAAGGTAGCCCGGATGCCGTAGTTCAGCGCGACTGAACTACGGCATTCGGGAAATCGACGAACCGGCTAATCCGGTTTGTTACGCCATCACCACATTCGTTTGTGGCTGCGCCTGGGCGCGGCGCAGAATGGCCCGGACTTTGGCCTTTACCTCCAGGGGGTTGAAGGGCTTCACTACGTAGCCGTCGGCACCGCTTTCGAGGCACTCGATGCGGGTGCCGCTGTCGTCGCGTTCCGACAACACCATGATGGGCAGTTGGTTGAAGAGCGAACTACCCCGCACGAGCCGAATCAGTTCGTGCCCGTTGAGGTGCGCCATGCCAAGCTCCGTAATCATCAGTTCCGGCGTGGTACCTTGTTCGAGCCAGTGCATGGCTTCGATGCCGTTGGAAACGACTTTGACGTTGAAATCGGCGCTGAGGGTTTGCTTCAGAATGTTCGCGACGAAGCGATCTTCATCCACCAGAAGCAGATTGGCTTTTTCAGCGGGGCGGGAGTTGAAAAAAGTTGTCATAGTTTGAGAAGAAAAGAAAGTTAGAAGCGGAAAAAAATGAATGGCTATTTCTAACGAGGGACCGGGTCATCCGCCAACGACCCCCTGGGAAGGTTCCACCAGTCCGGGGTGGTCCCCCGTTAGAAATGTTGAAAAGTCAAGGCGCTAAGACCACCGGGGGTCTACTCGTTTCGTTGGTGTCTTTTTATTGTTTTAAAAATCGCCCGGAAAGGGGGCCGTTGGCCGTTTCCGCCCGCACGATGTACAATCCCGTGGGCAGTTTCCCCACGGGCAGCGTCATTGCTTTGGCCGCTACCCCCTCAACCCGAACCAGTTCGGCCCCGGTCAGGCTATAAACCGCGACTCGTTCGAGGGACACCTTCGATAGAACCGAAATCTGATCGGTACACGGAGAAGGGTAAAGTGTGAGGGTCTGGGAGAGTTCGGGATAAAATTCGTAGGCTCCGATGTCTACTCTTCTTCCAAAAGGGCGGAGGTTGTCATCAAGGTCGAAAGGCACCGGTTTCATCGTCACATTTCCCCCGGCATCCACCAGCGGGGAGGTCTCTCTGAGGCGAAAATTTCCACCGCTGGCATTCACAAACCCCGCCGAATCAGCATACGCAGTCGTAAAATTATTGAGTTGAGTGGCCTTGGCTCCCTGTAGAAAAAAGATGAACCGCCGCCCCGCTCCCACCCCAGCGATCACATTGTTGGCAATCAGGTTCACGTTGATTTCATTGTAAAGTTTAATGGCCTCCTGACCTGAGTTAATCAGGGTGTTGTTCACAAACCACATGGGCGTGCCAGGAAGGGAGCCAGCCCGGTCGTCGCAAAAAATGCTATTGACCCCGCAATTCTGGATGACGTTGTTGAATACCGCCGTATTGCCAATGTTCCCAATCATCGCAATCCCTACCCCACGGACATTGGTTACCTGGTTGTTATAAAACCTCCCCCCTGAACCAGCCCCGATCTGAACTCCGTTGTCCTGATAAAGGGCGAAGGGAGATATGCCCGTGTGACTAACCAGATTATGATGGACTTCCGCGTCTGGTGCACAACCGTACTGAATGCCCTCTGCTTCCGTTCTTATGACGATGTTGTGATGAATCTCCAGGCCGAGAATGTTGTGAGGATACACTTTTTTGGGGGTGCCGTTGCAGGACAAGCTCAACCCCGAATCCCAAAAGGAGTTGCCGATGTACAGGCCTTCGCCACCCACGTCGTGAATATAGTTGTCGTGAATTTTCACGTTTCTCATCACGAAATTTTCTCGCCAAGTAGTTGAATCACAGGCCGCTGGATCGGTCTTTACCATAAATCCAGCAAAATAGGCCCCGGCTACTTCCACACGTTCAATCTCGCAGTCAGAACTCTTCGCAGCCACCCCGAGGGCCTGGGCGGCCGATTGATTAATTCGGATTCCGTACCGAAGCCCATTGTCCCCTGACCCGGAAACCAAAAAATGCTGACACCCGTAAAACTGAAGTCCACTAGGTAATTTAGTCGATTCCAGCACTACCTGCCCACCACAATTGACGAACCGGATTGGTTTGTCCTGCGTACCCACGAAACCTAAAAAATACAGATTCGCGTACTGCCCAGCCTGAATGCATACGGTCTGCCCAGGCTGAATCCCGGTCGCTTTCTGGGTGTAGGTGCCGCTCTTGGTGATGGTCAAGTCACATCGACAGTCCCCCTGACCCCTGGCGGTGAGGGTGGCGCTTATTAACAGTACGAGTACTAAAAGTCGCATGACTGTAATTTGTGAAACTTAGAGAATAATAACTTGTATAAATCTTATGGGTTCTATCCGATCGGCTGGGTTTTTATTGTTTGATTTATTTGATTCGATGACTTACCTCACATTCACTTGAAGATGTATGGTCATACCACTAATTTTCGATCATTTCCTGAACGATTTCTCTAATTTATTGCATCGTCCCATTTGAATTAAACTTCCCAGCTCTTTTTCCCGGTCAGTACCTTCCCAGTTAGAATCGAAATTGTTTTAACACTAACCACATCAAACCCTACCTTGTGTATCTATACGTGAGTGCGCCTTGGTAAACTTTCAATTCTATCAATCGTTGTCATAATGCACCTACTTTTAGGCTTCAACCATTCTCTAGGACGAATCATGTCTCAAATCGAACTCAGAAATAAATCTGACTTACAATTCAAAGATATACAATGTAATTTGATATTTTCAAACAACAAATTAAAGTATATAGATAAGAATTTTTCCTTATTTTGAGACTAAATTCAATAATTGCAAGTCAATTAAAAAATGTGGTATTGTTTCAATCCTCAATAAAAATAATTTCTAAACCTTCTTTCAATAAAACCGCTATCGGAAAACTAAATACTTCTAAATTCATATTTTCAACGGAATTATGAATTAAAAAAATTTAAATTATTTTCTTGATTGTATACTCAAATCGATGTGCCTTTTGGGGAGATTCGTGTCTGACGACCACAGAGAGCCTGACAGACTCCCACCCCGCCAGCATCCTGGAACGGTGAGGTATGGCCATAATCTGATTCTGACCTGGAGGTGCACGGGAACCGCTAAGTTGGGTTAATCTCTAAAAGCAGGCCACCCGCGTTTAGAGTAAATTGCAAAAAAATTGCCATGAATCAGGGATTCATGGCAAGAGGGTTTTTAACACCAATTAGCTCTGATTCAGTCCGTTGCCGAATACACTGATTTGACGGCTGTTCTATTTTTCGACTCGGAACGGTTCGGTTGTTTGCTGGGTGGGTTCGGTAGCGTGGGTTGATTCTTTAGGAAACGTTTGAGGGTAATTTCGGAAAATTCTTTGGACAACTTTTCATTCAGTGCCAATCGCACCGCTTCCAACCGCTGATGGTTTGCTTTGAATTCTTCCTTCACGATCGGCAGATCCTTTTCGTTTAGTATTTTCTTTCGTCCTTGTCCGGGTTGATTCGTGAGTCCAGCCATTCCATGTTCTTCCCAGCGATCAAACCAGTTATAAATCGTTAACCGGCTAACGCCAAAAATCGTGATGAGTTCTTTAATTTCACGGCCGCTATTGCTAAGCAGCAAACAGTGACAACGGCTTCGAAATTGAAACTGCGTTCCGCGTTCGTACCCATCGCGTAATAATTTTTCTTCTTCTTTGGTTAGTTTGATGTAGCGCCTTTTCATGGATTAATTTTGTTTTGGGGGAAAGAAAGAGTTCAAAATTATTTTTACCTACTCCCAAAAAACGAAGATCCTTTTTGATTCTCCGTTTCTAAAATTCAGGACGACTAAGCGTTTCGGTACCCTGAATTATCCGTGGAAATGAGTGCGCTTCCTCTACAGAATTGTGAGGGAGCAGAGGGCAGAAGAGAAGCAGGATTGAAAAACGATCTGGCGGGATCATGACCGTTTGCCGATTGAGCAAAAATACTCAACCGATATAAGGTGGATAAATTACAAGGAGAGCGTAAAATCAAGCAGGAAAAACCTTAAATTTCTTGTAATAGTGAAACTATTCACGCTATTACAAGGGTGCTTCTCTTGATCTACTTTTGCATTGAGAGTAAAGCTATATCTAAAACTATCTAAATGTGAGACAACTAATAAAATTTTTTTTTCAGTAACACTTTTCGTATTTTTTATATTTTCCTACCTAGAAAACCTGGTATTGTATTGAATCGTAGGGGCTGAAACCAGGAGAACTGCCTTCGAGAGGTCGACTTTTCCGAAGCGACACGAGTTGGAAATCAGTATTCCATTCAAATTCGGGTCCGTATTTACCCTTTTGCAGGAAACCTCGTTGAAACCTAATTATCTGCTTTGTTCCGCAAATCCATACTCATTTGAAGGCTTGCGGTTCGGGTACTGCGGAGAAACGTTCGCCTGCGCCGAAGCAAGTGATTGCACGATGGGGCTAGGCCACAGTAACGGAGCGTGCTGGATGCGATCGAGTTGAATATCCTTCCTTGTTGATTATCAATGCCTTCGCTCCGAGTAGAATTGTCAGCTAATCCGCATTGGCTCCCTACTCATTGCCTGCGTAACCCATCTAAGTCGTCCAGGATGAGGAGAACACCACGAAACTTCAGTGGCATTCGTCCTCTACGCCACCTATTTAAGCAAGAAAGGCCCGCCATAAAGTCAGCACCCGTATAAAAATAAATCCGCAACGAGAAGCGCTGCGGATTCGATAGAAAGGAAATAAGACGGGTCTGTTCGGTTAAGCCAGTACCAAGTTAAATTTGTCTAAATTCATCGTCTCAGGCACGCCGGATGCCGTCCCAGGTCGTAGCGATAGCCGTTTGGAGGAGCATATTTTCCATCGGTAATTCGCCCGAAAGGTGCAGTTTCACTACGGATACGATGTTACCGTACACCAACCGGGCCATCAGTTTGGAAGAGATGTCTTTCAACTGACTCGTGTGGATGCCCTTGCGCAAAAACTCGATCAGTGGCTGGTAAAAACTCGCTGATTCTTCCCGTGGAATGCGGTTGATGATGGGCGAGTTGGCGTACTGCTCGATAAACAAGAATTGATCGGTGTTCTTGACGTAGTAATGAAACAGGTTGGAGAATACCTGTCGGAAGCGGTCGCGGTACGGTTTGGTGGTATCATCGCCCTGAAGCATGACGCTGGCTACCTTGTCTCGGTGTAAGGCGTAGAGTTCGTCAATCAACTGCTCTTTGCTGTCGAAATAATGATAGATCGTTCCGGCGGCAACCTTCGCGTGCTGGGCAACCATGCTCATCGGCGTGGCATGGAAGCCATTTTTTGTGATTAATTCTAGCGTGGCTTCTAGAATAGCGGTCTTCTTGTCCATTCAGTTGGTGTTGTTGGTTGTCGTGTACGGTGTAGGCTCGTTCTTCAGGCGGGCTACCATGATGCCGGAATGAACTGGATTACGGGCCAGGTAGTCACTCAGCGGAACGGTGGTTAGCATCACCTGACCATGCTCCGAAGAGGCGTGCAGTAAATAAGCCCTTCCCTCACGCCGCAGTACAAACCCCTCGTGGGCCACATCCAATCCCGGTTTCGAGGAAGTAATTCCAAGCACATCCCCATCCTGAAGTTGCCCCTCTAACGCTGCCACCCGATTTTTCGGTATAAAGAATAAAACCCGGCGGCTGATTTCTTTCTCCAATCCAGAAATTTCCGCCAAAAGTAACGAATCAGAAAGTTTTGCGTAGCGTCGGCGGTGGGTAGTCATAAAACAAATCGGTTTGTTCAGAGTCTGCCCCCCTAATTGTTGGGTTAATTCGGCGAGGCGTCCCGCAAATTGTTGCTCGCCCAGCCAGTCCGAAAAATAATGCAGCCGCGAGCCGTATCCCTGCACCACCCCCCGGCGGTAACGCAATTGCCGCAGCAATTGCCGGAATGCCTGAAAATCACCTGGTTTCGTATGCCGGGTAGTGGCTAACGCCAGTACGGACTCGACGAACGTAGCGCAGTCGAATTCTCGGAGGTTTACCGTCAAACGCTCTTCCCCGTCGGGCGATTCCAACGTTCCGGCCACGTAGGGAGCCTCCAGAAAATGTTGTCCAATCAACGTCGCGGTCTCCGCCACGGACTGGCCGCGCGGCAACCGCATTACTTCCTTAAAAAGAGCCTCGTCCGACTGGGCAAAAAGTGGGGTTACCCCGCATCCAAGGCAGGCCATCAAACACACGTAAACTAGTTTCATTCGATTCGGGTGGGTGGTAGTCGTCTTACTTCGCCTTAATTTCAAAAATTAACACGCTGTTGGCAGTGAGGCTGACGGGCACTCCGTCGCTGGCTTTGGCCGTCACACTG
This sequence comes from uncultured Cytophagales bacterium, assembly GCA_964244295.1. Taxonomy (GTDB): domain Bacteria; phylum Bacteroidota; class Bacteroidia; order Cytophagales; family Spirosomataceae; genus JAJAZB01. Next base: position 35,035 of record CAXTIG010000001.1, read on the forward strand.
GCTTTGGGGTGGTAAAAAATCTCTTTGAATTGGTACATTCCGTTGGGGTCCAGCCCCATTTTCTGCCAGGCTTCGGTCGGGATACGCACCTTCGTCTGGTGGTTACGGTCGAGGTCGAAATTGGTGACAATCAGCAGCTTCTGCTTGTCAGAATGCCGCAGGTAGCTGTACATCTTGCTATCGCGGTAGCCGGGGCTTTGCCCGCCGGTGTTGACGTACTGCAAATCAAAAAAACCGCCCTGCCGGATGGCCTCCGATTTCCGGCAGAGCCAGTTGAGGTCGTAGTAGAATTTCCAGAGTTTCTTCTTTTCACTGTCCAACTGCCCGCCGTCGAATTTTCCGCCGTTCATCCATTTCTCCCATTCGGGTACGCCCCACCAGTCGAAAATCGTACTGCGGCCATCGGGACCCGAAAAGCCCTCGGCGGCGCTGGCCGGTTCGCCGATTTCCTGCCCGAAATAGTACATCACCGGGCCGGTGCCCATCGTGGCCGTCACGACCATCGCCGGGATGGCGTAGGTGGCGTCGAGGGCGAAAAAATCGGAAGCCACGCGCTGCTCGTCGTGGTTTTCCAGGAAGCGCAGCATGTGATTCTGGATGTCGCCCGATTCGTTTTGCCAGACGTTCGTGATTTCCGCCACGTTGCCCTTGCCTTCCATCAATCGCCGCAGGGCGTCGTAGAGGCCCACTTTGTCGTAGAGGTAATCGAATTTGCCGGTCTGGATGTAGGGATGGTACTGTTTCGGATTGTAAATCTCGGCGATGAAAAGCACGTCCCGATTCAGTTTTTTTACTTCGGGAATCACCCAACCCCAGAACTCCACCGGCACCATCTCGGCCATGTCGCAGCGGAAGCCGTCCACGCCTTTTTTGGTCCAGTAGAGCAAAATGTCGCGCATTTTGAGCCAGGTATCGGGCAGGGGCGTGAAGTAGGTTTTCCGGTTGTCGAGCAAATCCACCCCGTAGTTGAGTTTCACCGTTTCGTACCAGTCGTCCACCGAAGGCTGGGGTTTGAACACGTCATTGCCACTGGCTTTGGCCGGGTTTTCCACGTACTCCCCGTCGGGCTTCAGGCCGGGCGGGATATTGATGCCGGTGGGCAACTGAAAAGGCTGATTGGGCAGGTAGTAAAAATTATTGGAGGGTTTGAATAGCAGGGTTTTGTCGTCGGTTTCCCCGAAATCCTTCACCCCGGCGGGCTTGGCGTCGGAGTGGTACTGCCGGGCCACGTGGTTGGGCACGAAATCGATGATGACCTTCATCCCGTGGGCGTGAATGCGCTGCACCATCGCCTCGAATTCCTGCATCCGCTGGCTGGGGTCGCTGGCGAGAAAGGGGTTTACGTCGTAGTAATCCTTGATGGCGTAGGGCGACCCGGCCCGGCCTTTGATCACCGCCGGGTGGTCTTTTGGAATTCCGTAGGCCGAAAAATCTTCCATCGTGGCGTGCTCAAGGCAGCCCATCGGCCAGACGTGCGTGACGCCGAAAATTTTCAGGCTGTTGAGCGCCGCGTCGCTCACGTCGTTAAACTTGCCGGTTCCGTTTTCGGCCAGGCTCCCCCAGGCGGCGTTTTCGAGGCGGGTGTTGCCGAAAAGCCGGGTGGTGAGTTCGTAAATCAGGATCTTATCGGTTGGGGAAAGCTTGCGCACGGGTTTCGGGGAATGGCCGGTGGGTTGACTCCGGGCCGGAGCGGGTTTGCGGTTGGCGGGCAATTGCGCCCGCGCCGATCCTACCAAACTCAGCAGGATCAACCAGAGTCCGACGCGAAAAACGGCCTTATTCAGGGAAAAAAGGAACATTTTCGACAAAATAGTACGATGCGGTCTGCCCAAAGGTAATCCGATTGCCGGTATGATAAAAGCGGGCATTGTCGTTAATTTGCCCAATTCAACCGCAGTGATTCCTCCAAACCTTGCCCCAACCATGACGCGCTTTTTCCTCTACCTTGGTTTCGTTTTCCTTTTTTTCCGGGAAAATTGTTTCGCCCAAACCCCACAAATTCAGCGCATCGACCCGACGCACTGGTGGGTGGGCATGAAAAACCCGGCCCTCCAACTACTCGTGCACGGCCCCCAGGCGGGCACGCTGACGTACTCGCTCAAGTACCCCGGCGTGAAATTGGTGAAAATCCATCGCGCTGAGAATCCAAACTTCGCCTACCTGGATTTGGTCATTTCCCCCCAGGCCAAAGCGGGTTCGCTAACCATCACCGGCAAGGCCAGGGGCCAGACCCTCACCCGCCGCTACGAACTCAAGGCCCGCGACCGCGCCCCCAAAGGCCAGGGCGTCAGTGCCGCCGATTTTATTTACCTGCTCATGCCCGACCGCTTTGCCAACGGCGACGAAAGCAACGACAAATTCCCCGACCTGGCCGATACCCAGGCCGACCGGGCGAATCCCTTCCTGCGGCACGGCGGTGATTTACAGGGCGTTACTAACCACCTCGACTACCTCCACGAACTCGGCGTGACGGCGGTGTGGATGACGCCCGTGATCGAAAACAACCAACCCCTCACCAACGAAGGCGGCGTGGCGCGCAGTTCGTACCACGGCTACGGCTTCACCGACCACTACCAGATCGACAAGCGTTTTGGGGGGAATGAAGCCTACAAAACTTTCGTAAAAACGGCCCACGTTCAAAACCTGAAGGTCGTCCAGGACGCCGTGTATAACCACATCGGCAGCAACCACTGGCTGCTCAAGGATTTACCGGGCAAGGATTGGCTCCACCAGTGGCCCAGTTACACCAACACCTCGTACCGCTACCAGCCCATCACCGACCCGCACTCGGCGGCGTCCGACCGCAAAGTCACCCTCGACGGCTGGTTCGTGCCGCACCTGCCCGACGTGAATCAGGGCAATCCGTTCGTAGCCAACTATTTGATTCAGAATGCGATTTGGACGGTCGAAGAATTTGGCGTGGATGCCTGGCGGGTGGACACGTACATGTACAACGACCAGCCGTTTATGAACCGCTGCAACGCCGCCCTGCTGGCCGAGTACCCCAGGATTCACATTTTCGGGGAATCGTGGGTCAACAACGTGGTGGACCAGGCGTACTACACCCGCAACCGCATCAACTTTCCCTTTAAATCCAACCAGCCCGGCGGACTGGATTTCGTGGTGGAAGCGGCCATCCTCGATGCCCTGCGCCAGAACGTAGGCTGGGACGACGGCGTGAACCGGCTCTACAACGCCCTCGCCCAGGATGGCGTGTACGAAGACCCCTCCAAACTGGTCACGTTTCTGGAAAACCACGACACCGACCGCTATTTTTCGGTGATTGGCGACGATTTCCGGAAATACAAAATGGGCGTAACCTGGCTGCTCACCACGCGGGGCATCCCGCACTGGTACTACGGCACCGAGATTTTGATGAAGAATTTTAAAAACCCCTCCGACGCCGAAGTACGCCGCGATTTTCCGGGCGGCTTTCCCGGCGACCGGGAGAACAAATTCACCGCCGCCGGTCGGAACCGGGAAGAGAACGAAGCCTTTAATTTCGTAAAAAGCCTCGCCAATTACCGCAAAGCCACGCCCGCCCTCCAAACCGGACAACTCACCCAATACTTACCCCAAAACGGCATTTACGTGTATTTTCGCTACGATCAGGCCAAAACCGTGATGGTGGCGACCAACTCGACCGACGCCGAAATCGACCTCGACATGAGCCGCTTTACCGAACGCACGGCGGGCTTCAGCCGCGCCACCGACGTGCTGACGGGGGAAATGCTGATCGAATTGAAACTGGTGAAACTACCGGCGCGGACGGCGCGGGTACTGGAGTTGGGGCGCTGAGGTCAGGGGTGAATAATGGCCCATCCCTCCTGCTGCCGGATGATGAGTTCGCCGTTCCCGCTCGGCACGTACGAAACGAAGGGTAGCAGTTCATCGCGGCTAATTTTTCGTTCACGCATCGTGTTTTCGCACATCGCCAGCACGACGCCGCTTTTTTGTAGTTCGAGCAGCAGGTCTTCGTAGCCCTTCTCCTTGCGGTACACGGCCACACCGCCGCCGTGTACCACCAGTTCGGCCTCTAATTTGCCTTTCAGACGGGGGTCGTTGAGCGAATTTTTGAGGTTAAGCAGCGTCGCTTTGATTTTCGCGTCGTCGTCGGAATTGAGCTGGTAAGCGACCCGGTACCGGCTTTTGGTCGCTTCAGCCCCGTGAAAATCGGCGGGGTTTTGGGCCAGCGTCGGCGCGAGCGCGGCGAGGAAAAGGGCGGAAAACAGGAGGAGTTTTTTCATGGTTGTAACTACTTTGTTGGGGTGAAATTCACTTCGCCCTGGCAGCGATGGGGGCAAACGGTCCGAATTTATGTTGTTCCTCGCTGAACGAATCGGCGTAGGGTCCGAACGGAAAGTCGATGGGCTTGGTGCGGATGTCGGGCCAGTCGCGGCGCTGATCCTGGTGCGGCCGGGGCTGGGCGTTGACGAACGCGGCCACGTCCCAGGCTTCTTCATCCGAGAGCACGTAGTTGTTGTACGCCGCCGTGCCGTAGGGCATATTCACTTTCACGTAACCGGCAAAATTCGTCAGCCGGAACAACCCGGCTCCGTCGTTGTAACTACTTGGTCCCCAGAGTGGCGGGTACACAAATTCCCGCACACCGGGCACCTTCACGCCCTGCCCTTCGGGGCCGTGACAACTCTGGCAAAGCTGCAAGTACACGGCTTTACCGCGTTCGGGGTCGGCGGCACGGGGCAGGTACGCCAATTTCATCAACCCCACGCCCGCCGGTCGCTGGCCTTTTGGGACGTGTTTGCCCAACCAGGTCAGGTAGGCCACGATGGCCTTCATCTCGCGGCTCGTGCTGTCGGGTGCCCGCCCGTTGAGGCTACGCTCGAAACAATCCGACACCCGCCGGACGACGCTTTCCACCGTGCCCGAACGCTCGCGGAATTTGGGGTAGGTCGAAACGACGGCGGCGTAGTTGTTTCCGTACACCCGCGTCCCGGCATCGAGGTGGCAATTCTGGCAATTCAACCCGTTACCCAGGGATTTGACCGTGCCTTTTGGTCCGAAATACGTAGACGTGTGGGCGATCACGTCCCGGCCGTAGCGGATGAGCACCCCCGCCGCGCCCGGCGGTAATTCCTGGTCGGGCGGGGCCTGCCAAAAGCCGGATTGCGTCGGCGTGGGTGGGCGGCGAGCGGTGGGTTCCGAAACCGAACCAGTACGCCGAACGGGAACCAACTGGGCCAGGCCCACGAACAAGCCTAGCAGGAGGATTCCGCCGGAAAAGAACAAGCGCGGGGAGGAGCCGGGAAATCGCATACGCGGGGGTAAAAGCAGGGGATTAGTGCTGGCCGAAGATACACAACCCGGTTCGCTTTGGCCGCATTTCCCGACGGCGGCAGCATCCGGCTGTTATCTTTGTCCGATGCATTCGTCTTTCCCCACCTCCTTAAAAGCCTGCCTCTTCGACCTCGACGGCGTCCTCGTCGATACCGCCGTTTTTCACTTCCAAGCCTGGCGTCGCCTGGCTCTTGAACTCGGATTCGATTTCACCGAACACCAAAACGAACAACTGAAGGGCATCAGCCGGATGGAGTCGCTCGACCGCATCCTGGCCTGGGGCGGGGTGTCGCTGACGGAGGCCGAAAAACAGGCGTGGGCCACCCGGAAAAACGGCTGGTACCTCGAACTCGTCAACCAAATGACCCCCGCCGATGTGCTGCCGGGTGTCCGTGATTTTCTGGAAAATCTGCGCAAAGCCGGGATAAAAACCGCCCTCGGTTCGGCCAGCAAAAACGCCCCGCTGATTTTAGAGCGCGTCGGCATCACCGACTTGTTCGACGCGGTCATCGACGGCAACCACACGTCCCGCAGCAAACCCGACCCGGAGGTGTTTCTGCTCGGCGCGAAGGCCTTGGGCGTTCCGCCCGCTGAATGCCTGGTGTTTGAAGACGCCGTGGCGGGCATCGAAGCCGCCCACCGGGGGGGAATGAAAGCCGTGGGAGTCGGGTCGGCGGCGGTGCTGAGGGAGGCCGAGTTGGTGATTCCGGGGTTTGTGGGGCTGACCCTTGAAAAACTTCCGCAGTTGTGATTCCACTGAAGTCGTCTTTTTTGTTACTTTTTCGTGCCCCGTCGGTGTCCATGCCCAACGTTTCAACCTGTCTTTTTTGGTCACGTAGCGACCCGATGTTTGTAGAAAAACAGCTTGGTCCGCAGGCGGTTGGTCGCGTAGCGACCCAACAAACCAGCCCCGGTTGGGTCGCTACGCGACCAAAAAAGGGTAGGGTTGTCCATTTTTCTACAAACTTTTGGTCGCTACGCGACCGCAGCAGCGGCCCGGCGAGAAGGATGGGGGATCCGGGCGGTGTCTTCACCGACCGGAACTACCAAACAAACCAAGTGGCCCGTGTGGATACCAACCACAATAGCCAAGTTTTCCGATTGTAAATTTTCCCATGAAAAACTACCTCAAGCACGACGAGTGGAGCATCATCGAAGAAGGCTTTCACCCCCAATTCAACGAAATAACCGAGTCGGTGATGAGCCTCGGCAACGGGCGGATGGGCCAGCGGGGCAATTTTGAAGAGACTTTTTCGGGCCAGAGCCTGCCGGGCAATTACGTGGCGGGCGTGTATTACCCCGACAAAACCCGCGTGGGCTGGTGGAAAAACGGCTACCCCGAATATTTTGCCAAAGTGCTCAACGCCACCAACTGGATTGGCATCCAGGTCGAAGTCGATTACGAAACCCTTGACCTCTCGACCGCCGAAGTCTGGGATTTCCGCCGGGAATTGAACATGCGCGAAGGATACTTGGAACGCAGTTTCTCGGCCCGGCTGAAAAGCGGACGCGAGGTACGGGTGAACTCCCGCCGCTTCTGCTCCATCGTCGACGACGAAGGTGGCGCGATTCGGTACAGCGTGACCCCACTGAATTTTGACGGAAAACTCACCCTCACCCCCTTCCTCGACGGCGACATCCGCAACCGCGACGCCAACTACGACGAGAAATTCTGGGACGAAGTCCACAAAGAAACCGGTTACGGCGAAGCGTACATCGAATTGCGCACCAAGAAAACCGGCTTCCACGTGCTGACGGGGATGAAATTCGAGTTATTCCGCGAGGGCCAGCGCCTGGATTTTCAATCGCTACCCGTTAAGCTGGAAAAGTTTGTCGCCAACAAAGTCTCGCTCGACGTGACGGCGGGCGGGGAAGTGACGCTCGTGAAATACGCCTGCAACCTCTCCACCCTCAATCACCCCGACGAGGAACTGCTGTTTCGCGCCAAAAAATACCTGAGCCGCCTCAGCGAAAAAGGCTTCGACCGGATGGCCGAAGAGCAGGCCCAAGCCTGGGCCGACAAGTGGAAATTCATGGACATCGCCATCGAAGGCGACGTCGCCGCCCAGCAGGGCATCCGCTTCAACTTGTTTCAGCTTTGTCAGACCTACACCGGAGAAGACCAGCGTCTGAACATCGGCCCGAAGGGCTTCACCGGCGAAAAATACGGCGGCTCCACCTACTGGGACACCGAGGCGTACTGCATCCCGTTTTACCTCGCCACCGCCGACCCGAAAGTAGCCCGCAACCTGCTGATTTACCGCCACAAACACTTGCCGAAAGCCATCGAGAACGCGGGTAAACTGGGCTTCCGGGCCGGGGCCGCGCTCTACCCGATGGTAACGATGAACGGCGAGGAATGCCACAACGAGTGGGAAATCACCTTCGAGGAAATCCACCGCAACGGGGCCATTGCCTACGCCATTTTCGATTACGTGCGCCACACCGGCGACGAGCAGTACCTCGTGGAGTACGGCCTGGAAGTACTCCTCGGCATCGCGCGGTTCTGGTCGCAGCGGGTGAACTGGTCGGCGGAGCGGGGGAAGTACGTGATGCTGGGCGTGACGGGGCCGAACGAGTACGAAAACAACGTCAACAACAACTGGTACACTAACCGGATGGCCTGCTGGTGCCTGGAGTACGCCATCGAAGCGGCCCAGCGGGTGAAAGCCCTCGACCCGGCCCGGTACCGGGCGCTCGCCGACCGGATTCATTTTCGGGAAGAAAAAGAATTCGCCACCGCCCGCGACATCGTCGCGAAAATGCACTTCCCCGAAAGCGAGGAATTGGGCATTTTCCTGCAACAGGACGGCTACCTCGACAAAGAAAACCTGACCGTGTCCGACCTGCACCCCGGTCAGCGCCCGCTGAATCAGAAATGGTCCTGGGATCGGATTCTGCGCTCGCCCTTCATCAAACAGGCCGATGTGTTGCAGGGGCTTTATTTTTTCGAGGAAAACTATTCCGAAGAAACCCTGCGCCGGAATTACGAGTACTACGAACCGCGCACCGTTCACGAGTCGTCGCTCTCGCCCTGTGTCCACGCCATCCTGGCGGCGCGGTTGGGTTTGAAGGAAAAAGCCTACGAATTCTACCTCCGCACCAGCCGCCTCGACCTCGACGATTACAACAACGACACCGAAGACGGTTGCCACATCACCTCGATGGCCGGCACCTGGATGGCCGTCGTGAAGGGGTTTGGCGGGATGCGGGTGCGGGAAGGGGCCTTGCACCTGACTCCGTTTTGCCCGGAACGCTGGACTTCATTTTCATTCAAAATCCGGTTCCGTGAACACTTGCTGAACGTGACCGTCACGCCTACGGAGGTCGTGGTTGAAAACCACTCGAAGCGGGCTGTTTCACTCTTTGTTTATCAGAAACCCGTGAAGGTGGAAGCGAACGCCTCGGCGAGTGTCCCGGTAAACTAATGCCATTTTCCTCTGAACCAACCATGAAAATTTCCCTCTGGCTCGGTGTACTTTTTACGATTCCAGCCTTCGGTCAAACCGCCCGTGAACCGCTGTTTACGTCGTTCGACGGCACCAAAATTCATTACGAGGTGCGAGGCAGTGGCCGACCCGTGGTACTGGTGCATGGATTCATGGGCAGCAGCGCCGCCTGGAAAACCGCGCCCCTGGTGGACTCGCTGTTGAAAGCCGGTTTTCAAGTCGTCACCCTCGACACGCGGGGCAACGGCCAGTCCGATCACCCGCACACGCCCGAAGCCTACGAGGCCGACGCCGAAGCCCGCGACATCGTCGGGTTGATGGCCCACCTGAAAGCCAACCAGTACGACATTTTAGGTTACTCGCGCGGGGCCATTCTCACGGCTCGGGTGCTGGTACTCGATCCGCACGTCCGAAGAGGAATTTTAGGGGGAATGGGAGCCGATTTTACCAATCCAGCCTGGCCGCGACGGATTGCGTTTTACGAAGCGTTTGCCGGTAACCGTTACGAAACGCCGGAGATTCGCAGTGTCGTCGAGCGGGCCAAAGCCAACGGTGCCGACACCCTGGCGCTGGCCTATCAGCAGCGGTCGCAACCGTCCACCTCACCCGGCGAACTGGGCAAGGTCCGCGTGCCCGTCCTCGTGATTTGCGGTGATCAGGACGCCGACAACGGCCGGGCCGGTGAGTTGGCTAAACTGCTCCCGAAGGCAACCCTGCAAACCGTGCCAGGGACGCACGGAAGCACGTCCCGAACACCCGCGTTTGCGGGCGCGGTCGTGGTGTTTTTGAAGCAGTGAGCCGTGGTTGGCAGTTGATTTTCCATCGAAAATTCAAAACTTTCCCACCTTCGACGTCACCTGAATCGTAAACCGGCGGTTGTTGCGCTCGGTGTTCCGGTCGCGGGCTTCGCCGAAGTAACCGCTGCCCACCAGCACCACTTCGCAGTTTTTAAACCGACCGAAGTCGATGCCTTCGGCTTTCCAGAAGTTGAACAAGGCCAAAGCCCGTTCGTAGCTGAGGGTGTAACCCAAATTCGGGTTGTTTCGAAAGTTGTCGTTGTACCGCTGCGTGTTGCCTTCGATGACAATCATGTAACTCACGTCCGGATTTTGCTTCGAAACCGTTTTAATTTTCTCGAAAAGCACGTTTCCCGTTGTTTCGAGTTGGTCGCGCACCGGGGCGGGTAGCGACTGAATGGCCGCCGAATTGGGCGGAAAATTCACGTCCACGTTCATCCGGAAGCGTTGGTTTTCGGGTTCGTAGCGGAAGTATTTTCCGTTCAACTCCTTCAGCGCCTGCTCAATGTCCCTGATTTTCCGGTATTTGAGGGCATCGGCAATAATCCCTGATTCCTTCGATTTCAGAATTGCCACCGTCAGCACGTACAGCACCAGCATGACGAAAAACAGGCTCGTCATCAAATCGGCGTAGCTGGGCCAGAAAAAAGAAGAGTCTTTCCCTTTCATGCGCCGCCCCTCCCCGATTGGTTTTTAGCGGGCAGCAACCGACCGAAGGTGCCGCGCTCCATGCGCTCGACGAGCCGGAGGAGCAGCGCGTTCATCGCCGCCTGCTGGGCGCTCAGGTCTCGAAGTTGGGTTTGAATCTGGGCCTGGCGGTCGCCATCGGCCTGTTGGTAGCGAGCGGCGTCGGTCTGGAGGCGTTCCAGAAAATCGAGTTTACCCAGTTTGTCGCGGTTGCGCTGGAAGTAATCCACCATCTGGTCTTCTTCCTTCAAGCGGATTTCTTCGATGGCCCGCAGCCGTTCGCGGATGCGCACGTCCAAGCCCCGGAAGGCTTCCACGATCCGGTCATCCACCTGGCCGAGGTGATTGACGAAGGCCGAACTGTGGGCGTCAAGTTGGCGGAAATGAGTGCTGAGGTATTGGAAAAGCGTTTCGGCTTGGCTCATCGTGCCGCTGATTTGCTCCGAAATCCGCTCTACCTGCCCGGTGCGTTCCACGATGATTCGCGTGTTTTCGATGAGGTCATTCATCCGGTCGAGGTACAGCCCGAAGCGTTCGAGGGCGTCGAGGCTGCCGGTGAGTTGCTGGAGTACCTGGGCGTTGAACGTGGCGATTCGACTCAAATCCATCGTTCGGAAGGTATCGAGGGCCTGTTGCTGGGCGGTGAGGGCGCGGAAGTTTTTGTCCACCATCCCGTCGAGGCGTTGCAGACCCTCGGCGAAAATAGAACCGAAGCGGTCGAGGTTGCGGTTGAGGGCGAACACCCCGGCATTCACGCTTTCGGTCAAGAGCGGCAACAGTTCAGTTTGCAAAAACGTGAACAGCCCGTGCTTGCGGCCTTCCAGCCCGGCTTTCGCATTTCGAAACTCCACCGTGTTCCAGACCGTCAGCCCCAACCCGACGAAGGAAGCGACCATCGCCATTTTCACCCCGTCGATGAGGCTGTTGACGCCTTCGCCCTTCAGAAAATCGTCGGAATTGAGGCTGGGCATGGCAAACAACCCCAGCACGATACCGAGCATGGTGCCCATCAGACCGAGGTACAGCGGGATGGGCATGGTGAGCGTGATGCCTTCCTCCACCGCGTCGAGGTGCCGCTGGACGATGTCGCGCAGCAGGTTGAAGTCGGCCACCGCGCCCTTGTTCCGAATCAAATACGTGTTGATGCTGTCGCGGATGTCGGTCATCGTGGCGTTGGCGGTGCCGCGCAGTTGCACCAGGGTCAACTCCGTCCGGGAAAGTTGCGGGTCGGCCCGTTCCTGACGTTCGCGCAGGTCGGCGTGGGCGCTGAGGATGTCACGGGGGGAGAGCAGTTGGGCGTCTTCCTTGAGAATCTGCGTTTTCAGCAAACTAAACGAGTTGACGCTCGGCACCACGTCCCGAAATTCCTGAATCGAGGCGCGGGTACGAAACCAAAACCGGCCCTGAATGCCCAGAATGAGCAGAATCAAGACCAATCCCAGCCCCGATACCCAGCCGGAGGAGAAAAGTTGAAGGAGTATGGGTTGGGGCATGGAAGCGGTTTAAACTTATTCTAGTTGGGAAATTAGCCTGCGGGTTTCCAGCGTGAAGCACCCCACCCAACCCTCCCCTGCTGGGAGGGCTTTTCTATCAGTGGTAAGCCCTCCCAGCAGGGGAGGGTTGGGTGGGGTGTACCCTACACAAACCGAATCACCGCCTTGCTCACCAACTCCCAGCGCCCCGAATCGGGCCGGGCCAGGCGGGCGCGGCCGGCACTGACGGTTTGAATGCGGCGGGCGGCGTAATCCACCGAGCCGTACTCGCAGACCGGGGCGAGGCAGTTGTCGGGGTAGCGCAGGGCGGCGGCCACCGTAGCCGGGTCGTCGGCAAACTCGAAGGTCGCTTCCAGCGGGTTTTTGTCCAACCGAAACCGGTAGAGCGATTCAGCCGGGTTGAAGGTCGTTGCCCGTTCGTCGGCAAACGAGCCGTCCGGGTTGGGCAGCGGCAGGAAAAACGTGGGTTCGGGTACGGGAACCGGTGGCGGAGTGGGCTTTAGCGGCGCGACGGGCGGCGGACTTGGTGTTGGCGGCGACGGCGGATCGGGCGTAGTCGGCATCGGACGATTGACCGGCTGGGGTTGGGTTGAATTTGTTCGTTGCGGAGCCGGTTCTTTTTTCTCCTTTTCCAAAACGGCCACTTTTTGCTCCAGCCGTTTGCATTCGTCCTCCAATTGAGTGCGGCGTTGCCTAGCCTTGCTTAGTTCAAGTCGTAGTTGGTCAATCTGCCCCAGTTCCTGTTTTGCCCTAACCAATTCGCGCCGTGCCGCCTCCACTTTTTTGAGGGAACTGCGGTACGCCAGCACCAATACCCCAGCCAGCAGCGTGAGCAAGACTGTAAACGCTGCCGGCAGCCAGTCCGAGGCACCCGGTTTGGGCGACTCGGTCGCTTGGGCGAAAACCGGCGCGCTGAATAGCGTCAGCACCCAAGTCGGCAGCGCGAAGCGTGTGAAAATGAACCGATTTTTCATTGGGCAATCGCGAAACTAAGTTGGTTGAGCGCCCCCACCAGCGGGTAAAAAAACAGGGTTTCGTCGAGCCGGGCGTTGGGGTTGTCGAGGGTTTCGCGGCGCAGTTGCCAGCCATCCGCTACGTTTTGCAGCAGATTTTTGAGCAATAGATTTTTGTACTCCTGCATCCGCCCCTCGTTCACCCCAAACCGCGCCCCAAAGCCAAAATCCAGCCCGAAGAGCAGTTCCACAAACCGGCGCACTTCGGCGGCCACGTCTTCCAGCACCGCGTCATCGATGGTCTGGTAGGTGTCGCCTTTGGTCACGAGCCGGTGCTGGGTGGTGCCCCAGAGCACGGTTTTCAGCGAATCCATCTTTTCCTCGAGCTTCCCGTCGTCTTCGCGGGTAAAATTCAGTCCGGGCATTTTCAGGCCGCCTTTGCTGGTGGCTTCCTTCGGTTCGGGTTCGCGCAGGATGTCCAGCCCCGTTTCGGAATAAGGCTGTTCGTACACGGCCTCGAAAATCAGTTTGGCCAAATCGGCCAGCGGCGGATTTTTGGGCGTCAGGATGTCGAGAATTTTCGAGCCAGTGCCGCTGAACGCAATCCGGTCGGGCATGGGCTTGGCGTTGGCCCGCATGAGTTGCGCCAGGTGGTACACGAGCGCCCCGTAAAACACGACGAAGGCAATTTTCAGATCGCCGTCGTGGACGAGTTTGTCGTTGAAATCGTACACCGCCTTCTGGCGCAGGTTGCGGTTGTTTTTCAACGAAAAGTAAAACGCCACGATGTCTTCCGAGCGGTTCGTTTCCCGGATTTGCTGGTTGGCCTGCGCCAACTGCGGACTGTTGGCGTCGAGGTGGGCCTTTACGTCCTCCTCGTACCGCAGCACGAAGCCGTTGCGCCGGGCGGCCCCGTCCTGGCTGAAGCCATCGCCGAAAATGGCGTTGGCGGCAAAGCGCACCGAGGTAATCAGGCTGGGTTCGTTTTTCTCGAAAATCACCACATCGGTGGTGCCGCCGCCGATGTCCATCAGCACCGCCGGGCGCAGTGTGGCGCTGACGCCCAAACTGGCCCGGTACCAGTAAAACGGCGCGATGCTTTCGGGCACTTTCAGCGGTTTGCGGGCTTCGGTGACGTAGGTTTTGAACAAACGATTCCAGAGCCGTTCGAAGTAATTCCGCTGGTTTTCCACCATGCTGAGCGGGTAAAACCACAGCAGTTCGGTCTGGTCGAGGTCGCCGCCGTTGAGCAGCACCTTGTTACGAATCAGGAGCAGCAGCGATTGCAAAAACGCTTCGATGCGCTTGGCGTCGTCGGGTTTGCGGCTGAAATCGGCCCACTTCAGGTTGGTCGAAACCCGGTACTCATCCGGCTTGAAGCCTTCTTTTTCGTAGATAAACCCGATGTTCATGTCGGCAAAGCCGTACAGGTTTTCCTTGAAATTGGGTTTGTTTTCGAGCAGGGCCGTGCGCTGCGGAAACTGGTGGAGGTACTCCGGGCCGAGGCGTTCGGGCATCAATTCGCGGGGCACCAACCCGGCGATGTCGAGCATGTTCAGCGCGGTGCTGTTGGCCGTGGCGGGGTCGTACAGCGTGGCGATTTGCGAATCCTGGTCGATGGTGAAGGGCACGGGCGTGGTGCCCGACGAGGTTCGGAATTCGATGTGTGTATTGGTCGTGCCAAAATCGACGGCGAAGGTGAACGTCTTGTCGCCCATGTCCTTGACGGGAAAATCAGGGATTAGCACGCCCCGGTGCCCGGCCACATCCACACTGATGCGCTCAAAATCGGCCTCCACCATCGTCACCGACGAACCGGCCTTGCCCGCCCGCAGGTCTTTCCGGCTGCGTGGCCGGGCGGCGGGAACGTTGATTTCCTCGTTTTGCAAGCCAAAAAACCGCAGGCTGAATTCGTTTTTGTAGGTGTTCGGCTCCACGTCGCGGTCCACGAGGTGAACCCGGTACATGGGTTTAAAGCCGGGGTCGGTGCGGTCCGCCGCGCGGTCGCGAATGCGAACGAAGGGGAAAATCGTCAGTCCAAACTGGTGCTCGACCACGACGCCCTCGTTGCGGCCTTCGTCGGGCTGGCGGGTGGCGTCGTTGAAATACAAGCGGCTCAGTTCCATCGTCCGACCTGTCGCGATGACTTTTCCGCTCGTCGCGTCGAAGCGTCCCAACGGAATTTTCAGGAACACCTTCACCGCACCGCCGCTCCGCTCCTCGAAACTCAGGCTCACGCCCGCCCCCCGCGCCAGTTCTTCGGCGCTGAAAAATTCAAAAAATTCCGGCTTCAGCGGCAACAGGTAACTTTTGGCTACCCCACGCAGTCCTCCGTCGAAAAACGCCCGCCCGTTGATCGGGTAGACGAGCCGAATCAGGTGCGGTTCAAAAAAATCACTGGCGACGAGAAAGGGGTAAAAATCAGCCTGACCGGGTAGGCGGCGCTGGTTAGTGCGCCAGCTTTCGGCCACAAAATTCGGCACGGGTATGTCGTCGCGCCAGGGGGTGCGGGTGTAGGCGAGCGGTTCGGTGAAATCGGCCCGCAACACCATCGGCACTGGCTTGGCGGTGTAGCGTTCGGAATGAATCAGAAAATGACTCAGACTTTGAATCAACTCCTGCCCCGCGCTCACTTTCCGCATCCGCAACGCACCCCCGGCGGGCAGGTTGAGCAGTTCGACGGGATTGTCGCCCCCGGCTTCCAGCACGGGAAAGGCCTTTTCCCAGGCTTCCTTCGCTATTTTTTCGCCCCCGTTGCCGATGCGTTCCCAATCCTTGCGGCGGGCCGGGTTCTGAAACAGCAGCGTCAGGCTGTTGGTCAAATACTCCGACACGTCGGGGAAAAGCTGGGCGAAACCGGGCGTAAACCGCTTCAGGCCGTGCCAGAATTCCTGGTAATCGGTATCGCGCTCGTGGAGCGGCCGGGGCCGGTCGCGATCGAACACGCGGGCATCGCCGAAGGTGATGTCGACGAAACTCAGTTCGTTGGGCGAGGCGAAAAACAAGGTCGAGGGCGAGGTGCCGCCGAGGTATCCGAAGCCCTCCGGGCCTTCGTAGTAGAGCACGTACAGCTTGCGCAGGTGGGCGAAGTTGTACGCCGCCGCGTCTTCGGTCAAAAACAAATCTAGGGCCTTGCCGTAGCGTTGGTGCGCCAGCGAACCGCCGTCGAGACGGGCCAGGGCTTTGGCACGGTCCCACTCGATGAGTTTGAGCGGGCCGTTCCGGAATTTATCGAAGTTGAAAAACAACTCGCCCACGTCGAGCGCCGCCGAAACGAGGCGTTCGTCGTTGGGCGTGCCGCGCAGATCTTTTTGCCGGGAAAGGTTGAAAAAAGCCGTCTTGACGAGGTCGAACCGCGCAAACGGACTCGGAATCGAGGTCGGGGCCTGCTCGGTATCCCCCCCGGCGGGGTCTTTGATGGCCTCGATCACCTCCGACGGGTCGGCGTCGGTATCGAACCAGTGGCCCTGCGGGGAGTGGGATTTCCCGTGAAGGGTGAGGGTTTGGTCTGGCATAGTTCACTGGGTGAATTGAGTGATTGAGTGAGGGAATGATTGAGCGGTCCGCCGCTGCGGTGAGGAAAAAGGCATTTCAATTCTCACCGCAGCGGCGGACCGCTCAATCACTCCCTCACTCAATCACTCAATTCACCGCTTTGGGTAAGTTTTTGAAATGCTCGCTGAGGAGGCGCGCGGTGGCGGTGTTCATCAGGGCGAGGAATTTGTCTTCGGCGGCGGGGTAATCGCGGGATTTTTCTTCCTCGTTGAGCAGGTCGTCGAGTTTGTCGAAATCCAGTTCCACGTCTTTTTCCCGGCCCAGCCAGTCTTTTTTGGTGAGTTCAAACCCCCGGATGAGTTGGGCCAGGTTCTGCGAAGAAAACTCGAAGGGCTTCAACGTGCGCTTGTTGCTCCCCGCCCGGTCGCCGTCGTTGAGTTCCTTCAACCAGACCCGGAAGGCGGCGTCGAAGCCGCGCAATTCGCGGTAAAACCGGGTGTTTTTAAACTCCGCTCCTACTTTCGTGCGGTTTTTCGACCAGGCCACGCTGCCCAGGATGTTTTGCCCGTCCACCCGCACGGCGAGGTAGTGACTGAGCAGGGCCATCTGCGCCAGCGGCGTCGCCACCACGCCCTGGCTGAGGTCGGCAAGGTCGGAGAAATTCAGGGCCGAATTTTTGGTTCGTAAGCCAAATTCCCGGTTCAGCGGTTTGTTGGCCACCACCTGATCGCCCTTGCGGACGTTGCTCATTCGGTCGGCTTCGGCCAGAAAATCCACGATGCTCATCGCCCCGATTAGCTCGACGTAGTGCGCGTCGTTTTGCTGACCACCCTCGCCCGCGTCGTAGTTGTAAGCACTGCGCTGGGTTTCGGCGATGGAGTACAGCGCGTTGAGTTTCGGAAAATCCGGCGAGGCGATGCTCTTGCGGTAGTAACTCAGCGCGGCTTTGGTTTTGGAGATAAACGTGGCGTTGTCGATGAGTTTGGGGCCTTGCTCGCCGGTGGAATACACGTCGTAGTACGGCTGCACCGACAAGGCCCCGATGGGAATTTCACTCACGACCGCCTGATTTTCACCCCGGTAACCCCGGATGTTTTTCAGAATGATCGGGAACCCCGCCGCGCCCGTGCCACCGAAAATGGAGGAAATGATAAACACCCGGTCGCCGGGTTTCACGGTGCTGGCGAAGGCCTTGAATTCCTTGGATTCGCCGAACTGGTTGAGCACGACGCTGCCGATGTTGGGGTTGCCCACGAAACCAATGCCCATCCGGGTCTGGAGGTTTTCTTCCGAAAAAAGCAGGCTGCTCAGGGCTTTGTCGGCGGGGTCGAGGTCGTCGTAGCCGATGTAGTCACGGAAGCGGGCGTTGCTGACGTCGCCGAGTTCGAACAAAAACGAGTCGTCGATTTTGGCGTTGGGCACCTGTTCCTTCAGCGTTTGCAGGTCGGTGCCGAAAAAGCCCGCCGTCGGCGGATTCTGGAGCGAGGCCCGCAGGGTTTGGTAGTGGCTGAGGAGATCTTTAGTTCGGCGCAAATCGCGGTTTTCGGCGTGAGGGTCCATCAAAATCGGGATGACCTGCGAGGTGTTGCGCAGCCGGACGCCCGACGCCAGCAGCATGGTCAGCGATTTGACTACCCGCGCCCCGGTACCGCCGATGGCAAAAAGAAAAAGACGAGACATGGGGAAGGAAATGAGCTTACGGATTAAATGCAAACACCAAACAGATGCGGTTCTGCGCGAACTTGCTCCGTAGCGCAGGGGTTAAACCCTGCGCTAGGGAGCAATGCTACTTCATCTCAAAACGGCACTTTCCGGTTGTTGGTACTGAAGCGTTTGGCAAAAACCGAAATCAGCACGAACAGGAGCAGGTTGAGAAACAGCATTTCCAGCCCGAATCCAAAGAAAACGCCCCCGCCCTGGTCGAAAAGTTTCCCCTCGTTGGGGTTCGCTTCGTTGCGCAAAACCTCCTGGTCGGCCTTACGGTAGCAGGTGGCGATGACGAAAAAAGCGGTGAGCAGGCCACTCATCAAGCCCACCACCGCCCAGGTGCTGACGCGGGCGTAGCGGTGTTTATCGAGGGCAAAATAATAAATCCCCGCCAGGATGGCAGCCACCAGGAGGGCCGTGAGTGAAAGCGGACTGAGCAAGTTTTCAACGTCGAGGTCGTCGAGGAGGGTGCGTTCGGTGAAGAGTTCAAAAAATTCGTACATGGGAAATCAGTTGTTGAGGGTTAGGGAGAGAGGGAAGTAAGACGTTTTTCCGTCGGGGTTGTAGGCGGCTTCGATACCGCCGGTGAGCGCCCGAAGGCCGAAGGTGGTGCTGGCAAATTGGTCCTGGCTCAGGTTGCGATCGGTATCGGTGCTGGCCGTGCGAATCCAGGCCGGTGGGAAGGTCCGTTTCAACCGAACCGTCAGGGTGCGCTGGCCCTTACTGGGTTTAGGCGTGGTCAGAATCAGTTTGTGGGAGTACGCCTGCCCCGAAACCGCCTCGACTTTCGTCAGTTTAAACCCGTCTTTCGACTCGATTTCGTACGAAGCCGGGGAGGTTTTGAAGGTTTCGGGCAGGTAAAGTCCGTTCAGATCTGCGCCCAACGCCAACGTCAGGCCGCCCGAAGAATTATCCGCCTCTACGTTTTCGAGCGAATGTACCCACCCTTTTTTAGCCACCTTTTCATCGTGTTCCTGCACAAAACGTCCCTTCTGAGCCGGGTCTTTCAAGATAACCGAAAAATAAGGGGCAACCCCCTCCGCCCCGACGAAGTGGTGGGCAGTTTGAAATCCGCTCAGACTCCCAAAGTCGCGCAGCGTAGCCGATTTCGGGTCGGAGAGTAAGGCCCGCATCGTAACCGGGCGGGCCAACACCGCGATGTAGTACGGGCGTTCGCCCTGGTGCCGAATGCTTTTCGCATTCCCCGACGTGGCAAAATAATACGGCCCGTCGAAGCCGCTGTTCAGTTGCAGCAATAACAACGACGACCGGTTCGCGTGCGGGTTGAACGCTGATTGCATCAGCGCTTTCACGTCGGCGAGGGCTTTGCTGGTGCTTTGCGCGGCGGTGTACGGGGCGGAATACACCAAATCGGAGAACAACAGCGCCACTTCACCCTCGTTGAGGTCCGTGAGGATTCGGCTGAAAATCGCGCCGAAATCGGTGTAGTTCGGGGTACCCTTGCCCTTCGTCAGCGCGAATACGTCGGGCGTTTTTACCAGTTTGTCGTAATCGACACCCAGGGGATACACGTCGTCGTTGACGGCAAAAAACCGGGTCGAACCCGCCGATTGGGTTTCAAAACGCCCCAGCAACTCCTGCATGGCCTGGTTGAACTCGCCGCTGCCGCCGGGGGCATCGTAGGGAAACATACTGCCGCTGCTTTCGAGGTAGAGCTTGGCTTTGAACGTCGTTGGCTTCGCGACGACTGCTCCGCCGACGGGGGTACTTTCAGTGGCGTCTCGCGAGCGGCGGCTTCGTTTACGGTCGTCGCTGCCACCGCAGGCCAGCAGCAAACCCGCCAGCACAACGCTCAACAGCCCGCCGACGAGCCGCCGGGAAGAAATTCGGAACATGGAATCAGGAATTGAAAACCGGTGCGCAAGTTAGAAATTCAAACGTGGTTTGGCGGGGGCATGGTGTGCAATCGCTTGAAAAATGACGAGTGGCCGGGGCCAATTCATCCGAAGCTTTGCCAACGAAAAAAGCCATCCAGATAAATCAGGATGGCTTTTTAACGTTTTTGCAGAGAGCGAGGGATTCGAACCCTCGATACCCTTGAGAGGTATACACACTTTCCAGGCGTGCTCCTTCGACCACTCGGACAGCTCTCTGGGTCGTTTTCAGGCCACAAAACAAGCGCTTTTTCCTTAAAAAACCAACGCTTCGCTCATCTCTCCGCGCAGCGGGGTGGCGAGTTGGCGCTTCAACCAGGCCCCGTCGGTGGATTGGCCGAGCAACACCATCAGTTTCGTCACGGCGGCTTCGGTGGTGAGGTCGGCCCCGCTCACCACGCCGAGTTCGACCAGCGCCTTGCTCGTTTGGTACTGTCCCTGCGTGACCCGTCCGCCGGGGCACTGAGAGACGTTGAGGAACACCAAACCCCGCTCGCTCGCTTCCCGCAGGCAGTCCACGAACCAGGCATCGGTGGGGGCATTGCCCGCCCCGAAGGTTTCTAACACCACTCCGCGCAAACCCGGAATGCCGAGCGTGCCGCGCAGCACGGCGGGAGAAATGCCGGGGAACAGTTTCAGAATCAACACGTTCGGATCCAGTTTTTCAGTCAATCGTAAGACCGGATTTTCAGGAAAGGGCCGGATGTAAGGCCGATTCCACTCGATGTAGACTCCGGCTTCGGCCAGCGCCGGGTAGTTGTCGGAACGAAAGGCGTTGAACTGGCTGCTCTCCTGCTTTTTGGCCCGGTTGCCGCGCAGCAGCAGCGAGTTGAAGTAAATGCACACTTCGGGCACCATCGGCAGGCCGCGTTCGTCGCGGGCGGCGGCGATTTCGAGGGCAGTCATGAAGTTTTCCTTCGCGTCGGTGCGGGCGGCTTCGATGGGCAACTGGGCACCGGTGAGCAGGACGGGTTTCGCGAGATTATCCAACAAAAAACTCAACGCCGAGGCCGTGTAGGCCATCGTATCGGTGCCGTGGAGAATCACGAAACTGTCGAATTCGTCGTACCGGTCGGCAATAATCCGGGCCAGTTCGAGCCACACCGCCGGGGTCATGTTTGAGGAGTCGAGCAGGGGCCTGAGCGTCAGCACCATGATTTCGTACCGCAGGCGGCGCAATTCGGGCAGGCGCTCCAGAATTTGCGAAAAATCGAAGGGCTTCAGAGCCCCGTTCGCCCGGTCGGGCATCATGCCAAAGGTGCCGCCCGTGTAAATTACGAGGATGCTGGCCTCCGGGTCGGCGGGGGCAGCGGTGTTGAGGCGGGTGCTGGGGTAGACGTCGGTTTTCAGGGCAATTTTTTAGTTGGTGATCGGTTCGGCAGAACTAAATCGGGGTGAATTTCTGAGCAACGTCTGCGCGTTTTCCGTCGTTTGCCGGGCCACTTCCGCGAGCGAAACCTGCTTCAAATCCGCCACCCGCTGCGCGATGAGCGGCAGGTACGCCGACTCGTTGCGTTTGCCCCGGTACGGCACCGGCGCGAGATAAGGCGCGTCGGTTTCCAGCACGAGGTGTTCGAGGCCGACGTGCGGCAGCACCTGGTCGAGTCCACCGTTTTTAAACGTGGCGACCCCACCGATTCCCAGCAAAAAATTCAAGTTAATTGCCCGCCGGGCTTCGCCGAGGGTTCCGACGAAGCAGTGAAAAATGCCCCGCAAGTTGGCATCGCCGTGATTTTCAATCAAGTCTGCCGTTTCGGCGAAGGCGTTGCGGTCGTGGCCGGAGCGGCAGTGAATCGAGATGGGTAGGCGGTAGGCCGTTGCCAGTTCCAATTGCCGTTGAAAGGCGAGTTGCTGTTCTTCCACAAACGTCAAATCCCAATAAAAATCCAGCCCGATTTCACCGATCATTGGGAAAGTCCGTTTCGTCAGCCAATCCTCGACCAGCCGTAGTTCTTCCTCAACATCCGCCTTCACGTAAGTCGGATGCAGGCCCATCATCGGCACGAAACGGTCGGGCTGCGAATCGGCGAGGGCCAGCAAACCAGGGATGGTTTCGGAATTGCAGTTGGGAAGCCAGATTTGGCCGAGGCCCGCATCCCAGGCCCGTTGGAACGTAACCAAGCGATCGGCGGCAAACTGCTCGTCGTAGCTGTGGGAGTGGGTGTCGATGTAGACGATTTCAGGTTTCAGTTTATGGTTTTCAGTTAGTTTTAGGACAAAGGTACTTCCCTGGCATTTAACTGAAAACTGACGACTGGAAACTGAAAACTACAGACTCAACTTTTCCGCCTGCGCTCGATGGCCGTGTTGTGAAGTTCGATGTCGGGCGAGAGCAGGTACACGTCGAGGATGGCGCGGGGGCGGGCGAGGTATTCGCGCAGCAGCGTTTTGAACGAATACCCTTCGGAAATATCCGGGGCGGCAAAGCCGACGGCATCGACACCCACGGCTTGCGCCAGGAAGAGCGCGCGGGCGTTGTGAAAGGGTTGGGAAATGACAGTAATCCGCTTTTGGCCGAACACGTCGCGGCAGCGAAGAATGGATGCGTAGGTGCGTCGCCCGGCGTAGTCGGGAATCATCACCTCGTCGGGTACACCCAGGGCGGCGAGGGCGATTTTCATATCCAGCGGCTCGTTGTAGTAAGGCGAGTCGTTGTTACCACTCAGAATCAGGCGCTTTACCTTGCCTTCGCGGTAGAGCCGGGCCGCCGCATCCATCCGGTGTCGAAAAAACAGGTTTTCTTGCCCGCCCACCACCGCCTTGCTCGTGCCCAGCACCAGCCCGATGTCGTTGGGTGGCAGGCTTTCGAGGGTAAAATAATTCTGTGAATTCGTCACTACCACGACCCACCAGTTGCAGAACAGCACGAAAAACACCACCCCGAACGCCAACCCAATGGCCACTTTCACTCCCCATTTGACGTAGAGAACGTAAGCAGGCGAGTGGCTGCGCTGGTACGGTAGTGTTCGGGTGCGCACGAGAATATTTCGGAAAGGTGTCACGCTGAGCTTGTCGAAGCGCCTTAACGTGTCTGGGGAGGCGCTTCGACAAGCTCAACGTGACAGTAGTACATCACAAACTCTAAACCCTTACAAGTTTACTCAAACAGCCCCAACTGGCTAACTGCCTCTTCCGTTTCTTCTACTTCGGGTTCGGGTACGAGCAGCACCGGGGCGGGTGGCAGGGGCGTTTCCGCCGATTTCTCCCGCAAACGTGGGGCCAGTAACCGGGCTTCCTTCACCTTCGCAAACGGCAGTTTGTTGCCCAGGGCTTTCCAGCCCCGTACTTCGATGAAGCCGTCGGGCTGGAGAATCATCGTTTCCTGCGGGCCGCGCTCTTTCACCTGGTGGGTGATTTCGATGCGGGGGTGGTCGTCAATGCTGACGGCCAGGAGTTTAGACCCTTTCGCTTCGCCGATGAACGTAAATTTCTTATCCACCGTCGTGGTTTCAACTCGGAAACGTTTGACGTACCAGAGTTTCAGACTGGCCTCGAAATACACCGCCGATAGCACGCGGCTGGGGTCAAATTTTTCCAGAATCGAAATCTCGTTCGGCTCGTAGCGGTTGGTGAGGTCG
The DNA here is from genome assembly GCA_964244295.1 of uncultured Cytophagales bacterium. Classification (GTDB taxonomy): domain Bacteria; phylum Bacteroidota; class Bacteroidia; order Cytophagales; family Spirosomataceae; genus JAJAZB01. The sequence continues at coordinate 58,387 of CAXTIG010000001.1, forward strand.
AAACTGGTCAGCTCGTAGTTCCCGTCTTTGTACACGACCAGGATGTGGTCGTTGGCGTCGAAGTTGCCCAGTTTTCGGCCCCGTCCGTCGCGGTTGAGGCGGCCGAGCAGGCCATCGTACCACAAATCCAAGCCGCCCAGCGTACTGATACCCTGCGACTTGAGCGCGATTTTCCGGACGGGGTACTTCGTCAGAATGTTGCCCTGGGCTTCGCGGCCCTTGACGTCGAGTTCGGCAAAGTTAAAATCGAATTGCTTGATTTTGGCCGAACTCTGGGCGGTGAGGTTTACGGTGATCACCTCCGCCTCGCCGTTGTCGTTCGCCGTGAAATACAGCAGTTTCGATTTGGGGTTGCCTTTGGTCAAATCGTACTCACGGTCGCGGGTCACGGCCGTCACCTGGAACCGCTTGGCGTGGCTGATGCCCGATTTGCCGTCGAGGTACACCAGGTTATACACCTTGCGCTCGTCGTTTTTCTTGAAAACCGCCACGTGCAAAATGTCTTTGCCCACGAATACTTTTTCCTGAATCTTACTCACCAGGCACTTGCCGTCTTTGCGGAAGACGATCACGTCGTCGATGTCGGAGCAGTCGCTCACGTACTCGTCTTTTTTCAGCCCGTAGCCAATAAACCCGCCTTCGCGGTCCACGTACAGTTTTTGGTTGGCGGCGGCCACGACGTTGGCGGCAATCTGGTTGAAGGCCCGGATCTCGGTTTTGCGCTCGCGGCCCTTGCCGTATTTTTTGAGCAAATCCTTGAAATAGGCGATGGCGTAGCGGGTCAGGTTGGCCAGGTTGTCTTCGGTTTCGAGCAGGTCTTCCTGCAAGCGGCGCATCGCTTCCTCAGCCTTGAAGGCGTCGTACTTCGAGATGCGTTTAATACGGATTTCGAGTAGACGCAACAAGTCGTCCTGGGTGATTTCCCGATAAAACTGCTTTTTGTAGGGCTTCAGGCCCTTGTCCACCGTTTCCAGCACGGCTTCGAAGGTTTCGCAGTCTTCGATTTTCCGGTAAATTTTATTTTCGATGAAAATCTTCTCCAGCGACGAGTAGAGCAGTTTTTCCATCAAGTCGTGCCGCCGGATTTCCAGTTCCCGCTTCAGCAAACCAAGCGTTTGCTCGGTGCAGGTTTTCAGAATTTCGCCGACGCTCACGAAGTGCGGCTTGTCGTCGATGATGACGCAGGCGTTGGGCGAAATGCTGACCTCGCAATCGGTGAAGGCGTAGAGCGCGTCGATGGTGATGTCGGGCGAGGTGCCGGGCACGAGCTGAATCTGAATCTCGACTTCGGCGGCGGTGTTGTCCACCACTTTTTTCACCTTGATTTTGCCCGAATCGTTGGCCTTGATGATGCTCTCGATGAGCGCCGGGGTGGTGGTGCCGAAGGGAATTTCCCGGATAATCAGCGTTTTCTTGTCCAACTCCTCGATGCGGGCGCGGACCCGGATTTTTCCGCCCCGGTGGCCGTCGTTGTAGTTGCTCACGTCCATCAACCCGCCGGTCTGGAAGTCGGGAAACAACTGGAACGGCTTGTGTTTCAGCACTTCAATCGAAGCCTCGATGAGTTCGCAGAAATTGTGGGGTAAGATTTTGGTCGAAAGCCCGACGGCAATGCCCTCGACGCCGTGCGCCAGCAGCAGGGGGAATTTCACGGGCAGCGTGACGGGTTCTTTTTTCCGCCCGTCGTAGCTCAGTTGCCATTCGGTGGTATCAGGGTTGAAGACCACGTCGTTGGCAAATTTGCTCAGCCGCACTTCGATGTACCGGGCCGCCGCCGCGCCGTCGCCGGTGCGCACGTCGCCCCAGTTACCCTGAATGTCGAACACCAGCCCTTTCTGCCCCATCCCGACCAGCGCCTCACCGATGGACGCATCGCCGTGGGGGTGAAACTGCATCGCCTGCCCGATCACGTTGGCGACTTTGTTGAAACGCCCGTCGTCCATGTCGCGCAGGGCGTGGAGAATGCGCCGCTGCACGGGCTTGAGGCCGTCTTCGACGGCGGGTACGGCCCGCTCCAGAATCACGTAGGAGGCGTATTCAAGAAAATAATTTTCATACATGCCGTCCAGGGCCAGTTTTTCCTGGAGGGTGCCGTCGTCTTGTTCGTGGGTGCTGCTCATGGGTGAAGAGGGGGCCGCTTAGTCGATAGTTGTAAGCTACAATGATACAAAAATAATATAAAAATCATTCGAAGCCCGAAAAAAGTGGAGGAGACGCCGAGTCATTCGCCTGGAAAAAGCCGGGTAGGAGCCTCGCAAAATTCAATCGGAAAACGGTCAAAAATACGCGCCCTGGGTAAAAAAACAAGGTTTCGTTTCCAACCTCCCGGAAACCCGCGTCGTCCGGCGACCCGGAGAGGCCGGATTCGTTTGGTTCGCTGCTCCCTTCTCCTTCATTTTCAGGGCCGGATTGGGAACGGTACGCACATACGTTGGATTGGCCCGAAGCAGCGGATGCGAAAACAGGAATTCTGCCGTTGGTTTGTTCGGTATCTTCGCAGCCCATGACGCTTCGCCTTTTTTTCCGACTCCTCGTCGGCCTCTCGTCGATTTCTCTTCAAGCCATCGCTCAAACCCCGCCACCCTACGTGGTGGGCAAGGTACTGGACCGCGACACGGGCCAGGGCCTCGACAACGCCAGCGTGACCAACCCCCGCACCCGGCAGGTGGGCCGCACCAACCGGGCCGGGGCGTACTACCTCCTCGTGCAGCCGGGCGATTCGATCATCATCACCAGCCTCACCCACGGGCGGGGCGGCTTGCAGTGGGACGGACGCACGAAAGAACCGACGCTGACGATGCAACGCCTCTTTGCCGACGACGCCGTGATGCTGGCCGAAGTGACCGTGCGGGGCAAACGCGAAGAGCAAATCCGGCGCGAGTTGCAGCAGATTCTGAGCGAACCCCAGGCCCGCAAGGGCCTGACCGAAGACCAGATTCTGGGGCTGGCCCAGTCGCCGATCACCCTGCTGTACGAGTTGTTCAGCAAACAAGCCAAGTCGCGGAGGAAAGCCGCCGTGCTTTCGCAGCAATACCGCCGCCAGCGCCTGGCCGACTACCGGCTCGATTTGGTGATTGGGCAAGCCACTCCCCTGCGGGGCGAGGAAGCCGAAGCGTTCAAGAAATACTGTTCCTTCAGCGACGACTTCGTGCTGAGGGCAACCGAGTACGAACTAACATTTGAAGTGCTCCGGCGGATGGAGGTGTACAAAAAGTGATGGGTTGGATGAATGCTTTTTTGCTGGCGGCGAAGCTGAACCACGCCAGCTATCAAGTAAAAACGGCCGGTTTCCAGTACCTGGCCCCCGCTTACGAATCTGGCCGGTTCTGTCCGAGCTTTTGCGCCAACTTTATCGGAGTAATTCTAAGGTTACACTCATGGGTCGGGGCGCGAACGACATCAAAAAGACGATTCTAAAGTCCCTGTGGGGAGGGGCACTTCGCTTCCGCGAACGCCGATTCGACTGGATCGATCTGCTGCTCATCGCGCTGATAACCCTGTTTAGCCTGGCTTTTTTTTAACGGGAAATTCTTTTTATGAGTCAGGTTCTCCATCGGGTAGCCGTCGTTTTTTTCCTCTTGGGATGCGTTTTGCCAAGCCTGGCGCAGACCTACACGCCCGAAACCATTCCCAATCCCAAGCAAAGCCGAAGCGCTCACTACGTCAGTAATCCCGATCGAATCCTGTCGGCAGCGGCGGTAAGTCGGATCGACTCGATGCTGGGCAGGCTCGAAGATTCCACCACGGCGCAGGTGGCGGTGGTGTGCGTCAACTCCATCGGCGAACAGGTACCCAAAGCGTTTGCGACGGCGCTGTTCAGAAAATGGGGATTGGGCTACCAGCAGAAAAATAATGGCCTGCTGATTTTGCTGGTGAACGACCAGCACCGAATCGAGATGGAAACCGGCTATGGTCTCGAAGGCATCCTGCCCGATGCCATTTGCCACCGGATTCAGACCCAGCACATGATTCCATTGGCCAAAGTCGGAGATTTCGATGGGGCGGTGCTGGCGGGTGTCGGGGAGGTGGCCCGCCTGATTACCCTCCCGGAAGCTAAAAAGGAAGTGTACGACGAATCGAAATTCACGGCCGCCGCACCCCGTCAAGGAGTTACTAACGACGGGGTGATGGTGTTGTTTTTGCTTCTCACGCCGTTCTTGTTGCTACTTCGGCTGATTGCCTACGCGTTCAGAAGCAGAAATCCCGTTGCGGATCAACTGGAAACCGCCGTTTCAAAAACGAGGTGGCGTTGGGCCTGGGCCTTGTTGCTGTACGTATTCCTGCCGATTGGACTGGGCCTGGTGGTGGTCTGGTTACGGCAACCGCTGTCTTTGATCGGCTGGCAAATTCTTTTGGTGCTGTATGCCTACGTCGTAGCGCTGCGCTGGGATGGTCGGCGACGCCGGAAAAACGCGTTTACGAACCTTTTCGGAGCGATGACCGAGCCGGAACGATACATCCGCCAGAAAGCCGCCCGCCTCGACGGTTGGCTCAATCTGGTGCTGGCTCCGATTCCGTTTTGGTGGCTGAAAAAAAAGGAGGCGCGGGCGTTGGACGCGCTCCGAAACCATCCGCGCACGTCGAGGGAAGGCTTCGAACTTAGCAAAGCCGACCGGGTGCTGGAGGCGGCCTTTCTAACCGAGCACCAGAAAATCGAACAGCAATTAAATACGGTCGATTACGACGTTTGGCGAAACCCGCTCCACGACATCACGGAAATCATTGGGTACGAAAATCTCGAATCCATCGGCTTTCAACGCTGCGGAACGTGCCACTCGAAAGCGATGCACGCCGTCGGCAAGCGAGTTGTAAACGCCGCCACCACAGAGCGTGAAGGACTCGGCATCGACGACTACGAGTGCAAAGCCTGTGGCCACCGCCACGAAACTCCGTACACGCTGGCACTGATTCGTAAATCGACGCCCCGCTCCGGCACTCATTCGTCCACCACGTATTCCTCGTCGGGTAGCACCAGCCACTCCTGGGGCGGAGCGTCGGGTGGTTCGTCGAGTAGCAGCAGTTGGGGAGGCGGCAGTTCGGGCGGCGGCGGTGCCGGCAGTAGCTGGTGAGGTACCCGAAAGCACGTTGACGGAAAATACCCTGCGTTTACCTGATGCCGTGAGCGGTCGCGTGCTCGATACGTTCGACTCATTTTAGTAACGAGACCAACCTCAAAAGGGCTATCCTCACTCTATAAACTCCCGTTTCCTCCTCTCCCTTTTATCAACCGTTGTTTTCGCTTCCCAATGAAAAATTTCCTACTCGGCCTGGGCAGTGTGTTCGGCTTGTACGCAACCCCGGCACTGGCGCAAAATTCGGCGCAGGATCTTAAAAACTACCTCACCATCCGGGAACAATTCAAGGCTACCGACTTGGTTGCCCTAAAAAAGGCAGCCGCCAACCCCGGCGAGAAAACCGTGCGACGAGGCCTTTCGGCGTACTACCTGTTTCTGAAAACGCCCCTCCCGGAAGGCGATCTTGTCGCTGCCAAAGGAATGGTCGATGCCCTCGAAACCGCCGCCAACACCTACCTGGACCCACTTTCGCTGGTGAAATTAGCCCAAATCTACGCGCGCGACAACCCTGATTTCAACGTAAAACAGGATCGAACCAAATCCTTGACGTACCTGTCGATGGCCTGGGAAATTGCCGACCTCTCGGACCGGGCCACGGGCGATAATGCCCTGCTGACCGTGATCATCAACAACACCCTGGGAATCGGCGACGGGTTCGTGGCCGACGACGCACAAGGACGGTTTGCCCTGAAAAAAGCCCTCGATGCCATCCGCCCTGGCGTGTTGAGCCTGCGTCAACGATTCAAGAAACTCTACAACCTCTCCGTGAAAGACGAGTTTGTGGGTTCTACCAACGTCGAGCGTCATTACGGCGGGTAAGGGGATGGGTTTTACCGCTCGTGTGCCGAGGACCAACAGACCACTTTTGGCATTTTTCCAGCCAGCTATCAAGCCAACACCGCGCCAGGTCGAGTTCTTCCGTACCGCTTTGGCTACCGACGTAGTTTTGATCCACAGGACTTACGCAGCGAGCCAAGGGTTTCCCGCAAAATGCGCAGATCTTCGCAAAGGTTAGCCGGTGTTTCTGCGAAAATCTGCGCCCTCTGCGGGAAAATGGCCTCCAAACCGTTCTGCAAAGCCCCTGCGTAAGTCCTGGCCGGTGGCTTTATTTTTCCGACCACCCGTAACTCCCCCGTCATGAAACCTTCCAACTGGCTACTTATGGGTTTGCTCTCCTTTTTAACGGGCTGTCTGACCGAAGACCGGTACCCCGATATGCCGATGCTCCCGCAGCTCGACAATCCGGCCATCCGGGTCGATTCGCTGGCGAATACGACGGTCATTGACTTCCTGTTTTCGGCGGATAAAACCAAATTTTACGCCGTGGTGCTGACGTCCTCAACGGGCGTTTCGGCGCAGCACACGCTGGTCGAATTTGACCAGACCGGCCACCGGCTCCGGGCGTTGCCCCTGGGCGCTCTGGCGATCATCCCCACCGAACTGGGCCTGCTACCCGACCAGTTGCTCCAGTGGCGGTACGCCAATGTGTTTTACATCATCGACTTACAGCAATTTAGGGTACGAATCGAAGTGCCTATTTACAGCGTCGGCAACTACCCGGAGGTGGATCAGGATCGGGAGCGGGTGACGCAGAAAAGTGAGGCCTGGTTTGACCAGAAACGGCAGGAACTCAACCAGAAGTTTGAGGTGAAAAAATTCGACTCGGTGAGCAACGCGATTCTGGAAGGAAACAAAACCAACGACAACGCCTACCAAACCGCCGTCCGCACCGCGCGGAGTGACCAAAGCCAGGTAGAATTCGACTGGCACCAGCACGACTACGAAGCCTACGCCCGGAGGCGATTCAAAACGGCCGTCTCGGCCTTTGGGTACCACAGCCCGCTGGGGTTTGCGGCGTGTTTGGTTTTCAATTTTCCCGATGGCCGTTCCGCTGCGTTCGAATTAGACAGCGCCACGATACGGAAAAGCGGGGTTACGTTCATCACCAGCGATGTGAATCCGACCGTTGCCCTGGGGCTGCGAAACGTCCGGTATACGTCGGCGGTCGATCAAACGCTGTCCGATCGACCCATTTCGCTGCGCGTCACGGCGCAGGTCATCACCAAGTACAACTCCCTCCGGTTAAATGGGCTGAAGAATGAGCGCCTGCTGTACTACGAACTAAAAATTGGCCCGGAAACGGCTCATTTCAAGTGGACTTTTCCCGTACAAGCGTCCGACGATTTTTATTTGCAATCGGCCAACGGGTCGGTATTCGTGCTGCAAACGGGGGTGCTGTACTGGTTTCAAGCCCCCAAAAAGTAAGGCGCTATGGCCATCCGCAGTTTACTTCTCTCGCTAGCCGTGACGGCCATTTTGGGCTGTAGCTTCACGCTGGGCCTCACCGATCCAACTTCTTTCTTGAAAAAAATACCGGACTGGCTGGGAATTCCCCTGATGCTGGGTTGCGGTCTGTTGTACCTGCTGGCCGCCTGGTGGGCCTTCCGGGGGTTCAGCGAGCATAAAATTACGGCCTTGCTCTCGCTGAGTTTTTGTGCGCTGGGCCTGGGAATGTACGCGCTGGGTTTCACGATGGAACTGGGAAAAGACAAGGCGGCAACGGGGCAGTACGCGTACGACTTCGGGGCGCTCGACCCCGCCGAAAAAAGCGTCGTTGCCCAACTCGCGCAGGAGGCTGGTTTGGGGTTGTCCCATGCCGTGTTTACCGAACACTGGCACCTGGCCGACTCCAGCGATGGCTTTCGGATTTGTGTGCAGCAGGGCCACGTAACCGCCCTCAACGTGTCGAATCACCCCGTCAGGGACCTGACTCTTTTGTCGCAGCTACCCAAACTGGGCGATTTGTACCTGAAAAACTGCGGCCTGTCGGATCTGAACGCCCTGCGATTGAGCCGATTGGAACGGCTCGACGTGTCCAACAACCAACTCAGAGACCTGAACACGCTCCGGGGCTGCCCCAACCTCCGCTGGTTGGTTGCCAGCCACAACCGACTTCAATCCATTGAGGGTATCGAGCACTTCAAGGAGCTAATCAGCACTGATTTCAGGGGAAACCCCATGCCCTGATGAGTGGCCCGTTCACGCCCATCATCCAACCTAAATCCGCCCCCAACCATGCCTGCCAAGCTGTTTCCTGACCATCAAATCGAGTACCACACCGAACTGAACCCCGACCAGATCGGGCACTGTTTATCCGAAACCGTCCTCACCGATTTTAGCCTGTTCAGCCGCAAACCCTACTACGGCAGTTTCACCGAAGCCAGTTTTTCAGTGCAAAAAACCAGCAGCCGATTCAACCAACAGGGCCTTTCTCCCCGGATTGAAGGGAGGTATTCGATCCACAACGGTTCCGTCGGGGTGACGCTCCGCCTGCAAGCCCACCCGTTCCTGATCGGCGTACTGGTGGTGTTGGGCTTGCCGCTGGTCCTTTTCCTGTGCATCGTCGTTCCTGAAGTTTTAACCACCGGCGAAATCGACCTGCTGCTCAATGGCCTGGTTCCGGCAGTGGTTTTGTACGCGGCGTTCCGTGTACTTTTCTTCGTGCAGACCCGCTCCGACATCCGGTTTTGGGAACAAGCCCTTCAGTTGCGCCCCCGCCACGGATAAAGCCGCCGCCACCGCTTTCCAGGCGTACTCCCCCGCTTACCGGGTCATCCATTTTGGTGCTGCCGGGAGTGGTACGTTTGGGCTATCATACCCGGTTGAACCGTCCCCTTTGCCATGACTACCCTCCAGACCCTCGGCGTTTTCGTTTTCCTGATGGCCTACTATTATTTCGTCCTCAGGAAATACAACTCGCTGGGTTTCCGCATTTTCTCCCTGTGCTTTTTCACCGGGCTGAGTGTGTGCTACTGGTGGTACACCGATTATGTTGACCTAAAAAACGTGCAGCAACACGGCATTGCCACCCAGGCACTCGTGCTAAAAAAAGGAGCCAACCACCTCGATGTCCGGTTTATCGACCAGCGCGGCAAGCCGGTGCTGCGTACCCAAACGGGCGGCATTTCGGTCGAAGAATTTGCGGCCGTGACGGTAGGCCAGCCTGCCCCGATTCTCTACAACCCGCGTTCGGGGGCGTTTTACCTGGCCAGCAGCTACCAGCGGCAAATCCAGGACCACGGGTACATCCTGCTCTTGCCGGGGATGCTGTTTTTGATTGGAATTGCCTGCTGGATTTTCCTGCGAAACTACCGGGTTCACGCGCACGAGGGAACCCTGTACGAATACGTGACCAACGAGGAGGGGCAGGTGGTGCTCGACGATGCCCGCAACACCACCACGAAGGCGCTCCGGGTATCCAGCACGTTGGGTAAACTTTGGCAGGTTTTTGGGCGATAATCCCTGAAAATTTCTTCGAGGCGGAGGCCGTTCCCGCTGCGCTGAAAATCAAGCCAATCCGGGCGAATTGGCTGAATCGCGGCTAGTTTTTCGAGGAAAAATTAAGCGGATCGAAGCGCTATTCTCCGAAAATTCTGGCGTTTTTTGCGGGCTTTCCCCGATTCAGTGCCCATGCCCCACGCCTTCGAAGCCCGCCTTTCTTCCCGCCTCAACCTACCGCTGCGTTCCGTCCAGGCCACCCTCGCCCTGCTCGACGGCGGGGCCACCGTGCCGTTTATTTCCCGCTACCGAAAGGAAGCCACCGGCGGGCTGGACGAGGTCCAGATTGCCACCCTGAAGGACACCGCCCGTCAACTCCGCGACCTCGACGCTCGCCGCGAAACTATCCTGCGCTCCATCGAAGAGCAGGGCAAACTCACGCCCGATCTTCGCCGCAACCTCGAAGCCGCCGACACGCTGAGTGTGCTCGAAGACCTCTACCTCCCCTACCGCCCCAAGCGGAAAACCCGGGCGACCATGGCCCTGGAAAAAGGCCTCGAACCCCTCGCCAACGCCATTTTCGAGGGCCGCGAAGCCGACCCCACCCGCGCCGCCCGGCGATTTTTGAATGCTGCCGTGGCCTCGGAAGAGGAGGCCCTCCAGGGTGCCCGCGACATCATCGCCGAGTGGGTGAGTGAAAATGCCGAAGCCCGGCAGCGCCTGCGGACGCTGTTCGAGCGGGAAGCCCTGATTCGGTCGACGGTGAAAAAAGGCAAGGAAACCGAAGCGGCCAAGTTTCGCGATTACTTCGATTTCGCCGAGCCGCTGCGCCGGGTGCCTTCGCACCGGCTGCTGGCCCTGCGGCGCGGGGAGGCCGAAGGATTTTTGTCGGTGAGCATCGCCCCCGACGAAGACGCCGCCCTCGACCGCCTCGACCGGCAGTTTTTGCGCGGATTGCCCGGTAGCCGCGACCAACTTGCGATAGCCCTCAAAGATGCCTACAAACGCCTGATCCGACCGTCCCTCGAAACGGAATTCGATAAATTTTCCAAAGAAAAAGCCGACGCCGAGGCCATCCGAATTTTTGATGACAACCTTCGAAATCTCCTGCTTTCGCCCCCGTTGGGACAGCAGCGGGTACTGGCCATCGACCCCGGCTACCGCAGCGGTTGCAAGATCGTTTGCCTCGACGCCCAGGGTAATTTACTGGCCAACGAAGTCATTTTCCCGCTCGATTCGGAGGCCCGCCGCCAGCAAGCGGCCCAAACCCTGAGCCGTTTTTTGGAAAAACACCGCATCGAGGCCATTGCCGTGGGCAACGGCACCGCCGGACGCGAAACCGAAGCCTTCGTGCGTAGTACGCTGGCCGATAAAAACCTGCCCGTGTTTTTGGTGAGCGAACAAGGTGCCTCGGTGTACTCAGCTTCGGAAGTGGCACGCGAAGAATTTCCCGACCACGACGTGACCGTGCGCGGGGCGGTTTCGATTGGTCGCCGGTTGATGGACCCGCTGGCAGAGTTGGTAAAAATCGACCCGAAATCCATCGGCGTGGGCCAGTACCAGCACGACGTGGACCAGACCGCGTTGAAAGACAGCCTCGACGCCGTGGTGGAACGCTGCGTCAACCAAGTGGGGGTTTCGCTCAATACGGCCAGTGCCCACCTGCTGCGCTACGTATCGGGGCTGGGGCCGACGCTGGCGCAGAATATCGTGCAGTTTCGGGCGGCCAACGGGCCGTTTGCATCGCGGGAAAGTTTAAAAAAAGTACCCCGGCTCGGCCCTAAAGCCTTCGAGCAATGCGCCGGATTTTTACGAATTGAAGCCGCTGAAAATCCCCTCGATACCAGTGCCGTCCACCCCGAACGCTACGGGCTGGTGGAACAAATGGCCCGTGACCTGCGCGGCAGCGTCCGCGATTTGGTTCAAAAACCGGAATTGCGACGTCAGGTACAGCCTGAGCGTTACGTGAGCGAAGCGGTCGGGCTACCCACCCTGCGCGATATTCTGGCTGAACTCGAAAAACCGGGCCGCGACCCGCGCGGCCCCCTGGCAGCGGTCGATTTCGACGAACGGGTAAAAACCCTGGCCGACCTCCACGAAGGAATGCTGCTGAACGGCATCGTGACAAACGTTACTGCCTTCGGAGCCTTCGTCGATTTGGGCGTGAAGCAGGACGGGCTGGTGCATATTTCCCAGCTTTCCCACCAGTTCGTCAGCGACCCGCGCCAGGTGGTGAAGGTGGGGCAGGCCGTGCGGGTAAAGGTGCTGGAGGTGGACGCGGCGCGGAAGCGGGTGGCGTTGTCGATGAAGATTTAGAGGCTCGCCACGAGTTACTGGAATGGGTCATCCCGACGCAGGAGGGATCTCGTTGAGATGCCGAACGGCTGGCTATCGGCAACTGCCTCGGTAGTCCAACGAGATCCCTCCTGCGTCGGGATGACACCCTTGCAAAGGATACTAACCCCTTCGGATGCTGTCGCTAAGTTTTGGCCTTCACGGTCGATTTTGGTGCTGCCTTCGCCGAGGTCGTTTCCACCACCACCGCTTTTTCCGGGTTCCAGAGCACGGGCGCTTTGCGCTCGGCGCTGAGGTTGCAGGCAATCGACGGCCCGGCAGCGCGGAGGCCAAAGAGAGCGTCCTCCTTCACCAACGCCGGGTTATTTTCGCGGATGGCGTTGAAAAAAACAATCATGTGGTCGAGGCGATCGTCGTAGTCATTGGGCGCGGCAAACTTCACTTCCGGTTCTTCGCTGCGTTTGCGGGTAAACTGTTCTTTCGGGTATTTTTCGTCGTATTCCTTCAAAAATTCCTCCTGCATGGCCTTCGGGTAAGTGAACAACGCGTCGTAGCCGGTGCTGTACATCGGCGCGGTGGGGCGTTTGAACCGCTTCAGCGTGAAATCATTCCAGCCGATGTTGATGATGCCTTCGGTGCCGATGAGACGGGTTTGGTTCAGCCCGCCCGCGCCGTCGGCGAGGTTGACGCGGGTGAAAAACTGAAAGCTGGGATTGGTCTCGGTTTTGGGGTAATCCATCAGCCCGGTCACCAAATCGTAGGCGTCGCGGCCATCTTTCCAGTAATTCAAATCGCCTAGTGCGAAGATTTTTTGCGGCCCAAGCGCCCCGGTGATGGTGTGGACACCCGTGAGCAGGTGGACGAACAAATCGCCCGCCACGCCGGTACCGTATTCTTTGTAATTCCGCCAGCGGAAAAACCGGGTCGGTTCAAAGGGCCTTTTTGGCGCGTCACCCAGAAATTTATCCCAGGCCAGTTGCTTCGGGTCCACCTGGAAGGGCATCGTGTACTGCCAGGCCCCGAGGGCGTCGGAGCGATCCACGCAGGCTTCCACGTAGGTCAGTTCGCCGATGTCCCCCGCCTCGTAGCAACGTTTGGCTTCGAGAATGGCCGAGGCGCTGGCCCGCTGGCTGCCCACCTGAAACACCTTCCCCGATTTTTTGGCGGCGGCAATCACGGCCTGCCCTTCGTCGATGTGGTGAACCATCGGTTTTTCGCAGTACACGTGCTTTCCAGCGGCCAGGGCGTCGATGGAAATTTTATCGTGCCAGTGGTCGGGAACGCAGATCAGCACGGCGTCCACGTCGGTGCGGGCCAGAATTTCGCGGTAATCGCGGGTCGTCTGGATGGCGCTGCCCCATTTTTCTTTGGCCCGCTCCAGGCGCGGGTCGTAGAGGTCGGCCACGGCCACTACCTCCGTACCGGGCACCTTCAGGGCGCAGTCGAGGTCGTAGTGCCCGATGATGCCCGCCCCGATGAGGCCCAGCCGGACGGTATCGTTGGGGGAGATTGGTTTCTGGGATTGCAACCAGCGCATTTCGGCTTCAGGAGTACCGTAAACCTGGTTCAATAGGCTAGTGCCTACGCTCAGAGCGGCAGCAGAACCACTCATTTTTTTCAAAAAACGGCGACGCGATTGGGACATGGTGTAGAGGTGAATTAGAATTATTCGTCCGAAAAATAGCGAAATTCGGGCTGGGATGGATGGGCGTTTCCGAAAAATCCCCGTCCTTTCCGGCAAATCCACGTCCACCCAACCCAATCATTCCCAAATACAACCCGGAGCATTCGCCTCTGTCTCCCAGCCTCAGCCCTTCAATCGTATCCTTCCGTGACCTTGACCTACCTCCTCCAGGCCCTCGGCGGCTTGCTCGTAATTTTCACGCTAATTCCCCTCATCCGACACGACTACTGGACGTTCCGGGTTTTTGAGTACCCCCGTGCGCAGAAATTCGTCCTCAACCTGCTTGTATTGGTCTTAATTCTGACGGTCGCCACCCCGCAATCGGGACGGGACTGGGCCTTTGTCGGGATTCTGCTGCTCAACCTGGGCTATTTGTTTTACCAGCTTTACCCCTACACCCGCTTGGCTGGCGTGCAGGTAAAACGCCGAACGCGCGACTCCCCCGAACGGACCATTCGGTTGCTCATCTGCAACGTGTACCAGTACAACCGCCAGGCTCCCCGCTTACTCTCGCTCCTGGAGCGGCACCAGCCCGACCTCGTGCTGCTGGCCGAAACCGATGCCTGGTGGGCCACTCAAACGGCAGTCTTAAAAACCGAGTATCTTCATTTTGTGGAGGTTCCGCTCGAAAATACCTACGGGATGTTGCTCTACAGCCGGTTTGAATTACTGAATCCTGCGGTAAACTACCTGGTCGATCCGGAGATTCCGTCCATTCATGCGCGGGTAAAACTTCCATCGGGTGATCCGGTCCAGTTATTTTGTCTGCACCCGACCCCACCCGTTCCTCAGGAAAATCCGCGTTCGACGGAGCGCGATAAAGAAATTCTGCTGGTGGGAAAACTGGCCAAAGCCAGCCCGATTCCGGTCATCGTGGCGGGTGATCTCAACGACGTGGCCTGGAGCTACTCCACCGATTTGTTTCAAAAAACCAGCGGACTGCTCGACCCCCGCCGGGGTCGCGGCTTTTTCAACACCTTTCACGCCTGGTACCCCTGGCTGCGCTTTCCGCTCGATCATATTTTTTGCTCCAACGATTTCAAACTAACCCAGCTTCGCCGCCTCCCGGCGGTGGGTTCCGATCATTTTCCGATGCTGGTCGGGCTGGTGTACGACCCCCAAGCCCCCGCCGACCAACCCGAACCGACGGCCAACGCGGAAGAACTCGAACTGGCCGAAGAAAAAATTGCCGCCCCGACCGGCGATAACCCGGCTCTGCAACCGGAGAAGAATCCGATTGGAACGTGAGTGGGCTGAAGATGAATCGGTTAATTGGCAGATGCTGTCACCCTGAGCTTGTCGAAGGGCTGGTTGGAAAGGGGAAGTGTTCTCCGTCGTCCAACCGGCCCTTCGACAAGCTCAGGGTGACAACTTTACCCCTCTTTTGAAATCAGTAAATCAAGAAGTTCATTCCAGCTTTCTTCCCTTCCAGCGGTACCCTTTTCCCTGCGCTGCCAGCCCAAAAAACGTGACGTAGGCCGGATAAATTAGTTGCGTGAGGGGAATCCAGAAAATGGCCTTTTTGCGTCCTAAAAATAGAAGAACGGAGGCCAGAAAGACCGCCTCGACGCTGAATTTCAGGAAAAGCTGTACGCCAAACGCGATGCCCGAAATCCAGCCCATTCCCCAGGCTACCGCCCCCAGCACCGGGGCCAGGTTGGCCAAAAATACCGCGACCGCCAGCGCCGATACGCGCCAGTCGCCGTAGTGCCGCCACTTGCTGGCCCAGCGGCGGCGCTGATGGTAAAACGCCCCGACCGTGCGGTGCGCGTCGGTGCTCACCACCGCTCGCTCGTCTTTCAGGAAATGCACCTCGCCCGGAAAACGGGCGGCGATTTTGTGCATCAAAAACTCATCGTCTCCCGAAGCGAGGTGTTCATTGCCACTGAACCCATCCACGACTTCAAAAGCCGCTTTTTCGTAACAAAGATTCGCTCCGTTACACAGGCTGGGCCGACCGAGGGCCATCGTCACGGCCCCACTGCCGATCAGGCTGGCGAATTCTACCACTTGCAGGTTGGTAAAAAACCGCCCGCCCCCTCCCCGATTGAACGTAACCGGGCCGCTGACGAGCCGCGCTCCGGTTCGTTCCTGATACTGCGCCAGCGAGCGCAGCCAGTCGGGGCCGACGCGGCAATCGCCGTCGGTGGTGACGATGAGCGGGCCACTGGCGAGGTGCATCGCCTGACGAATGGCGCGTTTCTTGGGTGAACTCGTCGGCTCGTCGCGCAGGCGCAGCACCCGCAGCCGGAAGGAGGCGGCGAAGCCCTCGGCCAACGCCGCCGTGCCGTCGGTGGAGTCGTCGTCGGCCACGATGACCTCGAAATTTTGGTGCGTCTGCGCGGCCAAATCGCGCAGGAGCGCGGGCAGGTTGGTAGCTTCGTTGCGCACCGGAATGATGACCGTGAGCGCCGTAGTGGCCTGCCCATTTTTTGAAAAAACCGGCATCCGAATCCAGGTTCGGAGTAAAACCAGGCAGAAACCGGCGTAGGCCGACGCCACGAAAAGGAGAAAAAAAGTCAAGGGCTGGGAAATTATCGGGTGGGCGTTGAAAGGTCGATGACGGCAACGGGGTGGCGTTTCAACCGCAACAGAAACACGGTGCCCACCAACACCGGCACCAGAATATTCAGTACCCAAAGCGTCAGCGTCGCTGAAACCACCGCCGCTGGTTCGACCGGGAAAAAACTAAAAAAGTACAGGGCGGTAAATTCCCGGATGCCCAAATCGCTGAGAAAGTGAAAAGACGGCAGTATGGTTTTGGCAAAAAACACGAGCGCCACGCTGCTGAGCAAGTCGGGCAAGGGCAGGCGAACGTCAAACACGTGCAGCACCAGCAAAAATTGGAGGGAAAACACCGCGTACCGCAAACTGGCCCAGCCCAGCAACCGGGCCAGATCCCCGGCCCGGTACTGCCCGATGACCCGCAGCGAGCGGCTCAACGGAGCCAGCCAGCGGTGCCGGGCCAACCCATCGACCGCCACTCCCCGCCGCAGCCCAAGCCAACACCCAAACCCAATCGCCAACCCCATGGCACCCAACAGCACCCGGTGGCCGGGATGGAGCGCGGCGGCGTGGATGGCTTGAAAATACGCGTAGCCGAGGGTGCCGCCGAGCAGGGTCACGAAGTACTGCGCTCCGTTGCCGAGCAGCGCGGCACCGATGTTTTCGAGGCGGCGATTCGAATTCAGGTTCAAAAGCCGTCCGGCGTAATCACCCAGGTTGGCGGGGGTGGCAAAGCCCAGTGAAAGTCCCGCCAACACGCCGGTCATCGCTTCCCGAAACCGGAGGGGTTGAATTTTACGGACCAAATCGCGCCACTTCAGGGCTTCCAGCGACCAGTTGAGTGGAATCAAGGCAACCGTGAGCGCCAACCAAACAACGCTAGCGGGTTGAAGGGACCGGCGGAGGTGGTGGGCGATTTCGAGCAGGCCGGTGTGCCGCTGCCGGAGCGCCTGCACCACAAACCAAACCACCAGCCCCAGCGTGAGCAAGCGAAACAGAAACCAGAGGATTTCCCGGTTCCGGGTGGGGAAGGCGGGCTTTTTCTCGTTATTTTGCATGGAGACGAAGCGTCAGTCGGTAGTCGTCAGTCAGTAGTCGTTAGTTAATCTGAACCTATGCCGACTGACGACTACTGACTGACGACTATCAACTACTTCATTTTGAAAGAAAAAATCATCTTAGGCATCGACCCCGGCACCCGTTTGATGGGCTACGGCCTGATTCTGGTGAAAAACGGAACCATGCAGTTGCTTCAGTACGGGGTCATCAACCTCGTCAAAGTTACCACCCACGAGTTGAAACTGAAGAAAATCTTCGAGCGGGTGAGTGCCTTGCTCGACGAATTTGCCCCCGACGAGGTGGCCCTGGAAGCCCCGTTTTTCGGAAAAAACGTGCAGTCGATGCTCAAACTGGGCCGGGCGCAGGGCGTGGCGATGGCGGCAGCATTGGCCAAGGAAATTCCGATTGTGGAGTATTCGCCCAAAACCGTGAAAATGTCGGTGACGGGCAACGGCAACGCCGCCAAAGAACAGGTGGCGTATATGCTGGAAAGTTTACTGAAAACGAAACTCGAACCCGAATTCTTCGACGCCACCGACGCGCTCGGCGTGGCCGTCTGCCACCATTTTCACGAAAACAACCTGCATTCTTCTAAAACCGGAACCAAAAAAGGCTGGGGTGCCTTCGTGTCGGAAAACCCGAAACGGGTAAAGTGAATGGATAGTGGATAGTGGATAGTGGATAGTGGAAATGCAGGTCTCTATCCTCTCTACTCTATTCTCTTTCCACTGATCTCACTACTTCCAGTAACTCACTGACCATCATCGCCGTTGCCCCCCAGATGTAGCGATTTTGAATCTCAAAACCGGGTGCTTCCACGGCGACCCCGCGCACGTCGAGGGTGCGGATGGTACGGATTTGCTCGTCGGCTAGTTCGGCGAGGCTCACTTCGATAACCGCGTCTACTTCGCGGGGGTCGGGATAGAAATCGGGTTGGCGGTTCATGCAGCCGACCACGGGCAGCACCATGAAATTGCTCGGCGGGATGAATAATTCGGTCAGTTGCCCCAGCACCGTCACATCGCTCAGCCGAATGCCAATTTCTTCCTGCGCTTCGCGCAGGGCCGTGCGCACGAGTGACTCGTCGGTGCGTTCCATCCGCCCGCCCGGAAAAGCCACCTGTCCGCCGTGAATTCCCTCGTAAGCCGGGCGGAGAATCAAGGGCAGGTGAATTTCCCCCAGAAAGGGGTAGAATAAAATCAGCACCGCACTTTTCCGCGTTCGCTCGTTGGGCTGGTGGAGCAAGCGCATCCGCGAAGCCGAGGCCATTTGCCGGTGCGCGTCCAGCCCCGGCAGCGGCTGGGCCAGACGCCGGGCAATGGATTCGGTAAACTGCGTAAAGGACCCGGTATCAATCATATCGGTGAGGTTCAGAAATGGTGAATTGGTGAGTTGTGAGGGGTGAAATGTGGAAGTTTAAACTTCGCATTTCACCCCTCACAACTCACCCATATTTCTTCGCCAGTTGCTCGGCGCAGCGTTCGCCGTCCATCGCTGCCGACACGATGCCGCCCGCGTAACCGGCCCCTTCGCCGCAGGGAAACAGGCGGCCCACACCGGGGTGTTCGAGCGAATCGCGGTCGCGGGGAATGCGGACGGGCGAGGAGGTGCGGCTTTCCACCCCCACCAACTGGCCTTCGTTCGTGGCATAACCGCGCATTCGCTGACCAAATTCCTTCAAACCCATTTTTAACGGCACCGCCAGCACGTCGGGCAAGACCTCGGCCATGTCCGCCGACACCAGCCCCGGCTGGTAGGAGGTTTCGAGTAATTCCGTAGAGAATTTTCCAGTCAGAAAATCGCCCGTCCGCTGGGCCGGGGCGGCCTGGGTACCTCCGCCGGCTTCGCAGGCCCGCTGCTCGACTTCCCGCTGAAAGGCCAACCCGGCCAGGGGGCCGTGCGCGGCGTAGGGTTTCAAATCCACTTCGTTGACGGCCACCACCAGCCCCGAATTGGCAAAGCGCGAATCCCGCCGCGAAGGCGACATCCCGTTGACGACCAGTTCGCCCGGTGCCGTAGCCGCCGGAACGATGAACCCGCCGGGGCACATACAAAACGAAAACACGCCGCGCTCGATGCCCCCGTAGCGGGTTTGACTCACCACGCTGTACGCCGCCGGGGGCAGGCTTCCGCGCTCGGTGCGGTGGTATTGCAGCCGGTCGATGAGCGCCTGGGGATGTTCGATCCGCAGGCCCATCGCGAAGGGCTTAGCTTCGATGGCGATGGATTTTTGCAAACAAAGTTCGAACACGTCGCGGGCCGAATGGCCGGTAGCCAGGATCACCCCCAGCCCCGCAAACTCCCGCCCGTCGGCGGTGATGATGTCCCGGATTTCGCCGTTTTGGAGCAAAAAATCACTCACACGGGTATCGAAGTACACTTCCCCACCCGCCGCGAGGATACTTTGGCGTAGGTTGGTGACCACCTGAGGCAGTTTGTTGGTGCCGATGTGCGGGTGGGCTTCCACCAGGATTTCTTCCGGGGCGCCGTGGGCGACCAGGATTTCGAGAATCCGCCGCAAGTCGCCGCGTTTTTTGGAACGGGTGTAGAGTTTGCCGTCGGAGTACGTCCCGGCCCCGCCTTCGCCGAAGCAGTAGTTCGATTCCGGGTTCACGACGTGGTCGCGGTTGAGGGCGGCCAGGTCGCGGCGGCGGGCGCGTACGTCCTTGCCGCGTTCGAGCACGATGGGTTTCAGACCCAGTTCGGTGAGTCGCAGGGCGGCAAACAAGCCCGCCGGTCCCGCCCCGACCACCACGACCGGCGCCGCCCGGCTGACGTCGGGGTAAGTTTTGAAAAACGTGGGAAACGGTGGCGGGGCTTGCCCGACGAACACGTCGGCCTCGACGTTGACCCGCACCTGCCGGCCACGGGCATCGATGGATTGCCGGGTTTTGCGCACGGTCACGTCGGGCGCGTCGGGCAGGCGGAGGGTCTGGAGCACGTGCTGGCGGAACGGCCCGGCTTCGAGGGCGATTTCCGGCTCCAGCACGAGGGAAATGGTTTGGTGCATGGCAAATCGGTAAGGGAGTTAGCCTTAAACGAATGGGTAAAAATAGCCAATTTTGCCGAAATTCGGCCCATGACTTCCCCAACCACCCCCGACTTCTACGCCCTCGACGACCTGTTCAGCGACGAACAAAAACTCATCCGCCAAACCGTCCGTGATTTTGTGCAACGGGAAATCGTTCCCGACATCGACGATTACGCCCAGCGCGCCGAATTTCCCCAACACCTCGTCAAACGTTTCGGCGAGATCGGCCTTTTCGGCCCGACGATTCCGCCGGAGTACGGCGGCGGCGGCCTCGACGCGCTGGCCTACGGGCTGATGTGCCAGGAAATCGAACGGGGCGATTCGGGGCTGCGCTCGGTGGTGTCGGTGCAGAGTTCGCTGGTGATGTGGCCAATTTTTGCCTACGGCTCCGAGGAGCAAAAGAAAAAGTGGTTGCCCAGACTCGCTACCGGCGAGGCCCTCGGTTGCTTCGGCCTCACCGAACCCGACCACGGCTCGAACCCCGGCGGGATGACAACCCACTTCCACGACGCAGGCGAGCATTTTTTGCTCAACGGCTCCAAACTCTGGATTACCAATTCACCCCTCGCCGACGTGGCGGTGGTGTGGGCGAAAAACGAAGCGGGAAAAATCCAGGGCCTGCTCGTGGAGCGAGGAATGGAAGGATTCAGCACCCCCGAAATCCACCGAAAATGGTCGCTCCGGGCCAGCACAACGGGAGAACTGGTTTTTGAAAACGTGAAAATTCCGAAGGAAAATTTATTGCCGGGCGTGGAGGGACTGCGCGGCCCGCTGGGTTGCCTCGATCAGGCCCGCTACGGCATCGCCTGGGGGGCCGTCGGCGCGGCCATCGACTGCTACGAAACGGCCCGGCGCTACGCGGCGGAGCGCATTCAGTTCGACCGCCCGCTGGCCTCGTTTCAACTCGTCCAGAAAAAATTAGCGGAACTGCTGACGGCGATTACCCAGGCTCAACTGGTTTGTTGGCGCTTGGGCACGTTGAAGGCCGAAGGAAAAGTCACCACCGCCCAAATTTCGATGGCGAAGCGGGCCAACGTGGCGATGGCGATGGACGTGGCCCGCGAAGCTCGGCAAATGCTCGGCGGCATGGGAATCACCGGCGATTTCCCCATCATGCGCCACCTGATGAACCTCGAATCGGTCGTAACCTACGAAGGCACGCACGACATTCACTTGCTGATTCTGGGGGCGGAAATTACGGGGATTCAAGCGTTTAAGTAAATGGTGAAGGGTGAAATGTGAGTTGTGAAAAATCAGACCAGTCGAGCAGGCTGTCTTTTCATTCACAACTCACCCTTCACCCTTCACAACTGAATTACTGCGCCGGTGAAAACTCCATCCGCACCTCGGTGCTCGTTCCGTCCACCGGCACGGGATTGCCGAGCACGAGGCGGGTTTTGCCGAGTTCGAGTAGGCCGAATTTGCCCGTGAAGCCCGTCACCTTCACATCGAGGATGGTTTCGTTGTCGGTCAGTCGCCAGGTGCCGCCGTTCACGACCTGCTTCGACTGGCTGTCGATGGCGCGGGTGATGTCGGGGTCTTTAAATTCCATGTTCAGGTCGAAAAGCACCTGGGTGGTGAAGTTGAGGCGGCCTTTGCTGATGGTTTGGCCGTCGGGGGTGGTCACCCGGTCGAGTTTCCAAAGCGTACTTTTGAGCAACTCCGGCTTGGTTTGCCCACCCGCCGGGCCGGGTTCATCGCGGTTACAGGCCAACGTTAGCGTGACGAGAACGATCCAGAGCAAAACGAAAGACCTTTTCATACCCGATTGAGTTGGAATGAGTTTTTGGGAAAGACAACGCCCGGCAAAATTAATAATTGCCAGCGAAGGCGCAATTTCCGGTCGTTTCAGAGTTGTTTTGAAGGAGTTGTCTGGAGTTTCCGTTGTAGTAAAAAAGGCATTTGTCATCCCGAAGGAGGGATCTCGCGGGCCTTCAGAGCTACTTGCCGATAGTCGAGTGTTCGGCATCTCAACGAGATCCCTCCTTCGTCGGGATAACAAATGCCTTTTTTTAAAATAGATAATCAATTAGATGCTTGAAAACCCGTTTCGTGCCTACTCATCATTGTACTTTTTCTCTATGCGTTGGCTGTTCGCCCTGCTTCTTTTTTCCGCACTAACCGCCCATTCCCAAACCTGCCCCGTCCCTGCCTTCACACCCAGCACAACCACGGGCGTGATTGACTGGAAAAAATTCCCCGACTTTTCCCTGCCCTTCACCATCGTTTACAGCGGCCCCCGCCTGGGAGATTCCGAGCGCTTGCCTCTACGTTATGGGTTTAGTCACCTGGGTTCGTTTGCGGGCAACGACGCCTCGGCCCTGCCCGCCCGGCAACGGGCGCTGATTTGGTACGGGCTGGCCTTCGGCACCAACCAACCCTGGTCGCTCCTGGAAAGCCCGTTTACCAATGACCTGACCGTTTTTCGCGAAAAATGGCGGGGCGAACTCCGAAACCTGGCCAACGTGTTCGATGATTCGCGGGGTCGCGACGCGCCCAACGTCGATTTACTCGTGCCCGACATCGAACGCGACATCGCCACCGACCGGAGCATTTTGTCTTTGAAAATCAACCCATCGATTCCGGCTCCGCTCCGCCAACTCGACGATGCCACGTTTCTGCAACGCTACCAGCGCGAAATGCAAAAACTTTACGCCGAGCCGTTGAAATTTGTCCAGCAAAGTGGTTTTTCGGGCAAACAAGGCACCTACGGCGATGCGCCGGTGCGGCTAACGGAGTTTTTAAACGTCGACGCCAACTCCTGGCAAGACTGGAGCAGCAACCCTGCCCGGCTCAACTACCTCCTCCGCGACAGCGTGACCAACGCCGTCGGTGGGCCATTTGCCGAACGCCTCGCGGTGGTGATGCCGTCGGCGTATTTTTGCTACGACTACCCCAGTTCGCTGGCGGGCAATTACCTGAGTTTTCTGTTGTTTCAGGTGGAAGCCAACCGCGCCCGGAGCGCCAAAGACGTGGTGTTGTTCGAGTGGCTGCGCTACATCGGCGACTGCGGCAACGGCGGGCGTTTCATCAAACCCTGGATGGCCGAAGCCAGCGCCATTTTCCCGTTTTTTTCGGGGGCGAAAGGCATCTGGCTCTGGGAAGACCCCTCGAAACTGGGGCCAACGAGTTCGGAAACTCTGGCCGTTTACGAGCACTTCGTGCAGGGTTTGTACCGGCTTTCGCAATTCAAGGAATTTTTCGACGGCGGTGCCTCGCAGGCCGAACCCACGCTCTACATCCCCAAACCCGCCCGCGACCACTTCGCCGACCGCGACCCCGTTTGGCGAGCGGTGGTGAAGGGCAACCGCATCCTCGTCGCCGCCCAGAACCCCTACGCCGACGACGGGCGCAGCACCACCCTGCCCATCCGCTACGGCACCTGGCAAACCACGCTGATGCTACGCGGCACCGAAACCCTGCTCTGCGCCTACGACCTGCCCGACGGCATGGCCTCCGCCCAAAACCTGACGCTTTACCCCAACCCGGCCACCGGCCAGGTCACGGCCCGCTACACCTCGGCCCTGCCCCTCGACGCCACGCTGCAACTCTTCGACGCCACGGGCCGACTGCTGCGGGAAGAATATTTCCGCAACCGACAAGGTGGCGACGTAATTCCCTATCCGATTTCGCTCACGGGCCTCCCGGCCGGGCTGTACACCGTGCGCGTGAGTGACGGGGGGGTGGTCATTTCCCAAAAATTACTTATTCAGTAAAAGAGAATCTTTCCCTAATTTTTCTCTATCCTCTCTACTCTTTTCTCTCTACTCTGCAATGAATCGCCTCGCCCAGGAAACCAGCCCCTACCTGCTCCAGCACGCCCAAAACCCAGTGGACTGGTACGCCTGGGGGCCGGAGGCGCTCGCCCGCGCCCGCGCCGAAGACAAGCCCATTCTGGTCAGCATCGGCTACTCGGCCTGCCACTGGTGCCACGTGATGGAACACGAATCGTTTGAAAACGAGGCGATTGCCCGCTTGATGAACGCGCGCTTCGTGTGCGTGAAAGTAGACCGCGAAGAGCGCCCCGACGTGGACGCGATTTACATGGAAGCCGCCCAGGCGATGGGCGTGCGCGGCGGCTGGCCGCTCAATGTGTTTCTGTTGCCCGACGCCCGGCCTTTTTACGGCGGCACCTACTTTCCACCCCAACGCTGGGCGGGCATCGTAACGGACGTGGCCAACGCCTACGTCGAGTACCGCGACCAACTCGAAGCCTCGGCGGCGGGTTTTGCCGAACACCTTCAAATCGGTGAATCGGATAAATACGGCTTGGGCGAGCGCGAAAGCGAGGAACCGATGGGGGTGAGTCACGCGGTGTTGGAAGGTATTTTCCAAAAATTGTCGATTGGTTTTGACCTCGAAAAAGGGGGACTCGCCCGTGCCCCCAAATTTCCAATGCCGAGTGTGTGGCGCTTCGCCCTGCGCTACTACGCGGCCACGGGCGACGAGTCGGCCCTGGCCCCCGTCCGCCTCACCCTCGACCGGATGGCGGCGGGCGGAATTTACGACCAGGCCGGTGGCGGCTTCGCCCGCTACTCGACCGATGCGGACTGGCTGCTGCCGCACTTCGAGAAAATGGGCTACGACAACGGCCAACTCCTCAGCCTGTACGCCGAGGCCTACACGTTGACCCGCGAGTCGGCCTACGCCCGCGTGATTCGGCAAACCATCGGCTGGCTGGAGCGGGAAATGACCAGCCCCGAAGGCGGTTTTTACTCGGCCCTCGATGCCGACAGCGAAGGCGAGGAAGGGCGGTTTTATACCTGGACGAAAGCCGAATTGGATGAACTTCTGGGCGAACGCTCGGCTCCGTTCTGCGAAGCCTTCGGCGTGACGGAAGCCGGGAATTTTCGGGAAGAAGCCACCGGCCACGCGACGGGACGAAATATTTTAAGTTGGCAACGGGCAGTAGGCAGTGGGCAGGAAACCAATTATGAACGGGTTGCCCCTGATTTGGCTCAACTGCTGGAACGACGCGCGGGGCGGGTGCGGCCGGGCCTGGACGATAAAATTCTGACTTCCTGGAATGGGCTGCTGCTGCGCGGACTGGTGGACGCGTACCGGGCATTGGGCGAGGGGGAGATTCTGGAATTGGCAGAAAAAAATGCGGCGTTTTTACTTGAAAAACTCACGCACAGCGACGCCCAGCTCTGGCACAGCTACAAGGGCGGGGTAGCCAAAATTCACGGCTTCCTCGACGACTACGCCGCGCTGACCGATGCCTTTACTCACCTGTACCAGGTGACGTTCCACGAACCCTACCTCCGCCAGGCCGAACGGTGGGCCGATTACGTGCTGGCCCATTTCTGGGATGAAACCGACGGGCTGTTTTTCTACACCGACGCCGCTGCCGAACCACTGATTGCCCGAAAAAAAGAAGTGTTCGACAACGTCATCCCGGCCTCCAACTCGATGATGGCCACCGCCCTCTACGACCTTGGCCTGCTGCTCGACCGCCGGGATTTCAGCGAACGGTCATCTCGGTTGATGGCGAAAATGGGGCCGCTGGTGGAAAAAGAACCGTCTTTTCTGAGCAACTGGGCGGGATTGGCGACTCAGTTTTTTGCAGCCACGCCGGAAGTCGTCATCGTCGGGCCGGACGCGCTGCAACTGCGGGCGGAATTGGACCGGTATTTTCTCCCAAATAAAGTGGTGGCCGGGGCCTTGAAATCCGGGAATCTGCCGCTGTTGGAAGGGCGCGAGGCGACGGGCGAGGAAACCCTGATTTACGTCTGTTTCGACAAAACCTGCCAATTGCCGGTGCGGACGGTGAACGAGGCCCTGAAGTTGGTGAAAAACGCCTGATTTTCCGGGGCGGGGTTTTTCACCAGCCCAAATACCCTTCCGGCGTGATGCCTTTGAGCCGCAGGTACACCATGCACTGTCCCCGGTGGTGAATGATGTGGTTTTCCATCGCGTAAAGCAAGCGCCAGTTCGGGATTTTGCCTCCCATGAAATCGTCCAGTTCCACGAGCTTGGCATCGGGTACGGTCTCGATGGTTATCCGCACGAACGCGTACAGGGTTTTCAATTCGTCCAACACCTCGGCTTTGGTCATTGCCTTCGGCAGCTTGCGCGTTTCGTAGGGGTTTGCCACGCCCAGCCGACCCGCCAACTGCCCCGCCGTAAACAGGCAGCAGTGCCGCCACTGCTCGGCGTAGGTCATGGCTTCGGGCGTGTACTTGAACTCGAACGAATCGGCGGGCATTTGTCCGGCGGTCACCAACGTCGTTCGTTCGGACATGGCCCAGGCTTGGAGCAACTCCCCGCGAATCCGCTCGGCTTCGGTAGTGGAGGGGCGGGCGAGTGCGACGGTGGGCAGGAGGCCCGCCCCCAACAGGTTTTTGAGGAACGTGAGGCGTTTCATGGGAGTAAAGGTAAGGCGGTGAAACTACAGTCCGAGCAAACCAATTTCCACGGTTTTGGAAGCATCCAGGTCAAAGGCGCATTTCCCGAAGGAAGGCGGTCCCGTCATCGTTTTCACGTTCGAGAACCCAAACGGCTCCGTGGGCATCGGGCCGTTGAAATCTAATTTTTGATTGTCGTTCAGGTCCTGAAACACCCGAATTGCGTACCGACCGGCGGGCAATCCCTCGAAACTGACCCGCACCTCGCCCGTTGCCGGAATTTCGATGCGGGTTTTGCGGTACGAATCGCCGTCGAAGGTCGCGTCGGTGTTGGCCACGCCAACGTACAACATCCCGGAACGTTTGGTCACCGTGGTAATGAGTGCGGTGAGTTTGTGCGTGCCCGAATCGGCAACGGCGGTTGAGGGAGTGCGGCTAGTGGACACCGGCGAGGCATCGGCGGAGGCAAACGAAGCGGCGAGCAGGGTGACGGCAATCAGGAGCGTTTTCATACCAGTTGGATTTGTGGGGCCGGGTGTTTTGTTCCGACGAGGCAAACCTATCCCGCTTCTGACGTCTGGTGCAACTCGAAGGGCTGAACTGCCCGGTTTTGGGACGACCCGCCCGGTTGGGACGAACGGCGGGACGAATGGCCCGGTTTCGGCCCGCATCGATGCCTGTCATTCGGGGCTTGCCTCCCGCTTTCGTAAGCCGGTGAATCATCCCTTCGAGACGGACGCTGAACACTTCGCCCCTTCCTGGTCACGCTTCACCCGTGCCTGAGCGACGCTTCGCCTAAAAATAGGTTGGCCTCACTGGTCCAGCGCGCAATTTTGGGGTGTCGGGTAAAGCTCCAGGCGTGGAGTCTCCGTCACGGCGGCGGCTGATCCTGCTGCTTTCGAACACCTTCCGACCCATTTCGCGCCTCGACTCATCAACATGAAAAACCGGTTACTTTTTCTCCCCCTCCTCGCCGCAGGTCTGCTCTCCGGCGAATGGGCTTACGGCCAGCGTACTCCTTCCCGTCGCTTCGTTTACGCGGACGTTTCGCTGGGCTACGCCCGGGCCGAAGACGGCGTCGCCCGGCTCAGCACCATCACTTCCCTGAAGCAAATGGTCCCCGCCGCCCGCGTTGGAGTGGGTTACCGGCTGGGGCGTTACTTGAGTATCGAAGGCTATTTTTCCTCCCTGCTCACCCGATTCTCAGCCGGGGGGCCTGCCAGAGCAACCAGCCGCCAGTTGCTCCTCGAACCCCTGTACCAGGCTGTTGGCGCGAATCTCGTGGCGGTGTTATCCTTCCGGCAAGGCTGGGAAGTGTTTCTGGCGGGTGGCCCGGCATCGCTGAGGCAGCAGGCGAGAATCTCTGAACCGGGTAATTCGGCCACTCAATCCATTCAGGTAAATGCGGGCGGCTATTGCGTTTCTCCGGGAGTACGAAAGTACGTCGGCGATGCCTGGGCCGTGCAATTCCGGTTTGATTTCATGGACCAGTTTGGGAGCGACGAGGTTTGGCGGGGCGATCTCGGTACGGCCTATCTTGGCTTCCAGTACCGGTTTGGGAAAACGACCCCGTAACCGGGTTCCGAGGTAAGCCCCCGGTCCCAGAGATTTGCATCCCGCCCGTTCGTCGTCCAATTTTGCGGTCGATGTTTTTACACAAAGCCATCCTGCCGCTGCGGGCGCTGTACCCGGATTTTATCTGGCGAATGCCAACGACCGAAAAAACCCTGTACCTCACCTTCGACGACGGCCCCATCCCCGACGTGACCGAGTGGGTGCTGGAGCAACTCGATGCGTTTGGGGCGAAGGCCACGTTTTTCTGCATCGGCGACAACGTAGTGAAAAATCCTTCCGTTTTTGAGAAAATACGGGCGGGCGGGCACGCCATCGGCAACCACACCTTCAATCACCTCAACGGCTGGAAAACCGACGAAGCAACCTACCTCACGAATGTCGAAGAATGCCAGCGCGTCCTGCCCGATACCACCCTGTTCCGCCCGCCCTATGGCCGCATTACCCGGCGGCAGGCCCGGCGGGTGCGACTTACCCATCGGGTCGTGATGTGGGATGTGCTGTCGGGTGATTTTTCGACGGAACTTACACCTGCAGTGGTTTTGCAAAAAACCCTGAAATACGCTGAACCCGGCTCGATTGTTCTTTTTCACGACAGTTTGAAAGCCCAACGGAATTTGCAATACGCCTTGTCCAGGATGCTGTCCCATTTTTCTGAACGGGGTTTTGTCTTCGAAGCGTTGCCCTCGTCGTAAAAAAGCGGCTGTTCGTCAACCCGCTTGACTACCGCGCCGTATGTCTTGAACCAATGCAGACGAGGAGGGGTTGTCGCTGCGTTGTAGAAACACTTCCCTCGTTTCCACCCTTTCCCTGAATGAACGTTACGCGGACCACTGGGCTGCTTTTTTTTCTAACGGTCGGCTTTCTGAGTGGGCTGCGGGCGCAAACCTTCACCTACCAGGGCCGCATCACCGACGCCCAAACCGGCGACCCGGTGCCTTTCGCCAGCGTGGCCTTGAAGGGCAAGGCCGTGGGCGCTTCCACTAATTTTGAGGGCTACTACAAATTCCTGAGTAAGGAGCGCAGCGATTCGCTGCTGGTCAGCTACGTCGGCTACGCCACCCGTTCGAAGCCCATCGACCAAACCCTTGAATCCCAAACAATCGACGTTCAGATTACCGCCACCGCTTCGCAGCTTCGGGAGGTCATCGTCCGACGCACCGAAGACCCGGCCTACGGCATCATCCGCAAGACGGTGAAGGCCAAACCGCGCCACAACTGGAAGCAACTGAGTGCCTACGAGTACGAGAGTTACAACAAAATCGAGTTCGACGTCGACCAGCTTTCCGAGAAATTTCGGAAGCGGGGGATCGGGAAAAAAGTGAGCGGAGTCATCGACAAGCTCGACAAAATCGCGGGCGAAGACGGCCAGCCCGTCATCCCGATTTTTCTCTCCGAATCCATTTCCAACGTGTACTACCGCCGCGATCCGGAAAAACGAAAAGAGAAAATCGAGAAAACGAAGGTGGAGGGCGTCGGTGTCACCAACGGGAGTTTGTTTTCTCAACTGGTGGGCAGCACGTTTCAGCAGTATAATTTTTACGAAAATTACCTTCAGATCCTCAACAAGGATTTCCTCTCGCCCATTGCCGACGGCTGGCGGGGCAATTACACCTATTTTTTGTCGGATACCGTGGTGGTGGGCGACCAGGTTTGCTACGAAATCGACGTCGACCCCAAGCGCCAGCAGGATTTGGCGTTTATCGGGAAAATCTGGGTCGATACCACCAGCCACGCCCTGCGTCAGGTGGATTTGACCATCGCGGGCGAGGCCAACCTCAACTTCATCGAACGGGTCAAGATTCAACAGGAATTGCTTCAGGTGCAAGATTCGACCGCCGGGGATGCCTGGCTGCCCTCGAAGGTACGGGTGCTCATCAACGTGGCTCAGTTGTCGACCAATGCGCCGGGGGTGTTGGTCAAGTTTTTCTCGTCCAATCAGAAAATCGTGGTCAACCAACCGCGTGACCTCGCTTTTTTTGACACCGTGGTGGAGCTTTCCGAACAGTACAAAGAATACCCGACCGATTTCTGGAACCAAGCCCGCCACGACAGCCTCACCCGCGACGAACGCCTGGCTTACTCGCTGATTGATTCGGTAAAAGCCATTCCGGTGGTGCGAACTCAGGTTGAAATCGCGAGTTTTCTAGCCAGTGGCTACAAGAAAATCTACACGGGCGTCGAGTTCGGCCCGGCCCTGAGCACCTTCGCTGCCAACAGTGTGGAGGGCCTCCGCTTTGCCGTTGGGCTGCGCACCAGTACTGAATTCAGCCGGAAGTGGGTCTTCAGCGGCTACCTCGCCTACGGCACCAACGACCACCGCCTCAAGTACGGGGCCAATGCGCTGTATATCCTGAGCCGCAAGCCCTGGCTCGTGCTGGGGGCCACGCGCTCCTACGACCTCGAACGCATCGGCCTCACCTCCGACGTAGTCGGCAACAACAGCCTCTTCGCCACGTACACCCGCTTCGGTACCTACCGGCGCGGCTTTTTTCAGGCCGATAATTTCGCCTACTTCCGGGGCGAGGTGTTGAAAGGCTTCACGGCCACCCTGGGGTTGCGCAACCGGACTTTTGAGCCGCAGTATCCTTTCGCCTACATCGTCAATCCGGGGGAGCCAGGTTCGCCCGTTCGCAACACTTACGACTACACCGAAGTGGTGATGGAAGGCCGCTACGCCCGCAACGAGGTGTTTCTGCAAAACGACAACGAGCGCGTGAGCTTGGGCAACGACAACCGGCCCGTGGCCACATTTCGGTACCAATTGGGCCTGCGCAACACGCTGGGGGGGGATTTTAAGTACCACCGCTTTTCGGCGCGGCTGGGGCAGAGCTTCCGGCTGGGGGCACTGGGACGGAGTACCTACGTCCTCGCGGCGGGGTACACGCCCTCCAATCTGCCTTATCCGCTGCTCTTCCCACACCTGGGCAATGAGTCCTGGTTTTACGTGGACAACGCCTACAACCTGATGAATTTTTTCGAGTTCATCTCCGACCGCTACGGCTCGGTGCGCGTTGAACACAACTTCGAGGGGCTGGTGTTTAACCGACTTCCGGCCATTAAAAAATTAAAGTGGCGGCTCTTTGCCAATGCCAACGTGCTGTGGGGCGGGGTGCGGCAGACCAACCGCGAGATGATTCCGGGGCTGGGCGTCAACGGCGAGCCGATTTCGGGATTCGGGGCGCTGGGCCGGGTGCCCTACGTGGAGGTGGGCTACGGCATCGGTAACATCTTCAAATTCATGCGGGTGCAGGCTATTCACCGCCTCACGTACCTCAACGGGGCCTCCATCGACGGCACGCCCATCCGGCGGTTTGGGGTGAAGGTGTCGGGGTATTTTTCGTTGTGATGTCTCTGGCCGTCATGCCGAACTTGTTTCGGCATCTTCCCGCTGGGCAACTGAGTAGTCAGCTACGGGAGAACAGGTTGGCTTGAGAGGGGAAGATGCCGAAACAAGTTCGGCATGACGGCCCTTCGGGTTTTGCCGAGTTTTACTAAATTTCTACCTTCAACAAATCCGAGAATTTCCAGTTGAACGAAAAACACCCCCGTTTTTTCGCGAACATGACCAAACTCTACCGCCTCTGCCTCTCCCTCCTCCCCCTTTTTTTTCCACTCCTCGCAACGGCCCAGCAACTCCAACCCGGCTTCGACAAAGCCGAGTACATCGACTTGCTGAAAGTGGCCGCCCGGCAGTTCGACTCGCTGAAAATCGATGCCCCGCGACGTTACAGGCAAGCCCACCGTTCGCCCGTGCTGGGCCTCGACAACCGCTGGGATTTGTGGCTCAGTCCCAACCGGCAGGCCGTCATCAGCATTCGGGGCACGACGCTGGCTTCGGTGGGCTGGCTCGAAAACCTCTACGCCGCGATGGTGCCCGCGAAGGGCGAACTCCGGCTTTCAAAAACCACGACCTTCCGCTACGAACTGGCCCGCCACCCCCGCGCCACCGTCCACGTGGGTTGGTTGGTAGGGATGGCCTTTCTGGCCGCCGACATCGCTCCCAAACTGGATTCCTGCCTGAAAGCGGGCGTCCGCGACCTCATCGTGACTGGCCACAGCCAGGGCGGGGCGCTGGCCTTTTTACTCACCGCCCACCTGCGTAGCCTCCAGCGCCAGGGTGCCCTACCCGCCGACCTGCGGATTAAAACCTATTGCAGCGCCGGGCCAAAACCGGGGAACCTGTACTTCGCCTACGATTACGAAAACGAAACCCGCAACGGCTGGGGCCTGAACGTGGTGAACAGCGCCGACTGGGTGCCGGAAGTTCCTTTTTCTCTGCAAACGGCCCACGATTTCAACGCGGTCAATCCCTTCACCGACGCGAAGGAAGGAATGAAAAAACTAGGATTTTCCCAACGAATCGTGCTGAAGGACGTGTACAACCGCCTGACCAAACCCAGCTACAAAGCCCTGCGGCGCTACCAGAATTACATGGGCCGGATGGCTTCCAAATCGGTGCGGAAGGCACTGCCCGATTTTCAGCCCCCGGCCTACGCGGCCACCAACCACTACGTCCGCACGGGGGAAACCATCGTGCTGTACGCCGATGACGGGTACTACGCCGTTTTCCCCGACGATAAAAAACAGCTTTTCATCCACCATCTTTTCGAGCCGTATTTATTTTTGGCCGAACGGCGGTGATTTACCCACTTTCCCCCAGCGGTCCTTCAGAGCGCAACGTCCGTTTCGCTCTGGAGGATCGCCCTAATGAATTACCGAAAAGATCTGAACAAACACTCCTTTTTTCATGAAAACCATCCTCATCACCGGGGCCTCCAAAGGCATTGGCCGCGCCCTGGCCCTCCGCCTCGCCGCCGACGGCGCCAACCTCGCTCTCGTGGCCCGCAGCGGAGCCGAACTCGAATTACTGAAAACGGAGGTTGAAACGCTGGGCGGAAAAGCCCTGCTCTTCGTGGGTGACGTGGCCGACGAAACCCTCGCCACCAACGCCGTGGCCGACACGGTCGCGGCATTTGGAAAACTCGACGCGGTGATCAACAACGCGGGGTTTGGGATTTTCGGCCAAGCCGAAACCCTCAGCGTCACCGACTGGGATTCGGTGTACGCCACCAACGTGAAGGGTACCTTTCTTTTCAGCCGCGAGGCGGTGAAAGCGATGAAAGTTTCCGGCGGCGGCCACATCGTTAACGTCGCTTCCGATGTCGCGAAGCGGGTTTTCGACGGCGGTTCACTGTACTGTTCTTCCAAATTTGCGCAGGATGCTTTTTCGATGGCGCTGCGAAAAGAAGTGCGACCGCACCAAATCAAAGTGTCGGTCCTTTACACCGGTCTGGTGGACACGCACTTCCACGCCCGGCCCCAGGGCGACCCGCACCACGCCGACTGGCTCACGCCCGAAAACGTGGCGGATTCCATTCATTTCGTGCTTTCGGCTCCGCCCCATGTCGTGATCGACGAGTTGGTGGTTCACCCGCTGAGTCAGGCGTATTGAGGAGGTGATCAGTTGTAGATCGGCAGTTTTTCGGGGTCTTGTCATCCCGAAAAACCGCCGGGGTGCTTACGATGAGAAAGGGTCAGACCGTTTTTCGCAACCGCTCCACCGCATCCACTACACTCAACGCACTGTTCATCAAGGCTTCCACGTACCCGCTTTCGGTTTGGGTGAGCACGTCGCGGGGGGTGCCGAGGTGCAAAATTCGCCCCCGCCGCATCACGCCGACCCGGTCGGCGGTGGTGAGGGCGTCGAGCAAATCATGGGTGACGAACACGCAGCCCAGGCCCTCGGCCCGCACCAGCGCGAGCAGACTTTGCCGGAGGGTTTGCTTGTGGAGGGCGTCGAGGTGGCTGAAGGGTTCGTCGAGCAGCAGCAGCCGGGGTTTTTCGGCGATGGCGCGGGCGATGGCCGCCCGCTGTTGCTCCCCACCCGACACCTCGCGGGGTTTGCGATTGGCGACGGCGCTCAAATCCGCCAGGTCGAGCAGTTCGGCAACCCGAAAGTTGCGGTACTCCCGGTTGTACTCCCGCAGGGCGTAAGCAATGTTTTCGCGGAGGCTGACGTGGGGAAACAGCCGGTAATCCTGCGCCACCAATTTCACCGCCGGGTGGCCCGGAACCAGTTTCTGAGCGTAGGCCACCACGTCGGAATCGCCGAGGGTGATGGTGCCCGCTTCGGGTTCGGTGAGGCCCGCCAGCAGGTGGAGGAGGGTGCTTTTCCCGGCTCCGCTTTCGCCCACCAACGCCAGCACCTCGCCCGGATTCAATTCAAAAGAAATCTCGTGCAGGACTTCGCGGCTTTCGTAGGATTTGGTTAGGTTCGTGACGCGGAGGAGGGGGGTGGGCATAAAGGCAAAGGTAGAAAGCGGCTAATCGTAGTTAAATTTTGTTTTGTTTTTCTGTAAAACGCCTGTCTGTGGCGTTAGCAAAAATTACAATAATCTTTCGTATAAAAACTTTTCGTTTCAAAGTAGTGTCGAGAAGTATAATTGCTTTAACTATCGTAATTTCATTATTTTTATTTATTTTTTTTATTTTTTCTTTGCGAGATAATATACAATCTCCTGTGATTGTAGTTCTTCTTTTATGTTTTATAATTATTTGTGCCTATTTTTTTATTAAAAAATTTGCTTCAGTAGAATTAGAAATAGTATTTCCTAACAACGGAATAGAGATTCATTGGAAAAATCAGTTTGTTTTTCATAATCGAGCAGATATCCATTTAGAATGGCCAGAGATCAAGAGTTATCTTTTTGAGCCTCAGCAATACTATGACCTTTTCAAAGTAGAAACACATTCAGAATTAACTATAAAGATTTCGCACAATAATGATTTAAATCACAAGGATGATTTCTTAAAATTTTTATTGTATTTTGAAAGAAAAGTAAATAAATTTAATATTTCCTCAGAAAAATCTGTAATCCTTAAAAAGAAAAATATTTATGAAACAGATTTCGGGATAATCATTGCTTTTGCAATGGTAATTTACATTCTTTATGTGATTTACATGATTACTTTTAAATCTACCAAAGCGACCGGCTGCTATGCTGATCACAGTCTCAGCCGCTTTTTTCTACATTTATCAAGTGTATGTTCATAATAAGAAAAAGTAACGCTATTTTCTTGCAAAGAAAACAATCTCTACAGCCCCGAGTAGAATCATTTCCTCCCCGCCCCCACCAACTCCAACAATTCCCGGTAAATCACGTTCCGTTTCCAAAACAACATCACCGCCATCGCCACGTGTTTTTTACGGGGCAATTCGGTGAATCGGTGCTGCACACCGAGTCGTTGCAACCGCTGCCGGTACCGCTCGCTGCTTTTCTGAATGCCGGGGTAGCTGCGTCCCCCCACGTACAGCAACGTGGGTGGTGTACTCGCCGAGAGGTGATACATCGGCGAAACCGCCCGCCACACGGTCGAATCCGAGCCGAAGGGCACCAGAAACTTCTCGTCGCCGGGGTATTCCATTTTTTTCAGGTAATCGAACATATCGAGGCCCGCCGCATCGTCGAGGATGGCTCCTTTCACCGGATTTTTTGGTAGCCCCAGTTTGCCGAATAGAGCATCGTCGGTCGAGAGTAGCGCCGCCAGCCCGCCCCCGGCGGAGTGGCCCATCGTGAAAATCCGGGTGGGGTCGCCGCCGTACTCGGTGGCGTGCCGCGTGGCCCAGAGCACGGCGCGGGCGCAGTCGTCGGCCATCGCAGGCACCTGCACGTTGGGGGCCATTCGGTAGTTGATGATGACGGCCACCACGCCCTGCTTGGCGAGTCGCCTCCCGATGAACCAGTAGGTTTTTTTGTCGCCGCTGTTCCAGTTGCCGCCGTGGATGAACACCACCACGGGCCGCCGCGTGGCCGAGGCGCGGCGCGGCGCGTACACGTCGAGCAAATGCCCCGTTGCATCGAAGTCAGCGGCATTCGTGGCGACGTAGGCGATGTTTTTGGTGCGGCGGCTGGGGGAGGCCTGGGTAAATCCGGCCACCAGGAGTAAGCAGGCAACCAGGACAAACGAAGCACGGAGGCAAAAAAGAACCATGAGAAAAAGAAATACGGGTGCGGGAATGGTGCGGTTGAATGTACGGGAACCGGCGAAGTTTAGCCCAGGCCGTCGTGAATTTTACTTTAAAACTATCGCGCCTCCGGCGATTCATTTGGCGGTCGGCGTTGTTAAAAAGTGGGCAATTACCCGCGCTGAGGAAATTTTCAGCCGCCGCGCATTCAGCCCGCTCACTTCATCGCTACTGCTTTTGTCAACCACCCTGTTCAGTCCCGAACGCCCCCAAATCGACACCCGCCCCGCCCGGCTCTGGATGCCCCGTCGGGTCGTTTTTACCCCGGACGCGCTGCGCGAACCCTTCGGCCAGGCGATGTACGAGCGGATTGCTGCGATCGGCCTGCCCATCGAAGAAGCCAAATCCAACCGCATCACCGGCCTACGCGGGAAGGACGAGCGCGAAACCTACCGCAACGCCAAAAACACACTGGCCGTGGTGACCGCCCCGGCGGGAGCTTTCCGCCTGATTCCCATCCCGCCCTCCGCCGATTGGCAGATGAACCTGGCCGAAGGCTGCCCGGCGCATTGCCAGTACTGCTACCTGGCCGGGAGTTTGTCGGGACCGCCGGTGGTGCGGGCCTACGCCAACCTGCCCCAGATGCTAGCCAACACGGCGGCCTACGAAAAGCCCAGCGGCCTGACCACCTTCGAGGTGAGTTGCTACACCGACGTGATGGGCATCGAACACCTGACGGGCAGTCTGGCCGAGTGCATCCGCTACTTCGGCACCCGCGACGCGGCCCGACTGCGCTGGGTAAGCAAGTACGAGCGGGTGGATTCGCTGCTCGACCTGCCGCACGAAGGCCACACCCAAGCGCGGTTTAGCCTCAATGCCGAACCCATCGCCCGGCGATTGGAAGGCGGCACGGCCTCGATCGAAGCACGGTTGGGGGCACTGCGAAAGCTGGCCCTGCCGCGCTCCGAAGGCGGCGGGGGTTACCCGGTGGGCGTGGTGCTGGCTCCCATCATGCCCATTCCCGACTGGGAACGACACTACACCGACCTGCTCGACCGGTTAGCCAACGCCTTGGATTTCCCCTGCGACCTGACCGTGGAATTTATCACCCACCGCTTCACCCCCGGCTCGAAAGACGTGCTGCTGGGCTGGTATCCCAACACCACGCTGGAGATGGACGAAGCGAGCCGTTCGCAGAAATTCAATAAGTTTGGCGGCAAAAAGTACGTGTACGTGGCCGAAGAAATGCGGCGAATGCGCCGGTTTTTTGAAGCCGAATGGAAGCTGCGATTTCCCAACGCGCCGGTGTTGTACTGGACGTAGCCAAGTGGTGAAAGGTGAGTGGTGAATTGTGAAAATAACAATCACAATTCACCACTCACCTTTCACCATTCACTTACTCGAATTGCTCCCAACTCAACCGCTCGTAGCTCTTCGTGGTGGCCCAGAGCAGGCCGCCGTACAGCGCAGCCAACAGCAGCGCTCCGCCCGGCACGAAGGTGGCGCCCCAGTGGAGTAGCCCGGCGGTGGGCATGAAAACGAAGAGCATCAGCATCGTTTTCAGCGTTCGGGTGCCGTCTTGTTTTTCTTTGGGTTCCTGCGAAAACGGCAGGTACCAGGTGGTTTTCGTCCAGGCTTCGAGCGTGACGACCACGAGCGCGAAGACGTAGCCCGCCAGCAGGTCGTCGAGGATGCGCCAGCCCCAGAGCAGGCTCATCAACACCCCAACGGCGAGGTAAAACGGCGTGAAAAACTTCATCACCACGGCCTTCAGATTGCCCAGAATCACCTCACGCGGCGACCCGATCGGCGTGGCGTAGTAGACCCAGGCCGCCTTGAAGTCGTCGGATTGGTAGGTCGATTGGTAAAACGTGCTCAACACGCTCTGCACCACGTAAATCAGAAACAGGTAGCTGGCCGAATTGACCAGGCCGTCGAGGCCCTTTTCCCGGTAAATCGGCCAGACAAATACGAACAGCAGAGGCAGAAACACGCCGATGGACGGGTAGGTGCGCATTTTAAAACGCCGGTCGCGGGAGGTAATTTTCCAGGAAAGCTCGAAGGAACCGCGTTCCAAATCCGAGCGCGTCAGCCGCTGTGCCAGCCATTCCGACCACACAAACCCACCCCGTTCGGGCGGGGCGGGTCGCTCGCCGCCGCTGGTTCCCGCGCCCATCACGGCCAGTTTGCGGTTGAAGGCCGGAGCCAGGTACCGGCTGTTGACGAACAACAAGGCCAGGGGCATCACCAGCGCCAGCCCAATCAACAGCGCGTAGTCCGGCTCGAAATGCCCGTTCACGACCGCGTCCATCGTGCCAGCCAGCCAGAGCGGGGGCACGGCGAAATGCCAGGTTTGGAGCGTGAATTCCGCATTTTTCAAGTTAAAAAAATCAAGGACGCGGGGTAAAATCTGGTAGGCCAGGCTGAAGAAAATCGTCATGAAAATCTGCGCGTAGCTGATCACGTCTTTCACCCGCTCTTCGCTCGTAAACCGGATGAGCAGCATATACAGCAGCGTGGTGAAAAACACGGTCAGCAGCGTAGCCTGCACGTTGAGCAGCAGGAACAGGCCCGCCGCCAGCGGGCCATACTTGAAGCCCATGTAAATCGTGGGGAACATCGTCAGCGCCAGCACGATGAGCAGAATGTAAGTAATTAGGTGAACCAGCCGGGCCACGAGCAGCGTGCGGCCATTGACGGGCCGGGGCAAAATCACCACGTTGTCGGTGGTGTCGAGCAGCACATTCGAGAAGTCGGAGATGAGCGTGAGCGCGGTGATGAACATCACGTAACTGAACAAAAACGCGGTACTCAGCAGCAAGGAAGGCACGATGAACACCAGCGCCCCCACGAACACGCCGAACAACGTGTACACGCCCACGACCATCAGAAACCGGTTGTTGGAATCCGTTTTTTTCTGCCCCGGTCGGCCCCCCACGGCGTGGCTGCGGCGGTTGTCCATCGTCAGTTTCACCTCCACGATGGTGCGGAGAATCGCGTAATCAACGCCCAGCAGCCGGAAAATTGGCCGGAGGCGGTCGAGGAGGAAGAGGATGGTTCGGGTCATGATAAGTTGTGAAGGGTGAGTTGGTGAATTGTGAGTTAAACTCACAATTCACCAACTCATCCTTCACTCTTTATTTATTGCATGGCTTGAATAAATTCCGCCGCTTTCGAGGTGCTCTGCCCGTCACCGGTGAGGCCCTGGAAAATATGTTCGAGGGTGCCGGTGTGGGCTAAAGCCCGGAGTTCGTCGATGGTACCGTTGGCAATCACCTGCCCACCGTTGATGATGACGATGCGGTCGGAAATTTTCTCAACCACGTCCATCAGGTGCGAGGAGTAGAAAATGGTTTTCCCCGCCGTGCGGAGGCCCGCCAGAATTTCTTTCACCAAAATCACCGCGTTGGCATCGAGGCCGGAAAGCGGTTCGTCGAAAAACACCACGTCGGGGTTGTGCAGTAAGCCGCTGGTGAGCAGCACTTTCTGCCGCATTCCCTTCGAGAACGTGTTCATCCGGGCATCGGCGTGGGCGCTCAGGTCAAACAAGCCGAGCAGGTCGCTGGCCTTGCGGGTGATGTCGGCGTCGGGCATTCGGTACAAACGCCCGATGAAAGTGAGGTATTCCATCGGCGTGAGCACGTCGTAAAGCGCGGCGTTTTCGGGCACGTAGCCGATGCGTTTTTTCACTTCGAGCGAATCCTGCCGCACGTCGTAGCCCAGCACCCGCGCCTCGCCCTGGAAGTCGGACAGCATCCCAATCAGGATTTTGATGGTCGTCGATTTTCCGGCTCCGTTCGGGCCAATGTAGCCGATGATTTCGCCGGGAAATACGTCGAGGTCAATGCCTTTGAGGACGGGTTGGCTGTCGTAAAATTTGCGGAGGTTGCGGAGTTGAATGACGGGTTCCATGAAAAATTAGCCTTGCTGAACGGAAAACCTGGTTTGTTAAATCCAAAACAGGTTCAGGTAAAAGTACGACCGCCTCCGCCTTTTCAGACCCCAAAAACGAGATGAACGGGGAAAAACATCCGTTTTTCGTCGCCTCGGCCCGGAAGACTCTTGCGCTTTCCTACGCAAACGTCTACATTTCAGTCCCGTTTACGCAGCGGTTTTTTGCAAAACTTTCCCGGTTCCGCCATGAAACACCTTCTCCGCTTCCTTTTTTTCGGCCTGTTCGCCCTGGCGCGCCCCGTAGTGGCGCAACCCACGGCCCCCATCAGCCCCAACCTCCACGTCGACCAGTTTGGTTACGTCCTCAACGCCAAAAAAATCGCCGTGCTGTCCAGCCCGCAAACGGGCTACAACGTGGCCCAAACCTACACGCCCGGTCCCTCGCTTCAGGTTCGGAAGTGGGCGGATGGAACCATCGCGTTCACGGGCGCTCCCGCCGCCTGGGGCGGGGGCCAAACCCACGCCCAATCGGGCGACAAAGCCTGGTGGGTGGATTTCTCTTCGCTGACCACCGCCGGAAGTTACTACCTGTTCGACCCCACGAACAACGTGCGATCGGAACGGTTTGAACTCGACGAGGCCGTGTACCAGGCCGTGCTCAAGGCCGCCGTGCGCGTGCTTTTTTACCAACGCAGCGGCTTTGCCAA
The DNA here is from genome assembly GCA_964244295.1 of uncultured Cytophagales bacterium. Classification (GTDB taxonomy): domain Bacteria; phylum Bacteroidota; class Bacteroidia; order Cytophagales; family Spirosomataceae; genus JAJAZB01. The sequence goes on from CAXTIG010000001.1 coordinate 98,803, forward strand.
AACGGCCCCCTACGCCGGAGCCTGGACCGACGGCGCGGCTTTTCTCGGTACCAACCAGGATACGCAGTGCCGCCTCGTGACCGATCCCAATAACGCCGCCACCGCCAAAGACCTGCGCGGGGGCTGGTTCGACGCGGGCGATTACAACAAATACGTCAACTTCTGCTACGCCCCACTGACCGATTTGCTGCTTGGTTTTGAGGAAAAGCCAAGCGTCTGGACCGATGACTACAACCTGCCCGAAAGTGGCAACGGCGTACCGGATTTGCTTGACGAAGTGAAGTGGGAACTCGACTGGCTCCTACGGATGCAGCAAAGCAACGGCTCGGTGCTGAGCAAAGTGTCCGTCACCCAATTTCAAGCGGCCAGCCCACCGAGTGCCGATGCCGCGCCCCGGTACTACGGCCCGGCGAGCACCTCCTCGACGGCCACCGCCGCCGCTATTTTCGCCCTGGCCGCGATTCAGTACAAAGCGCAGGCCAATCCGGCCATGCAAGCCTTTGGGAATCAACTCCAAACTGCCGCCGTGAACGCGTACACCTGGGCCACCAACAACCCCGCCGTCACCTACACCAACGCCGGTTTTCAGAGCGCCAACCCCGAAGTGGACGCCTACGAGCGCGACGCCCGGCGACTGGCTTCCGCCGTGTACCTGTACGCGCTGACGGGTACGGCTTCCTACAAAAATTACGTGGATGCCAACTACCAAAATATCCACCTGATGGCCTGGAGCTTCGCGTACCCCTTTGAAACCGGCCACCAGTCGGCGCTGCTGTACTACGCCAAAACGGCGGGAGCCACGGCTTCGGTGGCGGCGGCGATTCGGAACACGTACCAGGCTTCGATGAAAACGGGCAACGCCGACAACCTGCCCAACTACCTCGGCGGCACCGACGCCTACCGGGCGTACCTCTCCAATGACAACCACACCTGGGGCAGTAACCAGGTGCGCAGCAACCAGGGAAGTATGTTTTGGGCGATGAACCAGCAGAACCTCGATGCCGTCAATGCCACCAACTACCGCGACGCGGCGATGGGCTACGTGCATTACTTGCACGGCGTCAACCCCACCGGCTACTGTTACCTGAGCAACATGGGCAGCTACGGAGCCGAGAAATCGGTGCCCGAAATGTACCACAGTTGGTTTGCCAATGGCACCGCCTTTGATACCAACCCCGCGCCCGGTTACGTGGTGGGCGGGCCAAACAAAAACTTTGCACCCGACCCCAGCTACGGCGGCACGATTGCTCCACCGCAAAACCAGCCCGTGCAGAAGTCCTTCAAAGCCTGGAACACGAGTTACCCCGAAAATTCCTGGCAAATCACCGAACCGGCCATTTACTACCAAGCGGCTTACGTGCGGATGCTCTCCAAAGCCCTCGGCAGCGGCACGCCCCCACCCGCCGATACCCAGCCCCCGACCATGCCCACGGCCCTCGCGGCCAGCAACGTGACTTCGACCAGCCTGACGCTGACCTGGACGGCCTCGACTGATAACATTGGCGTGAGTGGCTACGAAATTTTCCAGAACGGTACACAAATCGGGGAAAGTCTGACGACTACCTTCAACGTCAGCAGCCTGAATGCCTCGACCACGTACAGTTTTACCGTAAAAGCCCGCGACGCGGCGGGCAACCTTTCCGCTACCAGTGCCGCGCTCAGCGCTACGACCAGCGCCGCAACGAGTTCGGACCTGCTCGTGTACGGCGATGCAATCGGAGCGAGTTGGCAAAATTGGTCCTGGAACACGAACGTAAATCCGGCCAACCCGAACCCGGTGAAAGCAGGCGCGAACTCGCTTTCGGTGCAAATTACCGCCGGTTGGGGCGGATTGAGCCTGCGAAACGACGGGGCGATTTCACCCGCCAGTTATCCCGGCGGCATTCAGTTCTGGTTTTATGGCAACGGGCAGGCCGTCCAATTTTACACCCAGGATTCCGATGGGGGAACATCCAGTCCGAATGTGGCCGTGACACCCGCCGCCGCCACCTGGACCCTCGTGACTGTCACCTGGGCGCAACTGGGTAACCCGGCGGCGGTGAAGCGCCTCAACTGGCAGGACGGCAGCGGCTCGCCCCAAACCTTTTACCTCGACGACGTAAAATTCATTTCGGGAACGCCTCCCCCGCCCGCCGATACCCAAGCCCCCAGTACCCCAACGAACCTCGCCGCCAGCACCCTGACCAGCACCGGCTGCACCCTGACCTGGACGGCTTCGACGGACAACGTGGGCGTGACGGGCTACGAAATTTTCCGCAACGGTACGCCCATCGGAACGGCCACGGCGGCGAGTTTTGCCGCCACCGGCCTGAGCGCGGGCACAACGTATACGTTTACGGTGAAAGCCAGAGACGCCGCCGGAAATGCTTCGGCGGCCAGCAACGCGTTGAGCGTCAGCCCACCCGATACGCAGGTACCCGGCGTTCCAACCGGTCTGGCAGCTTCGGCGATTACGCAGACCAGCCTAACGCTGACCTGGACGGCTTCGACGGACAACGTGGGCGTGACGGGCTACGACGTGTTTCGCAACGGAACTTTCCTGGTCACAGTCGGGAATGCGACGGTGGGGTTGACGGGCCTGACGGCGGGCACGACGTACACGTTCACGGTAAAAGCCAAAGACGCCGCCGGGAACGTTTCCGCTGCCAGTCCGGCGCTGAACGTCACCACCCAAGCGGCACCCGTGGCCAACGACCTCGTGATTTACGGCGACGCGCTCAACGCGGCCTGGGCCAACTGGTCGTGGGGATTGGCGGCGGGATCACCGAATTTCAACAACACCAATCCGAAACAGGTGGGTACCAAGTCGATGGCCGTCACGATGGCGAGCGATTGGGGTGGGCTGAACCTGCGCACGGCCACGCCGGTCAACCCCGCCTCGTACCCCGGCGGCATCCGGTTCTGGATTCGGGCCGGGGCGGGCGGGGCCAAAATTCAAGTGTACGGGCAAACGACCGACGACGGCCCCGCCACGACGGCCAAGCCCTTCGACTTACCCGCCAACACCTGGCAGCAACTGAGCGTGAGTTGGGCCGAACTGGGCAATCCGAGCGCCCTGGCCCGGCTGACGTTTCAGGATCGGGGGCTGCGGGCGGGCCGGAATTACACGTTTTACCTCGATGACGTCAAACTTCGGGCGGGTACTACCCGCCTTGCCACGGCCGGGAGTATTACGGAAGTTGACTTTGTAAACGGGGTGAACGAATCGGGCCTGGTTTCTCCGAACTTGATCCTCACCCCGAATCCGAGTGCGGGCCTGTTCCGGGCGCGGGTACACGGCTTCAGCGGCGAGCCGCTCCTGAGCGTGTTCGACTTTTCGGGCCGGACGCTGCTCGAACGGCCCCTCGACTTAACCAAACCGGAGACGGAACTCGACCTGCGTACGTACGCACCGGGCCTGTACCTGATTCGGGTGCAAAACCAGGCCCAGCGGGCGGTGGTGAAGGTATTGATTGAGCGATAAAACTCCGCCCGTTTCCCGCACGGCGGGCGGCTTCACCGCCGTCGCCCGTTGTTTGTTTGCATTGCATCCATACCATTCGCGAACTGGCGTTCGTTTTGGTTCAAAAGTTGAAAATATCCCGGAAATATTCCGTTTAGGCCGTTATTCAGGAGTTTTTTCCCATTTTCATCCTGCCATCGTCCTCACCAACAAGCCCCCTCCGCATGAACTTTCGCTTTTCCCTGCTGGTATTCGTAGCCCTGATGGGCATTTTCAACGCCTGCAAAAAAACGGACGAGGAACCCCTCCCGACGGTCGATTTCGTGGCCACCGACGACGGCACCGGGGCGGTACAGTTTTACACGACCACCACCAACACGACCTCGTATTTTTGGGATTTTGGCGACGGAAAAGTAGATTCGGTTTCCGCCACGCCCCTGCACGTGTACCCCCGCAACGGCACATTTACCGTGACGCTGAAAGTAACCGGGCCTGGCGGGTCGGTTACCTTGCCGAAATCGGTGACCGTGACGGGCGTGCGCGGGAAAGCTTCCTTTTTCAAACTGACCGGCAACCGTTCCCTGGAAATTTACCTGGATGCCGCCTCCACGGCAGCGGGCGTACTCAGCTCCAATTCTGCCAATGCCACGCCAGCCTGCGGAGCAACGGGCACCCTCCAATTGGAGCAATTGACGCCCGGCCAACACCGGTACCTGGCCCGCGAACAGCAGGTGCTGGTTCCGAAAACCTACGAAGGGACGTTTACCGTCACGGGTGGGCAGTGCATCGGGGTGAAAATTTTGTGACGGAAAGCGCTGCCATTTTTCTTGAAAGATCCGACGTCCTGAACAGGCCCCGCCTCACGACCACGCCTCCCGCCGGGCGAAGAGCAGTTCTACCGTGCAGCCTTCTTTTTCGGAGGCAATCGAAATACTGCCCCCGTGCAGGTGGACAATCTGCCGGGAGAGGCTCAACCCGATTCCCGAACCCGATTTTTTGGTGGTGTAAAACGGGATGAACACCTTTTCGAGCGCTTCCGGGGCAATGCCCGGCCCGTTGTCGCTCACGCGGATGCGGAGACCCTGATCGGCCAGGCCCTGCGCCTGGAGGTAAATGCGGGGCCGTTCCAACTTTTCTACACTTTCGGCGGCGTTCCGAATCAAATTCAGCAACACCATGTCGAGTTGGTCGGCATCGGCCTGAAGTTTCAGGCTGGGGTTTACTTCCTCCAAATCGAGGGCGATGCCCCGCTGGCGCAGTTCGGGCAAGCTCAGGCTCACCGCCCGGTGGAGCCATTCGGCCACGCTGAGTTCGGCAAATCGGGGCAGTGGCAGCGTGGTAAAATGCCGGTAGGCTTCCACGAAGCGCATAATTCCCCGCCCCCGCTGTTCGATGGTGCGCAGGGCTTCTTCGAGGTCATCGACCGAGGCAGCCGGAGCCAGGCCGTCGCGAAGTTCACTGCTTACGATTTCCTGCATGGTGCCCACCAGCGACACCACCGGCGTAAGCGAATTCATGATTTCGTGCCGCAAGACCTTCGTCAGATTTTGCCAGGCCTCCGCTTCTTTTTGCTGCAATTCATTACGGATATTTTGCAGGGAGATCAGCGTAATCAGCCGCCCCCGCAGGCGAATGGCCGTGCTCCGCACCGAGAGTTCCTGCGAAGGAGCCGACTCCGAGGCCGTGCGGTACACCACGGGGGTATCGCCGGAGGTTTCTTTACGGGGGTTGTTGAGCAAGGTCAGCAGGTCGGGGTGAGCCGCCGCGAGGTCGGTCAGTTTGCGGAGGCGGTACACGCCCAGCAGGCGCAGCGCGGCCTGATTGACGAGTTCGACGTTGCCCACGGCATCGTAGGCCAGCAGCCCGACGTTGACGTGTTGCACCAGCGTGTTGAGGTAGTGCAGATTGGCTTCTTTCTCGGCCCGGGCCAGCCGGAAGGCTTCCAAGACTTCGTTGAATTGCTGGTTGACGGCCTCGAAACTCGGCCCCAGTTCGCGGTCGGCCCGGAAGGAGATGGCAAAATCGGAAAAGCGCACCGATTCGAGAAAGCGGGTGAGTTTTCGGTTCGTGCTCACGGCGTAGTGGTACAATCCCGCCCCCTGAGCGACATTCAGCCCGATGCCCAGGGCCAGTAGCCAGCCCACCGATGCGCCGCGTGCGCCCAGCCAGCCGGTGCCGAGGGCGGTGAGGGTCATCAGAATCACCCGCCAGAGCAGGCCGAAAGAAAAGTGTTTATAACCCATATTTTTCGAGTCGCCGGTACAGAGCCTGCCGCGAGAGGCCCAGCTCGCGGGCTACGTCGGTGATGTTGCCGTTGAATTTCTGCATGGCCCGCTGAATCAGCCCCCGCTCAACCTCCTCTAGTTGAAGGCTTTCATTCAACACCGGCGTGGTGACGGTCCCGGAGCCAAACTCAAAATCGCCGGGTTCGAGCAGGGAGCCGCGCGTCAGGATGACGGCCCGCTCGATGGCGTGTTGCAACTCGCGCACGTTGCCGGGCCAGGCGTACTGGGCCATTTGCCGCGTCAGGGTCGGATTCAAGCCCGTCACGGGACGATTGTATTGCTTACGGTACTGCTTCAAAAAATGCTCGGCCAGGGGCAGAATATCGTCCGGGCGTTCGCGGAGCGGGGGCAGGCGCAGTTCGATGGTGTTGATGCGGTAGAGCAAATCCTGGCGGAAGGCGCGCTGGGCCACGCGCTCGTGAATGGGCGCGTTGGTAGCGCAAATCAGGCGCACGTCCACGGCCCGGGGCTTGCTGGAGCCAACCCGCGTGACGCTGCGTTGCTGGAGCACCGTGAGCAGTCGCGCCTGCTGGGGCGGGGTGATGTTGCCGATTTCATCGAGAAAAATGGTGCCGGTGTTGGCTTCTTCAAAACACCCGGCGCGGTCGTCGCGGGCGTCGGTGAAGGCCCCCTTCACGTGTCCGAACAATTCGCTTTCAAACAAACTTTCACTCAAGGCCCCCAAATCGACGGGCACGAACGGCCCCGCCTGCCGGAGGGAGCGCTGGTGAATGGCGCGGGCGACGAGGTCCTTGCCCGTGCCATTTTCACCCAGAATCAGCACGTTGGCATCGGTGGCGGCAACGCGATCGATGGTGTCGAACACCGCCCGCATGGCCGGACTAGTGCCAATAATCGGATTGGTGCCAACCGGAGTGGCGGGTTGAATTCCTTTCTTCCCTTCGGCTTTCTGCCGTTTCCCTTCCAGGGCGGTCTGGAGGGCGGCCAGGAGTTTGTCGTTTTCCCAGGGTTTCAACACAAAATCCGAAGCGCCCATTTTGATGGCTCGCACGGCCATTTCCACGTCGCCGTAAGCCGTGAAAAGGACCACGGCCAGGTTGGGAGCCAGGTCGAGCACCCGGTCGAGCCAGTCGAAGCCTTCTTTGCCGCTGCTGACGTCGCGGGTGAAATTCATGTCGAGCAGCAACAGGTCGTAGCCGCCGTTGGTGATGAGAAAGGGCAAACGCTCCGGGTTTTTTTCGACATCCACCTGCCGGAAATGGCGTTTGAGCAGCAATTTAGCCGCCAGGAGTACGTCGGCATCGTCATCGACGAGGAGGAGTTTGGCGGAGATGGGTTCGGGCATGGGGGGATGAGTTGAATCGACTTCTTTCGTTGGCCGGATGTTTATTTCTCAATCGAACGATAAAAGTCGTCGACTGTACCCCTTTTCCCACTAGCCGTGGGATCAACGCAGAATGGAAGGCGATGGAGAGTTAACCTGCAAATATGGTGCGGATGACCTTTTCCATTCGGTATCTTAGAATTTGATCCCTGTGGTATCGAACGGTAATCGGTGTAATCCGTTGAAGGTAAATCAATTAAAAATCAGACCGCATTTTCAACATCAATTTGTCACGTCTCCTTTTCCTGTCCGCTTCCGCACACGTCCCGTCCGTTTCCGGACAAGCAAAACCATCCATTTAAGGCTAACTAATTGACTTTCAAAGGTCACACCACCGTGGCACAGCTATGGTTAGTTAACTGGCAATCAAAAAATACCCAACCAACACATGGACCGCGCCCTTCCGAAACGCTTCTGGACTCGCCAACGCCTCCTCCTTTCTGCCGGGGGGGTACTGCTGGCTGGTTTACTGGCGTACACCTTTATATTTGCCGACCGCCGCTCAAAGTTGAACGTCGAGCGGGATAAAATCACGGTTTCAGCCGTCAGTACCGGCCCTTTCGACGACTTCATTGCCGTGACCGGGGTCGTGCAGCCGCTCAAAACCATCCGCCTCGATGCCATCGTGGGCGGATACGTCACGCAGAAACTGGTGGAGGGTGGAACGGCCGTCAATCAGGGTGACATCATCCTTCGCCTGGAAAACCAAAGCCTGAAACTGAATTTTCTTCAATCGGAAACCGAGGCCAACCGGCTCGTCAACGACCTGCAAAATACCCGGCAACGCCTGCGGGTGGAACGGTTCACGCTTCAGAAAAGCCTTTCCGACCTCGATTTTAAACTCGACCAGGCCAAAGACCTCTGGGAACGGCAACAGAAGTTGTTCCGTGACAAAGTGATTCCCGAACAGGATTACCTCAAAGCCAAGCGCGACTACGAAACGCTGGTGGAGCAGCGTAAAATCGAAATCGAGTCGCAGAAATACCAGGAAGAAAACTCTGTTCTGCAAATTAAGCAGCTTGAAGGCACGCTGTTTCGCACCCAGAAAAACGTGGCGCTCTGGCAGCAAACCCTCGAAAACCTGGTGGTGAAAGCGCCCGTCTCCGGCCTGCTTTCCAGCATCGACGTGGAAGTGGGTTCGAACATCAACCAGGGCCAGAACATCGGGCAAATTGACGATGTGAAGGGGTTCAAGATGCGGGTCGGCGTGGATGAGCACTACAACTCCCGAATTTTCCCCGGCTTGAAGGGCTATTTTGAGTACAATGGCCAAACCTACCCGCTCACGATCAGCCGGGTCTTTCCCGAATCACGCAATGGCCGGATCGATGTCGACATGGTGTTCGATAAAGTCACTCCCGAAGGCATCAAGCGCGGCCAATCCTCGCCGCTCCGACTCGAACTGGGCAAGGCCGCCAAAGCCACGCTGTTGCCCGTCGGCGGGTTCTTCTCCGACACGGGCGGCAACTGGGTGTACGTGGTAGACAAATCGGGCAAACGGGCCGTAAAACGCACCATCACGCTGGGCCGAAAAAACCCTGAATTTTTTGAAGTGCTGGAAGGGTTGCAACCCGGTGAGCAGGTGATCACTTCCTCCTACGAGAATTTTGGCGACAACGAAGTTTTGGAATTTTAATCAGGCAGCGTTGACAACGTTTAGAACGTTGTCAACACTCGAAATTCAATCCCTTTCCACCGCCGGAACGCCGTGAAGATGGCGTTCCGGCAAAAAAACTCCTTTCACTTACCTCCAAATGATCAAGACAACCAACCTCCAGAAGCTTTTCGCCACCGAAGAAGTGGAAACCACCGCCCTCAACGGCATCAACATGGATGTGAACGACGGCGAGTTCGTGGCCATCATGGGGCCATCCGGTTGCGGAAAATCCACCCTGCTCAACATCATTGGCCTGCTCGACAACCCCTCCGATGGCGACTACCATTTTTACGGCACCGAAGTGGCCCGAATGAGCGAGCGGCAACGGGCCCAGTTGCGCAAGGGCAGCATCGGCTTCGTGTTCCAGAGTTTCAACCTGATCGACGAACTGACCGTGTACGAAAACGTGGAGCTTCCCCTGCTGTACCTGAAAGTACCCGCTGCCGACCGGAAAACCCGCGTGGAAGTGGCGCTGACGCGAATGAACATCATGCACCGGCGGAATCACTTCCCGCAGCAACTTTCGGGTGGGCAGCAGCAGCGCGTGGCCATTGCCCGTGCCGTGGTCGCCAAACCCAAATTGATTCTGGCCGATGAACCGACCGGAAACCTCGACTCGACCAACGGCGAGGAAGTGATGAAACTCCTCGGTGAACTCAACGAGGAAGGCACGACCATCATCATGGTGACGCACTCGCCCTACGACGCCGGTTTCGCCCACCGAATCGTCAACCTGTTCGATGGCAAAGTGGTAACGGAGAATTTTCACGTCTAGGTAGCCCCCGGCTAAAGCCGGGGGGGGATCCGTTTCTTCAACGCTAAAATACCCACGGGCTAAAGTCCGGGGTTACCCGTCATGCTACGCAACTACCTTAAAATCGCCTGGCGCAACCTCCGCAGCGGCGGCTGGTATTCGCTCCTCAACATCGGTGGGCTGGCCGTGGTGCTGGCCGTCAGCGTGTTACTGCTGTGGTGGATTAAAGACGAACTGAGCTACGACCGCTTCCACGCCGATGCCGACCGGATTTACCGCATCAATTCCCACTTCGGGAAAGGCGAGGACGAACGTACCTGGACGGGTAGCCCCGCACCCATCGCCGTGGCGGCCAAAAGCCAGGTGCCGGGCGTGGAAAACGTGGTTCGGATTGCCGGGCAGTACGATTTTCGGACGTTCCGCGTCGAGGGGAAAACATTCGCCGAAAAAGCCCAGGAACTGGCCTACGCCGACGAAAATTTCCTCGACGTATTCAGCGGCTTTCGAGTGCTGTACGGCAATCCGGCCCGGCCTTTCCCCACGCCCAACTCGGTCGTGCTCACCGAAAAGATGGCCGAAAAACTATTCGGAACGGCCAACGCCTTCGGCAAGATCGTGGTGGGCGTCGACAGCAGCCGCACCTTCACCGTTGGCGCCGTGCTGGCCGATGCGCCCGACAATTCGTCCCTCAAGTTTGGAATGTACTTTCCGATGGGGCTGGCGAAACGCTCGTTTGGCGGCAATGGCGACTGGAAAGTGATGGACGAAGATTGGGGAAACTATTATTTCAGTACCTACCTCAAGCTCAACCCTAACACCGACCCAGCTACGGTGGGCCAGAAACTGACTCAAATTCAGGCCATCGCCCGGAAAAACGAGGCCGGCTCGGATTACCGCCTTCAGGCGCTTACCCAGTCGCACCTCCACGCGCCCGACGGAAAAAATTCGGGCCTTCAACAAGTTCAGATTTTGGGCGCGGTCGCGCTGCTTCTCCTCAGCATCGGCTGCATCAACTACGTCAACCTCACCACGGCCCGCGCCACGCGTCGGGCCAAAGAAGTGGGTATTCGGAAAGTGGTCGGAGCCGAATCGCGGCACCTGACGGGGCAGTTGCTGGTGGAATCACTGCTCACGCTGGGCCTGTCGCTGGTGCTGGCGATTGGACTGATTCAGGGTTTATTGCCATTCTACCGAAACTTAACGGGTAAACTGGGCCAGTTTTCCCTCCTCGACCCGCAGGCTTGGGCGGTGTTGCTGGGCACCCTCACACTCACATTCCTGCTGGCGGGAATCTACCCGGCCCTGATGGTGGCGGCGTTCAACCCGATCCGGGCGCTGCGGGGACGTCGAACCCAATCGGGCAATGCCGGGCTGCGCCGGTCGCTGGTGGTTACCCAGTTTGCGCTGGCGACGGCCCTGATCATCGGCACCATCGTGATTGGCAGCCAACTCCGGTTTATCCGCGAACGCGACCCCGGTTTTAGTCGGGAACACGTTTTTTCCTTTAACGGCGGTCGGTTTACCCAACAGTTCAAGCGGGCACTCGACAACGAAGTGAGCGTACTGAGCGTAACCACGGCGACCAGCAATCCGGTGGGCTTTGGTAACAGTACCGGCGATACCGACTGGGACGGAAAAGCCCCGAACCGGATGTTTTTCATCACCCAACTGGGCGTGGACAAAGACTTCATCCCCAACTTTAAAATGAAGTTGGTAGCCGGACAAAATTTCGACGGCACGAAAGCCGACTCGGCCCACGTCATTCTGAACGAAACGGCCATCAAACAAGCGGGTATTCAGAATCCCATCGGCAAACGATTCAAACTTCACCAGACCGACGCCACCATCATCGGTGTGTTGAAAGATTTTAATTTTGAGTCCGTTCGTACCCCCGTCGGCCCGCTGATTCTCTTCAGCTACCCGGAGTACAATGGAGTGGTTCAGGTTCGGACAACGGGGCAATTCGCCCCGGCGGCCCTGGCTGTGGCCGGGCGACTCTGGAAGCAGTATTCCCCGGAACACCCCTTTGAATACTCGTTTCTTGACGAAACTTACAACCGGCAGTACCGGGCCGAACAGCAAACTGGTCAGCTTTTCAACTTCTTCGCGGGCGTGGCCATTCTGGTTTCCTGCCTGGGTTTGTTGGGGTTAGCGGCCTTCACTGCCGAGCAACGCACGAAAGAAATCGGGGTACGGAAGGTGTTGGGAGCCAGCGTATTCAGCATCGTGGCGCTGCTCTCGAAAGATTTTCTGAAACTGGTCGCCGTTGCCATCGTGATTGCCTCGCCGCTGGCCTGGTGGGCAATGACGAAGTGGCTGGAGAATTTTGCCTACAAAATCAGCATCGGCTGGTGGGTATTTGCCTTGTCGGGGCTGCTGGCGGTGGGCATTGCGCTGCTGACGGTGAGCTTTCAGAGCATCCGGGCGGCGCTGATGAATCCGGTGAAGAGTTTAAGGGCGGAGTGATCTAAGATGGGAATGAAGGTATTTCAGCTATTTGAAAAGGTACTCCAGATTTATTTCCATCCCAGTCACCGGCGATTTCATAACACCAGCCGACCAGGTTTGAATAGACCCATCCGGTAGAATTGCCTGAATAATGCGAATGGTTGGAATAATAAGCCAAACTACTTGAACACCCGCTGGAAAATACTGCTTCAGGGCCTTATCAGTCGCATCCGTCACGGCTTGCTTGGGCGATAGCACCTCGACGGCGATGATGGGTGCCTGGGTGTAGTAAATAATGTCGTAGAACCAGTCGGAAGGAAGATTTTTATACACGGAAACATCGGGCTTGCATTTGCCCGTCGAAAGCTCCAGTTCAAGCTCCGGGAAAACATCGTATTCATCATCGTATCTGTCCAACGCTACGCCGATGCGGTTAATGATGCGGGAATGATTCAACGACCGCTGCGGCGGACCGATTATGTCTTCGGACTGATAGGTTTCAATTAAATCGAATGCGGTCGTATCCATCGCGTTATGAAGTTTCCCCAAAACTAACCGAATTTACTGTGCTCCGCAACTACCTCAAAATCGCCGCCCGCCACCTGCTGCGGGACCGCACGTTTTCGCTGCTGAACTTCGTCGGCCTTGCCGTCGGCATCGCGACGTTTCTGCTGATTTTCGAGTTCATCGCCTCGGAGTGGTCGGCCAACCGGTTCCACCGTCATTACAATCACCTGTACCGTGCCGCCGTAACCCACGGTCCGAACCCAACCGAGTACCACCTGCCGCCGAGTGTCGGAAAGGTGATCAAGGAACGCTTCGCTGGCACGTTGGGCGTGGTTAGAGTGGCTGACCAAATTGGGCAAGGCGTCTTGACGACCACTGGCCCTGACCCTAGAGTATTTAGCGAAGGTAGCGTCGTGTTTGCGGACGGTGATTTTTTCCGTTCGTTCAGCTTTCCTCTCCTGGCGGGGGCGAATACCATCGACCAGCCCCAAACGCTGGCACTCTCGGCTACGTTGGCCCGGAAGCTGTTCGACGCGGCCAATCCCATCGGGCAGGTGCTGACCGTCAGCAATCAGTTCGGCAACACGCCCTACACGGTCACGGGTGTTTTCGCCGACCCACCCGGTAACTCCGATATTCAGGCACAGGTCGTTCTGTCGCTGGCAACGCTCAACAGCGCGGCCAATCGCAGTGGAAATGACTGGGCTGATCCGAACTCGGAACAAAGCGGCGGGTTTTGCGCGCTTTACCTCCACCTCGACAAGCGCACCAATGCCGAAGTCCTGGCGAAGCAGGTAACGGCGTTTTATCATAAACTCGACCCCAGCACCCGCGATCAATCCCTCCAGTTACAGCCCTTCGCCGAACTCCACCTTGCTCCCTCATTCACCTACCCCTTACAGACCTTCGGTAGCCTGCCGCTGGTGGCCTCGCTGGCGGGCGTGGCGCTGCTGATTCTGGTCATTGCCTGGGTCAACTACGTCAATCTTTCGACGGCCCAGTCGATTCGCAAGGCGAAAGAGGTAGGCGTGCGAAAAGTCGTCGGGGCGCGGACGGGGCAATTAATGGGCCAGTTTTTGACCGAAACGCTGTTGCTCAGCGCGGGCGGCGTGCTAGGGGGCCTGTTGCTGGCGGTAGCCTTGCAGGGCCTGTTCAACGAATTCGTCGGGAAACCGCTCTCGATAGCCGTGTTGCGCCAATCGAAATTTTGGTTGGGAATCGTCGGCGTCATCGGGCTGACGGCGCTCGCTTCGGGCGGGTACGTGGCGCTGGTGCTAAGTTCGTTCAATCCCATCACGGCCTTGCGGAATCAGTTTTCGAGGGCAAAAAAAGGCGGCTTTTCCCTCCGGCAGGGGCTGGTCGTGTTTCAGTTCGGCATTTCGGTGTTGTTCATCGTCGCCACATTGGTCATGTTTCGGCAACTCCAGTACATGCAAAAAAGCCCCCTGGGGCTAAACCTCAGTCAACTGCTCGTGCTGGCTGGGCCGACCGTCGCCACCGACGAGCAAGGCGACCGCAACGCATCGTTCAAGCAGGAGTTGGCCCGCTTGCCCTTCGTGCAGAAAGTGGCGGCTTCCAACAATGTCCCCGGCCGGGGCTACAATTTCGGTGCGAATGGCATCACCCGGCCCAATCCCAGGCCCGGCGACGAAAAGAAAACTTACTCGATGTTTATCGCCGACCAGAATTTCTTCGACGTGTACGAAATTAAACTCGCTCAGGGCCGTCGGTTCACCCAAGCCGAAGCCGACGCGAGTTGGAACAACGCCCCGAAGGTGATCGTCAACGAACGCGCCGCCCGCCAGTTGGGCTACGACCCGAAGGGCATCGTGGCCGGGCGGAAGCTGATGTGGGGCAAGGAATACGAAATCGTGGGCGTGGTGAAAGACTACCATCACCTCTCGATGCACCAGCCCATCGACCCGGTGATTTACCTACCCTCGGTGGGCTACTCGTACTTCACCATCCAGACCGACGTGCGCGACCTGCCCGCCAAACTGGCCCGGCTCGAAGTGCTCTACAAGCTAACGTTTCCGGGAAACCCCTTCGACTACTTTTTTGCCGACGCCGCCTACGACCGTCAATTCCGCACCGAGCGGCAGTTGGGACAGGTGTTCGTGGCAGCCTCGCTGGTGGCGATTCTGATTGCCTGCCTGGGAATATTTGGGTTAGCCGCTTTTGCCGCCCAGCAACGGACGAAGGAAATTGGGGTGCGAAAAGTACTGGGCGCAAGCGTAGGCAGCATCGTCGCGCTGCTCTCGAAAGATTTTCTGAAACTGGTACTCGTGGCTATTCTGCTTGCCACGCCGCTGGCCTGGTACGTGATGCACCGCTGGTTGCAGGATTTTGCCTACCAAGTCGCGCTTGATTGGTGGATTTTCGCCCTGGCGGGTGGCCTGGCGGTGGGCATCGCCCTGCTGACGGTAAGTTTTCAGTCCGTCCGGGCTTCGCTGGTGAATCCGGTGAAGAGTCTACGAGCCGACTGATTACCCTTCGAACACTTCGGCAAGAACCAGTTGAATGCCCGTCGCTGGGTCCACCACCATCCCATCGGTGAAGTTGATTCGCTGCCGATCGGGGAAAAAAATGGAGATGATTTGGATGGCTGGAAACACCATCCAAACGGTTTTGACCCCCGCCGGGAAGTGCTTTTTGTAAACCCGGTCGATGAGGCTGGTCATGCTCTGTTCGGGCGAGAGAATTTCGATGGTCGTCAGCGGCACGTCTTGAACCACGATTTCATCTTCCATCCAGTTCCGGGGACGCTTCGGAAAAATACACAGGTCAGGCCGTGTTTTTCCCGAAGCAAACTCAAGGTCGAGTTCGGTGTAAATACTGTATTGACTCCGGTAAGACAAATTGAGAAGAAACGCCAGATAGCTCTGCAACCCGGCATGATTGATACTGGACATTTTCTCGTCTCCGGTTTCAAGGTCGGTGAGTTCTTCCGTTTCGATTTCCATAGCTCGACGAAGTTTCTCCAAAACTAACCGAATTTTCCGTGCTCCGCAACTACCTCAAAGTCGCCCTGCGCAACCTGGCCAAGCACCGGGTAAACACGGCTATCAACATCGTGGGGCTGTCCATCGGCATGGCTTGTTGCCTGCTCATCGTGCTGTTCGTGGCCGATGAAAACAACTTCGACCGGCACTGGGCGGCGGGCGAACGCGTGTATCGTCTGGCGTTGGAGCGGAAATACCCCGACCGGGCCTCGAAGTACGCCACGATTCCCGCTTCGTACGCCGAGGCGGTGCGCAAGGAAATTCCGGGGGTGGAAGAGGCCGTGCGGGTGTTTAATTTCAACGGCGGCAACACGCCGACCTTGCTCAAGTACGGCGGCGAGGTTCACGAGGAACACGCCTTTCTGGCGGTCGATTCGAGTTTTTTCCGGGTCTTCCGGCTGCCCCTGCTGGCCGGTCAACCCGACCGGGTGCTGAACCGCCCCAACACGCTGGTACTCACCGAAAGCACGGCGCGACGGCTTTTTGGGAAAACCAATCCCCTCGGCAAAACCATCGAACTGGTGCAGGGGCCAAAACTGGAAGTGACCGGCGTGTGCCAGGATGTACCGCGCAACTCCCACCTGACCTTCGATTTTCTGGCTTCCACGAAAGGGTTTCCCTTCGCCGAGGAAACCAATTTCATTAGTTTTTCGGCCCACACCTACGTCTTGCTCCGTCCTGGTACCGCGCCGGAAGCGGTTCAAAATCGCCTTCCGGCCTTGGTGGAAAAATACGCCGCCGGGCCGGTGCAGCGCAATTTTGGCGTGTCCTACCGGGAATACCTGCGGGCGGGCAACGGGTATTTTTACTTCCTCCAGCCCCTGCGTAGCATCCACCTCGACTCGCACCTCGAAGCCGAAATCCGCCCCAACGGCAGCCGTACGTTGGTGTACGTTTTTTCCATCATCGCCGCCTTCGTGCTACTGATTGCCTGCATCAATTTCATGAACCTCGCCACGGCCCGCTCCGGCGAGCGGGCCAAAGAAGTGGGCATTCGCAAAACCCTCGGCTCGACCAAACGACAACTCGCCGGACAGTTTCTGACGGAATCGGTCTTGCAGAGCCTGGCCGGGTTTGTGGTGGCGTTGGGGTTGGTGCTGCTGGTCTTGCCCGCTTTCAATTCGGTTTCGGGGAAAGCCCTCAGCGCCGGGTTTTTCCTGAATGGCAACGTGTTTCCCTTGCTTCTGGAATTGGCAGTGGTGGTCGGGCTGTTTGCCGGGGCTTATCCGGCGGGGGTGTTGGCAGCCTTTGAACCGATTCGGGTCTTGAAAGGCCGCTTCTCGTCCACCCGGCAGGGGCAGGGGTTGCGCAACGGGCTGGTGGTGTTCCAATTTTCGATTTCCATTTTGCTCATCATCAGCACGTTGGTGGTGTTTAGCCAGTTGAATTACATTCAATCAAAAGAACTGGGTTTTCAGAAAGAACACCTGGTGACGATTCAGAACGCCGGGTTTCTGGGTCCGAAAACGGAAGCTTTCAAGCGGGAACTGGAGGGAATTTCGGGAGTGAAGCAGGTGGGCAGCACCAGTTCCACACCGGGGACACCCAACTTTTTCGGCATGACCCTGCGCAAACCGGGTCAGAACGAAACCCTGACCGGGCGCGGTTCCGTCGTCGACGACCAGTACCTCCAGACGCTCGGCGTGACGATGGCCCAGGGACGGGCCTTTTCGCGGGATTTCAACGATTCGCTGTCCATCATTTTGAACGAAGAAGCCGTGCAGAAACTCGGTCTGACCGACCCGATTGGGAAGACTGTCTTCACGCCCGACCGATTCGGGCGACCCGGTACCGACGAAGTGGCCTTCACGGTAATTGGCGTAGTGAAAAACTTCCACTTCACGTCGCTGCACGAGCGCATCGCGCCCCTGTTTCTCATCAACGACCGCTGGTTTAACCGGCAGAACAATCAGCTGGTGCTGCGCATTCAGTCGCCCAACCCACAGGCGATTCTGACCCAAACCGGGAGAATCTGGAAAAGCTACTTGCCCGAACAGCCCTTCCGCTACTCCTTCCTCGATGCCGACTGGGGGGCGCTCTACCAATCGGAACAGGCTTCGCAACGGATTTTCGGGGTGTTTTCGTTGCTGGCTATTTTCATCGCCTGCATGGGCTTGCTGGGCCTGGCGATCTACATCATCCAGCAGCGGACCAAAGAAATCGGCGTTCGTAAAGTGCTGGGAGCGACGACCCTGAGCATCGTTTCGCTGCTCTCGAAAGATTTCCTGAAGTTGGTCCTGATTGCCCTCGTGCTGGCGAGTCCGCTGGCCTGGTGGGCGATGAACCGCTGGTTACAGGATTTCGCCTACCGCATCGCCATGCCCTGGTGGGCCTTTGCCGTGGCGGGGCTGCTGGCGGTGGCGATTGCGTTTCTGACGGTGAGTTACCAAAGCGTGAAAGCCGCGCGAATGAATCCGGTGAAGAGTTTAAGGGCGGAGTAGTCAGGCAAAAATGCCGGTCAGTGGGAGTTCAACCCCCACCGATGGGTCGATGATCGTTTCTGTTCCGTGAAAATACCGATACTGGTCAGGGTTTTCATACACAAAAACGCCCTTCATGGCGGGCACCACAATCCAGCAGGAGCGAACGCCGAACCGAAAATAGACACTGACTTTGCCCACCATCTCCTCGTTGCTTTGGGAAGGTGACTGAATTTCAACGCAAAGCAGCGGTGCATCGCTACGTTTGGCTGGTTCGGCAATAAAATCGAGGTCAAAAATCGGATACAGCAACACATCCGGGGTTGTACCATCGGGCAGCGTTGCCAACGAAACTTCCGAAACAACGCGGTAGCGCTCGCGAAGTTGAAGTTTTAACTCAAAGATGAGGTTGGCTTGAATGGCCCCGTGGGTAAAGTTCGGCATTGGCTTACCTCGTTCAAGTTCATACTCCGAAAGGGTCTCAACGAAAGATTCCATAACACAACGAAGTTTTTCCAAAACTAACGAATTTCCCATGCTCCGCAACTACCTCAAAATCGCCTGGCGCAACCTGTTGCGCAGCAAATCGTTCTCGGTGCTCAACATCCTGGGGCTGGCCCTGGGCATGACCTGTAGCCTGCTGATTTATCTGTGGATGAGCGACGAACTCCGCGTGGATGCCTTCCACGCCAACGGCCCGCAGTTGTACCGGGTGATGGAGCGGCAGTTTTACGACGGAAAAATCGAAGCGGGTGCCCAGTCGCCCGGCCTGCTGGCCGAGGAGTTGAAAGTGCAGTTTCCCGAAATCGTCCACGCCGCCGGGTACACGGCCTGGGAAGCCCGCATGACCTTCGCCGTGGGCGAAAAAGTCAACAAGGAGATGGGCCACTGGGCCGGGGCCGATTGGTTCAAAATGTTCTCCTTTCCGCTGCTGGCCGGTACGCCCGCCTCGGCGTTGGCCTCGCCGGGGAGCCTGGCGATTTCCCGAAAAATGGCCGAGAATTACTTCGGCAGCGCCGGGGCCGCCCTCGGAAAATCGATGCGGGTGGACAACGCGAAAGACTATCAAGTCACGGCAGTGTTCGAGAACCTGCCCAAACACGCCTCGGAAAAATACGATTTCCTGCTCAACTGGGACGATTGCCTCGCCCGCAATTCCTGGATGAAAGACTGGGGAAACCACGGCCCCCGCACCTTCATTCAGGTGCGCCCGGATGCCAATGTGACGGCGTTGGAAGCCAAACTGAAGCACTTGTTGAAAAAGTACGATAAAACCCTGGATGCCAAATTCGACATTCACCAGTTCCTCCAACCCTACCCGGAGGCCTACCTCTACTCCAATTTTAAAAACGGGCAGCAGGACGGCGGGCGCATCGAATACGTGCGCCTGTTTGGCGTAGTGGCCATTTTCATCCTGCTCATTGCCTGCATCAATTTCATGAATCTCGCCACGGCCCGCTCGGTGAAACGGGCGCGGGAAGTGGGTGTGCGGAAAGTCGTCGGGGCGGTGCGCGGGCTGCTCATCGGGCAGTTCATCGGCGAGGCGATGTTGCTCACGTTTCTGGCCCTCGGACTGGCCTTGTTGCTCGTGCTGGTGTTGTTGCCGGTCTTCAACGGGGTGACGGGCAAACAACTTTCGCTTCCGGTCACGGAAGTGCGGTTTTGGTCGATGGTGCTGGGCACCACCTTCGCCACCGGACTGGTGGCGGGCAGCTACCCGGCGCTTTTTCTTTCGGCCCTCAGTCCGGTGCGGGTGTTGAAGGGTACGCTTCGCTTTGGCTCTGGTGCCCGGCTGTTCAGGCAGGGGCTGGTCGTGTTTCAATTCGTACTGTCGATGCTGCTCATCATCGGGACATTGGTCGTGTACCGGCAAATCCAGTACGTTCAAAACGAAAACCTCGGCTACGAACGCGAAAACCTGATTTACATCCCGGCGGAGGGAGAATTGGGTGGGAAGTACGAAACCTTCAAACAGGAACTCCTGCGGATGCCGGGTGTGCAACAGGTGTCGTATATGTTTGAGGCACCCACGAACATCGGTAGCAGTACGGGAGGGGTGACCTGGACCGGCAAAGACCCCAACGTCACCATTGAATTTACCCAGACCGGTGTCGGGTACGATTTCATCAAAACGCTGAAAATCAAAACGCGGGGTCGGGAATTTTCGAAGGAATACGGCACCGACTCGACCAACTACCTCATCAACCAGGCCGCCGCCCGCCGCATCGGCTATGCCGAGCCGGTGGGGCAACCGCTGACGATGTGGGACCGGCCAGGGAAAATTATCGGGGTGATGGAGGATTTCCACTTCCAATCGCTGCACGAACCCATTCAGCCGCTCATCATCCGCTTCGACCCCCGTGCCGCTGGCAAAACTATTTTGGTGAGCACCCAGCCCGGCCAAACCAGACAGGCCCTCGCGAGTCTGGAACGCCTGACCAAGCGCCTGAACCCAAAGTTCCCATTTACCTACCAGTTCGCCGACGAGGAATACCTGAAGTTGTACAAAAGCGAAACGGTGGTGAGTCGCCTCGCTAATTCGTTTGCTTTCCTGGCCGTATTTATTTCTTGTCTGGGGTTGTTTGGGCTGGCGGCGTTCACCGCCGAGCAGCGCACCAAAGAAATTGGGGTGCGGAAGGTGCTGGGAGCCAGCGTGAGCAGCATTGTCAGTCTTCTTTCCAAAGATTTTCTAAAATTAGTCGTGCTCGCTATCCTCATCGCATCGCCCCTGGCCTGGTGGGCCATGCGCCGCTGGCTCGATGGGTTCGAATACAAAATTGCCCTTTCCTGGTGGGTGTTCGCCCTGGCGGGTGGGCTGGCCGTGGGCATTGCCTTTCTAACGGTGAGTTTTCAGAGCGTGAAGGCGGCGCTGCTGAATCCGGTGAAGAGTTTGAAAACGGAGTAGTGAGGAGTCAGGCGCGGGAGTGAGGAGAAAACCAACCCTACTTTTCTACTCACTCTTCGCTCCTGACTCCAACGAAAGGCAAAAAAGGCATCCCACGGCGGGAGAAGATGTTTAGGATTTC
The DNA here is from genome assembly GCA_964244295.1 of uncultured Cytophagales bacterium. Lineage (GTDB taxonomy): Bacteria > Bacteroidota > Bacteroidia > Cytophagales > Spirosomataceae > JAJAZB01. The sequence goes on from CAXTIG010000001.1 coordinate 119,689, forward strand.
AAAAAGAGGGACTGTCATCCCGACGTTAGGAGGGATCTCGTTCGAGTACCGAATCGCTGGCTACCGGCAATCGTCTCGGAGAATTAACGAGATCCCTCCCTCGTTGGGATGACAATCCCTCTTTTTTTCTGAAAAAATATCCGTGCGGATTTGCGTCCGATTGATTTATTTTTCTACGTTTGTAGAAACAAAGCCACAAACATAGAATGAAACTATCCCCAGCCGAAGAAACCCTGATGCAGCACCTGTGGAGTCGGGAGAAGGCGTTTATGAAAGACCTGCTCGACGCCTACGAAGAACCCAAACCCGCTGCCACCACCGTTGCCACCCTGATCAAACGCATGGCCGACAAAGGTTTCGTCGGCTACCGCGAATGGGGCAATTCTCGCGAATATTTTCCGCTCGTGACCCGGCAGGCGTATTTCGCCACGCACGTCAATGGCTTGATCAAGAACTTTTTCAATAATTCAGCCGCGCAGTTTGCCTCGTTTTTCACGACCGAAACCAACCTTTCGACGGGCGAACTGGAAGAATTGAAGACGATTATCGAACAACAACTCCAAAAGAAAAAGCCATGATTGCGTACCTGCTCAAATCCATCCTGAGCCTGTTGCTCTTGTTTGGTTTTTACAAATTCTGGCTCGAAAATGAGCGGCTGCACCAATTCAAGCGGTTTTACTTGCTGGGCAGTCTGATCTTCTCCGCCCTCGTGCCGCTGATTTCGCTCCCAGGTTGGCCCGTTGCCGTTCCGCTTACCGACTTCCTGCCAGTGCCGTTCGTTGAGCGCGGAATCGGTACGACGCTTCCTCAAACCGAGGTGCCACCGGTGCGGGACGACGCCGATTCGAGTATCTGGTGGTGGGTGTACGGGGCGATAACTGCGTTGATGCTGACGCGATTCGCGGCGAATCTGTACACCCTCGCCCGCCAAATCGACAGTCACCCCAACCAGCCCTTCCGAGGCGCGACGCTCGTTCGGCTCCGCGAAAGCGGGTCGCCCTACACGTTTCTGCATTACCTCTTCGTCCCCGACGATGCGTACCAGCGGGGCGAAATCGAAGGCGAACTCTTCACCCACGAACTGACCCACATCCGGCAGCGGCATTCGCTCGACGTGTTGCTCATCGAATTGCTGCTTTGTTTCGGCTGGTTCAATCCGTTGCTGGTGTGGGTAAAGCGGGCCATTCAACTCAACCACGAATTTCTGGCCGACGGCGTAGTGAACTCGACGTACCAAAACGTAAGGCACTACCAACTTCTGTTGCTTGCCAAACTGGCCCCCACCCCAGCAGTTCGGCTGACCAGCACGCTGACTTTTCAAACCACCAAACAACGCTTGCTCATGATGACCAAACACACCTCAAGGGCCATCGCTTGGCTGGCGGGCGGAAGCACGGCTATCCTGTTCGGAATACTGACCGCTGCGTTCAGCACGACCAGTTCAGCGCAAGTGGTACCTACTCCAAGCGGGTCCACTCCAGCGGTGACCAATCAGCCGCAACCGGAAACGGACGTGGCGAAGATGGACCGACTGTACGGAGATAAGCTGGTGAGGACCTGGCCCGGAGGCAGCAAGCAGGTTTGGAGAAAATTCTCGGAATTATCGATGGCTGAGAAGAAAACAGTTCGGTTAATTCCCCCACAAGCCCGCAAAACGCCCACGGAAGCCCAGTTTGAGGAGTGGAAGAATCCCAAAAAATTTGGGGTTTGGGTCGACGGCAAACGCGATCGAAATTTTACAAAAACGCCCTACCAATCCACTGACATTGCCTCCTTCTGGGGAAGCTTCGTCCACAAAAATGCCCGCCAACCGGAGGGCTACCTGTACCAGATGGACCTGATGACCGAACCGTACTACGCGGCTTATCTGAAAGAAAAAGCCAAATCGCCGATGTTGGTCATCTGGAACCGTCCGCCAGCTAAACAGTAACTTTGACCAAACGACAACTCCGAACCGAATGGGTCGCGTCCATTCGGTTCTTTCCGTTGCGGGCGAAACTACCCCCTTGCTCGATTCATTGACCTGTTTTCCATGAACTTCCTGTCCGAAACCGAACAAAAAAAGTGTCCACCAACGGACACTTTTTTTGTTTAGCACAAATCAAATTATTGACAGTCAATGGATTAAAATATCTGGCACGAACCTTTTGCAGGGCGAGTCGTCCCCTCAACCATCCTATAAATCACCCCGCTCCAAATCATGAAAGTTGCCCTCACCATGTTTTTTATGGTCTCCAGCCTGATCGCCACGGCCCAGCAGCGCGTACTTCGGAAAAGCATTGACGACAACGGGCGCAAGCTCGTCGTCGAAATTGACCTCGACCGGGCGGGCCAGGCCGTGCAGTACCGGGGCCGTTTCGACGTGAGCCAACTTGGGAAAAGCGAAAAACAAGCCCTCCTCGACCACGTCCTCGATTCGCTTCGGCTGCCCCGCCATACCGACGAGGTGGCCTTCCTCGACCAGGTGACGGAAGAACCGGAAGGGTTTCACCCCGCACGGGTTTCCCCGCCCCCCGCCCCACCCCGACTCAGACGCGCCATCGCTGCGACAGCTCCGGGTGCCGTCGGCACGGGCGTGGCAACGGCCTCCAGCGAGTCGGCTTTGACGTTGCCCGAATCACCCAGTGAGCCGACCGAACCCCTTTCCCAAATCGTCCAGGACCTGCGCCCGGAGGGAAAAATGCGGATTTACTGCGAATTCAAGCGCAACGGCGAAGTCTGGAAAGTAGAGCGGCTGCTCGACGTGCGCGGGAAATCGGAAGCCGAAAAAGAGCGGCTTATCGAAGAAACCCAGCGGCTGTTTAGCCAGGGCCTAATGCCCGCATCGTTCTGATTTTTTCCAAGAAAAGGCCCAATGTTCCGCAACTACCTCACCATTGCCTACCGCACCCTGCTCCGCAACCGCAGCTACACCGTGCTCAATGTGCTCGGACTATCGCTGGGGCTGGCCTGTGGCCTGCTGATTTTTCAAGTGGTGAATTTCCAGTTGGGCTTCGACCGCTACCATACCAAGGCTGACCGCACCTACCAATTGGTCACTGAACTGCACTTCGATCACGTGTATCACACGCCAGGAGTGCCGGCTCCGACGGGCAAGGCGCTGCGGGCGGAGTATCCTTTTGTGGAGCACACGGCGATGGTAATCGAACAGTATAACCGGCTGATGACGGTGCTCGACGGGCAGGACCATCCGGTGAAAAAGTTTGCCGACGAATCGCTGGCCTTCGTCGAACCCTCCTACTTCCAGATCTTTGACTACACCTGGTTACGTGGCACGCCAGAGACGGCCCTCAGCGCGCCCAACGGCATCGTGCTGACCAAACGCCTGGCTGAGAAGTTCTTCGGGGCGCAAAACCCGATAGGCAAACGTTTGAAAATGAGCAATGAAGCAGATCTGGTGGTAACGGGCCTGCTGGCTGACATTCCCGAAAATACCAGCAAGCGTTACGGAGGCTTCCTCTCGTTTTCCACCCTGAATACCTTCAAAAACTACGGAGGGCCGGGCATCGATGCCTGGAACGGCATCAACTCTGGTACCCACTGCTACGTGACGCTCCGCGAGGGTACTCCCGTGGACCGCCTACGGCAGGCGCTGCCATCGTTCTCCAAAAAATACATCATCAAAGACTGGCAGGAGTTTGTGTTCGTCCCCATCCCTATGACCCGGATGCGCTTCGAGAGCGACTACAATGGCCCACTCAGCCAGGGGCAGTTGCTTGGTTTGGGCCTGGTGGGGGTATTCCTGGTGCTGACGGCCTGCATCAACTTCGTCAACCTGGCCACGGCCCAGGCCCTGCGCCGGAGCAAAGAAGTGGGCGTGCGCAAGTCGGTGGGCGGCACCCGGGGGCGGCTGTTCTGGCAGTTCATCACCGAAACGGGCCTCATCACCGCCCTGGCCCTGGGTTTGGCGCTGCTGCTGGTGGTGGTGCTCACGCCCCTCCTCAACGAGGCTATCGAAGAGCAGGTCGGCCTGAACTTGCTCGGCACCCTACACCTCCAGGACCCTCTCTTCTGGGGGTTCCTTCTGGTGCTGGGGGGGGTGGTCACCTTCCTATCCGGGGCGTACCCTGGGGTGGTGCTGTCGGGTCTGCAACCCGTGCGGGCACTGAAGGGTACCCTTTCGGCGCAGCAGGTGGGAGGCCTGGGCGTGCGCCGGGGGCTAGTGGTGGGGCAGTTTGCGCTCACGCAGTTGCTCCTGATCGGTACCCTCGTACTAACTCAGCAGATGAACTTTTTCCGGCAACGGAGCATCGGCTATAACCCTACGGCACTAGTACTGTTTTCGCTGCCAACCAACGAAACCGCCCGCCTGAGTACCCTTGAAAATCGCCTCCGTGGTGTGCCGGGGGTGGAAGGCCTTTCGTTTTTCGACAACGCCCCGACCTCGGGCAATAACAACACTGCCAACATTCGCTTTGATACTCGCCAGACCGACGAAGCCTGGCAGGTGAACCAAAAATCCGCCGACGCGCACTACCTCGAAACCTTCGGATTGCGGTTGGTAGCAGGCCGCAACCTACTCCTGAGCGATACCATTCGAGGGTTTTTGGTCAATGAAACCTTCGTGCGCAAGTTGGGCCTGACCCCGGCAAAGGTACTCGGGCGAACGGTCAAGCTCTGGGGCAACCGGGCCCCGGTGATCGGGGTGGTGAACGACTGGAATAACCTCTCGTTGCACAACGCCATCGACCCGGTCATCCTGTTTTCACAGCGCGGCGGCTACCGCACCGGTGCGTTGAAAATCGGTACCGGGGAGGTAGGCCCGACACTGAAGGCCATCGAGCGCATCTGGAACGACACCTACCCCGACGACCTCTACGAGCAAACCTTTCTTGACGAGCGCATCGCCGGGTTTTATCAAACCGAAGCCTTGATTCTACAACTCATCCGAACGTTTTCCTTCATCGCCATCCTGATCGGCTGCCTGGGGCTGTACGGCTTGGTGAGTTTCATGGCCGCGCAAAAAACAAAGGAGATTGGCGTACGCAAGGTGCTCGGGGCCAGTGTGCTAAGCATCTTGGGGCTGTTCGGAAAGGAATTCGGACGGCTGGTGGGGCTGGCCTTTCTGGTGGCGGCTCCGTTGGGCGGGTACGTTATGAGCCAGTGGCTCAACCACTACCAGTACCGGGTGCCCCTGGGCTGGGGCGTGTTTACCCTGGCGCTGGGCGTCACGATAGGCATCGCCGCGCTGACGATCGGCTACCAGAGTTGGAAAGCCGCTTGGGCCAACCCGGTAAAAAGTTTACGGTCGGAGTAGGATTCAGTATTCTGATCCCGAATTCAACTGTCACTAGTTCAGAAGAAGAGTTTTCACTTGCCTTCCGGCCGCAGATGCCCAAATCCTTCGCCCCATGCTCCGCAACTACTTCAAAATCGCCCTGCGCACGCTCTGGAAGCACAAAACGCACTCGGTCATCAACGTGCTGGGGCTGTCGCTGGCCTTTGGCTGTGGACTGCTGCTGTTTTTGACGGCGATCCACGAGTTATCGTACGATTCGTTTCACACGAACCGCGATCGAATTTTCAAAGTCTACAACCAGACCGGCCCCGACCGCACCGCTACCCCGATGCCTGCTCCGCTGACGCCCGCCCTGCGGCGGGAGTTTTCGCAGGAAATCAGCCACCTCGCCCGCGTGGTCGACGGCGGCGGGTACCTTCGGGCCGGAAGCAAGGAAGTCGAAAAGGACGTCCGCTTCGTGGATGCCGATTTTTTCCGGATGTTCAGTTTTCCCTTCAAAAAAGGCGTGGCTGAATTGGCCCTGGAAAATCTCAGCGGAGTAGTACTCACCGAACATGTGGCGAAGGAATTGTTCGGCGAGGCCGAGGCGATGGGCCAATCCATTTCCCTGCGCGAAGGCGACACCTGGAAACCCTTCGTCGTGTCGGGCGTGGTGGCCGATTTTCCCGATAATTCCAGCATCCGGTTCGACCTGCTGGCCCGGTTTGAAGCCAACCCCAACTACCAGGCCTCGAAAGACCAATGGGATAATTCCTACCACATCCTGTTTCTCGAACTGGCCCCGAACGTCACGCAGGCTACGTTTGAGCAACGCCTCCGTCCTTTCGTCAAAAAACAATTCGCGGGCAATCTAGCCAACCTGAAACGCGATGGCATCGCCCCCGACGAGCGCGGCGATCGCCTTAGCCTACGCCTTTTGCCCCTTCCCCAATTGCACTTCAACACCGACGTGGGCGGTGAGAGCGTTCCGGCGGTGAAGGCGGCGTACCCGTATTTGCTGCTGCTCATCGCGGGTTTCATCGTGCTGATTGCCACCATCAATTTCGTCAACCTCACCACGGCCCGTTCGCTCAGTCGCTCGCGGGAGGTGGGGATGCGCAAGGTATTGGGGGCGCTCAAAGGGCAACTGGTGGCGCAGTTTTGGGGGGAAGCCTTCTTGATTTGCCTGACCGCGCTGCTCCTCGGCGGGGTGCTGGCTTCGGCCTTGCTGCCGGTTTACAAAAAAGTCTTCAACAGCACCACCTCCTGGACGTACCTCCAAAACCCGCTCGTCGGGCTGAACGTTGTGCTCGCCTTCGTCGCCATCACGTTGTTGGCGGGGGGCTACCCGGCCTGGTTCATGGCGCGGTTCAACACGGTGACGGTGCTGAAAAACAAGGCCTCACTCGGCAAAACCGGGGTGTTGCGCAATACCTTGCTGGTCGTGCAATTCGCCCTGGCGACGCTGCTGATGGCCTGCACGCTGGTGGCCTGGCAGCAGATGGATTTTCTGCGAAACAAACCACTGGGTTTCAACGAAGCGCAAGTCGTGAGCATCCCGGTGGGCAAGGGCACCAACGGGCGGCAGGCGCTGAAACTCCTTCGCGATCAACTCGCCCAGCAGCCCCGCGTTCAGAGCGTGACGGGGACGTACAAAAATTTCGGGCGGGGGTTGGACGGCTCCACGTTTAGGTCGATCATCGGTTTTACCCACAAAAACCGGGAGGTAAATACCCACTTGCAAATCATCGATTTCGACTACGCCAAAACACTGGATTTGAAGGTGCTGGCCGGGCGGGATTTTTCTCGCCTCTACCCCACCGACAGCAGCATGGGCGTGCTCATCAACGAAGCGATGGCGAAGGAATTGGGCGAGAAAAATCCGGTTGGTACGCTACTTGACGTTGACAAACCCCTACGGGTCATTGGGGTTGTGAAAGACTTCCACCACGAATCGCTGAAACAAACCATCCAGCCCCTCACCTTGCGCATCGATTCCAACTGGCCTATTTTTTACATCCTCGTTAAAATCGCTCCCGATCGGATGCCTGAAACGATGGCGTTGTTGAAAAAAACCTGGAAAACCGTGGCTCCGAAAGTGCCCTTCGAGGGTAGTTTTCTCGATGAAAACACGAACCGGCAGTACCGGGCCGAGGAAAAACTCACCCAGCTCTTCGTCAGCGCGGCCATTCTCGCCATCGTGCTTTCGTGCATGGGTTTGTTTGCCATTGCTTTGCTTACCATCGAGCAGCGCACCAAAGAAATTGGGGTGCGGAAGGTGCTGGGCGCTTCGGTGGCCAGCATCGTCGCCCTGATTTCCCGCGATTTTCTGAAACTCGTGGGCGTCGCCATCGTCATCGCCAGCCCGCTGGCCTGGTGGGCGATGCAGACCTGGCTCCGGGATTTTGCCTACAAAATCGACCTGCACTGGGGCTTGTTTGCGCTGACTGGGCTGCTGGCGGTGGGGATTGCGCTGCTGACGGTGAGTTTTCAGAGTATCCGGGCGGCGCTGATGAATCCGGTGAAAAGTTTGAGGAGTGAGTAGTCAGGAGAGAGAAGTTAAAAAATCTCCTGACTACTCATTCCCTACTCCTCACTCCTTAAAAAAATCCATGCTCCGTAATTCCCTCAAAATCGCCCTTCGTACCTTCCGCAAGCAGCCGGGGTTTACAGGCATCAACGTCTTCGGACTGGCGCTGGGGTTGGCCTGTTGCCTGCTCATTACGTTGTACGTGCTCGACGAACTGAGCTTCGACCGCTTCCACGAAAAGGCCGAGCGGATTTACCGCGTTCACAACGACCTCCGGTTTGGCGGCAATGACATGCGCTTCGCCGTTTCGCCCGACCCACTCGGCCCGACGCTGAAAAAAGACTACCCGCAGGTCGAGGCCTACGTGCGGTTGCACCAGGTGGGTGCCTGGCTCGTCCAACGAACCGGCCAGCCGACCAGCCTGCGGGAGGAACCCATTTTCTTCGCGGATTCCACGCTCTTCGACGTGTTTTCATTTCCCCTCGTGGCCGGTGACCCGAAACGGGCGCTGGCTGAGCCAAACGGAGTTGTGATCAGCGAGTCGGCGGCGCGGCGGCACTTCGGTAGCCAGAATCCGATGGGGCAAACCCTGCGATTTGACAATGAAGAAACCTTTCGGGTTACCGGCGTGATGCGTGATTTGCCCAGCAACGCCCACTTCCGTACCGATTTTTTCATCTCCATGCTCAGCGCCGACTACCAGTGGGGCCAATGGTTGAGCAACAACCACCATACGTACATTGTGCTGAAAAGCGGCACCGACCCGGCGGCGTTCGAGAAAAATTTTGAGCAAGTGATCGAAAACTACGCCGGGCCGCAGGCGAAGGAAATGATGGGCATTTCGATGGACGATTTTCGGAAAGCGGGCAACAGCATGAAGTTTTGGCTCCTGCCGCTCACCGACATTCACCTCCACAGCAAGCAGCAGGTGGAACTGGCCCCCAACGGCGATGTGCAGTACGTGTACGTATTCTCGGCGGTGGCGCTGTTTATTTTGCTCATCGCCTGCATCAACTTCATGAACCTGGCCACGGCCCGCTCGGCCAACCGGGCGAAGGAAGTGGGCGTTCGGAAAGTGCTCGGTTCGGAGCGAGGGCAACTCATCGGGCAGTTCATCACCGAGTCGATGCTCACCACTGGGCTGGCGATGGTCCTGGCCCTGCTGCTGGTTATGGCGATGCTGCCCTTTTTCAACGATGTGGCGGCCAAACAACTGAGCTTCCGCTCGCTGCTCAGCCCCTGGGTGCTGCCCGTGTTGGTCGCCTTGCCGCTGGTCGTTGGGATGCTGGCAGGAAGTTACCCGGCGTTTTTCCTGTCGTCGTTCCAGCCCCTGAGCGTGTTGAAAGGTCGCTTCAACCTGGATCGGCGCAGCGGCGGGTTACGAAGTGTGCTGGTCGTGTTTCAGTTTACGATGTCGGTTGTGCTCATCATCGGCACGTTGGTCGTGTACCGGCAAATGAATTTTATTCAAACCAAAAACCTGGGCTTCACCCGCAAACAGGTGGTGATGGTGAAGGGCGCCTACGCGTTGGAAAACGGGGTCGAACCATTTAAAAACGAGGTGTTGCGTTTACCGGGGGTGGTTAGCGGGACGGCGTCGGGGTATTTGCCCACGCCCTCGAACCGCAGTGATAATGCATTTTTTCCGGAAGGGCAGATTGACCAGAAACGGGCGGTGAATATGCAAAACTGGCGCGTTGACCCCGATTACGTGCCTACGCTGGGAATGGAAATGGCGCAGGGCCGCAATTTTTCGCGGCAATTCGGATCCGATTCGAGCGGCATTATTCTCAACGAAACCGCCGCCAAACTTTTCGGCTGGAAAGACCCCATCGGTCAGCGGGTGCTGCGATTCGCCGACGCCCAAGCCAAATCCACGAAAACCTACACGGTGGTGGGCGTGGTCAAAAACTTCCATTTCGAGTCGCTGCGCCGCAACATCGGTGCCCTGGGCCTGACGATGGAGCGTAGCACCGGTGCGGTATCCTTCCGCCTCGACAGCCGGGATATTCCCGCGTTGGTCCGCCAAATCGAAAGCAAGTGGAAACAGGTGGCCCCCGGATTGCCCTTCAGCTACGTGTTTCTGGATGACAGTTTCGACGCCATGTACCGCGCCGAGCAGCGAATCGGTACGCTGGCGGTGTCCTTCGCGGTGCTGGCGATTCTGGTGGCTTGCCTCGGTTTGTTCGGGCTGGCGGCGTTCATGGCCGAACAGCGCACGAAAGAAATCGGCGTTCGTAAAGTGCTGGGGGCCAGCGTACCGAGTCTGGTGGCGCTGTTGAGCCGGGATTTCCTAAAACTGGTACTCGTGGCCATCGTCCTAGCCAGCCCACTGGCCTGGTGGGGCATGAGTCGCTGGTTGCAGGAATTCAGTTACCGAGTCGATTTGGGATGGTGGGTGTTCGTTCTGGCTGGTCTGTTGGCGGTGGGGATTGCGCTGCTGACGGTAAGTTTTCAGAGCGTGAAGGCGGCGCTGATGAATCCGGTAAAAAGTTTACGAAGCGAGTAACGCCCTCAACCCCCAAAGGGGCTTTTGTCACAACCGAAAAATCCCCCCTTCGGGGGCTGTATTCCCATGATTCGCAACTACCTCAAAATCGCCTGGCGCAGTCTGTGGAAAAACAAAGGTTTTTCGGCGCTCAACATTGTTGGACTGGCCATTGGAATGGCCGCCTGCCTCCTGATTCTGGTGTTCGTTTTTTACGAAAAAGGCTTCGATGGTTTGCACCGTAAAAACATCTACCGGCTCGATGAGGTACAGAAATTCGAAGGCATGGGAGCACCCCAGAACGTGGCGTTGTCCATGTTCCCAATGGGGCCGACCCTGAAAAATGAGTTTCCGGAAGTTCGGAATTTTACCCGCATCCGAGCTTTCAATAAAGCCCCCCTTACGTACCGGGATAAAAAAGTGGTCTATCCCAGTATGCTCTGGGTTGATTCTACCTTCCTGGAATTATTTGATTTCAAGTTGCTGAAGGGAGACCGAAAAACGGTCCTGCAAAAGCCAGGCAGCGTCGTCCTGACGGAAGAGGGTGCGGCCAAACTGTTCGGCGGCGAAGACCCACTGGGTAAAACCATCGTCTCGTACGGCGATGACACGCTCAGTTTTGCCGTGACGGGTATTTTGGCCACGACGCCGAAGAATTCTCACCTGCAATTTGAAGGCCTGTTTTCATTCAATACCATTACCCGGCCGGATTTTATGAACAACTGGGGCGGCAACTGGCTGGTCACCTACCTGGAATTAGCCCAAAACGCAAACGTGGCCGCCCTGGAGCGCAAATTTCCGGCTTACCTGAAAAAATACATGAGGGAGGATGGCTGGAAGTTTTATGAATTGTTCCTGCAACCACTGAAAGCCGTACACGCCAACTCCGTCCAGATCACGCACGACTACCTCAACTTCCAAAAATTTGATTCGAATTACACGTACATCTTCTCAGTCATTGCGCTGATCGTGCTGGTCATTGCCTGCATCAATTTCATGAATTTGTCGACGGCTCGCTCGGCCAGCCGGGCCAGGGAAGTAGGCGTCCGAAAATCAGTGGGGGCGCTGCGGGTGCAACTGGCGATGCAATTCATCGGCGAATCGGTGTTAGTCGCCTTACTGGCCCTGACGCTGGCCATTCTGCTGGTTAAAGTAGCGCTGCCTTTTGCCGCTGACTTGAGCCAGCGTGACTTGGATCTGCCCCTGTTTACCAAACCCGGTTTACTGCTATTAATTCTGGCGGGGACCGTGGTGATCGGCGCTCTTTCCGGGCTTTACCCAGCCGCTTTTTTATCGGCTTTTCAGCCGACCAAGGTGTTGAAAGGCTCGCCGGTTACGGGTCGGAACAAGACCCCGTTACGGAACGTCCTGGTCGTTGGTCAATTCGCCAGTGCTATTTTCCTGATTATTGCCACGGCTTTTGCCACGAAGCAACTCCGGTTTATGCGCACCCGCGATACGGGATTTAATCGCGAACAGGTGCTGGTTATTCCCCTTAACTCGAAGACGAACCCGAAATACAACGCGCTGAAACAGGAGTTGGTGAACACGCCCCAAATTCTGGGCGTTACGGCCTCCCAGCAGCGGTTGGGGAACAACCTGCACCAGACGGGCGTAAAATTTCAGGGCGACGGTCCCCTGCGGGAATTGGCCTCTTCGCAGGTCATCGTTGATCCAGATTACCTGACGCTCTATAAAATTCCCCTGGTGGCAGGCCGAAATTTCTCGCGGGAGGAATCGGAGAATGGGCGAACGTATATCGTCAATGAAATGCTGGCCCGGGAACTCCTGAAGGATCATCCGAAGACACCCGTTCAGTCCCTGATCGGAAAACGATTTGGCTTTGGCGGGCTGGATTCACTGGGCACGATCGTCGGGGTAGCGAAAGATTTCAACTTCAATTCGCTCCATCATAAAATTGAAACACTTTGCATTTTCAACCAAAACCAGTGGGGATACAGTGAACTTTCGGTTCGGATCAACGGCGCTAAAGCCCGGGAAGCGGTCGGTCAGGTGGAGGCCGTCTGGAAGAAAATCGCCCCCGACCAGCCGTTTGAATACACCTTTCTCGACGAGCACTTTGCCGAACTGTACCGGGCCGACCTCCAGGTGAGCGAAATTGTGGGTATCCTGGCTTCCTTGGCGATTTTCATCTCGTGTCTGGGTTTGTTTGGGCTGGCGTCGTATTCCGCCGAAAAACGAATCAAGGAAATCGGCATCCGCAAGGTGATGGGCGCTTCCGTAACCGGCATCATTGCGCTGCTTTCCAAAGACTTCCTGAGGTTGGTGCTGCTGGCCATTCTGATTGCGACCCCGATTGCCTGGTACGCGGTTCATACCTGGCTCCAGGATTTCGCTTACCGGATTTCCATCGACTGGTGGGTCTTTGCCCTGGCGGGTTTGCTGGCCGTGGGCATCGCGCTGCTGACGGTGAGTTTCCAGAGCATCCGTGCGGCGCTGATGGATCCGGTGAAGAGTTTGCGCAGCGAGTAAGGGTAAAATAAGCGAGGAGAAAATGGAGTAGGATCCGTTCTATTAGCCCCTGATTTTAATCAGGGGAAAGAAGGGACGCGGGAGGCGGATCGAAAACCGTTTCAACGGTTTTCCGACCCTGTAAACCGTTGAAACGGTTCAACCCATTTACCCATCCGTTCCTTTTTCCCACCACTCAAGTGGTGGGCTGATAAACTGGGTCTACACCCGTTGAAAAACAAACTGGATTTCTACCGTAGCGACAGACCGCTCACACCTAGCTCCCTGCCCTGTCCGTGAACGAACGATACCCGTCCGTTTGCGGACATTTTTTTATTCGATTTTTCCGTAATGTTTTGGCTTTCAAAGGTTTTCTTTCCTGGAACAGCCTTTGTGTAGAACCCTCCAGCGTAATGCATTCAGCGCGTGAAGGCCGTATTGATCAATCCGGTTCATTCCCTTCGAGCCGAATAAACCCTTACAACCATGCTACGAAGTTACAGTAAGCTCGCCTGGCGGAATCTATGGAAAAACCGCCTGTACACCGGCATCAATGGATTGGGGTTGGCCGTCAGCATTGCCGCCTGCCTGCTGATTGGCGGCTACGTGGCGGATGAACTGAGTTACGACCGATTCCACCAACACGCCGACCGCATTTATCGGGTGGTACAGCACGCCAACTGGGAAGGGGGAAACCTGAACATGGCCCCAACATCAGCCCCCTACGCCCCCACGCTCCAGCGCGAATACCCCGAAATCGAGCAGACCGTCCGCCTCATGGCGGAGGGCGGGGGACCCATCCGTTACGGAGACACGCAGCTTAACGTGGGCGCTATTTTGTTTGCCGATCGGTCGGTGTTCGACGTGTTCACGTACCCCTTTCTGTACGGCGACCCGACCACGGCCCTGAGTCAGCCCCAGTCCATCGTTCTGACGAAAGGGCTGGCGATAAAGTTGTTCGGCGATGCCTCGAAGGCGCTCAATCAAACGGTGCTGTTTGAAAACAACTTTGGCAATGTCGTCACGGGCGTCATCGACGACGCACCCGCCAACTCGCACCTGACCTTCAGCGCCCTGCGCTCGCTGCCAAAAGATTACACGTCCGGATGGCAAAACGCGAACCTGTACACCTACGTGTTGCTGAAGAAAGAGGCCGATCCGGCGAAGGTAGAAGCCAAATTCCCCCAGTTTTTCGAGAAGTACATCAAGCCGGAGATGGGCGCGGTGACGTACCAGATGGAGTTACAGCCGCTGACCTCCATCCACCTGCGCTCCAACCTCGATTACGAAATCGGTCCCAACGGCAGCGTGCGGAACGTATCGATTTTCGCCCTCATCGCGGGATTGATCCTGCTGATTGCGACCATCAACTACACGAACCTGTCGACGGCCCGCCTGGCGACGCGCCTGAAGGAAGTGGGGGTGCGGAAGGTGGTCGGCTCCGGCCGGAGCCAGCTTGCGCTGTTGTTTCTGACCGAAACCGGGATGCTCACGGTGCTGGCGACAGGGCTGGGGCTTGGTCTGGCCTTCCTGGCGCTGCCTTTTTTCAACGAGTTTTCGGGCAAACACCTGGCCTTTGGGCAGATTGATCTCGTCGGCGGACTGCTTGGACTGGTCGGTTTTGCGGGACTGGTGAGCCTGTTAGGCGGGAGTTACCCGGCGTTGGTGCTGTCAAACTTTCGCCCGGTGGCCGCATTGCGGGGGAGGCTGGGCAAGCAGGCCCTGACGTTTTTCTTTCGCAAATCCCTGGTTACGTTCCAGTTCGTGGTCACGATTACGCTCATCGCGGCGGCCATCCTCATTTACCAGCAACTCCGGTATATGTCGGGTAAATCACTGGGTTTCAACAAAGATCAGGTGCTGACGTTTCACCTCAACGACGAAAAAGCGCGGGAAAAAGTGCCGGTCATCAAGGCCGAACTGCTGGGCAATCCGGCCATTGAAAGTGTCGCATCGGCCAGCAACCCGATTGGTGTCAACTTCTTAAAGGTCAACGGACTATATTTTGAAATCAACGGCCGGATCGCCGAGTCTTCGAAGAGCGTCCAGAATTTCAGCGTTGATGCAGATTACCTGAAAACCCTGGAAATCCCCCTGGCTCAGGGACGGGACTTTTCGGAGGATAGCCCCGCCGACCAGAACAACGCCATCCTGGTCAACGAAACGCTGGTGAAGGAATTGGGTTGGAAAAAACCCCTCGGCAAGCGGGTTCGGTTTATCATCGATGACAAGGGAACAATGAGCGAACGGATGGTGATCGGGGTGGTGAAGGATTTTCACGTGTATTCGCTTCAGCACAAAATCGAACCCCTGGCGCTGGTGATGCACCCGTCCGCCAGCGAGCAGGACAACTTGTACGTGCGGATTCGGGCGGGCGAGTCGGCAAAGGCCCTGGCGCTTCTCGAACAAACGCATCAGCGATTCGACCCTGGTGCCGGGTTTGAGTACCATTTTCTCGATCAAAACTTCGCCCGGCAGTACGAGACTGAACAAAAGCAGGGCACGATGGTGCTGCTTTTCGCCGGACTCACGATCCTGATTGCTTGTCTGGGTCTGTTCGGCCTGGCTACATTCACCGCCGAACAACGAACCAAAGAAATTGGCGTGCGAAAAGTACTGGGCGCGTCGGTGAGTAGCATCGTGGCCCTGCTCTCGAAAGATTTTCTAAAACTGGTGTTGCTCGCCCTCGTCATTGCCTGCCCGCTGGCCTGGTACGCCCTGCACCGTTGGTTGCAGGATTTTGCCTACAAGGTTACGCTGGAGTGGTGGGTCTTCGCCCTGGCGGGTGGGCTGGCGGTGGGGATTGCCTTGCTGACGGTGAGTTTTCAGAGTGTGAAGGCCGCGCTGATGAACCCGGTGAAAAGCTTGCGGAGCGAATGAAAAAGGAGTGAGGAGTCAGGAGCGAGGAGCGAGTAGAAAGGCATTCCTGTATTTCTACTCGCTCCTCGCTCCTCACCCCTTTCTATCCCTGTCCGTGAACGAACGTGAACCGTCCGTTTGCGGACATTTTTTTAAATAAATTTTCGACAAATTACTGATTATCAACGGCGTATTTTCCTGGAACAGCCTTTTAGCGGGAGAAATCACCTGCGTACGCGCAGGCACGACCGGTTTCTACCCGTTCCATCGCGCTGACCATGCTCCTCACTTCCCTCAAAATCGCCCTCCGCTCCTTCCGCCGCTCGCCGTTGTACGGGCTGCTCAACGTCGTCGGGCTGACGCTCGGCCTCACCTGCGGCCTGCTGATGACGGCCTACGTGCTCGACGACCTCGGCTACGACGCCTTCCACGCCAACGCCGACCGCATCGTGTTGCTCCAGCAGTACGAAAAAACGGGCGTGAGCGGCGGCAAACTGGCCACGGATTTTGGTCAAAAATTTGCGCAGGTGCAGGCCACGGTGCGGCTCAAGCAAGCGCAGCCCTTGCTGACCGGGCCGGAATCGGCTTTTTATGAAGAAAACTTCTTTTTCGCCGACAGCAGCGCGTTTCACGTGTTCACGCTCCCGCTCGTGCTGGGCAATCCAAAAACGGCCCTGACCGAACGCTACGGCGTGGTGCTCTCGGAAACGGCGGCGCGGAAGTATTTTCCGAACACGAATCCCCTCGGCCAGACGCTTCGCTACGACAGCAAACACACCCTCCGCGTGACGGGCGTGATGCGCGATTTGCCCGGCAATTCCCACCAAAAAATCGACTTCCTGGCCAACTACGCCAACGCCAACGAACTCGTCGGGTACGATGTCACAACCAACCTCTGGAGCGGCAGCGCCTGGACGTACCTGCTGTTGGCCCCCGGTACTCGGCCCGAAACCCTCGCGGCGCAGTTTCCGGCGTACCTCAAAAGCCTCAACGACCCCAACGTGGGCGTTTGGAAACTGGGCCTCGTCCCCCTGCGCGACATTTACCTCCGTACCGACCTCGTTGCCTCCAACCGGCTCACCTACGTGACCATTTTTTCGGTGGTGGCGTTGTTGATTCTGGCCCTGGCGGCCTTCAACTACGTCAACCTCGCCACTGCCCGCGCTACCCAGCGGGCGAAGGAAGTCGGAGTTCGGAAAGTACTCGGTTCTTCATTCGGGCAACTTTGGCGGCAGTTTTTGGGCGAAACGGCGGTGTTCATCGGTGTCGCGTTGCTCCTGACCGGCCTGCTTCTTCCCCTGTTGCTTCCGGCCTTCAACGACCTTGCAAACAAGAAATTAACCCTCGAAACCCTACTCAGTCCAGAGCACCTGACGGGCTTGCTGGTCGGAGTGCTGGGCTTGTGTTTACTGGCGGGGGCGTACCCGGCTTTCGTGCTGTCCTCGTTTCGCCCGGCGGCGGTGCTGAAGGGGGCAAGCGGGCAGAATGGTGCGCGGCAGCCGCTGCTGCGGCAAGCGCTGGTGGTGGGGCAATTCGCGGTGTCGATCGTGATGATGGTCGCCACGCTGGTGGTGTACCGCCAACTCCAGTACGTTCAGACCAAGAACCTGGGCTACGAGCGCGACCAGGTGCTGGTGCTGAACCTCCACGACGCGCCCAGCGAAGCCAAGCAGCTCTTTAAAAAGCGCGTGCAGGAATTGGCGGGCGTGGCTTCGGCCACGCAGAGTTACAGCGTGCCGGGGAGCGGGGCAATGCGCGGCGAAAAACTGGTGAGCGACTACGCCCCGAAGGGAGCCACTGACCTGAGCATCAACCGCCTCTCGGTAGACGAAAACTTCCTGAACACCTTTGGCATCAAGCTGGCTCAAGGCCGCAACCTCGATGCCAACCGCCCCACCGACCGCAAGGCGTTCCTCATCAACGAGGCGGCGATGAAGTACTTCGGCTGGAAAAACCTCGACGGCAAAATGCTGGGCTACTACACCTTCGAGTACGATGCCTCGGCAGCGGGCGGTTACCGCGAAGTGCCCCAACGCGGCCCGGTGGTGGGTGTGGTGCGCGATTACCACCAGAAAAACCTGAAGAATGCCATCACCCCGCTGCTCTTCACGCTCACCGATGGCTGGGAAAGCCTGGTTTCGGTGAAAATCGCGGGTGGTCAGGTCCCCGCCGCCATCGGACAAGTCGAAGCCCTCTGGAAACAATCCTTTCCCGACAAGCCCTTCGACTACGAATTTATGGACGATTTCTTCCACCGCGCCTACCAGAGCGACCGCCGGGCCGGACAGGTATTCGGGCTGTTCGCGGGGTTGGCCGTGCTGATTTCGTGCCTGGGGCTGTTCGGCCTGGCCACCTTCGCCGCCGAGCGCCGCACCAAAGAAATCGGGGTGCGGAAAGTGCTGGGGGCGAGCGTGGCCAGCCTCGTCGGGCTGCTTTCCAAAGAATTCCTGAAACTGGTTTTCATCGCCCTGCTCCTGGCCAGCCCGGTGGCCTGGTTTTTCACCAACCAATGGCTCCAGGATTTTGCCTACAAAATCGACGTCGAGTGGTGGGTATTCGCCCTGGCGGGTGGGCTGGCGGTGGGGATTGCGCTGCTGACGGTCAGTTTCCAGAGCGTGAAGGCGGCGCTGATGAATCCGGTGAAATCCTTGAGAAGCGAATAAATCCTGACAATCATGTTAAGCAACTACCTCAAAATCGCCCTTCGGAATCTGTTTCGAAATAAGGTGTTTTCCGTCATCAACATTGTGGGTTTAGCCCTCGGCATGGCGGCTACGCTGCTCATTTTTCAGTACGTTGCATTTGAGCGCAGTTACGACCGTTTCCACGAGAAAGCGGATCGGATTTTCCGGGTCAAAGCCGAACGCTATGACAAGGGCGTGCTTTCGACCGAATGGGCGGGCGGGCCATTTGCTGTTGGTAATCACCTGAAAGGGACGTTTGAGGAAGTAGAAAACTATGCAAAAGTATACGTTCGGAACAACCTGTTTTTGGAAACCAACCACCGAAAATACAAAGTCGAAAAGGGGGCCTTCGCCACGCCATCCTTCTTCAATGTCTTCTCCTTTCCCTTGCTGATTGGCAACAAGAAGACCGCCCTGTCAGAACCCAATACCGGTGTCATTTCCGTCTCCCTGTCCAAGCGTTTGTTTGGCGCTAAAAGTCCGCTGGGACAGGTTCTTACGATTGAGCGCGAGTTTCCAATCAGAATAACGGGCGTCTATCAGGATTTTCCCAAAAACTCCCACCTGGAAGCCGATTATCTAATGTCGTTCAGCACGTTTCAGCGATTAGTCAATCCCAAAAACGATCCGGACAAAAACTTTGATAATGCCTGGGGTTGGGATGGTTGCCTTACGTATCTGCTGCTACAACAAGACGCAAATCCCGAAAAACTGGCCGCCAAATTCCCGGCATTTCTACAAAAAATTGGAGAAGTAGACCCCAAAACTGGCAACCGACTGGCCTTGCAATTACAAGCCCTTCCAGCCATTCATTTATACTCCCACTTTTTATTCGAAGCCAGCACCAATGGCGATGGGAACTCCGTGTACATTTTACTGAGTGTTGCATTTTTCATCATTGCCATTGCGTGGGTCAATTACATCAATCTGGCTACGGCCCGCGCCATTAGCCGCGCCAAGGAAGTTGGGGTTCGTAAGGCGGTGGGTTCGCATCGAGGCCAGTTGATCAATCAGTTTTTGACCGAATCCGCGTTGCTCAATCTGATTGCCGTCGTTGTGGCAATCATGGGCATCGTAGCGGCCCTGCCCCTGTTCAATCATTTTACGGATCAACAGTTGACCTACTCCTTTGTGGGTTCAGTCCGCTTTTGGTTTGGTCTGGGCACGATGTATGCCATCGGCACCTTGTTGTCTGGAGCGTATCCGGCTTTTGTGCTATCTGGTTTCAATCCGGTCTCCGTCCTGAAAAACGGGGTTACCGCTTTTAAAGAAGGCGTTGTTCTGAGGAAGTCGCTGGTCGTTATTCAGTTTTCGGCGTCTGTTTTCCTGCTGATTGGTACCATCACGGTTTTTCGCCAATTGCAGTTTATGCGCAACCAAAGCCTGGGCATCGACATTAGGCAAACGCTAGTTCTGGGCAAGCCCATGAACGATTCTACCCGGGTCAATCAAACGAAAGCCTTCAAAGACGTTCTTCTTCGAGAGTCCGCGATTAAAAGCGTGACCGTGTCGGGTAATGTCCCCGGCGAAAAAGTAGAGTTCAATGCCGGTGGCATTCGTCTGGTAGGAACCCCCGACGAACAGGGAAAGCAATACCGCGTGATCGGCGTCGACTACGATTTTGTGACCACTTTTGGGATGAGAATACTAGCTGGTCGCAACTTCGACACCAGGTTGGGTGAAAAAGACGCGGTGGTTTTTAACCGGACCGGAATCAGACAGTTGGGCTTCGACAGTCCAGAAAAAGCCCTGGGCCAGAAAATTGATTTCTGGGGCGATGTGATCACCATCGTTGGGGTGGTCGATGATTTTCATCAGCAGTCGCTTCGTGAAGCCTACGAGCCGCTCATTTTACGTTTAGACCCCGGCGTAAATGGGCAGTTATCCATCAAAGTCGCGGCTAATGAGCCTGAGCAGGCGATTGCCATCACTAAAAAAGCATGGTCGCAATTTTTTCCAACCGACCCGTTCGACTACTATTTTTTAGATGATAGCTACGACAAACAATACCGGGCCGATGAGCGATTCGGGCAGGTATTTGGCTTCTTCACGTTGATGGCCGTATTGGTAGCCTGTTTGGGCTTGCTTGGGCTTGCGACGTTCACCGCCCAGCAGCGCACCAAAGAAATTGGCGTTCGCAAGGTACTGGGTGCCAGCGTAACCAGCATCGTTACGTTGCTTTCCAAAGACTTTCTCAAGTTGGTGCTCATCGCCATCGTCATTGCGTCACCCCTGGCTTGGTGGAGCATGAATCAGTGGCTGGAAGACTTCGCCTACAAAATTGATTTTGAATGGTGGGTCTTCGCCCTGGCGGGGCTGCTGGCGGTGGGCATCGCGCTGCTGACGGTGAGTTTCCAGAGCGTGAAGGCCGCGCTGATGAATCCGGTGAAAAGTTTAAAAATTGAGTGAACTGGCAGGGGGCAGGGGGCGAAGGGCATGGGGTAAATCCTGCCTTTTTCCCCTACCCCCTACCCCCTGCCCCAAGCCCCTTGCTAAAATGCTCCGCAACTACCTCACCATCGCCCGCCGGAATTTGTTGAAAAACAAAGGCTTTACGGTCATCAACGTCAGCGGTCTGGCGCTGGGGCTGACCTGCTGTTTTCTGATTTTGCTGTTCGTGCGCCATGAGTTGAGCTACGATTCGTTTCACGAAAGGGCCGACCGGATTTACCGGGTTTCGTACCTGCCCAAATTCGCCGGGCTGACCCAGCCGCTATCCCTCACGCCCCCGCCCGCTTCACCCCTGCTGGTCGATTATTTCTCCGAAATCGAAACCTCCGCCCGCGTTTACCGCAGCAGCGCGACCCTCGAAGCCCCGTCGCGACGCGGGGCCGCCCCCGCGAAGTACGACGAAGAGCGATTCTTTTTTGCCGATTCTACCCTGCTGCGCATCTTTTCCTTTCAGTTTCTACAAGGCAATCCCCGCACGGCGCTGAACGACAAATTCGGCGTCGTTCTCACCGAGCAAACTGCCACCCGCTACTTTGGCAGCGGGAATGCGCTCGGCAAAACGCTTCGCTACGAAGGGCGCTACGCCTTCCATGTGACCGGCGTTGTGAAGGACTTTCCCGCCAATTCCCACATCCACCCAGACTTGCTCGCCAATTTCGAGACCATGTTTGCCACCGAAAGCGAAGTGGCGCGGGAAAATCTGCCCCAGAACTGGATCATCTCCCATTCCTACACCTACGTGCTGCTGCGGCCCGGTCGATCGGCGGAGGCGGTGAATGCGCGGTTTCCGCAGTTTCTGCTCACCCACGCGGATAAAGATTTTGCCAAAGACATCGTCTACCAGCTTCAGCCGCTGCGTGCTATTCACCTGGATCCAAGCGTTGCGGAAGGCCCCGAACCCATCGGGAGCCTCACGTACCTCTACGTGTTCATCGCCATTGCTGTCCTCACCCTGCTGATTGCCTGCATCAACTTCGTCAACCTCTCCACCGCTCGCTCGCTCAAACGGGCCAAAGAAGTGGGCATCCGCAAGGTGCTGGGGAGTGAACGGGCGCAGTTGGTCGGGCAGTTTCTGAGTGAGTCGGTGTTGCTGAGCGGCCTGGCGTTTTTGCTCTCGCTGGGTCTGGTCGCTACCCTCTTGCCGGTGCTGAATGGCCTGACGGACAAGGCGCTCACCGTCGATTCGCTCACCTCCGACGGGCCTTTGCTCCTCTCGTTCGTGGGCATTGCATTGGCAACGGGACTGCTGTCGGGGAGTTACCCGGCGTTTTTTGTGTCGGGTTTTCAGCCCATCGCCACGCTGAAAGGCCCCGTGTTGAGCGCCAAAGCGGGCGGCGGTGCCCTGCGGCAGGTACTGCTGGGGGCGCAGTTCGTGGCCTCAGTGGCGCTCATCATCGGTGCGTTGGTGGCCTTCCGGCAGTTTCAGTTTTTGCAGAACCAGCCGATGGGTTTTCAAAAAGACCTCATCCTGACGGCCAACACCCGCAATTACAAACTGACCAATTTGTTTGTAGCCAGGACGGACAGCGTCTACCGGCGCTTGAAAACGTTCAAGGAAATTTTGTTAAAAAACCCGCGCGTCCGGCAGGTGACGCTCTCGGCGGTGGCCCCCGGCAACGGGGCCGTGCGCCGGAACGTGATTCCCGAAGGCCACACTGCCGACGAAAGGCTGTTTATTTCCACCCTCAACGTAGACCTCAACTTTCCCAACACCTTCGGGCTGCGGCTGGTGGCGGGCCGCGACTTTTCGGAGGCCATCGAAACCGACAAAACGGCGGCCTTTCTCCTCAACGAGAGCGGCGTCCGTCAGTTCGGCTGGAAATTGCCCTCGGAAGCCCTCGGCAAATTGCTCGACCTGGAGGGGAAACGAGGCACCGTCGTGGGTGTACTCAAAGACTTTCACAACCAGTCGCTCCACAACCCCATCGAACCCCTCGTACTCACCGTCGACCAGCCCTTGCTGAGTTTGTTTTCGATCAAACTCCAGGCTCAGGACCTGCCGCAAACGCTGGCCTTCCTCCGGCGCGAATGGGACGCGTTTTTTCCCGAAAAAGGCTTCGACTACGAATTCCTCGACCAAACCCTGGCCAGCCAGTACGACCGCGAGCAGCGTTTGAGCCGCCTGATTGGCTACTTCGCGGGCCTGGCCGTGCTGATTTCCTGTCTGGGTTTGTACGGCCTGGTTTCGCTCGTGACCCAGCAGAAAACAAAGGAAATCGGCATCCGAAAAGTGCTCGGTGCCTCGGTGGCCAACATCGTGGCGCTGCTCTCCGGTGGCTTCGCCCGGCTGGTGCTGGTGGCCATCCTCGTCGCCTCGCCCCTGGCCTGGTGGGGTATGAACCGCTGGTTGCAGGATTTTGCCTACAAAATCGGCATTGAGTGGTGGGTTTTTGTCGTGGCGGGTGCGCTGGCGCTGGGCATTGCCTTGCTGACGGTGAGTTTCCAGGCCATCCGGGCTGCGTTGCTGAATCCGGTGAAAAGTTTACGAACCGAGTAGTGAGGAGTCAGGAGCGAGTAGGGCGGAGATTTTTAATCCGCCCTACTCGCTCCTGACTCCTCACTACTCACTCCTAAAAAAATCCATGCTTCGCAACTACCTCAAAATCGCCCTGCGCACGTTTGTCAAGCACAAAACGTATTCGTTCATCAACCTGGGTGGGTTGACGCTGGCCGTGGCGTGCTGCCTGCTCATCGGCTTGTTTGTCCGACACGAATTCAGCTACGACCGATTCCACACCAAAACCGACCGAATCTACCGGGCCTGGACCCAGGAGTTGTACCAGGGCGAAACGTTTATCAACACCGTAACGCCCTACCCCCTCGGTCCGAGTTTGCAGGAAACCTACCCGGAGGTGGAGGGCATCGCCCGGGTAGAAACCCGGAACGTGAACGTCCGGAAAGGGGCGGAAGTCCTCAACGAACGCATTCACCTGGCCGACCCCGACTTGCTGCGCTTCTTCGATTTTCCGCTGCTGAGTGGCAGCAAAGCGCCGCTTCAGGAACTGTACTCGGCGGTAATTTCCCAGGAAGTGGCCCAAAAGTACTTCGGCGAGCGCAACCCCGTCGGTCAGACCCTGACCATGCAGTTGGACAGCGTCATGCAGCCGTTCACCGTGCGGGCCGTGGCCCAAACGCCACCCAGCCATTCCAGTATCCGGTTCGGCATCCTCATCCCGATGGCCCACGTCAAGGCGCTGCGCTCGGACCGGGCTTTGAAAAGCTGGTTCAACGTGACACCGGAGACGTTTGTCTTGCTGCGCCCAGGGACGGACCCGGCGGTGCTCACGGCGAAATTTCCGGCCCTGCTCCGCAGTCAGCTCGGGGCGGATTTCAAGGGCAACAATTACTACATCAACCTCCAGGCCCTCCGCGACATCCACCTGAACCCGGCCCTGGCGGACGGCAGCGAACCCGTCAGCGATCCGGTCTACTCGTACATTCTGATCGCCACCGCCCTGTTTATCCTGCTCATTGCCTGCATCAATTTTATGACGCTCTCGCTGGGCCGTTCGGTGAGCCGGGCGCAGGAAGTGGGCGTGCGCAAGGCGATGGGGGCGCTGCGGGGGCAGTTGATGAACCAGTTCTGGAGCGAGGCCCTGCTCATGACCAGCGCCGCCGTGACCCTGGGCGTCGGCTTGGCCTGGGTACTCACGCCCCTGTTCAGCGACCTCGCCGCCCAACCCCTGCGTTTCCGCTTCGACGGAATTACCGTACTTTTTCTACTGGGCCTGGTGGCCATCGTGGGTTTGGTGGCGGGCAGTTACCCGGCGCTGGTGTTGTCGGGTTTCCGGCCCGTGGAAGTGCTCAAGGGCCGGATTTCGCTCAAGGGCGACGTAAACTGGTTCCGACGCTCGCTGGTGGTGGTTCAGTTTGGTTTATCGGTGCTGTTGATGGTGGCCACGTTCGTCCTTAACCGGCAGTTGAATTACTTGCAATCCGAATCGCTGGGCTTTCAGCGTGAACAAACGGTAGTTCTTCCCCTCAACCAGGGCGGCAACGAAGGCCGGCAACTGGTGGATCGGCTCCGCAACGCGCTCAGCACCCAGAAGGAAGTGTTGGGCGTAACGGCCTCGGCCTTTCCGTTGGGGGAAGGGGCCGGATGGGGGCAACTCGGTTACACCGATGATCAGAAGGTGTACCAGGAGTTTCGCTTCAACTTCGTGGATCCGTACTTTTTGCCCACCCACGGCATCAAGCTCGTCCAGGGGCGCAACTTCGACCCGGCCAACTCGGCGGATCAGTTCGCGTCGTTTGTGGTCAACCGGGCTTTCGTCAAAAAATTCGGGATGAAGGATCCGCTGCGCGAAAAAATGCGGGGGGTCAAAGCCGACCACCGCATCATTGGCGTCGTCGACGATTTCCACTACAACTCCCTGCGTACCGCCGTTGAACCGCTGCTGCTCGCCGTTCGCGGCGATTCGCTTCGGCGCTCGATGGAAAACCTGAACATGGGTTCGTCGATGGCCCCCGATTTGTCCGTCAAACTGACCGCCGGTCCCCTGCCCGCCCGCCTCGCCATGCTGGAGCGGGTCTGGAAGGCCACCGTGCCCAACGAACCGTTTAGTTACACCTTCCTCGACGAAGATTTGCAACGGCAATACGCGGCCGATCAGCGCCTGGGCCGCCTCGTCAGCATTGCGTCGGGGCTGTCGATTCTGATTGCCTGCCTGGGTCTGTTCGGGCTGGCTACGCTGGCCGTGCTGCGCCGAACGAAAGAAATCGGCATCCGCAAAGTGCTCGGGGCCAGCGTATTGAGCGTCATGGGCTTGATCGCGCGGGATTTTCTGGCGCTGGTTGTGATCGGCATTCTGGTCGCCTCGCCGCTGGCGTGGTGGGCCGCGAATCAGTGGCTGGAAGGTTTCGTTTACCGCATTCCCATGCCCTGGTGGGCATTCGGGGCGGCGGGCCTGCTGGCGTTGGTGGTGGCCCTGCTGACCGTGTCCGCGCAGAGCGTGAAAGCGGCGCTGATGAATCCGGTGAAATCATTGAGAAGCGAATAAATCCTTTCAACTCATGCTACGGAATTTTCTCAAAATCACCTTCCGTCGACTCTGGGCCGAAAAAACAAGCATGGCGATCAACGTGCTGGGTCTGGCGTTGGGGATGACGTGTTGCCTGGTCATTTACGTATTCGTGCGGTATGAACTTAGCTTCGACGGGTTCCACACCCATTCTGACCAGACATACCGGATTGTTGAACACAGTCGAAAAGCCGACGGCGTGCAGCACTGGCCGACCACGGCGTATCCGCTGGCCGAGGCCATCCGCCGGGAGGTGCCGGGGGTTGCGGTGACGCAAACAGCAGGGCCTCTCGACCGCATCATCAGCGCCGTCGATCATCGGGGCAACGTACATCGTTTTGAGGAAAATCGTCTGATGTTTGCCGATGCGCAGTACCTGCAAACGTTTGATTTTGCCCGTGCTTTTCCCAACGGCATCTGGTTGGCGGGGAACGCCAAAACGGCTTTTCGTCAACCGAATTCGGTGGTGCTCACTCAGAAATTGGCCGAGCGTTATTTCGCCGGGTACGCGGGTCGTTACGAACAACTTTTGGGCAAAATCATCACCCTGAATAACACCGACCCGTTGGTGGTATCGGGTATTATTCGCAACCCGCCCCGCAACACGAATCTGTGGTTCGATGTGTTGGTAAATTACCAATTTTTCAAGGCGAATAATCCCTTTCAGGCCGCAAACTGGTCGGGCAATTATCAGGGTACGACGTACTTAACCTTGCCTGCCGGAACCGAGCCGCAGGAGGTTGAACGCCACTTGGCTGGGTTGAAGAAAAAATACATGACGGCGGAGGACAACCGGCGAATCAGCTATTTTCTCCAGCCACTCAGTGACATTCACACCGAACCGTTGTACGAAGACTTTTTGGGTGGGTACGTGGTGAGTCGCCAGACGTTGTGGGGCCTGACGAGTCTGGCCATTTTTCTAATCCTGATTGCTTCGTTCAACTTCATCAATCTGACGACGGCCCAGGCAAGGCGACGCCGAAAAGAAGTGGGGGTGCGTAAAGTCGTTGGCAGTACGCGGTGGCAACTCGTCAGCCAATTTCTGGGCGAAACGCTTGTTCTGGCGACCGTGTCCGGATTGCTTTCATCCGGCCTCCTGATTGGGCTGTTGACCTGGCTCAATCAGTCGTTACCCATCATCAGCCTCGACCTCCGACCCGATGCCTCCGTTTGGGTGTTTAGCGCGGGTTTAATGCTGCTCGTGGCGTTGCTGGCTGGCTTTTATCCGGCGGTTGTTCTATCAAAATTTGAGCCGGTCACGGTTCTGAAAAACAGTGTCACTCCTCAGCGGGAGCGCTTTTCGCTGCGTCAGGGGCTGATTGTTCTCCAGTTCTGCATCACCTACGGCTTATTGGTTGGCACGTTCGTGGCTTCCCGACAGATGGATTTTTTCCAAAACAAAGACCTCGGCTTTGCGAAGGACGCGGTCGTCACCATCCGTGGCCCGCGCAATCAGGTAGCGAGTAAGATGGATGCCTTTCGCCAGGAGTTGCTACAAAACCCCGCCGTGAGGGAGGTTAGTTTTTCGACCGGCGCGCCCATCACCAGAAACTATTACGGCACCGATTTTCGCTTGAAGTCGGAGGCCGTCCAGATGAAGCGACAGGCGGAGATGAAGGTCGTTGACCTGTCGTATTTATCGCTGTTTGGGCTTCAAACCGTGGCCGGGCGGTGGTTTTCATCATCGAACGTCGTACCCAACGGCTCCCCGTTCAATGGTTTTGTCGTCAATGAAACCATGGTCAAAATGCTTGGCCTGACCCCGGAAACAGCCATTAACAAGGTCGTAGCTATCAGTGAAGGCGAAGCCCCGATTATTGGCATCGTGAAGGATTTTCACAACGTCTCGTTGCAGCAATCCATCAAGCCCTGCGTGCTGATGTGCTGGAACTCGGACTTTTACGAACAAATCCACGTAGCCGTTCAAACCCGTAACGGTCAATGGCTGAAGGTGGGCCAGACATTACGCACCATCGAACAAACCTGGAAGCGCCTCTTTCCCCAGGATGTGTATCAATCCACCTTTCTGGACGAATCCCTGGCAAAGGGGTACATCGTGGAGGAATTGGTGTTTGATGCCTTTCGGATTTTTGCCGCCATTTCCATCTTCATTGCCTGTTTGGGTCTGTTCGGCCTGGCCACGTTCACCGCCGAACGACGCACCAAAGAAATAGGTGTACGCAAGGTACTGGGGGCCAGTATGACCAGCATCGTGGCACTGCTGTCTAAAGATTTTCTCAAACTGGTGCTGATCGCTATCGTCATTGCCTCTCCGCTGGCTTGGTACGCCATGAACCACTGGCTCCAGGATTTCGCCTACAAAATTGACCTGGATTGGTGGATTTTCGCCCTGGCCGGGGTGCTGGCGGTGGGCATTGCCCTGCTGACAGTCAGTTTCCAGAGCGTAAAGGCAGCGCTGATGAATCCGGTGAAGAGCTTGAAAACTGAGTAGTCAGGAGCGAGGAGTGAGTAGGTTTTCAACTCCTCGCTCCTGACTACTCACTCCTTGATAAATTCCCATGCTCCGAAATTACTTCCTCCTCGCTTACCGGAATCTGCTTTCCAACAAGCTCACCTCGTTCATCAATATCGTGGGCTTGTCCATTGCCGTGGCCTGCGCCATCACGGTTTTTTTGATTCTGAAAAACTTCTGGACGCTCGACAATTTCCACGTCAACGGCGAACGGATTTTCATGGTGGAATACACCAAAAAAACCGGTACCGAAACCCAGACCTTCGGCGATGCCCCCGCGCCACTGGCCGCCGCGTTGGTTCGCGATTTTCCGCAAGTCGAGCGGGCGGTGCGCATTCAACGGGAAGGCGTGACGGTGTTCAGCAAGGAAAATTCCTTCGAGGAAACCCTCACCTACGCCGACCCGGACTTTTTTCAACTCTTCACCTTCCCCCTCCAAACCGGCAATCCGGCGGCCCTGGCCGACCCGAACGCGCTGATTCTGAGCCGCGAACTGGCGGACAAATACTTCCCGAATCAAAATCCCATCGGCCAGCCGTTTACCCTCCGCACCGCCGACCGGGAGACGAAGCAGTTTACCGTGCAGGGCGTGGCCGGGGAATTCCCCAACAACGCGGGCTTCACCTTCGATCTGCTCACCGGCTACCACCCCGTTCACCGGGCGCTCAAAAACCAGGACTGGAGCCGCCACATCCGGGCCGTGTTTGTGCAGCTTCGGGAACCAGCCGACGCGCCCCGCATCGCCGGGCAACTGGCCCGCTACGTGGCGCTCTACAATTCAAAAAATGGCGAGCACCCCATCGAATCGTTCGTCTTCGACAACCTCCGCGACCCCTCGCCGAAGGCGCACGAGGTATACCGACGCCCCGCCGAAGCCAACGACCCCATCGCCACGATTCTGTTTTCGACCATCGCCCTGCTGATGATGGGCCTGTCGTGTTTCAATTACGTCAACATCTCGCTGGGGGCCGTCACCCGGCGGTTGAAAGAAATTGGCGTGCGGAAAGTGATGGGCAGTACACGTCGGCAACTCGTGGCGCAGTTTATGGTCGAAAACCTGCTGCTTTGTTTTGGCGCGCTGCTGCTGGCGCTGCTCCTCAGCGCCGGTTTTCTCATCCCGCTGTTCAACGACGTGATGGTGATGACCATCGGTCTTTCGTTCGGTCAAAACGCGCCGCTTTGGGGCTTTCTGCTTTTCATTCTGGCCTTCACGGCGCTCGCCTCCGGGGCGTATCCGGCCCTGTACGTTTCGGCCTTCCGGCCCATCGTGGTCTTTGCGGGCAAACAAAAGTTTGGCGGTAAAAACCACTTCAGCCGCGTGTTGCTCATCGGGCAGTACGTGCTGGCGTTCATGGCCGTCATCATCGGGGTGGTCATCACGAGCGCGGGCATTCACTGGAAAAACACCGGCTGGGGCTACTCGCCCGACCAGACGCTGGTGCTGCGCCTGACGGACAGCACGCAATTCACCCTCGTCAAAAACGAATTGGCCCGCCACCCGTCGATTCTTTCCATTGCCGGGGCCGAACACCACGCGGGAGAGTCGATGAACCGGCAGGAAATTCGCGTGGGCGCGGAGCCGGAAAACGTGGTGCGGTACAACGTCGGGGCCGAGTATTTCAAAACGCTGGGCCTGAACCTGGCGGCGGGCCGGTTTTTCGACGCCGACCGCCAGACAGAAAACGCGCAGTCGGTGGTGGTGAACGAAACCCTCGTGGCGAAGCATCGCTGGGAAGGCGTGGCCCTGGGCAAAACCATCCGGGTGGAACAGCAGCTTTTCACGGTCGTCGGGGTGGTGCGTGATTTCAAATTGTTTGGTTCCGGGGCCGCCCGTCCGGCGGTGTTTTTCGCCGCCGCGCCCGCCCGGTATCAGTACCTGCTCGCCCGGTTCGAGCCGGGCAGCGGCCCGACCGTTGTGGCGAATCTCGAACGAATCTGGCGGACCCACTTCCGCAACACGGCCGTCAGTCATCTTTATCAGCACGAGGTCTTCCACGATTTCGACCAGAGTTTTCGGAACGTGGCGACGGGCTACGGCTACCTGGCCGGCCTGGCCCTGCTCATCGCCTGCCTCGGCCTGTACGGGCTGGCCGCGCAGCATTTTTCCAGGCGCGTGAAGGAGGTGAGCGTGCGGAAAGTGCTGGGGGCTTCCGTTGCGCAACTCATCCTGCTGGTGAACCGGGAGTTTTTGATGCTGCTCTCCATCGCCGGACTCCTGGCCAACGCGGTCTGCTTTCTGGCCATCCGCCTGCTGCTGCAAAACACCCAGGAGTTTACGGGAACCTTTCAACCGGGACTGCTGCCCTATCTGGTCGCCAACCTTCTGGTGTTCTTCACCGCCGCGCTGGCGGTGGGGATGCAAAGCTGGAAAACAGCCCACGTTCAATTGGCCGAAACGCTGAGGAACCAGGAGTGAGTAGTCAGGAGTGAGTAGAAAAAAATGCCTCACTCCTGCCTCCTCACTACTCACTACTCACTACTCACTACTTAAAAAACCCATGCTCCGCAACTACCTCAAAATCGCCTTCCGCGCCCTGCGCAAGCAGCCGACCACCACGGCCATTCACCTGCTGGGCCTCACGTTGGGCCTGACTACCTGCCTGCTCATCGGGCTATTTTTGCGCCACGAGTGGGGCTTTGACCGCTACCACCGATTCGGCGAGCGGGTGTACCGGGTCAACCTGACCGAGCGCACGGGCAGCGACGAAAAAACGTCGGGCATCACCCCCTACCCGCTCGCCCCGGCCCTGCGCACCGAGTTTGCGGCGGGGTCTGGTAAGCCGCCCGTCGTGGCCCGGATTCACGCCGATGAAGAAACCTTCGTGGTGCTTTCCCCGCAGAAAATTCTGTCGGAAAAGCGGGTGTTGTTCGCCGAGCCAGAACTGCTCGATTTGTTCGATTTTGAATTTATTTCGGGAAATGCCCGCGCCGCCCTCGGCCAGCCTAATCAGGTGATTTTGGGCGAAAGCACGGCCCGGCGCTACTTCGGCACAGCCAATCCGATGGGGAAAACCTTCCGGCTCGGTCCTAAAACCACGGTGCAGGTGGCGGGCCTGATGCGCGATATGCCCGCCCAAACCCACCTGCAAGCCGCCATGCTGGTCTCGTTTTCTACGATGAAAACCTTCTTCGAGTGGCCCCTCGACCAGTGGGGACTGCGCTCCGCCGGGGGCGTGTACCTGCGCTTGCCCGAAGGCGTATCGCCGAGCCAGTTCAGGGCGGGCTTGAACCGCGTAGCCCGCACCTACCTCCAGCCCGACGGGCAGACGAAAAAAAGCCTGAACCTCCAGCCGCTGCACGACATTCACACCCAACCCGCCATCGAAGGCGGGCTGATTGGCCCGATTTCGCCCCGGTATCTCTGGGTGTTCGGCGCGGTAGGGCTGTTCGTGCTGCTCATTGCCTGCATCAATTTCATCAACCTGAGCACCGCACGGGCCATGACGCGGGCGCGGGAAGTGGGCGTGCGCAAGTCCGTCGGGGCGACGGGCGGGCAACTCGTCGGACAATTTCTGGGGGAAGCATTCTGGCTGACGGCGCTTTCGGCGGTGCTTTCGGTGGCAGTAGCTCACTCCCTGCTGCCGGTGGTGAGTGATTTTCTCGAAAAACCCATCCCGTTTTCCTGGCCGGGAGTCTTGCTATTCACGGCCCTGCTGACATTGCTCACCACGTTGGCAGCGGGGCTGTACCCGGCCTTCGTGCTGGCGCGGTTCAACCCGGTGCGGGCGCTAAAATCCCGCGTGCAGACCGAAGGAAGCGGGCAGGGTTGGCTGCGGCAGGGCCTGGTCGTGTTTCAGTTCGGCATGTCGCTGGTGCTGGCGGTGGGCGTGGTGGTGGTGTATCAGCAGATGAAATTGTTTCGGGAAAAAGACCTCGGCTTCCGGCGCGATGCCGTGCTGACGGTCGATTTGCCGGGTTTTGGTCAGAACGTGAATGCGCTGCGTCGAGCATTCAGCGAAATCCCCACGGTGGAGAGCGTATCGCTCAATCTAGGTGCCCCGACTACGACTAATAATGTCGATACTGAAATGATACCTGACCCTACCAATCCTGCCCGTAGGGTAAACATTGACCTGAAAATCGTGGATGCCAGCTACATCACCACTTTCGGCCTGAAGATGGCAGCCGGTCGCTTCCTCACCGACCATGACACCCTGGCGATTTCGGCAAAAATGGAGTCGGAAGACCGCAACTACGTATTCGTCATCAACGAAACCGCCGTGAAATCGATGGGTCTGTCCCGACCTGAGCAGGCGCTGGGTAAGCGAATTGTGATCGGATTAAACGACATCAAGGCTGAAATCGTTGGGGTGGTACGCGATTTCAATACGGCCTCCCTCCACGAACCCGTCAAGCCGGTTGTGCTTCTCACCTACCCAGACCTGTATGCCACGGTGGGTTTGAAACTGCGGACGACCGACTACCCCACCACGATAGCGGCTCTCGAACGGGTTTGGAAACGCCTGGTACCAAACGCGCCGTTCGAGGCGAAGTTTCTCGACGATGATTTGCAGGAATTGTACGTGGAAGAAGCGCGGCAATTTACGCTGCTCCGCGTGGCGGCGGGCCTGGCGCTGGTCATTTGCTGCCTCGGGCTTTGGGGTTTATCGGCCTTTCTCATCGAGCGGCGCACGAAGGAAATCGGCATCCGCAAAGTGCTGGGGGCCAACGTGGCGGGCATCGTGGCGCTGCTGTCTAAAGACTTTTTGAAACTCGTCGGAATCGCCTTCGTACTGGCCGTGCCGCTGGCCTGGTACGCCATGAACCAGTGGCTGGCCGGTTTTGCCTACAAAATCAGCATCGGCTGGTGGGTGTTCGCCCTGGTGGGCGGAATGGCCCTCACCGTAGCGTTGCTAACGGTGAGTTTTCAGAGTGTCCGGGCGGCGCTGATGAATCCCGTGAAAAGTTTAAAAACCGAGTAGCGCGGTGTCATCCCGAGGAACGAGATCCCTCGTTCTTCGGGATGACACCGCACTTTTTTCTAAAAACCAGAAATTCTAAACCGGCTCATTTTTAACTCCTCGCTCCTGACTACTCACTCCTTAAAAAAACCTATGCTACGCAACTCCCTCCTCACTGCCCTCCGCGCCCTGCGCCGCAACTGGAATTACACGGTCATCAACGTGGTCGGGCTGACCTTCGGGCTGGCCTGCTGCCTGGTGTTGTTTCTGGCGATTCGCTACGAACTCAGCTACGACCGGCACCACGCCCAGGCCGAGCGCACCCACCGGCTCATCACGTTTTACAAAAAATCGGAAAGCGATTCCCGCAACGTGGGCGTGCCTTTGCCGACGTTAGCCGCCTTGCGCACGGATTTTCCGGAACTGAAACACCAGGTGACGATGGTGTACAGCACATACGGAGCACTCGTGCGGGTAAGCGATGCGAAGGGCAGCAAGTTCAAGGAAAATGAGCGCACGGTGGCGCTCGTCGAGCCGGAATACTTCCGTCTGTTCGATTACCGCTGGAAGGCTGGGAATCCGAAAACGGCGCTCAACAACCCCAACACGGTGGTGCTCTCGGAGCGGATGGCGCGGAAATACTTTGGCTCGGCAAACCCGGTGGGGCGGACGATTCGGATTGATAACAAGATGGATTTTGTGGTCACGGGCCTCGTGGAAAACCCGCCCGTGACGAGCAGTTTGCCCTTCGAGGTGCTGCTGTCGTTCGCTTCGCTGCGGCAGTCCGGGGCCATCGGCGGCTGGGACGACTGGAACTCCAACTACAGCGGTGCCCAGATCTACCTGACCCTGCCCGAAACAGTGGCCCCCGCCCACCTGGAGCGGCAACTGGTCGCTTTTGCCAACAAACACCTGGAGCCGGAGCAGGCGAAAAACACCCAGTACGAATTGCAGCCGCTGACGAGCATTCACTTCGATTCGCGCACTGAAAATTCGGCCAACCGGACCGTGAGCAAACGAATGATCGGGGGCATGGCATTGATCGGGCTGTTTGTGCTGATTGCCGCCTGCGTCAACTTCATCAACCTCGCCACGGCCCAGGCCATCCGCCGCGCGAAGGAAGTGGGCGTGCGGAAAGCCCTCGGCAGTTCACGAACCCAACTGCTGCGGCAGTTTTTAGGTGAAACCGCCGTGCTGACCGGGCTGGCCGTCGGGTTGGCGTTCTTGGTGGCCTCCCTCTCGCTGCCTCACGTCGCCGGTTTACTCGATATCAACGCCGCCGCGCTGGTGTTGTTCGATCCGGGGGTGCTCGGTTTCGTGCTGGGGCTGGCCTCGCTGACCACGCTGCTGGCGGGTTTCTACCCGGCGATGGTCCTCTCCGGGTACCAGCCGGTGCTGGCTTTACGCGGAAAAATCCGCTCTGCGGGCCGTGGGCAACTCACCCTGCGCCGGAGTTTGATTGTGTTTCAGTTTGCCATTTCGCAGGTACTTCTCATCGGCACCATCATCGCCTACGCCCAGATGCAACACCTGCGGACGGCCGAGTTGGGCTACGACAAAGAAGCCGTGCTGACCTTCCCAATCCCCGAACACAAGCCGGGGCAGTTGGAAGTCCTGCGGGCCAAACTCGGCGGCTTGCCCAGCGTAAAGTCGATGAGCTTCGCCATGTCGATCCCCTCGTCGGATGGAAATTGGTGGACGAGTTTTCGCTACGAAAACGCCCCCAAAGAAGCCGAATTTGGCATTGTGATGCGCCCCGCCGACACCTCGTATTTCAGTACCTACGGCCTGAAACTCGTGGCGGGCCGGATGTACCTGCCCGCCGACACGATGCGGGAATTTGTGGTGAACGAGTCGTTCGTGAAGGAAATGGGCCTGCGCGACCCGCAGCAGGTGTTGGGCAAGTACCTGTCGCTGGGCAGGCAGGGGAGCACGAGCAAGCAAATCGTGGGGGTGGTCAGGGATTTCAATACCTTTTCGCTCCACCAAAAAACCAACCCCTGCCTGATCACCTCCAACCGCAATTCGTACCGCTCGCTGGGCATCAAACTCTCGACGCAACAAGGCGGTACCGCCGCCCTCCGCCACCTGCTCGGTGAGGTGGAAAAATCCTGGAACGAGTCCTTCCCGGACTACGTGTTCAGCTACGAATTTTTAGACCAGAAACTCGCTAATTTTTACCAGAGCGAAGAGCGGATGTACGCGCTGTTCCGGCTGCTGGCGGGCATCGCGTTGTTCATCGGCTGCCTGGGGCTGTACGGCGTGGTGGCGTTCATGGCCGAATCGCGCACCAAAGAAGTGGGCATTCGCAAGGTGCTGGGGGCCACGACGGGCCACATCGTCGGGCTGTTTTCGGCGGATTTCGTGCGGCTCGTGCTGATCGCGCTCGCCATCGCCTCGCCGATTGCCTGGTACGTGATGACGCAGTGGCTGGCCGATTTTCCGTATAAAATCAGCATCGAATGGTGGGTATTCGCCCTCACGGGTGGGCTGGCGGTGGGGATTGCGCTGCTGACGGTCTCGTTTCAGTCGGTGAAAGCGGCGCTGATGAATCCGGTGAAGTCTTTACGAAGTGAATAAACCTCGACGAGCATGATACGGAACTATTTCAAAATCGCCCGGCGGAATCTGGTCCGCAACAAAGCCTTTTCGGCGATCAACATCGTTGGTCTGGCGCTCGGCATGGCTTCCAGCCTCCTCATTTTACTGTGGATTCAGGATGAGTTGAGCGTGGGTGCGCACTACGAAAACGGACCCCATCTGTACCGCGTCATGGAGCGTGAGTTTACGGCCGGTAAGGTCGTTGCCGATGAGGATACCCCCGGAATTTTAGCCGACGAACTCAAAAAACAGTTTCCCGAAGTGGTTCATGCAGCGGGTTTTACGTGGTCGGAGGGGCACGTTTTGGCCGTCGGCGATAAAGTCATCCGACAAGACGGGCGCTACGCCGGGGCCGACTGGTTCAGGATGTACGGGATTCCCTTGCTGGCCGGTACGCCCGCCACGGCCCTGAACTCGCCGAACAGTTTAGCCATTTCGCGGAAACTGGCCGAGACGTACTTTGGCAGCCCACAAACGGCGTTGGGTAAGTCGATTCGGTTCGATACCTCCACGGATTACCAGGTAACGGCCGTGTTTGAGAATCTGCCCGCCAATACGCCCGAAAAATATGAGTTTCTGCTCAACTGGTCCGACTTACTTAAGCGGAATGAATGGCTAAAAGTCTGGACGAATGCGGGTCCGAAAACCCGTTTGCAACTCCGACCCGACGCGGACGTAGCCCAATTTGAGGCGAAGTTGAACGGGTTTCTCAAAGGCCGTAACACCGATTTTGGCCCTACATTCTACATCAGCCTGTTTCTGCAAGCCGAGACCGACGCGTATTTGTACTCCAACTTCAAAAACGGGTACCTCGATGGTGGGCGCATCGAGTACGTGCGGTTGCTGGCCATCGTGGCCTTATTTCTGCTGCTGATTGCGGGCATCAATTTCATGAATTTAGCCACGGCGCGGTCGGCGAAACGCGCGCGGGAAGTGGGCGTTCGCAAGGTGGTGGGGGCCGAACGAGCGTCGCTGATTGGGCAGTTTATGGGCGAAGCGTTGCTGCTGACGACCCTCGCGCTGGTACTGGCGATTGGCCTGGTAACCATCCTGCTGCCCGTTTTCAATCAGTTGACCGACAAGCAGCTCGCGTTGCCCCTCAACCGGCCCGAAGGGTGGGCCATTCTGTTGGGTCTGTTGGTGGTGACGGGCGGTCTGGCCGGCAGCTACCCGGCCCTGTTCCTGTCGTCGCTGAATCCGGTGCGTATCCTGAAAGGAACCCTGCGATTTGGAGCGAGCGCGCAACTGTTCCGGCGCGGGTTGGTGGTTTTTCAGTTTGTGCTGTCGATGCTGATGATCGTGGGAACCGTGGTCATTTACCGGCAGCTTCAATTCATCCAGACGAAGAAT
This sequence comes from uncultured Cytophagales bacterium, assembly GCA_964244295.1. Classification (GTDB taxonomy): domain Bacteria; phylum Bacteroidota; class Bacteroidia; order Cytophagales; family Spirosomataceae; genus JAJAZB01. Next base: position 156,737 of record CAXTIG010000001.1, read on the forward strand.
CTGGGTTACGACCGCGAGAACTTAATCAACATTCCCGGCGAAGGAGAATTGGTAAAAAAATACCCGACGTTCAAGCAGGAGTTGTTGCGAATGCCCGGTATTCAGGCCGTTACGCACACGTCGCTGAATCCGTTAGGAAACGGCTCTACAACGGAAGGGGTCAACTGGCCGGGCAAAGACCCCAACAACACCATTTCGTTTAACCAGTGCTCAATCGGGTACGATTTCGCTAAAGTCTTGAAAATCAAATTTTTAGAAGGCCGTGATTTCTCACCCCGCTTTGGCACCGATTCGACCAATTACCTGATCAATCAGGCAGCGGCCAAACGCATTGGCTACCAGAACCCGGTCGGTAAGCCGCTTACTTTCTGGAATCAACCAGGAACGATTGTAGGGTTAATCGAAGATTTCCATTTCAATTCCCTGCACGCACCCATCACCCCCCTGATTATTCGCCTGGTCGAGACCAGTAACTACTCCCCCAACATTCTGGTGCGCACCCAGCCCGGTCAGACCGAACAGGCGTTGGCCAGCATCGAATCGCTTTGCCGTACCCTGAATCCTGAGTTTCCGTTTGCGTACTCGTTCGTGGATTCCGAGTATCAGAAGCTGTACAAAAGCGAAACCATCGTGGGCACCCTGGCTACGGTTTTTGCGGGTCTGGCCATTTTCATTGCCTGCCTGGGGCTGTTCGGTTTGGCGGCTTTCACCGCTGAACAACGCACCAAAGAAATCGGCGTTCGCAAAGTGCTCGGCGCGAGCGTGACCAGCATCGTTTCGCTGCTCTCGACCGACTTTTTAAAATTGGTACTCCTGGCCATCCTGATTGCCTCGCCGATTGCCTGGTACGCCATGAACCAGTGGTTGCAAAACTTCGAGTACAACATCCCCCTGGAGTGGTGGATGTTTGCCCTGGCGGGTGGGCTGGCGGTGGGAATTGCGCTGCTGACGGTCAGTTTCCAAAGCGTGAAGGCGGCGTTGATGAATCCGGTGAAGAGTTTACGAAATGAGTAGTGAGTAGTCAAGAGTGAGGAGAAACAGAAACTGCCTTTCTACTTCTCCTCACTCCTCGCTCCTGACTCCTCACTCCTTAAAAAAGACCCATGCTCCGCAACTACCTGAAAATCGCCCTGCGCAACCTACTCCGTCACCGGACGTATTCGGCGATCAACATCGCTGGATTGGCCGTGGGGCTGGCGACGACGGGGCTGATTTTGCTCTGGGTAAACCACGAAATCAGCCACGACCGCTTCCACGTCCGGCACGAACGGATTTACCGGGTTATGCTAAATTTGTCGCCGCCGTCGGGCGAAACCCAGACTTACGAAAGCGTGCCGATGCCAATGGCCGAGACCCTCAAGCGCGAGGTGCCCGGCATCGAGCGGGCGACGCGTTTTTCCTGGGGCGAGCGGACCTTGTTTTCGTACGGCGGTACTTCCATCACCGAAGAAGGCCGGGCCGCTGAACCGGATTTTTTGCGGATGTTCAGTTTCTCACTTCTCAGTGGCAACCCAGCTACCGTCCTCACCGAACCGAATACGTTGCTGATTACGCAACGCCTGGCGCGGAAATACTTCGGATCGGAAAATCCGGTGGGGAAATTGATCCGGGTCGATCAAACCTGGAACTACCGGGTGGTCGGGGTACTCGCCGACGTACCGACCAACTCGTCGCTGCAATTCGGGTACCTCCGGCCCTTCCGGGCGGATGAAGTGCAATCGAAAGCCTGGGAACTGAACAACATCCAGGTATTCGCGCTGCTCGCCCCGAACGCCGAGGCGCGGACCGTTCAGGCCCAACTGCAAAACATGACCCGGCGACACCTGCCCGCCCTCAAGGATCGGACGTACCTCCTCCACGCGCTCGACGATTGGTACCTCCGCACCGATTTCAAAAACGGACGGTACGCCGGGGGCGGACGGATGGTCTACGTTCGGTTGTTTGGCCTCGTGGCGGGATTCGTGTTGCTGATTGCCTGCATCAATTTCACGAACCTTTCGACGGCGCGAGCCACGCAGCGGGCGAAGGAAGTGGGCGTGCGGAAAACCATCGGAGCCAACCGCCTGGCCCTGATTCGACAGTTCCTGAGTGAGTCGTTTCTGCTGACGTTCCTGGCCGGTGGGTTAGCCATTGGGTTGATCCTGCTGATTTTGCCTTTTTTCAACGATTTATTGGGGAAACCGTACTTCGGCGCGCCCCCGGAAAACCGGCTGTCGATCGACTGGCGAAACCGTTGGTATTACGACGCGTACGGTAGCGTGCTGCTGCTGACGGGATTGCTGGCGGGGTTGTACCCGGCCTTTGTGCTGTCGTCGTTTCAGCCGGTTCGGGTGCTGAACGGTTTGCGCGACCGAACTACGCGGGGGGTGAGCTACCTGCGCCAGTCGCTGGTGGTGGTGCAGTTTACGGCGAGTATCCTGCTGCTGATCGGCACGGTCGTGGTGTACCAGCAAATCCGTTTTATCCAAACCATCAACCTGGGGTACCGCAAAGACAACGTGGTGTATTTCAACACGGGCGACATCGACGTGGCGCACATCGAGCACGCCATGCAGGCGTTTGCCCGGACGCCCGGCGTGCGGGGCGTCACGCGGGCCAACACCGATTTTCTCGGCATCGGTGCCAAAAACTACCCCACCTGGCCCGGCCAACCCGCCGACGTGCCGGTGCTGACCGGTATCCTCAACGGCGACCACGACCTGCTGCCCACGATGGACATCCGGCTCAAAGCGGGCCGGAATTTTTCGCGGGCCTTCGCCAGCGACGAGGCCAACGTGTTGCTCAACGAGGAGGCCGTCCGGCAGATGAAACTGAAGCAGCCCATCGGGCAGTCGATCACAGTCGAGGGGGTTTCCGGCAAGGTCATCGGCGTGGTCAGGGACTTTCACCTCGCCACGATCCACTCGCGCATCGAACCGCTCCTCATCCGCTGCCGCCCGCAGGAAACGCAACTGCTCTTTGCCCGAATCGACGGGCAAAACGTGCCGGGTACGCTACGGGCGATGCAGCGGACGTACCAGACGCTCAAGCCGGGGTTTCCCCTGAATCCCATTTTCCTCGATGAGGGCTACGACTGGATGTACCGCAGTGAGCGGCAGGTGGCTACGCTCGCCAACTGGTTTTCGGGGCTGGCGCTCTTCGTTTCCTGCCTGGGTCTGTTCGGGCTGGCCACGTTCACCGTCGAGCGCCGGACGAAAGAAATCGGGGTGCGGAAAGTACTCGGCGCGTCGGTGCTCCAGCTTTTCTCGCTCCTCTCGCGGGAGTTCGTGGTGCTCGTCGTGATGGCGCTGGGTCTGGCGGCAATCCCGGCCTGGTACCTGATGCACGACTGGCTGGACCAATTCGCCTACCACGTCACGATCGACTGGTGGGTATTCGCCCTGGCCGGTGGGCTGGCGGTGGGGGTTGCGTTGCTGACGGTCTCGTTCCAATCGGTGAAAGCCGCGCTGATGAATCCGGTGAAATCACTTCGTTCTGAATAAATTATGTTCCGTAACTACCTCAAAATCGCCATCCGAAACCTGACCCGTAACCTGCGGTACGTGGTCGTGAACGTACTCGGACTGGGCATTGCACTCGGCTTTGGCATTCTGGCGTTTCAAAATTACCGATACGCCAACTCCTACGATGACTGGCATAAAAACCGGAATCGGATTGTGCGGATTGAATCAGTTAAGGCCGATAACTCGGCTACCTACGGCGCATGTCCGTCGCGATTAGCCCTCGATGCCCGGCAACAGCTTCCTCAGGTAGAAACCGCCGTCCGCTTCGATTCCAGGACGGCCGTCGTGAAGCAGAACGAGGCGGTTTTTAACGAAACTATCCACTTTGCCGACGCTGCTTTTTTCCAGGTATTTGATTTTGAGACACTCCGTGGCTCGGTCGATTTGTCCAATCCCGCTACCGTTCTGATCTCAAGAGAAACCGCCACCAAGTATTTTGGCGCTCAAAATCCCGTCGGCCAACCGCTTACGTTTTACGCCGATCAACCGACGAAGAAAACCCTGATTGTGGGTGGTGTCGTCGATGGTCAATTCAAGCATTCGAGCATCCGATTTGACTTCCTGACGCACATGGCTAACCAACTCGATGGGAACAAGCCCGTCGAGTATACGGACTGGAAATACCACGTAGACGCGGTATTTCTCGTGCTCAAGCAATCCGTCACCCCTTCCACGGTCGAGGCGTTGCTGAAGCCTTTTGTGGTCCGCCAGCAATCGGCCAATCCCAACTGGAAAATCAGTCGTTTTGTGGCGGAACCTCTTCAAAAACTGGCCGGTACCGCCCGTGACCTTCGCGGCAACAACCTGTACCCCGCGCTGCCTCCCTCGGCGGTTTGGGGTACGCTGGTGATGGCGATTTTAATGCTCCTGACGGCTTCCCTCAATTTCGCGAACATGACCATCGCCGTGTGCAACCGGCGGCTAAGGGAAATGGGCGTTCGGAAAGTGATGGGCAGTTCGCAGCGGCAACTGATCGTCCAGTTGCTCGCCGAAGCGGGTGTAATTTGCGGATTAGCTAGTTTAATCGGTATGCTACTGGCTTTTCCGTTCACCGACTGGTACAACCGAATGTGGACGTTCATGGAGGTTGCCATCGACTACCGGGATCCCGTTCTGATCACCTACCTGCTTGGTTTGTTTCTGTTTACCACCCTGTTGGCTGGCTCGTACCCCGCTTTTTACGTCAGCGCGTTCCGTGCGGTTCACATCTTTCGCGGCACCCTGCGTTTTGGTGGCTCCGGTCTTTTTTCGCGGATCATGATGGGGATGCAAGTAGCCATTTCGCTGATTGCGGTGATTACGGGACTGAGCTTTGAGCGCAATGCCGAGTACAACCGCAGCGCCGACGTGGGCTACGACCGCCATAACCTGCTTGGAGTGAATGTGTCCAACGAATCGAATTGGCGGGTGTTCAAAGCCGCCGCCCAATCCATCCCTCACCTGGAAGCCCTGGGTGGTACGCAACATTTACCCGGCTTTCGGTACGGTATGGTCAATTTTACCCTGACCAGCCAACCACACGAAGTGATGCTCTTCAACGTGGGCGATGACTTTACGTCGATGTTACAAATGCGGCTGCGCGAGGGGCAACCCTTACCGCCCACGCAGGGCGAGCATCCGGCGCAGGTGGTTTTAGTGAACGAAACCTTTGCCCGCGAATTTGGCGAGGGGAAAAATCTGGTGGGAAAAACCATTACGATGGATTCGACCCCGTATCGAATCAACGGGATTGTTCACGATTTCATGACCAACACGCCATTCCGACCCGTGGCGTCAGCGGTGATACGACCCGTACCTCCCAGTCAGTTTTCGTACTTCATTGCCCGCGTCAAAGCGCCGTATCAAAAACAGGTTTTTACGGACCTCGAAAAAACCTGGAAGCGCCTTTTCCCCTACCAACCCTTTGACGGTTTTTACCAGAACAAGTCTCTGGCTGAAGCCGAAGAAGTATCGGATAACATCGCGCGAACGATGGGTGTATTTGCCCTGGTCACGGTCTTGCTGGCCGTTTCAGGATTATTTTCGCTGGTGTCGCTCAACGTGCTCAGACGGATGCGCGAGGTAGCCATCCGGCGGGTGCTGGGCGCAACGGGTCCCCAAATTGGCTGGCTGTTGCACCAGAACTACGTTTGGATTTTGGCCGGTTCCGTCGTCGTCGGCTGCGCGGGTGGGTACGTGCTGGCCAGGGTACTGATGAACAGTATTTTCAAAATCAACAACGGCGTTTCAACGGGGCTACTGGTGCTTTCGGCGTTCAGCGTGCTGGCGGTCACTTTTTTTACGATTCTCCTCAAGCTCTGGCAAACACTTCAACTCAACCCGGCCCATTCCCTGAAGTCGGATTGAAACCGATGTTTCGTTGTCGATTTTTTGTCCTCCAACTACCTCCAAGCCTCTGAATTATGCTCCGCAACCACTTCAAAATCGCCTGGCGCGGCTTGCTCACGAGCAAAGCCTATTCGGCCCTCAACATCGGGGGCCTGGCCGTGGCGCTGGGTATCGGGATGCTGCTGTTGTGGTGGGTGAAAGACGAACTCAATTTCGACCGTTTTCACACGAAGTCCGATCTCATTTACCGGGTCAATGGTGGTTACGAATCGGAGGGCGCGACGCAGCTAGTCCCAGGAATTCCGGCTCCCGTGGCGGTGTTTTCCAAACGACAGGTACCCGGCGTGGTCGAGGCGGCCCGCGTGGTGGGGTACCGTAATTTTTCGCCGTTCAAAGCAGCAGATAAAACGCTGGTGGAAGACAACAGCGTCAACGTTGACCCGGCATTTTTCGCCCTGTTCGATTTTCAGTGGGTCAAAGGCAATCCAAAACAGCCTTTCCCTGATTTGTATTCGGTCGTGTTGACGGAATCGACGGCCCGACGGTATTTTGGTACTGCCGAGCCGATGGGGAAGCTGATTTATTCGGTCCCCAAAAAGAAAGCCTTCGTCGTCAGTGGCATCGTCCGCGACGCCCCCGATAACTCGACGCTGGACTACGGGATGTTCATGACCTTTGAGTCGTTTTTCAAGGATATCAGCGAAGAACGAAACTGGGGAGCACTCCAATCCGGCTGGGGCGACTGGATGGCGACCACCTACCTCCAGGTTCATCCACAAGCGAATCCAGCCCAAATCGCGGGGTCGATTACCAGCCTGCACCACCAACACAACCAGGGCGACGAGGCGATTTTTTACCGGCTGCAAGCCCTCACAGACATTCACCGGTACAATCCAGACGGCTCCCCGGCGGCGATGCAGGAAGTGCGAATGATGGGCCTGGTGGCGCTGATTCTGCTTTCCATCGGCTGCATCAACTACGTCAACCTGGCCACGGCGAGGGCGAACCAACGGGCCAAAGAAGTCAGCGTCCGGAAGGTAGTCGGGGCGGGCCGACGGCACCTCATCGGTCAGTTTTTGGCCGAATCCCTGCTGATTTTCGGGTTAGCCTTATTGCTGGCCCTCGCGTTGATTTACTCGCTTGAACCCGTTTACCGGGAGTTAACCGGCAAAACCCAATCCTTCTCCTTGCTCAATCCGCAGGTCTGGCTCGTGCTGACGGGTGCCCTCCTGTTTACGCTGGCCGTAGCGGGAATTTATCCGGCGTTGGTGCTTTCGTCGTTTGAACCGCTGAACGTGTTGCGGGGAAAGGCCGCGACAACGGGTCGGGCTGGGCTATTCCGCAAGGCTCTGGTGGTCAGCCAATTTACCCTCTCGACGGCGCTCATCGCGGGAACGCTCGTGATTGGTCAACAACTGCGTTTCATCCGCGATCGGAATCTTGGGTACGACCGCGAAAACGTGTTCAGTTTTTGGTTGACGGAGGCGTTGGCCACCCATTTCGCCACTCTAAAATCAGAATTGATGCAGCAACCAGGCGTACTGACCGTCGCCGCCTCGGATGCAAATCTCCTCCAAAACGGAAACACCACGGGCGATGTCGATTGGGACGGCAAATCGGAGAAAAATCCGTTTGTTATCCACCCCCTGCGAGTGGACCAGGATTTCATCCAGACGTTCAAGTTAACGTTGGTCGCTGGCGACCCGTTTACCGGCTCAAAAGCCGATTCCACGCATTTCATCCTGAACGAAACGGCGGTCAAAAGTGCGGGCATCCGCCATCCAATCGGCAAACGATTCAAGCTTCACGAGACGGAAGGAATCATCAGTGGCGTGGTCAAGGATTTTCATTTTGCGTCAATGCACGCCAACATCGAACCGACGCTTTTCATCCATGAACCCCACCGGAACCTTTACCGGATTTACATCAAAACAACCGGCCGAGAGGCCCCTAAAGCCCTTGCCGCCACCGAGCGAATCTGGAAACGCCACAGCCCGGACTATCCGTTTCAGTATTCGTTCATGGATGACGATTACAACCGAATGTATCAGTCGGAACAGCGAACGGGGCAGTTGTTCAATTTCTTCGCGGGCATTGCCATCCTGATTTCCTGCCTCGGTCTATTCGGTTTGGTCACCTTCACCGCCGGGCAGCGCACCAAAGAAATCGGGATTCGGAAAGTGCTGGGCGCGTCGGTGGCCGGGATTGTGGCCCTGCTTTCCAACGATTTTCTCAAACTGGTATTCATCGCCATCGTGATTGCTACCCCCCTAGCCTGGTACGCCATGCACCGCTGGCTTCAGGATTTTGCCTACAAAATCACCATCGAGTGGTGGGTCTTTGCCCTGGCAGGGGTGCTGGCAGTGGGCATCGCCTTCCTGACGGTGAGTTTTCAAAGCATAAAAGCCGCGCTGATGAACCCGGTGAACGCCCTTAAATCTGACTAAGCCATGCTCCGCAACTACCTCAAAATCACTTGGCGAAACCTGACGAAAAACAAGCTGTTTTTCGTCATCAACTCCCTCGGCCTCGCCGTGGGAATGGCCGCCTGCCTGCTCATTCTGCACTACGTGGCCTACGAACGAAGCTACGACGACTTCCATCCCGGCAGCGAGCGCACCTACCGCGTGGAGTTGGACAGTTATCAAAACGGCAAACTGGCCTTCAAGTCAGCCACTTCCTACCCGGCCATCGCCCCGACGCTGAAAAAAGACTACCCAGAAGTGGAAGAAACCGCCCGGATTTACGACGCCAACTCCAGCGTGGTGTCGTACGAAAACCAACGGTTTCGGGAGGATAATTTTTATTTCGCCGACAGCAGCGTGTTCAGGGTATTCCACCTTCCCTTCGTGAAGGGCAACCCGGCCACGGCCCTGCAAGGCCCCGGTGGCGTGGTGGTTTCGGAAACCATCGCCCGGAAGTATTTCGGAACCGCCGACCCGATGGGCAAAGCCCTCAAACTCGACCACGATGCTTACCAGGTGCGGGGCGTGTACCGGGATTACCCCAAAAACTCGCACCTCGAACTAGACCTGCTCTTTTCGTACCGTCCCGAAGCGGAAGCCCAAACCAGTTGGGGTTGGTACGACTTCTTCACCTACGTGAAACTGCGTCCCGGAACGGACGTGCCGCGTTTTGAGGCTAAAATGCACAACCTGGTGATGCGCTACAATGGCAAGGACCGGGGGGTGGGTAACAAGGATGAATTGCTGCTCCAACCCCTCCGCGACATTCACCTGACGTCGCACCTCAACCAGGAAGCCGAGGTAAACGGCAACGCTGGGGCCGTGACCGTGCTGGTACTCATCGCCGCGTTCATCCTCGCCATTGCCTGGATCAACTACATCAACCTTGCCACCGCCCGCGCCGCCGACCGGGGCAAGGAAGTGGGCATCCGCAAAGCCGTCGGGGCCGAGCGGGGGCAACTGATCGGGCAATTTTTGTTCGAGTCCTTCCTCCTCAACCTGTTCGCCGGGGCGGTCGCGTTGCTCCTGGTCCGGCTGAGTTTGCCTGCCTTCAACGCGCTGACCGACAAAGCTCTTTCGCTCGATTTCTGGCTACATAACAGCCTCTGGCTTCCAGCGCTGGGGGTATTTCTGGGGGGCACATTGCTGTCGGGTTTGTACCCGGCCTTCGTCCTGTCGGGGTTCCGGCCCGTGGCGGTGCTGAAGGGCCGGGTTCGGGCGGCGGGCGGGTTGTCGTTGCGCCAAACGCTCATCGTCGCGCAATTCGCCGCGTCCGTCGTGCTGATTGTCGGCACGTTGACTGTATACCGGCAACTGCGGTTCATGCAGGAGCAGGATTTAGGCTTCGACCTGACTCAAACCCTCGTCGTACGCGGCGCAGGGGTGCGCGATTCGACCTACGAAGCGAAGGCTACCAGTTTTAAACAGGAACTCATTCGGGAGGGACTGGTCGAAAAAGCCACCGCCTCGGCCTACGTGCCGGGCATTGAGATTTTGTGGACGAATGGCTGGAAGCGCGCCGACCGGGCTGAAGCACGGTACAACACGCTCTACAACACCTCCATCGACTACGATTTTCTGGATACCTACGATATCAAATTAGCCGCCGGGCGCAATTTTTCCCGGCAATTCGGCACCGACCGCAAAAGCGTGTTGCTCAACGAAACGGCGGTGAAACTCATGGGTTTCGATTCCCCCGAAGAGGCGATCGACAAGTCAATTCAATCGGGGGATACCTTGCGAATCGTGGGGGTGGTAAAAGATTACCACCAGCAGGGCCTGCGCACGGGCCATTGGCCCATGATCATCCGCCTCTTGCCTGACAACGCCTCGTTTTTCTCGTTGAAACTCAAGGCCAGCGACGACCTGACTATTAAAGTAGCGGGCATCAAAACCCGCTACGACGCGTTTTTCCCCGGCAATTCGTTCGACTACTTTTTCCTCGATACGTTTTTCAACGAGCAGTACAAGGCTGAGCTACAATTTGGCAAAGTTTGCGGCATTTTCGCCGGGCTGGCCATTTTCATTGCCTGTCTGGGCCTGTTCGCGCTGGCCACGTTCATGGCCGAGCAACGCACGAAGGAAATCGGTATTCGCAAAGTGCTGGGAGCCAGCGTACCCGGTCTGGTCGGATTGCTTTCCAAAGATTTCCTGAAACTGGTCATCGTCGCCATCGTCGTGGCAACGCCGCTGGCCTGGTACGCCATGCACCGCTGGCTCCAGGATTTCGCCTACCACACCAGCGTGCCCTGGTGGTCGTTCCTGCTGGCGGGTTTGCTGGCGATAGGAATTGCCCTGCTGACGGTGAGTTTCCAGAGTGTGAAGGCGGCGTTGATGAATCCGGTAAAGAGTTTACGAACGGAATGAACCTTAAAAGGAGGCCGCTCGAAAGATGGTACTGAACGGCATCTCAATTCCCGTTACGGGGTCTTGGATGATACCTTCCGTGAAAGTCAGTTTTTTCCCGTCTGGAGTACGGATGAAAACGGTTTGTAACAAGGGGACGACAATCCAAACGGACTGAACTCCAGAAGGAAAATAAATCGAAGTAAGCTTATCGGTGATTTCACTCAGTGCTTGTTTGGGAGATAAGACCTCGATGGCAATGATGGGGGGCTGGGTGAAGAAAATGATATCACTGTCCCAATCTTCCGGAAGGTTAGGAAACACCGAAATGTCGGGCTTGACTGGTTTTCCATTCAATTTTAATTCAAGCTCTGGAAACGTATCATATTCACTATCAAATGTTTCCAAAAAAGCGCCAATGCGTTGAATGGTTCGGGAGTGATTGACAGACATAATGTCTTCGGAGTGAAACTCTTCGATTAAGTCAATGGCTACTGCTTCCATACATGAACGAGTTTTTGTCAAAAATACCAAAAAAACCATGCTCCGCAACTACCTCAAAATCGCCCTGCGCAACCTGCGCAAGTACAAGGCCTTCAGTTTCATCAACATCGTCGGCGTGGCCGTCGGGCTGGCCTGTTTTCTGCTCATCGCGCTCTACGTGGCCGACGAACTCGGCTATGACCGCCACAACGAACACGCCGACCGGCTCTACCGCGTCACGCGGACGTTCCTCTCCCCCGACGGCACGCCTTCGCTTCGGCTGGCGCAGGCCGCTCCCCCTTTCGGGCCACTCATCAAAGAGGATTTTCCCGAAGCCGAACAGGTGGTGCGCACGCTCGACGTAAACGGCCTGGTGCGCTACGGCGAACGGGTTTTCAACGAGCGGGACTTGTATTTTGCCGAAAAGGCCCTGTTCGAGACCCTGACGTTCAAGGTGCTCAACGGCAACCCAGACAAGGCGCTGGAAAATCCGTTTTCCATCCTGTTTTCGCGCCCGATGGCCGAGAAGTATTTCGGGAAGGAAAACCCCGTCGGGAAGGTGATTCGCTACGACAACCAGTACGATTTTACGGTCACGGGCGTGTTCGAGCCGCTGCCCGCGCAGGCGCATTTCCACCCCAGTTTTCTGCTCTCGTTTTCCACCCTCAACGACCCCCGCGTGTACGGAGCCGAAGGGTTGCGGACAAACTGGAGCAACAATTCCTTCAACACCTACCTGCTGCTGGCAAAGGGAGCCGATCCGGCGCGGACGGAAGCGGCCTTCCCAGCTTTTCAGAACAAACACGTCCCTTCGGACGAAGGCACCCCCGCCTCGAAGTGGTCGCAGTTGACCCTGCAAAAACTGACCGACATCCACCTGCATTCCCGTACCGATTCCGAACTCGAACCGACCAGCGACATCCTGCACGTCTACCTGTTTTCGGCCATCGGCCTGTTCATTCTGCTCATCGCCTGCATCAATTACATGAACCTGGCCACGGCCCGCTCGGCCAACCGGGCCAAGGAAGTGGGGATGCGGAAGGTGGTCGGGGCGTTACGGGAACAGTTGGTCAGCCAGTTTTTGAGCGAATCGTTCTTGCTGGTGGGGCTGGCGCTGGTTATCGCCGTGGGACTGGTGCTGCTGGGCCTGCCCCTGCTCAATGATTTTACGGGAAAACAACTCGCCTTCAGCCGCGTACTCGACCCGGTTTTTTTGACCGTCCTCCTCCTCGTCACGGCCTTCACGGGGCTGGTGGCGGGCAGTTACCCGGCCTTTTTCCTCACTTCGTTCCGGCCCATCGCGGTGCTGAAAGGGCAGGTGGCATCGGCCCTGCGCCACGGTCGGTTGCGGCAGGGGCTGGTGGTCACGCAGTTTGCCATTGCCATCGCGCTGCTCATCAGCACGGCGGTGGTGTACAACCAGATGCGCTACATCCAGGACTACCGCCTGGGCTACCAAAAAGACCGGGTGCTCCTCCTGCCCGACCTCGGCGACACGACGACCAACTACCAGACCCTCCGGCAGGAACTACTCCAAACCGGCGTAGTGAGCGAATTGGGTCGCTCTTCCCGGATTCCCTCCGGGCGGCTGCTCGATTCTCAAAATGCCTTCGCTCCGAAGGGCGATAGCATGGCCCCCGTCAGCATCAACCTGCGCGGCTTGGGGGTGGACTACGGTTTTTTGCCCACTTACCAAATCGGCCTGGCCGCCGGGCGCAATTTTTCGCGGGCCTTTTCGACGGACACCTCGAACACCATCCTCAACGAAACCGCCGTGCGCCTGCTGGGCTGGACGCCGCAAGAGGCCATTGGCAAGCCCTTCCGCTACGGCAACCGCAACGGGCAAATCGTCGGGGTAACGAAAGACTACCACTTCGAGTCGCTGCACCAGCAGCTTTCGGCCATTGCGCTGGTGATGGAACCGGGCCAGCTCAATTGGCTTTCGCTGCACGTGGCGGGTGGCAACCTCCCGGCGGCGGTGTCCAGAATTGAAAAAGTCTGGAAAAAATTCTTCCCCGACCGGCCCTACGATTACCAGTTTCTCGATGAGCGTTTCGACCGGCTCTACACCCGCGAACGCACCCAGCAAACGCTGTTCAGCATCTTCGCGGGCGTGGCCGTGCTGATTTCCTGCCTGGGGCTTTTCGGGCTGTCGATGTTCATGGCCGAACAGCGGACGAAAGAAATCGGCATCCGCAAGGTGCTGGGGGCCTCGGAGTGGAGCCTGGTTACGCTGTTCTCAAAAGACTTTCTGAAACTCGTGTTCGTGGCGCTGCTCATCGCCTCGCCCCTGGCCTGGTACGCGATGTCGCAATGGCTGAATGGCTTCGCCTTTCGGACGGAAATTCACTGGTGGATTTTCGCGCTGGCGGGCGGGCTGACGGTGGGAATTGCGCTGCTGACGGTGAGCTTTCAGAGCGTGAAGGCGGCGCTGATGAACCCGGTGAAGTCGTTGAAAACCGAGTGAGGAGTGGAAGCGGTACGTCTACCCTTCGAAGATTTCACTGAGGCTCAGTTCGATTCCCGTCACCGGATCGGACACGGTACCCTGGGCGAAATTGACTTGCTGGCGGTTGGGAAGCAGAATCGACACCGTTTGCACCGTGGGCACTACCAGCCAAACGGTTTTCACGCCCGCCGGAAAGTGTTTTTTGTAAATCTGCTCGGTCAGGCTGTTGAGGCTTTGTTCGGGAGAAAGAATTTCAATCGTCGTGAGGGGAACCTCTTGCATGATGATTTCATCGGCCAGCCAATCGGCCCTGCGTTTGGGCAGAATGCACAGATCAGGACGGGTTTTGCCGGAGGCAAAGTCAAAATCCGGTTCGGTCAAAATGCTGTACTGCTTCCGGTACGCGGAGCGCAGCAAAAATGCCAGGTGGCTCTGTAACTCGGCGTGATTGAAACTGGACATTTTTTCGTCAGAGTCGATGATGGGTTCGAGCAGGTCTTCCATGACGTGATGAGTTTTTTCAAAGATACACAAAACCGACAAACCGAATGCTCCGCAACTACCTCAAAATCGCCCTCCGCAGCCTGCTGCGCCGCAAGCTCTACGCCGCCCTCACGCTGCTGGGTCTGGCCGTGGGCCTCACCTTTGCGCTGCTGATCGGCAGCTACGCCTGGAGCGAGTACCGGGTGAACCGCGACCTCCGCCACGCCGACCGGCAGTTTCTCCTCACGAGCCAATGGAAGGAGAAAAACCTCGGCCTCCAAATTACCTCCCTGGCCCCGCTGGCGCGGACGCTCCGGGAAAAATACCCGAGTCTGGTCGCCAGTTACTACCGCTACGATGGCATTTCGGTCACGGTGTCGCGGGGCGACAAGCACTTCCGGGAAATGGTGCAGGCCGGGGATTCCACCCTGCTCACCCAGTTCGGCTTTCCGATGCGCCACGGCGACCCGAAGACGGCCCTCAACCGGCCCAATTCGGTGGTGCTGACCGAGTCGCGGGCGCGGCGGTATTTTGGAAAAACGGACGTGCTCGGGCAAACGCTCACGTTCGACAACTTCGTCGGCGGGAAACAAACGTACCTCGTCACGGGGGTTTTGAAAGCGCTCTCGGATAATTCCGTTACTCACCTGACCCCCGAACCCGACGAAGTATTTATTTCGATGAGCAGCATCAAAGGCCGGGACGTGGGCAACGAATCCTGGGCCAACCCGTACATCGTCAACTACATCGAGTTGCAGGCCGGTGTCCGGCCTGACCAGTTGGACGGCCCCATCCAGCACGTGCTGGCCGAAAATGCCCCGCCGAATTTCCGCGAAAACTTAACCGTCCACCTGGCCGCGTTGCCGGATTACCACTTCGAGGCCAACAACGGGGTCATCGGCAAACTGGTCTTCGCGGTGATGAGCGTGGCCGTGTTCATCCTGCTGATGGCTTCCATCAATTTCGTCAACGTCAGCATCGGCAATTCGGGCACCCGGCTCCGCGAAATCGGGGTGCGCAAGGCCCTCGGCGGCGAGCGGCGGCAGTTGCTGCGGCAGTTCCTGGTCGAGGCGCTGCTCCTCACGGCAGTGGCCGCGCTGATTTCCCTGCTTGGGTACGAGGTGGCCCGTGGCTGGTTTGGTGAGGTGCTGGGCCGACCGTTGCCTTCACTCGTGGCCTGGCCCGCCTGGGCTTTTGCGGCAGTGGCCGGATTGAGCCTGGTCGTCGGATTGTTGGCGGGCAGTTACCCGGCGCTGGTGCTCTCGGCCCTGCCGGTGGTCGATTCGCTGAAGGGAAAACTGAAATCAGTGAATGGGGGCATTTTACTGCGCCGGGCTTTGCTCACGTTCCAGTTTACGATGGCGGTTTTTGTGTTCGTCGGGGCGGTGGTGGTAGCGCGGCAGGTGGCGTATTTTTTCGGGAAAGACCTGGGGTTTGACAAAGAACAGGTTCTGACGATTGCCTCCGTTCCCCGCGATTGGTCGCCAGCGGGCATCGCGCGTACCGAGCAGGTGCGCGACCGGCTGACCCGACTTCCGGGCGTGACCTCGGCCAGTTTGTCCTGGGAAATTCCCAGCGGCGGGGCGGGCAATAACGCGGCCCTATTCCGACAGGGCCGCGACAGTACGCAAGCGGTAGCGGTCGGCCTGCTCACAACCGACGAACAGTTTGCCCAAACCTACGCGCTTCCGCTGAAAGCCGGTCGCTTTTTCCACGCGGGTCAGGGCAATTACGACCGCGAACGGGTGGTGCTAAACGAGTCGGCCGCTCGGGCGCTGGGGTGGCAGAAACCAGCGGAGGCCGTTGGTCAGCCGATCCGCTTTCCGGGCGACCCCACCACCTACCGGGTGAGCGGCGTCACCGGCGATTTTCACATGGCCTCGCTGGGCGAAACCATCCGACCGCTGGCTTTCCTGCACGTGCGGAGAGTAGGCATTTACCGGATTTTTTCGCTGAAACTTAGACCGGAACGGCTGCGGGAAACCGTCGCCACGCTCGAAAAAGAATGGGCAACCGCCTTTCCCGGTGCGCCGCTCGTCTACTCGTTTCTCGACGAATCCATTCAAAAACAGTATCAATCCGAACTCCGCCTGCGCAAAGCCGCCCGCCTCGCCACGGTGCTGGCGCTGGTCATCGTGTTGCTGGGCGTGCAGGGCGTGGTGTCGCTGAGCATCACCCGCCGCACGAAGGAAATCGGCATTCGCCGGGTGCTGGGCGCTACTTCCGTCAGCATTGTCCGCCTGTTTTTGCAGGAATTCGTGCTCGTCGTTGTGCTGGCCAACCTGCTCGCCGCACCGCTGGCCGTATTGGTGCTGACCCGCTGGCTGCAAAACTACGCCTACCACATCGGGCTGGGCTGGTCGCCGTTCGTGCTGGTGGGGCTGAGTCTGGCTGCCGTCATCGGTGCAGCGGTGAGCTTGCAAACCGTTCGGGCGGCGTTGATGAATCCCGTGAAGGCGCTGAAGACGGAGTGAGGAAGCACCCCACCCAACCCTCCCCCGCTGGGAGGGCTTTTCTGGCAACGAAAGCCCTCCCAGCGGGGGAGGGCTTTCGTTGCCAGAAAAGCCCTCCGTTCACAACCGGACGATTTCTGTACGGTTTCGGACAGCCTACCGATAGAAAACCCTTCCAATCGACCAAAAACTGCTTTTTCTTTCGCTGGCACAGGAGTTGAGCGAGTAGTCAAATTCCCTTTTTCCCTCGCTACGCTATGCTGCTCAACTACCTCAAAATCGCCTGGCGAAACATTCGAAAGGATGCTTTTTACAGCCTCCTCAACATCCTGGGCCTGACCATCGGCGTGACCTGCGGGCTGCTGTTGCTGCTCTACGTCACCGACGAACTGAGCTACGACCGCTACCACGCCAACGCCGACCGGATTTACCGCCTGGCCTCGCGCCTCCACGAACCCGACAAGTCCTTCGGCTGGGCTTCGACGCAGGTGCCGGTGGCTCCTACGTTGAAAAAGGATTATCCCTTCATCGAAAATTACGTGCGTTTTTTTCCCTACGGTCGGGTGATGTTCCGTCAGGGGGAAAAGCGGTTTTACGAAGAAGACGTCTTTGCCGCCGACTCCACCGTGTTCGACGTGTTCAGCTATCCGTTCGTGGAGGGCGACCCGCGTACGGCACTCGACCAGCCCGGCAGCGTGGTGCTGACCCGCAAAACCGCCGAGAAATTTTTCGGTTCGCGCAGCGCCCTGGGGCAATCGCTCCAAACCAATGATACCACGTTTTACAAAGTAACGGGCGTAATTGAAGACGTGCCGAAGGCCTCGCATTTTACCTTCAACGCCCTGATTTCTACGGGTCAAAACGAACGCAGCCAGGCGAACCAGACTTGGGGTAATTTTTACGTGAGCAGTTACCTTGTCTTGCCCAAAAACTTTGATCTGAAACGCCTCGAAAGCAAGTTCCCGCAGGTGTACGACAAGTACGTGGGGCCCCTCTTCAAGCCCCTGGGCATCAAAATCACCTACGAACTACAGCCGCTGACCCGCATTCACCTGCACTCCAAACTCGAAGGCGAAACCAACGGCGACATTGGGTACGTGTACACGTTTGGGGCCGTCGCATTTTTTATGTTGCTGATTGCCAGCATCAATTACATGAATCTCTCCACGGCCCGCTCCGCCAAACGGGCGAAGGAAGTCGGCCTGCGGAAAGTGATGGGTTCGCTACGAAGTCGGCTCATCGGCCAGTTCCTCACGGAGTCGGTGCTGATGACGGTGCTCGCGCTGGGGGCGAGTCTGATTCTGGTGGCGGTGCTGCTGCCTTTTTTCAACACCGTGGCGGGAAAAGAAATCGGGTTCCGGGAATTATTCCAGCCTTACTTTTTACTCATCGCCCTGGGCATCGTCGCCTTCACGGGGTTCATCAGCGGGAGTTACCCGGCGTTTTATTTGTCGTCGTTCGAGCCGGCTGCCGTGCTCAAAGGCTCGTTCAACGCCAAAGGAGGTACTTTTTTTCGGAAGGCGTTGGTGGTCAGTCAGTTTTCAATTTCGCTGGTGATGCTCATCTGCACCTGGATTGTGTACCAGCAACTCGGGTTTATGCGCACCAAAGACCTGGGCTACGACCGTGACCAGGTGCTCACCATCGACTACCAGGACCAGCAACCCCGCGCCCGCTACAGCGCCCTGCGGAACTCCCTGCTGGCCAATCCCAGAATCAAGAACGTGGCCTCGTCGTCATCCGTCACCAGCAACATTGATGGGCGTAGTATTTTCAGGGTCGAATCCAACACGGGCATGAAAGACATGGGCTTCAAGCCACTGGGTATCGACTTCGACTACCTGAACACGATGGGAATGAAGGTGGTGGCCGGGCGTGATTTTTCGGAAAAAATTCCGGCGGATACGCTAAACGCCGTGCTGGTCAACGAGGCGGCGGTGGCCCGGATGGGCTGGAAACAGCCGTTGGGGAAAAAAGTAGACCTCGGCGGCCCTCCTCCCCAGCCCGGACAACCCGTTCGCCCGCCCGCGCAAGTGGTGGGGGTGGTGAGGGATTTTCACCAACAATCGCTCTACAATCCCATCGAGCCGCTGATCATCCTGTGCCGACGGGCGAACGGGGTGATTCACCTAAAAATCGACGCCGAGGACAAGGACAAAACCCTGGCCTTCATCGGCCAGAAATGGAGGGAAACCTACCCGGATCGGGTGTTTGAATACCGCTTTCTCGACCAGGATTTTGAGTCGGCCTACCGGGCCGATGAACTGCGCGGGCGGATTTTCACGGTGTTCTCCGCCCTCACCATTCTGATTGCCTGCCTGGGACTATTCGGCCTGGCCACCTTCACGACCGAGCAGCGGGTAAAGGAAATCGGGTTACGGAAAGTCATGGGTGCGTCGGTGTCGAGCGTCGTGCTGTTGCTTTCCAAAGACTTCACGCGACTGGTGCTGTTCTCGTTTCCGGTGGCCGTTCCCATCGCCTATTTCTCGATGAACCGGTGGTTGCAACATTTTCCGTACAAAACCGACATCGAAGCCTGGGTTTTCGTGGCGGCTTGTCTGCTCACCCTGCTCATTTGCTGGGCCACGGTGGTGTACCAATCGGTGAAGGCGGCGTTGGCCAATCCGGTGAAGAGTTTGCGTTCGGAGTAGACTGACTACCTTCAGCCCGTCGATAATCGACGTCCGTTCACAAAAACCCAATTTTATGAAAACCGCAGTTCTTCAAACCCGTATCCTGCTCCCGACCTTACTATTTTCGCTGAGTACGGCGCTGATTCCCGCCCAGGCCCAGGTCGGCGTGGGAACCAAACCGCCGAAAGGGGCCGAAGTCTTTTTCGACGGTTCCCGCAAAATGCTCGACGAAAAATGGACGTACTGGCAAGGCCCCCGCCTCGCGGCGACCTTGCCCATCAAGTGGTTTTTGGTCAAAGACCCCGCCGGGCCGGGCCAGGTGCTCAACACCAACGACCCCGCCGCCGCCGGGGGCAAGTACGGCGCCGCCGACATCGTGACGAAAAAAGCCTTCCGCGACCAGCGGATTCACGTCGAGTTTTTCGTCTCCGAAAAAGGCGGCAACAGCGGCGTGTACCTCCAGAATCGCTACGAGATTCAAATTTTCGACGGCGACACGACCAACCACGGGCTGGGGGCCGTCATCAACGAATCGCCCTCGCCTTACGCCTCCTACACCGGCATCGGCAAGTGGAACGCCTACGACATCGTGTTCCGGGCGGCCCGTTTCAAGGACGGCAAGCGGACGGAAAAGGCGATGGTGACGATGTACCTCAACGGGAAAAAAGCCCACCGCAACCAGCTCATCAACCAGGTGTGGGGCGGGCAATTCTCCGGCATCGACGGCGGAAATGACGACGGCAAGGGCATCACCGACACCCCCGGCGGGCTGAAACTCCAGGCCGAAGGCTACAACGTGCTGTACCGGAACGTGTGGATTCAGGAACTGGATTTGAAAAAGGCCGATACGGATTTTTGAAAACAAAAGGGTTCTGTCACGCTGAGCGGAGTCGGAGCGCGGGTTGGAAATGGGAAACATTTACAAACTCCAACCCGCGCTTCGACTCCGCTCAGCGTGACAGAACCCAAAACCTGTTCCATTTCCCATGCTCCGCAACTACCTCAAAATCGCCCTGCGCCACCTCTGGAAGGCCCGGCTGTACGCGCTGCTCAACGCGGCCGGGCTGGCCGTGGGCGTGAGCGGGGTCTTGCTCGCGCTGCTCTACCGGTACGACGAACGTAGTTTCGACCGCTTTCACGAAAACGCCCCGAACCTGTACCGCATCACAACCACCTACGCCCAACACCGGGGCGACCAACGGGAAACCAACGGCGGCACGGGGCAGGTGCAGGGGCCGACCTTCGCGGCGGCAGTGCCCGAAATCCTCAACTACGTCCGGGTGATGGGGGGCGACATTTACGAAGACGTGCGGACGGACACCAAAGCCCTGAAGGTACAGCCGCTGTACGTGGACGCTTCATTTTTCGACGTGTTTACCTTCCATTTCCTGCACGGGAATCCGAAAACGGCGCTGCGGGAAGTGGGGTCGGTGGTCGTGACGGAGCGAATGGCCCGGCGGTTCTTTAACCGCACGGACGTCGTTGGCAACCTGCTGAATTTAGACGGCGACCCTTCGGCGCAACGGTTGGGCAAGCCGGTCGTTATTTCGGGGGTCGTACAGAACCCGCCCGCCACTTCTTCCCTGCAATTCGACCTGTTGCATCCCTTCCGGTTTATGCAACTTTCGTTTGAAGACACCAACTGGCTCAATGCCTACCTCGGCACCTTCGTGCGCCTGCACCCCAGCGCCGACCGGACGGCGGTGACGCGAAAATTCAACGCGCTCTACGCCCTACACGCCAAAAAGCAAGTGGCCGAAAGCCGCCACTCGGAACACCACGACCCGCAAATCAGCTACGGCCTGCAAGCCCTGACCGACATCCACCTGCACCCGCTGTACCGGGGCCGGGGCAACCGCGAGGGGGGCATCATCAACGGCAGCAGCCCCGTTTTTTCGTACCTGTTTCTGGGCATCGCGGGGTTTATCCTGCTGATGGCGACCATCAATTTTATCAACCTCAGCATCGCCGGTTCGCTGCAACGGGCCAAAGAAGTGGGGGTGCGGAAGGTGTCGGGCGGGCGGCGGGGGCAGATTGTCGCGCAGCACCTGGTCGAATCGGCTTTGGTTTGCCTGGCTGCGTTCGGGCTGGCGCTGGGCCTGCTCCAGGCCGGGTTGCCCGTGTTTAATGCCCTCACCGAAAAACACCTGCGTTTCGCCGAAGCCCTCGACCCGGCGCTGCTGCCGGGCTTTGCCGCCCTGTTTGCTGTGGTCGTGTTGCTGGCGGGTTTTTACCCGGCCTTCGTGTTGTCGGGTTTTAAACCCACCGAGGTGCTGTACCAGCGGCAACGGCTGTCGGGCCGGACGGGATTCGGGCGGGGATTGGTCGTTTTTCAATTCGCGCTGGCGGTTTTTCTACTCATCGCCACGGTGGTGTACTACCGGCAAATGGAATTCATCCGCACGAAAGACCTCGGCTACAATCCCTACCAGGTCATCCGCAGCTACATCGCCGGGAACGGCGACGTGAAACCCATCCAGGCGTTTTTGCGCAACGAACTCGCCCGCGAGCCGTCCATTCGGAGCATTTCGTTCGGCGCGGAATTCGGCGAAGACGCGACGGTCGTAAACGGCAAAACCCTCCGCAGCCGCTACCAGGCCATCGACGAAGCCTACCTGCCGACGCTGGACATTTCTCTCCGGGCGGGGCGAAATTTCTCCGCTGCCTTTCCTGCCGATGAAGGGGCTTCCGTGCTGGTCAACGAAGCGTTCGTGAAAGCCGCCAACCTCAAAGGCCCCCTCGGCACCCGCATTCAACCCGATACCAATTTCATCAAAACGCCGCTGACCATCGTGGGCGTGGTGCGGGATTTCCACTTTGGCTCGTTGCGGGAGCGGATTCAGCCGCTTGTTTTTTTCCGAAACACCGCCGCCAGCGGGGGGATTTGGGTAAAACTGGAAAAAACCCGACAAGCCGAAGGCCGGGCCGTTTTTGAAAAAGCCTACCGCAAGGCATTGCCCCAGGCTGTGTACGATGCTCAGTTTCTGGACGAAATGAACGCCGCCGACTACCGGCAGGAGCAACGCTGGCAGCAACTGATCGGCTACGCGGCGGGTCTGGCCGGGCTGATTTGCTGCGTGGGCTTATTCGGGCTGACGCGGATGGCGGCCCAGCAGCGCACCAAAGAAATCGGGGTGCGCAAGGTGCTGGGCGCGAGCGTCGTCGGCATCGCGGTGCTGCTTTCGCGGGAATTTCTGAAACTCGTGTTGCTGGCCGTGCTGATGGCCTCGCCGCTGGCCGGGTACGCGATGCAGCGTTGGCTGGAAAATTTCGCCTACCGCGTCGGGCTTCCCTGGTGGCTGTTCGCGGGCGTCGGGTTGCTGGCGCTGGGCGTGGCGCTGCTGACAGTGAGTTTCCAGAGCGTGAAAGCGGCGCGGATGAATCCGGTGAAGAGTTTGCGGTCGGAGTAGACACAAACGGCTCGCCCCGATTACAAATCGGGGCGAGCAACTAAACTAGTTTTCCCATGTTCCGAAACCACCTTCTCATCGCCCTGCGAACCCTGCGTCAGCAACGCGGCTACACGCTCCTCAACGTGGTCGGGCTGGCCGTGGGTATGGCGGGCGGCCTCCTGATTTTTGGGTTCCTGCGGTACCACCTGAGCACCGACCGGCACCACGCTAACTTCGACCGGATTTTTCGCGTCACCACCGACCTGCACCTGGATGATGGCACCGTGGAACCGTACCCCGAAGCCCCGCTGCCGATGGCCGAGGCGTTACGTCGCGATTTTCCGATGGTGGAACACGCCGCGTTTTTGCGGCGGAATCGGGAATTGACCGTCAGTTTCAAACGACCCGGTCAGGCGGCGTTCACCCGTTTTCTGGAACGCGACAACACCGCGCTGGTCGAGCCGGAGTTCTTCCGCATTTTTGACTACCGCTGGCTGAAAGGCTCCCCCGAAACGGCCCTGCGCCAGCCCAACGGTGTGGTGCTGACCGAATCCTGGGCCAAACGCTATTTCGGGGAGGCCGATCCCATCGGCCAAACGCTCGACCTCAACCACATGACCACGGCGAAAGTCACCGGCATCGTGGCCGACCCGGCCGGCCCGACGGATTTTACCTTTGGCCTGTTCGTCTCGCTCGCCACCTGGGAACGCCTCGACCCCAAAGCCCCCCACGATTGGTGGACGATGAACAGCACGGATCGGCTTTTTCTCAGCCTCCGCGACCCGAAGGCGGCGACAAGTCTGGAAGCAGCGTTTCCAGCGTTGGTGAAAAAAAACTACGGCGAGCTCGCTAAGTATTACCAGTTTCACGTCCAACCCCTCGCCGAGGTACATTTCGACGTGGCCCGAATTGGCGGCGTGATTCGGCCCGCCTTGCTCTGGTCGCTGGGGCTGGTGGGCGTGTTTCTGGTGCTCACGGCCTGCATCAATTTCGTCAACCTCGCCACGGCCCAGGCCCTGCGCCGGAGCAAGGAAGTGGGCATTCGCAAAACGCTGGGTAGTTCGCGGGCGCAGTTGGTTCGGCAGTTTTTACTCGAAACGGGCCTGATCGGGTTCGCAGCGGCGGCCTTGGCCTTGCTGCTGGTCAGCCTGACCCTGCCATTTTTCAACGAACTCATCCAAATTCAGCTTCGCTTTCAACCCGATTTTCAAACCGTCGGATTTGGACTGGGGCTGTTACTCCTCGTCGTGGTGCTGGCGGGCGGTTACCCGGCGGCGGTGCTGTCGGGGTTCAATCCCTGGCAGGCGCTGCGGGGCGGGCTGACGGCATCCTCGGTCGGCGGGGCGACGGTGCGGCGGGCGCTGGTCGTGACGCAATTTGCCGTGTGCCAGGCGCTGCTGGTTGGTTCGCTGGTGGTGGCCAGCCAGATTCGGTATGTTCAGCGGGCGGATTTGGGTTTTCGGAAAGACAACGTCGTCATTGCCAACTTGCCTAACCCGCGCGTCTCTACGATGCGGGCGTTCAAGCAGACCCTTTCGCAATACCCCGACATTCAGTCGATTAGTTTCAACTTTCATCCCCCTTCCGACGTGGCAATGTACGGCGGCTCCTTCAAATTTGAGGGTCGGGCTGAGTGGGAAAAATTCCCGGTGCGCGAACGCCTCGCCGATGCCGGGTACCTCGACACCTTCGGACTGAAACTCCTCGCCGGGCGCAACCTGGCCCCCAGCGACACGATTCGGGAATACCTCGTCAACGAAACCCTGGCCCGCAAACTCGGTTTTCGGGACCCGCGTCAGATCATCGGGCGCACCCTGCAATACCACCTTTCGCCCGTGCCCTCGCCCATCGTGGGCGTGGTGAAAGATTTCCACCAGCGTTCGCTGCGCGAACCCATCGGCCCCTGCCTCATCGCCAGCCGGGCCGAATTTTACCATCGCATCGGCGTTCGGATTTCGGGCCAAAACCCCGCCGAAAGCTTGCAACGCATCCGGCAAACCTGGCAGCGGTTTTACCCCGACGAGGTATTCGAGTACACGTTCCTGGACGAACACCTGGCCCGTTTTTACGAAACCGAAAACCTGATTTCCCGGCTCATCAACGTCTTCGCGGGCGTGGCCGCACTCATTTGTGGCCTCGGGCTGTACGGCTTGGTTTCCTTCGTGGTCGGGCAGCGAACGAAGGAAATCGGGGTTCGGAAAGTGCTGGGGGCCAGCGTGGCGAGCATCGTGGCGCTGTTGTCGAACGATTTTCTCCGGCTGGTGCTGCTGGGCATTCTGATCGCTTCGCCGCTGGCGGGCTGGGTGATGCAGCGCTGGTTGAACGAGTTTGAATACCGGATCTCACTCAGCGGCTGGTTGTTCGCCGGGGCGGGGCTGCTGGCGGTGGGCGTGGCGCTGCTGACGGTTAGTTTTCAGAGCGTGAAGGCCGCCCTGGCAAATCCAGTGCAGAGTTTAAAAAACGAGTAGTGAGTAGTCAGGAGCGAGGAGGTTTTTAACTCCTCTCCTCACTCCTCACTCCTGACTACTCACTCCTAAAAAACCCCATGTTCCAGACCCTTTTTCTCCTCGCGGGCTGGCTGTGTCTGACGGCCCTCCCCTGCCGCGCCCAACTTCCCGCGCCTCCGGGTGATGGGTTGCGGGCGGACTATTTCAACGGCCCTAATTTTGAGAAAAAAGTGCTGACCCGCACCGACCCGCAGGTGGCCTTCGATTGGAATTGGCGTTATCCCGCGCCGGGGGTGCAGCGGGAGTATTTTTCGGTACGCTGGACCGGTAAACTCCTCGCGCCGGTGTCGGGTCGGTACCGGTTCAGCGCCATCGTGGACGACGGCGTGCGGGTGTGGGTCGGGGGGGAAAAGGTGATCGACGAGTGGCGGAAGCAGGATGACAGTCAGTTTGTCGGGGAAGTGATGCTCAAGGCCCGCCACTGGTACGATCTGCGGGTGGAGTACTTCAACGATTGGAAGGGCAGCGTGATTTCGGTGAATTGGGAAGTGCCCACCGAAGCCCCCCGGCGGTTGAGTACGCGGGATTCCTGGCCCACGCCGATTCCCGGCGCGTACCTCTACACCCCGGCCCGCTTTGCCACGCTGAACCGCCGCCCGGCGGTGCCGGTCTCGCCGCCTGCTGCCGCCGTGAACGCCCCCAAAGCGCGACCCGTCCTGAGAAAGCGGGCCGGTTCAACTCCGAAAACAACCCAATCCGAGACGGAGAATCGGTCGGAAGAAAACGCGGCGTCGGCTCCGGCACCCGCGAAACCATTTGGGGAGTTGAGCGTGGGCCAAACGTTGACCTTGAAAACGGTCCTTTTCACCCAAAGCAGTTACGACTTGCTACCCCAATCGTTCGCGGAGTTGGACGAACTGGCCGCCGCGTTGAAGTCGAACCCGGCGCTGCGCCTCGAAATCGCGGGCCATACCGACAACCTCGGCGATCCGCGCCTGAACCAGGCCCTGTCCGAACACCGGGCGAAGGTGGTGGTTCACTACCTGACCCGGCGTGGAATCGACGAGCGCCGGATGGAGGCTCGGGGCTACGGCGGCACCCGTCCGCTGGTGCAGGGCACCACGGAAAGCGACCGCTCGAAAAACCGGAGGGTGGAAATCACGGTGAAGTAAAAGACCCATTCACTTTTCTAAAAACTGGCTCAACTCCTGAAGTTTCCCCTTAATCAACCCCTCAATGCCCAACGTTTATGCTCCGTAACTACCTAAAAATTGCCTTCCGCAGTCTCTGGAAACATAAATTATTCTCGGCCATCAACGTCTTCGGGTTGGCTTCGGGAATGACCGTGTGCCTGCTGGCGCTGATGCAGGTGAAAGATGCCTTCGACTACGACACCTTCCACCCGCATCCCGACCGCACCTACCGCATCCTGACCGATGTAACGAGCAGCGGGGGCGACGTGACCGCCGTGGCAACCTCTCCCCTGCCGCTCAGCGTGGCCTTGCAAAACCACTATGGATTTGTCGAAAAAACCGCCCGCGTGTACTACAGCCTGGGCGGGGAAGTGACCACCGGGGAGAAAACGCTTCCCGCCGATGGAGCTTTCGTGGACCCGGCCTTTTTCGACCTGTTCGGCTTTCGATTCCTGGCCGGACAACCGGCGCTGGCACCCCGAACCGTCGTGCTGTCGGATCGGGCAGCCGAGCGTTTTTTTGGCTCGGAAAACCCCTTGGGTCAACGCCTGACACTGAAAGACCGGGGAGAATTTACGGTGACGGGTATCGTGGAAACGAAATCCCAAAAATCGCACCTCCATTTCGACCTCCTCGCTTCGATGGCCTCGGTGCCCCTGCTGGAAGCAACCCGCCAGTTGACGCCCCACCTGACCGACTGGGGCAGCCATTGGAACACCTCCTCCTACACTTACGTGTTAGTCCGCGAAGGAACGCCGCGCCGGGCACTCGACGGGGCCTTGACGGCACTCGCCCGGCAAGGCGTGAACGCGTTGGGGCCAAAGTCCGACCAAACGTATGCCTTTCGTCCACACGCGCTTTCACAGATTTCGCCCGCCCGCGAGGAATTACAGAATGGTACCTGGGAATCGACGTTGGGTGGACTGCTCGCCTTCGGGGCGCTGGCGTTGGTCATCCTGCTGCTGGCGGGTTTCAACTACGTCAACCTCACCCTGGCCCGCTCCCTGGGCCGTGCCCGCGAGGTGGGCGTGCGCAAAGTAGCCGGGGCGCTGCGCTCCCAGCTCATCGGGCAGTTTTTGACCGAATCATTGCTGCTGGCAGTGTTTTCATTGGGCCTGGCCTACGTGATGTTGATGGCGCTGGAACTCCACCCCACCGTGTTACGGATGACCGAAGGGATTCGGCGTGACCCGACCCTGGGGCTGTACTTCGTTGGATTCACGTTGGGAGCGGGCCTGCTGGCCGGGTTGGTTCCGGCCCGGGTGCTGTCAGGCTACCAGCCCGTCGAAGTGCTGCGCGGACGGTTTGGGACGCGGCTTTTTCGGGGAATCGGGCTGCGCAAGGGGCTGATGGTGGCGCAGTTTGTCGTTTCGCTGGTGTTTATGGTGTTCGTCACGGTGATGTACCGGCAGTTTCTTCACATGGCCACCGCCTCCTACGGGTTTGACCGAAAAAACAGCCTCAATGTGGCCGTTTCACCCAAAAATTTCCGGCTCGTCGCCAACGAATTGGCGCCCCTGGCGGGAGTACAGCGGGTGGGCGCGATGGCTGAGCCGCTGGGTTTTCACGCCGACTACGTCCGAATTTCTCCCGACCGAGGCCAAAATTTTGCCCCGGCCAACGCCCAGTACGTCGATGCGAACTACGTGCTCAACATGGGCCTGACCCTGGTGGCGGGCCAAAACCTGCCCCCGACGGGCCAGGATTCCGTCGGGCGGTTTGTGTTGCTTAACGAAAAAGCCGTGGCGGCCCTGCGGTTCAAAACCCCGCAGGATGCCGTCGGTCAACTGCTTTGGCTGGAAGACAGCAGTGAAGTGCGGGTGGCGGGCGTGTTGAAGGATTTCAATTATCAAAACCTCTCCCGCCCGCTTAACCCCTTGATGCTCCGCTACAAACCAGATAGGTTTTACCACCTCAACCTGAAGGTAGACCCCCAGGCAGGAACCACCCTCGTACCCGCGCTCGAACGGGCCTGGAAGCGGCTGTACCCCCGCGAACCGTTCAGCTACGAGTGGGTAGACGAGGCCCTGTACGACCAACACCTGCACCTCGACGACCTCAGCCTTTTTGGTCTGCTGGTGGCGATGGCATTGACGATTGCCTGCCTCGGTCTGTTGGGCATGGTGACGTACTCGACCGAAACGCGCACCAAAGAAGTGGGCATCCGCAAGGTGATGGGGGCCACCGCCGTGCAGGTCGTGGTGTTGCTTTCGCGCGATTTCGTGCGGCTATTGCTGCTCGCTGGGGTGATTGCCCTGCCCCTGGGGTACGCGGCGGGACGATTGTTCTTGAATGAATTTGCGCACCGAATCAGCATCGGGGCCGGAACGCTCGGCCTGTGTTTTGGCACGATGCTGCTCCTGGGCGGGCTGACGATCGGCTGGCGAACGTACCGGGCGGCGCAAACCGACCCGGCTAAATCACTACGGACGGAGTGATTTTTGGTTTCGCTGGAATAGAATTTACGCAACGAGTCTTGAGTTTCCCGCCGGGCGGCGCACCGCAGATAGCGCAGATTTTCGCAGAAGTTGATGGCGATCGTTCTGCGAAAATCTGCGCTATCTGCGGGACAGACGTTTACCCGCAATTATTAACGACGTTGCGTAAGTCCTGTAGAATTTCACGCA
Source organism: uncultured Cytophagales bacterium (assembly GCA_964244295.1). Taxonomy (GTDB): domain Bacteria; phylum Bacteroidota; class Bacteroidia; order Cytophagales; family Spirosomataceae; genus JAJAZB01. The sequence goes on from CAXTIG010000001.1 coordinate 185,539, forward strand.
GTGTATCAGTCCCTTTCAACCTTTTTTCAAAACCCTTTTTCCTAAACCGATCATGGCACACATCGCAATTCCCATCCCCTCGGCCCCTGGCAAACAGGACATCGAAATCGACGTCACCATCAACGGCCAGAAGCAGGCCCTGCACTACCGCGTCGAATTATTTTACTGGGCCGACTGCGCCGTGCCCAGCTTCGACCGGGTCGAGTGCATTCGTCAAATGCTCTCCGGTTACGACCAGGACTGGACGCTGTACTTCATCGGCTCGCCCACCGACGAATTCGTACCGATTGCGTTCGTGAAAAAAGAAGATTTGGCCGTGCAGCGGCGCTGGCGGGCGACTGCGTGAAAAGAGGCGATTTACAGCAGGGTGGCGAGGTCAAGGTCTAAAATGGCAGAGAACGACGGCTGTTCGCTGACAACTCCGATGCCCTTCTGGTACTTCGACCAACGCCCCCGCACGTAATCATAGATGAAACCCTCTTCAATGCCGTAGTCGTTTTCGTCAATCAGCTTTGCCACTTTACGCAGGTCGTTTTTCAGGCCGTTGGGGTGGCAAACCTCGATGATGATGCGGGTCCGCTGTTCCTCGTTGTCGTAGAGCAGCAAATCCGGAACGGGACTGGCTTGGCCCTCGTCGATTTGGGTTTCGGGCAGCGGCTCTAATTCGATGGTTTTTTCCAGGTAAAAAAGAACGCCCAAGCCCGTCGTCAGCTTGCTGATGACCCGCTGGTGTTCTTTTGGCGCATTGATACTCCTTTCGAGGGTGGTTTCGGGGAAGTACATAGCCGTTCTCAATTTTCACAAAACTAACCAAAAACCCATGCTCCGCAACTACCTCCTGCTGGCCCTGCGCGGCCTCCGCCGCCACCCGTTGTACAGCTTCATCAACATCGGTGGATTGGCCGCCGGGCTGGCCGTGAGCGTGCTGATTTTGCTCTACGTGGCCCACGAATTCAGTTACGACGGCTTCCACGCCAATGGCGAGCGGATTTTCAAAACGATGGGTCGGGCCAACTACGGCGGCGAGCAGGTGAACCTGTTGGGGATGTCGGCGCAAGTCGGCCCCCGGCTTCAGCGGGCGCTGCCGGGGGTAGTGCTGGGTCAGGTTCGGTCGCAGGAATCGCCCCGGGCGGTGCTCAAAACGTCGACGGGTTTTCACTCGTTTGAAGACCACCTGCACTTCGCCGATGCCTCGGCGTTTCGGGTGTTTACGCTGCCGTTTTTGCGGGGAAATCCGGCCCTCGCCCTGACCCGGCCCGGCACGCTGGTGTTGACGGAAACGTTGGCCAAAAAATACTTCGGCACCGAAAACCCGCTCGGCAAAATCCTGACCTACAACGGGCAATTTCCGCTCGAAGTCACCGGCGTGGTGCAAGACCTGCCCTCCAACTCGACCCTGGATTTTGAGGGTTTTATTTCGTTCGCGACGCTGAACACCGTGGCCCGGACGGACGAAAGTGTAAAACGCCAATTGGAAGACCAAACCGTGGGTTTCGGCGGGTACATCACGTACTTTCTGCTCCGTTCGCCCACCGACCGGGGCCGGGTGGAGCGCATGATTCAACGACTCCAGAAGCAAGGGCTGTTTGACCCGAAGCAAAAACCCGACGAGTTTATCCTCGAACCCCTGCGCGATCTGCACCTGTACGGTGCCTTCGTCGACCATTCCCAGCAATACCACGGCGTATTTCTGGGTGTGGCGCTGACCATTCTGCTGCTGGCGCTCATCAATTACATGAATCTGGCCACCGCCCGCGCTACCCAACGGGCCAAAGAAATTGGCGTGCGCAAAACCCTCGGCGGGTTGCGGAAGCAGGTAGCGGCGCAGTTTTACGTCGAATCGGCGCTCACCACTGTGCTGGCTTTCGCCCTGGGAATGGCCCTGGTGCTGTGGCTGCGGCCTCTGTTTTTCGGCTGGCTCGACCTCCGGGTCGATGCCCGATTCCTGAGCGAACCGCTGTTTTTACAACTCCTGGCGGGCGTGTTGGTGCTGAGCGTCGCGCTGGCGGGGAGTTACCCGGCCTTGCTGCTCTCACGCTTTGCCCCGGTGGAGGTGCTGAAAGGGCGTTTTTCAAAAACGGGCGGGGCGGGAGTCCGGCGGGTGCTGACGGTGTTTCAATTCGTGGTGTCGGTGGGCTTAATTGGGTGCAGCCTGGTGGTGTACCAGCAATTGACTTTTTTGAAAACCCAGAAAGCCGGACTCGACAAAGCAGGCGTAGTGGTGGTGCCCGTACCGGCGACGCTGGCCCGGCACTACGCGGCGTTCAAAGCCGAACTCCGGCAGCAGCCGGGCATTCAGCGGGTTTCGGCGGCGAGTTGGCCTTTGTTCAAATCGGGCATGAGTATGTTTTTTACCAAAACCCCGAAGACTAAAAAAGAGGTGATGCTGATGGTGGCGAGCGTGGACAATTCATTTTTTGAAACGATGGGCGTTCCCTGGAAAACCCGGCCCGCGACGGCACCCGGCACCCGCCCGGAAAACACGCTCGTGCTCAACCAGGCGGCCTTGCCGCAGCTTGACTTGAAGGGGAACCCCGTCGGCGAGAAGCTGGAATTGGGTATCAAGACCTACGACATCGAAGGGGTTGTTCAGGATTTCAATTTATTCTCGCTCCGGCAACAGCAACAGGGCCTGGCCATCACCGTTTCGCCCGACACGGCCAGCAGTCTGCTGGCCCAGGGCGGTTGTTTTTATCTCAAATTGGCCCCCGGCACCGATGTCCCCCGGCAACTGGCACGGGTGGAGGCGCTCTTCAAACGCTACGAGGCGGAATATCCCTTCGAATTTTATTTTCTCGACGAAGCCTACGCCGCGCTTTATAAATTGGAAGCGCGGCTGGGAGCGATGTTCGCGGTTTTTACGGGCGTGGCGCTGCTGATTGCCTGCCTGGGGCTTTTTGGATTGGCGACGTTTGCAGTGGAAACCCGCACCAAAGAAATCGGCATTCGCAAGGTGCTGGGGGCGTCGGTGGCGAGCATCGTGACGCTGCTGTCGGGTGGGTTCGTGAAACTGATTCTGATTTCGGTGGTGATCGCCTCGCCGCTGGTTTGGTGGGCCATGCAGCGCTGGTTGCAGGATTTTGCCACTCGGATCGACTTCGGCGGGTGGATTTTTGCCCTGGCGGGGGGATTGGCGCTGGTGGTCGCCCTGCTCACGGTGGGTGCCCAGGCGGTGAAAGCGGCGCTGGCCAACCCGGTGGATTCATTGCGTTCGGAGTAAAAAATCCTGTTCGGAAACGGACAAAAGCCCGTCCGAAACCGGACGGGCTTTTTTGAAAAACCTCGCTCAGATGTGATTTAACGACGTTTTTCGCGATGGCATAACCGTTTTGACTTTCCAGTTGACTACTTTGTCTGGAAAATGCTCCGACCAGAGGTCGGAGCCACCCTTCGAGCTACCTTTTATGATTCAACTCAGCCACGTTTCCAAGTATTTTCCCGCCGGATTTGGTAAAACCTACGTCTTGCGTGACATCAACCTCGACATCGCCGAGGGCGAATTCGTCAGCATCATGGGGCCGTCGGGTTCGGGCAAATCCACCCTGCTCCACATCCTGGGGATGCTCGAAGAGCCTTCGGAGGGCGAGTACCTGTTTTTCGACCAACCCGTCCAGAAGCTTTCCGAGAAAAAGCGCACCGAATTGCACCGCAACTACATCGGGTTCGTGTTTCAGGCCTACCACCTGATTGACGAACTGACGGTGTACGAAAACATCGAAACGCCGCTGCTGTACAAGGGCCTGTCGGGTTCGGAGCGCAAAAGCCGGGTGGCCGACGTGCTCGACCGCTTCAACATGGTCGCGAAAAAAGACCTGTTTCCGGCTCAACTCTCCGGCGGACAGCAGCAACTGGTGGGCATCGCCCGGGCCATCGTGGCCCAGCCCAAAGTGATTTTTGCCGACGAACCCACCGGCAACCTACACTCCGAACACGCGATTCAAATCATGGAATTGTTCCGGGAACTGAACGAGAAAGATGGCGTCACGCTCGTGCAGGTGACCCACTCTGAAACCAACGCCGCTTACGGCAACCGCGTCGTGCGGTTGAAAGACGGCTGGCTCGAACCGGCGGAGGCCATCGGGTAATGGTTTTATGGTTTGATAAGGTTTGAGGGTTGATACCTATCAAACCTTATCAAATTTTCAAACCCTCAAACCTCGAACTGTCAAACCTTCAAACTTTCCATTCCCATGTCCCCCAAACCCCTCTTGACGGGCCTGCTCTGGCTGGCCCTGACGGGCACCGCCTTTTCTCAGCAGGCTCCCGCCGAGCGTCTCAATCTTGATCAGTGCATTCGTACGGCACACCAAAACAGTTTGCTGATTCAACGGGCGCAGCTTCAACTCGAAACCGGGAACCTGCAACTGACCCAAGCCCGCCAAAACCGGCTACCCTTGCTCAACCTGTTCGCCTCGCAGGCCCTGAGCGCCGGACGCAACATCAATCCCAGTACCAATCAGTTTGTCGAGCAACAGGTCACTTCCAATAACTACCAGCTTTCGGGTAGCCTTGTTTTGTTCAATGCGTTTGCCGTGACCAATGGCATCAAACAAGCCGACGTGTTCCGGCAATCGGCCCGGGAATCGGTTCAGGGTGCCCGCTATGCGGTGACGCTGGCGGTCATTCAGAGCTATCTGCTCGTGCTGACCAACGAAGAGCAACTCGACGTGGCCCGGCGGCAGGTGGAAACCTCCCGCGCCCAAGTGGAGCGGACCCGGAAAGTTGTCGCAGCGGGCGTGCTGGCCGAAGGGAACCTGTTTGATTTGGAAGCCCTGCTGGCCAACGACGAACTCGCCGTGGTCACGGCCGTGAACGCCCTCGACCTGGCCAAGCTGGCGTTGGTGCAGGCGATGAATTTACCCGATGGCTCTGATTTGACCAACTTCACGGTTGAGAAAATTCCCTTGACCGATCCGGGTCAGCTTGGCAACGAATTCGCCTCCCGAACGATTTACGAAGCCGCCCTAAAGCAATTTCCCGACGTCAAAGCCGCTGAATTGCGGGTCAAAAGTGACCTTCTGGGCGTGAAAGTCGCCAAAGCTGCCCTGTTTCCCACCTTGAGTCTGAATGCGGGTCTCAGCTCAATCTATTCGAGCCTTGGATTGCAACGTTTCGTGAGCGACGGAACCGTGATCGTGCAGGAAACGGGAAATTATGTCACCGTGGGCGGTGTTCAGCAACCGGTGTACGCATCGAACCCGGGCGGCACGTTTTCCAAGTACGGCTACGGCGAGCAACTGCGCAACAACCTCAACCGCTCGGTATCCGTCAACCTTCGGATTCCGATTATCAATGGCTTCCAGGCCCGGAACCAAATCACGACGGCACTGATCCAGCAAAAAACCTCCCAGACCGACGCGGACAACGCCCGGCTGCTCTTGCGCCAGCAAGTTGAAACCGCCATAACGAGCCTGCGCGCCGCCGCCAACCGCTACACCGCCAGCACGGGACAGGTTCGTTCGCTTGAACGGGCTTTCACCGCCGCAGAAAGTCGATTTAACGCCGGTACCCTCAACTCGGCGGATTACCTGCTTGCCAAAACCAACCTCGACCGCGCCCGTGCCAACCTGATCCAGGCCCAGTATGATTACGCCCTGCGAAGTCAGATTCTGGGGATTTACCGGGATGGGCTGTAACGAAAAACCAAAACCAGTTGTCATCCTGAAAGGACCTTGCTTACCTCCCGCGTGCATTCCAAAAACGAGAATGTCAGTTAAACAAGGTCCTTTCAGGATGACAACTGGTTTTGGTTCAAACCGAATCAGGAAAAAAGTCGTTAATGTGTCTTCAAGCCGACACGTCACCCGGCACGATTTTCGGAGTTTTGCCGCTGAACTTTCAACGACTGATTTTATGAAACGCATTCCCGTCGTCATCCTCAGTTTATTGCTGCTGGCCTGCGGCCAGAGCCAGAGTCAAACCAAAGACCGTGCTCCGGCCCAACTTCCCAAACTCCAATCCGGTGAAGCCGTCGCCACCTTCGCGGGCGGGTGTTTCTGGTGCATTGAAGAAGAATTCGAACTGCTGAAAGGCGTCCGCGATGCCGTATCGGGCTACGCGGGCGGGGAATTGAAAAACCCCACTTACGAGCAGGTCGGCACCGATCAGACCGGCCACGCCGAGGCCGTGCAGGTGTACTACGACCCGAAAGTAATTAGCTACGACCAGTTGCTCGACGCCTTTTTCTGGGGCCACGACCCCACCACGCCCAACCGCCAGGGGCCGGACGTGGGTACCCAGTACCGGAGCATGGCTTTTTACCGCACGCCCGAAGAAAAGACGAAAATCGCAGCGGCCATTCAACGCGCCGCCAGCCACTACCCGTCCAGGATCGTAACGGAGGTGTCGCCGCTGACCACCTTCTGGCCCGCCGAAAAATACCATCAGGGCTACTACCGCGCCCACCCCGATGACTCGTACATCCGGCAGGTGTCGATGCCGAAGGTGAACAAGTTTAAAAAAGCGATGGCCGGGAAATTGAAGGAGGCATCCTGAGCCCTTCGAGTTTTCACGCAGAGGCGCAAAGACGCAGAGAAAAGCTGAATTTCTCTGTGTCTTTGCGCCTCTGCGTGAACTGTTTTCTGTAGGCTTTACCCGTATTTTTGCCGCATCACCTCTAACCCCTCCGCGATGCGATGCTTCGGACTGGTCTTTTTGCTCCTCTTTTTCTTTTCCCGAACGGAAAGTCAGACGCCCACTCCCAAGCTCACCGAAGCCAGCGAATACCTCAACGTGGTGCAACGCCACACCCTGCGTTATTTCTGGAACGGTGCCCACCCGGTTTCGGGCCTGGCCCCGGAGCGCACGGCCACGCCCAACATCGTCACCAGCGGTGGCAGCGGCATGGGCATCATGGCCATCGTGGCGGGCGTTCACCGGGGCTGGATTCCCCGCGCCAATGCCGTGCAGCGGCTCTTGAAAATGACGGCCTTTCTCGAAAAAGCCCACCGTTTTCACGGAGCCTGGTCGCACTGGCTCGACGGGAAAACCGGGGAGGTCGTGCCCTTCGGGGCCAACGACAACGGCGGTGATTTGGTCGAAACGGCGTACCTCGTCAACGGCCTGCTGGTGGCCCGGCAGTATTTCAACGGCCCCGAACCCGCCGAGAAAAGCCTGCGCACGGCCATCACCAAACTCTGGGAAAGCGTGGAGTGGGACTGGTACGCCTCGCGGGGCGACGGCAAACTGTATTGGCACTGGTCGAAAGACAAAGGCTGGGCCATGAATATGCCCATCACGGGCTACAACGAATGCCTGATTACTTACGTGCTGGCGCTGGGTTCGCCCACGCACGCCATCAAACCGGAGGTATACCAGACCACCTGGAAAAAGACCAGCAAGCACTTTTTGAACGGGAAAAAATACCTCGGCTACACCGTGCCGGTGGGCTTTGACTACGTGGGGCCGCTGTTTTTTGCCCATTACTCCTACCTCAGCCTCGACCCGCACCGGATGCAGGACGAGACTGTCAACTACTGGCACCTCAACCTGACCCAGACCCTGCTCAACTACAAGCATTGCGTCGAAAAAGCACCGAAGGACTACGGCTACGCCCCCGACAACTGGGGCCTCACGGCCAGCGACGATTATAATTTTTACGACGCCCACAATCCGGCCAACGACAACGGCACTATTTCGCCCACCGCCGCGCTGAGTTCCTTTCCCTACACGCCCTGGTACGCCTGGCAGGCGTTGCGGGGTTTTTATTTGCGAAAAGGCAACCGGCTCTTCGGTGAATACGGTTTTTACGATGCCTTCAACGAAACCAAAAACTGGTACTCCAACCAGTTTCTGGCTATCGACCAGGGGCCGATTGTGGTGATGATGGAAAATTACCGCTCCGGGTTGATTTGGAAATTGGGCGAAAAAATTCCGGAGTTGCAGACGGGTCTGGCAAAAATGAACATCAGCGTGCCGGAGTATCCTACCGGCTTTGCCACTTACCTGCCCGACCCCGACAAGCCCGTCGTGGCCTTGTTCAAACACCCCGATTACGACCAGTACCAGCTTGAACTTACCGTAACGGGCACCGATCCGGTTACCCTCGAACTTCAGACCCCCGCCGGGAAACCCGTGCTGGAATTACTTAAAAACAAGGCCGTTCCGGTCAACGTATCCCGCATTCCGTTCACGGTTCCAGCGGGTAGTTACCGCGTTTCGCTTCGACAGGGCAGTGCCAAACTGACCCTTCAGGTAGAATTGCACTGAACCCTTTCCTTCGCTGAGAGGGCAGTTTTTTTTGTTGGTTTCTTCGTCAAATCCCGGCAACTTCGTAGCCCCTAACTATTCTTCCCATGCTGTTTTTAGGAATTGACCTAGGTACCTCGTCCATCAAAGTTTCCGTGGTGGATGCCGACACCCAGCAGGTCGTGGCCGCCGCCACGTACCCCGACACCGAAACCGCCATCCAGGTGCCGCAAGAGGGCTGGGCCGAGCAAGATCCCAATTTGTGGTGGGAATGCACGACGCAAGCCGTCCGTCGGGTCATCGCCTCGGGCCACTTCGATGCCGCCGACATTGCCGCCATTGGCATTGCCTACCAGATGCACGGTCTCGTACTGGTGGACGAGGCGGGGGAAGCCCTGCGCCCTTCCATCATCTGGTGCGACAGCCGGGCGGTACCCTACGGCGATCGGCTTTACAAAAAAATCGGGGAAAAGCGGGCGCTGAGTTACCTGCTCAATTCGCCGGGCAATTTTACCGCTGCCAAACTGGCCTGGGTGATGGACAACGAACCGGCGGTGTACGCCCAGGCCGACCGCCTGCTGCTACCCGGCGACTACCTCGCCCAACGCCTGACGGGCGAGGCGACCACCTCCAACTCGGCGCTTTCGGAAGGCATTTTTTGGGATTTTTTGAAAAACGAACTTTCGCAGGATTTACTCTCCGCCCTCGCGTTCCGCCCCGATCTCATCCCCCAAATCCGGCCCGTGTTCGGCGAACACGGGCGGCTCCGGCGCGACGTAGCCGAGGCCCTGGGGCTGAAAGCCAACCTTCCCGTGACGTACAAAGCGGGCGACCAACCCAACAACGCCCTCAGCCTCAACGTACTCGAACCCGGCGAAGTGGCCGCCACGGCGGGCACATCGGGCGTGATTTACGCCGTCACCGACCGCGTCGCCTCCGACCCGAAGTCGAGGGTGAACACGTTTGCGCACGTCAACCACCAGCGCGGGGGGCAAAACCGCCTCGGGGTGTTACTTTGCATCAACGGCACGGGCATTCTCAACCGATGGGTGCGCGACGAGTTTGGTACCGGTCTGGACTACCCGATGCTCAATCACCTCGCCGGTAGTGTGCGGGCGGGCAGTGAGGGCGTGCGGGTGTTGCCCTTCGGCAACGGGGCCGAACGCGTGTTGGAAAACCGCACACTCGGGGCGCAGCTTTCCGGGTTGAATTTCAACCTTCACAACCGGGCGCACGTGTTCCGCGCCGCGCAGGAGGGCATTGCATTTTCACTAAAGTACGGCCTCGACATCATGGGGGCAACCGGCACTCAACCCGCCGTCATCCGGGCCGGGCGGGCCAATTTGTTTCTCAGCGAGGTGTTCAGCCAGGCGTTGGTGAACGTCACCCAAACGCCCGTCGAACTCTACGACACCGACGGGGCGAAAGGGGCCGCCCTCGGTGCGGGCATCGGGCTGGGCTTTTTTGCCGAACCCCAGGAAGCATTTACTAAATTAAAGAAACTGGCTACGATCGAACCCGACTCGTCGCAGGCAGCGACGTACCAGGAGTTTTACGAAAGCTGGAAAGATTTGCTGACGAAAATGCTGACGGATTACTGACCGGGATGATTCAAAAAATCAAACGCCGGATTTTCAAACCTGTTGGTTTGAAAATCCGGCGTTTGAACGTAAACCCGAAGCCGATTATTTCGCCAGGAAGGGCGTTACGATGGTAACGACCTGGTCGGTAGTGAGCGGCTCATCGAACGATTCGGAGGCGGCGTTCGAGGAGACGGAGAACCCGTTGATGTTCGTAATTTCAACCCCCGCTTGGTTGGTTTTGTCTTCCCCGGCGTAGTTGAGTGCCACTAAATCGCCGATGCCAGCGGTGCTGTTGCCCGTAATCCAGGGCTTGAGGCCCGACTGGAGGGTGTGCTTCCAGCGCTCTTCGCGAACGTGAGCAGCGTGGCGGGCCTCCACCGAGTGGATGTTGAGGGCCGCCGTCAGCACCGCGCCCGTCCCGACGAGAAATTCGGCCTGGCCTTTGTAGGCCCGAACACCCGTGTCTTCGAGGGTCTGAGCCACGGCCAGGAACAGGGGATAGTTGGTGAAGGCATCCTTGAAGGGGCCATTTCCACTACCTGCTCCACCCGAAAGGTCAAACCTAGGTTTGGCGTTCGGCCGGCCACCAGCTCCGGTGATGGCGGCAATCAGGAATTTCACGTGCTTGGCTTCGTGGTCGGTGATGATCCCAAATCCTTCCCGGTTGCCCGCGTTTGGGAACGGGACCGTCTTCATGGCCGCGTTGTAAAAATCAGATTCGAGGTGTTCGAGGAGAAGAGCGAAATTCAGTACATCGAAAACCGACCGGGGCATCTGCCCCTGTCCGTAGGCTTTCTTGAACATCGCGCCAAATGCCAGGGGAACGGCGGTAAGGGCCAGTTTTTTGCCCATGTTGCCAAACTCACGCATGGCCTTACGGCGAGTGTCGAGGCGATCGTACACATCCGCGTCCACCGTGGAAATATTATTCAGGAGATTCAGTAAGTTCATGATTTAAAGACGTTTGAAGTGAGAATTACCCGATCAAACCGCTGTCGCGTAGATCGAAGCCTTCGACGACGAAAGGTTTAATAATGTTGAGCACTTCGCCGGGCGCCTTGGCAATGTCAAGGGCCGTGTCATTCGTTACCGAATTGGAGAAGTTGTTCTGGATGAAGAGGTCACGGATGTAAGCGGCGTGACGGGCTTCGACCGAGACGATTTTCCCGGCCAGGGTCAGGTAACCCGCGTCTTTGATGAACCGGGCGGCTCCGTTGTAAGCCGAAACTCCGGTGTCTTCGAAGGCCTGAGCGGCATCGATAATCGAAGCGCGGCTTTTAAAGTTAACCATCGAAAAGTCAACCGTCAGGTCAGGAATGCGGGCACTACCGAGCGCATTCTTGAAAAACTCGCGGTGGGCAATCTCATGGTCGCGAATGTCGGTGAACAACATGGCCTCCCGACCCGTGAGGGTACCCGCGTTGATAACCTGCACGTAAAAGGCAGCTTCGAGTTGTTCAAGAGCGTAGGCGTAGTTGAGTACGGCGATGTCTCCCGATCCAAACTTAATGATGTCTCCTAACTTGGCGGCCCGGCTGGCAGAAGCACCGGGAGCAAGGTCGGCATCTTTACAAGCCGACAATAAAAAGGCCGACGTAGCGGCCGAGTACCCGGCGTAGCGAAGGAAATCGCGGCGTTGGGTGTTCGCCGGTGAATCCGCTTCCTGAGGGACTCCGGCTGCCTTCCGAAAATAGTGAAACATGAAGTGGTAGAAATTGGTGATGGATAAATCGGGATTGGTGTGGGTATCGTCGTTCGAGCCTTCAAATGCAATGCCAGGGCTGAAACCCGTTTAGCGTATACGTTTAAAGAGGTTCGGCCAAACCTACGGCGGGGTTGAGTAAACGGTTTCCTATTACCTAAAAAAAAAGCGCCGAAAAAAAGAATCAACGTCAGAAGAAGTCTCTTTTTAGGGTAAAAAGCCTCAAATCATTCTGATTTGAGGCTTTTTACTAATTTACTTTGCGCTTCGAGTAGACCTATCTTCACTGACGAAATACTCGCTAACACCCGTTTTGTTTTCACATCTACTGGGGTTAAATTTTAGCAAGTGCGTAAGTCTGATTTGGATTAATAGTTGAATGGCGTATTTAGTGGGGCGTTAAAGCCACACCCAACCAGCTACATTTGGTGATTGAGAGAGTGGGCATAAAAAAACCTGCCCCGAATTCTATCGGGGCAGGTGTTGTACCCAGAGCCGGAGTCGAACCGGCATGCCCTTGCAGGCAATGGTGTTTGAGACCATCGCGTCTACCGATTCCGCCATCTGGGCTTCTGCATTGGGAGGGCAAAAGTAGGCTTTTGAGTTGAAAATTGAAAATTGAGAGATGAAAATTGAACGTTGGAAATGTCGATGCGCTGGTTGTCAGAACTTTCAACTCTCAATTTTCAACTTTCAACTCATTCGTATCGCAGCGCCTCGATCGGATCCAATTTAGAGGCCCGCCAGGCCGGGTAGTACCCCGAAAGAATACCGACGGTGATACAGACGAGCATCCCGACGACCATCCACAGCCAGGGAACGACGAAGCCCGCCCCCTGCGTGATCACGCTCGACAGCAGGTTGCCAATGCCAATGCCCATCAACAACCCGCCCATTCCACCCAGAATGCAGATGACCACGGCTTCGATCAAAAACTGCTGACGAATGCGGAGCGGAGTAGCCCCCAACGATTTTCGGATGCCGATTTCGCGGGTGCGTTCGGTCACGCTCACGAGCATGATGTTCATCAGGGCGATGCTGGCCCCCAGGAGCGTGATGAAGCCAATGCCAAACCCGCCGTAGCGCAGGTAGCCGGTGATGTTGTCGAGTTCCTTGAGCGTGGCGTCGGCCCGTTGAATTTCGAACGAATCGGGCATTCCGAGCCGATCCTGGCGGATGAGGCGCATCACGCCCCGGGCTTCTTCCACCACTTCGTCCATGTTGCTCCCTTTGGGCACAGCGCTGGTGATATCAAAAGTCAGGGTGCGGGCGGGTCCGGCCAGGCGTTTGCCCGTTTCGAGGGGGAGGAGCATCATGCGGTCGTCGCCGCCACCGGTCATGTTGCCTTTGCTTTCGAGCACGCCAATGATCTGAATCTGCTGCCCCAGGGCTGAGACCACTTTGCCGACGGGTTCGGCGGTACCAAATAAAGTGCGAGCCAACTCACTCCCCAGAATGGCAACGTTGGTAGAATACAGCAAATCGTTGGGCGTAATGTCGCGGCCTTTGGCGAGTTTGTACCCTTTGATGGTCAGGTGATTTTCGTCGCCGCCCCGCACGGAGGTATTCGGATTGGTTTTCTTCGAGGCGTATTTGACTTGTCCGATGCCCGTGATGCCGGTGGAAATCGAAATAATGGCTTTTTGTCCGTAGCGTTGTTTGTACGCCATCGCCTCGCGGTATTCGATGGCCCGGTAGCGTTTATCGGATTGCCCGGCCCGGCGACGGCGGAACTGGCGGGGTCCCTCGATGTCGAATGTGGTGGCCCCCAGCCCGGCAAAACTACTTTCGACCGAGCCTTTGATGCCGTCGATGGCGGTCAGAATGCCTACTAGCGAGGTGATGCCGATGGCGATGATCAGCGCGGTGAGTACGGCCCGCAGCGAGTTGGCTCTGATCGAGCGTAAGCCTTCACGGAAGTTTTCGAGGAGGTTCATGGTAGTCCGGCGCGGTGTTTGTACGGAATAGTTTCGTAGATTCGTTCACGGTCTGAATCGTCGAACAAAAGTACCAGTTGCCCCGTTTTTTCCGCACGCCAATGAAGCGCCTCCTGTTTCCACTTATCCTTTTCCTGGCCGTCAGCGCCCAGGCTTTCGCCGCCCGCTTGCTGTTGCCGATGGACGAAGTCCAGAAAAATCACCTCAAAGCCTACGGCATTGCGTACTGGGTGCTGAAAAACTACGAGATCGAAGTGGACTGGCTGCTCAACTACCGGGGCGGGAGTTTTATGTTTCAACACAGCCAGAAATTCGAGAACGAACTCATCATCCGGGGCGTGAGCTACGAGGTGATTTCCGAGGCCCAGGTGGCGATGATCGAGCAGCAGGTGAGCAGCCCCGACGCCAACATGGATTTGGTGAAGCTGCAAAAACCGCCCAAAGTTGCGGTGTATTCGCCCAAAACCAAGCAACCCTGGGACGACGCCGTCACGCTGGTACTCACCTACGCCGAAATTCCCTACGAAACGATTTTTGACGACGAGGTCATGAACGGCAAACTGCCCCAGTACGACTGGTTGCACCTCCACCACGAAGATTTTACGGGGCAAATGGGTAAATTCTGGCAACACCGCAATTACCCCTGGTACCAGGCCCAAAAACGCGAAGACGAGGCCTGTGCCGCCCGGCACGGCCTTCAGAAAGTGTCGCAGTTGAAACTGGGCGTGGTGAAAAAAATTCGGGAATTCGTTTCCGGCGGCGGCTACATGTTTGCCATGTGCAACGCCACCGACACCTACGACGTGGCCCTGGCCGCCGACGGAATCGACATCGTCGATACGTTTTACGACGGCGACGGCTCCGACCCGAACGCCAGCAAAAAACTCAATTTCTCGAACACCTTCGCCTTCGAAAACTTCCAGGTTTACACCGACCCCTACACCATCGAATTCTCGACCGTCGACCACCAGCCCGACGAGCGGCGGCTGATGGAATCCAACGATTACTTCGCCCTGTTCCAGTTTTCGGCCAAGTGGGACCCCATCCCTTCGATGCTCACGCAAAACCACGAAACCACCATCAAAGGCTTCATGGGTCAGACCACCGCCTACAAAAAGCAATTCATCAAACCCGACGTGATCGTGCTCGGTGAAAACCGCTCCGTGGGCGAAGCCCGTTACATTCACGGCACGGTGGGCCGGGGCTTCTGGACGTTCTACGGCGGTCACGATCCCGAAGACTACCGCCACGAAGTGGGCGAGGAACCCACCGACCTGGCCCTGCACCCCAATTCCCCCGGCTACCGCCTGATTTTGAACAACATCCTGTTTCCGGCGGCGAAGAAGAAAAAGCAGAAGACCTAGCCCCAGTACTGTCCTGGCAAACAAGTTGCAGTTCCAAGCCCGCACCCTCGTGCGGGCTTTTTACATTTCAATGGCTACATTAACTCACGCTACCCAGATTACCCCTGCCCCGACCATGTGGGCACCATTCAATCACGGCATATTCCGGGTCATCTGGCTGGCCGCGCTTGCCTCCAACATCGGCACCTGGATGCAAAACGTAGCCGGGTCACCACCCTCACCACGTCGACTGTTCTGGTGGCGCTCATGCAGACGGCGACCAGTTTACCCATCTTCCTGCTCAGTGTTCCGGCGGGCGCGCTGGCCGATCTGTTCGACCGGCGGCGGATTCTACTTTTCACCCAGGCCTTCATGGGCGTGGTGGCGTTGGTATTGGGTATTTTCACCTTCGCGGGCCTCCTAAGCAGTTGGACCGTGCTATTGTTTACCTTTTTACTGGGTATCGGAGCGGCACTCAATGGCCCGACCTGGCAATCCATCACGCCCGAATTGGTACCCCGCCCGGTACTTTCAGCGGCCCTGACCCTGAACGGCGTGAGTGTAAACCTCGCCCGGGCCATTGGCCCGGCGCTGGGCGGGTTGATCATCGCCCGCTATTCGCCGGGGTATGTTTTCCTGCTCAACGGGCTGTCTTATTTCGGAACGTTCCTCGTCGTGTTCCGGTGGCAACGCCAACCGCGCGTCCGGGAGGTGCCCGTCGAAAATTTCCTGGGCGCACTCCGGGCCGGGGTGCGGTACGTGCGTTTTTCACCCGCCATCCAGGCTATTTTGATTCGAGCCTCCGCGTTTACGTTTGGCTCCAGCGCCATGTGGGCTTTGTTATCGTTGGTCGTTGCCCGAAAACTTCAGCTCTCGTCGGGAACTTACGGGGTGTTGCTCTCCTACCTGGGTGCCGGGGCCGTGACCGGGGCGTTTGTGATCAACCGCCTCTCCCGCTCGTTCGGCCCAAATCGCCGCATTTTACTGGCTACCAGCTTATTCATCGGAGTGTTGACTTGCCTGGCCGTCGTTACGTCACCCTACCTGCTGTACGCGGTGATGTACACGGCCGGTTTGGCCTGGATCCTGGTCATGACCAGTTTCAACGTGTCCATCCAGCTTCATTTACCCCGTTGGGTACAGGCCCGGGTGCTGAGTATTTACCTCCTCGTTTTTCAGGGCGGAATGGCCTTTGGGAGTATCATCTGGGGGGCATTGTCCGACCAGTTTGGTTTGCAAACGGCCCTGCTCGCGGCGGGAGGGTGGCTGACGTTCAGCCTACTGCTGGCTTTTCCCTTTAAAATTAGCTCGGCTGAACACTTCGACCTGGATCCCGCACTGACCTGGCCCGATCCTAAGGTCAGTGCCACCATCGACCCGGACGACGGGCCGGTGGTGGTCATGATCGAATACCGCATCGAGCCGCCGCAGTTGGGTGAATTTCTGACGGCTTTTGAATCGCTGAAACGACTGCGGCTGCGCGACGGCGCTTCCCGGATCGGTGTCTTTGCCGACGCCACCGACCCGACGCGTCAAGTGGAATTCTTCACGGTTTATTCCTGGGGCGAACACCTCCGCCAGCACCATCGCTTCACGCACCAGGACCAACTTATGGAAGCCGCCGTTCGGCGGTTCCACGCGGGACCGACTCCCCCACTCGTTACTCATTTTGTCGCTCAGTCCGAAAAACACACCGAGCCAGTCACTCCGCAATTTGAATCGTTGGAAGGAACGTAACCAGCCTCATCGATTCAGCGCACCAACACTTTCTGGACATCGCGCAACTCCCCACCCAGCACCCGCACGTAGTACAAACCCGGCACCCGACCCAGATTCAACTCCAGCCGCGAAGTGAACTGCGGGTAACTCTGGCGAAACAACTCCCGCCCGTCGGCCCCCACCACACTCACCTCCAGGTTTTGCCACACCCGCCGCGAGTCGAGCGTTACCCGCCCATCCACGCTGGGGCTGGGATAGACGATGAATTGCTCTTCCCCAAATTCACTCAGGTCGACGGCCACCGGCAGCGACCACGCCGATTGGCACACCAGCGGCTCGGCGTTGAGCGTCAGGGCGTTGTTGGAACGCGTTCGGTAGGAGGCGTTCACGCTGGTTTTGAACAATTCCACCTGATTGCCAATCAGCGCCCCGTTGTCAATCTGCCAGTCGTAGGTGACGGCCTGCCCGCTGGGGGTGGCTTTTAGGGTGAAGGGGCCGGTTCTGGCCACACCCGGGGCGGCGGGGATGGGAGCGGCGGTGGTGCGCAACACGGTGGCAGGCTGAGAAAAACAGCCGATGCGGTTGTAGCCCCGCACGGAGTAGTCACCGCTTTGGTTGATCGTCAGTCGGCTCGAAGTCAGGCCGGTGCTCCAGCGGTAAGTGGTGTCCTGGGTGTTGCCCGAGGCCGTCAGGGTCACGCCGGTTTCCTGGCAGAAGGTGGTTTTACTCAGGGGCGTGATGCGGGGCTGGGGCGGGCCGGGGTTGGTCGGCACCAGGAAGGTGGGCGTAAACCAGAAGTTACCTTTGGCATCCCGCACCGTGGCCGAGTACGTGCCCGGGCCGGGGGTAGTCCGGGCCGTGCGGGTCCCGTCGGACCAGCCGTAGGAGACAAACCCATCGGGCAGCGTCAGCGTAAGTCGGGTGCCGTCGGTGCAGAAAGGCGTCGCCAAGGGGGGCGCGATGGGCAATTTCAAGGTACTGTTTTGGAAAAAAGCTCCACTCAGCGCTTCGTTCCAGAGGGCGGCGATCTTGGGTTGGCCCAGTTCGGAGTAGTGCAGGCGATCGGGACGGTCTTCGATGCTGTTCACCTGGTCGAGGTCAGGGCCTTGAAATACGTTGGCCGTGGTGGCGATCACTTCCCGCTGGGCGCTCGTCACGTTGGGCCAGACCATCGAATTGAACGAAGAAACGGCCACCACCCAGGGTAAATCCGGTTTCCCGGCATCAATTCGCGACTGCTCGATGGTGGTCTTGTAAAACTTCACGATGTCTTCTTTGGAAGAAAATCGGTCATTTTCTCCGTGAACGGCCAGTACCGCCCGTAGACCCGTGGTGGGCACGTACCGATTCAGGGCATTTTTGAGGTTGACGTACGGCATCCCAATCCGGTAGTTGACGAACCCCCCCTCGAAAGGAATGCCCTTGATCACTTTGTAATTCTGCTCCATCGACGTTCCGCCGAAGGCCGCGCTGTAAAACAACACCGGAACGTTTAATTTTTTGACCAATAAATCCCCCAACTGACTCCACACCCAGGGCGCCACGTTGTAGGGGGCAATGCCACAACTCTGGCAGAGGGGGGTAAAGTCCAGCCCGGACATAAAAACCGGGTCGGCGGTTTGATTGTAGGCGTTGAAATCGAATTTGGTTAAATCGGCGCTGATCACCCGTTCGTCGGTGGCTCCTTTGCTGGGACTGGCCCCGCCCTGGGCGTTGGAGTGACCCATGATCAAAAACACCTCTCCCACGCCTACCCGCTCCAACGTTGCCGATCCAACGGTGCTTTCTCCGAAAAATCCCCGCACTTCGAGCGAGTACCAACCCGCCGACACCGTGACGCTGCCCTGAAACGAACCGCCCAGCGGATTGGCTTGCAGTAGTTTCCACCCCGTGGCGATGCCCCCCAAAACCGGCACGAACCGGGCTTCGACCCGGTCGACGGGTTGGGTGTACGTTCCGCCCACCGTGATGGTGGCGTCGTTGCTGGCGCTACGTTGGTAAACGATGCGATTGGTGGGATAGGTAATCTGAATCTGGGCCTGTGCCGAATGAAAAAAGAAGGCAAAAAGCAGCCCAAACGACCCCCCAAAAAAGCGATACTTCATAGAAGTGAACGAAGCGTAAAACCAGCTTCCCGGCAAAAGTAACAAAGATTGCCCTCAGAACCAGTCGCCGGGCTGGTACTGGGTTTCAAAGGCTTGCTCGGTCGAGTCGGGTAGCCCCGCGAAGAAATCCACCCCACTGACCCGCTCCACTTCGTCGATGGATACCGTCAGGTCGCGCATTTGTTCATCGGGGTAGGCCCGGTTTTCGACCAAAAACGCGATGGCTTTGCCCCGTTTGGGATCGTACACGATCTTGAAATAATGAGCGGGCACCGCCACCCGCGTCGAACGCCCGATGCTGGTCAGGCCCGGCTTCAGCACCGGCCCCGTCACCACCACCAGCGGCCCGTACTTTTTGGCCCAGGTTCGCACTTTCGCCTCAATTTCGTTCCAGATTCCGATGTTGAGCGCGTGGGCCTGGGGCGACATGTTGCTCATGTAAAACGACTCGTTGGTGATTTTCTGACTGTACTTAAAATCCCCCGCCGGAGCCAGGTGCCCCCGGTCGTAGCCGGTCCGGGCGTAATCATTGGGTAGGGCCGAGCCGGTTTTCACCAGCGGATCGGGCGAAAAGTGATCGGCGCGTTTGGCCTTGCCACTCCGGTTCAGTACCCGATGCACCACCCAACGGGCCTGTTCGTACTCTTCCTCGTACTGGAGGGTGAAGGCCGTGTGGCGAACGAGTTGCGCGCTCCGACCGTAGGCCGGAAGGTACCTTTCCAGCGCCTCGCTTTCGTTTTCAGAATCACTGCCCGCCGTTCCTTCGTCGTTCGTCGCGTCGCTGGCCACATCTTCATTGCCGGGGCGTTCGGCATCGGGTTTCGGACGCGGCGGCGGCGTGGGTTTTATCCCAAAAACGCTCAGCACGTCGTTTTTGAGGCGGGTCCAGGGCTGGGGCTGGTCGTGGTAATACAGAAAAGCCCCGATGCCGATGAGCACCAGGAGAAAAAGAAAGCGGTTGCCCGAAAGGCCACGTCCGCCGCGTGGGAGAATTGCCATGAAATTTTTTTGAAAAATAAAGGTCAGTAAAAACCTCCGAATACCCCGTCATTGCGAGCGGAGGGAAAACTTCTCGCTTCGCTCGCAATGACGGGGTATTCGGAGGTTTTTTGTCCCAAAATTGCCAACCCAAACCCATTCCCCCAACGATTACCTTTGCCCCGATGAAAAAAACGCATCGCGTGGCCGTAATCGGCGGGGGTGCCGCCGGATTTTTCGCCGCCCTCAGTGCCGCCGAAACCTTCCCCGAAGCGCAGGTTACCCTTTTTGAAAAAAGCCGCGACGTACTGAGCAAAGTACGCATTTCGGGCGGGGGCCGCTGCAACGTCACCAACGCCGCTCCCAGCGTGGCCCGGCTGCTGGAGGGCTACCCACGCGGAGCCAGATTCCTCCGTCCGCTGTTCGCCCAATTTCATAACCACGACACGGTTCAGTGGTTTGAAAACCGGGGCCTCCCCCTGAAAACTGAACCCGACGGACGCGTCTTCCCCGTTAGCGATACCTCCGCCGACGTGGTAGACAGCCTGCTCCGCGAAGCCCGGCGGCTTGGTGTGATCATCCGCACCTCGGCGGGGGTAAACCGACTCAGTTGGCAGGGGACAGTGGGCAGTTTACAGTTGCTTTCGGGCGAAACCATCGAGGCCGATCGGGTCATCGTCACCACGGGTGGGCACCCCAGTCGGAGCGGATTCGAGTGGCTGGCGGCCCTGGGCCACGCCATCGTGCCCCCGGTGCCTTCGCTGTTTACCTTCAACGCGCCCACCTCACCCTTGCTGGCCCTCGCCGGCGTGGCCGCGCCGCAGGCTACCGTGCGGCTGGCGGGCACGAAGCAAACTCAAACCGGCCCCGTGCTGCTCACGCACTGGGGTTTTAGCGGCCCGGCGGTGCTGCGGCTTTCGGCCTGGGCCGCCCGCGAACTGGCCGAACGTGACTACCAGTTCGACGTGGCCTTCAACTGGGACGCCGCGCAGAATGAAACGCTCGTGCGCGACACCTTCGCCCGATTTCGCAGCGAACACGCCCGCAAGCAGGTTAGCTCGCTTTCCGCGTTTGGCCTGCCGAACCGGCTTTGGCGGGCGCTGGTAGCGGAGGCCGATTTGCCCGAAACCACCCGCTGGGCCGAAGCCCCCGCCAAAGCGCTCAACCGCCTCGCCGATCTGCTCACCAACGGCACCTTCCGCGTCAGCGGCAAAACCACTTTCAAAGAGGAATTCGTGACCTGCGGCGGCATTGCCCTGAGCGAAGTACACCCGCAAACCCTGGAAAGTCGGCACGTTCCCGGCCTTTTTTTCGCGGGCGAAGTGCTCGACATCGACGGCATTACCGGCGGGTACAACTTTCAGGCGGCCTGGACAACGGGGTTCGTGGCGGGAAAATGCGGCGGGGAATTTCCCCATTCCTGACGGCCTTGTTGAAGATCTGTTGTCATCCCGACGTTGTCTTGCCATCCCGACGGTAGGCTTGTCATCCCGACGAAGGAGGGATCTCGTTGGCCATCCGAATAGTTGGTGACGGGCCACCGCTCGGCTACCGATAAACTTCCTGGTAGGCCAACGAGCGGAACGCCGCCCGGCTACCTCCTTCGTCGGGATGACAAAAGTTGGGATGACAAGTCGAGTCGTTTTTCAAACTTCTCAATCGTTTCAGAACTCCGCCCCCAACCCCTGTTTTTTCGGGAAAAGCCCGTTATTTGCCCGGACGTTCCCCCACCTCCTTCCACCGTGTCCGCCCGTTTTTTTTCCGAAGAACAACTCATCCAATTGGCCCCCGATCCGGCTTCGTTCAAAGCCGGGCGCAGTCTGGCCGCAGCGGGCCACTGGTCGAACGTCGGGTACAGCGAACGGGCCGTTTGGGGCGAAATTCAGGGCAGTGGTCGCGAGCCGTACCGCACCCAGGCCGACCTACTTCAACCCGCGTTTCGCTGCACCTGCCCCAGCCGAAAATTTCCCTGCAAGCACGGCCTGGGCCTGTTGTTGATGCTCGCCAACGCCCCCGAAACCGCCCGCGCCGCCGACCTCGAACCGCCCTGGGTGCGGGAATGGATGGACAAACGCCAAACCCGCGCCGAAGAAAAGCCGACTCTCGAAACCACCGACAAGCAAGCCCGCGACCGGGCCAAACGCCAGCAGGAACGCCAGCGCAAGGTGCAGGACGGCGTGGCCGACCTCGACCGCTGGCTGCGCGACCTCGTCCGCACGGGCTTGTTGTCGTTGCCCGAAAAAGGGCGACCTTTTTTCGACTCCCCCGCCGCCCGGCTCGTGGATGCCCAGGCGGGCGGACTGGCCGGCATGCTGCGGGAGTTTGGTCAACTCCCCTTCGTGGGAACGGCCTGGCAGGGCCAGGCCCTCGAACGGGTGGCGCGGTTGCACCTGCTTACCGAAGCCTTCGATCGGCTCGATGAATTGCCCGAACCCCTGCGCGAGGACGTAAAAAACCTCATCGGCTGGCCCCGTTCGCCGAAGGAACTCCTGGCCGACCCCCGCGCCGAAGTCCTGGCCGATGACTGGCTGGTGCTGGGCCATTTGACCGAAAAAACAGACGACCTCGACGTGTTTCGCACGTACCTGCTGGGAAGAAATTCAGGCCGATTTGCGCTTGATTTGCAGTTTTCAGTCGGAAATGGAGCACCCGAAACGCCCTGGCTGCCGGGCCGCGAGGCGCGGGCCGAACTCGCGTTTTTCCCCTCAGTCTGGCCCCTGCGGGCGGTGCTGAAATCGTTCGGAGAAAATCACCCGCCGCCGCCAGTTCCCCCGCTGGCCCTGGCCGACTGGTCGGCCTCGCAGCGGCAATGGGCCGAACTTCTCGCCCAGTTTCCCTGGGCCGACGAGGTGCCGCAGGTCGTAGCCGGAGTACAGTTTATTTTCAAAAAAAACGGCTCCTGGCTGTACGACGCGGCGGGTCGGGCGCTGCCGGTTCAGGGTGGCTTTTCGGAAACGAAGGCCCTCCACTTGCTGGCCCTGAGTGGCGGAACTCCGCTGCCGGTGGCCCTGCTGCGCCAGGGCGACACGGCGCGGCCGCTGGGAATTTGGGTCAATAGTCGGTATTGCGCGGTGTGAAAAACGACGGTTTGTCATCCCTACGAAGGAGGGTATCTCGTTGGCCTACCAGGAAGTTTATCGGTAGCCGAGCGGTGGCCCGTCACCAACTATTCGGATGGCCAACGAGATCCCTCCTTCGTCGGGATGACAACCCAGCGGGATGACAACCCGGTTGGATGACTCCATTCGTCAGGCTAAAAAACAACCCAATTCAACGCTCCATTTTCTACCCATGACCGCCTGGAACGCCCTCGCTACCGCCGGACTCCTCGGCACCGAACACGGCCCCGTCCCGACCGAGGCGCTGCCCGAAGCACTCCGGGCGCGGCTTGCCGCCGTATCAACCGCCGACCGGGAAGGCTTGTTTTTGAAAACCGCCGCCCTGCTCTGGGCCTACCGCCGGGCGGGTACCTTGCCGCCGGTCGCCGCCGTTCCGGCTCCCCCACCCTGCCCGCCCGAAACCAGGCCCTACGCCCCCGCCGGGGCGCTGAAGTCGTTGAAACGACTGCTCCACGAGGCGGCTCCGGCTCCATTTCTTGAACACGTGCTGGAGGAATTCAACCGCCGGGACTGGCTGGTTTCTCCCGACTTGCTCCTGCACTTGTTGCAAACCGGGACCATGCCCGCCCACCGTTTGGCGCAGGAACTAATCCGGCTGGGAGTGGGCGAGCGGGGGGCCTGGCTGGCCCAATTCCAACCCGCCTGGGCCTACGCCCTCGCCCCCGGCGACCCCGAAGCCGCCTGGCAAACGGGTCGTTTGGAGGAGCGGCGGCGGGCGTTTGCCTCCCTGCGTCAGCAAGATCCGGCGCGGGCATTGGCCTTGCTCGGGGAAAGCTGGCCCACCGAAACCGTTCGGGAACGGAAGGAGTGGATTCGGCTGATGCAGACGGGGGCAAGCCCCGGCGACCTGCCGTTTTTGAAAAAAATCAACGAAGAACTCACGCCACCGCCCCCGGACGAAAAACCAATGCAACGGGAGTTGCGCCTCGAAGTAGCCCAGCGCCTGCTGGCCCGGCCCGAATCGGGCTGGGGGGAGCGGCTGTTCGATGACCACCTGCGGCACTATTTTCCGGTTCCGAAAAAAGGCATCCTCGGTTGGTTGGGTGGCAAGCCCGAAATCCGGCTGACGGTGCCTACCGACGCCCGGCAGGTGCTTACCCCCGCGCTGGTGCACGATTCACTGGGTTTCCCGTCCAAATCGAGTGACGCGCGGTTGCACTATGCACTGTCGGAAACGGCCTACTGGCTGCGGGTGCTGATGCCCTTCGTACCGCCCCGGCGCTGGGCGAAGCACTGGGGCCTGGATGCCGAGGCCTGCGTGCGGGTGTTTTGCGAAAACGAAGACTGTTTCAGTGAAAAAGGCACGACGCGGTTTTACTTTTTCCTCGAATCGCTCGCCGAAGCGACCCGACGCTTTGGCGATGCGGCCTTCGCCCAAGCCTTGCTCCACCACGCCCCGCCCAATGATCCGGCCCTACTTTCCCTTGGCACCCTAGCGGGTGCGCAAGCGACTGAAGCGTACCTGGGCCGCTGCACCGGGCATTTTGTACGGCAACACCTCCACGCCCTTGCCCGCTTGCTGCCCGACTGGTCGCCCAGTTTGAGCAGCCTGCTGCTGCGGCACCTGGCCGAAGGCTTTTGCGCCGATCACTACCTGGCGGGCCAAACCGATGTACGGTTGCCCAACTGGCACCCGGAAAGTGTGCGGCAGTTCGCCGCCGTCCTCCCAAAAAATACGACGGAGTACCAACTCACGACGCTCGAAACCCGGCTGTTTGGGCCGGTGCGGGAGAGTGTACAGATTGGACGAATTTTGAGAGAAATGCCGTGACAGGTTGCCATCCCGACGGATTGTCATCCCGCCGGGATGGCAACCCCGGCGGGATGACAAAAACCAAAATCAAAACCTTTTCAAACCCTCCCCATGCCCACCCTCCTACGCCAGCACGCCGAAATTCAATTCGCCGAAGAACTCGATGAACTCCGCCGCCAGGATGCGGTTTTGCGCCCGCCCAACTGGCTGCTTTCGCCGCAGGCGGTGCTGACGTACCTGCTCGGCGGCACGCTCAAAAACGGGTTCGTGGTCAGTGCCAAGTACATCGGCAGTCGGCGGTTGATGGAAATTGCCGTCGCCACGCTCACCACCGACCGGGCGCTGCTGCTCTACGGCCTGCCCGGCACGGCCAAGTCGTGGGTGGCCGAACACCTCGCCGCCGCCGTCACCGGCGATTCGACGCTGCTCATCCAGGGCACGGCGGGCACCGGCGAAGAGGCCATCCGCTACGGCTGGAACTACGCCCGCCTGCTGGCCGAAGGCCCCAGCGAACGCGCCCTGGTGGTAACGCCCCTGATGCGGGCCATGCGGGAGGGCAAAATCGCCCGCATCGAAGAACTCACCCGCATTCCCGCCGACGTGCAGGACACGCTCATCACCGTGCTTTCGGAGAAAACGATGCCCGTGCCGGAGTTGGACACCGAGGTGCAGGCCGTGCGGGGTTTCAACGTGATTGCCACCGCCAACAACCGCGACAAAGGCGTCAACGAACTGTCAAGCGCGCTGAAACGCCGCTTCAACACCGTGATTTTGCCCGTGCCCGACTCGGCGGCGGAGGAAGTGCGCATCGTGCAGGAACGGGTGGCGAGTCTGAGCCGCTCGCTGGAATTGCCCGCGCCGCTGCCCGCACTGGCCGAAATTCAACGCATCGTGACGGTGTTCCGCGAACTCCGGGCGGGCGTGACCACCGACGGCAAAACCAAACTCAAATCGCCGAGCGCCACGATGAGCACCGCCGAGGCGATTTCGGTGCTCAACAGCGGCCTAGCCCTCGCCGCCCACTTCGGCGACGGTCGGCTGACGGCGGAAGACCTCGCCGCCGGGCTGATCGGCGCGGTGGTGAAAGACCCGGTGCAGGACAAAATCGTGTGGAACGAATACCTCGAAACCGCCCTCAAACCCCGCGAAGGCTGGGGGGATTTGTACCGGGCTTGCAAGGAAATAAGTTTGTAGTTTGTGGTTTTCGGTTAAAAAGGCATTTCAACCACAAACCGTAAACCAAGGTTTTGTCATCCCGACGAAGGAGGGCTCTCGTTGGCCTACCGGGAAGTTTATCGGTAGCCGAGCGCTGGCCCGTAACCAACTGTTCGGAATGCCAACGAGATCCCTCCTTCGTCGGGATGACAAACTGGCGGGATGACAGCCCCATTTTAAACCCCAAGCCCCTGCAAACTCACCTGTTAGGCATCCGCCACCACGGCGTTGGGTCGGCCCGCAACGTGCGGGAGGCGTTGGAGCGCCTGCAACCCGACCTCGTGCTGGTGGAAGGCCCGCCCGAACTGACCGAACTCATTCACTGGGTGGCGCACCGCGACCTGCGCCCGCCCGTGGCCCTGCTCGCTTACGACGCCGACGATCCCAAGCGGGCGGCGTTTTATCCCTTCGCCGAATACTCGCCGGAGTGGGTGGCGCTGAAATTCGCCCTGAGTCGCGACATCCCGGCGCGGATGCTCGATTTGTCGCTGCGGCACAGTTTGGTAAAGGAAATACCGGAAACGCCCGGTCAAACCACGGAGTCAGACTCGCCCGCGCCCGAAGCCGAAAACCCGCTCGACACCCTCGCCCGCCTCGGAGGCTACGACGACCAGCACGGTTGGTGGGAAGCGCAAATCGAGCAAAATCCGCTGCTGGGCCATTCGGAGGCGCATTTCGAGGCGGTGGCTTTGCTGATGAAAACCACCCGCGAGGCCGTTTCCCACTCCGCAATCCCCGATCGAAAATCCGAACTCCTCCGCGAGGCGGCCATGCGGCAGGGATTGCGGCAAGCCGAAAAAGAAGGCTTTCAGTGCGTGGTGTACGTGTGCGGGGCCTGGCACATGTCGGCACTGGCTGAGTTGGTTTCCACGAAAAAAGAAGACGATACCTTGCTGAAAGGCTTGCCTACCGTGCGGGTACGCTGCTCCTGGATTCCCTGGACCAACGAACGCCTCGGCTGGTGGAGCGGCTACGGGGCCGGTATTCCCTCGCCGGGTTGGTACGAACACCGCTGGCACCGCCCCGACGACCCCGGCGTGGAATGGCTCACGAAGGTGGCCCGGCTGTTTCGCCGGCACCAAACCGACGTCTCGACGGCGCACGTGATCGAAGCCTTCCGGCTGGCCGAGTGTCTGGCGGCCTTGCGGGGGCTGCCCCGGCCCGGGTTAGGCGAACTCAACGAAGCCACCCAGGCCGTGATGTGCATGGGCGACGGGATTTTGATGAACCTCGTGGAAACCGAGTTAACGGTGGCCTACCGCCTCGGCACCGTGCCCGACGAACTGCCCAAACTGCCCCTCCAGGCCGATTTTGAAGCAACGGTGAAAACCCTCCGCCTCGAACTCCGCGAAGACCGCAAACCCCTCGAACTCGATTTGCGGAAAGACCTCGACCGCAGCCGCAGCGTGTTTTTTCACCGCTTGGCCGTGCTCGACCTGCCCTGGGCCGAACCCCAGGCTACCTCCGGCAAGGGCACCTTTAAGGAAGGCTGGAGTCTGAAATGGCAACCGGAAGGGTTTTTAAAACTCATCGAAAAAGCCGTGTGGGGCAACCGCGTGGAAGACGCCGCCACCCAGTTCCTCCTCGACCGCACCCGACACACCAACACCCCCGGCGACCTCGCCCGCCTGCTCGAATCGGCGCTGCCGGCGGAGTTGTTCGGGGCGGTGGAACCGCTGCTCGCCAAACTCGACGCCGTAGCCGCTACTTCGGCGGACGTGCCCGAGTTGATGAGCGCCGCCGGGCCGCTGCTGCGCCTGAGCCGCTACGGCGACGTGCGCCAGACCGACCTCCGCGCCGTGCGCCGGGTGGTGGAGGGCCTGCTGACGCGGGTCTGCGTGGGGTTGCCCACGGCCTGCGTCGGGCTGGCCGACGAAGCGGCCCAGCACCTGATGACCCTGGCACGCGCGGTAGACGAGGGCCTGCGGCTCCTCGAAAACGCCTCGCTTGCCGAGGCCTGGCGGGATGCGCTGCGCCGCGTGGCCGACGGCCCCGCCACCCCGCCACTGCTCACCGGCGGCACGGTGCGGCTGCTCTTCGACGGGCGCGTGCTCGACGAAACCGACACCGCCCGGCGCTTCGCCCTGGCCCTTTCGACGGGGCAGGACCCGACCCGTTCCGCCGCCTGGCTCGAAGGGTTTTTACGCGGCAGCGGGACGATTTTGCTCTACGACGAACGGCTTTGGGGCCTGCTCCACGGCTGGGTGGCGGCGCTGGATACCGGGGTGTTTACTGCCCTGCTGCCCGTGCTGCGTCGGACGTTTTCGAAGTTCGATTCGGCGGAGCGGCGGCAGTTGGGGGAGAAGGCGCGGGAGCGCGAACACGGCGGGCGGCAAGGGTCAGCGAGCGGAGCCGAAGCTGAATTAGACGCTGAACTGGCCGAATGGCCCCTGCCGCTGGTGGGGGTGATGTTGGGGATTTAACCGAACAACAAACCTGATTTACTTTTACCCATGCTCTCTCCTCATCGCGCCGCTGACGTTGAGCGGCTTCGCAAGCACTTTGCAGAACTTAATTTTTACACCCCCCCATTCACTACGCACGCCGGAGAATTGGTGAAATACCTGAGCGGTGAATCAGAAAAATTTCCCCGCTTAGGTGCCACGTTGATTCGCAATTACGAGGCTCGGTACTTGACCAACGTGTACAATTTGATTGGCCCGTTGGGCGCTTGGGATGAATTCGACGACCGAATACTTCGGTATGCCACCCATCCCGACAACTGGCAACCGTATGAGTTTGTGGACAAATACCTCAACCCGGCGGTAGTGAATGAAACTTCGCCAAACACGGCCTACCTGGCTGAAACTGCACTGCGCCCCTACGGAATTGTGGACACTCAATTCCGCAAACTCATCTATCCGTGTGCGCAGGTGGACACTCAAAACCAAATTACCTCAGCCGGATTTTATCTGCTTGAGCATTTTAAGGAGTTCCGCGCTGAATACGCTCCTGATCATTTTCGCTACAAAATTCCGTTTTTCATCGAAGCGGAGCGCCGGGGCATTCAACTACCTGCCGAGCAATCCAGCAAGTTGATTTTCTGGAAAACTGCCTCGCTCGATTACGATGAGTGGTTTTGGGAAATTGCAATCCCAGAACCCTCCGACAATGATTACCGGGGAATGATCCCTTACCGGGGCTTAGTTTTACTCCTTGAATATGATCCAGAACGGTTTGAACGAATAGCATTAAAAATACTTGAATCCCGCACGAATGCATTTCACCAACTCCAACTCTGGCAATTGCTGTGGAAGTACTTTCCTAAGACTCATGGCCAAAACCAGGTAACGGCGCTAATTGACGTGCTATCGAAACTTCCCCCACCAGACCCCAGAGTTATCAACGGCCCTCAACTTCACGGTGCCTTCCTGGATGGAAGCCGAGGCGATTTGTTATCCGATTCGCTGGAAATCATTTTGCCAGCTGAACCAGCCAAAGGGCTATCATTAGCAAAGGAAGTTTTGAAAAAAGGGTACACTTTCGGAGCAGAAACGGCCCGCGTCTTGATGAAGTACCTTCCTGAGGTAGCCGCTCCCTTGCTTCTGGAAGAAATAAAAAACCTGTTCAACCTCGTGGTGGGCCCACAGCATTACCGCTGGTACGGTGACAATCCAAATACGCGCCTGAATCAATTCCTTACCCTACTCTCTTCGCGTCAGTACGAACCCATCCTGTCTGTTTTGTGGGCGCAAAGCACGGCAGAACGAAAAGCAGTCGGCGAAATGGTGGCCCGTCAACTGGCACGATACGGCGACCGGGTAATTCCCGAAGCCGTTGCGTTGTTGAGCCACAAAAAAGCCCCCGTCCGCCAAACCGCCGCCCTGTTGCTTTCCCTCCTCGACACCGAAGCGGCCCGCATCCCACTGCTCGCCGCGCTGAACGCGGAAACTAACGACGACGCCCGCGACCTGATGCTCGCCAGCCTCGACGGACGGTTGCCCCAGGCCGAAACCCGCGAGGCCCTCGCCGAGCAAATCGATAAAGCCGGGAAGCGCGGCAAACTTGCCAAGCCCCTCGAACCCTGGCTGGAAGTCACGGCCCTGCCCCCGCTGTTTTGGCTCGGCGACGAAACGCCACTCGATGGCCCCAGCCTGCGTTTTCTACTCTACCGCATGAGCCGCGTGGCCGACATCGGCATCGACCCGGAGGCCCGGCCCCTGCTCCTTTTGCTCGACCCGGCGCGTTGCCAGCCCTTCGGTGAAGCGTTGCTCAACGTCTACCTTGACTGGGATGCTCCGCCTAAACTCCGGTTTTGCCTCGCATTGGGCAGTCGGCTGGGGGGTGAGACCGTGGTGCCCGTACTCAGTCGGAACATCGGCGAATGGGTAGATCGAAACCGGGGCAAAATGGCCGAGTACGGCGTGAAGGCCCTGGCGCTCCACGGTTCCAACCGGGCCTTGCGGGCCGTGGAGCAATTCAGCCGGAAGTACCGCTCGAAAAACAAAAACGTGGGTGCCGCCGCCGAGGCGGCCTTTCAACTCGCCGCCGATGAACTCGGCCTCTCCCCCCACGAACTGGCCGATTCTATCGTCCCGGATTTTGGCTTCGAGGGGCTGTTCCGGCCTTTCGAGGCGGGCGGGCAGTCATACCGGGCCTTCGTCGGGAATGATTTCAAGCTTCAGTTTCTGAACGAAGACGGCAAGCTCAGTAAGTCGGTACCGAAGGCCACGCCGCCCGAGGTCCAGGCCGAATTTAAGGAACTGGGCAAGGAAATTCGGGACCTTGCCAAAGCCCAGGCCGGGCGGATGGAGCAGTACCTGATTACCCAACGGCGCTGGACGGTGGCCGACTGGACGGCATTTTTTCTTCAAAAACCCGTGATGTTCGTGTTCGCCACGCGGCTGTTGTGGGGGGTATTCGGGGCCGACGAGCAATTAGAATTTTCATTTTTGTGCCAGGAAGATCAGTCGCTGGTCGATGCGGAGTTTGAGGAAATCACCTTGCCCGATGAGGTCCTGATCGGCATGGTTCATCCGCTCTCGCTCCCGGCAACGGAACTCGAACACTGGCAGACGGCTCTGGGGGAGGCGGGTGTGGTTCCGCTGTTTCCCCAACTCGACCGCCCGGTGTTCCGACTGCCCGAGGCCCTGGCCGGGTTGACGATCAGCGAAGAATTCAGCGGCTTGAAATGCGGCGGGTACGACTTCGTCCGGCGGCTGGAAAAAGCAGGCTGGCAGCGCGGTTCGGTGGTGGACGCGGGCTGGATTTCGGGCTACCGCAAGGAATTTCCCGCTGCCCGCCTCACGGCTTTCGTGCGCCAGCAAGGCGAGCTTTCCGTGGGATATTACGAGGGGCAAGCCGAGTTGGGCGCGTTGCTGTTTTTCCCTTCGGGCGCGGTGCAGTTCGGAAATTACGTGTACGACGAACCCGAGCGTCCCGACGACCCGCGCCTCGTTCCCTTCGGCCAGGTGCCGCCGGTGGTGTACTCGGAGGTGATGGCGGATTTAGCGTACTTCAAACCGTTGGGAGAAAACGCCCAAAGCGAACAGCCATGACCGAATCTTCCGAACCCCTTCGCCGCTGGCGGCTCCTCCTCGGCGGTCACGAAGCCGACGGCACCGGCGTTTCCCTCGACGGCCCCGACGCCGGGATGGACGCCGCCCTCGACGCGCTCTACGGCATGGACGAGCGCGGGGGCGCCTTCGAGTACGCCGAAAAAGACAACCGCACCGTGGGCCGGGGGGCTTCCCAACCCAGCGTGGCCCGCTGGCTGGGCGACATCCGGCAGTATTTCCCGGCTTCGGTGGTGGAGGTGATGCAGTCCGACGCGCTCCAGAAACCGGATTTGCAGCGAAAAATGCTCGCCGACCCGGACATTCTGGCCCAGGCCACGCCCGACATCCACCTGCTGACGACGATTCTGGAATTGGGCAAACTCATTCCCGACCAAACCCGCGAAACCGCCCGGCGCGTGGTGCAGCGCATCGTGGACGATTTGCTCGAAAAACTCACGCAGGCCACCGTGCAGGCCGTTACGAGGGCGCTCCACCGCAGCGTGCGCAGCCTTCGCCCCCGGCTGAACGAAATGAACTGGAACGCCACGATTCGGAAAAATCTCCGGCACTACCAGCCGGAGTACCGCAGCATCATCCCCGAAGTGCGCATCGGCTACGGGCGCAAAACCCGCCGCGCCTTGCGCGACGTGGTGCTTTGCGTGGACCAGTCGGGGTCGATGGCCTCCTCGCTGGTGTATTCGGGGATTTTCGGGGCGGTGCTGGCCTCGGTTCCGGCGGTGAAAACGCACCTCGTCGTGTACGACACCGAGGTGGTGGACCTGACCGAAGACCTCCGCGACCCGGTGGATTTGCTTTTCGGCGTGCAACTCGGCGGGGGCAACGACACCAACAAGGCCCTGCGCTACTGCCAGGGCCTGATTTCCCGACCCGACGAGACCGTGCTGGTGCTGATCAGCGATTTATACGAAGGCGGCGGCGAACCGGAGCGCCAGATGCGCCAGCGGATGCAGGAACTCGTCGCGGCGGGGGTGCAACTGATCGTACTCCTCGCCCTCGACGACCGGGGTACGGCTTCCTACGAACCGGGCAACGCCCGCTTTCTGGCCGGAATGAACGTGCCCGTTTTTGCCTGCACCCCCGATTTATTTCCCGATTTAATGGCCTCGGCCCTGGCCCGTGACGACCTCCGGCAGTGGGCGGGCGAGCAGGGCGTGGTGCTGAAAGGGACCTAAGCGTAATTCAGGACTTGGAATCCAGGCGGAGGAGGATCAGGCGGTAGGACTTGTATTTCAAGAAATTGGCCGCGTTTCGTTCCCCACTCAGATGTTTGTCCCCCAATTTTTTGAGGCGTTTCCGCAGGGAAAAAAGAAGAAATTTGTACATCCAGGGATGACGGTCTTCGATCAACAACCCCACCTGGGAACAAGTCGGTTTGAGGACTTTCATCGAAAAATCGTTGATGAGCGTCATCGTCGGCGCGATCTCAGCCGTGATGTCATCATTGCGCACCACCGAAAACGGGAATTGCCGGAGTGTTTCGTAAAATTCAGCCAGGCAGTGGCCCCCGCCCAGCGGACTCTTGCCTTCGGCATCGGTTTGGAAGAAGTCGCAAAGCAAGAGGTGACCACCGGGATTGAGGTGGGCCAGGGCCTGAGTAAGGCCCTGATGGATGTCGACGTACTGGTAACTTTCGCTGAACAAAATCAGATCGAACCGGCGGTCGATCTGAGCCTCTTCGTAAGTGCCCTGGTATACGGTCAGTTGGTGGTCGTTGTTGCAACGGGCGGCTTCGGTCAGCTTTTCGGAGGGAGAAACCGCCTCGACCTCGTAGCCGTTTGCCCGCAGTTGGCGGGCCACGCAGCCCGACCCGCACCCCACGTCGAGGATACTCCGAACGCCGGAAGGAATGGCCGAAAAAAGCAGTTCCGTGTGGTTTTCCTGGGCCTTTTTAAAGTTGGTCACGGTGGGTTTTAGGCCCTCTTTAAAGTACCCGTAGTGGAGATAATCGGTATCGACAAAGTACTTGAGCAGCAACAGTCCAACGTCCAACCCGACCTCGCGGGAGTCAATTTTTTGTTCAGGCATCGGTAGTTAGATTTGGTGGTAGATAGCCAAAGGTATCTAATTTACCGGGTCTATACGTATTTCTCTTTTTACTCTAACGCTCCTATTGTTTTCTGGATGACCACAGCCCTCTCCGAAGCCACCGCCTTCATTCGTTCCGTTTCTTCCTCGTTTCAACCAACTCTGGGCATCATTCTCGGAACCGGCCTGGGGCAGTTGGCCAATGAAATTCAGGTCTTGACCGAAATTTCCTACGAACAAATCCCGCATTTCCCCCTGTCGACGGTTGAATTTCACAGTGGTAAACTGGTGTTGGGCAACCTTTCGGGGAAAGCCGTCGTATGCCTCCAGGGGCGTTTTCACCACTACGAGGGCTATTCGATGCGGGAAATTACCTTCCCGGTTCGGGTGATGCGGGCGCTGGGGGTCGAAACGCTGTTCGTCAGCAACGCCGCCGGTGGCCTAAACCCCGCCTACCAAACCGCCGACCTGATGGTACTCGACGACCACATCAGCCTGCTCCTGCCCGAAAGCCCCCTGCGTGGTCCCCATGACCCCGCCGACGGTGACCGCTGGCCCGACATGAGCGAGGTGTACGACCCGGCGCTGGTGCAGGCGGCCCTGGACATTGCCACAGATGAGGACTTCCGATGCCAGCGGGGGGTGTACGTGAGCGTGCCGGGGCCGCAACTCGAAACCCGCGCCGAGTACCGCTGGCTACGCCAACTCGGAGCCGATGCCGTGGGAATGAGCACCGTGCCGGAAATTATCGTGGCCCGGCAACTCGGAATGCGCTGTTTTGGCGTGTCGGTCATCACGGATCTGTGCATTCCTGAAACGCTGGAAAAAGCCGACATCGGGAAAATCATCGCCGCCGCCCAGCGGGCCGAACCGGGGCTGACGCGGTTAGTCAAGCGGTTGGCCGCGACGATTTAAAGACGGGTGTTTGCAGTTTACCCATCCAACTTTGTAGCTTAAGCCCGTTTTTGTACAACCCCATTTCCCTCATGAATCGCCGCGACTTTATTCAAAAAACTTCCGCTGCTTCGCTGGCGTATTCGGCCCTGCCGCTCCTGCCCGCACTGAGCCGGGCGACAATGTACAAAACGGCCCTCGTCGGGTCGGGTTGGTGGGGGATGAACATCCTGCGTTGCGCGGTACAGGCCGGGCAATCGAAGGTGGTCGCCCTGTGCGACGTGGATGAAACCCAATTGAAAGCGGCCCGCACCGAGTTGGGCAAACTGACGACCGACCAACCCCGTATGTTTCGCGATTACCGCGAAATGCTGGCGAAAGAAAAACCCGAAATCGTGATCGTCGCCACCCCCGACCACTGGCACCCGCTCTGTTGCATTGCCGCCGTGGAAGCCGGGGCGCACGTGTACGTCGAAAAACCCATCGGGCACACCATCGCCGAGGGCCGGGCCATGGTCAATGCCGCCCGGAAGGCCAATCGCACCGTGCAGGTGGGCACCCACCGACGGGTTTCGCCGCACAACGTGTCGGGAATGGACTTTCTGAAATCGGGGAAGGCCGGAAAAATCGGGATGGTGCGGGCCTTCGTCCACTACGGGGGCGGGGCGGGGCAGGTCGTTGCCGACAGCGAACCACCGCCGGGTCTCGATTGGGATTTCTGGTGCGGCCCGGCTCCGCTCCGGCCCTACAACCGAACGATGCACCCCAGGGGCTTCCGGCAGTTTCTTGACTACGCCAACGGACAACTCGGCGATTGGGGAATTCACTGGATGGATCAAATTCTGTGGTGGACCGAGGAAAAATTTCCGAAGAAAATTTTCTCAACCGGCGGACGGGCCATTCGCCGGGACCACACCGATGCGCCGGATCACCAGGTGGCCGTCTGGAAATTTGAAGAGTTTACCGTGGAATGGGAACACCGCCAGTTTGCCGCCAACGAAGCCGAGCGAACCAACGTCGGTTGCTATTTTTACGGCACCGAAGGCACTTTCCACATGGGCTGGCTAGACGGGTGGACGTTTTATCCGGCCAGTAAAAACCGCCCGGTGATTCACCAGGAGCCTAAACTCAATGAACCTGACCAGCAGAACATTGCCCAGTTGTGGGCCAATTTTTTAGAGTCGATTCAAAACGGCACCCGGCCCGTCAGTGACATCGAGGTGGGGCACCGCTCCACCAATCTGGCACTCTTGGGTATGTTGAGCTACAAAGTTGGCCGCAGCATTGAGTGGGATGGCGAAAAAGAAGTAATTTTAAACGACCCTAGCGCAAACGCGCTCTTGCGGCGGGCGTATCGGGGGCCATGGAACTATCCTACGGCATAGATTCGGAGCGGATATCACGAACCACATTTATTTTAAAAACCTTTGTCTGAATCCTGCGTTTTTTTACAATACACTATCCTGAAAACTTCCCCCTTACGCCCGTATGAAACACGTTAACTCCTGTTTGCTAACTCTTTGCTCCTTGCTGCTGTTGCTGGGTTGCACTCCGAAAGGCCTGATGGTTCATTCCGGCTATGCTCCCAATTACACCCACCTCTACAACACGTACTGCATCGTGTTCGACCCTATCGCCTCAGCAGATTCCAGCTACCAGCACGACGTCATCCGGGCCGAAATCAACCGTCAAATGCAACTGCGCGGTTTCCAGTACACGGTCGAGAATCCCGATATGCTCGTGTTCTACTCCCTGCACCCCGACAAAATCCGGCTAAACACCTACGTGCGAAACTACCGCTACCCGGAGGTGGACTACACCGTCGATAAGGCTTTTTTGAAAAAAGGTACCCTGCTCATCCAGTTGCAGGATAGTTTTATCAACAAAACGGTCTGGCAAGGTTACGCAGCCAGGGTTTCGCCGGATGGAATTTTCGACCGGAAAACGCTTGGCGTCGCCGCCCGAAACGTCCTCTCCGGCTACCGTACATTCTCGGTCAATTACCAGGCCCGCGAGCGGGAACGAGCGTACTAAAATTCGGATCGCGGATTGGGCTTGCGGAATGCATTCAATCCGCAAGCCCAATCCGCGATCCGAATTTTAGGTTTCCCATTCATCCAACCACTGACGGTAAGCCCCGCGCAATTCGCGCTGGGCTTTTTCGTATCCGCTGCGTTCGGCGAGTTCGATTCCCCGCTCGAAGCAGCATTTGGCTTGGTCGATTTCACCTCGCCCGGCGAAAAAGTGGGCGGACTGGTAGTACGTCGGCAGGTATTCAGGAAAGTCATTCAACAAGTTTCGGAAGGCCCAGGCCGCCTGTTCCGGATCGGTTTTCTGGTATTCCAGCGCTAGCCCGTACAGGTTGAACGGGTCCTGGGGGTCTTCTTCGTAAAAAGCCAGTAGCTGCTGCAACCGGGCGGAATGAGTGGACATGGAGTAGATTAGTTGCCGTCAGATCGTACCTTCGCGGCTGAAAATTCAACGAAATATTACACCGCATCTTCTCCAAACCCAAAAACCAGCTTCCATGAAAATTTTAGTGTGTGTGACGAGCGTACCCGACACAACGGCAAAAATCTCATTCACCGACGGAGACACCAAATTTAACAGAGCCGGAGTTCAGTACATTACCGGCCCTTACGATGACTATGCCCTGAGCCGGGCCATCGAACTGAAAGAACAAAGCGGCGGTACCGTGACGGTGCTCAACGTCGGCGAGGCCGACTGCGAGCCAGTCATCCGCAAATGCCTGGCTATCGGGGCCGACGACGCCATTCGCGTGAACGCCGAGCCGACCGACGCCTTTTTCGTCGCCGAGCAAATTGCCGCCATCGCCCAAGAGGAATCCTACGACCTTATTTTGATGGGACGCGAATCCATCGACTTCAACGGAGGCCAGGTACACGGCATCGTCGGCGAATTACTGAGACTTCCCTCTTACTCGCCCGTAATGAAGTTGGATGTGGACGGTAAAACCGCTAAAATCAGCCGGG
Organism: uncultured Cytophagales bacterium; assembly: GCA_964244295.1. GTDB lineage: Bacteria > Bacteroidota > Bacteroidia > Cytophagales > Spirosomataceae > JAJAZB01. Next base: position 222,611 of record CAXTIG010000001.1, read on the forward strand.
AAATCGAGGGTGGCAAAGAAACCCTGGAGGCCGATTTACCGCTCGTGCTCGGTTGCCAGGAACCCATCGCCGAATGGAAAATCCCGAATATGCGAGGCATCATGACCGCCCGCACCAAACCGCTGAAAGTCGTTGAACCGGTGAGTACCGAGAGCCTGACCCGCGTGCAAAAGTACGAACTCCCCCCCGCCAAAGGTGCCTGCAAACTCATCCCCGCCGACCAGGCCGAAACGCTGATCAACCTTCTCCGCACCGAAGCCAAAGTTTTGTAGTCGAGAGTGGAGGGTTGAAAATGAAAAGTTGAAAATGACCGGGTCTCGAACTTTCAACTTTCCATTTTCAACTTTCCATTTTCAACCTTCCACTTTCAACTTTCCACTCAGAATGTCCGTCCTTATTTTCACTGAACTCGATAACGGCTCCTTGCGCAAATCATCGCTGGAGGCCGTTTTTTACGGGGCCGAAGTGGCCAAACTGCTCGGCACCACCGCCACGGCGCTGGCCATCGGCCCCGCCGAAGCCGCCGAACTCGAACTGGCCGGCAACTACGGCACTCCGAAGGTACTTCACGCCAGCGACGAGCGCCTGGCCCAACCCAACAGCATGGCCTACGCCAGTACCCTGGCCGCTGCGGTGCAGCAAATCGGGGCAACCGTGGTCATCATCGCCAAGTCGGCGCTGGGGGATGCCGTGGCCGCCCGGTTGGCCGGAAAACTCAAAGCCGGGCTGGTTTCCAACGTGGTCGAGTTGCCGGAAGGCGACGCCGGCAGCCTGCGCGTGAAGCGAAGCATTTACACCGGGAAGGCCTTCGCCGTCACCGAAATGACTTCGGAAATCAAGATCATCACGATTAAGAAAAACGCCGTCGCGCCCGAAGCCAGTGAAACCAAAGCCGGGGTGGAAGCCTTCAGCCCGGCGCTGAACGAGCAGGATTTTGCCGCCAAAGTCACTGGCGTTGAAAAAGCCGACGGCGAGGTGCCCCTCACCGAAGCCGACATCATCGTGTCGGGCGGGCGGGGCATGAAAGGCCCCGAAAACTGGGGGATTCTCGAAGATTTTGCCCATGCCCTGCACGCCGCGACGGGCTGCTCCAAGCCCGTGAGCGATCTCGACTGGCGGCCCCATCATGAGCACATCGGGCAGACGGGCATCAAAGTCAGCCCCAACCTGTACGTGGCCTGTGGCATTTCGGGGGCGATTCAACACCTGGCGGGCGTCAACGGCTCGAAGGTGATCGTGGTCATCAACAAAGACCCCGAAGCGCCCTTTTTCAAGGCGGCGGATTACGGCATCGTCGGCGACGTGTTCGACGTACTGCCCCGCCTGACGAAGGCCGTGCAATCGGCGGGATAACGGCTTGAAAGAATCGTTCAACGGGGAGAAAGGGGCGTTTCCCAACGGTTCCTTTCTCCCCACTGCTTTTCTCCCTTCTCCTTTTTTCCCTATTTTTGTCCTCGCAACTCAATCGAAGCGTAGTGGAAAAAATAAAGTTGGAAATTCTGGGGCTTTCGCCCAGCCAATCGCAAACTGGCTCGTTTGCCCTGGTGCTGGGAGAAGAGTACGGCAACCGTCGCCTGCCCATCATCATCGGAATGTTTGAGGCTCAGGCGATTGCCATTGAAATTGAGAAGATCGTGCCCAACCGCCCCATGACGCACGATTTGTTTAAATCCTTCGCGAAGAATTTCCACTTTTCCGTCACGGAAATCGTCATTTCCGACCTGCGCGAAGGCATCTTTTTCGCGAAAGTAGTCTGCTCGGATGGCTTAAAAGACCGCATCGTCGATGCCCGCCCTTCCGATGCCATTGCCATTGGACTGCGCTTCAACGTGCCAATTTACACCTACGAGACTATTTTATCGGAAGCGGGCATTGTGGCGAGCGAAGCGAGTCCCCGCGATGAAGACGACGAGGAAGACGAAGTGGAAAGCGAGCTTACCGCCCGGCGACAATCCTCCTCCAAGTCGTTCAGCGACCAACTCCGCGACAATAATTTTGACGAACTCACCCGGATGCTCAGCGAGGCACTTTCGCACGAGGAGTACGAAAAAGCGGCTAAAATCCGCGACGAGATGAGCCGGCGGAACTGACTTACCGGTCGGGCTACTTCCCGTTAAAAATCGTTAAGTAGCCCCTACCATCCAATTCCGGGCGATGGCTTCGCCGAAATCCCCTTACTTTTGCGCTGACCCCCTTCTGTCCCATGCCCAAACGCCGCACCCGTAAGCGCAATCCCTATCCCAACCTCACGGTGACGATCAGCCTGACCATCGCGCTGTTTCTGATCGGGTTGTGTGGCCTGCTTACGCTGTCGGGGCGAAAACTTTCGGCCCTGGTGAAGCAAAACCTGGAGGTGCAGGTGTACGTGCAAGACGAACGAGAGCCGGGCCAACGAGACGCGTTTTACCAGCAACTCATCAAAAAGCCCTACGTGCTGGTGCAGGATGGTCAACCTCAGGTGCGCTTTATTTCCAAAGAAGAAGCCGCCGAGAAGTTCATCCATGATACCAAAGAAGATTTCCGGGAATTGTTGGGTGAAAATCCCCTCCTTGACGCGTACAACCTTAAAGTGACGGATGCCTATTTTTCGGAGGCGCAACTGGCAAAGGTGCAGAAAGACCTGGAAGGCTTGATTGGGGTTCGTGAGGTGGACTACGTGCGGAATTTCGCCGATGAAGTAAACCAGAATTTTACCAAAATTTACCTCGTCCTGTCGGTGTTCGTAGGTTTACTGCTGCTGGTCATCGTGTTGCTGGTCAACAACACCATCAAATTGTCGCTCTATTCCCAACGTTTCCTGATCCGCTCGATGCAATTGGTGGGGGCCACGCACGGGTTTATTCGCCGGCCCTTTCTGCTGAAGGGAGCCTTCCAGGGTTTACTGAGTGCGGGCATCGCGTGTGGACTGCTTTTGGGCTTGCTCCAGGTCGCCAATGCCAATATTCCCGAATTGCGCGCTTTGCAGGAAACTGACAATATGCTCCTGCTCGCCGGGGTGGTCGTGGTGTTGGGCGTGCTGGTTGGGGTGCTGAGTACGCTCCAATCGGTGGAACGGTATTTGAGATTGTCGCTCGACGAATTGTACTGATTTTCAACGCTTTTTCTTATGAAAACGGAAACCAAAGCAGCGCCCAAATCCGCTGCACCCACGCCAGTAGCCTCGCTTTCCCGGCGAAACGAGATGCCCTTCGGTCGCATCAATTACCTGCTGATGATTGCGGGAGTGGTGGTCATTTTCCTCGGCTTCATCATCATGAGTTTCGACAAAGCCGAATTCGGTTTTGGCTTCCTGGGCCTCACGCTGGGGCCGATTGTCACGATGGCGGGCTTCCTGCTCGAATTCGTGGCGATTTTGCGGAAGCCCGTTTAGTCATCAGTCGATAGTCGTTAGTCGACAGGAAAAACTAACGAAACGCCTATCGACTGATGACTGACGACTATCGACTACTAACCCACCCCCATGACCCTCCTTCAAACCCTGATCCTCGCCCTCGTCGAGGGTCTGACCGAGTACCTGCCCATTTCCTCGACCGGGCACATGATCATCGCCTCGTCGCTGATGGGGATTGAGGAATCGCCCTTCGTGAAATTATTTACGGTCAACGTCCAGCTTGGGGCGATTCTGGCGGTGCTGGTGCTTTACTTCCGCCGCTTTTTCCAATCCTTCGACTTTTACTTCAAACTGCTGGTGGCGTTTCTGCCCGCCGTTATCCTAGGCTTGCTGCTCAATGATTGGATCGACAGTTTGCTGGAAAGTGTCACGACGGTGGCCCTTTCCCTGCTGGTGGGCGGCGTGATTCTGTTGTTCGTCGATCGCTGGTTTCAGAAAAATGAGGAGCGGATGATTACCTACCCGAAGGCGTTCACCATCGGTCTCTTCCAATGCATTTCGATGATTCCGGGCGTGAGTCGCTCGGCGGCAACCATCGTGGGCGGCATGGCGCAGGGCCTTTCGCGCAAGCAGGCGGCGGAGTTTTCGTTTTTCCTGGCGGTTCCAACCATGTTCGGAGCCTCGGCCAAAAAAATGTACGATTTTTACAAAGACGGCCTGACGCTTAGTTCTGCCGACATTCAGTCGCTCGCCGTCGGCAACGTCGTCGCCTTCCTCGTCGCCATGCTGGCCATCCGGTTTTTCATCGGATTTCTGACCAAATACGGTTTTCGGGCTTTTGGCTGGTACCGGATTGTGGTGGGGTTGCTGATCCTGGGTTTGCTGGCGAGCGGGGTGAACTTGTCGATTGTTTGATCGTGAACAATCCGAATTCCCAAATCGAAAATTCGCAATCTTTCGACCCCGGCGAAGTCCTCCTCCTCGACAAGCCCCTCCGCTGGACTTCCTTCGATGTGGTGCGGAAACTAAAATGGGCGGGTAATTTCAAAAAAATCGGTCACGCCGGAACGCTCGACCCGCTCGCGACGGGCCTGCTGATTTGCTGCACGGGCAAAATGACGAAGCAAATCGACCAATTCCAGGCCCAGGAAAAAGAGTACACCGGCACGCTCGTGCTGGGAAAAACCACGCCCTCGGTCGATCTGGAGCGGGACTTCGACGCTGAATTTCCCACCGAACACATCACGCCGGATTTGCTTCAAGAAGCCGCCCGAGGCCTGACCGGGGTGATTGAACAAATCCCGCCCGTTTTCTCGGCCATTAAAATCGACGGCAAGCGGGCCTACAAAAAAGCTCATCGGGGCCGGGGCGACGAGGTGGAACTGAAGGCCCGGACGGTAGAGGTGAGGGTGTTTGAACTCCAAACCGAGCGGTTTCCCGAAGTCAATTTCCGCATTGTCTGCTCAAAGGGCACGTACATCCGCAGTCTTGTGCGCGATTTGGGGCTGGCTGTGCAGTCGGGGGCGTACCTGAATGCGCTGCGCCGCACCCGAATCGGAAACTTTCGCGTGGAAGACGCGTTAACCATCGAGGCATTCGTAGCCCAACGCGCTGCCCAACCGCTCATTTCCCCTTTTGAGGCAGAATAAAAAAGGTTACTTGGTTTCAGTCTAACGACTGCTGACTAACGACTGACGACTTGTATGCTCGTTTCCCACGGTCTTTCCCATTTCAAACGCCTACCGAATGCCGTCGTCACCAGTGGTACCTTCGACGGCGTTCACCTGGGGCATCAGAAAATCCTGACCCGGCTCACCGAAGCGGCGATGGCCACCGGCGGCGAATCGGTCGTGATTACGTTTTTCCCCCACCCCCGCACCGTGGTTTCCGCCGATAGTCAGGCGTTGAAATTGCTTTCGACCCTCGACGAAAAAATTGACCTGCTGGCCCAGCAGGGCGTTCAGCACTTGCTAATAATTCCCTTCACCCGCGATTTTTCGCTGCTTTCTTCCGAAGAATTCATTCAGACCATCCTCCTCGACATCATCGGCACGCGCACCCTGGTAATTGGCTACGACCACCGTTTCGGGAGAAACCGGGAAGGTAGCTTCGAGTACCTTTCGGCGAACGCGAATCGCTACGGGTTTCAGATCGAAGAAATTCCCCGGCAGGACATCGACCGGCTGGCCATCAGCTCCTCCCAAATTCGGGCGGCGCTGCTGGCCGGGCAGGTCGGGGCGGCGGCGCAGTCGCTCGGACGAAACTACACACTCAGCGGCGTGGTGGTGAAGGGGCGGCAACTGGGCCGCACCATCGGCTACCCAACGGCCAACCTGGAAATTCACGAAGATTATAAACTGGTGCCCGCCGACGGGGTGTACGCCGTGCGCGTTCAGTGGAAACAAGCCTGGTTTGGTGGGATGCTCAGCATTGGCACCAACCCAACCGTGGACGGAACCACCCGCACCATCGAGGTGAACATCTTCGACTTCGACCACGATATTTACGGCGAAAAGCTAACGCTCGACTTCGTAGCCTGGCTGCGCGGGCAGGTGAAGTACGACGGCCTCGGGCCGCTTATCGCCCAAATCGGGCAGGACAAAATCGATTCTCAGAAAAAACTACGTGGTGAGTTGTGAGGGGTGAATTGTGAAATACTGAGTTCAGAATTCACCCCTCATAACTCACCCTTTCCTTAGTCCACCAACTTCACGTAGCTTCCCAGCCACTTCACGTCGGCGGAGCCGCGTTGGATGGCCCGCTGCACGTGGTCATCCTGAAAATGCCCTTCGAATTCCATCAAAAACCAGAACCCAAACCCCGCCCCGGCCCGCGAAGGGTGGCTGACGAGCTTGGTCAGGTTGATGTCGTAGAGTTCAAATTCCCGTAAAAATTTGGAGAGCGTCCCCGGCTTGTCGGAGTTCGGGAAGTTGACGATGACCGTCGATTTGTCGTGGCCGCTGGGTTGGTTCTGAAAATCTTTCGCCAGAATCAGGAAGCGGGTGCGGTTGAGGCTGCTGTCCTGGATGTTGTCGAAAAGCAGCGGCACCCCAAAAATTTTGGCCGCGATGCTCGAACAAATCGCTGCCGCCTGCGGATCCTGGGCGGCGAGTTTGGCCGCTTTGGAGGTCGATTCGACCGGGATGATTTCCACGTCGAGTCCTTCGAAGTAATCGTCCAGAAATTTCTTGCACTGCCGGAATCCGATGTCTTTCGAGTAAATCGCCCGAATGTCGGTGAGGTGCTCGGCCTGGGTCACGAAGGCGAAATGAATGGGCGTCACCACCTCGGCGGCGATGCTCACGCTGGTTTCGTTGAGGTTGTCGATGGTCTCGAACACCACCCCTTCCTGGTTATTTTCGATGGGCACCACCCCGAAACGGGCGCGGCCCGTTTCGACCGCCTCAAATACCGAGCGAATGGTGGGCAACGCGTCGTATTCGCCCATCGCCCCGAAGCGGCTCTCGGCGGCCTGGTGGGTAAAACTACCGTCCGGCCCCAGAAAGGCAATCCGTTCGGGCAATTCGAGGTGGCGGGCCACGGCGAAGATTTCCAGAAAAATCGCGTCGATGGCCGGGCGGTTGAGCAACCCGGAGTTGCGTTCGTCGAGGCGATCGAGAATGGATTTTTCGCGCTCAGGCCGGTAAATCAGGGTATTACTCGACCGTTTCAATTCGCCCACCTGCCGCACCACGTCCATGCGGGCGTTGAGCAGGTCGAGGAGTTGGTTGTCGAGGGCATCGATGCGGGCGCGGAGGTCTTCGAGGGACATGAAATTGCGGATTTCGGAAGGCGGATTGCGGATTGAGAGTACGAAGTAAGAACCCGGCACCCAAAAATCCGCAATCCGCCTTCCGAAATCCGCCTTCTTCGCTCAGGCGACTTCCAGCGATTCCTGCACGTCGTCCTTCTCGATGACCAGGTTTTCAATGATGAACCGCTGGCGGTCGGGCGTGTTTTTGCCCATGTAGTAACTCAGAATTTTCGGCACGGTGGTCTCTTTCTGCAAAATCACCGGCTCCAGGTGCATATTGTCGCCGATGAATTTTCCGAACTCATCCGGCGAAATTTCCCCCAGGCCTTTGAAGCGGGTGATTTCCACCTTCCGGCCTCCGTTGCCGAGTTTGGCGATGGCTTTCTGCTTTTCTTCTTCCGAATAACAGTACGTGGTTTCCTTGTGATTTTTCGGATTCCGTACCCGGAACAGCGGCGTTTCCAGAATGTACAAATGCCCGTTGCGCACCAAATCGGGGAAGAATTGCAGGAAAAATGTCAGCATCAGCAGGCGGATGTGCATCCCATCCACGTCGGCGTCGGTGGCGATCACGATGCGGTTGTAGCGCAGGGTTTCGAGGCCGGCTTCGATGTCGAGGGCGTGTTGAAGCAGGTTGAATTCCTCGTTTTCGTACACTACTTTTTTGGTCAGGCCGAAGCAGTTGAGCGGTTTTCCGCGCAGGCTAAACACGGCCTGGGTCTGCACGTCGCGGCTTTTGGTGATCGAGCCGCTGGCCGAATCGCCCTCGGTGATGAACAGCGTCGTGTCGAAGCGGGCCTCCGATTTTTCATCGCCCAAATGAACCCGGCAGTCGCGCAGTTTTTTGTTGTGGAGGCTGGCTTTTTTGGCCCGTTCGTTCGCCAGTTTTTTGATGCCCGCAATTTCCTTGCGCTCCCGCTCCGATTGCTCGATGCGCCGCTTGAGGGCTTCGGCCACCGAGGGGTTTTTGTGCAGAAAATTATCAAGTTCGGTCTTGACAAAGTCGTTGATAAAATTCTTCACCGTCGGCGAGGACGGGTCGGGGGCCATGTTGGCCGAACCCAGCTTGGTTTTGGTCTGCGACTCAAACACGGGTTCCTGCACCCGCAGCGACACCGCCGCCACGATGCTCGACATCACGTCGGCTTTGTCGTAATCTTTTTTGAAAAAATCCTTCACCGTATCCTTCACCGCGTCGCGGAAGGCCACCAGGTGCGTGCCGCCCATCGTGGTGTTCTGGCCGTTGACGAACGAGTAGTGCTCTTCGCCGTAGGCATTGCCGTGGGTAAGCACGATTTCGATGTCGGGGCCTTTGAGGTGAATGATCGGGTAGCGGATGGCTTCGGGGTCGGTCCGGCGTTCGAGCAAATCGAGCAGGCCGCGCTGGGCCACGTACTTTTGGCGGTTGAACACCAGCGTCAGGCCCGCGTTGAGAAAAGCGTAGTTCCAGATTTGGCTTTCGAGAAATAGATTATTGAAGTGGTAGTGTTTGAACACCGAATCGTCGGGTTCAAAGCAAATCAGCGTCCCGTTGCGCTCGTCGGTGGGTTCGTAGCCTTTCGATTCGGCGGTGAGGATACCTTTTTCAAATTCAGCCCACTTGGTCTGGCCGTCGCGGAAGGACTGGACTTTGAAATAACTCGACAGCGCGTTGACGGCTTTCGTCCCGACCCCATTGAGGCCCACGGCTTTTTGAAAGGCCCCGGAGTCGTATTTCCCGCCGGTATTGATTTTGCTGACCACCTCCACCACCTTGCCCAGCGGAATGCCCCGCCCGTAGTCGCGGACTTCGACGCGGTGTTCGGTAATTTTGATTTCGATGGTTTTGCCGTAGCCCATCACGTGTTCGTCGATGCAGTTGTCGATGGTTTCCTTCACGAGCACGTAGATGCCATCGTCGGCGGCGGAGCCGTCGCCGAGTTTGCCGATGTACATACCCGGACGGAGGCGGATGTGCTCTTTCCAGTCGAGCGAACGGATGCTTTCTTCGGTGTACTGAACGTTGGGGTTGTCGGTCATTGGGCTGGTTTTTTACTCTTTTTTTATCCTCTAAAAATAAGATAAATTCAATTTTCAATCAAGTCTAAAAGCGCTTCCGGTCAAATTATTTGTCTGGTTTCTGTACCATTACTGTTAGAAAAGTTCGTTTACTTTGCGCTTTCTTAGCCATCCGGCACTGGCTTCAACCCCAAAAAACACAATATCTGTTTTGGGAGGAAATGCAACCTCTGCGCCCCCTGAACGTTATTTTCCAAAAAACCGACTCCCGATGCTCCAAAGCCGCACGCTGCCCCTGCGCTCGTTGCTGAATCTGCTGACTACTGGTGAAGGAAAGGCTATTTCTCCGAAATTGAATCGCTTTTTATTCCCTTTTTTATTGAATGGATTGCTGGGCCTGGCGGCCCTGGGTCAAATTACTGCCCCGTCGTCGGCTCCCTCGCAACTTCCCTCTTCGCCCGCTCAAACGCCGGGCACCAACCCCAGTCGGCAACCGACGACGGGGAATCCTTCCACGCTTCCAGGAACTGTACCCGGTACTCGCCAACAGCCCACTACCCAGCCTACTAATCGCCCTTCGGCTACTCAGCAACCCACCGGCACCAACCCGAATCCAACCACGTCGGGCCTTCAGCGTCCGCGACCAGACAGGCCGACCAAAGGCACAAATTCAAGCCAGGCGACCGAGCAAGATCCCAACGAAGCCACGGCTCAGGACCAACTGGCCCAGCAAGCCGAAGACACTTCCGGGAAAACGCCCGAAGAACTGGAACGTGAGCGCATCCGCCGCCGGGTGTTTGGCTACAGCATTTTTAATGGCAAAAACCAATCGTTTCAGCCGAATCCCCGGCTTTCGGCTCCACCCAATTACATCATCGGGCCAGAAGATGTCCTGAGTATTTTGATGTATGGGTATTCAGAAATGAACCAGGTTTTCCCGGTTAGTCTTCAGGGCAATATTGTGATTCCCCTGGTGGGGGCCGTTCAGGTGTCGGGCCTGACGCTTACGCAGGCCGAAGACCGCATTCGTTCCCGAATGTCAACTCGCTACGCGGGTTTGAAAACCAGTCAGTGGGGACCGCAAAACACGTATCTGCGCGTCACCGTCGACCAGGTTCGCACCATTCGTGTCAACCTGGTGGGCGAAGTAGCTAATCCCGGCAGCTACAACCTCACCTCGCTCACCACGGTTTTCAACGCCCTCTACAACTCCGGTGGCCCGACCGAAATTGGCTCTTTTCGCACCATTCAGGTGCTGCGCAAAGACAAAGTCATCCGCACGATCGATCTGTACCCCTACCTGCTAACGGCTCAGAAAAAAGACGACATTGCCCTGCAAGACGAAGACGTGATCTTCGTTCCGGCCTATAAAACCAGGGTGGAAATTAACGGGGAGGTCAAGAAACCAGGTCTCTTCGAGGTGTTGCCCGGCGAAAGCCTCGCCAAAATTTTGGAATACACGGGCGGTTTCAACGAAGTCGCCCTCCGTTCGCGGGTGTCGCTCATTCGTCTGACCGACCGTGACCGACGGCTCATTGGGGTGGACGCTTCTCAGTACGAAACATTCGACATGAAGGATGCGGATATTATTGCGGTGGACCGCATCGTCGACCGTTACAACAACGTCGTCTTCATTTCAGGGGCCGTGTACCGACCCGGACAGTATCCCATCGAGGAGAACCCGACCCTGAAAAAACTCATCGAACGCGCCGAGGGCCTTACCCCCGATGCCTTCACGGGCCGGGTGCGACTGGTGCGTCGTAAAGCCGATTTGACCAACGACCTGCTCACTTTCGACCTGAGTAAAGTGGTAAACGGAGAACTTCCCGACGTGGCCCTGCAACGGGAAGACGCGGTGGAAATTCTTTCGGTGTCCGACTTGCGCCAGGGCCGCAACGTGCGGATTCAGGGGAATGTGTTGAACCCGCAGATGGACGAAAACGAAGGCTACTTCGAGTGGTTTGAAGGAATGACCATCGAAGACCTCGTCATTGCCGCCGGGGGCCTGAACGAGGCCGCCTCCACCTACAACGTGGAAGTGCTTCGCCCCGTCCGCAAAAATGATACGCTGTCGCGCTCGGTCGACTCGGAGGTAGCGCGGGTTTTTCAGGTTTCCATCAGCCGGGATTTGAAGAAAACACCCGCTGCTTCCTCGTTTAAACTCGAAGCCTACGACCAGGTTTACGTGCGCACGGTGCTTAATTTTCAGGAACCCCAATTCGTGCAGGTAGAGGGTCAGGTGCTTACCCCCGGCCCCTACGGAATTACCAGCCGCGACGAACGAGTGACGGACGTCATCAAACGGGCCGGTGGCCTCAACCAGTTTGCCTACGTGGAAGGGGCTACGCTGGTGCGTCGGATTCAGCTTTCGGAAGCCGAGATTCGCCAGCGCCAGACCACCCTGCTCGAAATTGCGGATGACGCAACTAACTCGGCGGTGCAGGTCGAGCCGCTCGCCCCGGACCGGCAAGAGCGGATCAGCATCGACCTGAAGCGCGTGCTCGCCAACCCACACACCGACGATGACCTGATTGTGGAAGATGGTGATATAATCCGCATCCCTAAATTGCTTCAAACCGTGCGGGTCGGCGGGGAAGTGCAGTTTCCGACAACCACCCGCTTTGAGAAAGGGCTTTCGTTTACCGACTACGTTTCGAGAGGCGGGGGATTTACTTCCAAATCCCGCAAGCGGCTTTCCTACGTACTCTATGCCAACGGAGAAGTGAAACGAACGAAGAAGTTTCTGTTTTTCAACTCCTACCCCCGCGTCGAACCGGGTTCGGAAGTGGTCGTGGCCATTAAAACGAAGTCCGACGTAACACCCCAACTCATTCTTAATGCCCTCGGTCAATCGCTGACGGCCATTACCGCTCTGACCGGAATTATCTTGGGTATCCAAAGCCTGAGTCGGTAAGGAAGCCCGACTCTCCGACGTGCCTCACATGAAGACAACCGATTATCCAGACTACCCCACCGCCGAGCGCCCCGCAGCCAATCCGGTGCTTCAGTCCACCCCCAACAGCACGGCGACTTCCATCCGCAACATTATTCGGCAGGTCAAAAACATCAGCCGGACCCTGCTTAAAAGCTGGATCCTGATTCTGGTGATGACGCTCCTGGGGGGCGGAATCGGCTGGATTCTCGACGAGGTCAACTACGAACCCCCCCAGTACGTGGCCCGCTACATGTTCAACCTCGAAACCCAAAGTGGTGGGGGCAACATGAACGACTTCGCCAGTTTTCTGAACCTGGGCGGTGGAGCAACCGACAACGGCTTGTTTTCGGGAGAAAACTTTTACATTCTTTTCCAATCGAGGCCCCTCGTCGAGAAGGCGCTCTTGCGGAAAATGACCGTTAAAGGGCATCGGGTGCTACTCGCCAATTATTACATTCTCACCAGCGGCATCCGCACGGAGGAATGGAAAGACAACAAAGTGTATAAAAACTTTCTTTTCGACCCCAACAAACCCCGCAGTCAGTACACCCGCAAAGAAGTGTCGGCGCTGAACCAGCTTCGGGAAAAGGTAAAGAGCAAGGTGGCGCTGGGGCAGCCCAACAAAAAATCGTCGTTCATCGAATTTGGCATCGGCACTCAGCGTGAGACCCTCTCGATGTTACTTTCGGAAAGCATGATGGAGGCCGTCAAGGAGTTTTATCAAACCAATAAAACCCGCAAAACCCTGGAGGTACTCGAACTGGCCCGCAAACGCCGCGACTCCCTGCGGGCGGCGTTGTACGCCAACGAAAGCCAGATGGCCCGGTATCTCGACCAGAACGCGGGTCTGATCGTAGCCGCGCCGCAGGTACAGCAACAGCGCCTGTCGCGGAACGCCACCCTGGCTGGTTCCATGTACACCGATGCCCTCCGCAACGTAGAAACCATCCAGGCTTCGCTCATTCGCGAAACCCCGCTCGTCACCATCATCGATTCTCCGGTGCTCCCGCTGATCGTGGAGTTTTACCCCGGCCGCAGCAAAAAATTCGGCTTGTTTCTCGGAGCCTTTCTGGGCATCGCCTTCGTGTTGCTCCGCCGGACGTACCTCGACATCATGAAAGAATAATTGGAGGAGTTTTCAGTCTTCAGTTTAGAGTTTTCCGTTTAAACGCAACGGAAAACTCTAAACTGAAGACTGAAAACTCTAAATTGAAAACTATTTTTTATGCAGGAAACGGTCATTGAAGCCAACCGCTCGGAGCGGCACTACTGGACGGACGTTTGGAAATTCCGCGAATTGCTCTGGATTCTGGCCCAGCGCGACGTGATGGTGCGCTACAAACAAACCGTGCTGGGGGTGGCCTGGAGTTTCGTCCGGCCCACGCTCACCACGGTCGTTTTCGTGTTTACGTTCAGTAAAATTGCCAAACTCCCCCCCGAACCCAACACGCCACCGGCCATTCTGGTCATGACGGGCGTGTTGCTCTGGATGTTTTTCTCGACCTCACTCGCCGCCGTGAGCAGTAGCATCGTCAACAACACGAACCTGGTGTCGAAGGTGTATTTTCCCCGGCTCATCATCCCGCTGAGTTCGGCGGTGGTGGGGCTGATTGATTTCGCCGTCGGGTGTTTACTGCTGGTACCGCTCTACCTTTGGTATCAGTTTTTGCCCAACTGGCAGATCGTGTTCGCCCCGTTTTTCCTGCTGCTGGCCGCGCTGGCGGCTTTTAGTTTTGGCCTGATTTTAGCGGCGCTTCACGTCAAATACCGCGATGTGGCCCAACTCACGCCCTTTTTGATTCAATTTGGATACTACGCCTGCCCGGTCGGGTATTCGACGCGGGTGATCGAAACCCAGTGGTGGTACCCGATTTATACCCTCAACCCCATCGTGGGCATCATCGACGGCTTCCGGTGGTGTTTGCTGGGCGGCAACGCGCCCTTCCGGATGGCCAGTTTCATCCCCTCGGTCTCCATCATTCTGGTGACGACGCTGATCGCCGTCGTGTTTTTCCGCAAGCGGGAAAACGCCTTCGTTGATTATATTTGAGCCGAAACGGTGCTGCTGGTTTTGGGTTTACGGTTTTTGGTTTACGACGGTCCGCCGCTGCGGTTAAAGACAACTGGTTTTAAACCGCAGCGGCGGACCGTCGTAAACCAAAAACCGTAAACCCAAAACCCAGACACCCCAGAACAGTGCTGATGAACGTCATTCAGGTTGACCATATTTCTAAAAAGTACTACATCGACCACCAGCGGAAAGCGCGGGGGCCGATGGGGTTTCGGGACGTGCTTTCGCATTATTCCAAACTGGCTTTCAAGGGTTCGTACCGTCGGGAGGTAGCCGAACTGACCGGGGCCAAAGAAGAGTTCTGGGCCTTGCGCGACGTGAGTTTCGACATCGCCGCCGGGGATCGCGTCGGCATCGTCGGGCACAACGGGGCGGGCAAATCCACCCTGCTCAAAGTCCTCAGCCGCATCACCGAACCCACCACGGGTCAGGTGAAGATCAAAGGCCGGGTGGCGAGCCTGCTCGAAGTGGGCACGGGTTTTCACCCCGAACTCTCGGGTCGGGAAAACATCTACCTCAACGGGGCCATTCTTGGCATGAAAAAAGACGAAATCCGGCGGCAGTTCGATGCCATCGTCGATTTCAGCGGCACCGAGAAATTCCTCGATACGCCCGTCAAGCGCTATTCGTCCGGGATGTACGTGCGGCTGGGTTTTGCCATTGCGGCCCACCTGGAGCCGGAAATCATGATCATCGACGAGGTACTGGCCGTGGGCGACGCCGATTTTCAGCGCAAGTGCCTCGGCAAAATGAAGGACGTTTCCGACAGCGGCCGCACCATTATTTTCGTGAGTCATAACCTGACGGCGGTGCAGAGTTTGTGCAACAAATCGGCGTTCATGCAGCGCGGACGGCTCCTCGAATACGGCGAAACCAGCCACGTCATTGCCTCGTACATGAGCCGGGTGTCGAGCACCGAACTGCTCCGGGAATGGGATCATCCCGGCACCGCCCCCGGCAACGACCAGGTGCGCCTCCGTCGGGTAGAAGTGCTGCCCGATTACCTAACCGATCAGCGCCGCATCGACACCCGCACCCCGCTGACGCTGCAATTCGAGTTCTGGAATTTGCTCGAAAAAGCCGACCTCAACCTCAGTCTGCACTTCAACTCGGTGGCGGGTGAGACCATTTTCAACGTCGCCACCCCCGTGTTGGCGTCCAAACAGGGACTGGTGCGGGCAGAAATGAAAATTCCCGGCGGCTTTCTGAACGACGGCGCGTATACGCTTTCGGTGATGATCGTGAAAGACACCGCGACGCCCATTTTCCAGATTCCCGAAACCGTAACGCTGAAAATTGAGGATTTTCGGGAAAACGTGGCCTGGTACGGCAAGTGGCCGGGGGCCGTGCGTCCGCGCTTTCCGTTTTCCATCGAACAGGTCGAGGAGGTGCCCGCATGACGCCCATCAACGTAACGAAGTCGTTTCTCCCCCCCCGTGAGGAATACGCAGCGTACATCGACGAAATTTTCGACCGGGTATGGCTTACCAACGCCGGGCCACTGGTGTTGCGGCTGGAAGAAGAACTCAAAGAATTTTTGGGCGTAAAACACCTGTTTTTCTGCGCCAATGGCACGGTCGCGTTGCAAATCGCGATGAAGGCCCTCGACATCCGTCGCACGGTTATCACCACGCCGTTTTCGTACTGCGCCACTTCGCACTCGGTGCTTTGGGAAGGTTGTTCCCTGCAATTCGCCGACGTATTGCCCCAAACGCTCTGCCTCGACCCCGCCCGAATCGAGGAACTCATTACGTCCGACACGGAAGCGATTATGGGTACCCACGTGTACGGCCTACCCTGCGACGTTCACACCATCCAAACCTTAGCCGACAAACATGACCTGAAGGTGATCTACGACGGGGCGCACGCCTTCGGGGTGAACTACGACGGGAAATCATTGCTGGCCTACGGCGACATCGCTACGTGCAGCTTTCACGCCACCAAGTTGTTCCACACCGTGGAAGGCGGGGCGATTATCACCAACGACGATGAATTGGCCCGGAAAATCAACCTCTACCGGAGTTTCGGGCACCAGGGTCAGGAATTTGAAGACTACCACAGCATTGGCATCAACGGCAAAAATTCGGAGTTCCACGCCGCGATGGGCCTGTGCGTCCTGCCCCACGTGCCCGATCTGATTGCCCGCCGCAAGGCCATTTCCGAGCGGTACGATGCCTTGCTGCTGCCAACGGGGCAAGTGGAACGCCCCCTGATTCCAGAAGGCGTCGAGTACAATTACCCGTACTACCCGGTTTTTTTCGAGAACGAAGAACGGATGCACCAGGTCCGTCGGGCGCTGGCTGAGGAGCAGGTATTTACCCGACGCTACTTTTTTCCTTCGCTCAACACGCTCGGTTTCATGCCCGTCCGGCAGGAATGCCCGGTTTCTGAACAGGCCGCTGCCCGCGCGCTGTGCCTGCCGTTGTATCCCGACCTGGCTACGGAAGACGTGGAGCGAATCGGGGGTATCGTGGCCGAAACCCTGGCGCAACCTGTAATCCTCGCCTGACATGAACTGGGACTGGCTCTACCTGATTGCCTTCCTCATGTTCGTGGGCTTCTCGTTCCGGGTGGCGTCGCGAATCAGCGTGACATCGCTCATCGACGTGGTCATCAATGCCTACCTGGTGTTCGTGGGCAGCGTGATACTGACGGGTTTCGTCCTTTCCTGGCTCGACCGCACCGCCGACCGCCGCTTCTGGGCCATCGGGGTGTTTATCCCGGCGTTTTTGTTTTACCTCCAGTTCACCCGGATTTTTGCCCGCGACCGGCTCGAAAATTTCTCTTTTTTTGAGTTGGTCGGGAGTCGGGTGCAGTTTTGGTGGGAATGGTTCCGCGACCTGGGTTGGTACCTGAAAGCCGTTTTCGGCCTGCTGCTCGCTACCCTCGTCGGGCTGGCACTGATTAATTTTCGGCTCGTGTGGGGCACCGTACCCAACGAATGGGACAGCATGACGGGCCACCTCGTGCGGGTGATGTACTACCTTCAGCACGGTACCATGCGGCATTTCGGCGGCACCAACTGGAACATCGACACCTACCCCAAAAGCATTTGTAACCTCCAGATTTACTGCTACCTGCTCAACGGACGGCACGAAAACGCCTTCAAAATCATCCACTTTGCCTCGTACTGGATGGGCATCCTGGCCGCCGGGGGCGTTACCTACCGCATCACCCAAAACTTCAGTGCGGGGCTGTTCGCCGCCCTGGTGTACGGCCTGCTGCCCAACGTGCTGATTCAGGCCGTCACCACCGAAACCGACAGTGTGTTGTCCAGCTATGTCGGTTGTTTGCTGTACTACCTGTTTACCTACCATGTCACGCTACGCCGCCGGTATTTGTACCTGGCCGGGCTGATGTTTGGGATTGCGTTTGGGCACAAAATCACGTTTGCGCTGATGCTACCCTCGGTGTTCGTGATTTTTCTGGTCACGGTGGCCTTCAACACCCGCTCGCCGGTGCATTTCGTGCGGCGGTTCAAACACCTGGCCCTGGGCAGCTTGCTCGGCGTGTTGTTTTTCACCCTGCCAACGGGCTACGTCGACAACCTCCGCGTATTTGACCATCCCATCGGGCCACCCACCGCCACCCGCCACCAGTCCATCGAGCGGGCGGGGGATATGAAAACGGGCGAAGGGCGTAAAAACCTCCTCGTGCAGGGTAGCCGCAACGTGGCCCGCTACGCCACCGAATTCGTGATGCTCGACGGCCTGCGCGAAGATTCGCTGGGAAACCGGCTCAACGGGGCGTTACGCCAGCCCTTGATTCGAGTCGAGAAAAACCTCGGCCTCGGCCTGGAAGAAGTAGAGAATTTTACGATCAATCCCTTCCGGTACGAAAAACAGTTTTTCGGCATCCCGTACTGGGGTGTGTTTGGGTTCGCCCTGATTTGGCCCCTGCTTTTTCTGGGTTTGTTCCTCCGAAACCGGACCGCCGCCACCTCGTCCTGGATTTACCCGGCGCTGCTGCTGGCCGTGCTGCTGCATTTTGCCGCCCTGGCCTACTCGGCTCCCTTCGACCAGTGGAAGGGGCGCTATTTTCAAAGCACTACCCAGTTTGCCATTCCGGTCCTCGGCTTGCTGTTCGGGTTGCGGCGCTTTTCGCTCATTAACCCCAAAGGCTGGGCCTTAAAAAGCTACGTCGGCGTGGTCGTGCTGCTGGGGTGTCTTTCGGCCATCGGCACGGTGGTGTACAACCCGCGCTACCGGCCCTTCCCGATCGACGGACAAAAATCGGCTTTCCAGACGGGCCGTATCGAGCAGCAAACGCTCTTCCGTCCCGATATCCGACCGGCTTACGAGCGCTTTAACCAACTCGTCCCACCCAACGCCACGGTGGCCCTGGCCGACATCAACGATGATTTCGAGTACCCGCTGTTCGGCCCCAACCTGACACGGAAACTCATCCCCATCAACCCTTTCGAACAGGGCCTGCAACCCATCCCGAACGAGGCCAACTACTTATTTTTCGCCGCCAGCGTGATCCAACCCCGCCCCGGCGACATCCGCCTCGGCACCGACACCACCCGCCGCGCCGACGTGGTCGTGCGGGGAGAAGATTACTACCTTCGCAAGCTCAGGCAATGAATGTGCGAATTTCTAATGTGCGAATTTCCAATGAAGATGCCTTTTCATTGGAAATTCGCACATTAGAAATTCGCACATTGGAAATTCGCACATTATGACCCTCGCCATCATGCAGCCCTACTTCCTGCCCTACATCGGCTATTTTCAGTTGATGCAGGCGGTTGACCGCTTCGTAATATACGACGACGTGGCCTTCATCAACCGGGGTTGGGTGAACCGGAATCAGATTTTGGTAGGGGGAAAGGCGCACTTGTTCACCATTCCGTTGCGGGAGGCGAGTCAGAACAAAAGAATCCGGGAGATTCAACTCGACGAAAGCACGAAGTGGCGGGGAAAATTACTCCGCACCGTGGAGCAGAGTTACAAAAAAGCCCCCCAGTTTGAGGCAGCTCACGCCCTGCTGACTCAAGTTTTAGGAACGCCCGCCGAGAACATTGCCGACCTCGCCCGGAATGGAATCGGGGCCGTGAACGAGTACCTCGAAATTAAAACGGAGGTGATTCCGAGCTCGACCGTTTACGAAAACGAGCATTTGAAAGCGCAGGAACGAATCCTTGACATTTGCCAAAAAGAAGAGGCGACGCGCTACATCAATCCCACGGGAGGGCGTGAGTTGTACGACAAAACCATTTTTTCAGCAACAGGAATCAACTTGTTTTTCATCCAGTCGAAGCGGGAGGAGTACCCGCAGAAAAGCCCTGAGTTCGTACCCTGGCTGTCCATTCTCGACGTGCTGATGTGGAACAATGTTGCTCAGACGCGGGCCTTGCTGGGTGGGTTTGATTTAGTGTAGCCCGTAAATACCCGGTCTGCCGACACCGTCCGTATCGCCTTCAGCGGCTATATTTGCCCCAAAACCTTACTCATTCAACGCATGGAAGCAGTGGCAAGTCGCCCGTCCGTGATGGACGTGGAACCATTTAAACAACAAATCGAGGAACAAGGCTGGGTCGTGATCAACGACGTGCTGGACGAAGCCTTCGTGGCCGAACTGGCCGAAGACCTGGAAAAAGCCACCGCCGCCTGCCGCGAAATTCAGATTCAGAACGGGGTCGTCAACCGGACCGAAGGCACCTCGCACCACATCCTGGCCTTCGAGGGCAGCTTCATGCGCTTCATCGAAGATTTACCCCTGAAAGAGCACATCCGGGCCTATTTCGACAACGGCCCCTTCGTCCTCAACTCCTTCGGCGGCACCATCAACCTCGCCAGCGCGCCGAGCTACGTGGCGAACGTCCACCGCGACATTCGCACCTTCAGCGGCCCGCTGCACCTGATGCTCAATATGTTGGTGATGCTCGACGACTTCACCGCCGACAACGGCGCGACCTGGTTTATGGGCGGCTCGCACAACTTCGGCGAGAAACCCAGTGACGAGGAATTCTACGCCGTCGCCCGGCAAGCCATCGCTAAAAAAGGCAGCATCGTACTCTTCAACTCCAACACCTGGCACGCCGCCGGGCAGAACCGCACCGGGCAGGACCGCCGGGGCCTGACGCCGATGTTCACGAAGCCTTTTTTCAAACCCCAGTTCGACTTCCCCCGCTACTTCGGCTACGAACGGACGGAAACCTTCAGCGACGAAGTAAAGCAACTGCTCGGCTTTTACTCCCGCGTTCCGGCCTCCTACGAAGAATGGTACCAAGTACCCGAAAAACGTTGGTACCGGCCAAACCAGGGCTGACACCAGTTTTCAGTCTCCAGTTTTCAGTTTTCAGTTTAGGCAACAACGCAACTGAAAACTGAAAAACTGAAACCTTTTTCACTTATGAATCAAGACGTTCTCGAAAAAGAATACCAGGCCCTCAACGACATCGCGGCGGTGTACGACTACCACGATTTCGACCGCGATATCCGGCATTACATGATTCGGGCGATGGAGCCGTTTCTGGTGCCGGGCCGGGCACTTGAAATGGGTTGCGCCTACGGCGAATTTTCGGAAATTCTGAGTCAGCACTACGCTGACCTGACCGTCATCGATGCCGCCGAGGAATTTCTCGACCACACCCGCACCCGCCTGGGCGACAAGGCCACGTACATCCTCAGCCTGTTCGAGACTTACGAACCGAAGGAGGAAGAAAAGTACGACGCGATTTTTATCATGCACACCCTGGAGCACCTCCTCGACCCGGTCGATACCATGCGCCGGGCTAAAAGCTGGCTTACGCCCCAGGGGCGCTTGTTTCTGGTGGTGCCGAATGCCAACGCTGTTTCACGCCAACTGGCGGTAAAAATGGGCCTGCTGCCCAACAACACGGCGCTCACCGAGGTAGACCACCGCCACGGTCACCGAATTTTCTATACCGCCGACACCTTCGAGCGCGATGCACGGGCGGCGGGCGTACAGATCATTCACCGGGGTGGAATTTTCTTCAAACCCCTGGCCAATTTCCAGATTGACCTGGCGCTCAAACACGGGGTCATCAACCGGGAGTACATGGAAGCCTGCTTCCAGCTTGGGTACCTTTACCCGGATTTGTGCAACAGTTTGTTGCTGATTGGGAATTGACGATAGATGGAAACCCCGTCATTGCTTCGCTGCGCTCGCAATGACGGTGAAGGAATTTTTTTAACGGCTATTGAATTCTGCTCCTCCTTTTTTCCCTTGCCGCACTCGATTTCCGACTCTCAACCCATCCTCGTGACCGGAGCTGGCGGCTTTCTCGGTCAAGCCGTGGCGACGCAGTTGCTGGAAGCGGGTTACGCGGTGCTGGGTACCGGGCGGGCCTTTTCAGAGCCGTTTCAACGGCTTCAGGGCCGATTTCCTGACCGGTTTACGTTTCAGAAAATTGCGGAAACCGGTTTTCGGCCCGGTGATTTCCAAGGAAAGACCTTCGCTTCCGTCGTCCACCTCGCCTCGTTTGTCCCCACCAATTCGGGGGGAAACACCTGGGAAAACCGCCGGGAAATTCAGCGCGGCACCCACGATTACACGCTGCCGCTACTCGACGCGCTGGCCGGAAAAACGGCCCACCTCGTCTTCGCCAGCAGCGTGACGGTGTACGGCAAGGGCAAATCGGGCATTTTCCACGAAACCGACGCGACCGAACCCACCGACCCCTACGGCTTTTTCAAACTCGCCGGGGAAGGACTTTGCCGCCTGTTTGCCCAACACGAAAAGATTCCCTGCGCCCTGCTCCGCCCCACGCAACTCTACGGCCCCGGCGAACCACACGGCCTGTTTTTCCAGCATTTTTTCATCCCCAGCGCCCAACGCGGCGAAGCCATCCGCCTGGTGAAGGGCGGGCGAGAAATAAAAGATTTACTCTGGCTCGACGACGCCGCCCGCGCCTTCGCGGCGGCGGTGAAACAAAAAGCCGAGGGCGTTTTCAACGTGTCATCCGACACCGGCACCTCAGTGCGCGCAATCGCCGAAGCGATTCAAACCCTGTCCGGAAACCTACCCACCGAAATCCAGGATGACGGCTCGCCGGCACTCAGTCAGGTTTTTGCCAACGAAAAAATGCGACAAACGCTGGGCGTAACGCCTCAGGTTTCCATTCAAAAAGGCTTGCAAATGCTTTGGCGCAACCCAGAAGCCCTCAACCCTTCCCCTCAGTGAGAACACCGACCAAAGCTGTCAATTCTTAATTCCTAATTTTTAATTCCTAATTGACTTGAAGGGTCCTTTCTTCCCCGCCCGTCAACTCCTCGACGGCGTACCGCGCATCGACTCCCACGGCCTGCACACCCTGCTGACCGACGGCGCGGGCACGTTCGGCGAGTACATCCGGCGCGGCAGGGAGTTGGGCCTGGAGGCGGTGGCTTTCACCGAACACGCCTCCAACCACACCGGCTACGACTTCGAAGCCTACGCCCGCAGCAAGGCGCAGTTGCAGGAAATGGCCTGGCCGATGCGGGTGTACCTGGCGGCGGAAGTAAAACTGGCCCACCCCGACGGCACCATCGACCTCGGCCCCGACCGCATCGCCCTCGTGGATTTCATCGTTGGCGTGCTGCACAGCTACCCCGACGGGAACGGCGGGTATCTGAATCCAAAAAAATGGAAAGAAGCCGGGGCGGCAGCGACGGAAGTGATGGAGCGGGATTACCAACTCTCCAGAGCACTGATTCACAACCCGGCGGTCGATGTCTGGGGACACCCGGCGGGGGTGTTTGCGGCCAACTTTGGTGCTTACGACGAGGCAAAACTTCGTGAATTGATTGGCGAAGCGGCGGCGGCGGGGCGGGTGATCGAACTCAACTCGGCTCCCCGCTACCGGGCCGTGTTTCCGGTCATCGTCGAAACCTGCCTCGAACTCGACTGCCTCATTTCCATCGGTTCCGACGCTCACCACCCCGACCAGCTTGGGCACGTGGTGGGGCATCTGGAAGAATACTTAAAAAATCGAAATGCCTGATTTGACGAAAAAAGTGACCGTGCTGCTCACCGGAGCCGGGGGCAACCTCACCCAGTTTATTTACCGGGCGTTTCTGACGTGCAATTTCCCGAAGCGGGTCGTGATGTGCGACTACCGCCCCGATGCCATCGGCCTTTACCAGGCCGAGGCCGCCTACGTGGTGCCGGGCGTAGTGGACCCCACCTATTTTGACCGCATCGCGGAAATCTGCCAGACGGAGGGCGTGAATTTGTTGATCGCAGGCGGTGAACTGGAAATGCGGTTTTGGGCCAAAAACCGGGCGGCGCTCCTGGAAAAAACCGGCACCGAATTCATTGGTTGCGACGCCGAAGCCCTCGCCCGGCTCGAAGATAAGTACGAACTGACCCGGATGATGGCCGCCGCCGGCTTCGATTATCCCGACAGCGTGTTGCTCGACGACGAAACCGCCGTGGAGAATTTTATCAAAAAATGGGGCTTCCCGCTCGTGCTGAAAGACCGCTTCGGCAGTGGCTCGCAGGGCGTAGCGGTGGTCCGTTCGGCGGCAGACCTCGTCTTTCAGTTGAAGCGCATCAACAACCCGGTTTTGCAGGAATACCTCCGCCCCGACGACCAGGAATACACCGCCGGGGTGTTCGCCGACCGCCGGGGCAAGGCCCGCGCCAGCATCGTGATGCGCCGCGAAATGGGCCTGGGCATGACCATGAAAGCGTACACGCTGCCCTTCGGCGAATTGAACGACTACTGCGAACGATTAGTCGAAAGCCTGCCCTGCCGGGGGCCGATCAACGTCCAGTTTCGCCTCACCGAGCGCGGGCCGGTTACGTTTGAAATCAACCCGCGCTTTTCGAGTACCACCCTTTCGCGCACGCATTTCGGTTACAACGACGCCGACATGGTGGCCCGGCATTTTTTTTACGGGGAAGAAATCACCCACCCAAGCCTGACGGCGGGCTATCTTTACCGATTCATCGACGACTTCGTCGTGACGGAGGCGGAGGTGGAAGCGATGCGGGAAACGGGTTTTCGCCACCAAGACTAAGATTTTGCCAGTAAAAAAATCACTTGTCATCCTGGAAGGACCTTGTCAACCTACCGTTCCCCTTTCAGGAGTGTACGCGGTAAGTTGACAAGGTCCTTCCAGGATGACAAGTGAGGAAACGGAAGCGAACGAAACGAACTGAATGTCCCAAAATTCCCCGTCCCTGCCGAAGGTGAGCGTGTACTGCATCACTTACCACCACGGACCGTACGTTGCCCAGGCGCTGGAAGGTTTTTTGGCCCAACAAACGGATTTCCCGTTTGAAATCGTCGTGGGTGATGACGCTTCCCGCGACGACACGCAGGCCGTGCTGCGGGACTACCAGGCGCGTTTTCCCGAAAAAATCCGATTGTTGCTCCACGAAAAAAACCGGGGGGCTATCCACAATTTCATCGACGTGTACCACGCCTGCCGGGGCGAGTACATGGCCACCTGCGAAGGCGACGACTACTGGACCGACCCGCTGAAGTTGCAGAAACAGGCCGATTTTCTGGATGCGCACCCCGATTTTTCAATGGTTTTCCACAACACCGAGGTGCGTTTCAACGACGGCAGCGAACCGGCCTACCTGCTCAACCCGCCCGACCAACCGCGCGTGTCGACGGTGGAAGACCTCATCGGCGAGCAAGAAACCTGGTTCATGGCGACGGCCAGCATCATGCTCCGCAAAACCTTTCTGCCCGTACTGCCGGACTGGATTCGGGAATCGAAAAGCGGCGATATTCCGCTCAACCTGCTCCTGGCCCAGCGCGGCCCCATCGGCTACCTGCCCGAGGTGATGGCCGTGTACCGCAAGCACGGCGGCGGACAAAGCAATACCGACCACCGTTGGCAGGCCGGTTTTCTCTTCAACCGCATCAACATGTACCGCCGCCTCGACGAAGCCACCAGCGGGCGCTACCGCGACCGGTTCCGGAAAACGATGGCCGAATTTTACTGGCACCTGCCCGACTCGGTGGAGTACGAAAATCAGTTCTGGGCCCGCCTCCGCTACACCCTCACGGCCCTGCGCTATCACCCTGCCGCGTTTCCAATGCCCTGGACGACGATTCTGAAAGAAAAAATCCTCCCCCCCGCCTGGCTCGCCGCCACTCGGAAGCTGAGGAAATTGTGAGTTGTGAAAGGTGAGTTGCGATAAATTCACCAATTCATCCCTTCACAATTCACCACTCACAATTCACCACTTAATTCCTTGCCCGACGTTTCGGTCATCCTCGTCAACTACCAATCGCCCCGGCTTACGGTCGAGGCGATCCGGTCGGTGCGGGCGCACAACCGGCAGGCCAGCCTGGAATTTATCGTAGTCGACAACGAGTCGGGCGATGATAGTGAACCGTACATCCGGGGCGAAGTGCCGGACGTGATCTGGCATTCGATGGGTTACAACTCCGGCTTTGGGCGGGCCAATAACGCTGGAATGGCGCTCGCAACTGGCCGCTATTTTCTGCTCCTCAACGCTGACACCCTCCAAACCGGCGACGTGCTCGACGAATGCGTGCGCCGCCTCGACGCCGAACCGGCCATCGCCGCCGCCGCCCCGGTTCAGTTACGGCCCGACGGTACGCCGATGCCTTACTTTAAAAGTTTCGCCGACGTTCGCCGGATGTTGTTCATCGTGCCCCTCCGCCCCGCGTTTCAGCGACTGCTGCACCGATTGATTCCCGAAAATCGCCACGCCGATCCGCGTCAGCACGACTGGCTGGTGGGGGCGTTTTTGCTGGTACGCCGCGAGGCCGTGGCCGCTGCCGGGGGCTTCGACGAACGCTTTTTCATGTACGCCGAAGACGTGGAATGGGGCCAACGACTCGGACGGGTGGGCAAACTCTGCGGCTTCAACGACCTGGGGTTTATCCATTTTGAAACGCCGTCCGAATACCGTCGCGACGGTGCTTCCTACGTCAACCGATTCAATGTGCAAATGCAGGTGTCGAACCTGCTGTGGGTTCGGATTCAATACGGGGCCGGTGCTTTTTTGAGCATCATCCTGAACTATCTCCTGGTGATTCCACTCTTTTTTGGCTGGAAAATTGCCCTCAACCTGCTGCGGGGCCGTTCGCCGTTGGCCCAACTCGACAACCAGACAACCTTTTTTCGAAAAGTGAGGGCGCTGCTCCGGTATTTTTGGCCCATCTTGCTGACCCGCCCCCGGTTTTTTAAGATTGCGCCCTCTCACAACGTCCGATGAATCGTCCCCTTCGTTTGCTTTTTCTAACCCCCTCGGCAGGTCGGACGGGGTCTGAAATGGCGCTTTGGAATGTGTTGCACCGCTTCGACCGGAGCCGGTTTCAGGCCGCCGTGTACTGCGAACGCCCCGGCCCCCTGCTCCCTGAATTGCCCCCCGACGTACCAGGCTTTACCTCGCCTTTTCAGGGTAGCCCCCCCCGCAAGCTCTGGGCCAAAATGCGCCACGGGGCCGGAATCCGGGTGTACGAAAAATTCATTGACGACCTCACGCATTCCTTCCGTCCCGACGCGTGGTACATCAACACCATCAACATGGCTTACCACGTCCACTCCGCCAAACGCCTCGGGGTGCCGGTGGTGGGGCACGTTCACGAAATCAGCCACCTGCTCTACCAGGACGTGAGCGCCCTCGACATGGCCGCGCTCGTGGAGTACGCCCGTTTGCTGCTCTGCGGATCTGGCCAGGTTCGCGATGAACTCCAGGTGATGGGAGCCAACCGGGTGGAAGTGCTTTACCCACCGGTCGATTTGACGGCGTTGCAACCCGATCTCATCCGGGCGCAGGAACTCCGTCGCGGGTTGGGCATCGCCGATACCGATTTCGTTTGGCTGATGTCGGGAACGCCCATTTACCGCAAGGGCCTCGATCGGGTGCCCGCGATCGCCCGCCGGCTGCCACCCCACACGCACCTGATCTGGACGGGCGGCATTGCCGTGCCGAACGCCTCTTTTTTTCTGGTGCAAAAACAACTCGAACGCGAGGACCGGGGCAATGTCCATTTCGTCGGTGCCCAAACCACCGATTACGCCAACTACCTCGCCGCCGCCAATGGGTTCGTCCTCACCTCGCGCGAGGAAGCGTTCGGGATGGTGAACGTCGAAGCGGCCTACCTGGGCAAACCCATCGTGTCGTTCGATGCGGGCGGCATCCGCGAAATTATGACCCCCGGCATGGGCCTCATCGTTCCGCAGGGCGATGTGCCGGGACTGGTCGCGGCGATGAAGGCCGTGATGGACGGCACCTACGCCTTCGACCCCGCCGCCGCCCGTGCCCGTGCGCTCCACTTTAGCTCCGACCGGCTCATTGGAGACTGGCAGCGCATAGTGGGGAGTTTTTTGTAAACCCCGTCCTGTCATCCTGAGCGCAGCGAAGGATGACAGTGAGAGAGATACGTTTCCAAAAATTTCCCCCGCCATTTTCCCCCACCCGGTTATCTTTGTCGCTGAGTAGCCACCCGTTTTTTTGCATGAAAAAAATTCTGTTCGTCAGCCACGATGCCAACCGGGCCGGTGCGCAGATTTTGCTCCTGCGGTTTTTAAAAAAACTGGCGCAACGGACTGATTTTCAATTTCACGTCCTGCTCCGAAAAGGCGGCCCGCTTTCGGAAGACTTTGAAAGCCTGGCCCCAACCTTTCGGATGCACCCGCCCGAAGGCCGCTCCCAACGCGCCCTCAAACGCCTGCTCGGCCAGTCGACCCTGGCGTTGCCCGCCGCCCTGCTCCGCGAACGCTACGACCTGATCGTGTCGAATACCGTCACCAACGGCGATTTGCTGGCAAGTCTCCGCGAACTCGGCGGACCGGTCGTGACCTACGCCCACGAGTTGGAAATTGGCATCAATCAGTACACCTCGCCCGAAGCGTTTGACCAGACGCTGCGGTACTCCGATTTTTTCATGGCCTGTTCGCGGGTGCAACGCGATCGGTACATCGCCAACTACGGCCTCGACCCGTCGCGGATCGATTACCTGCCTTCGCTGCTGCCCGATTCCCCCCAGGAAACCGCCCGAATCCGCGATGCCGCGCCCCGGTTACGATCGCACCTCAACCTCCCCGCCGATGCCTTGCTGGTGGGCTGCATGGGCAGTCTCGACTGGCGTAAGGGCATCGACGTGTTCGTGCAATTGGCCCGGCACCTGCCCGAAACCCTCGACGGACGACCCGTGCGGCTGGTTTGGGTGGGCGGCAACCACAGCCAGACCGAGTACAAAATCATGGCGGAAGACGTGCGCCGCCTGGGTTGGTCGTCGCGTTTTTTATTCATTGAAAATAGGCCCAACCCGCTGGAGTACATGGCCTGTTTCGACGTGTTCGCGCTGCCTTCCCGCGAGGAGCCGTACCCGCTCGTGGTGCTGGAAGCCGCCCTGCTCGAAAAACCTACCGTGTGTTTCGACGGGGCCGGGGGTGCCCGCGAAGTCGTGGAAACCGACGCCGGTTTCGTGTGCGACTACCTCGACGCCGAAGCGATGGCCGGGGCCATCGTTCAGTTGCTTGGCGATCAGCCCCTCCGGCAACGCATGGGCCGGGTGGCCCGGCTGAAAGTGCTCGAACGCCACGCCGACGAGCGTGCAATGGGCGTTTTCGTGGCGTTGCTTCACAAGTATTCGGCGGCTACCGAGCCGGTCGCATTGCCCGAATGACGCTGGCCTTCACCCTTTGTTCGATCAACTACCTCGCCCAGGCCCGCACTCTGGCCGAATCGCTGGCGGCCACCAATCCCGATTTTCGGTTCGTGGTGGGACTCGTGGATCGGCTCGACGCGGTGATGTTCGACGAAGTTAAACGGCCCCCCTTCGAGTTGATCGAAGTCCATCGGCTGGGAATTCCCAACTTCGACTGGATGGTGGCTCACTACGACATCACCGAACTCAACACGGCGGTGAAGCCGTATTTCATCGAAAAGTTTTTTCGGGAAAACTCTGTTGTGGAACGGGTGATTTATTTCGACCCCGACATCATCGTGTTCCAACCGCTGACGCACCTGCTGGGCCAACTCGAAACGCACCCCATCGTGGTGACCCCGCACCTCACCGTGCCGCACCGCGACGAGCTTTCGACCAACGAAAACGACCACCTCAACACGGGCACCTTCAACCTGGGCTTCATCGCCCTGCGCCGACACGCTGAAACCGAGCGATTCGTGGCTTGGTGGATGGAGAAGCTGGCCTACGAATGCTTCAACGACGTGTGTAACGGGCTGTTCACCGACCAGAAATGGATCAACCTCGTGCCGGTTTATTTCGAAAACGTGGGCATCGAAAAACACCCCGGTTACAACGTGGCCTACTGGAACCTGCACGAGCGCCGGATCAGCCTGCGCGAGGGCGTTTTTTTCGTGAATGACACCTACGCGCTCCAGTTTTTCCACTTCAGCGGCTACGGCCTGGCCCGCCCCGACGAAGTGTCGAAGTACCAAAACCGGCATTATTTCGCCGCCCGGCCCGACATCGTGCCGCTGTTTGCCCACTACGCCGAACGCCTGACGGCCCACCACAACGCGTACTACGCCAGTTTTCCCTGCGCTTACGTGAAGCCTACGGTGGTGCGGCGCTGGAAACGGGTGCGGAAAGTTCTGCGCACGCCCCTGGAAAAACTGGCCGATTGGATTGAAAACTATTGAGTGACTGAGTGAGAAGAAAGGCCGGTGTATTTCTTCTCACTCAGTCACTCAATCACTCAATAACCCATGTCCCTCTGGCTCCACCGCTGGCGCAAAGCCACCGACATCCTGACCACCTACCTGCATTTTGCGGGTACGTTTGTCTGGCTGAAAAGTCAGAAACTGCGTTCGCCCCGCCGGAGAGTCATCGGAATTTTGCTGGCCGAACATTTCGGCGACATCGTGGCCTGCGAGCCGCTGCTGCGCTACGTGCGGAGCCTTCACCCCCACGACCGGCTGTACTGGATCGTCCGCGCGCCCTTTCGGGAATTGGTGGATTTTCACCCCGATCTGGATGGCGTTATTCTCGAAAAAAACGTACTTTTTTCGATCTGGCTGCAAAAGTTTAACGCGTTCGATCACCTCTATTTTCCGTACCTCTCTACGCGGGTGTACCGCTACACCGGGCGGCAACTGCGCAACCCCATCGCCGACGGGCTGGGAGCCGATACCAGGAATTATTTTAGTTTTGGAAACATCCTCGAAGCCTTCAGCCAGTTTGCCGGACTACCGCCGCTGACGGGCACCCCCCGGCTGTACATCCAGCCCCAACACCTGGATTGCGTGGAGGCCCTCGGACTGCCGGAGCGGTTCGTAGTGGTGCATTGCCACTCCAACTACGCCCCGAAAGACTGGCGGGTAGCGCACTGGGAACGGCTCGTGCGGGATCTGATCGCTACGTTTCCCCTTCAGGTAGTGGAAGTGGGGCTGAGTAGCACGCTCTCCGTAACCGAACCGGGCTACCGAAATCTTTGCGGTCCGTTGGGCTTACTCGAAACCGCCGAGGTGATCCGGCGGGCGGTGGCCTTCATCGGGGTGGAAAGCGGCCCGGCGCACCTGGCCAACGCGGTGGGCACTTACGGATACGTGCTACTGGGCTGGCTCGATGCCATCCGCGAGTACATGCCGTACTCTGGGGCGTACGAAACGGGCGAAAATGGCCGTTTGATCCGAAATTCCGCCGGTCCTTGTTCGGAATTGCCTTACGAAGCCGTGTGGGAGCCGATTCGGGAGGGGTTGCAAACGAGGGTATCGAAATTTACCACCTCCCTCAACGACTAATTTTTCTTCTTTTGTTCAACCCTCTTTTTTTCACGGTCTGTTCGCTCGCGGAGTATCCTTCCGCGCTGGCGCTGGGGCGCTCGCTCCAACGTCAGCTTCCCGGAGCCGCGTTCTGGATCGGGCTGGCCGATCGCCCTGAGCGCCTGCCTGCCCACGCTCCCCGCCCTTTCCCGGTGGTCGGGGTCGATGAAATCGGCCTGCCTGACCTGCCGACGCTGGCCTGTCGGTATACCTGGCTGGAGTTTCTGCACCTGAGTCGTCCGTTTTTCGCCCATTATTTTTTGGCAATCGAACCTACCGTCGACGGCTTGTTTTTCCTCGGCCCCGAGTGCAGCGTCCTGGCTCCGCCAACGGCGGCGCTGACCGCGTTTTCCTCCGCCAGCATCGGGTTGATTCCGCAACGCCTGCATCCACCCACCGATCCAACGCGCCTGCCCGCCGAGCGGCAGGTGCTCAACGAGGGCGTGTACCAGGGCGCAGCCTGGGCGCTGCGCCGGGGACCGGAAGCCGACCGCTTCCTGGCCTGGTGGTCGGCGCGTTTGCACAAAAAAGGATTTCTGAACCGCTGCGAAGGCTACGGACTCGATCAACTCTGGCTCAATCTGGTTCCGGCCTTTTTCGAGGAGGTCGTTTGCCTGCGCGATCCAGGGTACGGCGCGGGTGTCGTCAACGCGGACGAGCGCCAACCCACCCCTATCTCGTCGGGCTGGGAGGTAACCGGCGTTCCGCTGGTGCTGGTGAACTGGGCCGGATTCGATTTCTGCCAGGGGCGCTGGGGCCGCCACCTCACCAACCGGCCCACGGAAACCGGGTGGGCCGAACTGGCCAAAAAGTACGCTCTTGATCGTTCTTCAGATCTGATTTTGAGTCATTTATCCCCGATGTACGGGCGGGCGCATCGGCTTCGGCGCACGCCGCTGGAGCGCTACCGGTTTACCAGGCCCCTGCGAAGCCTGGTGGCCTGGATTGACCGCGTGTAGCCCCGAAGCGAGGGGAGTTGGTTTCAGTGACCCGTAGTTTTTGCCTACTTTTGCAATCCAACCCGGCCCTGATTTCGTTTTTTTACCAGATTTCCTCCCCAAAAATCGCGTCAGTTCATCATCAGGGACGCTCTTTTTTCTGCAATGCCTTTTGTTTCCGTTGCCCTTTGCACCTACAACGGTGCCCGCTACCTCGGCGAGCAACTGGCCAGCATTGCGGCCCAAACCCGCCCGGTGGACGAATTGGTGATTTCCGACGACCGCTCGACCGACGAAACGGCGCAACTCATCGCCGACTTCGCCCAACGGGTGGGCTTTCCGGTGCGGTTCGAGGTAAATTCGGTGACGCTGGGTTCGACGAAAAATTTTGAGCACGCCGTGGCCCGGTGTCAGGGCGAGGTCATCGTGCTCAGTGACCAGGATGACCGTTGGCGGGAAGACCGCGTGGCCCGTACGCTCGCGTTTTTCGAGGCCAATCCGGAGATGGACGCCGTCTTCTCGAACGGGCGGGTGATGGACGGAACCTCCCAGCCCACGCCAAACACCATTTGGGAAGAGGTTATGTTTACGCCCGAACTGCGCGAAAAATGGCAGAGTGAGGCGTATGAGATTTTATTCAACGGTTATGTCGTGACGGGAGCCACCCTCTCGATCCGGAAGCGCGCCCTGCCGTTGTTGCTACCCTTCCCGATGCAGTTTGAGAAAATCCTCCACGACGGGTGGGTAGCCCTGGTACTGGCCTTGAAGGGCAGCATCGGGTTTATCGACGACGAACTCATCTGGTACCGCCAGCACGCGGCCCAGCAGGTAGGATTCGGGCGGCAAAACCGCTGGGTTACCCTCTGGGAACGCCTGACTCGTCCCCGCCACGATAAACTGGCTCCGCTGGCCCAAAAAGCCAGCGAGTTGACGCAGCTTTACAATTTACTGCTGTCGAAGCCGGAGTTGCCCACCCGCAAACTGGCCAAACTCCGCCAGCAACGCGACCATTTTATCATGCGGGCTTCCTTGCCTGCTTCGCGCTGGCGACGGCTCCGCCCCGTTTGGCGTGACCTCCGGCGGGGCTTGTACGAGTTGAGCAGTCCGGGCCATTGGTGGAGACCCCTGCTGGGTGATTTATTCGAATGAAAGAACCCGAAATGACAAGGGCCGCCCCGTCGGTGGCGGTGGTGATACCGGTGTACCAGCCGACGTTGAGCGCCTACGAACGGGTGGCGTTCCGGCAGTGCCTGCGGGTACTGGGGGCCTACCCGATTTTGCTGGTCAAACCCCAAAGCCTCGACCTCGACGCCTGGTTGGACGAACACCCGAACCTGGCGACGGTTTCCTTCGATGATTCGTATTTCAGCAGCGTAGTCGGGTACAATCGCCTGTTGATGTCGGAAGGTTTTTACCAAGCCTTCGCGGCGTACCAGTTCATCCTCATCCATCAACTCGATGCCTTCGTGTTTCGCGACGAACTTCCCGCGTGGTGCGCCCAGGGATACGATTACGTCGGTGCCCCGCACATTCGCTGGCGAAATCCCCAGCGGCCAACGGCCCGGTTGGCGAGGTTTGGGCTGCGAAAGGTACTGATGAACGGAGGGCTATCGCTCCGAAACGTGGAGGCCTGCCGGCGGTTTCTGTGGGTGTTTCGGCGTTTTTATGGAACCTGGAAAGGCAACGAAGACGGGCTGTTTTCGTTACACTACCCACGGCTGTATTTCGGCCTGGGTTTGCTCAACCTGCCCACCTGGAACCAGGCCCTGCCCTTTGCGTTTGAAAAAGACCCTCAGTTTTGCTATGACCTTACCCAATACCACCTGCCGATGGGTTGCCACGCCTGGGAACGCTACGATCCGGACTTTTGGCGGCCTTTTTTCAGGGAGGCTGGTTATGAAATTTAAATTTTAGCCGGTCGTCGTCAGTTTCCTCTGATTTTCACTATCGACTAAGGACTATCGACCATCGACTAAACACCTACCGATGCTGAAAACCCTCACCATGAACCGCATCGCCCTCGGCGTGGCCATTTTTACGCTGGGGCAGCAGGTCATTTTTTACTTGAAAGAACGTGCTCACCGGGGTTCGGAATTTACGGCGGCTTGTTTGATCATCGGAATGGTGCTGATGATTCCGCCCGGTTTTTTCACCCGGCGTTACTCCACCAACCGGACGCTCACCGCGTTGCTGTTGAGCTGGATGGGAATCGCGATCGTAAATATGTACCTCCACGCTCCCGCCGGGGGGGCATACCTTGATTTATTCCGGGAAAACAGCAATTACGTCTTTACCCTGGTTTTTCTGCTTTTGCTGACCTACACGCCCGAAGAAATCAGCCCACATTTTGCCCTGATGGCCGTGCTCGTTACCCTGGCGGGCAACCTGCTGTTGTTTTACTCGCTGATGACCAATCCGAACTACATCCTCGGAATGCGGGCAACGATTTTTTACGGCGACGGTGAAAGTGGTGGCAATCCGCACGTGGCCGCCCGTAATGGATTCGCCGGATTCATTGCCGCCGTGATTCTGCTTCGGAAAAACAACCTCTTTCTGAAACTCCTGGCCTTTGCCAACGCCGGCCTCTCGCTGGCGGCGATCGTGATGGCCCAAACCCGCATCATGTTGCTCTGCATGGGGTTGGTGGGGTTAATTTTCCTATTCTACAACGCCCGACCGCGCAACATCAAGGCGTTTGGGAAGACCCTCCGCCAACCCACCAACCTGGCTTTCCTGGCCATTACCGGCACGGCCACGTACCTGCTGGTCTTCCAGACGCCGCTGTATGATTTATTGCAAAATTACGCCCTGTCGTTTTTTGAGAGTTTCCTTCGGGCCACCTCCACCGCCAGCACGGTGTTCAGGGGGCCAAGCATGGAAGACGCCGATGCTTCGGCTTCGTACCGGGTTACCACCATCGGTTTTTTCCGGGAAGTGCTCGTCGGACGCCCCCTCACGCTGGTTTTCGGGGCGGGTTATAAGCTGCTGTACATGGACGTGCCTCTGTTGCAGGCTTTCCACGACTGCGGCATTGCCGGACTGGTGACATTTGGCGGTTTTCTGTACGTGGCCAGCAAGCATTGCCTGCGCATTTTCAAAAACCCGCCCAACGAACTCAGTCTGTTCATGGCTTATTTCTTCGTGCCTACCCTGGTGGGCACCTTCGTTGGTGGGTTGCCTTACGACACCTCCTTCCTGTTTATTTTTGCCCTCATCGCCCGATTCATTCGACCGACTGCACCGGCCGTGCGGGCACCAGTGCCGATCGCCCAACCCAGCGCGCACCTGACCTGAGGGGGCCATTCCCAGCATGACTCACGCCCCCATCCGCGTTCTGATTATTCATAATCTGCTTTGGTCGCACTATAAATCGGCGCTGTTCGGGGCGCTGCACCACGCTGCCGTTGCCTCCGGACGGGTGGAAGTGCTGGTGGCGCAACTCGCTCGGAGTGAGCGCAGCCGGGCGGGCTTAAGTGACCCGACCGGCGGCGAACACGCTTACCCGCACGTGCTACTTTTCGATGGTTTTCTGGAAGACTTCCGGCCGCTGGCCCGGTTCCGGGCTTTGCGGCGAGTACTCCGAAACTACCAGCCCGACGTGGTCAACCTGACCGGCTACTACGATCCGGCGCAGGTGGGGATTCTGGCGTACTGCAAACTCCGGGGCATTCGAACCATTCTTTCCAACGAATCGGGGGCGCTCGATCACGCCCGCCGGGGCTGGAAGGAGACCTTGAAGCGGGGGATCATCCGCCAATTTGACGGATTCATTTGTTTTGGTCGCACCTCGGCGGAGTACCTGCTGGCGCTGGGGGCCAGACCAGTGCAAATTCTGACCGACCGGGCCGCCGTCGTGGACGACGACCGCATCCGCAAGGGTTACGAAGCGGGCTTGCGCGGGCGGGAGGAAAAACGCCGGGCGTTAGGGCTTTCCCGCCGTAATTTTATCTACGTAGGCCGGTTAATTCCCGAAAAAAACCTTCTCCGGCTCATTGAGGCGTTTGCTGATTTTCAGAAAGAAAATTTCAATAAGAACGATTGGGGGCTGTTGATGCTGGGGGAAGGTGAACTCAAAACCGATCTTGACCGCCGCGTGGCGGAATTGGGACTCGACTCGGTGCGGTTTCTGCCCGGCGTGCCCTGGTACGAAGTTCCGGCCACCCTAGCCCTGGCCGACGTGCTGGTGCTGCCCAGCTACTCCGAACCCTGGGGCCTGGTGGTCAACGAGGCCATGATTTGCGGCCTGCCCGTGCTGGTTTCGGAGCGTTGTGGCTGCGTACCCGATTTGGTAGCGAAGGGCCAGACGGGTTTCTCCTTCGACCCGAATGACAGTGGGCAACTGGCAACGTTTCTCCAGACTTTCACGGAACTTTCGGACGCAGAACGCGCCCGAATGGGCGAAGCGGCCCGGCAGCAGGTCAGCGCTTTTTCCTTGCCCCTGGTGGCTGAACAAATCCGGGCGGGGATGGAAACAATCGCGGGCAAGGCATGAACATTCTCAACATCTGCGGGTATTCCTGGGAAATCGGCGGACCCGCCCGCATCATTTACGACCACGCCACCGTCCAGCGCAGTTTGGGGGCCGAAGTGAGCATTCTAACGCCACTTTCGCCCGGCGAGCGGGTGTATCCGGTGCCCGAAGGCGTGCGGCTCATCACCGTGCCCCGCCACCCACTCGCCCAGATTTTCCCCGAATTCTCCCCCCAACTGGCCCAGTTTCTACGGAGCCACGCCGCCGAGTTCGACGTAATCCACCTCCACGGGATGTTTCATTTCGGCTCGGTTTTCCCGCTCACGTTGCGCATTCGCGCCCGGCGGGTTGTGACTATCCACGGCACCCTCGAACCCTGGGCCTTGCGGAAGGGTCGTTGGAAAAAAGAGCTTTTTTCGGGCCTCGGCCAGCGTCGCCTGCTTCGGCGGGCGGATTTGATTCACGTCAACAGCGCCGAAGAAGCGGCGGACGTGCGCCGGTACCTCGGCGAGCGGGGCCTTCCCCCGCTGCTGGTACTCGGCAACGGAATGCGGCTCAGCGACTACGTGCGGGTGCCCCCCGCCGGGACGTTTCGCCAAAGCCTGGGAATCGCTCCGACCGACCCAATTATTTTGTTTTTAAGCCGACTCAACGTAAAAAAAGGGCTGGATTTGTTGCTGCCCGCTGCCCTGCCCCTGCTCCGGCAGCGGCCTAACCTGCGGCTGGTCGTGGCCGGTCCAGACGATGGGTACCGGTTTTACGTTGAAAACTTCAGTCGGGAAAACGGCCTGGAAAAGCAAGTGTTGCTGCCTGGACTGCTCACCGGCGACGAAAAACTGGCGGCCTTCCGGGATGCCGACGCGTTTGTGCTACCCTCTTACTCCGAAGGATTTTCGATTGCCGCCCTCGAAGCCCTCACCCTAGGCGTACCCGCCCTGCTTTCGGATCGGGTGGGTTTCGGGGCGCAACTGCGTGAAACCGGCGCTTCGCTGCTCTGCGAGTTGACGGTGGAAAGTGTCCGGCGGGGCTTGGAACGGCTGCTTGACGAACCGGCCCTTGCCGCCGACCTTCGGGAGCGCGGCCCGCGCTTCGTGCGGGACTTTGCCGACATCAACGTCGTGGCTACGCGCCTGTACCGGGCCTTCGAGGCGCTGTTGCCCGGAGCCGCGTCGGTTGAAACCTTCCCGTAATCCATTAGTTTTGTAGCACCGGAAACCCCGACGAAGTGGGTTCCGGATTGGCTTTTCTCCCGATTGCGTGTCCCTGCTCAGCGTCATCATCCTGACTTTCAACGAAGAGGCACACATTGGCCGCTGCCTCGAAAGCCTTTCGCCCCTCACGCGACAGATCTTCCTCGTCGATTCCGGCTCGACCGACCGCACCGTCGAAATTGCCACCGGGATGGGAGCACAGGTGGTGCAAAACCCCTGGGTCACCTACGCCCAGCAGTTTAATTTCGGCATCGAACGCAACCCCTTCGCCACTGACTGGGTCATGCGGATGGATGCCGACGAATACCTGCTCCCCGAACTCGCCGCTGAACTCAATCATCGCCTCCCGACCCTGTCCCCCGACGTGAGCGGGGTGTACGTAAAACGCCGGGTGGTATTTATGGATCGTTGGATCCGGCACGGCGGCTACTACCCCACCTGGCTCCTGCGGATTTGGCGCAGCGGGCAGGGCATTTGTGAACAAACCTGGATGGACGAGCACATCAAACTGATGGCGGGCCAAACGGTGCAGTTCGACCACGATCTGGTGGATCACAACCTCAACAACCTGACTTGGTGGACCCAGAAACACAACCAATACGCCATTCGGGAAGTGATTGATCTGCTCAACATCCGCTACGATTTTGCCAACACCCAGCGCGTGGTACCCCGGCTTTTTGGTACTCAGGAAGAACGGAAGCGGTACCTGAAGGTTCGCTACGCCTCGGCCCCGCTGTTTACGCGTCCGCTGGTTTATTTTCTGTATCGCTACGTGCTCAAACTCGGTTTTCTCGACGGCACCAAGGGCTTCATCTGGCACTTTTTGCAAGGATTGTGGTACCGGTTTCTGGTCGATGCGAAAGTGTACGAAGTCTACCACCGCGCCGGGCGGGACAAAGCGGCGATCGAAGCGTTTTTTCAAACCGAGTACGGCAAAGACCTTTCGGGCCTGGCCGCCGAATCCAAATCCGTTTCGGCATGAACCCGGCCCCCCTCGCCACCGATCTCCGCACCTTCGACAACCAGTGGTACCAGCCTGGTTCGCGCTGGAAAATTATCCTCTGGTTTTTGGTAAATCCCCTGACTCTAAACAGCTACGCTCCGCTACCCGTGGCCTTCAAGCGGTTGATTCTAAGAAGCTTTGGCGCGAAAATTGGTCGCGGAGTGGTATTCAAACCCCGGGTAAACGTAAAATATCCCTGGTTGCTGGAAATCGGCGAATACGCCTGGGTGGGCGAAGGCGTTTGGATCGACAACCTCGTGCCGGTGCGCATCGGGCCGCACGCCTGCCTGTCGCAGGGGGCTTTGCTGCTGACCGGTAATCACGATTACACCCGGCCCTCGTTCGACCTGAAAACCGGTTCGATTACCCTCGAAGCCGGGGTATGGATTGGGGCCAACGCCGTGGTCGGACCCGGCGTGACCTGCCACTCGCACGCCGTGTTGGCGCTGGGGTCGGTCGCTACCCACTCGCTGGACGCCTACGGAATTTACCGGGGAAATCCGGCGGAATTTGTTCGCCGACGAATCATCACTGCGTGAAAGTTTCCATCATCACGGTCGTTTACAACGGGGCCGACACCCTGCGCGAGTGCATCGAGTCGGTGCTGGGGCAAACGCACCCAAACCTGGAGTACCTCGTTGTCGACGGGGCCTCAACCGACGATTCCCCGGTGATTGCGAGGCAGTTTGGCGCAAAAATTGCGGCCATTATTTCTGAGCCGGATCGGGGAATTTATGACGCGATGAACAAAGGGATAGCCGCCGCCACGGGCGAGGTCGTGGGTTTTTTAAATGCTGACGACCTCTACGCCCACCCGAACGTGATCGCCGACGTGGTGACCGCCCTGCAAGCCGAACAAACCGACGCGGCCTACGGCGATCTGGTGTACGTGGAGCGTCAAGACCCTGAACGCGTGGTTCGCACCTGGACGGCGGGCCGCTACCGACTAGGGCAATTCCGACAAGGCTGGATGCCGCCGCACCCGACTTTTTTCGTAAAAAAGAGGGTTTACGAGGCATTTGGTGGGTTTGACCTCCGGCTAAAAAGTGCCGCCGATTACGAGTTGATGTTGCGGTTTATTCACAAAAATGGCATCCGACTCAGTTACCTGCCGCAGGTACTCGTGCGGATGCGCACCGGCGGGTTGAGCAACGCCTCGCTCCGCAACCGCCTCCGGGCCAACCGCGAAGACCGCCGGGCCTGGGCGATGAATGACTTGAAACCGCACGCGTTGACGCTCTGGTGGAAGCCCCTTCGGAAGGTTGCCCAATTTTTGAGACGCTCCCGATGACCGCTTTCTAAGTTTCTGCGCGTATCTTTGAAAAGTACCGATGTAAGGGCTTTATTTGTCGAAATTTCCTCGATTTACCGGGAGTTTTCTTGGATTAATCAAACTCCCTAACCTGCTCTTGCCCCATGATTCTCGACCTGCAAGCGTTTCTGAGCAAGCCCATCGTCCAGTTACTGATTTCGTTTGCGGTGGCTTGCGTCGTGGCATTGGAGGCAATCCCGGTGATCATCAATATTTCGCGTTTGAAAAATTTGATGGATGAACCCGGCGAGCGGAGTGCCCACGCCAGCAAGACACCTACCCTCGGCGGAGTCGCCATTTTTGCCTCCACCCTGATCGGGTATTTTCTTTGGGAAAACCCCGGCGAGGGGCCCCTCATGCACCTCACGGTGGTGGGGTTGGTGCTCCTGTTTTTCCTGGGCGTGAAAGACGATATCCTCGTGCTGGCTCCCGTCAAAAAGATGCTCGTTCAGGTGGGCTGTTCCGGCTTGCTCATTTTGGGGGCGGATCTGCGGCTCGACAACTTCTTCGGCATTTTTGGCCTGCACGAAATTCCCTACCTGGTCAGCGTACCCCTGACCGTGTTCGTTTTTATCGCCCTCATCAACGCCATGAATCTGATCGATGGCATCGACGGACTAGCCGGGGGAATTGGCCTGCTGGCCTCGACGGCCTTTGGAGCCTGGTTTTATCTCAATAAGCAGTACGCCCTGGCGAGCATGTGTGCCGCCCTGGCGGGATCGCTGTTGGGTTTTCTGCGATTTAATTTTTCGAGAACTAGCAAGATTTTTATGGGCGATACCGGCTCGCTCATTGTTGGTTTTTTGCTGACCGTCTTCGCCATTAAATTCATCCACCTCAACGTCACGTACCGCTTCGAGGCCAACGCCTACTTCAGCGCACCCATTCTTGCCATCGTCGTGTTGATTGTACCTATTTTCGATACACTACGGGTGTTTCTGGTGCGGCTGATGAACAAGAAAGACCCTTTTACGGCCGATAAAAATCACCTGCATCATATTCTGATTGCCCAGGGCTACAGTCACATTCAGGCCTCAATGCTGCTGTGCGGCGCCACGGCGGTGCTAACGATGTTCTTTCTGGTGGTTCGCCACTGGCTTACCAACACCCAAGCTCTGTTGCTACTGATGGCGCTTTTTGCCGGTTACACGACGATGGCGCACACCATGAAAGAGCGCGTAAAAGACAGTGATTTCTTCAAACTCGAACACGAAGAAGAAGCCCAGAAGGTGCTGAAGCAACAGGCAAAAGCCCGGCTGAAAAAAATCAAAAAGCTGAAGCGGGCGATGGTTAATTGAATTAACCGGGAGGTGGTCGGTTTTCCGTATTACTTCGTTTCTCTGAATAATTTTGCTCCTTGTCAATCCAACCCCATTTGCTCTTCTCGTTCCCGTCTCTGCTCTATTTTTAACATCCCGCTAACCCCGACTGCCACCCATTCGAGTGGCTTTTTTTAGCCTCTTATCAAATAAGGAGTACATCAGGAACCGATTCAACTGAAAATGGATTTTCCAGACTAATCAGTTGACAATCCCGGCGGTAGAATCAGCTACCGTTTTCTTTCCTTATCTACTCATGAAAAACCATCACCTGCTCCATTCACGGGATTTCCGTTGGGGGGGCGATTTTTGGAAGATGTTTGTGCGCTTCGCCCTACTCGCACTGGCTCATTATTACTATATGCTTTTTGCCCTGACGATCGGGATCAACCCCATCATCGTGTACGGTTTGTTGGGAATCGGCTGGGGGCTTTTGGCTTACGTCAGTTACTTGTCTGTGAAGGAGTAATTCAGTTGCCCTACATAACATCGCAAAAACCCGCCAAGCGCGGGTTTTTTATTGGGCACTGAAGCTCCTTTAAACTAGAAAAGCCACTCGCCCCAACGGGTGAGCGGCTTGCTGCTAACGTGACCCCAGCGGGATTCGAACCCACAACCTATTGCTTAGAAGGCAATTGCTCTATCCGGTTGAGCTATGAGGCCAAAAAAATAAGAATTAGAAATCAGGAATTGAGGCTTCTCAGCAATTCCTGATTTCCAATTCTTAATTGAACCGTCGGGGTGGCAGGATTCGAACCTACGACCTCCTGCTCCCAAAGCAGGCGCGATACCGGGCTACGCTACACCCCGAAAATAAACCTGGCAGTGGCCCGTCATCAGTTTAAAGGATCAACGGCCAACCGACCACTGCCAGGTTTGAACCGCAGAGAGAGCGGGATTCGAACCCGCGGTACGGTTGCCCGTACGACAGTTTAGCAAACTGTTCCTTTCGGCCACTCAGGCATCTCTCTGGAAAGCCCTCAACTGGGATTGAGTTTGCAAATATAGGCCTCTGGTGCTGGTTTTCGCAAGCGATTTTCTAAAAAAATGGCGTTCTTGCGCGGCTCACGCGCCTTCGCCCATGTATTTCAACCGCAGCCTGAGTTCCGTTGAATTCGCTTACCTGGCGGGTTTCTTGCTGATTTATACGGTGTATATTTTCCGCACGACCCGGTTTGCCCGAAAACTCCGAACCACCGCCCGTTCGCTGGTTATCAAGTTTATTCTGCGTACGGCCTGTTTCGGTTTACTCGTGCTGGCCTTGTTGCAACCCTCCTTTGGCGAAACCGAAGGCGAACTCCGGGCGATGGGCCGCGACGTGCTGCTGCTCGTCGATGTGTCACGTTCAATGAATGCGACCGACGTGCAACCGTCCCGGTTGGAGAAAGTAAAGTTTGAGTTAAGTCAATTGCTCGGAGATTTTCCCGACGACCGCTTCGGCTTGATCGTCTTCACCTCGACTGCCCACCTGCAATGCCCTCTGACGAACGACCACGGAGCTTTACGGCTTTTTATCGAGTCGCTCACGAGCCAGGTAGTGGCCACGCCCGGTACGGCCTTCTCGCCCGCTCTCACGCTCGCCTTGCGCAAACTCAACGCCGATGGCCGCACTCAGTCGAAGGCACTCGTCCTGATTAGCGATGGCGAGGATTTTGGGCCGGCCGATCGGGGCGTGGTGCGCGCCCTGCGTCGGGCACAAATCCCGGTCCTGGCCCTTGGGGTGGGAACACCCGAAGGTTCGACCTTGACCGACCAAGGGGAGGCCCTCCGCAACGAGGCGGGTGAACGCGTCGTAACCCGATTAGAGCCGGACCGACTCCGGCAACTGGCCCGCGATACAAACGGGGGGTATTTCACGGTAACCAACCGGCAAAATGAATTTCCGGCCTTAACCGACCGCCTCAAGCGGCTGGAGAGGCGATTGATAGACCAGCGCAAAGCCCTGGTTGCAGCCAACAAGTACGCCTATTTTCTGGTGGGAGCGCTCGTGCTGCTTTGCCTCGACGTGCTCATCACCGTTCGCACGTTTAGGCTGTAGGACTGGGCTTCCCCGCGTTTCTGGTTACCTTTGCTCAAGGCTTACACTCGTTATTTTTGCATGACGTCGCTGATCATTTCGATTGTGCTCTGGCTGATCAGCCAAGGTTCTCCAGATCGCATCGCCGAACGCAACCGCCTGAAGCAGCAAGCCGAACAGGCCTTCCTGGAGCGCGATTTCGCCCGGGCGGCGGCATTTTACCGGCAGTTGTCAGAATCGGCCATTATTCCCGAATCAGGCGTTTTGTTTAACCTGGCCCAAGCCTATTTTTCCCTGGGAAACAACCAGTTGGCACGGGTTCAGTACCAGCGCCTGGCTCGCACCCCCGATCCGGCCATGGCAGCGGCCGCCCTTTCTCAACTAGGCGTGTTGGCTTGCCAGTCGGGTGACAGTACCGCAGCGCTGACTTTTTTCCGGCGTTCGCTGGAGGTGTCTCCCGGCTACGAAACCGCCCGGTATAATTACGAGTTGTTACGAAAAATCAGGCCCGTCGTCGTACCGCCTCCGCCTTCCCGCAAAGCCCCCAAGGCCAGTTCTACGCCTCCCCCGCCCGTTTCTGGCCAAAGCTTGCCCACGGAAACCCGCCAGGATTTTCTGAACCGCCTCCGCCGGTATGATCTCAGCGAAGAAAAAGCCCGGATGCTGCTCGACGCGATGCGCGCCAGTGAAATTCAGTACCTCCAGCAGCGGTCGCACCGGGGCGAAGGGGTCGAGATGAAACAAACCTGGTAGCGATTGGCCGCTGCGGT
This sequence comes from uncultured Cytophagales bacterium, assembly GCA_964244295.1. Classification (GTDB taxonomy): domain Bacteria; phylum Bacteroidota; class Bacteroidia; order Cytophagales; family Spirosomataceae; genus JAJAZB01. The sequence goes on from CAXTIG010000001.1 coordinate 266,415, forward strand.
ATCCTGTTTATCACCACCGGTATTCGTCAAAAAACTAAACCCAACCCATGAACGAAGTCGTCCTACTTTCCGCCGTTCGCACGCCCCTGGGCAGTTTCGGCGGGCTGTTGTCCCCCCTTTCCGCCACCGAACTAGGGAGCCGGGCCATTCGGGGGGCACTCGAAAAAGCCGGTGTTGCCGCCGAACTGGTGGAAGAGGTGATCATGGGCAACGTCTGTTCGGCCAACCTGGGGCAAGCCCCTGCCCGACAAGCCGCCCTCGGCGCGGGACTTTCGCCCAACGTGCGTTGCACGACGGTCAACAAGGTGTGCGCTTCCGGAATGAAATCGGTGATGATCGGCGCTCAGACGATCATGCTCGGACAAGCCGACGTGATTGTAGCCGGAGGCATGGAGAGCATGAGCAACGTGCCGTTTTACGTCCCCCAAGCCCGTTTTGGCTACAAGTACGGCGGCGGAACGCTGGTGGATGGGCTGGAAAAAGACGGTTTGCTCGATGTGTACGACCAGTGTTCGATGGGCTTTTTCGCCGATCGTACCGCCCGCGACTACGGCCTCAGCCGCCAGGCGCAGGACGAATTTACCGAACAAACCTACCGCCGGGCCGACGAAGCCACGCGGCAGGGCTGGTTCCGCGACGAAATCGTGCCGGTGGACGTGCCTCAGAAAAAAGGCGCTGCCGTATCCGTATCGGAAGACGAGGAGTACAAAAAAGTGATTTTTGAAAAAATCCCGACGCTACGACCGGCATTTGAAAAGGACGGCACCGTAACCGCCGCGAGCAGTTCGCCCATCAACGACGGCGCTTCGGCGCTGGTGCTGATGAGCCGCCAAAAAGCGGACGAACTTGGTTTGAAGCCCCTGGCCCGCGTCCTCGGTTTTGCCGATGCCGAACAGGAACCGGCCCGGTTTACCACCGCCCCCACCCTCGCCGTGCCCCGCGCCTTAAAATTTGCGGGCGTAAATGCCGCCGACGTGGATTTGTACGAAGTCAACGAAGCCTTCGCCGTGGTGCCGCTGGCCTTTGCGCGGGTGCTTGGCGTACCCCTCGAAAAACTCAACGTCCACGGGGGAGCCGTGGCGCTTGGCCACCCGCTGGGGGCTTCGGGTGCCCGCATCACCACCACCCTGGCCCACGCCCTCCGGCAGCGCCACCAGCGCATTGGCGTGGCGGGCATCTGCAACGGCGGCGGCGGCGCCTCGGCCATCGTAATCGAAAACCTTTCCTGAGTCTTCAGTTTAGAGTCTTCAGTTTTCAGTTGGCATAGAACTGAAGACTCTAAACTGAAGACTGAATTCCTTCCCATGACCACCCTTACCCAAACCAACTTTCAGTTTCCCGGCCAGACGGGTTTTTACCGGGGCAAAGTCCGCGACGTGTATGCCTTCGATGCCCACCTGCTCATGGTAGCCAGCGACCGCATCTCGGCCTTCGACGTGGTCCTGCCCCGCTCAATTCCCTACAAAGGTCAGGTACTCAACCAGATCGCTGCGCATTTCCTGCAAGCCACCGCCGATGTGGTGCCCAACTGGCTACTCGCCGTACCGGACCCCAACGTGAGTTTTGGTTTTCGCTGCGAGGCGATTCCGGTCGAGATGGTTGTGCGTGGTTACCTCGCCGGTCACGCTTGGCGCACGTACAAATCGGGGCTACGGACGTTGTGCGGCGTGGCCTTGCCCGAAGGCTTACGCGAAAACGACAAACTGCCCCAGCCCATCATCACCCCGAGTACGAAAGCCCACGAAGGCCACGACGAAGACATCAGCCGGGAAGAAATCCTAAGCCGGGGCCTGGTGACGGAGGCCGACTACGCCCAACTCGAACGCTACTCCCTGGCCCTGTTTGAACGCGGCACGCGCATGGCTGCCGAGCACGGACTGATCCTGGTAGACACGAAGTATGAATTTGGAAAGCGCGGGGACACTTTGTTTTTGATCGACGAAATCCACACGCCCGACTCATCGCGGTATTTCTACGCCGACGGCTATGAAACCCGCCAGGAAAGGGGCGACGTGCAACGCCAACTTTCAAAGGAGTTCGTCCGGGAATGGTTGATTGCCAATGGCTTTCAGGGCAAAGAAGGTCAGGTAATTCCTGAAATGTCGGATGCCTGGGTAACTCAGATTTCGGAGCGGTACATCGAACTCTTCGAACGGTTGACGGGCAAGGTTTTTGTGAAACGAACTGAACCGGATTTGCCGGGAGCCATCGGGGAAAATATCCAACGATTACTATCTTCGTTACCGGATTGACCTCCCTGGCGACCGTTCCGGGCACTTCGATCCGCATTTTTTTTAGCGGCACGGATGTGGTTTAAAACCCTTCATCCGGGCTTTTTCTTTCTCATCGTTATGGATTTTAAAACCGAAAAAAACGAGCAGTACGCCCTCCTGCACCTCAACGAAACCGTCCTCGATGCCAGCATCGCTCCCGATTTGGAGACCGTCATCCGGAGCTTGTTCCGGGAAGGGTACAGCAACATTATTCTTGATTTGAAGAGCATTCAGGATGTAGACAGCCAGGCGTTCGGGGTGCTGCGGAAAGCCAACCGGCTGTGCTTAAATGAGGCCGGGTTGCTAGTGCTGGTCACGAAGGATGATGAGCTGACCGAAACCCTCGACTCCGCCAAAATTCCCGACCTTACCATCATGCCTACGGTGGAAGAAGCCGTCGATGCCGTGTTTATGAACGACCTCGAAAACGATTTTAAAGAGGAAGAGGACGACGAAGACTACGGGTTTGGCGATGCCGAGGAATCGGGTGCCAGTGAAGGGGAAAGCCGGGATGAAGAACACTGAGGGAAATTGATCACCAGCGATCATCGTCCTTTCTGGCGGTCATCCAGAGCGCCGCCGCTGTGGAACAAGTATCAACTCGGGAATACCACTACCGCTTCGTGGAACTGGCCCACTTTTTTTCAAAAAATTCTGAGCCGCTACTTTGCAGGGCTGAGAAATCCCCAAAAGTGGCAGTTGCCAACGTCCTACACCCCTTGAATTTCTCCCTTTCCATTCTCGGCTCTGGCTCGGCCACGCCCACGTTGCAGCGCCACGCCACGGCTCAACTGCTGGGTTATGATGCCGACGATTACCTGATCGACTGCGGGGAACACACCCAAGTGCAACTGCTACGGTATAAATTCCGGCCCGGACGTTTAAAATACATTTTCATCAGCCACCTGCATGGCGATCATTACTTTGGTCTGATCGGGCTGCTCACCAGCCTTAGCCTCGCCCAACGTCACGACGATCTTTGGCTTTTTGGCCCGCCCGGTCTGGATGAAATTATTACATTGCAACTGAAGCATTCGGAAACGCGCCTGAGTTACCTTCTTCACTTTCAGGCCATTGAAACCGGGCTTTCGTACCGGATTTTAGAGAATGACCACCTGACGGTGGATACGCTCCCCCTGCGACACCGGATCCACTGCTCCGGTTTTTTGTTTCGCGAAAAGCCCCTTCCTCGCCGGCTGATTGCCGAATTAGTACCCCCCGATTTGTCGTACGAAGCGCGTCGGCAATTGAAACTTGGTCACGACGTGACCGATGCCGATGGTCGTCTCCTGCTGGCCAGCGACCATACCCGGCCCGGTTTTCCTTCCCGCAGCTACGCCTTTTGCTCGGATACGATTTACAATGAGCGCCTCGCCGAACGGGTACAGGGAGTAGACCTGCTGTACCACGAGGCCACGTTTCTCCACGAACTTCAAGCCCGCGCGGCCCAAACGTTTCATTCGACGGCCCGACAGGCTGCGCAACTAGCCCGGCTGGCTGGCGTGGGCCAGTTGCTCATCGGGCATTTTTCGTCGCGCTACAAAGACCTCCAGCCCCTGCTCGACGAAGCCCAGGCCATTTTTCCGACCACGAGCCTGGCCCTGGAGGGAGCCACGTTCGAGGTGAAACCCGCGCCTGTCCAAATCTGATTTTCATCCGTTCAGGTGCCGTTCCCCCCGCTTCGTTCAACCAGAAAAACAGGATTAGGATCGACTTCAAACCCGGAATCCAACGTAAGCCGCGTTTTTTCTTCCCGCCGGAGTCCGTAGTTTTGGACGGGTTATTTCCTCCCACACCTTCTGCCAATACGTTTTCTGAAAAATGGCCTCTGAAAAAACCAGTACTCCTGATTTCGCCCCAACTCCCAGCTTCTGGTGGATTGCCCTGGGCGTTTTGCTGCTCACTCAAATCGTCTTTCGGTCGCACCTGCTTTCGATTCCCCTCGAACGCGACGAAGGCGAATATGCGTACATGGGCCAGTTGATGTTGCAAGGCGTGCCGCCCTTTCAGGAAGCCGCCAACATGAAATTGCCGGGTACAAACCTGATGTACGCTCTGTTTATGGCTCTGTTTGGGCAGTCGGCCTGGGGTATCCACCTGGGCCTGCTGTGTATGTCGCTTGGCACGATGACCTTGCTGTTTTTAGCCTTCCGGCGTTTTTACAGCCCACTGGTGGGTATTTTGACTGTAGGCGTGTACAGCCTGATGTCGATGAGCATTCCAGTGCTTGGGTTTGCCGCGCATGCCACGCATTTCATCGTTTTTTTTATGGCCGCTGGCTGGCTGGCGCTGGTTTATTTCGCGGAGACTCCCCGACCGAAGCTGGCGTTCGTGGCGGGGCTGTTGTTTGGGATGAGCTTTTTGATGAAACAGCAGGCGCTGTTTTACGTGGCATTTGGAGGCTTGTTTATTCTGTCGACACTTTATTTTCAGAAAAAACTGACCGTCGCTTCGGCACTCCCCTACGCCGGGCGGTACCTCGCCGGCGTTGGATTGCCTTACGTGCTTTTAGTGCTGTGGATGGTGGTCAGTGGCAACTTCGACACCTTTTGGTTTTGGACGGTGGAATACGCCGGTACCTACGCAGGAGGTGCTCCGGCGTCAGTTATCCCGACGCTATTCGGGCAGGCATTTTTTCCGCTTTTCAACGAGTTCCCCGTCTTCTGGTTGCTCGGACTATCCGGATTCCGGATTTTGTTTTGGGGGAACTATACCCCGTTTCAGAAAACCATCACCGTGCTCTTCGCGGTAGTGAGCCTGGTGAGTGTATTACCCGGGTTTTATTTCCGTTACCATTACACCATCTTGTTTCTGCCCGCGCTGGGCTTGCTTTTCGCCCTCAGTCTCGACGTGGCCGTGCAACACCTCACGGCTGCGACCAAGCGGCCATTCTGGCCTTTCGTTCCCCTGGGCCTGCTGGCGCTGGTGGGTTTGACGTACTACACCGACAACGAGGGCTACCTGAGCACCACCCCCCCCGCCGCCATTTCCCGGCAGGTGTACACCGGAAATGCCTTCGCCGAGTCACCCCAGATTGCCCGCTACATTCAACAACGCACGTTGCCAACCGATAGAATTGCCGTGCTGGGATCGGAACCGCAATTGTTTGTTTACACCAGGCGTCGTTCGGCCACGCGCCATATTTATACCTACGGGATGATGGAAGATCAGCCCTACAACCTGCAAATGCAGGAAGAAATGATTTCGGACATTGAAAAGGCCCGGCCAAAATTTATCGTGTACTACGGAATCTCCGCCTCCTGGATCCAGCGAGCCAAGTCACCGACGCGAATTTTTCAATGGGCGGACCAGTACCTAAACAAAAATTACGCCCTCGCCGGGGCTGCTGACGTTCGCCGCAATGGGGAGACTACCTATTTTTGGGATGCTCAGACCAAAAATTTCGTCCGATCAAAGAACAATTTCCACATTCTGATTTTTAGGCGAAAAACCGCCTGATCCTGCCCTGCCTGCTTGGCCTGCTGAGGCATTTCCCCACTCAACAACGGGTCAGGACCCTTTCATTTTTTTCAAAGAGACATAATCTGGAGAAAAGCCCGATGATGCGTTGATAAAAAGTTGGAATTCGGGAAGAAATCCCTGTTTTCTTCCGAATACCAGGGTTTTGTCAAAACTTTTTCTTCGTTTGGGAAAATTTTTCTCACTTCCAGTCAGGCTTCCATTTCTAAACCGCCAAAAGCAGTTTTTTGGCGCCTGCTCGCTGTTTCCTAGCGTTTCTTTAACGCCGCTTCCGCCCTATCGCGCTTTTTTTGGGCCAAATTTCTCGATTTTGCAACGCGAAACTGGGATTTCAGTAAAAACATCCTTTGGTATAATTCCAAGAGGTTTTTTTGCTTTCCCCTAAAATTGAATCTTACCAAGATTTAATTTCGTCGAAGCGAGTTTTTACCAAATTTATTCTTTACTATTTTAGCAGGCCGAAATAAAACGCCTGCCGATCCGACTTTTGCCGGTGTTTTATTTTGTCGCCTCCACACCCAACTTTCTTCCCACGCTTGATTGACCTTTACGACGATGCACCCTGACCAAACCGCCCAACCCTTTCCGGGCCTCTACCGTCCCGAGTTCGAGCACGACGCCTGCGGTATCGGCTTCACGGCCAACCTCAAGGGCCGCAAGTCGCACAAAATTGTGAGCGATGCCGTGCTGATGCTCGAACGGATGGACCACCGGGGGGCCTGCGGCTGCGACCCCAATTCGGGCGACGGGGCGGGGATTCTGCTGCAAATTCCCCACGAATTTTTTCTGGAAGAATGCGCCAAACTCAACCTGCTCCTGCCCGCTGCGGGCTGGTACGGCGTGGGGATGGTGTTTTTCCCGAAAGACGAACACACCCGGCGCGAATGCCAGGAAATTCTGCACCGGCAGGCCATGCGGCAAGGGCTGGAAATCATGGGCTACCGCGTGGTGCCGGTGGACAACAGCGATTTGCAGGGGGCCGATTCGGGGGCCGCCGAGCCGCAGATGGAGCAGTTGTTCATCCGCCGCCCCGCCCACCTGACCGACGAGATGGATTTCGAGCGCAAGCTCTACGTGTTCCGGCAGTACACCAGCCGGATTATCAACGAAACCGTGCGGGGCGTCAACGATAAATTTTACTTCGCCTCGCTCTCGGCCAGCACCATCATTTACAAGGGGATGCTCACCACCATGCAGGTGACGCCCTATTTTCCCGACCTCAGCAACGAGGCCGTTACTTCGGCCTTTGCCATCGTTCACAGCCGTTTTTCGACGAATACTTTCCCCGAATGGAAACTGGCGCAGCCCTTCCGGTTTATCGCCCACAACGGCGAAATCAACACGGTGAAGGGCAACGTGAAGTGGATGCAGGCGCAGTCGGCGCTGTTTGAATCGGAAAAATTCTCGAAAGAAGAAATTAACACCATCCTGCCCGTGTGCCAGCCGGGGCAGTCGGATTCGGCCAACCTCGACAACGCCATCGAACTGCTCTACCTGTCGGGCCGCTCGCTGCCGCACGTGATGATGATGCTAATCCCCGAAGCCTGGGACGGCAACGAAGCGATGGACGCCGAGCGCAAGGCGTTTTACGAATACCACGCCGCGCTGATGGAACCCTGGGACGGTCCGGCCTCGATTTCGTTCACCGACGGCAAAATTATCGGCGCTACCCTCGACCGCAACGGCCTGCGCCCCAGCCGGTTCTGGGTATTGGACGACGACACCGTCATCATGGCCTCCGAGGCGGGCGTGCTCGACGTGGACCAGAGCAAAGTCGTGTCGAAGGGGCGTTTGCAGCCGGGCAAAATGTTCGTCGTGGACATGGAGCAGGGCCGGATTATCCCCGACGAGGAACTAAAGGCCGAGATTTGTAGCCGTCACCCCTACGCCGATTGGCTGAAGGAGTACAAAATCAAACTCGCCGACCTGCCCGAACCCCGCGTGGAGTATAAGCACCCCTACGAGCGGGAGTTGCTGCTCCGGCAGCAGTCGTTTGGCTTCACGACCGAAGACATCCGCATCATCCTGGCGCAGATGGTCGAAACCGGCAAGGAAGCCCTCGGCTCGATGGGCACCGACACGCCGCTGGCGATTTTGAGCGACCAGAGCCAGCACCTAAGTTACTACTTTAAGCAGTTGTTCGCCCAGGTCACCAACCCGCCCATCGATCCGATTCGCGAGCGCACCATCATGTCGCTGATCAGTTACGTCGGTGGTTTTTCCAACCTCCTGAGCGAAACGCCGGAGCACTGCAAAACGCTGGAACTCCACCAGCCCGTGCTGAACAACAAGGAGTTGGAAAAAATCCGCTGCGTCGATACGAAGCATTTTACCACCCGCACGATTCACATCACCTTCCGCGCCGACGGGAAGGAAGGTTCGCTGAAAAAAGCCCTCGACCGGGTATGTCAGTACGCCGAAGACGCTGTCAACGACGATTACAGCATCCTGCTCCTCAGCGACCGGGGCGTCGATTCCAACCACGCGCCGATTCCTTCGCTGCTGGCGACGAGCGCCGTGCATCACCACCTCATCCGGCAGGGGCTGCGGGCCAAAGTGGGCCTTATCGTCGAGGCGGGCGACGTGTGGGAAACCCACCACGTGGCGACGCTCATCGGCTTCGGGGCCTCGGGCGTGAACCCGTACATGGCCTTCGAAACGATTCGCGGGATGAAGGAGAAGGCCCTGCTGACGGTGGATTTTCCGATTGAAAAACTTTTTTACAACTACGTCAAGGCCGTCAACGGCGAGTTGCTCAAGATTTTCTCGAAAATGGGGATCTCCACCCTCCAGAGCTACCAGGGTGCCCAAATTTTTGAAATTCTCGGCCTCGACCGGGCGGTGATCGACCAGTATTTTACCGGGGCGATTTCGCGGATTGGTGGGTTGAGTCTGGAGGGCATCGCGAAGGAAGTGCTCGTTCGGCACAAAGTCGCGTTCCCGGAAAGCCCGGTGCCCAACCCCCGCCTCGAAGTGGGCGGCGTGTACCAGTGGAAACAACGCGGCGAGGCGCACCTGTTCAACCCCGACACCATTCACCTGCTCCAGCGCTCGACGCAAAACAAGGACTACGCGCTTTTCAAGAAATACACCAAACTCATCGACGACCAGAGCGCGAAGGCGATGACGCTGCGGGGTTTGCTGAAATTCAAAAAATGCACCCCCGTACCCCTGGCCGAAGTCGAGCCGATTGAGGAAATTTTCAAACGCTTCGCCACCGGGGCCATGTCCTTCGGCAGCATCAGCTACGAAGCCCACACCACGCTGGCGATCGCGATGAACCGCATCGGCGGCAAGTCGAACACGGGCGAGGGCGGCGAAGACCCCATCCGCTTCGAGCCGCTGGCGAACGGCGACTCGATGAACTCGGCCATCAAGCAGGTGGCCTCGGGGCGCTTTGGCGTGACGGCCCACTACCTCACCAACGCGAAAGAACTGCAAATCAAAATGGCCCAGGGCGCGAAGCCCGGCGAAGGCGGCCAACTACCCGGCCACAAGGTGGACGACTGGATTGGCCGGACCCGCCACTCCACGCCCGGCGTGGGCTTGATTTCGCCCCCGCCCCACCACGATATTTATTCGATTGAAGACCTCGCGCAGTTGATTTTTGACTTGAAAAACGCGAACCGCGAAGCCCGGATTTCGGTCAAACTGGTCTCGGAAGCGGGCGTCGGTACGGTGGCGGCGGGCGTCGCCAAAGCCCACGCCGACCACATCCTCATCGCCGGGCACGACGGCGGTACGGGGGCTTCGCCGCTCTCGTCCATCCGCCACGCGGGACTGCCCTGGGAACTCGGCCTGGCCGAAACCCACCAGACCCTGGTGCGCAACAAACTCCGGGGCCGGGTAACGGTGCAAACCGACGGGCAATTGAAAACGGGCCGCGACCTGATGATTGCCGCGCTACTCGGTGCCGAAGAATGGGGCGTGGCGACGGCGGCGCTCGTCACGGCGGGCTGCATCATGATGCGCAAATGCCACCTCAATACCTGTCCGGTGGGCGTGGCGACCCAAAATCCCGAACTCCGGGCGCTGTACACCGGTCAGCCAGAACACGTCGTGAATTTGTTCACCTTCCTGGCGACCGAACTGCGCGAGTGGATGGCCGAACTCGGTTTCCGCACCGTCAACGAAATGGTCGGGCAGGTGGACAAACTCGAAGTGCGCGACAACCTTCAGCATTGGAAGTACAAGGCCCTTGATTTGTCGGCGATGTTGTACAAAGAACCCATCGCCCTCGATGTGGCCCTGTACAAGCAGGAAGACCAGGACCACGGCATCGCCGGGCAGGTGGACTGGAAGCTCATCGAAGCCGCCAAACCCGCACTCGAAAGCGGGGAGGCCGTTTTCGCCGAATTTCCGGTCATCAACGTCAACCGTACCATCGGGGCGATGCTGTCCAACGAACTCACGAAAGTGTACGGGGCGAAGGGCCTGCCCGCCGGAACGATTCACTTCAAATTCACCGGCACCGCCGGGCAAAGTTTCGGGGCGTTCTCGACGCGCGGCCTCCGCCTCGAACTGGAAGGCGACGCCAACGACTACGTGGGCAAGGGCCTCTGCGGGGCCGAACTGATCGTGTACCCCGACCGCAAGGCCACGTTTGTTCCTTCAAAAAATAGCATCGTCGGCAACGTGTCGTTTTACGGCGCGACTTCCGGCGAGGCTTACCTGCGCGGCATGGCGGGCGAGCGATTCTGCGTCCGCAACTCCGGCGCGAAGGTGGTGGTGGAAGGCATCGGCGACCACGGCTGCGAGTACATGACCGGCGGGCTGGTCATCGTGCTGGGCGAAACGGGCCGCAACTTTGGCGCGGGCATGAGCGGCGGCGTGGCCTACGTGTGGGACAAAGTGGGCGATTTCCCGGAAAAAGTAAACCGCGAAATGGTGGCCGTGGAAAGCCTGACCGACGAAGACGAAAACATCATCCGGCTTTTCGTCGAAAAACACCTCAACTACACCCAATCCGGCGTGGCCCGCAAGGTGCTCGACGGCTGGGACGAGACCATCGGGCAGTTCGTCAAAGTGATGCCGCAGGACTTCAAACGCGCCCTCGAAAGCCGCCACATTTCCCTCTCGGAGCAACTCGAAAACAAGGACGTGGTGTACCGCGATATTCAGGTGGAGGTGGTACATTCGTAGAAACCAATGGAGTTCGACCAGCGGGGCTGCCTTGTACAATTCGAGCCATGAGCGAAAAAGTCACTTACTACTCGGGAGCCATTTCGGATTTACTGGAGCTGATCGACCGAGCGAATCAATCCACCGAACGGCACCGGAATACGGATAAACCGAATCCGGTTGTGTTGGAAGGATTCGAGCGGCTCCGCCAACAATACCTCGACCAACTCAACGAGATCTTTGCCGAGTTTGGCTTTCAACTGCGTGGCGAGGCCCTGGCAGCGTAGAAAAATGATTACTTCGGACTTTGAATTGTCAACCAAACCCTCCACCGACCCGCTCGACCGGTTGATTTTCGAGCGGGGGTTGCGAATAAAACGCCTGTTTTTCGACGCTGAACTCGACCGAATGTTGGTACTCCTGACGAACGGCAACGTGTTGAATTTAAAAATCTCCGGGTTTCCCCGGCTGAAGGTTGCCTCGCCTGAGCAACTGGATGGCTACGTTCTCGAAGGCGGCGGGGTTGCTGTCAGTTGGGAATCGCTCGATGAAGATTTATCGGTGAAAGGATTTATTCGGCGGGCGGCGATGGAAGAAGCGATTTTTCGTTTGGCGAAAGTGGCGTGATACCGTATTCATCAATCATGTCAACGAGCGACCTGAAAGCTGATTTTCACCAACTCATCGACCGAATTGACGATGAAGAGCAGCTACGTGATCTGTATAATTTTGTTTTGGAGTGTACTAAACCGGTTGTGCTGACTCCGGAACAGGTAAAACGAATTGAGAAATCGTTGGCGCAAATTGAACGGGGCGAGGTTATTCCTCACGCCACCGTCATGGAACACGCGAAAGAATGGCTTGCAAAAAAGTCATCTCGCTCCTAACCCCTTCCCACTTTCCTAACCCATGGGCAAACCCACCGGCTTTCTCGAATTTACCCGCGAGACCCCCAAAAAACGCGATTCCCGCGAGCGGATTTATGACTACCGCGAAATCGATATCGATCTCGGCACCGAAAAAACGGAAGCCCAGGCCGCCCGTTGCATGGATTGCGGCACGCCGTTCTGCCACAGCGGCTGTCCGCTGGGCAACATCATCCCGGAATTTAACGACGCCGTGTACGAAGGCAACTGGGGCTACGCCTACGAAATCCTGGCTTCGACCAACAATTTTCCCGAATTCACGGGCCGCATCTGCCCCGCCCCCTGCGAGGCCAGTTGCGTGTTGGGGATCAACAAGCCGCCGGTGACGATCGAGTACATCGAAAAATCCATCATCGAACACGCCTTCGCCAACGGCCTCGTCAAACCCAACATTCCGGCGGTGCGAACGGGAAAAACGGTGGCGGTGGTCGGTTCCGGCCCGGCGGGCATGGCGGCGGCGGCCCAACTCAACCAGGCGGGCCACGCGGTGACGCTCTTCGAGCGGGCCGACCAGATTGGCGGGTTGCTGCGTTACGGCATTCCTGATTTTAAACTCGAAAAATGGGTCGTGCAGCGCCGGGTGGACGTGATGCGCGCCGAAGGCGTGGAATTCCGCACCGGCGTAAACGTCGGGGTGGATTTGAAGGCCGATGAGTTGCTGGAACAGTTCGATTTGGTCGTCCTCACGGGCGGCTCGACCATGCCGCGTGGGGTGTCCGTGCCCGGCTGGGAGGAATACCTCGGCAAGGGCATCCACCCCGCAATGGAGTTTTTGAGCCAGCAGAACAAACGCATCGCGGGCATCGACCGACAGGTTGACCACCAGGGCGTTTCCTACGAAAACGGCGAACTCAGCGCCGAAGGCAAGCACGTGGTGGTCATCGGCGGCGGCGATACGGGTTCCGACTGCGTGGGTACCTCCAACCGCCACGGCGCGGCCAGCATCACCCAGGTGGAATTGCTGCCCATGCCGCCGAACGAACGCGCGCCTTCGACACCCTGGCCCAACTGGCCGATGATGCTTCGCACCTCGACTTCCCACGAAGAAGGTTGCGAGCGGTACTGGTCGATTCAGACGAAGGAATTTATCGGCGACGAAACCGGCTTGAAAGCCCTGAACGTGGTTGAATTGGGCTGGAAAACCGAAAACGGGAAAATGAGTTTTACGGAATTACCCGGAACTGAGCGCGAAATCCCCTGCGACTTGGCCCTGATTGCCGCTGGTTTTCTGCACCCCCAACGCGAAGGACTCCTCGCCGACCTCGGCGTGGACCTCGACGAACGCGGCAACGTGAAAGCCCCCAACTACCAGACCAACATCCCGAAGGTGTTCGTGGCGGGCGATATGCGCCGGGGGCAGTCGCTAGTGGTCTGGGCCATCAGCGAGGGCCGCGAAGCCGCCCGCGCCGCCGACTGCTGGCTGATGGGTGAAACCGCCCTCGAAGCCAAAGCGGTTTCGATGCTGGCGGTGGCGTGACGGTTTTAACTTCCCGGAAGTTTTGCGGCCCCGGCCTTTGGTCGGGGCCGTTTTGTTTGCCTACTTTTGACGAATTCCATTCACCGAAACCTCTACCTAATTTGAACCGCAACGTTTTCTTCTGGTCCATCACCGTGGCCCTGGCCGGACTGTTGTTTGGCCTCGACACCGCCGTTATTTCCGGGGCCGAGCAGGCCATCCAACGCCTCTGGACGCTGAGCGACGCCAGCCACGGCCTCGCCATCGCCGCTGCGCTGTACGGCACCGTGATCGGGGCCATGCTGGGCGGCCTCCCTGCCGACCGCTTCGGAAGGAAGCCTACGCTACTGGCTATCGGGTTGTTTTTCATGGTTTCGGCAGTGGGTTCGGCCCTGGCACCGGGAGTCAATTCATTCATCGTGTTCCGGTTTCTGGGCGGGCTAGCGATCGGGTCGGCTTCGGTATCGGCCCCCCTGTACATCAGCGAAGTGGCCCCGGCAAAATCACGCGGGCGGTTGGTGGCCTTGTTCCAGTTCAACATCGTTTTTGGAATTCTGCTGGCTTACGTCGCCAATTATTTCATTGCCCAAACCAGCCTCGAAAACGCCTGGCGCTGGATGCTGGGCTGGGTGGCGTTCCCTTCGCTGCTGTATTCGGTGGCGGTGTTTTTTGTTCCTGAAAGCCCACGTTGGCTCATCGTAAGTCGCAACCGGGTGGCCGAAGCCGAGCGCACCCTGCGCCGAATCGACCCCGCCACCGCCGATGCGCAACTGCACGCCATCCTCGCCAGTCGCGACGAACATCCCACCGGGTCCGCCCGTGAGTCGCTGTTTTCACGGGCTTACCGCCGCCCGGTCATGCTGGCGTTTTTGTTTGCGTTTTTCAACCAAATGGCGGGCATCAACGCCATCATTTACTTCGCACCGCGTATTTTTGAAATGACCGGTCTGGGTAAAAGCTCCGCGCTGCTTTCTTCGGCGGGCATCGGGTTGATCAATTTTGGGTTCACCTTTTTGGCCCTCAACCTCATCGACCGCTACGGGCGGCGCACGCTGATGTGGATTGGCACGGTGGCACTCATCCTGACGCTGGGGCTGGTTTCGTACTCATTTTTTACAGAAAAATTCGCGGCGGTGCCGGTGTATTTGTTCGTGTACATCGCCTTTTTTGGCCTCTCCCAGGGAGCGGTGATTTGGGTATTCATCTCCGAGATTTTCCCGAACGCCGTCCGGGCTTCCGGGCAGGCGCTGGGTAGTTTTACCCACTGGATTTTCGCGGCGCTCATCACCAACGTCTTCCCGATTTTTGCCAATAATCCCGCCATCGGCGGTGGCCCCATCTTCGCTTTTTTCGCGGTGATGATGGTGTTGCAATTGCTGTACGTTTGGCGGCTCATGCCCGAAACCAAAGGCGCTTCGCTCGAAGATCTCGGCCACCGGCTGACGCATTTTCACTAAAAACTGGTCTTGGTTGAAAAAGAAAACGGCCACCCTTTGCCAGGAGTGGCCGTTTTTGTAAACGAATTCTCAAAAATCAGCGCGGATAGTCTTCCGTTTCCTCCGTTCCCGACGGGTAGGCCAATTGTTCTTTTTGCTGAATGGGCGCGTTGACCGGTACTTCGTTGTACCCCTCCTGCTCGCCGAGTTTGGCCTGTTCGGAGCGAGCCGTGCCGTCTTTATCGTCGTCGTTTTGTTCGTAACCCGGATCGCCCAGCGGCTGAGGAATTTCGGGCGTCTCGATCTTACCCGGTTCGATTTCCGGCTTCGAGATGTCCGGGGTTGGGATTTCTTTTTCGCCAGGACCGACCGGCCCGGCGTCTTTCAGTTCATCGAATGCACCGCCCATTACGGTGGCATTGGCGCTCGTCTCGGTATTTCCAACTACACTCGATTCATCGCCTTTACCGGGCGTATACCCCTGCCCGGCTCCGGCTTGGGCAGCATTTGGCTTGGTTAGCGTTTCCATCGTATTGATCAGGTTATTAGAAATCTTGTTGCTGAAGTGGTTGTGACACGTTCGAGGGTTGTAAAAAAGGCATTCCACTCTCCACTTCATTCCTAAAGGAAAGCCTTACCGGAGGAATGGTGCGGCTTTTCCCCGGTTTCAACGGGTCATTCCCCACTCCAGGCAGGACTATCGAGTCATTCGGTTTGGCGATCAGGCCGTGCGTTCGGTTGGATGTACGCCTAGTCATCGACCGATTTCGATGCAGATGGCATTCTTTTTTTTGCTAAATGCGTTGTCTTTCAATCGCCTGAATCTCATGAATTTTCACGAACTAAAAACCGTCGATGACCTGAATTTTCTGCTGGCCGTCAATTCCGCCCGCATCGAGCAATTTAAAACCGCCCGCGCCGACGTCCGTTCTGCCAAACTGCGTACGCTATTTCAACGGATAGCTCGTGAAAGCGATGAACACCTGGACCAACTCCGCGAGATCATTCGACAACTAAACGGTGAAGTGGAGCCAGGCACAACCGTTTCAGGCGACTTACACCGGGTTTGGATCGACGTTCGCTCGGCCCTCAGCGGGCACGATACCCAGGCGATTCTGGCGGCCGTCGAATGCGCCGAAAAAGCAACACTCGATGCGTACGACCGGATTCTAGGTGAATGCCGGGACTGGCCGGAAGGAGTGCTCGACCGAGTAGAACGGCAACGCCGCACCGTGGAGGAATCCCGCCAGACCATTGAACACCTCCAGGCCCTGCCCGTGTCGCGTTAAAAAAAGTTAATCTTCCCCCTGTCCGCCTTCAGCGCGTACCAATCCGGCACTTTTCAGCCGGATTTTTTCGTTCTCCAGGCAGTCAGACGTGGTTCGGATTCCTTGAAAAAGGCGCGTTTGCCCTCAACCAATTCGTTCATTTTCATCCAACATACCCATGAAACGTATCCTTTTCGCCGCGCTTGGAGCCGGGTTGCTGTTCAGCGCGTGTTCGCCTTCGGTGACCGTGCGCAGCGACTACGCCCGGGGCGTTAACTTCCGTCAGTTCAATAGTTTCACGGTCGAAACCGAGCGGGGCCGCAACCCCGATCCGGTGATGGGCAGTGAACTCAACCAAACGCGCATCACGAAGGCAATTGAAGCCGAACTGGTGGCCCGGGGCCTGAGCCGCGCCAGCGATCGGAAAGCCGACCTCATCGTGCGTTTCGGCACCGATTCGCGCGACCGCCAGAGCACCCAGTCGAACAACAATTTTTCGCCCTTTTGGGGTTGGTACGGCGGCGGGATGAACACTTCTACCCGCAACTACGAAGAAAACCGGATCGTCGTGAATGTATACGACGCCCGCAACAACCAGCAAGTGTGGCAGGGCTGGGCTTCGGGCCAGTTTTACGACCGCAACAAAGACGTGGAAACCGCCATTTACCAGTCCGTCAACAAAATCATGGCCCGATTCCCGGTGCAGACCAGCCCAGAATTGGCCCGTGAACGCTAATCCAAACCGCGTTGTCATCGTGAAAAGCCGGGTTTTACCCGGCTTTTCTGTTTTTGAAAGCGGGGTATAACGGCTACTTTTGAGCCTTTGATTGCCAACCGACTGCCCCTATGGCCTTTTTAAAATCCAGCCGACTTGATTCCCTGCGTTACGAAATTCGCGGACCGGTGTACGAAAAAGCCCTCGAACTGGAGGCGGCGGGCTATAAAATTATCAAGCTGAACATTGGTAATCCTGCCCCCTTCGGCTTCGACGCGCCCGACGAAATCATCCACGACATGATTGTCAACATCCGCGACGCCCAGGGCTACGCCGACTCGCGGGGGCTGTTTGCGGCGCGGAAAGCCGTGATGCACTATACCCAGAGCCGGGGCATCGCGGGCGTGACCATCGACGATGTGTACATCGGTAACGGCGTGAGCGAACTGATCCTACTCTCGATGCAGGCGCTGCTCGACGACGGCGACGAAATCCTGGTTCCCTCGCCCGATTACCCACTCTGGACGACGGCCATTGCCCTTT
Source organism: uncultured Cytophagales bacterium (assembly GCA_964244295.1). Lineage (GTDB taxonomy): Bacteria > Bacteroidota > Bacteroidia > Cytophagales > Spirosomataceae > JAJAZB01. The sequence goes on from CAXTIG010000001.1 coordinate 283,633, forward strand.
GCGGCGGGAAGCCCGTTCACTACGCCTGCGACGAGGAAAGCGCCTGGAACCCCGATCTGACCGATTTGGAACGAAAAATCACGCGCCGAACGAAGGGCATTGTCGTTATTAACCCCAACAATCCGACCGGGGCCGTGTACGACCGCGAGGTGGTAGAGCGCATCGCCCGGTTGGCCGAACGGCACAACCTGATCCTGTTCAGCGACGAGATTTACGATAAAATTCTCTACGACGGAGCCGTTCACCACCCGATGGCGACCTTCGCCCACGACACGCTCTGCCTCACCTTCGGCGGTTTATCGAAAAATTACCGGGCGGCGGGTTTTCGGGGCGGCTGGCTGATTTTGAGCGGAGCAAAAAAAGAAGCCCGCTCGTACATCGAAGGGCTGACGCTGCTAGCGAGCTTGCGACTCTGTGGCAACGTTCCGGCTCAGTTTGCCATCCAGACCGCCCTCGGCGGCTACCAAAGCATCGACGACCTCGTGGCCCCGACGGGTCGGCTTCACAAACAAATGCAGGCCGCTTACGACAAAGTCACCTCCCTGCCCGGCGTGACGTGCGTGAGGCCCAGGGGGGCGCTGTACCTGTTTCCGAAACTAGATTTGAAGCGCTTCAATTTTGTCAACGACGAGCAATTCGTGCTCGACCTGCTCATTAACGAGCGGGTGTTGCTGGTGCCCGGCACGGGATTCAATTATTTCAAAGACGACCACTTCCGGATTGTTTTCCTGCCCCCGGTAGAGGAACTAACCCTCGCTCTAAACCGAGTGGATCGCTTCCTCGACGGATCGACCGTGCGCGGCAAGGCGGTGGAGTTGGTGGAAAGTTGAAAATTGGTTGGGCTTTAATCTGTCACGCTGAGCTTGTCGAAGCGCCCACCGTTGCCAGCCGTATCCACGCACTGACTACGACGGCTGGCAACGGTGGGCGCTTCGACAAGCTCAGCGTGACACCCCACTTCAAAAGATAATTCTCTAATTTCCCCCCATGCCCTCCCCCACTTACGCCCAGAAAAAACAAACCCTCTACCTCATCCTCAGCGGTATTTTCCTGACCAACGCGCTGGTGGCTGAAATCGTCGGGGCGAAGATTTTCGACGTGGCCGGAACCATCGGCCCCACGGCGGCTTCGTTCCTGATGCCCTTCGGCGGCACGTTTGGCTACGCTCTGGCAGCAGGAGCGTTACCCTGGCCCGTCGTATTTATCACTTCCGACGTGATCAACGAATACTTCGGGCGGCCCGGCGTGAAGCGAATTTCGTACCTCACGGCGGGGCTGATCACGTACAGTTTCCTGATCATTTTCGCGGCCACGCTCCTCGCCCCCGCCCGGTTTTGGCTCGATGTGAACGCCCAACCCGCCGGGTTCGACATCAACTACGCATTCGCCAAAATCTTCCGTCAGGGCATGGGCATCATCATCGGGTCGATCACGGCCTTTCTGGTGGCGCAGTTGCTCGATGCCACGATTTTTCAATACCTGCGCCGCCGGACGGGTAGCAAAATGATCTGGCTCCGGGCCACGGGCAGTACGTTGGTGAGCCAGTTGATCGACAGCTTCGTGGTGCTGTACGTGGCGTTTTACGTGTTCGGAAACTGGACGATGGACCAGGTGCTAACGGTGGGTTTTAACAATTACACTTACAAATTCATCATCGCCATCCTGCTCACCCCCCTCCTCTACCTCGCCCACGCGCTCATCGACCGCTACCTCGGCAAAGAACACGCCGACCAACTTGCCAACGATGCGGCTTTGATAGAGTAGAGAGGACAGAGTAGAGAGGACAGAGTAGAGAGCCTAGCGAAAGGCCAAAAAGCTGTCTTTCCGCTAGGCTCTCTACTCTATCCTCTCTACTCTTCTAAGGTTGTCCAACACCACCGCCGCCGCCACGCCCGCGTTGAGCGATTCGGCCCCGCCGAAGCGGGGGATGGTGATTTTTTGGGTGACCAGGGCTTCCACTTCCGGGCTGATGCCGTTCGACTCGTTGCCGATGACCAGAAATCCGCCTGCCGGGAATGCGAAATCGTGCAAGGTTGAGCCGCCGAGAAAGGTGCCGACGACGGGCACGTCGATTTGACGTAGGAAATCCGGCAACGACTGGTACCAGACCTGCATCCGGGCGAACGAACCCATGCTGGCCGTGAGCACTTTGGGGTTGTAAAAATCGGCGGTGGTTTCGGAGCAAATCACTTTCGTCAGTCCGTACCAGTCGGCCACGCGCAGGAGGGTACCCAGGTTGCCGGGGTCGCGGAGGTCGTCGAGCACCAGCACCCATTCATTGGGTTGGGCATTAAAATCCGCTTGATTTTTCGTTCTAGCCACGGCCAGGGCAGCGTTGTTGCTGGCGAAGGTTCCGGCCCGGACGAGGTCGTCGGGACTGGCTTCTTCGCAGCGAAATCGTTGCCCGGCTAGCCGAACTTCGTTTTCTTTGTAAAACGATTCGGTGGCAAACACGACCTCGATTTCAAAATCGGAATGGAGGAGTTCCAGCGTATTTTTGGCCCCTTCCACGAAAAAAAGACCCTGCTCCTGCCGGTATTTTTTCTGTTGAAGCGCCCGCAGACGGGTTTGCCAGGCTTTGGAAATCATGGAGTTAAATAAAAATGAGGGGTCACGCTGAGCGGAGTCGAAGCGCGGCTATACTTCGGAGAAAGTCTCCCGTTTCCAACCACCCTTCGACTCCGCTCAGCGTGACACCCTAAAACGTTCGCCTTTTCTCATCACAAACTTACATGGCGAAACGCCGGCTTCCCCTCTTTTTCGGTTTCGGTCTGCTGCTAGTGCTGACGGGCTGCGTGCGCGAGGCGACGGTACGGACGGACGAATACCTGCTCGTGGGCCAAAGCGTGAAGGGTAACGAGGAAATCGAATCGGGAGAATTGCTCGCGCTGGTGCCCCAGCGGCCCAATCGGAAGATTATTTTCAACAGTTTCCTGCCTTACCTCGGCTTCTACCGCATCGGCGAACGGTTTTACAACAGAGCCCAGAGTCAGGACGAACTCCGCCGCCTGCTCGACTCTTGCCAGCGGCAGGCGCTCTTGGTCGAATCCGCTCCCCGCGCCCTGCGGCGGCTCCAGAACCGTTGTGAAAAACGCCAGCGTCGCCTCGAACGCCGGGTCGAACAAGGCAACTGGTTTATGCGGGTACTGGGCGAGCCGCCCTCGTACATCAGCCAGAAACTGGCCGAGCAAAACGCGGCTTCGATGAAAGAATACCTCGTCACGCGCGGTTTTCGCAGCGCCAGCGTGCAGATGGCCTTTGACACCGCCTTGTTGTTTCGTCGGCAGATCAAGGTCATTTACCGGGTTTCCGAAGGCCTGGCTAGTACCTTCGAGCGGGTCGGCTACGAATCCCCGGAGCCTCGGCTCGACAGCCTGATGGAAGCCCGCCGCACGGAGTCGGGGTTGAAACCGGGCGGGCGTTTCGACCGCAACGCGCTCGATGCCGAGCGGCTCCGCCTTGAATCACTGTTTCGCGATAACGGCTACTACGGCTTCAGCCGGGCCGACATCGGCATTGTGGGCGTGGATACGTTTCGATCGCAACCCCGGAGAATCGACCCGATTTTTAGCATCGAACCACCGCGTCGTGGTCGGGAACACCCGTTTTTTCGGGTCGATTCCGTGTCGATGGTCGTCGATGGAACCCAAGCCGGGTTGCCCGAACGCAGCCGCACGGATGCCGATTTCAGCGGCATCCGCTACGTGTTTATCGGGCGCCGGTACTCGCCTCGTTTGCTCGATTCCAAACTCAGCGTTCGGCCCGGCAACGTGTACAGCCAGCGGCGCATCGCCGAAACCCAGCGGCGGCTCGGCACGCTCGACCAGTTCCGTTTTCCGGATATGCCCTTCGATACCGCGCGGCGGCGGCTCCAGATTTACACCAATCCGCTCGAAAAGTACCAGTTTTCGGGCGAGGTGGGGATGAACGTGTTCCAGGGCCTGCCGGGACCATTCACCAACGCCTCACTGCGCATCCGCAACATTCTGGGCGGGCTGGAATCGCTCGAACTGGCCGGGCGCGTGGGCGTGGAAGGGCAGACGGGGTTTATCGTCAACGACCGTCCCTACGCCAGTTTTGAAGCGGGCCTGAACGCCTCCCTTATTTTTCCGCAGATTCTGTTTCCGGGCCAGTACAATTTTCGGTTCAACAACTACAACCCGCGCACGCAACTCGGTTTGGGTTTCAACTTTTCCGACCGCCCCGATTACCAGCGCACCAACGCCAAACTGGCCGTTAGTTATTCCTGGCAAAAATCGCTGAATGAAACGTTTTACTTCTCCATTTTCGACGCCAACGTCAACAACTCCCGGATTAAAGACCCCGCCTTCAGCAACTACCTCGACAGCCTCAACACGGCTGGTAATCCGCTGATTCGCAGTTTTCAGCGTTCGTTCGTGTCGAGCGTGAGCGGTTCCTACGTGTATTCCGACAACATTTTGGGGCAAAATCGCCGGGGCAGTTACTTCCGGCTCTTTCTCGAACTCGGCGGCACCACGCTCAATTTCACCCGCAACGACGAGTTTCCGATTCTGAAACGACTCTTCCAGGACGACCAGCTTCAGTTTTTCAAATTTTACCGCATCAACCCCGAATTCCGCTACTACCTGCCCGTGGGATTTCGCTCGACCCTGGCCCTCCGCGCCAACGCGGGCGTGGCCATTTCCTACGGCAGCAACGATGCCCTGCCCTACGAAAAATACTTTTTCGCGGGTGGCTCCAACAGCATCCGGGCCTGGCGACCGCGCCGCTTGGGGCCGGGGTCGTCGAACGATACCCCGCCGCAGGTGGACAAAGTTGTGGAGCAACCGGGCAACGTGTTGCTCGAACTGAACGCCGAGTTGCGCTTTCCGATTCTGAAAATCGGGGGGCAACTCAACGGAGCCGTCTTCCTCGACGCCGGAAATACCTGGACCACGCGCCAATCGGCGGGGGAACGGCTGGGTCGGGCTGATTTTTCGTTTAGCCGATTTCCGCGTGAAATTGCCCTCGGCACGGGTTTCGGACTGCGGTGGGATTTTACGTTTTTCATCATCCGCGCCGATTGGGGCCTGAAAGTGTACGACCCCAGTTTTCCGGCCAGCCAGCGCTGGGTACTCAACAAAATCGCGCTCACGGGCGAGTACCGGCCCAAACTCAACATCGGGATCGGATACCCGTTCTAATGCTTTTCCTGCCATTCTGTCACGGCTGGGGCTAAAAACCGTTATCTTTGGACTTTTAGTCGATAATCGATCGGCCCGTTTGCTTTAGCTGACGGGCCAGGCTTGACTAACGACTGTTGACTCCCGACTATCGACTTTTCTATGCAAACCCTCGATATTCTCACTGACAGCGATAAAGCCGCCGCTGAACTCCCTCGCCTGCTCGCCGACGAGCCGGGGGCAGTGGGGAAAAAGAAATTGTACATCGAGAGCTACGGCTGCCAGATGAATTTTTCGGACTCCGAAATCGTGGCTTCGATTCTCAAGGACGGCGGGTACGCCACCACCTCCAGCGCCGAAGAAGCCGACGTAATTTTCCTGAACACTTGCGCCATCCGCGACAACGCCGAGCAGAAAGTCCGCAACCGGCTGGTTCACCTCACGGGCCTGAAACGCCGCCGCCCCGAACTCGTGGTAGGCGTGCTGGGCTGCATGGCCGAGCGCCTGAAAACGAAGTTGTTGGAAGAGGAAAAAGTGGTGGATCTCGTGGCCGGACCCGATGCCTACCGCGATTTGCCCCGGTTGGTGGAGGAAGCCGAAACCGGCCAGAAGGCCGTCAACGTGTTCCTGAGCCGGGAAGAAACCTACGCCGACATCGCGCCGGTGCGGCTCAATTCCAACGGCGTGACGGCCTTCATCAGCATCATGCGCGGCTGCGACAACATGTGCTCGTTTTGCGTGGTGCCCTACACCCGTGGCCGCGAGCGCAGCCGCGACCCGCACAGCATCGTGCGCGAAGCCGAAGACTTGTTCGCGCAGGGCTACCGCGAGGTGACGTTGCTGGGGCAAAATGTGGATAGTTACAAGTGGAAACAGGAAACAGGAGACAAGAAACAAGAGACCAGAGACAAAAATCAAGACTTGATTTCCTTTGCTAACCTGCTCGAACGGGTAGCGCTCGTCAGCCCCGAACTCCGGGTGCGGTTCAGCACCTCGCACCCGAAGGACATTACCGACGACGTACTTTTTACGATGAAGGCGTACGACAACGTCTGCAACTACATCCACCTGCCCGCCCAAAGCGGCAACTCCCGGATTCTGGCGCTGATGAACCGGACGTACGACCGGGATTGGTACCTCGGAAAAATCGACCGGATTCGGGCCATTCTGGGCGAAGACTGCGGCATCTCGCACGACCTCATCGCCGGATTTTGCTCGGAAACCGAGGAAGAACACCGCGATACGCTCAACCTGATGGAATTGGTGAAATTCGACTTCGGCTTCATGTTTTTCTACTCCGAACGCCCCGGCACCCCGGCGGCCAAAAAGTTGGTGGACGACGTGCCTGAACCCGTAAAAAAACGCCGCCTCAGCGAAATCATCGCCCTCCAGCAGCAGCACAGCCTGGCCCGCAACCAACGCGCAATGGGGCGCACGCACCGGGTACTGGTCGAAGGCGTTTCCAAACGCTCTGACGACTTCCTCCAGGGCCGCAACGACCAGAACAAAGTCGTGGTATTCCCCAAAGAAAATTTCCAAAAAGGCCAGTACGTCAACGTGGTCGTCACCGACTGTACGGCGGCGACGCTGATTGGTCAAGCACTGAGTGACTGAGTGACTGAGTGACTGAGTGAAGTTGGATTTTTCACTCAATCACTCAATCACTCAATCACTCAATCATTTAGTTATGACTCCCCAGGAACTCCAATCCATTAAATCCCGCTACGGCATCATTGGCAACGCGCCCGCGCTCAACTACGCCATTCAGGTGGCGGCGCAGGTGGCCCCGACCGACCTGACGGTGCTGATTAACGGCGAAAGCGGCAGCGGGAAAGAATCGTTTTCCAAAATCATCCACAGCCTCAGCGCCCGCAAACACGGCAACTTCATCGCCATCAACTGCGGAGCCATTCCCGAGGGCACCATCGATTCGGAATTGTTCGGTCACGAAAAAGGCTCGTTCACCGGGGCCGAAGCCGCCCGCAAGGGGTATTTCGAGGAAACTAACCACGGGACGATTTTTTTGGATGAAATCGGTGAACTGCCTTTAGGCACCCAGGCGCGGCTGTTGCGCGTGCTTGAAAACAAGGAATTCATCCGCGTTGGCTCTTCGAAATCGCAGAAAACCGACGTGCGCGTGGTGGCGGCGACCAACGTGAATTTGTTGCAGGCCGTCGAGCGCGGTCAGTTTCGGGAAGATTTGTACTACCGCCTCAACACGGTGCCCATCGCGGTGCCGCCCCTCCGCGACCGGGGCGAAGACGTGGTGCTGCTGTTCCGCAAATTCACCGCCGATTTTTCAGAACGCCTGCGCATTTCGCCCATCCGTCTGAGTGACGACGCCCGGCAATTGCTGATGAGTTATCGCTTTCCGGGCAACATCCGGCAGTTGAAAAACATCGCCGAGCAGGTCTCGATTCTGGAAAGCGAAAACCGCACCGTCAACGCCCAGACCCTCGCCCGCTACATTCCCGATTACGGAGCCAGCACCACGCCGAGCCTGATGCCCGGATTGAAAGGCGAAGGAAGTTTTTCGGAGCGCGAACTGCTCTACAAAGTGCTCTTCGATATGCGCCGTGACGTGACCGAACTCAAACGGCTTTTTCTCGATATGGTTCATAACGGCGGCAACGGCAGCGAATTAGTGCGCAATCACCCCGAATTGTTCCGCAACGTGGAGGCCGAAGAAGCGGGCTACGCCGACAGTGCCGCTGCCCGCAACGCCAATTCGCGCCTGCTTTCGCCGCCTTCCAACGGCGTTCAGCCGGGCTTCCAGCCTGCTTTCCAACCGGGCGTCATTCAACTCAACGGGGCCGACGAAGAACCGGGCGTGGAAGACGTAACCGCTGAGACCGAAGACGATTCATTTTCGCTTGAAAAGCAGGAAAAACAGATGATTATCAAAGCCCTGCACAAAAATCACAACAAGCGCAAGTACGCCGCCCAGGCGCTCGGAATTTCCGAACGGACGCTTTACCGTAAAATCAAACAGTATGAAATCGAGGAAGAATGAAATCAGAGGACAGAGGATAGTGGATAGAGGACAGAAATGGTGGTTGATTTTTATCTTTCCTCTATTCTCTATCCTCTGTCCACTCCAAAGTTGTGGTCCCTACTCCTTCACCGGCACCAAGTTGTCGCCGGATTTGAAGACGATCACCATCAACAACTTCGTGATGAACACGGCGGGTGGACCGGCTAACCTGAGCCAGACCTTCACCGAAAAAGTAAAGGAATACTACCAGCGGAACACCAACCTGAAACTCAAGCCCGGCGGCGACGCCGATCTGCTCCTCGAAGGCAGCTTCGTCGGTTACGAACTTACGCCCATCGCCCCCACTGCCGCCGACCAGGCGGGCCTCAACCGCCTGACCATCACCGTGCAGGCCCGCTTTGTCAACAACAAAGACGAAACCCAAAACTTCGATCAGAGCTTTTCGTTCTTCCGCGATTTCCCCCAGGCTCAGAGCCTGAATCAGGTGGAGGCGGGGTTGGTGCCCGCCATTCTCGACCAGATTGTGCTCGATATGTTCAACAAGTCGGCGGGGGATTGGTGATTAAAGATGCTGGATGCAGGAAACAAGATGTAAGATTCATGAGTCTGCGTAACTTGTTCTCCCCAATTATCCAGCCTCCAGCCTCCAGCCTCCAGCCTCCAGCCTCCAGTTATGCACTCCGAAACCTTTTCTTACCTCATCAGCAACCCCCACGACCTCAGTGCCCCCGACGTGTCGTACCTGGAAACGGTGGTGCAACGCTTTCCCTTTTGCGGCCTGGGATATTCGTTGCTGGCCAAAGGCTACGCCAAAACCGGGAATGAAACGGCCACCGGCGCCTTGCGCAAAGCCGCCGCCTACGCCCTGAGTCGCAACGCCTTGCGCAAATTACTGAGTGGTGAATTCCCGGCGGTGAGGCCCACCTACTCTTCCATCGGTGACGTACTCGATGGGCAGTCGCCGCCGGTGACGTACCAGCGAAAGTACCCGAAAGACGCGGAGAAAAGCCCCGAAGAACCGGGGGCGTCGCTAAAAGGATTCGGACTCGATTACTCCGACGTGCTCATCAACCAGGGCAAGTCGGCCCCTTCCAGTGCCGAAGAAAAACCCGTCGAATTGGTGGCTCGTTTGCAGTCGGAACAACTCGACATCATTGACCGCTTCATTGCCGCCGAACCGCGCCTGGGGCCGCTCCGCGCCACCCATGCCCAACCCGGTGAGGAGCCGGAAGACCTGCTCCAAAAACGTCAACTACCGCAAGCGGGCGGCGGGCTGGTGACCGAAAGTTTCGCAAAAATCCTCATCAAACAGGGCAAAATCGACAAGGCCATCGAAGTCTACGAAAAGCTCCGTTTGAAAAATGGGGAGAAAAAGGCGTATTTTGCGGAGAAAATCGAAGAACTGAAATCTCAACGCTGACCCCCTTACGACTTACCACTAAAATGTACACGACACTCATCGTATTGATTATCATCCTGGCCGTGTTGCTGATTCTGGCTGTACTCATTCAAAACCCCAAAGGCGGCGGCCTGACCAGCCAATTCACCGGGGCCGGTTCGACCCAACTCTTCGGGGTAAAACAAACCGGCGACCTCCTCGAACAAATCACTTGGGGCCTCGCCGGGGCTATCGGGGTGTTGGTGCTGGCCACCGTGTTTTTCGTAGCCCAACCCGGCAGCGCCGACACCATCAACAGCATCAACGTGGAGAAAGCCCAGCAAAACAAGTCGGTTCCAGCCCCGGCTCCCCTGCCCACCGGGCCGGTGCCAGCGCCCGTTGCGCCGAAAAAGTAAAGTTTCAACGGATTCCCCGCGAGAGTTAAAAAACTCTCGCGGGGATTTTTTTGCCCCAACTTACTCCAACCACGCGCTCACTTTCCGCTTCGCCACGGGGAGAAGCGTTTCTTCCAGCGGATAAACCCTTCTCGATTCCACGGCAAACGTGGCCGGGTTGGGCAGGTGCCGGTACCGACGCAGCAGGTCGAGTTTCAGGTGTTCGTGGGTGGTGCTGTAGCCCCGCCGGAGCGTTTCGAGGTGGTCGGTTTGCATCCGGCGGCGCGGCGGGCGGGTGTTGTCGAAAAACGTCAGCCGGTACTGGTACACGCGGGTTTCGCGGCGGGTGGGTTCGTCCACGAGCAGGTAGCCTTCGCTGCGCACGAGCGGCAGCAGCCCCACCGGGCTGACGGTCAGGTTCGCGTCCACTTCCTCGTCGAGTTCGCGGCCTTCGGTTTCGGTTTGGGCGAAGCGGGGCAGGGCAAAATCCAGGATTTCATCGAGGGTGGCCGAGCAGGCGTCGTCGGGCAGGGGCGTTTCGTAGCGAAGTTGAAAGGTTCGCAGGTCAAGGCCAGTCAGGCGCTTGCGAAATTGCGCCTGAAAATCGGCCTGCTGGCTGCGCAGTTCCTGCGAACGATGGTAGTGGCCCTGCAAATCGGGCAGGATGGGATACAGTTTCCTTTCGCCGAAGTGCTCACGAACCTGCTTGAGGTATGCCAGAATGACGTACTTTTTGTACTCGGCGTCGAGCAGGCCTTCGGTCAGCCAGTTTTCGGGAAGCGCGTTCATGGTACTTTTCGGGAAGAAATCAGTGGGCTTGCTTCGTCCAACTTCGTGAAAAAAGCCATTCACTCCAAATCTTCTTCGGTAAATAATTCCTATTGGTCTGCCTGATTTGGGTTTGGCCGGGTTTGACAAAATTGGCATTCCGTCCTGAAAAACTGACAGGGTTAGGGCACTGGCACGGAAACTGCTACCTTTGCGACCGGATTTCAAAAAGTCCAACTAGTTATTTGTTAAACCCCTTAGTTAAACCAACCTTATTTTCATTTATGTCCGTGAACGTTAAACCGTTGGCAGACCGCGTCCTGGTGGAGGCGGCCCCGGCAGAAGAAAAAACCGCGTTCGGTATCATCATTCCCGACACCGCGAAAGAGAAACCCCAGCGTGGTACCGTCGTGGCCGTGGGCGCGGGGAAAAAAGACGAACCCATGACTGTGAAAGTTGGCGACACCGTCCTCTACGGCAAGTATTCGGGCACCGAAATCACCGTCGATGGCACCGATTACCTCATCATGCGCGAGTCGGATTTGTTTGCCGTGTTGGGTGAAGTAGCCGAACCCGTTCTCGCTTAATTATTGGCTAACCCGTTCCAAAAAAAATTTCCAAGAAAAGACCATGGCAAAAGAACTCTTTTTCGATACCGAAGCCCGCGAAAAACTCAAGCGGGGTGTTGACACCCTGGCTGACGCCGTAAAAGTGACCCTCGGACCGAAAGGCCGCAACGTCATCATCGACAAAAAATTCGGCTCGCCCGCCATCACCAAAGACGGGGTGACGGTCGCCAAAGAAATTGAACTGAAAGACGCCATCGAGAACATGGGCGCCCAGCTCGTGAAGGAAGTGGCCTCCAAAACCGCCGACCAGGCCGGCGACGGTACCACCACCGCCACCGTACTGGCCCAGGCCATTTACACCATCGGCTCAAAAAACGTAGCCGCCGGTGCCAACCCGATGGACCTCAAGCGCGGCATCGAAAAGGCCGTGCAGGCCGTGGTTGCCGACCTGAAAGCGCAATCGCGCACCATCGAAACCTCGAAAGAAATCGCCCAGGTAGCCACCATCTCGGCCAATAGCGATTCGGAAATCGGTGAAATGATTGCCGACGCGATGGAGAAAGTAGGCCGCGAAGGCGTCATCACGGTGGAAGAAGCCCGTGGCACCGAAACCGAAGTGAAAACGGTGGAAGGGATGCAGTTCGACCGGGGGTACCTCTCGCCCTACTTCGTGACCAACACGGAGAAAATGGAAGCCGAACTCGAGCGCCCCTTCATCCTGATTTCGGAGAAGAAAGTGTCTTCGATGAAAGAACTCCTCCCGGTGTTGGAAGGCGTGGCCCAGACGGGTCGCCCGCTGCTGATCATCGCCGAAGACGTGGACGGTGAAGCCCTCGCGACGCTGGTGGTGAACAAAATTCGCGGTGCCCTCAAAGTGGCCGCCGTGAAAGCCCCCGGTTTCGGCGACCGCCGCAAGGCCATGCTCGAAGACCTCGCCATCCTCACGGGCGGTCAGGTGATCAGCGAAGAGCGCGGTTTCAAACTCGAAAACGCGACGCTCGAATACCTGGGTCAGGCCGAGAAAATCCTCATCGACAAAGACAACACGACCATCGTGAACGGCGTGGGTCAGAAAGAGGACATCACCGGCCGGGTGAATCAAATCAAGGCTCAAATCGAAAATACCACTTCGGATTACGACCGCGAAAAACTCCAGGAGCGCCTGGCGAAACTTTCGGGCGGGGTAGCCATCCTGTACATTGGGGCGGCCACCGAAGTGGAAATGAAAGAGAAAAAAGACCGCGTCGATGACGCCCTCCACGCGACCCGCGCGGCAGTGGAAGAAGGCATCGTAGCCGGTGGCGGCGTGGCCTTCATCCGGGCCATCGATGCCCTGGCCGATCTGAAAGGCGAAAACGAAGACCAGACCACGGGCATCAACATCGTCCGTTTGGCGATCGAAAGCCCGCTGCGTACCATCGTCGCCAACGCCGGTGGCGAAGGCAGCGTGGTGGTGAACGCCGTGAAAGCCGGTAAGGACGACTTCGGCTACAACGCCCGCGAAGACCGTTACGAAAACCTCATCGCGGCTGGGATCATCGACCCGACGAAAGTAACGCGCCTCGCGCTCGAAAACGCCGCGTCGATTGCCGGTTTGCTGCTCACCACCGAGTGCGTGGTGGCCGACAAGCCCGAAGAATCCGCCGGTGCCGCCATGGGCGGTCACGGACACGGCGGCGGCGGCATGGGTGGGATGATGTAATCTCGCTTTTCCGAAATAAAAAAGGGTCGGTTCCGAGCAATTGGAACTGACCCTTTTTTTTGTAAAATCTTGCACCTGGTGTTAAGCCGGGCTGTGGTACCTACGGACTAAAGTCCGTAGGTACCACACCTTCATCTCACCTCCCCACCGGCACCACCGGCAGGCTTTCATTCCCCTCCTCCCCCACCGCCTGCACCGCAAAAAAGTAGTTGTCTTTCGAATACGGCAAGGTCATCCCGAGCTTGGTCGTGAATAGTTTTTTTTGCCAAAACGGCCAGTTCGTTTCCCGCATCAGCACGTAGTAACCCTTCGGTTTGCCGCTTTTTGGGGCCTGCCAGAACAGCGTCGTGGCATTGCTCAGGTTGCGGACTTCCATGCTTACACTTTGCGGCATGGCCGGGGCTTTGGCCAGATTCGCCAGCACACTGAGGTTCATCGCCGTGTTTTTTCGCAGGTATTCAAAATCCATGAATTCGGCGTAGTCGCCGTAGCGGGTGCCCCCTTCCGTGCGCAAATCCTGGTGTTGGTGGTTGTAGTTCTCGTTCATTTCGGTGATGCGCACCGCCGGAAAACCCTTCTGCACGAAGGGCGTGTGGTCGCCGCCGCGCAGGTAGCGGTCGTTGCGGTAAATCAGCACCACGTCCAGATTATCCACGTAGCGCTCGCCTAGTTCCTTCGTGTACCGGGCCAGTTGGCGGGCCTTGCCGTCGCTTTCCAGGCCCAGGGCGCGGATGCTGGCGGCTTTTTCGGCGGTTTGGTAGGCGGGCAAACCCTCGCTGAACACCCGGACTTTCGTGTTGGTGATGATGTTCGTCTCGTTGGAGTGGTTCGAACCCATGATGTCGTTGTTCAGAATCGCCTCGATGTTCCACTTTTGCTGAAAGGCCGTGCCCGCCAGCGAATCGGCCCCGAGCAACCCCTGCTCTTCGCCACTCACCACGCAAAACAACACCGTGGCCGGAAACTGCGCCTTGCTCAACACCCGCGCCAATTCGATGACCGCCGCCGTGCCGGAGCCGTCGTCGTTGGCACCGGGTGCGTCGGCGTCGCGGTTCATCACGTTGCTCACCCGGCTGTCGATGTGTCCGCTGACGAGGAACAGCCGGTCGTCGGTCGGGTCGCTGCCTTTCAGGGTGGCGATGACGTTGCCAATTTCCTGGGGTTTGTCCACGCGCCGTCCGTCGGGTTTGAGCGTCCAGAGGTCGAGCCGGGCGGTCATGCGGCCCCCACTCTGCCGGGCGAAGTCGTTGAAACGACTCAACACCCAGCGCCGGGCCGCGCCGATACCCCGCCGGGGATCGGCGGTGGTGCTCATCGTCTGACGGGTACCGAAACCAACGAGCTTGTCGATGTGCGCCCGAAGGCTATCGGCGGAAACCTGCCCGACGAAGGCCTCGATGGCCGGGTCGCGCTGGACGATTTGTTGGGCGGAAAGGAAAAGGGGGAAGCAAAGAAGGAAGACGACGGAAAGGAGGAAACGGTTTTTCATGAAAAAATCAGAGGTGACGTGGAAATCAAGTCTGAAAAATAGCACGAAAAAACGGCGTCAGTGCAGCCAACCACTTTTCCTTTTCGGGGCGGGTTTTAATCCCAGCCACTTTTTCACCCGAAACCCCTGCCAGAGCCACAAGCCCGACAGCACCACGGCGGGGAAAATGACCCAGCGAATGGCAAAAACCGCTTGCGGAATTTCGGCAACGGGGCCGTAAATGAACCCGACGATGGGTACGCTGGCGATCAGGTGCAGCCAGCGGATGAGTTGGCGTTCGATGGAGGCTTTCATCGGGAGGAAAAATCGGTTTTCCGAAAATCCCGATTCTGAACCGGGAAGCCACGCCTTTTCGGACGAACCCGTCCTTTACGCGGGTGAATTTCCCCGAACGCCGGATAAATTTCGACGCTGCCTTCCCTCCAACTGGATTTTCAGAGGCCCCGCCAGGGGTTTCGTCAACCCAACGTCCCGATTGGTCAAGCCGGGTGGGGCGGGCATCAAGCGGATCTTGAACGGGGGCTGAGCGGCGCGGTAGCTTTGGTTCACTAATCCGCCCGACGCGGGTTTTCAACCAACGCAAAACCAAATTCCCATGCACTCCATCGCCCTCGCTCCCTCAACCGTCGAACTCGATGCCCTTCAATTGCTTCAAAATCTGATTGAACGCGGCGGTCCCGACCCCGCCGACTACGCGGAATTTACCGACCTTATTGCCTACCTGGCCGAACACCTGAGTTACTCCCCAAACCCAGACGAGGAACTAACCGCGCTGCGCGGTTTTCTCAGCGACGAATTTCTCGCCGCCACCATCCATGGCCACATCCTGGGGCGGCCTTACGGCTACGCCGGGGATTTTGCCGTCATCGACAAAATTTACACCCACCACGTGTCGCCCGACCCGCGCTACCGGAAGTGGGACACGTTTTTTCATTCCCTCGCCGCACCCCAGGCCGTCCGAAACCGGAAGGAGTATTTCAAAAAAACGCTGCGCCGGGCGCTCCGCGAACGTGAAAAGTCCGAACTGCACCTGCTCGACGTAGCCAGCGGCCCCGCCCGCGATTTGGCCGAGTTGTACCCACTTATCGACCCCACCCGGCTCCGCACGAGTTGCGTGGAAATGGATCCGCACGCCATCCAACACGCCAAAACGCTGACGGCTGACTTCAGCGACCGCATCACGTTCATCGAAAAAAACATCTTCCGCTTCCAGCCCGCCGAAACCTACGACGTGATTTGGTCGGCGGGGCTGTTCGATTACTTCGACGATGCCACGTTCGTGGGCATCCTGACCCGCTTTAAAAGTTGGCTGACGCAGGGCGGCGAAATCGTCATCGGGAATTTTTCGCCCGCCAATCCCGACCGGGCTTACATGGAACTCTTCGGCAACTGGTACCTGCACCACCGCAGCGAGGAAAGACTTTACCGACTGGCGCGGGAAGCCGGTTTCGGCCCCGGTGCGATTCGGATCGGGCAGGAACCGGAGGGGGTGAATTTATTCCTCCATTTGTGGGAATGACCGCGTGATTGCGAAAAAAGGGCCTTCCGAACGTCGGCGTTCGGAAGGCCCTTTTTTGTCTTCAATGCCCGACCAGGAATTTTACGCCCGGACAGCCGCTTCAAACACCCAAACGCCTACGCGGTCGATGTGGTCTCGCACGTCCAAATCGTCGATTTGGCGGTAACTGACGAGGTCGATAAGTATGCCGAACAGGGCTATTTCAATGCCTGATTTTTACGAAATTTTCGTAAACGACGGTGAAGGCGTTCCGTAATTCTTCGCCGTGTCGAGTAACTGCCTGCAACACCAGTTCGGCCCGCTCCCTGGGTTTCTTACCTGGCAATCGCACCAAAATCACCCCTTCGTGCGCTTGCTTCAGCCGAAAAACCAATTCACCAAAATCTTTGTCCATCGTTACCAACACCGCCTTCTGCTGCTGGGCCAGTTTCAAAACCTCCGGGTCGGGAAGACTGGGATTCTCTTCGGCTACGTAAAATACCGTGTGCCCGTTTAGCCGTAACATCGCCACGATCGGGGCATCCAGATTTTCGTCGCCGACGAAATTCACGAGGCCATCGGGTAAATGGTGTCGGCCCGCAAGGCTTTGGCGGCGAAGTCGAGGGCGGCAAAAATACCTTCCCGCGTCAGGCGGGGATGGGCTTCGAGCAGATCCTCGAACGTCTCGCCCGCCGCTAATTTTTCCAGAATCAATTCCACCGTGATTCGGGTGCCGACCACCACGGGTTTACCCATCATCACGGCAGGGTTAGATTCGATGGTTGGCGATTTCAGAGCATCCATTTTCGTCTGATGTTTTGACAAAACTACGAAATCTACCCCTCCACCGTCACCACCCAATCATCCTGCTCCACCACGCTGCCTTCGGGCAGTACCACCTGGGTCACTTTGCCGGCGGTGGGCGCGGCCACGCTGCTTTCCATTTTCATGGCTTCGATCACGAACAGGGGCTGGTTTTTCTTCACCACGTCGCCCACTTTCACCTGAATCTTGCTCAAACGACCCTGCAAGGGTGCCCCGATGTCGCCTTTATTTTTGACCTTTTGGTTCTGGAGTTTGGTGCTTTTAAACTGGTTGTCTTTGATGGAAATCCGCCGGGCCTGGCCGTTGAGGTCGAAGGTGACGGTGCGCAGGCCCGACTCGTCGGGTTCGCCCACGTATTGCAAGCGAATCATCACCGTTTTGCCGTCTTCGATCGGCACCAGAATTTCTTCTTCCGGGCGCAGGCCGTAGAAAAACGCGGCGGTCGGCAACGTGCGCACCTCGCCGAAGCGGTCGACGGCGTGGTAAAATTCCTCGTACACCTTCGGGTACATTTTGTAGCTGAGGTAATCGAGAAACGCCCCCTCGCCGAGGTAGAGTTCAGCGTTCGGAAACTGGGTTTTGAACGCCTCGAAATCGGCCTCCAGATCGAGCGGGGGCAGCGAATCGTTGGGGCGGCCCTGGATCGGCTGCTCGCCTTTCAGCACCAGTTTCTGAAATTTTTCGGGAAACCCACCCGTCGGCTGGCCGAGGTAGCCTTTGAAAAAATCCTTCACCGAATCGGGGAAACTCAGCGACTCGCCCCGCTGCATCACGTCGTCGGCGCTGAGGTTGTTGGAGGTCATGAAAATCGCCATGTCGCCAACGGTTTTCGACGAGGGCGTCACCTTCACGATGTCGCCGAACAACTGGTTGGCAACGATGTAGTTTTTCTTGAGCGTCTCGAATTTATCGCCCACGCCGAGGGCGTTGGCCTGTTGGCGGAGGTTGGAAAACTGCCCGCCGGGCACTTCGTTGTCGTATACCTCGGCGCTGCCCGCCCGCATCCCGCTCTCGAAGGGGTAGTACATTTCGCGCACGTCTTCCCAGTAGGTCGAGTACTGGTTGAGCCGCTGCAAATCCAGCGGATTTTCGCGCTCGTGGCCCTGCATCATCGCCACGACCGAGTTGAAATTGGGCTGCGCCGTCAGGCCCGACAGCGCCCCCAGCGAGCAATCGACCACGTCTACGTTGGCTTCGATGGCCTTGAGGTAGGTCGCGGCCTGAATCGAGGAGGTGTCGTGGGTGTGGAGGTGAACGGGGATGTTGACGACTTTTTTCAACTCGCTCACCAGAATCCCCGCCTGCTGGGGCTTGAGTAGCCCGGCCATGTCCTTGATCGCCAGTATGTGCGCGCCGAGGTCTTCGAGTTGGCGGGCCATGTCGAGGTAGTACTGGAGCGAAAACTTGTAGGCCGGGTTGTTTTGGTGAAGATGAAAATCGCCGGTATAGCAAATGGCCGCTTCGGCAATCCCGCCGGTGCGTTCGCGGACGGCTTTGATCGACACTTTCATCGCCTCGATCCAGTTGAGCGAGTCGAAAATCCGGAACACGTCGATGCCGGTTTCCCAGGATTTTTCGACGAATTTTTCGATCAAATTATCCGGGTACGCCGAGTAGCCCACCGCGTTGCTGCCCCGGAAGAGCATCTGCAAGAGCATATTCGGCATGGCGGCGCGGAGGTCTTGCAGGCGTTTCCAGGGGCTTTCGTAAAGGAACCGCATCGCCACGTCGAAGGTGGCCCCGCCCCAGACTTCCATCGAAAACAACTGCGGAAAATCTTTGGCAAAGCCCTCGGCCACGCGCAGCATGTCGTCGCTCCGCACGCGGGTGGCGAGCAGCGACTGGTGGCCGTCGCGGAAGGTGGTGTCGGTGTAAAAAATCGGTTTCTGGTCTTTCACCCAGGCGGCAAACGCCTCCGGCCCCATGCGGCTGAGGCGGTCTTTGTTGCCGAGCGGAAAATCGCTGTACTCGTCGTAGCGCGGCACCTGCGGCACCCGAAACGTGCGGTCGTTTTTCACCTTCACGTCGGGGTTGCCGTTCACAATCACGTTACCGAGGTAGTGGAGGAGTTTGGTCGAGCGATCCTTGGGTTTGCGGAAATCGAACAACTCCGGGCTGTGGTCGATAAACTGCACCGTGCAGGCCCCCGCCTGGAAGGTGGGGTGGGCCAGCACGTTCTGCAAAAACGGAATGTTGGTTTTCACCCCCCGAATCCGAAACTCGACCAGCGCCCGTTCGAGCCGCTGAATGGCCCCCTTGAACGTCCGCCCCGACGACGACACCTTCACGAGCATCGAATCGAAGTAAGGCGAGATTTTCATGCCGGGGTAGCTGCTGCCTTCGTCGAGGCGGATGCCGAACCCGGCGGCGTTGCGGTAGGCGATGATGGTGCCGAAGTCAGGCTTGAAGCCGTTGGCGGCGTCTTCGGTGGTGATGCGGCACTGGATGGCGTAGCCGCTCATTTCCACGTCGTCCTGGCTGGTGAGGTAAATGCCGTTGTCGCTGAGCTTGTAGCCCATCGCGATCAGAATCTGGCTCCGCACGATGTCGATGCCGGTGATTTCCTCGGTGATCGTGTGCTCGACCTGCACGCGGGGGTTGACTTCGATGAAAAAGATGTTTTCTTCCTTGTCCACCAGAAATTCCACCGTGCCCGCGCAGGAATAATTCACCGCCTTGCCGATGGCGACCGCGTAGTCGTAGAGTTTTTGCCGGGTTTCGGGCTTCAGGTTCACCGAGGGCGCGATTTCGACCACTTTCTGAAAACGCCGCTGCACCGAGCAATCCCGCTCGAAGAGGTGGAGCAAATTGCCGTGCGTATCGCCGAGCAACTGCACCTCGATGTGCTTGGGGTTTTCGATGAATTTTTCGATGAACACCGTGTCGTCGCCGAAGGCATTTTTGGCCTCGTTGCGGGCGTCGGTGTAGGACCGCTCGATTTCGTCCACCTCGCGCACCACGCGCATCCCCCGCCCGCCGCCGCCCGAAGCCGCCTTGAGCATCACCGGAAAGCCGATTCGCTCGGCTTCGGCCCGCACCTGGTCGGTGTTTTCAAACTTCACCTTCGAGTCCTGAATCACGGGCAGGCCCGCCGCCACGGCGGTTTGTTTCGCGATCACCTTGTCGCCGAGGGCCTCCATCGCTTCGGGGCTGGGGCCGACGAAGATGATCCCCTCCTCGCGGCAGCGCCGAGCAAGGGTCGTGTTTTCCGATAAAAACCCGTAGCCGGGGTGAATGGCGTCCGCCTTTTTCCGCTTGGCGAGTTGAATCAGCCCTTCGATGTCGAGGTAAGGCTTGAGCGGGTCTTCGTCGCGGCCAATCTGGTAGGCTTCGTCGGCTTTGTAGCGGTGGAGGCTGTACCGGTCTTCGTAGGTGTACACGGCGACGGTCTGGATGCCGAGTTCGGTGGCGGCCCGCATGATGCGGATGGCAATTTCGCCCCGGTTGGCAACCAGGAGCCGGTTGATCCGGCGGACATAGGTGGGGGTCATAACTCAGTTTTCGGTTTTCGGTTTTCGGTTTTCAGTTCAAAGGCATCATAAACTGAAAACCGAAAACTGGAAACTGAAAACTTTTTGCTCGCAAAGATTGCGAATCGCGGAAAAAGTTGGGGAAATGATTGAGAAAACAGCCAGAAAATTTGGTAATTCTTTGAAAGATCAAAACCTGACCGGGTTCGATGCTACGCCACCAATCAGAAAACCGGTTTGGATGAGCATCGCTAATTTTTGTAGGTAATCGTTGAACCGCTACCGGCCACTGCCACACGCAGATTAGGTTTTCCACCCACTCAGAATCCGTTTTTGGCCTTTAATCGAAAAAACGGGAGTAACTTCGGGTACGCGCCTACCTTTGGCGGCAACAAACCATACCCAAACTAATTTCGGAATGAAAACCCAAAAACTTCTGGCCGCTTCCCTGGCCGTGCTGATCTCGGCCAGCGCCTTCGCCCAAACCGCCGACGAAATTCTAGCCAAACACATCGCTGCACGCGGCGGAGCCGACAAATTAAAAGGCATCCAGTCCATCGTCACCGAAAGTTCGATTTCTACTCAATTCGGTGAAATCCCCCTGACGCAGACCATCGTTTCGGGCAAAGGGTTTCGCAATGAGATGAACATCATGGGTAACTCGATGCTACTGGTATTGGACGGAGCCAACGGGTGGATGATCGCCCCCGCTCAGATGGGCGGAACCGGCGAACCTCAGGACATTCCCGCCGAAATGGTGAAAGGCCAAGGCGGTACGCTCACGCCCGGCGGGCCACTACTCAGCTACAAGGAAGACGGCGCAAAAGTGGAACTGGCGAGCAATGATAAAGTCAACGGCAAGGATGCGTTTCACGTCGTGATGACCCCCACAACGGGGCCTAAGGTGGATTACTGGTTCGATGCGGCTTCGCTGATGAACGTCAAAACCCGCGTAACGGCCCAGGCCAACGGCCAGGAAGTAACCCAGGAAATGGTCTTTTCGGATTTCAAAGACGTAGACGGGATCAAATTTCCCCACACGATGGAAACCGAAAACCCCCAGGCCGGAGCCATGACCATGACCACCAACAAAATCACCCTCAACGGCAAGGTGGACGAAAGCGTTTTCAAAAAACCGGCGAAGTAAACCCGATGCTGATTCCATTTTTGTAGAAAGCCGTCCCGGGTCATCGGGGCGGCTTTTTTCGTGCCCGTCTGCAAGCAAACCCGGCATTGGGCCGTTACTTTGGCAACTCCTTCCCTTTTTTCATGCGAAAACTTCTTGGTCTGCTGACGCTGGTGAGCCTGAATGCGTCGGCGCAAAATTTCTTCGGCATCTCGACCGGCAACGCCGCCGGCACCCACGGGCTGTACCTCAACCCGGCCTCGATTGCCGACTCGCGCCATAAATTTTACTTCAACCTCGGCGCGGCCACGCTCCACGTCAACAACAATTACGCGACCTGGAACGCCCCGTTTTCGTTGTTACGCGCCGTAACGGGCCGGGTTCCATCCGAATGGAAAAACGAGGACGGCAGCGTGAATTTTCAGCCGTATAATTTTCGGGAAAAACTCGACGGCAAACCCAAAAACGGCACCCTCTGGGCCGAAGTACGCGGGCCGTCGGCGATGGTGAGCTTCGGCAGCCGCACCTCGCTGGCCCTGACGACCCGGCTGCGGGCAGCGGCGCAGGTGACGGGGGCGAGCGAAAGTTTTTTGAATTTGATTCGAGACGGATTCAATGAGTCGAACCTTTGGAACATCACCAACGTCGACAACCGCTTTACGCTTAACGCCAATCTGTACGGCGAAATCGGGGCCTCGCTGGCGCAGGTCGTCACCCCGCTGGAGTCGACGCATTTTCTGAAAATTGGCGGGACGTTGAAATACCTCTCTGGATTTTACAGTGGGCATTTCATCAACCGGGGCCTGAGCTACCGCGTCACGCCCGACCCACTCAAACCCAGCCAGGGCCAGCTTTTGGTGCAAACAATCGATGCCGAATTCGGCTATTCCACCCAGACCCCGCTCGACGGCGGGTTTACGATTGGCAAATTTCTGGGTAGTAAAATTCCCGGCCACGGCTGGGGCTACGACCTGGGCCTGGTGTACGAATACCGCCCCTGGATCGACGAGTATACCGCTGGCGGCACCTACGACGTGGAAGAAGACAAGTACCGCTTCCGAATCGGCGTAGCCCTGCTCGACGTGGGCAGCATCCGCTACGACGACCCCAGCAACGTGCGTGGCTATTCGGTGCAGCGGACGAACAAACGATTTTCCGAAAAAGACTTTGACGACGTAAGCGGCAGCGATGAACTGGTGGCAGTTTTGGAAAAAAAGCTGGAGCTAAAGCCCTTGGAAGCAAAGACCTCCTTCACGGTGGGCCTACCCACTTCCCTGAGCCTGAACCTCGACTGGAGGCTGGGTAATGAATTTTACGTCAATGTCGCCTACCTCCGGGACCTCCACGCCGCCACCGACATCGCCGTGCGCCAACCCAGCGTACTGGCCATCACGCCCCGACTGACCGCCGAGGGGTTTCTCGAATTAGCGCTCCCGCTGGTGTTCATTAACGGCGCTTTCTCACCGGGGTTAGCGCTGAAACTCGGACCGGTTTTCGCGGGCACCGACAATCTGGTGGGTGTCTTCGGCTCCACTAAAACCATCCGTCCCCAGGGCACTGACGTTTACGTTGGGGTGGTGATTCCGATTTTGAGGAATAACAGGAAGTAATTCCTGGCTGTCATCCTGAGCTTGCGAAGGATCTCGTTGGACTACCGGATAGGTTGAGGTTAGCTACCGCTGGGCCACCGGTCAAAGCCCGCCGTCCCAACGAGATCCTTCGCAAGCTCAGGATGACAACCTTCTCCTCGCCCCTGACTACTCACTCCTTCGCTTCCACGTGCTCCCCATCGTACTTCACGCCGAGGTAGTCGAGGCGGCGGAAATGGACTTTCAGGCGGGCGACGAAATCGTCGAACGTGCAGCAATCCTTCGGCGACCACACCACTTCGGCCACGGCGCAGGCGCGGGGGTAGGTCATGTATTCGGCCTGGGCGGGCGTGGCGATGTACTCCGACCAAATGTTGGCCTGGGCACCCCGGATGTATTTCGCTTCGTCGGGCTTTAGTTCGGGCGGAATGGGTTCGTAGCCGTACACCTTCCGCAGTGGCAGGTACCCACCGATGGCCGGAGGACTGGTTTGGGGGTCGCCCTGGTAGTAATCGAGGTAGAAAAACGTACTCGGCGTCATGATCACGTCGTGCTTCTGCCGGGCGGCTTCGATGCCGCCTTTGATGCCCCGCCAACTCATCACGGTGGCGTTGGGCGAAAGCCCCCCTTCCAGAATTTCATCCCAACCAATCAGCCTCCGGCCCTTCGCGGTGATGAATTTATCAATCCGGCGGATGAAGTAGCTCTGCAATTCGTGCTCGTCTTTCAAGCCTTCTTTTTTCATCAAATCCTGGCAAAACTGGCTTTCCCGCCAGGTTTTCTTCGGGCATTCGTCGCCGCCGATGTGAATGTATTCGCCCGGAAACAGCGCCATCACTTCGGTCAGCACGTTTTCGAGAAACTGAAAGGTTTGTTCGCGGGGCAGGAACACGTCGTCCATCACGCCCCAGGTCGTGGCCGGACGGTAGCGTTTGTCGGGGTTGGCTCCCAGTTCGGGGTAAGCCGCCAGCGCCGCGAGGGCGTGGCCGGGCATTTCGATTTCCGGCACAATCGTCACGAATTTCGACTGGGCGTAGCGCACCACCTCCCGGATCTCGTCCTGGGTGTAAAATCCGCCGTAGGGTTTGCGGTCGTACTTGCCGGTGTAGGCGGTATTTCCGCGTGAAGCGTGGCCGAGGATGGTCGAGTCGCGGCGGGAACCGACCTGGGTGAGGCGCGGGTATTTTTTGATTTCAATCCGCCAGCCCTGGTCGTCGGTCAGGTGCCAGTGGAAGGTATTCATCTTGTGCAGGGCCAGCAGGTCGATGTATTTTTTGACGAACGCCACCGGAAAAAAATGCCGCCCCACGTCGAGCATCAGCCCCCGGTAGCCGAAACGAGGCTGGTCTTCGATCTGCACGCAGGGGGCCGTCCAATCCACTTTTTTTAGTTCCGGGCTAAAAGCCTCGGCGGGCAAGAGTTGCAACAGCGTCTGGGTTGCGTAAAAATACCCTTTCGGCGAAGCCGCCACGATGCCGATGCGGTCGGGTTCGATGGTGAGGCGGTAGTCTTCCAGGCCCATTTTGCCGGGGGCCGCCTCGATGAAGAACACGTGCCCGCCCTTGGGAATGGCGGTAGAATTGGCGCTGAAGTACTCCAACGGCAGGCCCGATGCTTTTCGCAGTTGGGCGGCGAAGCCCTCCACGACCGGCTTCAGGCCGGCATCGGCATGAGGCCAGATCAGGCGGGTGGTTTTGGTGAATTGAAACTGGCCTTCTTTCGGAACGAGTTTGCTGGGCAGGGGAAGGAGGGGGTAGCGGGTTTGGGCCGTCAGAAAGAGGGGGAAGAGCAGAAACAGGAAAAGCAGGGGTAGCGGTTTTTTCATGGATAGGTGTTGTGATTTGTTGCTTAAGTAGATGATTAATACCGGCAGTTTTGGGGGTGTTGTCATCCCGACGAAGGAGGGATCTCGTCAGTCTGCCGGACCTCTTGCCGGTTGTCGAGTATTCGGTACCCCAACGAGATCCCTCCTTCGTCGGGATGACAACACCCCCAAAACTGCCGGGGTACCTACCGTTACGTACTTAAAAATTTGGCGTTTGTTTGTGAGGGAAACGCCGGGGCTGTTACCCTGAGTTTGGTATCAAAGCCCCGCCAAGTACCCCCGCCCCAACCCGCGCATTTGCCGACTGATGAAGGCCGTCCGGCGCTGGACGTAGCCCGAAGGCCGGGCCAGCAGAAAGCGGTTCGGGCTGGGCAGCACCGCCGCCATGCGGGCGGCTTCGGGGCGGCTGAGGATGCTGGCCGGGTGCCCGTAAAACCGCTGCGAGGCGGCTTCGGCCCCGAAGGTCATCGGGCCGGTTTCGGCCACGTTGAGGTACACTTCGAGGATGCGTTTTTTGCCCCAGATGGTTTCGATGAGAAGCGTAAACCAGGCCTCCAGCCCCTTGCGGAAGTAGCTGCGCCCCTGCCAGAGAAACACGTTTTTGGCCACCTGCTGGCTGATCGTACTCGCGCCCTTGATCCGTTTGCCGCGCATGTTGTACTCAAGAGCCTGTCCCATTGCGTCGAAATCAAAGCCGTAGTGGGCCGGAAAGCGCTGGTCTTCGGCGGCCACGAAGGCCAGCGGGGCTTGCCAGGAAAGTTCATCGAGCGAAGTCCAGTCGTAGTGAAGTTCCGAATCGGTTCCGGCGGATAGGGCGCTGATTTTCCGGTCGAGCATGGTGGGCGTTACCAGCACGGGTACCCACTTTAACAGGATGACGCTTCCTATCGTGCTGATCACAAACCAAAGTAGCACCCGCGATGCCACCAACCAGACCCAGCCCTTCAGCGAACGCTTCCGACCCGGGACGACGGGCGGCGACGGGACGAAACGGTTCGGACGCGGCGAAGTCGAACGGGGCGACACCGCCGGAACCGGACGGGTACGAGGTTGGTTTTTCGACATGAAGGGGGCAATGCAGGAAGCAAAAATAAGAATTCTCCTCGCTTGCGGCGGGTTCGTTTTCGCCGCCGTCCCTCAATTTCGTAGTTTTACGCGGCTTTTCGCTTGATGCTCAACGCAACAGCCGGTTTCGTATTTTATTTTCTCCTTCGCCCATGCGCGTTTACTTCGACAACGCCGCCACCACGCCCCTCGACCGGGCCGTATTCGAGGCCATGTTGCCCCTGATGGAGCAGCAGTTTGGCAACCCTTCGTCCATCCACTGGCACGGACGCGAAGTGCGCTCGGCTTTGGATCGGGCCAGGAAAACCGTGGCGGGTTTGCTCAACACCTCCCCGGCGGAAATCTTCTTCACCTCCGGCGGCACCGAGGCCGACAACACGGCCCTGGTCAACTCGATCGAAGCCTACGGCCTGACCCACGCCATCACCTCGCCTATCGAACACCACGCCGTGCTGCACACGCTGGAGTTTTTGGAAAAAAAGGGCAAAATCCGGCTCTCGAAAGTGGCGCTGGATGAGGCCGGGCACATCGACCCGGATCACCTCGCTGACTTGCTCCGCCACCACCCACGCTCGCTGGTGAGTTTGATGCACGGCAACAACGAAATCGGAAACCTGCTCGACCTGGAACGCGTGAGCGAACTATGCGCCGAACACCAGGCGCTGTTTCATTCCGACACCGTCCAGACGATGGGCCACTACCGCCACGATTTGCAGGCGCTGAAAACCGATTTCGTCGTCGGGGCGGCGCATAAATTTCACGGGCCGAAAGGCGTGGGTTTTTTGTACGTCAACGCCAACACCCGCATCCACCCCTTCATCCACGGCGGGGCGCAGGAGCGCAACCAGCGCGGCGGCACCGAAAACGTGTACGGCATCGTGGGCCTGGCCAAAGCGTTGGAACTGGCCTACGCCGACATGGGCGGCCACCGTCGGCACGTGGAATCGCTGAAAGCCCGGATGATTTCCCGCCTGCGCGAAACCATCGACGGCGTGGCGTTCAACGGCGATTCGGCCAACCTGGCGCGCAGCCTGTACACCGTGCTCAACGTCAGTTTTCCCGCCAGCGAGGACGCCGATATGCTGCTTTTCAACCTCGACATCGCCAAAATTTCGGCCTCCGGTGGCTCGGCGTGCAGCAGTGGCTCCAGCGTGGGTTCGCACGTGCTTACCGCTCTGGGCACCGACCCGGCTCGCCCGGCGGTGCGGTTTTCGTTCTCCAAATTCAACACCGCCGAGGAGGTGGATTACGTGGTGGAAAAAGTGGGGGCGTTGTTTCCCAAAAAAGAACTGGCCTGAAACTTCTCACCAAGTTGTCATCCAGAGCGCAGCGAGGGGCTTACCAAAACAAGGGTTTTTCATTAGTTTTGGCAAACTCCTCCCCCTGGCATGGAAAATTCAGGCCACGATCCCACCGCCCGTGTCGTTAGTTTCAGCGATGGCGTGTTCGGATTTGCCCTCACGCTCCTGGTCTTTCCCCTCGAAAGCCCCACCCGCTTTGCGCAAGTGGTCGATTTCGTGCGGTCGGGTCTCGCCTACGCGCTTGGCGCGGCGCTGATTGCCATGATTTGGTGGGAGCACAACCGCTTTTTCCGGCTGTTTCGCGGCATGGATCGGGCGCTGGTGGCGCTCAACACGGCGCTGTTGTTCGTGATGCTGGTATTCGTGTATCCTTTGAAGTTTCTGGCGGTTTACCTGGAAAATCTTTTTCTCGGCCAGTCAAACAGCCCACTCATCAGCCGGGCCGAGGTACCGACGCTGATGATGCTGTACGGGGGCTGCTTTGCGGGAATCTGCCTGCTGCTGTTCCTCATGCACCGCTACGCCCGGCAGCACTTCGGGCGGGGCCTTGGTCCTACCGAACGAATCGAGGCCCAAACCGCCGCCCGCACGATGGTCATTTTCTTCTCGGTGGCGTTGCTCTCGGTGGGATTGGTTGGAATGATGCTCCTGTGCCGGCCCACCCGTCCCGGCCCCTGGATGCTGGTGGCTGGGCTGGTGTACAACCTGTATTTCCCCTTATTTTTCTGGTCTTATTACCGCCAGGGCCGCGAATTGGATGCGCTCCGAAAAGCCGCCCTTTAACCCCTACAGCCATGCCTATCGACGACAATTTTGACCCCAACGATTTTATGGATTTTGAAGACGACCCGGCAGAATTTCGGCGTGAAATGGAAGCCCACTTCCGGCGGTTTGAAAGCCTGCCGATCGTGAAAAAAGCGCAGGAAATTAGTGAGTTGACCAAATTCATCACCGAAACCGCGAAGGAAAGTGATGCGATCGCTGACGAAGAACCCAACGAATACTATTTTCAGGAGATGCTGAACGACGCAAACGACCTGGAATCGAAACTCGCCTGGGCCGAAAACACATGGCACTATTCCAGTCGAATGGAAAAAGCCGTACTCATCAAAGTTAGCGCTCGTTCCCTCTTGGACTCGACCGGCTGGCTGCTCAGCGAGGGCCTGACACCCCCGGAATACGTGGAGTTGCTTCGCAACGCCATCGATGAATTCCGCCTGCTCTTCATCGACTGGGTAGCCGGTTTCAACAGAACCGACGACATCACTGACGAGTGGGGGCCGTTGTTTAGCTGAATAAGCGTACTGTGTTGAAAGAAAATCCCGTCAGCCATGCACACGACGAAAACCGGGCGCTCCGTGCCACCCCGCAAATTTCCGCAACCCAAACTCCTCACCTACGAGGACTACGCTCGGCTCACGCCCGCCGACAGTGGAAACTACGAACTGCGCAACGGGAAAATCACGTTTATGGCCTCTCCTTCATTTCCTCACCAACGCATTAGCGGCCGTCTTCACATTGCCTTAGGAGGATTTATTCATCTCCACAACCTGGGGGAGTTGGTTGCCGCCCCGATGGACACGAAACTCACCGAACACGATACGTTTCAGCCGGATTTGCTTTTCATTTCGCAGGAACGCGTGTCGATTATCGGCGATAAAAAAATTGAAGGCGCGCCGGACCTCGTAGTCGAAATCTTATCTCCCGCGAACACGACAAAGGAAATGAGCTACAAGCGGCACGTGTACGAAACGGCGGGCGTACGCGAGTACTGGTTTATCGAACCCGAAAAACGAACCCTGAGCCAGTACGAACGGGTGGACGAAGAACTACGCTGGCAACGCACACTCGGCGCTACCGATACGCTGCACGCCATCATGGTCGAAGGGTTTTCGCTGGAACTTGCGAAGGTTTTTGAGTGAAAAAAATGAAAAACAAGGAATGAAAAAGGAAAAGGCAGGTGTCTTTCGGACTTCTGCTTTTTCATTCCTTGTTTTTCATTTTCCAGACTTTACAACCGCACAATTTCCGCCCCAATCGCATTCAGGCGGGTGTCAATGTGCTGGTAGCCCCGGTCGATTTGCTCGATGTTGTCGATGATGCTCACGCCGTTGGCCGACATCGCCGCGATGAGCAGCGACACCCCCGCCCGAATATCCGGCGAAGTCATGCGGATGCCGCGCAGATTCATTTGCCGGGCCAAACCCACCACCGTGGCGCGGTGCGGGTCGCAGAGAATAATCTGCGCGCCCATTTCCAGGAGTTTATCCACGAAAAAGAGCCGACTCTCGAACATTTTTTGGTGAATCAGCACGGTGCCTTTGGCCTGAATGGCCGTGACGAGCACGATGCTGAGCAGGTCGGGCGTGAAGCCGGGCCAGGGCGCGTCGGCCACGGTGAGCATCGAGCCGTCGATGAAGGTTTCGATTTCGTACAACTCCTGGGCCGGAATGTAGAGGTCGTCGCCGCGAATTTCGAGGTGGATGCCCAGCTTTTGGAACGTGGCCGGAATTACGCCCAGGTCGGGAACCGAGCAGTTTTTAATCGTGATTTCGCTCTGGGTCATGGCCGCGAGGCCGATGAACGAGCCGATCTCGATCATGTCGGGCAGCATGGTGTGTTCGGTGCCGCCCAGGCTGCTGACTCCTTCGATGCTGAGCAGGTTGGAGCCGACGCCGCTGATTTTTGCGCCCATCCGGTTGAGCATCTTGCTCAGTTGCTGGAGGTAGGGTTCGCAGGCGGCGTTGTAAATGGTGGTCGTGCCTTCGGCCAAAACCGCCGCCATCAGGATGTTGGCCGTGCCCGTGACTGAGGCCTCGTCGAGCAGGATGTAGGCCCCGCGCAGGTTGGAGGCATCGACCTGGTAAAAGCCGCCGTCTTCGGCGTCGTACTCGAATTTTGCGCCTAATTTTTCAAAGCCCAGAAAGTGCGTATCCATCCGCCGACGCCCGATTTTATCGCCGCCGGGGCGGGGAATGCGGCCCTTGCGGAAGCGACCCAACGTCGGCCCCATCAGCATAACCGAACCGCGCAGGGCGGCGGCTTTTTTCTTGTACGCTTCCGATTCGAGGTGGTCGAGGTTGACGTCGTCGGCCTGAAATCGGATGCTGCCCGGCCCGAGTTTCTGCTGTTTCACGCCCATGTCGCCGAGCAGGGTGATGAGTTGGTTGACGTCGCGGATGTCGGGGATGTTGTGAATCGTGACGGGTTCGGCGGTGAGCACCACGGCGCAGAGAATTTGCAGTGCTTCGTTTTTTGCGCCCTGGGGTTGCAGTTCGCCCTTCAGCCGGGTGCCGCCGGTTACTTTGAAAGAAGACATGGAAGTAGTGAAAAGTGAAAAGTGAAAAGTGAAAAGTGGTTGCCAGACAGACCCGACTTTTCACTCTTTACTTTTCACTTTTCACTGGATAAATTATTTTTTCCGTCGGTGATTGGTATTGCGGTTGTTTTGCTGGTTCCGGTTGACTGGTCCCTGGCGGCGTTCGCCCTCGTTGCCGCCGTGGAAGCGGCGCTGGTGCTGATTGCCTCCCCGGTTTTCGCGGCCTTCACGGTTTTCGAGGCTGCCGTTGTGGATGTGGGCGGGTTGGCGGGTGGGAGCCTGCGGACCGCTGGAGTAGCGGTCGCGGGGGGCCACGTCGAGGTAGCCGTTTTGACGGATGAAGTCGATGTCGTCGTTGAGTTTGCCCGCCGAAAGCAGACTCAGTTGGTCAAACACCAGCGAGTCGTCGGTGTTGTCTTTGTTCCAACTGGCATAAAAACTCTTCATCATTTTGGCAATGTAGCTCACGAAGGCCCGGCGCTCCATTTCGTTTTCCACGCTCATGGCCTTCGTCACCATTAGTTCGAGGTTGCGCCCGTAGTGCCGGAACCGCAGGTTGTGCGTATTGTAGGGCACGGTGCGGGGCTTGCGTCCCACGGCCTCCGGCGAGGGCGGCGGGTAAGGGCTGTCTACGTCGAGGCGGAAATTCGACATCACGTAAAGGTCATCCCAGAGCTTGTTGTAGTAGTCCTGATTGTCCTTCATGTTGGGATGTACCTGCTTCATCAGCTCCACCAGCAGGTGGGCGTACCGGGTGCGTTGTTGATGGTCCTCGACGGTGACGAGGTAGTCAACCAGTTTCTGAACACTGCTGCCGTATTCTTTCAAAGCAAATCGATTTTGAGTAAAACAAAAGTAGAGAAGTCGGGGGAGATTATTCAGCGGCTAACCGTAGGACTTGCTGCGTACAACGAATTTCGAAGCCCGAAACCGGCGGCTGTTCCAAAAAATAACCGGTGCCCGGAAAATCGGAACGATTCCTTTCCCGACTAAATTTCGGATGCAGGTTTTCGCCTCACCATCCGCACGTTGGCCTTGTTGGTAGCGTTTTCCAGCGAAAAGTAGTTCAACTCGCGAGTGTACCCCGTTTCAGGGCGATTAAGGGGAAGCGCGTAGGTTAGGCCTTCGGGGTCGAATACCTTACAAACGTAACGAGACTGCCGCACAATTTGAGTTTCATCGGGAGTTCCTGCGAGTGCAATCGGGTGTTCTTGCCGAAGACTCACCCCGCTCGGTGGACCAATCTTTAAGCGGCCCAACTAAGAAGTGAGCAGCTATCCCGACCACCACAGGGAACGGATGCGACCCAACGACGTAAAGCTCCGATTCAGAGATTGCCCTCGACGCGACTGCGTCACGGAGCACTAATCGGGTAGTAGCTACTTGCCGGTTGTCTGGCTGACAAAGGTAAATTGTGCTTCCTGATTGGCCGTTTGCCGCTAATACGCCCCAACTTGTACAAAACGATCCGTAGTTATTCCGAAGATTTTTTTGGACTATAAAACAAAACGTAGTTTATTTCAATCAACAGCACTCGCCTGTGACTCGTATACTTAGAAGCGAAAAGGCCAGGGAAGTGGAGCAGCTTGTTCATTTAAACCTTGTTTCATCGAAAATCCGTGCCTCAGAGGTGGTCTGGATTCGTGGAGATATTAATAGGCGGCTTTTCAAATGGCTTTATTTTTTTAGTATACATTTTAAATTGCCTCTAAACCCGAATTGAAAACACGCCAGCTTTCATTTCACACGAATGCCCGTAGTCTCCGCCAAGACACAATTGGATAAGCCAAGCGAAGTATAATCGGAGGGCATGAACTTTCAAAGCGAAAACAGTGGCATCCGTCTGGGACAATTCCAGAAACCTAAACCAGCCACTGGACAATGCACCTTCATCCCGCTATCGCAGCAGTTGATTCCAACCGAATGGGCAGGAGACAAACGCAATTCAGGTATGAAGAAAAAGGCACGTGTGGCACGACAGGCCAGTGAATTGACGTTGATTGAGGTTCCTTTTCTACCCGCAACCACCCGGATTGGCCACCTCGATGCCCAGCAGGGGCTCGCACTAGAACGGCTCACGAAGATCCGCTTGCATTCGAGTGACCCCCCGGCAACCTTCCTACAACAACTGATTGTGGAGGTTGGCAGCAATAATATGGCCCCTCGCCTGTGCAAGGGCGACTGGCTTCGCTGCCAGTATATTCCTACGGCGGAGTGGAGTTTTTTGCCCTCTGGGGTGTACGCGATTTGTTTTGCCAATCACTTTGTGATTAAGCGCCTCAAAATGAATGACTTGCGGAGCAAAGGAATCTTGACAGTTTATTCCGAAGACACCGCCGTCGGAGTTTTAAGTGTGCCCCAGGAGCAGTTGCAACAAATCTGGCACATTGTCGAGATTATCTCCGGCTCGATCCAGTAGTCGGGGCGGTAGAAGGTCCGATTGGTGGCTCACCGCACCCAGCCACTTACCATTTCTACGACCTGCCAGAGGTGATGAAGTTGTTGTATCGGCACGTCGAGCGAGCCGCCCGTTTGGGGATTATCGGCGTGTAGCGTGAGCACCTGACGGCTTTGCAAATCGTTGTTTTTAATCCGTTTCACGACGAAATAATGAGAGAACGATACGGCGTACACCCCCGCTGGCAGGAAGGGCCAGTCCTCGACCGGAACGGGTCGGCAGCGCACCCGGTCGCCCATACACAGGCGTGGCTCCATGTTGTCGCCGTTGATTTCGACGATGATTTGCCCCCGAAAGTCGCGGCTTGGGCTAGTGGTGACGAGGCTGACGGTGCCGGGCAATCCGTAATTCGGCTCTTCCTTTAGCGTTACGAAACCGACCCGGTCGGCAATCGACACCAGCGGTAATTCAACGCGGGTAGGCTCGCCGACTACCTCTTCGTGTCCCCGGCGGGTCTGATCGGGGACAGGTTCTGCCCGGAGGCGGCTGTCTAGACCCACCAGTTCGGTCGGTGCGCAGTTCAAGGCCTCACTCAACAGTTGAACATCCCGAAAAGAAGGCTCCCGAATTCCTTTTTCGTAGTGACCGATGGTTTGCTGTGACTTCCCGATGATCGCCCCCAGTTCTTTCTGACTCAAGCCCTTGCGTTTTCTGTAACCTGCCAACCGTTGATTCAGAAATAAATTCATCGAGAGTGGGTTTGAAAAATGTACTCCGGTTGCTTGTTAACACGGACAACTTACCAGAATGGTAAGTCGGCTCCTTTCGGTGGCCGCTAATTACGTGATTCACTTTTTATTTACAAAATAAGCACCGGGTCGCGGCGCGGTTGAAGGTATTTTTTGTAAAAATGGCCCTCCCCTGCGTCCATACCGTCACATCGCTGGAAACAGAGCACTTTTAAACGGTTACTTTTCCGACGTTCCCGGTCTTACCCCGTTCCGGCACGTGTAAAAAAAGCACCCGATGGCAAATCCCTACCTCCGTCTGGTACACTGTTTTACTGCTTTAAGTAGTAATTTAGTGTTGAGATTACTACGCAGTTTTCGTTTTCCTGGTGACCCTACCTGCCAGACTGTCGATACGTCCCTGCGATCGTATGCGTCATTTTCTTGACGAACCCCTTTTGCAATGACAAGCACTTCCCCCGTTTTAGTCCAACCTTCCGCCTTACTCGCTACCGATTCGGCCCTGATTTTCAGCCGGGTCACTCCCGGTACGCCCCGTTTTCTGGTCCTTACCCTGGATGAGCGCTACGCCGATACGCCCGTTGTGCTAACGACAGACCAAGACTGCTTTCAGTTGGCGAGCGATGAACACCCCCGGTTTTCATCCCGCCTGGCGCTAACTCCCGCTTCCGGAGTCACCTTCGTACACCTGCGTTACGCCCCCGCCCGGTCGGGGCAGCACCGGGGATGCCTGCATCTCGAAACCCCGCACGAAACCCGGGTCCTTTCCCTGCGGGGTCAGGCGAGTGGAATGGTGCCCAGGGCCGGTTTGTGGATAGAGCACCGTTGGGCTGGGCTGATGGCCCTCGTGTTGGGGGGACTCGCGCTGGCTGGCTACACCTACCGCTCCCAGATTTTACCCGGATGGGGCGGCGGTTCCACTACCCTGGTGAGTACGGAAGTACCGCTTCCCCTTTCGACACCGAACGTCCGACGAACCGCCCCGGAAGTGGTTCCCAAATCAGCCCGACCCCGCGCAGTCCCGACCGGCGGCACGGAGCGGTTGAGAAACCGGCGCTTGAAACAAATTGCTTCTCAACCAAGCCCCGAAGAGGTCCTCGCCGAGGAGCACGTATCGATGGAGACGGATAGCCGGGCCGGGCCGCAGGAACCCGTACTCAACCCATCCCGCCCCGAAAGTTCAGAACGACGCCCCGCCCGGGTATCGGGGGCCAATCAGTCCCGGCAACCAGCGACTGCCCCGGTACCGCCTTCGGGAGAAAGTGAACTGGAACGGGAGCTAAACCACAAACCCAACCAGTAGCCACCAGCACCGCGCTAAAACCTCACTCAACCATGAACCGTTTTTTGTTCCTCTTTTTTTTGATCGGCCTGCCAACCTGTACTGGAATGGCCCAAACGGCCCGCAACACCACGCAGGCCATTCACTTCATCAAACTGGCCACGACGCTCCGGGAGGTAAACAAATCGCAGGAATCGGTGAACCTGCTCCGGCGGGCCTTGCCCGCCGTTCGCTCCCGGAGTTTGTACTGGGAGGCCGTCACCAACGAAATACTGGGGCTTTCGTACAACGACCTCGACCAGCGCCCGAACGCCCTCGCGCACCTGGAGCGGGCACGGACTCAGTACGCCCGCCTCAACTACGTGGCCAGCGCCTGGGGCGTAAACGAAATCATCCGCGAAATTTCCGGTAAAAACCTCTACGCCGGGGTGTTGCTCGGTACGTCCGACGTGAAGGTGGTCATTTTGAAAACCCAGTACGAGACGGATTTTTACGAAAAAGACGTCCGGTCGGTCATCAGCATCCCCGGCGGTGTGCTGCCCGACGCTGCCCTGAGCGCCGATGCCTCCGCCTCGTTTCGGGCCGGGCCGGATGCGCTCCGGGCTTGCCTGGACTCGCTCCAGCGGTACAACATTCCCAACGGCCGCACCTTCATTGTGTTGAGCAGCGACGTGCGGCAGAGCCTGGCCCGGTCACCGGGCGACCGAAAGCGGCTTTACGAGCAATTGGCGCGGGCCTTGCCCAGCGCGGACTTGAAAATCGATACCACCCTCAGCGCCGACCGCGAAGCGGAATTGTTTACGGTGGGGGCCATTCCCCGCAAGGTTTGGCCCAGTACCTCCGCCCTGGTTTTGGGGAATACCAGCACAATGGGCGGGTATTTCGACGGCGACACCGGCCCCGCCCGGATGACCAAGACCTTTCACGCCCTGAGCCTGCCGGTGGGCCTGAACACCCTTGTGGGCCGCATCGAGGGCAAACGCTCGCTGGGGATGGATGCCTTCCGCCGGGAAGCGCAGCGGGTCGTTACCGCCGTGGCGGATTCGGCCCTGCGCGCTGAACTCGGCCCCCTCCGGCAGGGTCTTGATCAGCGCCGCACCGTGGGCCTGGGGGGCGATGTGGCCTGGGCGCTGGTCACCTATCTGCACCCCGAAAAAGCCGCCACCCCCGCCGTGCCGATTACGACGGACGACGTGGAGCGGTTCAAACGCATGGCCCTCGGCGAGTACCGCCAACTCACCCGCCCCGATCTGGCTCCCCTCAGCGACCCGGCTCTTCGGAATCAGGCCCAAAACGACCTCGATGCCATTCAGGGGCGGTTATCCGAAAAACAACTCATCGCTGGGGCGCTCTGGCTCGAAGCCCTGATTAAGGCGTACGCCAGCGGAGCGGCTCCCAAGCGGTTTGTGTTTATCCGCAACGCCGACGTCGGCTGGGTAACCGGAAAGTTTTTGGAGACAATCAATCACGAATACGAATCGACCATTGCCAAAGGTGCCCTGTACACCCGGTGAGTGGGTAATCGGGGATTGGGGTTTGAGTAATTAGGAATTGGGGATCAAGTAATTGGGTAAACTTGGTAAATACCCTTAAGCCCTCGATCTTCCTACAACCCAATTCCCATTTACCCAATCCCCATTCACCCAATTCCCCATTTACCCACCATGAATGCACCCGTGCTGTTGTTTGCCTTCAAACGCCCCCACGAACTCAGGGCCACCGTGCAGGCCCTGCAAGCCAACCACCTCGCCCCGGAAAGTGATCTGTATATTTTTGTGGATGCCGCCCGGAAACCCGAAGACGCACCGAAAGTCGCCGAAGTTCACCGGGTGCTCGACGGGGTAAGCGGCTTTCGGAACGTCTACCGCGATTACGCCCAGGCCAACATCGGCTGCGCCGACTCCATCATCCGGGGGGTTTCGCAGGTGCTGGAACAGTTTCCGACGGCCATCATCGTGGAAGACGATTTGATTACGGCCCCGAATTTCTTGGATTACATGAATCAGGGCCTGCGTACCTACGCCGACAAGCCCGACGTGTTCTCGGTTTCGGGGTACACCATGCCCTTCCCACACCCGGCAGACTACCGCCATGAGGCGTACTTTATTCCCCGGCATAGTCCCTGGGGCTGGGGGACCTGGGCCGACCGCTGGCAGGCCGTCGATTGGGACATGACCGACTACGGGGCTTTTATCCAAGACACATCGCAGCAGAAAGAATTTAAGCAGGGTGGTTCCGACCTGGTGGGGATGCTCCGCGATCAGATGGAAGGCCGCGCCGATGCCTGGGACATCCGGTTTTGCTACAACCGCTTCAAAGCCAATGCCCTGACGGTTTACCCGACGGTTTCAAAAGTGCAGAACATTGGTT
Source organism: uncultured Cytophagales bacterium (assembly GCA_964244295.1). GTDB lineage: Bacteria > Bacteroidota > Bacteroidia > Cytophagales > Spirosomataceae > JAJAZB01. The sequence continues at coordinate 320,890 of CAXTIG010000001.1, forward strand.
TTGGCAAAGAAGCCACCCACACCGATGTGTTTAACCGGTACAAAACCCGGCTCGACGAAGGTATCCAGCGGGAATTTCAATGGCCTGGCGAGGTACGCATCACCGACCATTACCACCAGCATACCCTGCGTCGCTACAGCATCCCCACCCGGATTTTTAACAAGCTGAAAACCTACGCGGGAATGCGCTAAGTACCCGTGCAGAGGTGATTGGGTAAATGAAAAATTGAAAAATTACTTGAAAATCAGAGTTTTATATCTCAAAAACTCAACTACCGCCCCGGTCGCTATCGGGACCTGTTTACTAATTACAGCCGCCTTAAACGAAAAAACCAATGCTTTTTTCAATGAAATTTCTCCGGTTGAGCCTGTGGATGCTCCTGTTTTTCAGCTTAACCGAATGCCGACCTTCCGACCCGGAACCCATCTCCATCGTCCAGCGCACGGATACGTTGAGCCTCGCCCGGATCCGGGCACTCGCTACCACGGCCGTGCCTAGCGCCATTCAATTGACCGACCCGGGCCTGGAGGGCATTTTCAACGCGGATATTGCCGACCACCAAAGCCCCGACAACACAGGCCTCACCCTGGTAACGGCCAACGGAGTTCGTTACAAACGCGTCTTCACCGGCCCGGCCAGCGCGGGCTGGTTTGGGATTACCCCCACCGACCCCGACATTGGCCCCGCCTTGCAAACCGCCGTAAACGCCGCCGACCACGTGGTCATTCCGGAGGGGAGTTATACCCAACTTACCTCGGTGCATCTGCGAAGCGGCCTGACCTTACAAGGCACGCCGGGCAAGGTGACGATTACGCTCCCGAAAAATTACGTATCGCTGGTCAATCCCGACGATCCCAACATTCCGCTCCACGACGTGCTGATTGATGGTCTGGCTTGGGAGGTGACCTCCCGCCAGGATGGCCGGTATGGCCAAATCTACATCGATGGGCCTTCGGTCACGAACCTGACCGTGCAGAACTGCCGCAGTAACGACGCGGCGGCCCTCGACAGCACCAACTGGCTGACGCTGAAAATTCAGGCGGGAAAAACGGCCAAAAACGTGGTGGTAAAAAACAACTCGGTGCGGGCCAAACGCATGGCCTGCGAAGTGTTTAACCACGACAACGGCGACCGCTACGCCGGGACCGACATCCTCGTGAGCGGCAACGATTTCCACGACTGCTGGTTCGGGATTTCGTTGAGCGGCCCGCTCGACGGCCTCACCGTGACCGACAACCGCTTGAAAAATTGCAGCCACTACGGCATCGAAGTCGCCGGGGCCGCCCGCAACGTGCGCATCACCAACAACACGTTTGAAGGCACTTTCGATATTTTTCTGGAAGGCTCCACCGGCAACCCCGAAGATGGTTCCGTGGTGGGAGGAATGCTGATTTCGGGCAATTCGACGGTGGGCCGCTGCACGGGTGGGGTGCAGTTGCTCAACGCGGGGGCGGTGCAGTTTACCAAAAACAACTTCCGCATGACCGGTATGCTCGAACTGGCTCACGCCACCCAGGGCGGGACGTTCACCGAAAACGCGATTGAAACCAATTTCAATAAAGCGGTGATCTGCGATAATTCTCCCGGGAACACGTTCAGCGACAACACGATCTCCAACCAGCCCTCTCCGGGAAACCACGCCACGATTTTAGTGTACGGCAGCAAGGCGATCAACAACGTCATCACCCGCAACCGGGTGGTGAAGGGCCAGGGCGGCAGCTACTACGAGGCCGTGCTGGGCGGGAGTTACCGGGCCTCGATGAATGTCAACGAAGCAGGCACGGCCCTGCCAAACGTACCAGGCAATTGAACGGGTAAGCGCAAATCCCGCCCGGCGTAGCACCCGCATGACTCCTTTACCAAATGGATGATGATTGTAAACGCCGGAACTTGCTGCACCGGGCGGGCGGACGCAGCAGACGAATCCGCAGGGTTGGGTTGGCCGCGCTGTATCTGGGTGGATTCCTGTCACCCGGTTGGGCACAAACCACCTACTACGTGGCCAGCACGGGTCGCGATACCCACGCGGGCCGCTCGGTCGGTCAGGCGTTACAGACGCTGGATCGAGTCAATTCGCTCGTCTTACAGCCGGGCGATTCCGTGCTGTTCCGACGCGGCGATACCTTCCGGGGTAGCCTTCGCGTGAGGCAATCGGGGCTGGCCGACCAGCCCCTGGTTTTCGATGCGTACGGTAGCGGTTCAAAACCCGTTTTGGCTGGCTCAGTGCCGCTGGGCAACTGGACCAACCAGGGCAACAACACCTGGCAGGCGGCTTGTCCGGCCTGCGGGAATCGGGTCACGGGCTTGTATCGCAACGGCGCGGCCCTGCCACTGGGCCGGTACCCCAATGCCGACACGCCCAACCGGGGGTTTCTGACCATGCAGTCGCATTCGGGCAAAACCAGCCTCACCAGCCAGCAAAGCCTCCCCTCCGATTACACCGGGGCGGAGGCGGTAATCCGGATCACCCAATGGATTATCAACCGGGCCACCATCACCGGGCAAAGCGGCAACACGATTAGGCTGGCCAGTTCGTCGAACTACGACCTGTTGGATGGCTGGGGCTTTTTTATCCAAAACCACCCCGCCACCCTCGACCAGCCCGGCGAGTGGTGTTACGACCCGGCTACCCAACTCGTTCGGGTGTACGACCCCACGGGCACGCTGAACACCCAGACCATCACCGCGACTGCCTTCGAGATCGGCGTTGAACTCGCCGGGGTGTCGTTCGTCACCCTGCGCAACTTTCACTTGACGGAGGCGCGAGGCGTGGGTTTACTGGCAGAGTCGGCCTCCAGCCTGGTCATTGCCAACAACGACCTCAGCAATGCGGGCGAAGACGGGATGTTGTTCCGGGGTTCCGGGGCTTCAATCCGGGTCGAAAACAACCGGTTGAGTCGAATCAACAACAACGGCGTTTGGGTTGATGACTACCAGGATGTGGTTTTCAGTAACAACACCGTCCGCTGCGTTGGCGTCGTGCCGGGCCGGGGCAAATCAGGCGACGGGCAGTACATCGGCCTGCAATTCAATTCGAGGTCGAATACGCTGATTGAAAATAACCGCATCGACAGCATCGGTTACAACGGGATTGGGTTCGCCAGCAGCACCATCATTCGGCGCAACGTCATCTCCCATTTTTGCCTGTGCAAAACAGACGGGGGTGGTATTTATGCCTGGAACGGCCACCGCTTGCCCATCCGCGACGTGCGGATCGAAGCGAACCTGATTTTTGGGGGAGTCGCCGCGCCGGAGGGCACCGTGCGGGGCGATGGCTACACGGGCGTGAACGGGATTTTCCTGGATGAGTGCCTTCACAACGTCGAGGTGACGAACAATTCGATTTTCGACAACCAGGGCCGGGGTATTTTCCTTCACGGCGACAACCGCATCACCCTCACCGGCAATACCTGCTTCAACAACACCGACATTCAGTTTGCCCTTAAACACAACGCCGGGTATTGCCAGGTCAGCGAAAACGTGCTGCGGGGGAACATCTTCGTCAGCAAATGGCCCTCGCAGTGGGTGGCCAATATCGATTCGGATCGGGACGACCTGCCTCAGTACGGAACCTTCGATGAAAATTTTTACGTGCGCCCCTTCGAGGATGCTTTCAAACTGAAAATCGTATTCGATTTAGTCGTCCTCAACGCCATGACGCTGGCGCAGTGGCAGGCCCGTACCGGGCACGACCGACACTCGGCGAATAGCCCCCTCACCTACCCGCCGTTTCGGGTTAACAGCCTGAGTAAAAACGTATTTACCGACGGCAGCGCCGGGCACAGCGAGCCGGATTGGTCGGTCTGGAGTCCCCACGACAACGGCCGGGCTACCTGGGATAATCCGGGTCAGGGCCTTCGGGTGTCGTTTCCCAAACTAACTGGGGCCGACAATTCGCACGTGCTGGTTTCGAAGGAGATCGGAGCGGTCAGCAAGGGTCAAAGCTTCCTGCTCCGGTTCGATGCCGTCGCCACCGCCGAAAAACGGATTGACGTGTTCATCCGGCAGCGCGGCATCCCCTACCAAGACCTCAGCCAGCGGTTCGCCCTGCTCGTCGGGCCAACCGCAACAACCTACAACGTGGCCTTTACCGCTACCGCCGACGAAGCCGATGCGTTCCTGACGTACCAGGTGCAGGAGGACAATCAATCCGTCTGGCTCGACAACATTCGGTTGGAGGAAGCCCGAATTACCCCCGTAAACCCCGATGAGTACCTTCAACTGGTCTACAACCCAAGCGGGAAAGACAGCCTCGTGGCCTTGGATGGCCAGTACCTCGACGTGAGAAACCGGCGCTACAACCGACAGGTGCTAGTGGCCCCCTTCGCCTCGGTGGTGTTGTTGAAAGATAGGCCGGTACTGGCGAAGGAGGACATCGTGCTGCAAACTCCCCCAGCCACGCAGGAACGCCCCACCGTGTACCCTAATCCCTCCGCGACGCGGTTCAGCTTCCGGGCCGACCGCGACGTACAATCCATTCGGGTTATCGATGGCTCAGGCCGCGAACTCCTCCTCCTCGGTGCCCTGAGCCGGAACCAGACCATGGAGTTTGGGGAGCCGTTGGCCGCCGGGTCGTACTTCCTTCGGATTCACTACCGGGATGACGAAAGCCGGGCCATTAAACTGGTGAAACTTCCCCGGTAGATTACCCCGGTTGCTGTCGGATGGGTACAGACCAATACGAAGTCCACGCTTCATTTCAACTGGCCACTACGGATGAAGAAGTGGCATTCATTGGTGGGCCTCCAATAACTACATAAAGTAGTTGAATAGATTATGTACGTTACCGTAAATTCCCACTCTGGGTAATATTTACAACAAAACACGTAAAAATTTGTGTTGATTGATATCAATCGGAACTAAGTCTTCCGCTATTAATATAGTTTTGGTTGTTATTAGTAGTGATTATTCAATAAATTTTCGTCTCACCCAGATACAGGTATGAATTTACTACATGGAGGTAGAGAAAACCACTTCGCTCTGCCCCTTCGTGGAAGAGCGGTGTTCGCGTATCGGGCAGTGAATCCATCGGAAATACTGCTCGGTAAAACCCGCACAACCCTAAAAGCGAGCTTGAGGACTACCTCCGGTACTGAGTTTCCGACTCCTTTTCTGGAGTCCGATCGGTGACGTATAGCCGCTATCGTCAATTGTGTATTTTTTTTTAGCCTTGGAGTTGGCTTCCCTTTTAAAAACTCCCAGGACTGATTTAGTACGTGCGTATGAATTTTAAGTTAGTTTCTGTTTCTGAATTCCGCCGGTTCGCCGTTGGCCGACGCGGTTCATCCTGGTTTTTACCGTTTCGGTCGCGGAGCGGGTCCTGGTTTCCGGGCTTGGCGATTTTTATCTGGGTGGCTACGCTCACCGGCTGCACGTCGGCCAGAAAGTTGGCCTATTTTCAAAGTACTGGCGCGGCATCGGACACGCTGACCATCCCGGAGCCGTTCGTGCCGACCCTAAAAAAAGGTGACGTGTTGTCGGTGCAGGTGAGTAGTCTGAATCTCGAAGCGTCGGGCTATTTCAATCCCGTAGCCACCGCCGACAACAGCCTCGCCACCAATACCATCAACGCCCTGCCCCGTTCGGGAGGGTATCTGATTGCCGACGATGGAACCATCAAACTCCCCCTCGTGGGCCCGGTGCCGGTGGCCGATCTGACCAACGCGCAGGCTAGTGAACTGATTACCAAAAAATTAAAAACGTTTTTGAAAGAACCCACCGTGAGCGTACGCAACCTCAATTTCCGAATTTCAGTGCTCGGCGAGGTGGCCCATCCGGCCCTGTTCACCATTCCCAACGAACGCATCACCCTCCCCGAAGCCCTGGGGCTGGCCGGAGACCTCACCATTTACGGTCGCCGCGACAACGTGCTGATCATTCGGGAAGAAGGGGGAAAACGCATTTTTACCCGGATCGATCTCACCCGACGGGATGCCTTTCGTTCGGCCTCCTACTCACTTCACCCCAACGATGTCGTGTACGTAGAACCGGGCAAAGCGCGGGTCACCAGCGTAGACCGGGTGTACCAGTTGGCCCCCATCGTTACGGGCATCTTATCCCTCGTCGCCATCATCGCCACCCGCCGCTAAACGGGGCGCACTCCATTTTTTGATATGCCAAAATCACTCACTTCCGCTTACGTCCCGTATCAGATGGTAGAACCGGACAACTCTCCGGTACGAGTCCACCTGTTGCCGTACGTTCGGCGCTGGCCGTGGTACTTGCTTTCGCTGGCGCTGGCCGGGGCCGGGGCGTGTACCTACTTGCTTTTCAAACAGCCCATTTATCGGATCCAGGCCAGTTTGTTGCTCCAGGATGAAAAAAAAGGAACCGAGCAAGCCAATCCGCTAAAAGAACTGGAGTCGTATTCGCGGAAGAAAGTCGTGGAAAACGAACTGGAAGTGCTGCGCTCCTCCACCCTGATGGAACGGGTCGTGGATGCGTTGCACCTCGATACCCGTTACTACCGCCAGACTCGGTTTGGCAAGCGGGAACTGTACGCCGAATCGCCGGTGCGGGTGCTCGTTGAAAAAGGGACGCCGGCCCTGTATAAAACTCCGCTCGAACTCCACTTCGCTTCCGCCCAGTCGGTGCAGCTAAACGGGCAACCCTACCCGCTCAACCAGCGCATCGAAACGCCCTACGGTTCTCTGCGAATATTAACGCTTCGTCCGGTGGACAGCACCACGGAGGCGGTGCTGGTGCGGGCCATGCCCCGGTCGGCGGCGGTGGGCACGTACCGCAGCAACCTCAAGACCGAACCAACCAGCAAAACATCGACGGTGATTCGCCTGACGCTCGACGACGCGGTTCCGGAAAAGGGCGAGGCCATCCTCAACCACCTCATCCAGGAGTACAACCGAGCCGCCGTGACCGACAAAAACAAGGTGGCCTCCAACACGCTCCGGTTCGTGGAAGACCGGCTCGGCCTCGTGGCGGGGGAACTATCGGCGGTGGAGCGCAACGTGCAGCGGTACAAATCGTCGCAGGGCATTACCGACCTCGGTGCCCAGGCGCAGGGCTATTTGCAAACCGCCCAACAGAACGACTCCCAGCTCAACCAGGTCAACATTCAACTCGCGGCGCTCCGCGATTTGCAAAAATTTCTTAAAAGCCAGGGCAACAAGCGCGGCACCACCCCCGCCACCGTGGGCCTGAACGACCCCCTGCTGCTCGGACAGATTGACAAACTCTCGCAACTCGAACTCGAACGCGACCGCCTCAGCCAGACCGTTCCGGATGAAAGCCCTGTACTACAATCGCTCAACGCCCAGATTAAGTCGACCAACACGAACATCAACCAGAACATCGAGACCATGCAAACCATGCTGACCAGTTCGCAGCAGCAGTACGCGGCGAAAAACGGCAGACTGGAAAGCCAAATCCGCTCGATACCGCAGCAGGAACGGGCCTTGATGGACATTTCGCGCCAGCAGGCCATTAAAAATAACCTGTACACGTACCTGCTTCAGAAGCGCGAAGAACTCGCCGTGACTTTCGCGGCGACCATCGCCGACAGCCGCACCATCGACGCCCCCGAAAGCAGCGGGTTGCCCGTCAAACCGGTGAGCCTGGTGGTGTACGCGCTTTTTGGTCTGGTGGGATTCCTCGTGCCCACAGCGGCCATTGCCGGGAAAGCCGCCCTCAACAACCGGGTCACGCGCCGGGGCGACGTGGAAGGTGTCACGCAGGTGCCCATCGTAGGTGAAGTGATGAGCAAACGCCACCGCGAGGTGCTGGTGGTGGCTCCGCACAGCCGCACGGTGATTGCCGAACAAATCCGCACCATTCGCACCAACCTGAGCCTGGGAAAAGAAGAGTCTGCCGAAAGTCAGGTGATGTTGTTTACGTCGAGCATTTCGGGCGAGGGCAAGTCGTTCGTATCGCTCAACCTGGGGGCCAGCATGGCCCTACTCCGCCAGCCCACGGTGATTCTGGAAATGGACCTGCGAATGCCCCGGCTCCACCAGCAGTTTGGCGTGGATAATTCGGTGGGCATTAGCACCTACCTCAACGGCGAAGCGACGCTGGCCGAAATTCTCAAACCCGTTCCGGGCTACCCCAACTACTACATCATTCCGAGCGGCCCCCTGCCTGCCGACCCCTCGGAGTTGTTGAGCAGCGTAGCGGCCAGGCAGCTCATTCGCGAACTGCGCGAGCGCTTCCGGTACATCCTCATCGACGCCCCACCGATCGGCATCGTGACCGACGCTCAGGTGCTCGCCCCCCTGGCCGACGTGACGCTGTTCGTGGTTCGGCACGGGTTCACGCCCAAGCAGTCGCTCAAAATTCTGGATTCGTTGTACCGCGAGGGGCGTTTCAAAAACCTGCGCGTGATTCTGAACGCCGTGGCCGACGGCGAGGCGTACCATTTCAACCACCGCTACAAAAACAGCTACTCGTACCGATAACAGTGGTCATGCCCGTTGCCAACGGCATTACCTCTCTCCGCACCTCAAACTCGCTACCGCTATGGAAGCATTTACCCAGCGCAACCCCGTCCATTTTCAATTCGACCGACCCCTCCGCGTAACCAATGCCTACGCGCGGAAACAACCGCTCGGCGATCTCAAAAAACGCGCCTTCGATTTAGTCGTCGCTGGTTTCATCACCGTCACGATTTTGAGTTGGCTCATTCCCATTCTTTGCCTGCTCATCCGGCTCACTTCGGCGGGGCCACCCATTTTCGTCCAGGTTCGGAGCGGGCGCAACGGGCGGCAGTTTCCCTGCCTCAAATTCCGCACGATGGCCTACGTGCCCAATGACCAGTTCAGCCAGGCAACCCGCAACGACCTGCGCGTGACAAGCCTGGGCCGGATCCTGCGCCGGACGAATCTGGACGAAATGCCGCAGTTTCTCAACGTGCTGGCGGGGCACATGAGCGTGGTCGGCCCGCGCCCGCATCCCCTCCCGCTCGACGCGCAGTACTGGCACAGCCTGCCCGGCTACAAAGAGCGCTACGTGGTAAAACCCGGCATCACGGGCCTGGCTCAGGCCCGGGGCGCGCGGGGCGAAACCGGCGAGACCTACAAAATGAAAATCCGGGTGCAGTACGACCACCTCTACATCAAACGGCAGTCGGCCCGGCTCGACACCCAGATTTGCTGGTGGACGGTGAAGGCCGCCCTGGGCGGAAACAAAAATGCCTGGTGAGGAAACGCAGGGAAATTGGGGATTGGGTAAATGGGTAATTGGGCAACTGAGGAAATACCCCAATCGTCTTTTAGCATTCAACTGCCTGTTGATCAATAGCAAATTTTCCTAACTACTCAATCCCCAATTACCCATTTACCCAATTTTCCATTTACCCAATGACCAACGTTCTGCAAATCAAACTCTACGATGCCGGGCTGGACTCGGCCGTTCGGGAAGTCATCGCGCAGTGCGCTTCGGCGCTGCCCCGCCAGAGCCGGTGCATCAGCGCTACGGGAGCGCATGGCTTGGTGACGGCCTTCAAAGAGCCGGACTTCCGGGCTACGCTCGATGCGTTCCACTGGAATCTGCCCGACGGGATGCCCGGCGTGTGGGTGGGTCGGCTGAAAGGGGCGAGGCAGATGACCCGCTGCTACGGACCTGATTTTTTCAAACAAGTATTCGAACAAAGCGCCGGTACCGAAATCACCCACTTCCTCTGCGGTGGCAAAGAAGGCGTGGCCGAGGAACTGAAAGCCGCCGTGGGTCGGAAATTCAACAACCAGCGCATCGTCGGCACGTTTTGCCCGCCCTTCCGCGAGATGAGCGACGAAGAATTCAAAACCCTGGCCGAGGTCATCGACCGCTCCGGGGCCAGCATCGTTTGGATTGGCCTGAGCACCCCCAAGCAGGAGCGGTTTGCCCGGCGGCTTTCCCAATTCGCTTCGGTGCATTTCATCGCCACCGTGGGCGCGGCCTTCGACTTCCACACCAACCGCGTGGCCCAGGCCCCCGGCTGGATGCAGCGCCTCTCGCTGGAGTGGCTGTTCCGGCTCACGAAGGAGCCCAAGCGGCTGTACCGCCGGTACCTCGAAGTCGTACCGATGTTCATTTTTCTCAACCTCAAAGAAGTTTTTTCACCCATCAAATCATCACACGCATGAAAAAGGCACTGGTTTGCGGCGCGGGCGGCTTTATCGGCGGCCACCTGGTCAATCGGCTCAAAATGGAAGGCTATTGGGTCCGGGGAGTCGATTTGAAGGAAAATGAGTACGGTAATACCGAGGCCGATGAGTTTATCCTCGGTGACCTGCGCGACCCCCGCGTGGCCGGGGAAGTCGTCACGGCCGACCTCGATGAAATCTACCAACTGGCCGCCGACATGGGCGGGGCGGGCTTCGTGTTTACCGGCACCAACGATGCCGCCATCATGCACAATTCGGTGCTGTGCAACCTCAACGTACTCGAAGCAGCCAACGAAAAAGGGGTTCGGAAACTGTTTTATTCTTCCTCGGCCTGCATGTACCCGGAGTACAACCAGATGGACCCCGACAACCCGAAATGCTCGGAAGAGTCGGCCTACCCGGCGGCCCCCGATAGCGAATACGGTTGGGAGAAACTTTTTTCGGAGCGCCTTTTCCTGACCTACCAGCGCAACCACGGGCTGGAGGTGCGCATCGCCCGGTTTCACAACATCTTCGGGCCGCAGGGCACCTGGGAGGGTGGTCGCGAAAAAGCCCCCGCCGCCGTGTGCCGCAAGGTGGCGATGGCCGACGACGGTGGTTTCATCGAAATCTGGGGCGACGGCAAGCAAACGCGCTCGTTCCTGATCGTAGAGGAGTGCGTCGAGGGCATCCGGCGCTTGATGAACTCCGATTTTTCCGGACCGGTCAACCTCGGTTCCGAAGAGATGATTTCGCTCAACGACTTCGCCCGGATGGTGATCGATATTTCCGGTAAAAACCTGAGCATCCGCAACATTCCCGGTCCGTTGGGCGTGCGGGGACGCAACTCCGACAACCACCTGATTCAGGAAAAACTCGGCTGGGCACCCTCAACCCCGCTCCGCGACGGCGTGGAGAAAACTTACGACTGGATTTCGGAGCAGATTCAGAAACAGGTGCCCGAATTGGTGGAAGCATGACCCAGAAAATCACGGCCTCGCTGGCGCAACTGCCCGGCGAGGTAACGGCCCACGCCCAGGGCAGCAAGCGGGTGTTTCTGCGCCAGGACGATACGCCGACGCCCCTCACCCAAGTGGCCTACGGCACGTTTGCCCCGACGGATTTCTGCGAACTGCACACCCACCCAACGATGGAAGAATGTTTCTTTTTCATGAAAGGCCGGGGAAAGTACACGGTGGGTAGCCAATGTATTGATCTAAGTCCCGGCGTGTTCGTGCGGATTCCGGCGGGGATGCCCCACCGGCTGCAAACGACCGGCACCGAGCCGCTGGAGTACGTGTATTTTGGAGTAGCGACGGAATAAAGAGGGGAAGTGATTCGCATCTCGTCCGGCTTTGCAATCCGGACGCCAGAGCTACGGATTTGTAATCCGCGAAGCAGGAAAAATTGAAATGAATTCAGAAACTGAAGTCGTCGCCCTTGCACCGGAAGTACCACCCAAGCGGGTGCTGAAACGCTTTGCCATCAACGTGGCCTCGCTGTTCAGTGTCCACGTGGCCAATATGCTACTGCCGCTGCTGACGGTACCTTACGTGGTGCGCATCATCGGGCCGGAACGCCTCGGATTGCTCAATTTTTCGCAGGCCTACGTGGCGTATTTCACGCTGATCATCAACTACGGCTTTGAACTGGCCGCCGTGCGGGCCATTGCCGCCAACCGGGCGGACCAAGCCTTCATCAACCGAATTTTTAGTGAAGTAATGGCCGGGAAGTTCCTACTGTGGTTGCTTTCAACGGTAATTTTTGCCCTCATCACGGGGTTCATTCCTGAGTTTCGGGCGCACCTGGGTTTGCACGTCTGCACCTACCTGAGTTGCATCGGCATCGTGCTATTTCCCCTCTGGTTGTACCAGGCCATGGAAGATCTGGGCCGGGTGGCCCTGTTCAACCTGGGCGTGAAGGTGCTGTTTTCGCTCTCCGTGTTTGTCTTTATCCGACAACCCGACGATTACGTGTACCAAAACCTCGCCCTCAGCCTCGCTCAGGTGCTGGTGAGCGTAGTGGCATTGCGGCTGGCCCTGCGCCGGTTCGGGGTTGAGTTCACCTGGCCGACGCGGCCCCAACTCGCCCAGCGCTTCCGCGAAGACCGCTCGATTTTCTTCTCCTCGCTGATGATCACGCTCTACGCCAGTTCCAACGTGTTTCTGCTCGGCCTGCTGAGTACGCCGTACAACGTGGGCATTTTCGCGGCGGGCACGCGGATGGAAAGCATCGCCCGCTCGTTCGTGGGGCTGGCGCTCAACCAGGCGTTTTTTCCCATCGTGGCCAGCGCCTTCGGGCGAAGCCGCGAGCAGGGCCTGCGCGTCGTGCAAATGACATTTTTCCCCCTACTGGCACTGGTGATTGTGGTGGCGCTGGGCTTGTGGGTGACGGCCCCGCTGTTCATCTCGCTGTTGTACGGCAAGCAGTTTACCGAGGCCATTCCGGTGCTCCGAATCGTGTCGCTGTTGCCCGTTACCATCGGCATCAGCAGTCTGCTGGGTTTTCACACCATGCTCAACCTGCGCATGGATAAGGCCTTTTTCGTTGTTACGGCCACCGGTTCCGTGCTGGGTCTGGCGCTCAACGCGGTGTTTATCCGGCAGTTTGGCTACCTCGGGGCGGCCTACGCCTGGGTCATCGCCGAAACCTACATTACGCTGGCTCTGTACGGGTACCTGCGCTACCGGGGCGTGGAGGTGGTGCGGCTCCAGGCCGCGCGCGATGCCTTCACCTTCGGTAAAAACCGATTTGCAACGCTTTTCCGATGAACAAAAAAGAAACCGTTGCCGCCGTGGTGGTAACCTACAACCGCCTCGATGATTTGAAAAAGTGCATTGCCAGCCTAAGCCGGCAAAGCTGCCCGCTCGATGCCATCTTCGTTATCAACAACGGAAGCACAGATGGCACGGCCGACTGGTTGGCGGATCAGTCGGCCGTGCGGGTGGTTACTCAGGGCAACCTGGGCGGCGCGGGCGGCTTCGCGACCGGCATTCAAACTGCCTACGAGGCCGGGTACGACTGGCTCTGGTGCATGGACGACGACTGCCTGGCCGCACCCGACGCGCTCGAAGTCCTGCTCAACTCGCCCAACCTGGGGCCGTGCATCAAAAATTGCGTCTCGATCAGCAACCAGGATTCGAGTGAACTGGCTTTTTACGTAGACCGCCCCAACCGCAGCTACCGCAAGGTTGCCGACATGGCCCAGTTCGATTTGGTGTACGGCGTAGCGTTTTTTTTCAACGGAACCCTGCTCAATGCGCAGGTGGTGAAGGCAATTGGGTTGCCCGACAAAAAACTATTCATCTGGGGCGATGAAGTGGAGTACATGACCCGCGCCATGAAAATGGGCTTTCCGGTCGTGACGGTACCGCGCTCCGTGTTTTACCATCCGCCTTCGTTCGACCGCGATGGCATTCCCTGGCCCGGTGCCTGGAAACAATACTACGCCGTGCGAAACCAGCGGCGGGTGTTTCAAAATCTCCACGGCGACAAGTACGGCCTGATGGTGTTCCTGCGCTGGTCGCTGCGGGCGACCGTCGCCCAGGCGCTGGCCAAGCGCAAAAACCGCCTCTACAATTTCCTGATCTACGGTGAAGCGGCCGTGGACAGCCTGTTCAATAATTTTCGCAAGCGGCCCGACCACATTTACACGGTACGGTTGTACCGGTTATTGAACAAATGAGCGCAGCCCGTACCACAAAGCTAATCTCTTGCTTATGAGAGTTTTACTTGTTTCATCCGTAACCCGCGATTCGCGGACGGGCGTGACGGCGCATTACAATCGCCTGGTGGAGCACCTGAGCGCTCGCGTCGATTCGGTGGTACTGCTCACCCCGGAAGATACCCCCTGGCTGGTCAAAAAGTGCTGTGGTCTCCTGCGCCGGGTGGCGGCACTGGGCGGAGCCAACGCGCGGGTGCTTTATTTTGAACTGGAAAGTTTTGTCAGCATGTGGGCGAGCGTTCGGAAATACCGCTTCGGTGGCTCGTTCGATGTCGTACACGCCCAGGACGTGAATGCCGGAGCCGCCGCCGCGCTCGGTTTGGCCAGGAAAATTCCCGTGGTGGTTACGTGCCATTTCAACGACGATCCCCTGACGGAGTACAAACGCACGCGCCGACTCAGCGCCTGGACGCACACCCGATTGCTCGACTGGTATCGGTACCTGTTTAAGCAACCCACCGCCTTCATTCCGGTGTCGGATTACATCAAAGGCACCTCCTCGTTTCTCCGGCCCCCGGCGGCGGCCTGCGAAGTGATTCACAACGGGGTCGTGTTTCCAAACGCGCCCGAACGGACCGAAACCGATTTTACGCTCGTCAACGTCGGCACCCTGGAAGAGCGAAAAAACCAACGGCTTCTGATCGATGCCATCGGGGAGTTGCGCGACCAGGGAGTAACCGATTGCAAAGTCTGGCTGCTCGGCGACGGTCCCAAGCGACAGGAGTGGCAACACCTCGTTACGCAAAACAACCTCCAGGATTTGGTTTTTTTCCTGGGTCACCAAACCGACGTTCCGCACTTTTTGCAAAGCGCTTCGCTGTACGTGCATACCGCCGTCAACGAATCGTGGGGCTACAGCATCACGGAAGCCATCGCGGCGGGTATCCCCGTGCTGGCCCTGGCGACCGGGGGAATCCCCGAACAATTTGGTCAGCGCCCGATCGGCCTGCTTCCGGTATCGGCCACGGCGTCCGATTTGGCCAGGACGATCATGGACTTTCGCGATGCCGGAAAACGGGAACGGCTGGCGAGGGAACAATTGATTTTTGCCCGCACAAATTTCGATCTCAACGCCATGATCGGGAAGCACGTCGCTTTTTACCACACCGTGGCAAACGGAAGTGTACCAGTTGAATCCTCCTTAACCCTCGTCGAAGCGTGATACACACTTGGAGCCACCGAATCGGCCTGTTGATTCTGCTGTTTGGCGTGAGTGCCCTTTCCTACGGGGGCAACCAGGGGAGTCCACTGCTCAGCCAGGCCGTCAACGGGGTCGCCCTCGCGGGCATTCCGGCGCTGGTGCTTTTTTACTTCAACTACCCGGGACTTTACAAAGTGATCGCCTGGGCGCTGTTGCTCAGCGTGATTCTGCTCATCATCGAGTCGCTGTACCTCTACAATCAGTTCATGTACTCCTTTTTTGTTCTCAAACGGCTGGTGTACTGTGGGTTGGCGTTGAGCGCGTACTACGCGGCCAGCCAGGCGGGTCCGCTGAAAATAGGCTACGTGGTCTGGGTGATTTTCGGCTTGTTTTTCTTCAACCAGATTGTGCTTGGCCAGCTATTCAGCTACGCGCTGACCTCAGAAACCCGCACGACCTCCGCCTACGAGGCGTTTTACCTGGTGATTCCCTTCCTCTATTTTCTGGTAAACTACCTCAAAGAGCACCGGCTAACGTCTCTGTTCGGCGCGCTGATCACCTTCGGACTGGTGCTGTTTCTGCTCCACCGGTCCGTGATTTCAACCGTCGTGATCGGGGCCGGGGTGGTGCTGGGCCTGGCGATGCTGGGAAAGGTGACGGTCAGCGGCCTGCCACTGGGCCGCACCGCGCTGACGATGGTGACGCTCTTTTTTCTGGCGGCTCCGCTGGCGGGCCTCTTGCCCACCCCGAAAGTGGACGCCTTTTTGGAAAGCATCGGCGGCATTTTTTCGCCGGAAGAAGACAATACGGGTAGCTGGCGCGTCGAGCAGGCGGAACATTACCTCGGCCTGGTGCCCGAACGGCCCCTGCTGGGTTGGCGCTACGAAGGCTACGACCGGGGCGAAATCATGGAAAACGAAGATTTTCCGGAGAAGGGCACCATCATCCACTCGCAGTACGTCGATATGCTCTACAACTACGGATTCGTGGGGCTGGGCCTCAACCTGCTGCTCATTCTGGGAACGCTCCTGAGTATGTACCGCCGCAACCGGCTGTTCAGCACGGAGCAACTCGTGTTGTTCGGCTTCATCGCCAGCGGCCTCATTTTTGGCGTCTCGTACCAGCTTCCCGTTTTCTACTGGGGGTTCGTCGGCGTGGGGATGTTTTACGGCCTGAAGCGTCCCGAACCTCCCGCTGCTTCCGACCCCGATGAGGTCGAGGAAGCGTATTCACCGCAGTCGGTCGTCTTTTCTGAAAATTAAGTAGGTGGTAATTAGTAAACGGGTAATTGGTTTTTGAGAGATAAAAACTTATTTATCAGACAATTACTCAATTACCGATTTACCCAATTACCTCTGCATCAGTACTTAAAAAAGCGTATGATCAGCGTCGTCATTCCGGTTCACAACCGCAGGGAATTTACCCGCCAGTGCCTAGCTTGCCTGGCCGCCCAGACTTACCGTGATTTCCAGGTCATCGTCGTAGACGACGGCTCGACCGACGGAACCGACCGGATGATCGCGCAGGAGTACCCGGACGTGGTGGTACTGCGGGGCGACGGAAACCTGTGGTGGACGGAGGCCACCAACTGGGGAGTCCGGTACGCGCAAAAGCACCGAGATGCCGGACCGGAAAATTTCGTACTGACGCTCAACGATGACACCCGCGTGGGGGAAAATTACCTGCAAACCATGCTGGAAACGTACCACCAACACAAACCCTGCCTGGTCGGGTCGGTGAGTGTGGACAGCGACAACCCCCAAAAGCTCGAATACGCCGGGGCCAACTTTGAACTGTACACGGCCGGCGGACGGCACCTGGCCGAAGACTACGGCTACGACTACCAGGAGTTGCTGAAGCGGACGTCGTTCGTGGAGTCGCACTCATTGCCGGGACGCGGTACGCTGATTCCGATGGCGGTATTCGACAAAATCGGTTTGTTCGATTCTAAAAACTACATCCACTACATGGCCGACATTGAGTTTTCGGTCCGGGCACGCAAGGCCGATTACCGCCTGATTATCAGTGCGGCTAGCGTGGTGTACGAGTACGTGCAGGCCACGGGCATTCAGGTGGAGCGGCGGGTGAGCGTGAAGGAATTCCTCCAGGGGTTTACGTCCATCAAATCGCCCACCAACCTGAAGGTCCGGTACCAGTTTGCCATCGATCACTCCAAAACCAAGGTGGTGTATTTCTGTTTCGATGTCGCCCGGATCTGCGCCGGTTTTCTGCTGCGCAAAGCCCGGCTCATGGAGTGAATTGCGGGAGGTGATTGAGTGAAAAAAGCATTTCCATTCTCATTTACTCACTCAGTTCACTCACTCAGTCACTCAGTCACTCAATCACCCCCTCACTCAATCACTCAATGAAAAAAGTACTGCTTTCCGCGTACGCCTGCATTCCGAACCACGGTTCGGAACAGGGAACCGGCTGGACCTACGCCTCGACCCTGAGCCAGAATGGCCTGGAAGTACACTGCCTGACCTTGAAAGACGGCAGGGAGACGATCGAGCCGATTCTGGCGAATGGGTTTTACCCCAATCTGACCATTCACTACGTGCTCCTGCCGACGTGGGTGGATAAGTTTTATTCGCAGGGGCTGGTCGGGATGTATTTTCACTACCTCTACTGGCAGTGGCAAGCCTACCGGATGGCCCAATACCTGGATCAGATTCACCGGTTCGACCTGGTCCACCACGTCACCTACGGTAGCATTCAGTTGGGCAGTTTTCTGTACAAACTCCGGAAACCGTTCGTTTTCGGGCCGGTAGGCGGAGGACAGCGCGCCCCCAAAGCCTTAAAGCGGTACTTTGGAAAATACTGGGCGCGCGAGTGGATGCGCGACCGGGTGAGCACCCTGCTCGAGTACGGTAATCCGGGATTTTACAAAGCCGTGCGCCGGGCAAACCGGGTCATTGTCACCAATCAGGATACCTTTGCCCTGGCCCGGCGCCTGCGCCCGCAACGGCCCATCGACCAAATCTGGGACGCCGGGCTGGAGCCTTCTTTCCTGCCGTCGAATCCCATTGAGCACCAGCCGGGGCCAGCGTTGAAACTGCTCTGGGTCGGACGGCTGCTGCCCCGGAAAGCGCTGGAGCTGACCATCCACGCGTTGAGCAAAGTGGCTCCTGGGGTGCCGGTTACCCTGACTATCGTCGGCGGAAAAGGAGAGATGGTTGAGCACGTACCGCAGTACATCGAACGGTACGGCGTCGGCAACCGGGTGGAGTGGGTGGGTCACGTTTCTTACCAGGAAGTCCGGAAATTTTACCAGGAGTCGGACGTCTTCTTTTTCACCAGTCTACGCGACTCCTGCCCGCACCAGTTGCTGGAAGCAATGGCTTTTTCGCTGCCCGTCATCACACTCGACCTCCACGGCCAGGCGGAGTTGGTCACGGCGGCGACCGGCTTGAAAGTCGCCGTAACCAACGAAGAGCAGGTCACCACCGACCTGGCCCAGGCCATCGAGTGGATGGCCGCCCACCCCGCCGAGCGCCTGACGATGGGCCAGGCGGGGTACCAATTCGCGCAAACCCAACGCTGGGAGGCGAAAATCAGAACGTTTGTGGAGGAATTGTACCCCGCCGTGCTGGCGGAGGGCCGACAGGAATCGCCGGTACGGATTAGTAAAACCGAAGGCCTGGCCGAGTCTGATTTTCGCTAAAAAAGAGGCTTCACCGCTCGTTTGTCACCATGATCACCCTCGAACAACTCTCCCCCTTGGGCATCGGAACCAGCCGCATCGGCTCGCTGGGGAGCCGGATGTCGCCCCGGCAATTCGATGATTTTCTGGAAATTGCCACGGCGCAGGGGGTCAATCTGATCGATACGTCGGATGCCTACGGCTCCGGCGATTCGGAACGATTGATTGGCGGTGGCATTCGCGGCGATCGCGGGTCTTTTTTCGTCATGACCAAAGCGGGGTTGCCGTGTGTGCATACGCCCGGATGGCTCTCGCCTTTAAATCAGATTGGAAAAAAAATCAAACAAAAAGCGGGTGTTAAAAAAAATTACGGGGCCACTTATTTACTAAAAAGTCTCCAAAAAAGTATCGCCCGGCTGGGCATCGAACAGGCGGATGCGTTCATGCTGCACGAGCCGGATTGGTCGGATATTTCCCGGAATCCGGCGGGGGAAGACGCCTGGGCCGGGTTGGAAAAAATACGGGCGCGGGGTCTTTCCCGCTACACCGGCGTATCGACCAACGATTACCGGGTCGTGGAAGAAGGAATAAAATCCGGCCAGGTTCAGGTGGTGCAAACGGCGGTCGCCTGGAATGACAAAGGCGCGGATGCCCTCATCGAACTCTGCCGAAAAAACAACATTCCCGTCGTGGCCAATCAGGTGCTACGCCCGTACCAATCGGCGCTGGAAAGTTTTAAAAAGGAAGCCGATTTTATTCATCAGTTGAAGGGACTATCGGGGATGTCGTTAGCGCAATTTTTGATCGCAGCGGCCCTGGTTCAAAAGCACGTCCGCACGGTGCTGGTCGGCACCACCAACCCGGCCCATTTGGAGCACAACCTGAATACGCTCCGGTACACCACCGAGTTGAAGGATCAGTTGACAACGGTTAATCAGTTGCTATCATGATTTTAGATAAAACGAGTGTTCGGGACGGGCAGGAACTGGAAGCCGACCTCTGCCTCATTGGCAGCGGCCCGGCGGCCATTTCGATGGCCTTGAGTTTGGCTACTTCCTCACTCCGGGTGATCGTACTGACGGGCGGAGGGTGGAAGGAAACCATCGCCAATCAGGATTTGTACCGGGGGGTCGTGTCGCGGGCCGGGTCGCACGAACCGCTGGAAGAGAACCGCCGCCGCCAGTTTGGCGGAACTTCGTCGGCCTGGGGAGGGCGTTGCATTCCCTTCGAACCGCTCGATTTCAAAGCCCGCTCCTGGGTGCCCGACAGTGGATGGCCCCTCACCTACGAAGATTTTCTACCCTACTACCGCAAAGCCGCCGATCTCTGCCAGATTGGTCGGTTTGAGTTCGACGCACGCGCCGCTTTTCCAGAAAATCAACGGGAAATTTTGGCCGGGCTGGATTCCGACGAGATGATTTCGTACCCCCTCGAACGCTGGAGTCCGCCCGTGCATTTTGGCAAGGCCTACCGCGCTGAACTGGAGCAAAGCCCGACCATCCGGGTGCTGATGGATGCCCACGTGCTCTCGTTGGAAACCCAGAACCGGCCCACCGCGATTAGTCACGTCACCGTATCGATGGGCGGAGTCAGGCTTACCGTTCGGGCCACGGAGTTTGTCCTGGCAGCCGGCGGAATCGAAAATGCCCGCTTGCTGCTGACTTCAACCAACGAGCGGTTTCCCACCGGGCTGGGCAACCAACACGACAATGTGGGCCGGTACTACATGGTTCACTTCAGCGGCGTGTACGCCGAGGTAAAACTTCACGACAAAAACGGCTTGCTGTCCGATTTTGAGCGGGATGCCGGGGGCGTGTACTGCCGGAGGCGCTGGTGGTTTCCCGAACCGGTTCAGGAAGCGAATCGCTTGTTGAACAACGTCTTTTTCCTGTACCACGCCAACAGCACCAACGGGCACCGCGACGTGCTGTTTTCATCCCGGTTCGTCGCCAAATCGATGCTGGCCATTTTAGGCGAAAAATCACCCGGGCGGGTGGCCAAAAAAGCGACTCAACTCTGGCCATCCATGAAAGAGCACGCCGTCAATATTCTTAAAAACGGGTTGCTGGAAGTACCCGACTTAATCCGGCTGGGTCTGAAACGGGTGGCAAAACGTCGGCTGCCGTACCTGCTTCCGTCGAAACGAAACGACTACTGGGGGCTGTATTTTCAGGCTGAGCAAGCCCCCAACCGCGAGAGCCGGGTGAGTCTGTCCGAATCGCAGAACGATGCGTTCGGAATGCCCAGGGCCGAGGTCAACCTCCTTTTTCTGGAGGCCGACCTGGAGTCCATCGTCAACAACCACGCGCTGTTCGTGGCCCAGTTTAAGCAAAAAAATCTGGGGGAAATCAACTACGACGAGGCGGGTCTGCGCGACTACCTGCGGGAACGCCTCCGGGCCTTTAATTCTTCTTCGCACCACATCGGTACCACCCGAATGTCGGACGATCCGCGAAGCGGTGTGGTCGACAAGAACGCTAAAGTGTACGGATTGGATAACTTATTCGTGGCGGGTTCCTCGGTGTTTCCAACCGGCGGACACGCCAATCCCACCTTCACCATCGTGGCCCACGCGCTGCTGTTGGCCAATCACCTGAAAACCAAACACCCGGTGCGCACCGACGCGGAAGTTTTAATGGCGTGATGATCGATTCATCCCCGCTCATCAGTCCCAAACTTCACGTCGCTTTTTGCGTTCGATACTTCGCGTAGGAGCTTACTTGTCAACAAAAACGAATCACCACAGTACCCACACTTTACTACCGCCTTCATGAAAAAAATATTGGTTTCCGCCTACGCCTGCATTCCGGATCAAGGATCCGAAGAGGGTAACGGTTGGAATTACTCGTCGCTGATTAGCAAACGTGGGTACCGGGTCTGGTGTCTGACCAGGGGAGTAGGGAAACCCCAAATTGAAAAAAAGCTGTTGCAATCGCCGCATCCCAACCTGACTTTCATTTATGTCACCGTGCCCCCCTGGATTGATAAAGCCTACCACCGGGGCCTCATCGGAATGTACTTTCACTACATTTTCTGGCAATGGGCGGCCTCCAGGACGGCCCTCAAATTGAATAAAACACATCGTTTCGATTTAGTCCATCACGTGAGTTACACCAGCCTTCAATTGGGCAGTTTTTTATACAAGTTAAAGCGGCCTTTCATATTTGGACCCGTGGGAGGTGGGCAGGAAGCGCCGGAAGCGATGCGACCGTATTTTAAAAAGCATTGGGCCAAAGAAAAAATGCGATCGTTCGTGAGTAACCTCCTGCTTCGTTTCAATCCGGGATGTTACCAATCGGTGCGCCACGCCAACCAGGTTTTGGTTTGGAATGAAGACACCCGCCGGATGGTACGCTCCCTGGGCCGGGTCGTGGCCGTCGAAAAAGAAATTGGCGGAGTGGGCCAGAGTTTTATTCCGGCGGAACCCTTGCTACGCCCCTCACGCGACGCGTTGCATTTGGTTTGGGTCGGTCGTTTTCTTCCGCGTAAAGGACTGGAACTTTCCCTGCACGGGTTCAGCAAAGTCGATGCGCGGTTGCCGATTCATTTAACCATTGTCGGCGACGGCGACATGGGGGAATACGTCGCCGAATACATCACCAAATACAAGTTGGAAAACCGGGTTACCTGGGCGGGCAAGGTGAGCTACGACCAGGTAAAAGAGTACTACCGGAAAGCCGATGTTTTTCTGTTTACCAGCCTGCGCGATACCGGTCCGGCTCAGTTGCTGGAAGCAATGGCTTATTCATTGCCCGTCGTGACCCTGAATTTACACGGGCAGGCCGAGTTGGTCAATGATTCGACGGGCATCCGGGTGCCCGTTACAGATCCGGAAACGGTCGCTTCCGAGCTGGCCAACGCCATCGAGTGGATGTATTACCACGAGGACGAACGGATGGAGATGGGACTGAATGCGTTCCGGTTTGCGCAAAAACAAAACTGGGAATCGAAGGTGGGTCACATCATTGACAAATATTACAATTCGGCGATGGAATACGGCGCTAGTTTAGCCTTTGCCCTGAGTCCGATCGCAGAATGAGATTGGAGTTCAGGTAAATGGGTAATTCAGGTAATTGAGCAACTCAGGTTAACTCATTTATTTACAGATTGTTACATAATTTCTAATTTCCCCAATCACTTATTTACCTAATCACCCAATCACCAACCCGATTCGGCCATGCACATTGGAATCGTAGCGCCCATTGCCACCAACGACCTGCTGCCCGAACTGGCCGCGCAGGCTGGCTCGTGCCCGAAAGGCCGAGAAGGTGCTCCGCTCATCAGCCACCTGATTCTGGAATACATTGTACGCGGCCACCAAGTGCTGGCCGTTACAACTGACCCGCGCATGGACGACGACGCGCCCCCCTTCGTGTACGAGCGCGGGTTGTTGACGTACGTGGTGGTGCCGAGCCGTCGGCGCCCGTTCCGGCCTAATGGCAGGCGCCTGGGGCGCACCGCCGACTTTTTCCGCTTCGAGCGCCGTCAGCTTCTGGCCGTGCTCCGGGCGTACCAACCGGAGGTGGTACACGCCCACTGGACGTATGAATTTGCGCTGGCCGCGCTGGCCTACCGCGCCGATGCGCTCATTACCGCACACGACAACGCCCGGACGATTTTAACCTACGTGCCCACGCTGGAGCGTTTTTTCATGCTGCTGATGGCACGGTACGTTTTCCGAAGGGGCCATCGGTTCACGGCCGTGTCGCCCTACATGGCGGAGTCGATCCGGGCCTGGGTTTCGTCGGCGGTCACGGTGGTTCCCAACCCGGTGGTGATGCCCCCGAAAAATTCCCGCCCCTCGCTACCGGCGACGCCCGTCATCACCACCGTGGTGAATGGCTGGGACGACCGCAAGAATTCCAAAAATGCCCTGCTGGCGTTTAAAGCCGTGCAGCAACGACACCCGGAGGCCGTGCTCTGGGCGCTGGGGACGGCCTTTGAGCCGGGCGGCCCGGCGGCGGTTTTTTGCGACGAACATCAGATTGTGAACGTGACGTTTTTCGGCCCTACTCCGCACGCGGAGGTTTTGCGAAAAATTGCTAAAAGTACCCTCGTGCTGCACACTTCGCTGGAGGAATCCTTCGGCATGGTGCTGGCCGAAGCCATGAGTTACGGGGTGCCGGTGGTGGCCGGCCAACACAGCGGCGCGGTGCCCTGGGTGGTGGAAAACGGGGGCTTGCTCGTGGACGTTTCCAACGTCGAAGCCATTGCCGCCGCCACCCACCGGCTCCTGTCCGAACCGGGCCTGTACGCCCGCCTTTCTGCAAATGCCCGCCGCATCATCGAAACCCGATTTCCAATTCATCTCATTGCCGACCAATACCTTTCGCTTTATCAAAAAACGACCGTCCAGGCGGCAAAACCACTTCTTCACGTATGAAAATCGACCTTCGTTTCCCGTTTTCACTGCTGCTGTTTCTCAGCCTGCTGGCCTGTAACAATAGTTCCAAACCCGACGACCCGGCTCCGCTGACCCTGCCGACCCTCACCGGCATCAGCCCGGCGGCGGCCCCGGTGGGTGACCAGATCACCCTCACGGGTACGAATTTTAATCCCGACCCCGCCCTCAACGCGGTCCTCATCGGCGGCGTACCGGCGGTGGTGGTGTCGGCCACGGCCACGACCCTGGTCGTGACGGTACCGGCGGGATCCGCCAACGGACCAGTTTCGGTCACGACTGGCGGGCAAACGGTCCAGAGTGCCACGGCGTTTACGATCACCCCCCGACTACTCAAAGCCGTGGTGGAGGTGCAGGGCACGACCTTCGCTAACCTCACCTGGACCCGCGACAAAATTTACCTGCTGCGCGGGGTGGTGTACATTCCCGCCGATTTTACCCTGACCATCGAGCCGGGAACGGTCGTGAAAGGGGCCGGGCCGGAGCAGGATCCCCTGGGGAAAAACGCGGCGGGTCTGCTCGTGGTGGAACGGCGCGGAAAACTTATCGCCCGGGGTACGGCGGCGCAGCCCATCGTGTTTACTTCCGCCAAACCAGCGGGCCAGCGCAAAGCCGGGGATTGGGGGGGAATCGTACTGAGTGGCAAAGCGGCCATCAACCGACCCGGCCCCACGCCCTTCGTGGGAGGGGTACGCGGCACCGTGGAAGCCTACTCTGAATTCGACGACAATTCCGGCGTGTTGCAGTACGTGCGGATCGAGTACGCGGGGGCATCCTCGGCGGGGGCGACTGAAAACCGACTCGGTGGCCTGACCCTGTACGGTGTGGGCTACAACACCACCCTCGATCACCTTCAGGTGTCGCACAGCAGCGGCGATGCGTTTGCCTGGTTTGGTGGGACGGCCAACCTGAAAAACCTGGTGGCGTTTCGGAATACCGGCGACGACTGGAGCACGGATTGGGGCTACCTGGGCAACGTCCAGTTTGGGGTATCACTGCGGGACCCGGCCCTGGCCGACCCACTGGGTTCGGACGGAATCGAGTCGCAAAACTTCGATCCGGGCGAAAATCCCGGCGGCACCCTGACCAGGCAAAACGGCCTCCCCCAAACCGCGCCGGTGTTTGCCAACCTGAGCAATTTTGCGTTCAACACCCCACCCACCACGCCGGGGAACTACGGGGCGGCGCTGAACCTGCGCCGCAACACGGCCATCAGCATTTACAACTCGGTTTTTTACGGGTATCCCGAAGGGTTGCGCCTCGACGGTTCCGCCGCCGGTACCCTCACCAACGCCACCAGTGGCGCACTCGACCTGAAGGGCATCGTGCTCGCCAACGTACTCACGCCCATCATTGGGGCCGGAGACATCACGACGGAACAAGCCACGACGTACTTTACGGCGGCTGGCCGGGCCAATCAGGTCATTGCCCCGTCGGAACTGCCCTCGTTGCTGCTCAATTCGGCAACCTTTACCCTGGCTGCCCCCAACCTGCTGCTCCAGGCCGGTTCGCCCCTGCTGACGGGAGCCGTAACGGGTGGGAAAGTCGGGCCTTCGTTTTTCACGCCGGTCACGTTCCGGGGTGCGTTTGGCACCGACAACTGGCTCGCGGGCTGGACGAATTTCACCCCGCAAGACTCCGACTACGACCGGTAGAACAGACCGGGCGGGAAGTGATGCCAATTTAAATTTGCTGTGACGTCGGGGCAACCGCAAGCGGTTGCCCCGACGTCACAGCAAATCAAATTTATATACCCACCCCGGAGTACCCTGGCAGTTTTTCAGGGGTCTTGTCATGGCACCGGCCACCCGGCCCGACGAAGGAGGGATCTCGTTGACCGTCCAACTAGTTTGCCGCTAGTCGAGTGTAGGGTATGCCAACGAGATCCCTCCTTCGTCGGGCCGGGTGGCCGGTGCCATGACAAGACCCTTGAAAAATCGATTACGACCGGCAAGGAGCCGTTTTTTTTGCTTGCGTTGAGGCGTTTTCCGTCCATAAACGGCCTTTCGAGCCTCCCAATGTTTTCAACCTATCCGTCATGATGGTTCCAGAAAAAGAAATCAGGTTGCTGAGTTTAGGGGTGTTCTTTCTGCTTGCTGGCAGCCTGATCGCTTCACTTTTTTTTAAAGCAGGTTATTTATGGATGGACGAAGTGCTCAGCGTGACGCTCATTTCGGACTCCTCACTGGCCCACCTCAACGAGGCCATCGTGAGCGGAATGGATGCCAATCCGCCCCTGTTTCCCAACCTGTACTGGGTACTCGGGCACGTCGGCAGTTTAAATCCTCACTTTTTAAGGGCCGTGTCCGTGGTAATTTTCGCCCTGGCGATGGCCCTTTTTTATCGGTTCACCACCCGACTGATTGGGTCGCCGGTGCTGAACTTCGTACTCCTGACGCTCCTCGTCGCCCTCACGTACCTCAACCTCGCCCTCTCGACGCAAATCCGTGGCTATTCGCTTTTTCTGCTCATCGCCTGCGGGTTTTTCGTGACGTTGCAGCGCCTGATGACCGCCCCCAACCGGGGAAAATGGCTCGCTATGCTGTTCCTGACGGGATCGGGACTGGTGTTCACCCACAACTTCGGGCTGTTTTACCTGGCGGCTTCGGGGGCATTTTTCGCCCTTTTTTTCCTTTGGTCGAACGACCGAAACTACGTCCGGGTGCTCGCCGTTCACCTCGGTATTCTCGCCTTGTGGTTCGTACTCTGGTACCC
The DNA here is from genome assembly GCA_964244295.1 of uncultured Cytophagales bacterium. Taxonomy (GTDB): domain Bacteria; phylum Bacteroidota; class Bacteroidia; order Cytophagales; family Spirosomataceae; genus JAJAZB01. The sequence goes on from CAXTIG010000001.1 coordinate 347,590, forward strand.
TAGTTTCGCCGTGCAGGCGGAGGCGGGCAAGCCCCATTCCTGGATTCCCCTGCCGACGGGGCTTTCGTTTTTCGGCACCGTCGGTGAACTGGCCCCGACCATTTCCTCGCGCCTCGAACGCAGCGGGTTGTTTTTCATCCTGCCCATTCTGCGTTTCGGGCTGCTCATCGGGCTGTTCGTTTACATCGCCTTGCCCCGGTTGAAAGCGGGCTTCCGGGCCGTCATTCAGGATAACGCATTTTTATTTTTTCTCCTAGCGGGGTTTATCTACCTGACCACGATCCTGATTTCCCTGACGGTAAGTTTCGTACACACATCGGTGTTCATCAGTCGGTATTTATGGCCTAGTCATTTGCTCGTGATTTACCAGGTGATGTACGCCTTTTATTATTTTTTTGGCCACCGAACCCATTCAAAACTAACCGTTTTTTTACCCATCTACGTGGTACTTTTGGTTGGGTTTTTATTTTATCAGAATCGCAAAATCGTTGCGTTTCCCAGCGGAATTTTATCGGATTTATCCCGGTTAGACGGCCGCTATCCGGTCTTCGTCGAATCGGCGGATTATTTTTTACCGATTTGGTTTCATAAAAAAGAAATTCCGGTACGGTACCTGTTAGACTGGTCGACGGCGGCCCGGGAAGACAATAGTTTGGAAGCCACGGTCGAATACAAAATCCTGAACGCGCTCAACGAAAAATACGGCATCGCTCCCATTGTGCCCTTGACGAATTTTGACAAAATTCATTTCCCGCACTTTTACGTGGTCGACGAAAGCAGCGTGTACCAGGTCGAAGCGTTCGTTGCCCAGAATAAGCTGAAAGTGGTCCGTACGATTCCGGTGGACATTGTCGGCCACCGGATTTTGGAATGTACGTTTTGAGTGGGTATGTAATTCCCGCCCGGCCTTTTTCCCAAAAGCAACAAAACCACCTCGTCCAGGGTGGTTTCGTTGCTTTTGGGAAAAAGGTTTTCGACCCGCTCACTCCGTCAGCAGCACCTTCCGGGTAGTTCGCTGATTTCCCTGGGTCAACACGAGCACGTAAAATCCACGCGGCAGATCACGAACGGGCACGGTGAGGACGTTTTCGCCCGGTTCAACCACCCGCCCGACCTGCTTCAGCGGTTGGGCGGCGGCATTAAAAAGTTGTACCGATGTTTCCCCGGTCCCTGCCGCGTAAAAGCGCACCCGGAGTTCGTCGCGGGCCGGAACCGGGTACACGGCCACGTCGGTGGCGGGTTCGACCGCCGCCGCCT
>CAXTIG010000002.1:0-344116 GCA_964244295.1 uncultured Cytophagales bacterium
CACCGTGTGCGAGCCGATGAAGCCGGCTCCGCCGGTGACAAGGATTTTCATGCAGGAAAAATTGGGCGGGTGATTGGCCCGAATTTCCGAGGGTTTGGAACCGGGCCGTTTCGGGGCAAAAGTAAGGCGAAGCCCTTCTATTTTTGACAAATTGCCGGAACTTTGTAGCTTTTGGAGTTTGTTCATCGACACCCGCAACACCACCCCGAAGCCGCCCGGCGCGGCCAAGAGACCAAGCCCATGAAAACCAACGAAATCAAGGCCCTCATCTCACTCCTCGACGACGACGACCACGAAATCACCCAGCACGTGGAAAACAAAATCCGCTCGCTGGGGGGCACGTTGATTCCGTTTCTGGAACGGGAATGGGAGGAAAGTTTCAACCCCAACTTTCAGAAAAAAATCGAGGAACTCATCCACGACCTGCAATTCAGCACCCTCGTCGACCGCCTCATTACCTGGAAAGAAGGCGGTGCCCTCGACCTGCTCGAAGGGATGTGGCTGGTGGCGACTTACCAGTACCCCGATTTGTCGATCGAGAAACTGCGGCGCGATTTGGAGCAGGTGTACTACGATGTCTGGCTCGAATTCCGGCCCCACCTGCACCCGACTGATCAAGTGAAGATTCTGAACAACGTGTTTTTCAACAAACTCAAATTCGGGGCGAATACCAAAAATTTTCACTCGGCCTCCAGTTCGATGCTCAACATCGTGCTCGAAAGCCACAAGGGCAATCCCATCTCGCTCTGCGTGATTTACCTGCTCGTGGCCCGGCGGCTCAACGTGCCCGTGTACGGGGTCAATTTGCCCAAACTCTTCGTGCTGACTTACAAAACCGAGCACGTCCAGTTTTACATCAACGTGTTCAACCGGGGGCTGATTTTTACCCGCAACGACATCGACAATTACATCGCCCAGCTCAACCTGGCCCCCAACGCGGTGTTTTACCAACCCTGCACCCACCTCGACATCGTCAAGCGCGTGCTGCGCAACCTGACGATTGCCTTCGAGAAAACCGGCGACGACGACCGCGTCCGCGAGGTGGGCGAACTGCTGGCGGCCATCTCGGAGCCGGGCGAAGTGGTGCGGGAGTAATTGGGCCGTAAAACAACTGGAGTTTTTGAAGGTTCTACTTATTTTGGTTGCTGCTGTGCGTACCCTCACCGAGTTCTGATTTTTTAAACCTCACGGCAGACGTTACTCCGCGTAGTCTGCCGTTTTAGGGTAGCACGAAGCTACTCCCGGTCCATTCTGTATGCTTGCCCCTCAGTCCACTAAAGTTCCGCTGCGTTCCCTGCTTGATGCCCTGCCCGACGGCGTTGTCTGGATGGAAGCCCTGCGAGACGATCAGGGTCAACTCATTGATTTTCAGATTCAGTACTCCAACAAACGAGCACTGGAAGGCACGGAGGGAATCTACCGGATCGACGTGGGTACGCGGGTGTTGGAAGGCACCCAGAGCGAGGCACCGGTTCGGAAAAAAACGTTTGAAGGACTATCAGAAGTCTTGAAAACGGGCATAACCACCGAATTCGAGTACTTCAACCCCCGCCTGAACCGCTGGTTGCGGGTAAACCACAGCCCGCTGGACGACGGGGTGCTGATCGTAGCCCGTGACCAGACCCGCCAGCGCGAAGCCGAGCAGCAGCGGGTGGGGCAGGACCGGGTGTTTAACGGCGTCGTGAACGCCTCGCTCAACGGCATCGTCACGTACTCGGCCCTGCGAAACGAGGCAGGCGAAATTGAAGACTTCAAGGCCGAAACCATCAACAAACTGGCCGTCAACGTACTCGGGTTGAGCGAGCAAACGCCAGGCTGGCGGTTGCTCGAACGCTTCCCCGGCGTGGCCGAGCGCGGTATGTTTGGGCGCTACGTGGTCGTGGTCGAAACGGGCGAACCGCTGCGGTTTGAAACGGAATACAACGCCGACGGGGTAACGGGTTGGTTCGACGTTGCGGTGGTGAAACTCGGCGACGGCTTCGTCATCACCTTCAACGACATCAGCGAAAGCAAACGCGCCGCCCTGGCGCTGGAACGGCAGAACAACCTGCTCCGGGGCATCCTCGATACCTCCCTCAACGGCACCATCGTGTACGAAGCCATTCGAAACGACCGACGGGAAATCACCGACTTTCGCTTCCGGCTTTTCAACGAAACCGCCCGGCAGGACATCCTCACCCGCACGGGCCGGGACATCGCCGGGAATACCCTCCTCGGCGTGTACCCCAACAGCCACAAAACCGGGGCATTCGACCTCTACGCCCGCGTGACCGAAACGGGGCGGCCCGAACGTTTTGAGCAGAATTATCCTGATTTAAACGTGTGGTACGACGTGTCGCTGACCAAACTCGACGACGGCTGCGTGGTCACGTTCATCGGCATCAGCCAGAATAAGCAGGCTCAACGGGCGCTGCAACAACAGGCCGCTGAAAACCTGAGTCAGGCCGCCCTGCTGGCCAGCGTCCTCGACGCGTCGATCAGTGGCATTATTTCGCTCGAAGCCATTCGCAACGAAGCGCAGCAGATCGTTGATTTTCGATTCGTCACCTCCAACCGCGCCTCGTTTGAGTTGTTGGGGAAAACGCCGGAGGAACTCCTGGACAATACCCTGCTCACGCTTTTTCCGGGAAACGTCGATACCGGCCTGTTCGACCTCTACCGCCACACCACCGAAACCGGCGAACCCGGCAGCACCCAAACGTATTACCACCACGACAGACTGGATTTTTGGCTCGACATCAACGCCCGCCAACTCGGCGACGGCCTCGTCGTTACCTTTACCGACGTGTCGATCGAGAAGCGGTCTCAGCAAGCCCTGGAGCGGTCGACGGAGGAGTTGCAGGCCGTCATCGACACGGCCCAGACGGGAATTTTCCTGTTTTCCCCCCTCCGAAACGAACGCGGTGAAATCACCGACTTTCGCTTTCGCATGGCCAACCGGATGCTCGCGGCCTACGTCGGCCAGGACCCGACCACGGTGCAGGGGGCGCTGGGCAGCGTTTGGTTTCCCGATTACCAAACCAACGGCCTGTTTGAGCGCTACCGCCAAACCCACCTCACGGGCGAAACCCTGCGGTTTGATTTTCACTACGACGGCAGCGGCATCGATGCCTGGCTCGACATCATGGCCACCAAACTTGGCGACGAAGTGCTGGTGACCTTCGCCGACTACTCCTCGCTAAAAAACGCGCAACTGCAACTGACCCGCCAGGCGGGATTGCTCACCAGCATTCTCGACGGCTCGCTCAATGGCATCATGGCCTACCACGCGTTGCGCGACGAACAGGGCGAAATCAGGAATTTTGAGGTTATTTCGGCCAATCGGGAGGCGGAAAGCCTCCTGGAAATCAGCGCCGACGACCTCATCGGGAAAACCCTGCTCGACCTGTACCCCGAAGAGCTTGATCTGGGCCTGTTTGCTCGCTACGTCGAAACGGTGGAAACCGGCGTTGCCTGCCGGACGGAAATCTGCTACGTAGCAGGCGGCGTAGACCAGTGGCTGGCGATTTCAGCCAGCAAACTCGACGACGGCTTCGTGGTTACCTTCAGCGACATCACCGAGCAAAAGCAAGCCGCCGCCCGCGATTTGGTGTACCAGCAAAAACTCCAGCGCTCGAACGAAGAACTCGAACGCTTCGCTTACGTGGCCTCGCACGATTTGCAGGAACCTTTGCGGAAAATCAACTCCTTCGGCGATATGCTCATGAAGCGCCACGCCGCCACCTTGCCCGCCGATGCCGCCGACAAGGTGGGCCGGATGCAAGCCGCCGCCGGGCGGATGCAGGACCTCATCCGCGACTTGCTCACCTACTCGCGGGTGTCGTCGCAACGGGAGGCGTTTCAGATGGTGGATCTCAACGCCTTGCTCAGGGCGGTGCGCAGCGATTTGGAAGTAACCATCCGCGAAAAGGCCGCCCGCCTCCGCCTCGACCCGATGCCCTTCGTGCCCGGCGACGCGCTCCAACTCCAGCAGTTGTTTCAGAACCTGCTGAGCAACGCCCTGAAATTCAGCAAACCCGGCGAAACGCCGAGCGTGGAGGTACGCTACCGTAGCCTGCCCGGTAGCGAGGTGCCCGAAAGCGCCGCCCTGCCACCCGAAGGCCATTACCACGAAATCAGCGTGAGCGACAACGGCATCGGCTTCGAGGCCACCTACGCCGACCGGATTTTCGAGGCCTTTCAGCGCCTGCACGGGCGTAGCGAGTATGCCGGAACCGGCATTGGGCTGGCCATCGTTAAGAAAGTCGTTGAAAACCACCGGGGTGGCATCGCCGTGAGCAGTGATCTGGGGCAGGGGGCTACGTTTCGGGTGTACTTGCCCACGGGCGAGGAAACCGAATGAGCAAGAGTTGCATTGCCAGAAATGTTTCTGTTATTTGTAAGTAGTTTTATCAACACCCACCCGAAACCTAAGTATACCCCGTCATGCGCTCGTCAGCCAACTTTCCATTAATTTTCGTGGCCGAAGACGATCCCGACGACTGCGAAATCTTGAAGGAAGCGTTCCGGGACGTGATTCAGGAAACCCGCTTTCAGTTTTTTGAAAACGGCCAGAAACTCCTCAACCACCTGCGCACGCTCGACCAGAAATTGTTCCCGGCTTTTATTTTACTGGACCTCAATATGCCCGTCATGAACGGCTTCGAGGTGCTCGGGGTCCTTAAATCCGACCCCCTGCTGCGGGTGATTCCGGTGCTGGTACTCACCACGTCGAGCAGCACGGGGGACATCTGGAAAAGTTACCAGTTGGGCACGAATTCCTACTTCACCAAGCCCCGCTCCTTCGAGGGCTTCGCCCAGCTGGCCCGCTCTATCGAAACCTACTGGCTCGACGCAGCCCGGTTGCCAATGCGGGCCTGAGAACCGGCCCGCCGTTTAGGCGCGGGTCGCCAGGGCCAGCCGCTCCCCGTTGATTTCCCACAACCGCACCGCGTGGTGTAGCTGCCCGTCTTTCGTTCCAATCCACCCGACCAGATTCTCGTCGCCGTCGCCGAAGGGCTCGACGGAAAGCTGCGTGCTGAAAAAAAGTCCCCGCCGGCCGTGGAGTTTGTAAAGCGCTTCTTTGGCCGTCCAGTACACGGCCAGGCGGCGGAGGTCGCCGCCGGCGTGGGCCAGTTCGGTGGGGGAGAGGATGCGGTGCGCCACCCGCCGGAGCGCTTCGGAGGGCGCTTCGAGGTCGATGCCCACCGCCTGGCTAGGGTGCAACACGGCGGCGGCGTGGCGGCGCGAGTGCGTCAGCGAAAGTTGCCAGTCGGGATGATTGGCCAAGCTGGGTTTTCCAAACGTATCTTTCACCAAGCCGTCGTACCGCAGGCCCGCCGCTTCGGCCATCGTCTGCATCAACACCCGGCTGGCCAGAAATTCCAGTCTTTTTTGGGGATGGGAAATACCCTCGCCTTCGGCCAAATCGGCGGCTGAACCCCGGAAGGAACGCGATAGATCGGCAGCGTCTTCGGTGATTTCCCAGAGGCCCAGCAAGCCGGTTTTGGCAAAGGATTCGGTAAAAAGCAGGGGCATTCTTTGGAGTTTGAGGTTTGAAGTTTGAGGTTTGAAGTGGATTTTGAAGTCAAACTTCAAACCTTAAATCTCAAACTTCAAACCAGAGTGCCATTTTCCGTCCAAAAACTCGACACCTTCGCCGGGCACCGCGATGCCGTCTACACCCTGGCGGGCGGAGATGAAGCCCCGCTGCTGTACTCGGCGGGGGGCGACGGGCAGGTGGTAGGCTGGGATTTGCGCCGCCCTGACCTGGGCGCGTTGGTGGCGCAGGTGCCCGCCTCGGTGTACGCCCTGGCCTACGAACCCACGCGGGGACAGCTTTGGGTGGGGCAAAATTTCGAGGGAATCCACGTCATCGACCCCGTTGAAAAGCGGGAGGTAGGCTCGGTGGGTTTCACGACGGCGGCGATTTTCGACCTTATTTTTTGGGAACAAACCGCCGTGGCGGCCTTGGGCGATGGCACCGTGGTGTTGCTCGACGTGCCGACGCTGGCCCTGCGCAAACACCTGCGGGCCTCGGAGCAGGCGGCGCGTTGCCTGGCCCTGAATCCGTTTACCCACGAACTGGCCGTAGGGTACAGCGACGCCGCCATCCGGATTTTCGACCTCGACACCTGGGCTTTGAAAGCCCTCATCAACGCCCACGCCAATTCGGTTTTCACCCTGGCCTACACCCCCGACGGGCAGCGCCTGCTGAGTGGCAGCCGCGATGCCCATCTCAAAGCCTGGGATGCTGCCAACGGCTACGCCTTGCTGCACGATGTGCCCGCGCATTTATTTGCCATCAACCACCTGACCTTCAGTCCCGACGGACGTTTTTTGGCTACGGCCAGCATGGATAAATCGGTCAAAATCTGGGATCCGGCTACGCTTCGGTTGCTCAAGGTCATTGACCGTGCCCGCCACGCCGGACACGGCACGTCGGTAAACAAACTGTACTGGTCGGCCTTTGAAAACCAACTGGTTTCGGCCTCCGACGACCGCACGCTGTCGGTCTGGCGGGTGGAGGAAACGTAGGTTTTCGGCGGGTTTTTACCGAAAATCTTGGTTTTAAGCGGGAAAAAAGTTTTACTTGGAACAATTTAACCCAGAGAAATTCGCGCGGAATCCATCTGAACAGGTAGTAACTGGTAATTGGGTAAATTAGGTGACTAGTTATTTCTGGACAAACTTATGACTGCCAGACACTTACTCTTTTATCTAATTGCCTAAGTTACCCCTGCATGAGTGGTTGAACCGCCGCGCTTCCAATATCGCTCCCCGTTTGGTTTCTGCCAACTCATTTCAACCTGTTCTGATTCATGAAAGTGACCCCCCTCGAAATTCGTCAGCAAACCTTTGAACGCGGGTTCAGGGGTTACGAAAAAGAAGCCGTTGACGCCTACCTGGCCTCGCTCTCGCAGGAATGGGAGCGCAGTCAGGACGATTTCCGCGCCCTGCGCCAGCGCAACGAAACCCTCGAAGAAGAAATTGGGCGGCTGAAGGCCATCGAAAATACGCTGTACCGTACGCTGCAAACCGCCGAAGAAACCAGCACGCAGATGGCCCAGAAGTCCCGCGCCGAGGCCGATCAAAGGCTGCAAAGCGCCAACACCGAAGCGGAGGAAACCCTGGGCAACGCCCGCAAGCAGGCCAATATGCTCGTGCTCGATGCCGAAACCAAAACCCGGTACATCGTCGACGAAGCCCTGGAAGAACTCCGCAGCCTCGAACGCGACTACAAGGCCATCGAACGCTACAAAGAACACCTCATCACCGAAATCAAGCGTTACGCCACCGACGCCTTCGACAAACTCAGCCGGTTTGAGGAAAAATCCCAAAAGACCGCATTCGAGGCCAAATTTGGGGAAGTGAAAGCCCTGAAAATGCCCGGTACCGAAACCAGCGCGGAGCCATCGGAAGCCCCCGAAACCCCGAATACCACCTGGGAAATCGCCCCGACCGAGGCCGATCCGGCGGGAGAAGAAACCGAAGACCTCCCCCGCGACGAAGCCCCGGCCCCGGCCACCGGGGAACGGTCCCGCAACCGACCCCGCAAAGCGGCCAGCACGGAAAACGAACCGGAACCCCCCTCCGGGGCCTCTCCCGAAGCCGCCGCGCCGGGCGGGGGCGGATCGTTTTTCGATTCAATCTGAATCCAGTTGAGAAGTGAAAAGATAAAAGTGAAAAGTTAGACGAACCTGACCACCACTTTTCACTTTTCACCTTTCACTTTTCACTACGTTTCATGGGAACCATCGCCCTCGAAGGCTTAGAGTTTTTTAGCTACCACGGTTTTTACGCCGAAGAACAGAAAATGGGCAACCGCTACTCCGTGGACGTGACCATCGAGGTGGATTTTGAGCGGGCCGCCATCGACGACAAACTCAGCGAGACGGTCAATTACGAAAAAGTATACGCCATCGTGGCCGAAATCATGCAGCAATCGCACAAACTGCTCGAACACATCGCCTACCACATCATCACGGGCCTCCGGGCGCGCTACCCGCGCATTGCCCGCATCGAGGTGGGCGTGAGCAAATTCAACCCACCCGTGGGGGGCGTCTGCGAGCGGGCGCGGGTGACGATGCAGGGGTGAGGAGCCGGGCCTTCACTCCCCGGCCAACTCTTTCCGAATGGCTTCAAACGCCCGGCCTTTGTGTTGGGGCCATTCCTTCGAAAACCTAATTTCGAGCATTTTCAGGAGTTGAATGCTCAACAAAATGTCTTGCTCCGCCATTCCACCGAAAAAAAGTGCCCCAAGTTGCGCGGTACGTCCATAGCAACGGTGCAGAACCTCCGTGCCAACTGGCGTGAGCGTCAGGCGTCGGGAGCGTTTGTCGGTCGGATCGTCGGTTTCCAGCACGTAGCCGTATTTTTTGAGCCGGTCGATGATGAGCAGTCCCGATGAAAGTTCGTTGAGGGTATGGGTAATCACTTCCGTTTTCCGGGGTTGGCGCAGGTGCGCAATGGCGTTGAGAAACAGAAATTCTTCAAAATGCCGAACTCCGCTTTCGGCAATGGCCGCTTCAGCGTAGAATCGATACAGCCGGGCGATGCGGTCAATGATTTTGATGAGTAATAAATCGGGCTGTGGTGGTTGGATGCCCCCCACTAATTCACCTTTTTCGGAACTGGCCCGTTGCTGGGTCAAGTAGTAGCGGCAAAAGTCTGCCAAGTCGGCCTCGGGATGCTTTTCTTCGAAGGCCGCCCATTCATTAACCAGGAGTACGGTTTGGTTCATGATTAAAGCATAAATGTTGTAAAAAGATAAAAAATACAGCAGAAATGATTTTTAAATCAATTGTGTTGTAAATTTGCGGTGTAAACATCACTACTGATACAACATGAAAAAAGCAATCGTTAGTCTTGATGGCTTCGCTATCCACGTTCAGGATGTGGAACGCTCGCTGGCGTATTACCTCCGCATCCCAGGGGCGAGCGTTGAGTTACACCGTCCCGGCCACATCGCGGTCCTCCGGTTTGGCAACAACCGGCTGAATCTGGTTCGGCTCGACCTGCAGCCGCCGTTTCACCTCGAATTTGAAGTTGAAGAAGTGGACCAACTCTACGCCGATTTCCGGGGCGAAGCGTTTCCAACCGAAGGTGCTCCTGAAGACAAGCCCTGGGGTGAGCGCACCTTTTACTCCCATGATCCGGACGGTTCGCTGGTGGAGTTCTCGAAAACGCTGGCCTGACTGAGCGGAATGGCCCGCCCGACGTATTTTTGCCCATGTTCCTCCGGCCACAAGTTTCGTTGGGCTGGTTTGTGACGAGTGGCGCAGGCATTGCGTTTCGGCTTCGTTAGTTTTGCCTTAAACCAAGCTCCAAACCACATGAACCGCATTGCCGTACTGGCCCTGCTTACCGGGCTATTCACCGCCACGGGCGCACTGGCTCAAACGACCGCCACCACCGCCCCGACCGCCCTCGGCGATACCGCCGTTTACCGCGCCTACGTCGGTACCTACAAACTGCTGGATGCGCCGGTGCCCGAATTGATTGTCACCCTCGAAGACGGCAAGCTGATGGGAGCCGCCGAAGGGCAGGGTAAACGCGAAATCACCCCCGATGAGAAAACGGCGGATGTATTCGTGGCCCCCGGCACCGACATCGTGCTGGTGTTTGCCCGCGATGCGGACCGGAAGGTGAAAAAAGTGACGATCCGGACGGACAACCAGGAATTTGGGGGCGAAAAACAACCCTGAACCACCGGGTGAATTTTCAACGAAAAGGCAATTTCCACCCGGAAATTGCCTTTTTTACGCCCCTGCCTTCCCGCTGAAGGAGGTCCGCGTTAGGGCACCCCGGTCGCGATACGCGGTACAGCGGGTAGGAATGTTACTGAAACAGCTTTCTTCCAAAAACACCCCCAAACCATGTCCCAAGCCCTCACCCGTCGCTCGTTCCTGACTAAAACTGGTCTGGCGCTGGCGGCTACGCCGCTGATTCACCCACTCGCGCCCGAAGCCGCTCCCGTTGCCGAAGGGAATTTCAGTATCCATCTGTTTTCCAAACACGCTCAATTTTTAGGCTACGACGAACTGGCCCGCGTGGCGGTTGAACTCGGTTTTGACGGCCTCGATCTCACCGTGCGGCCCGGCGGACACGTGGAGCCGGACCGGGTGGAAACCGATTTACCAAAGGCGGTGGACGCGATGAAAAAAGCCGGGCTGAAACCCCTGATGATGACCACCGCCCTCAACGACCCCGCCGACCCGCTCACCCGCCGGGTCTTGGAAACGGCGGCGAAACAGGGCATTCGCACCTACCGGACGGCCTGGTTTCATTACCCCGATACCGGGCCGTTGCCCGAAGCACTGGCGGGTTTTCGCCAGAAAATGAAGGGTTTGGCGGCGATGAACCAGCGGTTGGGCCTGCGCGGGGCGTACCAGAACCACGCCGGGACTTACGTGGGGTCGTCGCTGTGGGAAATTCACGAACTGCTCCGGGAAACCCCGCCCGAGGCGATGGGTTGCCAGTACGACATCCGCCACGCCACCGTCGAGGGCGGACAATCCTGGACGACCGGCCTGCGGCTCATTGCCCCGCGCATCAACAGCCTCGACATAAAGGATTTTCAGTGGGAAGCGGCGGACGGGAAATCGAAGTTGGTGGATAAACCCCTGGGGGAAGGCACGGTGGAATTTGCCCGGTATTTTCAGTTGGTAAAAAAGCAAGGCATTCGCGGGCCAATTTCGCTGCATTTCGAGTACGACCTCGGCGGTGCCGAAGGGGGTAGCCGCACGCCTTCGATTTCCAAAGAAACCATCTACACCGCCATGCGCCGCGACGTACAGACCCTCCGCCGGATGCTCACCGAAGCGGGTTTGGTAGGGTAGGTAAGTATTTTTACTTAAAAATACTTAATTTTTTTTAAGCTTTTTTTTATCGACAAGCAAAGCAAATGGCAGTGCCGGACGGAAAATGAAGAGCGAATGGCAAGTCTCATTTAAGAAATCAGTTGAAAATTTGCCAATACCCGATGAAAAGCGAACCGAATGCCTCAAGACTCCGAAGCCCGTCCGGGTGGATAAGGCAACTTTTTTAAGAAACTGGCGATAAGTTTGGTGGACAACAAACCAAACCTGCATCGCCATGAAACTGAAAATCACCGCGTTCCTGTTTCTGATTGGACTGCCCACTCAAGCCCAGGATAAACGCCACTCCGACCCCGGCTACTCGCTCCAAAACTACAAACACGCCAACAAAGCCGCCGAAGCCCGGCGCTGGGAAGCTGCCCGCGAGACCGGCGTAAGCATCCCGGTACCGACCGTAGCCGACGCCGGAATCCGACCCGACGCCGGAAACTACAAACGTCAGGGCGGACGGGTCAATCCCAACGAGGGAGTGGTTCGGCTGCGCAGCCTCGGTGTCGATGCCTTTGAAACCAACCCGACGTACTCCGAACGCAACTACAAGCGCCACCACCGAATTCTTCCGGCCAGCGATGGCGTGGCCCGTCGTCGTAAGCTTCCCGTCGATTCCACCCGGCAGGGGGCGGTAGGGGAGTAACGTCTGCCCTTTTTCACCTAAAAGCCCCTCGTTCCGATAGTTCGGAACGAGGGGCTTTTGATTAAAAAGGGATAGTACGCCGGTGGAGAAAGTGTAGGCCCCGTAGGGGTCAGAAGTTTGTAGATCATATCCTTCTGCCGCTCCCTCGTCCCGTAGGGACGGAACTGTTTCGTCCCTACGGGACGAGGCCCCCCTGGGACGGGTGTTGTTACAAACCTCCCGTCCCGATGGGACGAATACCGCCTCTACGGCCTATCATCAGTCAAAGAATTGGCACGAAGCCAATTCACAGCCGCAGCACTTTCGTGGCAAATTTTCCTTTGCTTCCCTCCAGGCGCAGCACGTACAGCCCGGCGGGCAGGTTGGTGAGGGGAAGAATAAAACTCCGCCCCGTGAGCGTCCCCGACCAAAGCGAAGCACCGCGTAAATCAGTCAGCCGGGCCTGGAACTGCGACGTAGGGTCGAAATCAGCGGGCAGTTCCACCCGAACGGATTCCGTCCCGCTCGACGGGTTGGGAAACAGCCGCATTCCGCCGCCAATGGCCTGTCCTACCCAAGCCGCTGCCCGCACGAAATTGGGAATGCCGTACCCCAGCCGGTTGTCGGGTTTGGTGTACTGACTGGCCGACTGTTTCAGCGCATCGATGACCTGAAAATTACTCAGGTACGGATGGGCCTGCCAGAAACCCGCCACCATCCCCGCCAGAATCGGCGAGGCGAAGGAGGTACCGCTGCCCACGCCAATGGCCCCCGATGGATCACCTTCAACGACCCCCGAACCCATCGCGGCCAGGTCGGGTTTTACGCGCCCATCGGCACTGGGGCCGTAGGAACTGAAGCCCGCCGGGAGGCCGTTGCGGTCGGTGGCCCCCACGGCGATGACCGAGTCGGCATCGGCGGGAACGGCGATGTATTTCCAGCCATCGTTTCCTTCGTTTCCGGCGGCCACCACCACCACAATGCCCGTGGCGGCTGCCCAGTCGGCGGCGCGGGTAATGAGCGTTTTACCACCCGTTAGGTCGGCGTAAGTGTGGTCGGTGTTGGCGTCTTGAAACGTGGTGTAGCCCAGCGAAGAATTGATGACGTCCACGCCCACGCTGTCGGCAAATTCGGCCCCAAACAGCCAGAAGGCTTCTTCCTGCAATTTCTCACCTGAATCGTCCTCGGTGTGAATCAACGCGAACTGGGCTTTGAAGGCCGTCCCGATGAGGTAGCCTTCGCGGTAGCCCGCCAGGGTGGAAAGCACCCCGGTACCGTGCGATCCCCGGTCGTACACATCGGATTTACGGTTGACAAAATCGTAGGTCGCCACCACCCGGTTTTCATCGAAAAGTGGTTTGAAAAGAGGCAGTTTGTTGACATTGAGAAAGCCGTTGTCGATAACCCCAATCAGCATTCCCTCGCCCCGAAAGCCCCGCGCGTGCATCGAATCGGCCCCAATCAGGGAAACCTGAGGCATGGAGTAGCCGTAGTTGAGGGGGGCAGTCTGGCCGTTAATCGCCGAACTCCGCGAGGAATTCGTGAGGTTCGTAACGGAGCTACTTGGAAGCGCTTTCACCCCCCGTTCCACCGTCCGTTCGCCCCGAAGCGCGTTCAGCGGCCCGTTGGTTTCGACGCCCGCCACGTAGGGCAATTGCCGGATTTGATCCAGTTGCGCCGACGTGGCTTCGACCAGCGCCCCGTTGGCCCAGCGCGACGTGTACCAAACGGCGGCACCGGCTTGCCGCAGGCCCTGCACGTACGTTGGATTGGGGGGCAAATCGCGCTGAGTCAGGGCAATGTCCTGGCGCTGCCGCCGCTCGATGGCGCGGGCGGACAAAAATACCTCGGGTTTATCGACCGAGTACGGCGAAGCGGCCTTGTCGCGAAACGTAATCAGGTACTTGCGTTGCTGGGCAAAGCTGGAAAAGCCCGTGGCCAACAGGGTGATGAGTACGAGTGGAAGTTTATTCTTTCCCATGCGTTCGAATCCGGTAAATCAGTTGCGTGCCAAAATCAATAGTGCCCTTGCCGAGGCAATTGGGCGCGTTGCAGTAAAAAAGCTGCGTGTTTTCGCGGTAAATCAACCCGATGCTCCGGGCGTAGCATTCGGTTCGGCGCTGAAGCGATACCAGCGAGGAATCGGCCTGCTGGGTTACGGTCAGCGTGCGGTCAAACGCCAGGTTGCCCACGCGCAACGGTTGGTCGAGTTTACGGAGTTCGTAGGTCTCGGAACCGTTCGCGTTGAAGACGTTGCCGTTCCAGCGCAGGCCCTCGATCACCGGAAAAACGAGTTTTATGTAGGCTACGTTGTGTTCCGTCCGCACCGCCCGGATTGTCTCGCGCCGTACCGTGTACACCGAATCGAGTTGCCAGGGTTGGGTTTCGCTGGTCCGCCGGAATCGTTCGAGTCGGTAGCTGGCGATGCTTTCGGTTTGGGTAAACGCTTCGCCGATGCGTTCTTTCACCTGATACGCCGACACGACCGGCACCGATGCCAGCGAATACCGCGTTTCCTGCACGTCGTAGGCGATGAATCGTCCGGTTTCGAGGGGAAAAAAATCATACCCGATTCGGGCCTCATTTCCCTCCGATGGCAACGGGCTATCGCCCAATGGGCGGCAAGCGGAAAGCCCCACTCCGAGCAATCCAAGCAAAAACGTGCAAGTGAGGCCAAATCGCATGGAAACCAGGAGTTACCGGCCCGTAAATTACAACTTGATTTCGATCTGTCCCCGCGTCAAATCGTCCATCGTCTCCCGTTGGCGGATTAAATGCGCTTGGTTCTCGTGAATCAGCACCTCCGCCGGGCGGGGGCGGGAGTTATAGGTGCTGGCCATCGTAAACCCGTAAGCCCCAGCGTTTTTGAAGGCCAACACATCTCCTTTCTTTACCCGACTGATTATTCGGCTGGTAGCAAACGTGTCCGTTTCGCAGATGTACCCCACCACGTCGTAGGTCTCCAGGTCGGTGAGCGAGGGGTTCGAGAGGTTGACAATGTCGTGGTACGCTTCGTACATCATCGGCCGGATGAGGTGGTTCAATCCTGAATTCACGCCAACGAACGTGCGACCCGGCGCGGGCTTTACCACGTTGGCGGTCACGAGCAGGTAGCCGCATTCGCTCACCAGAAACTTCCCCGGCTCGAACCACAATTCCAATTCCCGCCCGTAGCGCTCGCAGAAATGCCGGAAATACCCGCTCATTTCCTGCCCGAACGCGGCCATGTCGGTCACGGCATCGCCTTCGCGGTAGGCGACTTTGAAACCCCCGCCGAGGTCAAGGTAACGCAGGTCGGGGAATTCCAGGGCCAGTTCAAAAATCTTTTGGGCGGCTTCGATGAAGGCGGAGGCATTTTTGATGTCCGAACCCGTGTGTTGGTGCAGGCCGACGACGTGCAGGCCGTACTTTTCGACCATCGCCCGGATGTTGTCCTTCTGACGGATGTCGATGCCGAATTTGGAGCTTTCCTGGGCGGTCATGATTTTTACGTGCCCACCCGCCGCCACGTTGGGCTTGATGCGAATCATGCAAGGCTTCGTGCCGCCGTAGCGTTGACCGAACTGCTCCAGCACGTCGAGGTTGTCGAGGTTGACAAAGGCCCCGGCTTCCACGGCGGCTTCGATTTCGTCAAAACTCACCCCGCTTGGGGTGAAGGTGATTTGTTCGCCCTGGTACCCCGCTCGCAGACCCAGGTGAAGTTCGCCGGGCGACACCACGTCGAGGTCCACGCCGTGGCGGCGCATCAGTTGCAGAATGGTCAGGTTGGTCAGGGCTTTGCAGGCGTATTTTATTTTTAAGGCAAGTTCGGGGAATGCCGCCCTCAATGTGGCGATTTGTTCGATAATTTTGGCCCCGTCGTACACGTAAAGCGGGGTGCCGAATTGCTCGGCCAGGTCGGAGAGCCGCTGATTTTGAAGGTAAAAACCGTCTTGTTCTAAACGCATTTGGTACACAGTAAAACGACAAAAATACGGAGTACCGGGGCAGAAAACAGCCCACTTTTTTTATGAAAAAATACCTGTTCTTACTTTTGGTGCTGGGTTCCTTCGCAAACGCCCAGCAACCCATCCAATCCGGCCCCATGGTGGGCTACGCCGATTACCGCGAAGTACTGCTCTGGATCCAGACGACGAAGCCCGCCACCGTAAAATTCTGGTTTTGGGAAGCGGGCCAGCCGACCCAGCGCCGGGCGACCGCCGAAGTACGTACCGAAGCCGCCACGGCCTACGTCGCGAAAACCACCGCTTCCGAACTCAGTCCCGGCAAGCGGTACGAGTACGAAGTGTGGGTGGACGGCAAAAAAGTGGTTCGTCCATACCCGCTCCGATTTCAGACCCAAACGCTTTGGCAGTGGCGCACCGATCCGCCTGCAATTCGCTTTGCTGTAGGGAGTTGTGCCTACGTAAATGAACCAGAGGTGGACCGCCCCGGGATTCCATACGGGAGTAATTATCAAATCTTCAGCACCATCGCCGGGCAGAAGCCCGATTTTATGCTCTGGTCGGGCGACAATACTTACACACGGGAAGTGGACTGGAACACCCGTTCCGGCGTGTTGCACCGCTACACGCACACGCGCTCCCTATCCGAAATGCAACCTCTGCTCGGCGCGGCCAGCAATTACGCCACCTGGGACGACCACGACTACGGCCCCAACGATGCCGACCGGAGTTACTGGCTCAAACGCACCACGCTTGAAACATTCAAGTTGTTTTGGGGAAATCCGAATTATGTGTTTGAAAACGAAAGTGTGACGGGTACTTTCCAGTGGGCCGACTGTCAATTTTTCCTCCTCGACGACCGCTGGTGGCGCGCACCCAATGACCTCGCCCCGTCGGATCGGGCTTATTTTGGCAAAAAACAGCTTGATTGGCTACTCGACGCGTTAGTAGGCAGTAAGGCTACGTTCAAATTTATCGTTACGGGCGGGCAGGTGAGTAATCCGGCGGCGATTTTTGAGAATTATGCCAACTACGCCGAAGAACGCGCGGAGTTGTTTCGCCGCCTGACCGAGGCCAACGTGCCGGGGCTACTTTTCCTCACCGGCGACCGCCACCACAGCGTGCTCTGGAAGCAGGAACGGTTTGGCACCTATCCGCTTTACGACCTGACCATTTCGCCGCTCACTTCGGGTATGGCGAAATGGGAAAACGTCGAGGCGGCGGCGGCGCAGTACCCCGAAACCTACGTGGCCGAGCAAAATTTTGGGTTGCTGGAGGTGACCGGTCCGCTTACCGACCGGGTGCTGAAAATTTCGTGCATCAACGCCAGTGGTGCGACAAAATGGACGAAGGAAATTCGGGCATCGGAATTGCAGAAGGCAAAGCCCTGAATTGGAAAAGCGGCGTTGTCCTCGCATTTTTACAATTCTAACTGAGTGAATGCTATGAATACGATTGCCCTGAATCAAGCCTTACGAGAAGTGGTGGAAAAACGCCAGGTGTTGAGCCAGATGGGCTACGACCACGAGCAGTACGACGACGTGGAAGAAGAACTTCATGACCTCGAAGACGAATTTCTTGACCAGTACGGCGATTTTTTGGAAAAAGCGTTCCAAAAAATTCACGACCAGTATTGCCCTGAATCAGACGTGTTGCTACCCACGGCTTATATGCCTCGTCAGTACCGCAAGGTCGTGAACGCCAAAACGGGCGAAGAGGAAATTGAACTCGGCGACCGCGATGGGGTCTGGATCGACCTAGAAGAATTTCCCGGTTCCGACGCGAAACTGGTGCTGTTGCCCGACCCGGCCCGCATCGAACTGCTTACCGGGGCGGGAAGTCAAACGGTGTGGGCAGCCCCTTAACCGAATCGTCGGACCGCCCCGAAGGAGCAGCCCCCTAACCCCCGAAGGGGGAATTATCGTTTCTGAATTTTTACTTAGAGAATAGAAATGGTTAGCGGTTCGGAGTTGTCCAGTCAATTCCTTTTCGCAACCAATTCAGCGTCTTCGCTTCTTCGCTTTCCGGTTCCGGCTGGTAGTTGTACGTCCAGGAAGCCAGCGGCGGGAGGCTCATTAGGATGCTTTCGGTGCGGCCATTGGTCTCCAAACCGAACTTCGTACCTCGGTCGTGGACTAAGTTGAACTCTACGTACCGACCCCGACGTAGCAACTGCCAACGCTTCTCGCTTTCACCGAAATGCAATCCTTTACTCCTGGTAATCAACGAAATGTACGTTGGTGAAAAAGTCTCTGCTAGGTCTTTTACAAAATCGAATGAACGTTCTGAATCCAGATTTTCGGTCGGTTTCAAGTTGTCGAAGAAAATGCCGCCGATGCCGCGCGTCTCGGCCCGGTGGGAACTGAAGAAATAGTCGTCGGCCCAGGTTTTGAAGCGAGGGTAGTAGGCTGGGTCGTGCCGGTCGCAGACTAGTTTGAGTTGCTGATGAAACCAGCGGGCGTCTTCTTCGACCACGTAAATCGGTGTCAGGTCGATGCCCCCGCCGAACCAGCGCTCCCCGGTACTCAACTCGAAGTACCGCACGTTCATGTGGATGATGGGCAGGCGCGGGCTGCGTGGGTGCATCACGATGGAAACGCCAGTGGCGTAAAATTCCGTTTGGGCTGGCAGATTCATTTGCCGTTGCATGGCCTCGTGCAGTTCGCCCCACACCGCCGAGAAGCCCACTCCCCCTTTTTCAAACACCGCGCCCTCCTCCAGCACCCGGCTCCGACCGCCGCCGCCGCCGGGGCGCTCCCAATGGTCTTCGGCAAAACTTCCGGTTCCGTCGGCTTCCTCCAGCGCCCGGCAAATGCGGTCTTGCAGGTCGCGGAAGTACGCGGTGATTTCTTCCTTCGTCAAAAAACTCATGCTGAAAATGGCGTTCGAGCCGGTTACTGCGCCCTTAGTTCAATCCCGTCGTATCCGCCGGAGCGGGCGGCTCGAAGAAGGGTTCCTCGCTGAGTGAATCGCCCTCGCTCTCGTAGTCGCTTGAATCGCGGTGCGGAAGGGGAGCGGGGGCGCATTGGTAGGTTTTTTCGATTTTTAGATTCAATTCCTTCGCCGTCGCGAAAGCTTTGGGTTTGTACGGCAGGGCTTTGTCGGCGAATACTTTTTCCATGAACAACTTCGCCAGCGGCAGCGCCGTTTGCGCGCCTTCCCCGATTTTCCCCCGGAAGTGAATACTCCGGTCGTCGCCGCCGACCCACACGCCCGTCACGAGGTCTTTCGTCACGCACATAAACCAGCCGTCGGAGTAGTTGGAGGTGGTGCCGGTTTTTCCGCCGAACAGGTTGTAGCGGTCGTTGCCACCGGGCAGGCCCTTGAAGTCCCAGAGCAGGCGGCTCGATGTGCCGCCGGGTTCCTGCAAGCCACCCTGGAGCATGTAGCGCATCAAAAAGGCCGATTCCTCCCGGATGGCTTGCCGGCGTTCGGGTTCAAACGATTTGATGAGGTTGCCGTTGCGGTCTTCCACCCGCAGCACGAGCAGGGGTTCGGTGAAGGTACCGTTGTTGAGAAACGTGCCGTAGGCCCCCACCATTTCGTAGAGCGACACGTCGAACGAGCCCAGCCCGATGCTCGGCACGGCTTGCAGGTAACTCGTGATGCCCAGCTTCCGGGCGTACTGAATCACCGTGTCGGGGCGCACTTCGTCGGTGAGGCGGGCCGTGACCGAGTTGACCGAACGGGCCATTGCCTGCCGCAGGGTCATGTTGGCGTAGGTAAAATTGCCGTCGGCGTTCTGGGGCCGCCAGACTTTTTTCTCGTGATTTTCTTCGTAATCAATCTCGAAGGGTTCGTCCTTGCGCCGGTCGCAGGGGCTGAGGTTGCGCGGGCCGTCGATGGCCGAGCAGTACACGATGGGCTTGAACGTCGAACCCGGCTGGCGCTTGCCCTGCCGGACGTGGTCGTACTTGAAGTAATCGTAGTCCAGCCCACCCACCCAGGCTTTGATGTGGCCGGTCTGGGCTTCCATGCTCATCATCCCGGCCTGAAGCAGTTTTTTGTAGTGGGCGATGGAATCGTAAGGCGTCATGACCCGCGTAATCGAGTTATTGTCGTCGCCTTTCCAGGAAAACAATTTGATGGTATCGGTCCGGTTTTTCAGGTAATGCCACACCGAATCGGGCTGGTTGGGAAAGTGCTTTGAGAGGGACTTGAACCGCTCCGAGCGCCGGGCCACGGTGTCGATGAAGCCCATGAGTTCGTTGCCGTTTTCGTCGGTCCAGGGGTTGCGTTTTCCCCAATGGTTGTCGAATTGCCGTTGCAGTCGTTTCATGCCTTCCTGCACGGCTTCCTCGGCCTTGAGTTGCATCCGCGAGTCGATGGTGGTGACAATCCGCAGGCCATCGGTGTACAGGTTGAGCGGCTCGTCGTTTTCCTCCGCCCATTTGTTGAGGTATTCCTGCACGTATTTTTTGAAATACCCTTCCGACCCGGCGGTGGGTTGTTCCACTTCGTAATCGGTGAGCAAGGGCAGATTCGACACCGAATCGGCCGCCGAACGGGTGATGTACCCGTACTTGGCCATCTGGTCGAGCACCACGTTGCGGCGTTTGAGCGAGTTTTTCGGATTCAGAATGGGGTTGTAGGTGGTCGTAGCTTTTTGCAAACCCACCAGCACGGCGGCCTGCTGGAGGTTGAGGCTGTCGGTCGAGGTGTTGAAAAATGTGCGCGAGGCAACCTTGATGCCGTAGGCATTCGAGCCGAAGTCGACCGTGTTGAGGTACCAGAGCAGAATTTCCTCTTTCGTGTAGTTCCGCTCCAACTTCACCGCCGTCAGCCACTCTTTCGATTTGATGACCGCCTTGCTCAAACCCGGCACGTAGCCGAGGAGGCCCTTGCGGGCAACGCCCTGTTTTTTCCGGGTCTTGAACAGATTTTTGGCTAACTGTTGCGTAATCGTGCTGCCGCCGCCGCGTTCGTCACCGCGAAGCAACCCCAGCGCTACGCCGCCCAAGGCCCTGAAATCGATACCGGAGTGCTGGTAAAACCGGAAATCTTCGGTGGCCACCAACGCGTTGACCAGGTAGGGTGAAAGCTGCTTGAATTCCTTGACGGGGGTTCGGTTTTCGGTGAAAAACTTGCCGATGGCCACGCCGTCGGCGGTGAAAATTTCGGACGACTGGGCCAGTTTCGGGTTTTGTAATTCCTCCGTGTCGGGCATTTCGCCGGTCAGGTAAAGAAAATTGGTTTCCACGCAAAACAGGTAAACCGCCGCCCCGACGAACAGCCACACAAAGCCCCGCCACAGCCCCACGATAACCCGAAAATAGGTGGCATTGCGATCGAAGCGCTGGTCGAGCCAGTCGGCGGTGCGGTTGCGAAAGGCGGTGTAACGGGTTTGAAGAGCGGCGGAACGTTCGGGGCCGAGCGCGCGGGCCAGCCCGGTTCCCAACCATCCGATGCCGCTGGAAATAAAAATGCCGAGGCGTTTCCACTGGTTTCGGACGAATTGGAGGAATGAATTCATAAGCGATTGGCGTACTGAAAAAGCGGGGCGAAGGTAGTAGTTCTAACGCAAAAAGCCCCGCTCCGAATATTCGGAGCGGGGCTACGGGGAAAGCGGTTCGGTGAAAATTTAAGAATTCGGAGGCCCCATCCTGGTGCTACTTACTGCTTATCTCGCCCGGTTTTCCTTTCTCAAACGTCATCGACACCGAGTTCATGCAGTAGCGGAGGCCGGTGGGCCGGGGGCCATCGTCGAAAACGTGGCCGAGGTGGGCGCCGCAGCGGCTGCATTCCACTTCGGTGCGGACCATGCCGTACTGGGTGTCCTTTTTTTCAAGCACGTATTTTTTGTCGAGCGGTTTAAAAAACGAAGGCCAGCCCGTGCCCGATTCAAACTTGGTCTCGCTGCTGAACAGCGGTTGGTGGCAACCCACGCAGTAGTAGGTGCCTTTTTCGTGGTTGTCCCAGAGTTTGCCGGTAAAGGCCCGTTCCGTGCCTTCGTGGCGGGTCACCTGGTAGGCTTCGGGGCTGAGTTGCTTTTTCCATTCGGCGTCGGTTTTCACCACGGCGTAGGATTCGGATTGTTTAGGTTCCTGCTGGCGGTTGCGGGCGAACGTTAGCCCGAGGGTCACGAGGAGCAGAAGGCCGAGAACTAAAAATAAGGAGGTTTTCATCGTAAAAATGTCGGTTTTGATTCCGAAGTAACTACGAAAAAAGGGGCAGGAAAGTTTCGGGAGACGGGCTGGAAAAAGCCCGGAACGTCGGCCAGACGACATTTCAGGGCGATGACCAAGAGAGTCGAGAAAACCCCGCCTCGACCAGCGCTAAATCCCACTCCTGGCCGGATTGATAGCAAAGCTCGCCCCGCTCGATGGCCAGCGGCGCGGGGACGTTGGTATGGTAAAGCTGGCCGGTACCCAACCCCTGCGGCAGCGGATTGTTAAACTCGGCGGCAAACTGGGCAATGGCATTCAACCCGACGTTCGATTCCAGCGCCGACGTTAGCCACCACTTGATGTGCAGCCGGTTGGCGAGTTCAATCCACTCCCGGCAACTTTGAAAACCACCCAGCAAGGTCGGTTTGAGGATCAAAAAAGGGGGATTGAGGCGCTTGAGCAACTTAAATTTTTCCATGTAATCGCTCAGGCCGATGAGTTCTTCATCGAGAGCGACGGGCACGGGCGAGTTCTGACAGAGGTGGGCCATCGCCTCGTCCTGCCGGGGCTGGATGGGCTGCTCGATGCTGTGGAGGTCGAACAAGGCCAATTCGTGTAGCTTTGCGGGGGCGTCGGCGGGAGTCCAGGCCCCGTTGGCATCGACCCGGAGGGTGATTTGAGCGGACGAGAAGCGGGCGCGCACACTCGCTAGCAGCTCGCATTCCTGCGAAAAATCAATCGCGCCAACTTTCAGTTTCAGCGTCGAGTACCCCGCCTCCAGTTTTTCCTCAATCTGCCGGGTCATGGTTTCGCGGTCGCCCATCCACACGAGGCCGTTGATGGGCAGACGGCGGTAGCCTTTCACGAAATCGTTGTCGAATACCACCCGTTGCCCGCCGTTGAGCAGGTCGAGCAGGGCGGTTTCCAGCCCAAACCGCAGGGCGGGCAGGCGTTTGTCCACGAGTTGGTCCACCAGCAGGTTGAGGTTCCAGGGAAATACGTCGAGATCGAGTTTGTTGAACAGGCTGCAAACTTTGCGCAGATTTGCCTCAAAATCGACGTAGTCCACGCTCAATCCGGCCAGGGGGCTGGCCTCGCCGAGGCCGAACAGGCCGGGGCGCTCATCGTCCGTTACCCGGATAAAAAAAGCGTCGTGGCGCGTCAGCACACCGCGCGAGGTACCGGCTTCGAACCGGAAATCGAGCGGGTGTTTGAAGAAATCCACGTGCAAAGGCATGGGCAACGAATCGACGTGCGGGTTAGGGCGCTAAAAGTAAAAAGTATTTATCGCAACGGCTGAACCGCCGGAAAAAATTAGAATCGATGCCCCTGAACCCCTTCGTCCGGAGTCTGCTAAGTCCCCTGTCGGCCCTGTACGGCGGTTTGACCGACCTCTGGCACGGCCTGTACGACGCCGGATGGCGAAAAAATGCCGCCTTCGACCGGTTCGTGATGAGCGTCGGCAACCTCACCGTGGGGGGAACCGGCAAAACGCCCCACGTCGAATACCTGCTGCGGCAGTTGCTGCCTCACTACACGTTGGCGATGCTGAGCCGGGGGTATGGTCGCCGCACGAAAGGTTACCGGCTGGTGGGCCCCAGCGACACGGCGGAGAGCGTGGGCGACGAACCCTTGCAAGTTTACCAAAAATTTGGAGAAAACTGCGTAGTGGCCGTTGGAGAGGCACGCGCCCTGGCCATCCCGCGTCTGCTGGCCGAGTACCCGGATACTGAAGTGATTCTGCTCGATGATGCCTTGCAGCATCGGGCGGTACAGCCTCAACTTTCGCTGTTGTTGACGGACTACAACCGGCTTTTTTACAACGATTTACCTTTCCCGGCGGGGCGGCTGCGCGAACGTCGGCACGGGGCCGTTCGCGCGGATGCCGTGCTGGTGACCAAATGCCCGGCGTACCTCACCGAAGCCGAACGTGACGTGATTACGGCCAACGTGCGGAGGTACACGCGGGCAGGGGTGGCGATTTTTTTTACGGGGTTTCGGTATGGGGAGCCGCGAAGCCTCACCGACCCCTCGGACCGCCCCGGCCCCTCTCCGATGGAGAGGGGTGTTTTGAAACGTGGAAGTGTTTCCTCCCCTCTCCATCGGAGAGGGGCCGGGGTTGGCCAGGCCGGTGAGGTTTTACTCCTCACCGGCCTGGCCAACCCCGGCCCCCTCGAAGCCTACGTCCGCGAGCGGTTTTCGTTGGGCAAACACCTCCGTTTCCCCGACCACCACGCCTACACGCTGGGGGATTTAACAAAAATTAACCAGTCGCTAAATGCCCTGCCAGAAGGGGAAAAAACGGTGATTACCTCGGAAAAAGACGCGGTCAAACTGCGCCCCTTGCTGGCAACACACCCCGAAATGATGTTGGCTTCCGTTTTCTACCTGCCCATCGAAGTGGAATTTCTTTTTAGTGAAGGCCCGCAGTTTGATGCCTGGGTGTTGGAAGCCATTCGGAATTTTAAGCCGCATTCCGCCCCGAACGCCTAATTTTGACCCGTGAAGCATTTTTTCCGGATTCTATTTTTCCTGTTGACGACCCTGACCGGGACGGAGGCGCAAATTCCCAACGCCCCGCCGGGCGGCATTCCTGGGCAACCGACCCCACCCACGACGGTCGTGCCGAACCCAAATGGTTCGATTCTCGACGACACCACCAAACAAATTTACGGCCCCAACACAACCCGGTTTTTTCTGGAAACCGACGTGTTCAACAACCGTAAAACGCTGTACCCCATCGACACGGCGCTGGCGGGTTTCCATCAGTACACCTTTCCGCAACGGGTAGACCACCGCCTCGTCGATTTGGGTAACCTCGGCACCGCCACCCGGCTGACCTACTACGAGCCGCCCACGCGGATGGGCGCGCAGCCGGGTTTTAACGCCTACGATCCCTACGCCTTCACGCCCGAAAGCATCCGGTACTTTGACACCAAGTCGCCGTTTTCCAATATTTACTACGTGCAGGGCGGGCAGGGGCAAAACATTCTGGCCTTCGATTTTAGCCGTAACATCAATTCGCGCCTGAATCTGGGCCTTGATTTACAGCGCATTACTTCCGAAAAACAATTTGGCCTCCAGAATAGCCGCAACCAACTCGACCGCCAGGAGGTAAACAGTTGGGCCTTTGCTCTGCACGGCAATTACCGCTCGCGCAACGATAAATACACGCTGCTCGCCCACGTGCGCGTGCTCGAACAATCCATTGCCGACCTCGGCGGGGTGAGCCTCGACGCTGGTGTCGACCCGGACAGCATCCTGACCGGCCGCCTCGACGCCGTGCTGGCCCGTACTCCCTTCGCCCGCACCCGCGAGCGCCGCAACAACTTCCACACCTACCAGCAGTTCGCGCTGGCCAACGGCTTTCAGGTGTACCACATCCTCGACGTGGAGGGGCGGTACAACCGGTACACCGACGTGAATTACGCCAGCAGCAATCCCCGTGCGTACCCGTCGACGGGCCAACGGGCCGAATTTGATACGCTCGCGGCGGAGACCTCGTACAGCCTGCTCGAAAATCGGGTGGGGGTGAAGGGCTTCTTTTCGGGGTTCAACTACCGCCTGCACCTGCGGCGGCGCGATTACCGCTGGCTCAACCAGTACGGAACGTACCTGAAACGGGACAGCATCACCAGCCCCGCCACGAGTCCCGCTTTTTTTGTGGCCGATGGCCTCCGCACGGGCGAGGTCAGTTTTTTGCGCCGGAGCGAAACCTTCCTGGGCGTTTGGCTGAATTATTATTTTCCCGACAGCAGCCGGGTTTGGGCCGAGGGGGAATATTTGCTGGGGAAAGATTATCTGCTGCGCGGCGAGTACCAGACACGCTGGCTGCAAGTCGGGTTGAGCAGCACGTTTTTGTCGCCGACGCTGGTGCAGCAGCGGTTTTTGAGTCCGCTGTTGAGTTGGGAAAATCGGTTCTCCAACGTGGCCGCGCAGAGCGTTTGGGGACGGGCCACGTTTCGGGTGGGGGGGCTGACACTCCGGCCCAGCGTTTCGTACGATTTAATTAAAGATTACATTTTTTACGAAGCCACCGGGGCACCGCAACAAACCGCCGTGCCGCTCAACCTGTTCCGGGCGGGGCTGGGACTGGAATTTCGGCTGGGTATTTTCTCGACGCGTAGCGAACTCCAACTCGCTACCACCTCCGGGGCCGACGTGCTCCGGGTACCGAAGGTGATGGCCAACTCGCGACTGGCCCTCGATGTGCTGTTTAAAAAAGTGCTCTACATTCAAATGGGCCTCGAATTGCATTACAAATCAGGCTACTATGCCAACGCCTACTTGCCGCTGACGGGCCAGTTTTACCTCCAGAATCAGTTCCGAAATCAGCCTTTCCTGCTGGCCGACGCCTTCGCCAACCTGCGCATCAACCGGGTGCGGCTCTTCCTCAAATTTGCCAACCTCAACCAGGGCCTGTTCGGCAACGGCTTTTATCCAACGCCCTACTACCCCGGCCTGCGCCGGGCCTTTGGGTTTGGGGTGAGTTGGTTGTTGTTTGACTGATCGTTTACGGTTTTGAGTTACTAAGACAGGCGTAAATCCACGTACTTTTGAGGGGTCTACGGGGAGGCTGTTTTGCCTCATTAGTTTATTGAAAAAAGGGCTTGCCATCCCGAGCACTGCCCGCAACGGAGTTGGAGGGAACTCGTCGGCCCACCGAACCGCTGGCTACTGGCAGATGTCTCGCAATTCCAACGAGTTCCCTCCAACTTCGTTGCGGGCAGTGCTCGGGATGACAAGCCCCTTTTTCAAAACCTTAAACCGCCACGGTAACTGAAAACTGAAAACCGTAAACCAAAAACCACAAACGTTTTCATGCTCGGCCTCAAACTTCCCACCGACCCGCGCTGGGTCGATATTGCTGAAAAAAACATCGGGGAAATCCTCGTCGACCACGCCTACTGCGAGCAGAAAGCGGCCTCGTCCTGCATTTCGCTGATTGTGCAGTACCCGGAGCGGGAAAAACTGCGGGCGGTGCTGATGCCGGTCGTGGCCGAAGAGTGGGCGCATTTTCGGATGGTGCTGCGCGAACTGGAAAAACGCGGCCTGCCGCTGGGCCTCCAGCGCAAAGACGAGTACGTGGCCCAACTCCACGCCCACATCCGCAAAAACTGCTCGCCCACTGAGCGGCTAGGCGAAAAACTCTTCGTCAACGCCCTCATCGAAGCCCGCAGTTGCGAGCGGTTCAGGCTGCTTTCCGAAGAAATCAGCGACGAAAGCCTGAAGGAATTTTACCGCGATCTGATGATTTCGGAAGCGGGCCATTACGTCAATTTCATCGACCTCGCCAAAGAATACCTGCCCGCCGACTACGTCAAAATTCGCTGGCAAGAATGGCTCGACACCGAGGCCGCCATCATCCAAAACCTCGCCGTTCGCGGCGACCGAATGCACTGAGTTAATTGAAAATGGAAAATGGAGAATGGAGAATGAAAGACATCGGTGGTTTTTCATTCTCCATTCTCCATTCTCAATTCTCCATTGTAAATGTCTTTCCTTACCCAAGTCGCCGCCCACCTTCACAGCCGCCACGAACCCGATGCCCTGAGCCGGGTAGCGGTGGTGCTGCCTTCGCGGCGGGCGGTGTTTTTTTTCAAACAGGAACTGGCCCGGCAGGCCGACCGGCCTTTTCTAGCTCCCGACGTGTGGGCCATCGAGGATTTTGTCTTCGAGAAAACCGGCCTCCAACCCACCGACCCCGTCGGGCTGCTGTTCGAGTTGTTCGACGTGTACCGCCAACTCGACCCGCAGGTGCAGTTCGAGCGCTTCACCGGCTGGGCCAGTACGCTGCTGGGCGATTTCGACCGGGTGGACCAGTACCTCGTGCCCGCCAAAGCGGTGTTTGGCTGGATGAGCGAGGCCAGGGCGTTGGCCCGCTGGCAATTGGATCAGGCCTGGAAGCCCGACCAGGGTTCGGTCGTGGACAAACACTTCCGGCTGTTTGCCCACCTGCTGCCCGCGTACGAGGGCCTGCGCCAGCGCCTGCTCGGTCAGGGGCTGGCCTACCGGGGCATGGCCTACCGCGAGTTGGCCGAGCGGCCCTACGAATGCCTGCTTGAACCAGCCCAGCACGATTTCTACTACTTCGCGGGCTTCAACGCCTTCAGCCGTTCGGAAGAAACCTTCGTGCGGTATTTGGTCGATAAAAACAAGGCACAAACCCTCTGGGACGCCGATAATTATTACTTCCGTCCCGGTATGGAAGCCGGGCTGTTTTTGCAACGCTACCAGCGCGAAAGCACCTTCGGCGGCAAGTTCAACTGGCGCTCCGACCACCTCTCGCAGGGCGAAAAACACATCCAAATCATCGGCGTCCCCAACGCCTCCATGCAGCCGAAGGTAGCCGGGGAGGTTTATCGGAGGTGGGAAGAAGAGAAAAGAGTGGAGAATGGAGCGGACCGCTCCATTCCGCGCGGCGGACCGCTCCATTCTCTATTCTCAACTCACAATTCCCCCACCGCCATCGTGCTCGGCGATGAAAACCTGCTGATGCCGCTCCTGTTTTCGCTCGACGAAAGCGTGAGCGATTTCAACGTGACGATGGGCGTTTCGCTGCGCAATTCGATGCTGTTCACGCTCGTGGATGCCTGGTTCGATGCCCAGCGCAACCTGGTGGAAATTCGCACGAAGGAGGGCGAGGTGAAGCGAATCCCCAAATTCAGCCACCGCCACATCCTCCGCCTCCTCAGCCACCCCTTCATCCGCCGGTACGAAGCGGGAAAGGAAAATTCACAATTCACCACTCACCATTCACCATTCTCTTCTCCCGTCCGCGCCGCCATCCGGGCCATTGCTGAGCAAAACCTGGTCTTTTTGACCGACAAAGAACTCATCGACCTCGGCGGCGGCAGCGAATTATTCAAGGTACTTTTTACCCGCTGGAACGACCAGCCCGCCGTGGCCCTGCGCCAGTGCTACAAGTTGGTAGGGTTACTCCGCGAAGTGTACCAGCAAAAAGACGACGCGCTCGAAACCGAGTACCTGTACCTGTTTTTTACCCTGCTCAAACGCCTGGAAAGTTTGATCGACGTTCGGAAAAAGGAATTGTTTGGAATGCGGCCCTTCCGCACGCTGCTGTTTGAACTCATCCGCCAAACCAGCATCCCGTTCTCCGGCGAACCCGTCAGCGACTTGCAGGTGATGGGAATGCTCGAAACCCGCGCGCTCGACTTCGACCGGGTGATTGTGCTGTCGGTCAACGAAGGCAGTTTGCCCAGCGGCAAGCGCGTCAACTCGCTGATTCCCTTCGATGCCGCCCTCGAATTTGGCCTGCCCACCCACGGCGACCAGGACGCGGTGACGGCCTACCACTTTTTCCGGCTGCTTCAGCGAGCCAAAGAAGTGGTGCTGATTCACACCCAACCCACCGGCGAAGGGCAGCGGGCGGAAAAAAGCCGGTTTTTACTCCAAATCGAACACGAACTGGCGCGGGCCAATCCCAACATTCGCCTCAGCTACCCCACGGTGGAGTTCCAAACTGCCGTCCGCCCGGAACGCGTGGAGGAAGAGGGGTTGATTTGGAAGACACCTGCCATGCGGGAATTCTTGCTCGGCGACCTGGCCGAACGGGGCCTGTACCCCTCGCAACTCAACAACTACCTCGACTGCTCGATGAAGTTTTACTTCGGGCGGGTGGCCGGGCTGCGCGAAGAAGCTGACGAGCCGGAAGAACAACTCGGCAGCGACCGCTTCGGCGAGTGGCTTCACAAAACCCTGGAACGCATCGATCAGCACCTGATGGCCCAGCATGGGCACATCGGGGCCGAGGCGCTCCGCCGCGAACGCGACGCGGTGCCCGAATGGCTGGAGCAAACCTTTGCCGAAGTGTACCCCAACCTACCCTTCGGTCAGGGGGTCAACCACGTCCAGTTTTTGATTGCCCGCAAACTGCTCACTGATTTTTACGACCAGCAACTCCGGGACGAGAGTCAGTTTCCGATTCAAATTATTGGCCTGGAACAAAAACTGAGCGTGGACGTGGCCCTGCCGCTGGGCGAAGAAACGATTTACCTGAAAGTAGCCGGTCGCCTCGACCGCCTCGACCGCACGGCCAGCGGGGCGCTGCGCGTGATCGACTACAAAACGGGCAAAATGGAAGCCAGTGACCTGAAAACCGGCGAGGGCTTAGAAGCCGAATTGTTGGGAAACCAGAAAAAAGGCAAACTCCGGCAACTCTGGTTGTACAAATACCTGGCGACCAAACAACTGATTCAGAACGAAGGACAGATTTTAGACCAAACTTTTGCCAAAGAGCAACCCGTGATTGCCGGGATTTATTCGTTCCGGGCCATCCGTGAGGGCTTGTTCGGGCAGCAGAGTTCGTTTGCGTTTACCGAAGGCGAGTCGCCCGAAGCATTCCTGGCGGCCTCGGAGCGGCAACTGGGGCAGTTTGTGGGCGAGTTACTCGATCCGGCTAAACCGTACTCCCGAACTAACGACCGGAAGTTGTGTGGATTTTGCGGGTTTGCGCGGCTTTGCGGGCGCTGAAGGTGAGATTCTGATGTTACGCAAGGCCTGCCTGTGCCCCATCAGGTATTCACGCAAACCAACGCTGAAACCCTAAGCCCCCCCAACGCGTTTAACCGCCATGAACCAACGCACCGTACTCCGCACCCGCGCTTTCACCGACGAGGTGCTGACCCCCTTCCGCCAGCAAACCGACCCACCCGCCGATGTCCTCATCCGGGCCGTCACCGAGGCGGGCGGCCACGCCGCGCTGGGCCAACTGATGCGCTGGCTGGGGCAACCCAGCAACGCCTCGCTCGACGGGCAGCCGGAAGTCGTGCGGCTTTTTTTTACGGAAAACGCCGTGCTACCCGCTTTTGCCGACTGGGAAAAAATGCGACGCGGGCTTCAGTTTTTCAAAAAACGGGAAGGTGCCATCGCGCTGATGCTTGGGTTTTTATCCCTGCCCTACACCTACCTGGGCTACAACGGGGTGCAGGTGCTGATGCGCTCCGGCCGGATGCTGGGCGACACCCGCAAGCGCCTCGAAGAAACCGGCGAATTCATGTTCGGGCTGATGAACGAACGGGCCTGGCCGGGCGGCGACGCCTTCGTGCGCTGCCTGAAAGTGCGGCTCATCCACGCCGTTGTGCGCTGGTACACGCTCAACGCGGGCGAAGCCTGGGACGCGCCGCGTCTGGGGCAACCCGTCAACCAAGAGGACATGGCGGGCACCAACCTGACGTTTTCCTGGCTGGTGATCAAAGGCTTGCGCCGTGCCAACCTCGCGCCCACCGAGGCCGAAGCCGATGATTTTCTGCACCTCTGGAATGTCATCGGCTTTCTCAACGGCGTGGCCGAAGCGTTGCTGCCTCAAAACCTGCGCGAAGCCTTTGTGCTCGACAAGGCCATTGCCCGCCGCCAGTTCCGGGCCTCCGACGAAGGGAGGGCCTTGACCAAATCGCTGCTCCGGGCTATCGAAGACTTCATCCCGACCCTGTCGCTGAAAGCCCTGCCCGCCGCTCAGATGCGCTTTTTGCTCGGCGACGAACACGCCGATTGGCTCGGCATCCCGGCGGTGCCACTCGAAAAACGACTGGTGCAACTGGTGCCGATTCAACTCTTCTCCCGGCGGACGATCGATTTGGGAAAACCGAAAATTGAGTGAAGTTTTACGATCTCTGTCATCCCGACGAAGGAGGGATCTTTTGCGGTAGATAACCAAGTAGTTCGATAGTTGGGGCGAAAGATCCCTCCTTCGTCGGGATGACAGGCCTTGTCGGGATTCCAAAAAACCACAAACTAAAAACCATAAATCACAAACCAAATGACCCTTCAAGACCTCACCGGCCGCATCGCCGACCTCGCCGCCCAGAAAGGCGGTATGGGCAATTCCATCAAATTTGAAACCGACGAGGGCATCATTCACATCGACGCCAACGGGGCCGTGTCGAACACCGACCAGGGAGCCGACTGCACCATCAAAATGGACGCCGACGACCTCAACAAACTCATGAACGGCGACCTCAACCCGATGACCGCCTTCATGTTTGGCAAACTGAAAATCAGCGGCGACATGAGCGTAGCGATGAAGTTGCAGACGTTGTTTTAATTTGTAGAAACAGGAAACAAGAAATGAATCCGGTTCTTGTTTCCTGTTTCTTACTTCCTGTTTCATGTTCGACACCATCTGCGCCCTCGCCACCCCTTCCGGCATCGGGGCGATTGCCGTCATCCGGGTTTCGGGGCCGGAGGCATTTTCCATCGTTGGCAACTTATTCAGTGGCAAAAAGCTAAACGCCCAGCCCAGCCACACGATTCACTTCGGCGCGCTCCGCGATGGCGAGGTGCACGTGGACGAGGTGCTCGTGAGCCTGTTCAAAGCGCCCCGCTCGTACACCCGCGAGGACGTGATCGAGATTTCCTGCCACGGCTCGGAGTTCATCATCCAGAAAATCCTGCGCCTGCTGCTGCGCGAAGGGGCGCGGCTGGCCCGGCCCGGCGAGTTTACGGAGCGGGCCTTTCTCAACGGCCAACTCGACCTGGCCCAGGCCGAAGCCGTGGCCGACCTCATCGCCGCCGATTCCGAAGCCGCCCACCGCACGGCCCTGCACCAGGTGCGGGGCGGGTTTTCGCAGGAAATCAAAGAGTTGCGCCAGCGCCTCATCGAGTTTGCCTCGCTGATCGAACTGGAGTTGGATTTTGGCGAAGAAGACGTGGAGTTCGCCCAGCGCGACGACCTCCGGCGGCTCATCGCCGAGATTCAAACCGTTTTGCGCCCGCTCATCGACTCGTTCGCGCTCGGCAACGTGGTCAAAAACGGCGTCCCGACGGTGATCGCGGGCAAGCCCAACGCGGGCAAGTCCACGCTGCTCAACGCGCTGCTGAAGGACGAACGCGCCATCGTGTCGGAAATTCCCGGCACCACCCGCGACGTGATCGAGGAAAGCCTGATTTACGAAGGCATTCGCTTCCGCCTCATCGACACCGCCGGGCTGCGCGACACCACCGACGCGATCGAGGCCATCGGCGTGGAGCGCACCAAACAGCAACTCGACAAAGCCGCCGTGATTGTGTACCTCTTCGACGCGGCGGAACTGCCGCCGGAGGAATTGAAAACCATCGACGAAGACCTGAAGGCCAGAGGCACGCCCTACCTACTCGCCGCCAACAAAGTGGACAAAGTCAGCCCAGCAGACCTAAATTCACTCATTCACTCATTCACTCCTTCACTCCTTCCAATTCAGGCCAACGCGGGCCGGGGCCTGGACGAATTGCTCCGAAAATTGGCCGGGTTCGTGAAAACCGACGTACAGTCGGCCACGGTCGTGACCAACCTCCGCCACTACCAGCACCTGCTGGCTACCTCCGAAGCCCTCGACCGCGTCAGCGCGGGCCTCGCGGCGGGCACCACCCCCGACTGGCTGGCCCTCGACATCCGGCAGGCCCTGCACCACCTGGGCGAAATCACCGGGCAGATTACGACGGATGACTTGCTGGCGACGATTTTTTCAAGGTTTTGTATCGGAAAGTGAAAGGCCACCGAGAAAAATTAAATTCGTCGCCTCACCTTTTCTAAGGTCGTTTGATAAAGGTTCGAAAAGTAACTCGAACTCCATTCAAACGACGAAATGAAAAATCCCTTTTTCAACTCCCTCTCCTTACTTGATGAGGCAGAAGCACCCACGCTGCCCATCGAGCCAACCACTAAACCCAATGCCATTTGGGTAAACCTCCGCGATTACGGTTTTGCCAAAGCGGGCGTACACCACGGGGATGCTTCCGCGCTGCGTAATTTATTCAACCAAATCCGACAGGGCTTCATTCTTGATGAAAACGCGAACGGTGCGAAGCAACACCAGGAACGAGAACGAATCGATGAAACTATCACTATCCTCGAACTGAATCAGGCAGAACTACGAACTGAGATTCGGCGAATAAAGGAAACTGAAATTCCAAAAATTGACGGGGAGGTCAGTCACATCGATTCGGAGATCAAACAAATTGAATTGGCTGCTTTGAAACGCGAGACTAATCCCAGTCATCGCAATCGATTCGATTTGATCTTGTACTGGACTATTTTCATTCCCGCCACCTTTTTTGTTTATCTGTTTTACGTATCCGCTTTTCACTCCGCGTTTTACCGCGACGTGGTCGGGGAGGTTCAAAAGGCTGGGAGTGAAAACATTACCAGTGTACTCAACGCCATCTTCAACCAGCAAGCGTTTTCAGAATTCGCTCTACACTGGATAGCCCCCATCGTATTTTTTGTGTACGGGATGATTTTACACATCGCGTATGACCACGCAGGTCGGAGCCGGTGGTTGAAACTGTCGAGCGTACTTGCATTTATTCTCGTTGCGGACGGGCTTTTGGCCTATTTCATCGAAGATAAAAATCATCAAGTAAAAATAATGATGGGTTTGGCAAAGCCTGATTACCATTTTTACACCAGTCCCGTGTTTTATATGGTGCTCATTTTAGGGTTTTTTACGTGCATGGGATGGAGCATACTTTTGCACCAGGTAAAGGAGGAACACAAAAAATTAGACGTTGAAAAAATAAAGCAGGCCGAAGTACGGGCGGTACAAGAAAGACGTTTGTTACGAGCGAATCAGATTCAAGAGTTGAAATCGACGATAATTCAGCATGAAGGTAAAATCGAGACGATTTTACTGGAACTTAAAAAGTTGATTCAGAAGAAAGAAAAAATCAGCCTGAGCCTGTTTGATCTTGAAAAAAGAATCACCGATTTCTACGATGGCTGGTTGAGTTTTGTCAATTTGAGTAGGCGGGAGAATGGGTTATTGAAAGCAGAATGTGAGATGGTTTTGAAGGAATTCAGAGTCAATTATTTTTCAACACTGGTGCTTTCTGAGGTGTAGTTAAACCCCTTTCTCTAATGAAAAATACCCTAAAATTCTTCTGCTCTTTTTTGAGCGCCCTGGCTTGTTCGTGTGGAAATACCAGCCGCTCGGACGAACACGTGAAACCCCGCCCAGTCAATTTTATCGTCCTGCTCGACTTGTCAGATCGACTGCTGACGGAGGGCCAAACGAGCAATGACAAGGCTCTGATTCAAACCGTTTTTACTCAGTTTCGGAAAGCCGTTTTTGAGAAATCTTTGGTAATCGGATCGAAGGATAAATTTCGGATTGTCATTGCCCCGCAAACCGGGATAACGTACAATCCGGCCAGTCACATGAATCACCTTTCGCTTGACATGGCATTGTTGCCGGTGGGAGAAAAACTCAAGCAGTTCCAAACCTTCGAGAATGAATTATCAGGGAAGTTGACTTTGCTGTACACGTCGGCGATGAAAGATAAAACCCAACCTTTCCATTTTCCTGGTTGCGACATTTGGAAATTCTTCGACAATTACTTGAAGATGCTCTTGGTCGATGGGGCAGACAACCGGCTGGTTATCTTAACTGATGGGTATTTTGATTTTGAAGATGGTGCCGATGTGCTTACCAAAGGGCATCTATCAACCAGCACGCATTTCATCAGTGTACTAAAAAAGAGTTCGGATTGGGGAAAAACCATGAAGGAGGGAAACTATGGCTTGCTTCCCGTGAAAATCAACCTGTCATCCGTTTCGATTTCCGTCACTGAAATTAGCCCGAAAAGCGGTAATCTGAATGAGGAACCCATTCTCAAAGCCGTTTGGAGCGAGTGGCTAACCGGAATGAAGGCAAAGCAGATAAGCTGGATTCCCAAATACAGCCTGACCACGAGCAAGTCGGAATTGCTGAAATTTTTGGACGATTGACCAATTTCGATCAACAACGTCGGTCAACTTGCTGGGCGATCTCGTTAGAAATGGTATTTTTACGGAGCTAATCCCTCGCAGAAATGCCCGCCCGCCATCCCTTCGACGATAATCGTACGCTGTATGACGCGCTTTTTCAGCGCAATGATGCGGCGTATGATTTTCTGTACGACCGGGTCGCCGGTTCGTTTTCGCACTGGGTTTACACGCGCAACGGCTCGGCGATGGATGCCGAGGATGCCTTCCAGAAAGGACTGATGAATTTTCTGCTCAACCTTGAACGTGGTCAGTATCAGTTCCAAGTAACGGCCCGCGTCACCACGGTGTTGTTTGACTATTGCAAGAAACTGTGGCTCAATGAACTGCAATCGGCTCGAATGAAAACAGCGGCCCCACTGCCCGATTTCGTAGACGTTGCCGACGACACGGATATCCTGGCCGACCTGGAGCGGACGGAGCGGGTGACCACCATCCGGCAAGCCCTGAATCAACTCCGGGATGACTGCCGTCAGGTATTGCAGTGGTTTTACCTGGATGAATTATCGCTGCGGGAGATTGCCGAAAAAACGGGTTTGAAAGAATCGTCGGCCAAAGCCAAGCGCTACGATTGCGCCGAAAAGCTGAAGGGCCATTACCTGCAACTCACCAACCGTTCGGGGGTATGAAGCTGACTGCCGATCAATACGAACTCATCGAAGCTTACCTCAGCGGGCGGCTTGCCCCGGCTGACCGCGCCGAGGTGGAAGCGGATCGGCAGAATGATCCGGAATTTGACCTTGAAATTCGTTTGCAAGAAGAATTGAGGGAGGGCTTCAGGGCGCTTCGTCTCGACGATCGCTTGCAGACGGCCCGGCAGCGCTACCAGGCCCGGATGGAACCGATTGAATCGAACCGTTCCGCTTTGTCGAGCGAAAAACCGAAGCAAATTCGGTGGGGGTGGTCTGGCGTGAAGACTTGGGCAGCGGCGGCTTCAGTGGTGTTCGTGGTTGGAGTATCGGTATGGGTAGTGTGGCAGCGGGAAGAAAATCAGGGTACCGACATGGCGTATTCCCAAAATTACCAGCCCGACCCCGCCGATTTCGTAGCTCGTGCCCTGCCCGCTGAATTGAAACCCACCGAGCGGGTTGCCCTGGAAAAGGGGCTGCAATCGTATAATCAGGGTCGGTACCGGGATGCCATTCGGTTGTTTAGACAAGTAACGGAAGGCGACAGTTCGCTGACCATTGCCACGTACTACCTCGGCATCAGTTACCTGACTACCCCGGAGGTGGACAAGGCGATTGGGTACCTGCAAGTGGCCCAGCGGAGCCCAAACCGTATCCTCCGGCGAAAGGCGCAGTGGTACCTCGCGCTGGCTTACCTGAAAAAAGCCGACCGGCCTGGTACCCAACGCAGTTTACGGGTCGTTGCCGACGATGCTCAGAGTCCTTACCAACAGCGGGCTGAGGCGTTGCTGGAGCAATTGTTTGAAAGCGGGCAGTGAGGGGCGTTTAGGGTTGGCGACTTTTTACTATTTTTACCATTCCACCACCCTTGAAAAGTCCCTCCTCCGTATGAAATTACTGTTACGCTATGGTTTTGTCGGCCTGTGGCTGATCGTGCTGAGTTGTAAATTGGATGAATTACCGGGGGATAAGAAATTTCTGGAAAAGCCCTCCGCCGCCTTTAGCGTTACCAACGATGGCTGCACGGTAACCTGCCCCATCACGGTTACCAGCCAGGATGCGACAGCTACCTCGTATCTATGGGAGATCAGCGATGGCAGTACCTCTACGCAACCGAGTTTTGTCAAAACATTCACGACTGCCGGTACGTACACGGTTAAACTGACGGTTGCCAATAAAGCGGGCAGCAACACGAGGCAGCAGACGGTTACGGTCAAAGCCGCCGCAACCCCGGCTCCCACCGTTGATTTCTCTTTTTCGGGTGGGGATTGCACCGTTCCTTGTGAGGTAAGTTTCACGAACAAGTCATCGAACGCCACGAGTTATCAATGGGATTTTGGGGACACTGGTACGTCGACCGAGGTGAATCCCCGGCACACCTATCAGCAGGGAGGTGCATTTACGGTTACTCTGAGGGCCACCGGGCCGGGTGGAGCTAGCAGCAAGACCCAGCAGGTGACCACTCTGGCACCCGTGGTTTCAAAAATTTGGGATAAGACATTCGGAGGGAGTGCGGATGATGTGCTCACCGAAGTAGCCGCTCTCTCCGATGGAGGCTTTTTGTTGGGAGGACACTCTGCTTCGGGTACGTCAGTTAACAAGTCGCAGCCATCCAGAGGTAGTGTGGATTACTGGGTAATGAAAATCGATGCCAGCGGCACGAAGCAGTGGGATAAAACTTTTGGGGGTAGTTCGCTCGATTATCTCAATGCCCTGGCCGCAACAGATAACGGGAGTTTCATCTTGGGAGGGCAATCGTTTTCTGACCAGGAGTCGGACAAAACGGAGCCGGGAAGAGGCCTCGGTGATTACTGGGTGGTAAAGATCAACGACAACGGTACGAAGGAATGGGACAGAAGATTTGGAGGAAACGGGGACGATAATCTGCATTCAGTGCTCTTCGTCCCGTCCGATAAAGGCTTTTTACTTGGAGGAAAATCGAACTCTGGTCGTTCGGGTGACAAATCAGACCCCTCGAAGGGAAATTCTGATTATTGGGTCGTAAAGATCGACGCGGATGGCAATAAGGAATGGGATAAAACTTTTGGGGGTACTGAACTGGAGGAACTCACCTTGATGGCGGCTACCCCTGATGGCGGTTTCGTGTTGGCGGGGTACTCCGCCTCGCCTCAAGGGGGTGACAAATCAGAGTCTTCCAGGGGTGGTTTTGATTTCTGGGTAGTGAAAATCGACGCAGAGGGTACCAGGGTATGGGAAAGAACCTTCGGGGGTAATGGGGACGATAAACCGAACGCCGTATTCGTCAACGCCACTGGTAGTTTGATCGTGGTCGGATCTTCAGGCTCTGGTCAATCGGGTGAGAAATCGCAGGCTTCCAAAGGAGGGACTGATTACTGGGTTGTGAAG
The DNA here is from genome assembly GCA_964244295.1 of uncultured Cytophagales bacterium. GTDB lineage: Bacteria > Bacteroidota > Bacteroidia > Cytophagales > Spirosomataceae > JAJAZB01. Next base: position 38,279 of record CAXTIG010000002.1, read on the forward strand.
ATTACTTCCGGCGGAGTGAAGGAGTGGGACAAAACCTACGGGGGAAGCGGCGATGACGCGGCGTTTTCGGTGGTGGCCAATCCCGACGGTAGTCTGGTTGTTGGGGGACATTCAAATTCTGGTCAAACCGGTGACAAATCAGAACCTTCGAAGGGTAGCCAGGAATTAGATTATTGGGTGCTAAAACTTGATGCGAGTGGCACAAAGCTGTGGGATAAAACCATCGGGGGCACCGGCAAAGAAGAATTTACTTCGATGGTCGCTTCGCCCTCCGACGGGAGCCTGGTATTGGGGGGCTTTTCACCGTCCGATCCATCGGGGGATAAATCAGAGGCCTCCAGGGGTGGCCTCGATTATTGGGTGGTGAAAATTAAATCAAAGAATTAGCGCCCAAAAATCAAATTCAGATTCGAATGAATCGCTGACATCCGTGTGCCCGGCATCGTCAAAAATTTTCTGCCTCACCATACCTTTCTCTTCGTACCGAAACTCTTCGCTGTTATGAAATCAACGCTACGTCTCTATCTTATCGGTTTATCACTACTCGTGTTGGGATGCAAATTGGACGATTTACCGCGCGAAAAACGCCTGAAAGAATGCGTCAAACCGGCGGGTACGATTACGGCCACCGTCGATCCGACCAACTACCTGAAATACACGTTCACCCTAACCACGCTTACGGGCGATGTCGATAACGTGGTTTGGACGGTTAATGGCGTGCCGTCGCAACCGATCCCCAAGAATCAAGCGTACAGTTATCCATTTCCTCAAGCGGGCAATTTTAATGTTTCGGTCAGTTTGCAGAATAGCTGCGCCAACAACGCCACGCTGCAAAGCAGTGTTTCGGTGACTCCGTTTCCTCCGGCGGTAAGTACGGGGGCAGTAATTAGTGCTGGTTCAGCTTCAGCCACCGTTCAACTGACCGTTACTTCGTTGGGAAGCAGTGCCAGTTTGACTGAGTACGGCGTTGTATACGCCGAGGCACCTAACAATAATCCTACGCTGGAAAATGCGTTCAGTAAACCACTCCCTGGTACTCCTTCCCTCAATTTGCCTGCACCGGTCACGATTACGACGAATCTTAAACCAAACACACGGTATTTTTACAAGGCTTACGTGCGGTACGGAGCCGGGCAAGTCGAGTATGGTACCACTGTCGCTGAGTTTACGACTAAAGCCGCTGTTTCGGGTGTCAAGCTTTACGGTGGTTCTAGCTTTGATTTTGGGTATTTTATGGTGCCAACCGCCGACGGAGGTGGCGTTATCGCCGGAAATTCTAACTCCAACGATGGCGACTTAACCGGTAACAAAGGTGGGTACGATGCTCTTGTGGGTAGGTACGATGGGAATAGGGTATTTTACTGGCGAAAATCCCTGGGAGGGAGTGGTACTGATAACCTGCGATGCCTTCAATTTACTGCTGATGGATATTTGATTGCAGTTGGTACGACTAACTCGAGCGATGGCGATTTGAATGGGAAAAACAAAGGTGGGAACGACGTTTGGGTAGTCAAATTAAATTCCTCAAGTGGAGAGGTAATTTGGCTAAAAACTTATGGCGGTTCAAAAGATGATCTTGGGTTTTCTATACAAGCGACAAATGATAATGGATGTGTTTTTGCCGGAACTACCAGTTCCGATGATGGTGACATCAACGCCTCAACTGGCAGAAAAGGAGATGCAGATATCTGGGTCGTAAAATTGAATTCTTCGGGCGGTATTGAGTGGCAAAAAGCATACGGGGGCTCTGGAGAAGATGTTGGGAAGAGTATCCAAACCACCCGTGATGGGGGTTACATCGTAGCAGGCAGTACCAAATCCAGCAATGTACAAGTGACCAACTTTAAAGGAATCACAGATGGCTGGGTGTTCAAAGTGAACTTTTTGGGAGCGCTGCAATGGCAGAAGACGCTGGGTGACGGAGGGAATGATGAAGCTTCCTGCGTTCAACAAACCCTCGATAATGGCTTCGTCGTCACGGGGTTCATAGCGACGCCGGGCACGGGTAAACGGGACATAATGGTCAGCAAATTAACTTCTGGAGGAGATTTGGAAGCAGGCTTCCCAAAATCGTTTGGTGGTTCTAACGAAGACGAAGGCACGTACATCGAACAAAACCAGGACGGCAGCTATATTTTGGTTGCCAACACCAATTCGAGCGATGTCGCCGGGCTTGCCTACCGGGGAGGGGCCAACGACATCTGGGTCATGAAATTGAAGGCGGATGGGAAAACCATCGATTGGCAAAAACCGGTGGGTGGCTCCGGGGATGATCAGTCTTATTGTATTCGGGCGGTAAGTGATGGATACTGGCTCATCGGATTTACTGGCTCTATCAATCAGGACGGAGCAGGAAATAAAGGATCCACCGATATTTTTGTCGTCAAGATGGATCTGAACGGAATCTACTAACAATTCAGGATACAAAAGGAAAGGTCGTCGGGCGGGTCAATCTCTTTAAAAATTGACCCGCCCGACGACCTTTTGGTTAAATTCTATGGATCCCTAAAAACTATACCGCAAACTCAACCCAACCCCCACCGGGGCGGAATGCAAGGAAATTCCTTTGGCCTGAGCCGAACGTTTGTGCCTGATAATCAACAGCGCCGCCTCGGCCAATACCGCCGCGACGGCCACCCCAGCGTACACGGTCACCATGCTTTCTTTGGCTTTCGCGTCTTTGGCCTCGTTGTACGCCTGCTGCCACTGATCGTAAAGCGGGGAGGTAAGAATTATATCGTCGCCATCAGGATCGACGGTTTTGCTCAGGGCGTTCAGGTCGTCGAGTTTACTTTGGATGCTTGAGCGGGTCAGTACCGCTTGCACCCCCGCCGCGACCGCCAGCACGCCGAGACCGATTTTCAGGCCGGTGAGGGGTTTATGTGTGGTAATCTTGATGGGTGGAGTAACAATTTTCTCCTGGTCTTTAATGAACCGCTCACTGTTTTGGATTTGAAGCTGAAGAATATCTTTCCGTTGAGCATACTTCAAGGCCTCTTCGTAGCGGTTTTTCGCTTCGGCGTACTTTTTTTCGCTGTAAAATTTATTCCCTTCTGCACTCCAGTAATCCGCAATAAATCCCTTTGTAATGGGATCGTTCGAATTAATTTTCAGCACCTGCTGATAAAATTCCATTGCCTCCGAGCCTTTATTTTGATTCAATGCATCGGAAGCCTGCTTGCGGAGAGTAAGGGCTTTCTGCGAAAGGTCAATGCGGCTTTTGGTGTACGCATCATTTTCGTAATTTGGTACTACAACCAAAATACTTTCGTAAGTAGATTTTGCTCTTTCATATTCCCCTCTCACAAAAAGACTGTCTCCTCGTTTTTTTAATTTTTCGTATTCGTCATCTACATCCACGAGTAAATGCACTCTAGCAGGAATGCCTGCCGTAGCCGCGTGAGTTCCGATCCCGATAAACGTGGATAGAAGAAAATAGAAGAGTAACGATTGCTTCAACATGAGAATTTATTAGTTTAGTTACACGCTTGAATCTTTCTCCGTAATTCGTCACTTTCCTGGATAGCCTGAGCCACCTGATACCAAGCTTTGGCCCCGTCAGGATCTTCAATTTGAAAAAGACGGTCGCCCTTTGCGACGTAACCTGCCACTAATTTTAGTGCGTTTGTTGTCGAAAGGTTGTTAGCTTGGGCTAATTGCCGGGCTTGTTTAAATAAATTGATGGCGGCGCCCTTACGATTTCCCGAATTAATGGCATCAGCACCTTTGGTGATGAGTTCGTTGTATTGAACCTGAAGTGTTTGAGTAGTGGGAGATTCGGGCACTGGGTTTTCCATCCTGGCCTTTGGTACTTCACTTACCAATTCGTTTTGTAGCGGTGCCGATTTCTGATCGTTGGATTCTGATCTCGAAGCGATTTCGTTGACTGTCGTACCTTCAGTTTTCGTAGCCAATTCTTTTTCGAGCGATTGAATGGCAAGGCCAATTACTTTTACCTCCCGTCCCGCCGGATTCAACGCCTGGGCTTGAGCAAGATAACTTTTTGCCTTGGATAACTCGTTGAATTTCAAAGATATCCTGGCTTGCTGGATCATTACGGTGTACTGCTGCCGACGGGCGGCAAGGGGGTCGGTCGAGGGCGCAGGTGAAGTAGCGGGAGGAACAGTCCCGGCTCCGGCGCGGGTACGTGCGGGGGTAGCTGCGTCTTTGATGCCTGTCGCTGGTGCCGGTACGGGGGAAGCAACTTTTAGTTCGGGGCCACGCTTCATCCAGAAAAACCCACCGACGAACAGAACCATCACCAACCCGGAAACCCAAACGTACACGGGTCGGAGACCAGCCGCCGCGCGGACTGGTTTTGGCACCGCCGTCGGCTCGTTCATCCCAGAACGAGGAACGGGCCGGGAAGGGGGTAGAGAAACTGCCGCTTTCGGTTTAACGGGAACGGTCTCTTCAAAAAGATCCGTGCGATCATCAACAGATTCAACCTCGTATACGTCCGTCCGTTCACTCTCCGGAAGGGGAGGTGGGGCCAGGGCCGCTGCACAGGTGGCCAGTCCCAGCCGGGCAGCTTCGTTGTTTTTATCTTCCGTCCGTATTTTTTCAAACGCAGTCCTGGCCTGCGCGTACTGCTTTTGGGAAAGCATTTTTTGCGCCAGTGCTACCTGTTCGTCAATCCGCTGGCGGCGCTGCGCTGCTGCCAGGTTGGCAAGCTGACGTCTGGCGGTTTCGTTCTGGCTTTCCATTGCCAGCACCGCTTCGTAAACCGGTTTGGCTTTGGCGTAGTCGTTTCTGGCAAAAAAACCGTCTGCTTCTGCCAGCAGGGTAGTCACCTTGTGCTGTTGCTCCAGGGCTTCAATTTCGCCCAGACGGGTGTGGGCCAGAAAATGATTGGCGTCCAACTGCAACACCTCGGCGTACTTGGCTTTCGCGGACTCAAATTTGTTGAGGTTCTGGAAGTGTTCGGCTTCAATCCAAAGTTTATCGATCCGTTGCTGATGCAGGGCCGCGTCGCAGGCGGCTAACTGGCGCTTTGCCGTTGCATTTTGCGGATCGGACTTTAAAACCGTTTCGTAAACCGTGCGGGCCTCGGTATACGCCTGACGGAAAAACATCGCGTCCGCTTCGGGCAGCAAGGCCACGCCGCTCCGTTCGCGCTTCCGGGCCAGTTCCTGAGCGGCCTTCAGGCCCTCCGTTGCTTTGGGGTGATTTTCGCGCCGGGCCAGGATGGTTTCGTACCGGGCCAGGGCCTCCTCGAAATTTTGCTCCCGAACCAATTGCTCGGCTTCGTTCAACAAACCGGGGATGCCATCGAGCAAGTCGAGTAGTTCGTCTTCCCGACGTGCCCGTTTCCGCACGTCCTTCACCAAACACCGCCGAATCAGCGCCTGGTACGGTTCGGGCACTCGGTGTACGCTTTCCGGCAGGGCGACGCTGACAATTTTCTTCTCAATCTCCCGCTTCATCACGTGCTCACTGCCGGATTTCTGGCTCGCCATGAAGGGTTTTTCGCCCGTGAAGAGTTCAAAAAGAATGACGCCGAAGGCCCACAAATCGAGGTTAAAACTCACTTTGCCGCCGGTAATCTGCTCCGGGGCTTTGTACGAAGGCGTACCGCGTCCGTCGCTCAGGTCGAAATCCGAACTGTCAATTTCGTCTTCTTGAACGAGTTTGCTCAACCCAAAATCGGCGATTTTTGGTACAAATCGCCCCTGATTGTCTCTGGAAATCAGAATGTTGGCGGGCTTAAAGTCTCGGTGAACAATCCGCTGCCGGTGCAGGTGTTGCAGCCCCAGCAGGATTCCCCGCACGATTTCCTCTTTCTGCGTAGGTGTCAGTGAAGTGTGTTTCATCAACATCGCCAGATTCCCGTCGGGGTAGTAGCGCATGATGGCAAAATCGCAGACGCTCGTGTCGGTCTCGTACCGGTAGCACTCGTCGTAGCGGGCGATGTTGGGGTGCCGGGGAATTTTCCGGGCCAGCGTCACCTCCGCCCGGAGTGATTTGCTGTCGTCGCCCTTAAACTCCCCGATTTTTACCGCCACCCATTCCGTCTCGACCTGGTCTTCCACCTTCACCACCTTGCCATACGAACCACTCCCGAGGATGAACGCGTCATCGTTGGGGCGGATCGGATAGCGTTGGCGAAATTCCTGAATGGTGGCTAAACTCATCGGGGAGGACGAAACGGGCTTGTTGTTGAGTAGTTGTGCAGAGGTGATTGGGTAAATGGGTGATTTGGTAATTCTTTGACAATCAATTAGTTTTTCGGTAAAAACTAATTACCAAATTACCTCAGTACGAATAATCACCACGTTGCAAGGGGTAATTCATCCTGAAAATGGCCGTACATGACCGTCCGCTGGCGGTTTGGCGTGGTCTGCCGGATGCGCGGGGCCATGTACTCGTACAGTTCCCGGATGGTCACGGTGCGGTTGTCGTTAGTGTCGGCTTTGCCGTTCAGGCCGTCGAGCAGAAAATGCGTAAACACCCCGCCCCGCAGCGCCCGATTTTCGTAGGATCCCTGATTGCCCCGCGACGATAGAATCATGGCGGTATTGGCCTGGCTGTCCTCCGAATTACTTTCCTGCCAGCGGGCCGGGCCGGAATTCTGCTGGCTCGACTCCCGCATTCCACCCGAAAGGCAGGCGTCGGCAATGCAGAGTTTGGTGTGTGCCGGGGAAGCCCGAAACGCCGCTTTCACGTCGTCGTACGATAAGCAGGGGGTTTTGCCACCGCGCATTTCGTAGGGGACAAAACCACGTTCAGCGCCGTGGCCGGAGAAGAAAAACAAGATGCGATCCTGGGGTTGGGCTTGCTGAAACAAGCGTAGGGCGCTAAGAATGGATTGGCGCGTGGCGGCCCGATTGAGCAGCAGCCGGATGCGATGGAGCGGAACCCGGCCTCCCCGGTTGGTTTGCAAAAACGCCATCATCCGTTTGGCATCGGCATCCGCGCCGAGCAAATCCCCCGTTTTGGCCGACAGCCACTGGTAATCGGAAACGCCCACGACCACGGCGAAGGTTTTACCGCTGGGGAATTTCATCGGCGGGTAAGTCGACAAGACGTTTAAAAGTATCCAAGAGAGAACCACGACAAGGGCAAATTTGGGGGTCAGGATTGAACAGCGTCAACGCGGACAAGATAGCCCGAAAAATTGTCTTTTGTGCGATGTTGGCAAACGGCGATGAGGTGACTTATTTTTTCGCTTTCCGACGCATCCGTGCTCAGAATGGCGAGCAGGTGGGTTTCGTCGAGGTGTTCGAGCACTCCGTCGGTACACAGAAAAAAATAATCACCCGCTTCCACGTTGGGAAGGTGGGTGATGTCGGGCCGGTCGTCTGCTTTGGTCGCCGTGCCGTTCACCAGAATGGCGCGGCTGAGGCGGTTGCGCCAGGGGTGGGTTTTGGCTTGCTCGGCGGTGATGATGCCCGCATCGACCAGCTCATCCACCTGCTTGTGGTCGGTGGTGCAGAATTTAATCCCCTCGCGCCCAACGTGGTACACCCGGCTATCGCCGACGTGGACGACCGAAGCGCCTTGTTCGTGGAGTTGCAGCAGGGCGAGGGTCGTACCCATCCGATTCACCAGCGGATTTTGATTCAGGTACTGCCTGAGGCCATCCGATGCTTCCTGCAACGCCTCCCGAATGGCTACGTTGTTCAAGGCCAACGCTTGGTTTCGCCGGAAATAGTCTGCAACGCATTGACCAACGAGCCGGCTGGCCTCTTCGCCCTTGTCGGCTCCTCCGATGCCGTCGCAGACCAGAAAAAGCCGATCATCGGCAGAAGCCACGTCGGGGTCGGGGTAGATAAAGTCCTGATTAGTGGGCCGTTCGCCCGGCTCTGAAAAAGAGAGTGGCTGGCGGATTTGAATCTCCATGCAGTGGTTAGTACGGTTTATTGGGTTCCATCGGGGTCAAAGTACGCCGTGACCCGGTACGTTTCCAGCATCGATTCCGGGATGACGAACGGGGTGAGCAGAAATTGATCGGTGCCGCCCAAGCGGATGAGATCTCCTCCCACCACGTCCACGCGTTCCGTGTCCTTCAGCAGGGTATCGTGTACCCAGGTACCGTTCAGGCTGTTGCGGTGTTGATTGGTAGATGGATCGATGGCTCCGTTCTGAATCAGGTAGCGAAGTTGGCCCTGCCATTTATCGAACGTTACTTCCAGGGTGCAGTGCCGACGGCTGATGTAGCATTTCCCCTCGTGCAGGAAGCGCTCGACCACCACTTCGCAGTCTGTGCCGCTTCCGATTACGTTTTTGCCGAAACGCAGCGGATACACCCGGTCCAGGCGGCCCAGATACATCAACTGCCCGAACGCGGGCAGCCCGTCGGTGATGGCCGGGTCGTACTGCAGTTGGGTGCTGATCGGATTTAGTTTTCCGCAGTTCGGGTGTTTGCACGTGATTTCGCCCCGCTCGGCATCGGCGGCCTTCACCAAAATCGCCTGCCCGCAGTGTTGGCAGTTGAAAAGGAAATTTTTAAAGGAGCTCATGCGGTTGTAGCGGATACATTCCCGACGCCTGGATGCGGAGTAAAAAATTACGGTAATGGAAAATGAATTGATTACGAACGTAGGGGCAACCTCGCGCGGCGTCCGCTTGCGGTTGCCCACAGCGCTTGCCATCCGAGGCCATCGGGTAACCGCAAGCGGGACGCCGCGCGAGGTTGCCCCTACGATTGCAAACCATCACCTGCTTTTTACCACTACCAAAATTATAACTCGTTCTCTGCGTTGGGTTGGTAGTCGGGAGTGCCGTCTTCGTCGGTGTCGTCGGTATCATCGGAGGCCGTAACGTACGTCATTTCTGAGGCCTCCGTTTCCCTTGCAACTTGCTGCTCAGGAAGAGAATCGTAGATCGAGTGCATCCGCGCTTCAAATTGATTGTTGGTCATAGCCACCGGATCGGGCAATTTGGCCGAACTGACCACCTCTTGGGTATACGGATCGATCGTGACGACCCGGTCGAGTTCGTCGCCTCCTTCCGAGTCAAAAATCCTGATTTCTTGCCCATCCGCACCGGGCACAACGATGAGATCGATCATTCCGTCATGATCGAAATCGAAGCCAATGATGCGTTGTCCGTTTACCAGAACATCCTTGATGATTGGTTCAGGCTCGGCTTCCGGAGTCGGCTGAGGCTCGATCTCCGGGTCAGAATCCGGCAGATAGGGAGTCGATGCGGGTTGCTCAGACACGGAGGTGGATGAGTGGGTTGGTTTAAAACCCACATCAGATAGAAACTCCTGCCGTTGGGGGAGTGACAAACCCATCCATTCTTCTTTCTGGTAGGTGTTGTACACTTCACCGTGCCAGGTGAAGACGCCGCCCGGACCAGTCTGGGTACGAGCCGCCCGAAATGCCTCATCGAAACTAAGTCTGTCGTTGACGACTCCAATCGGTATTTCGGCGGTCGGCGTAATGGTACCACCAGCTACTTCCAATGGTTGGCCGGTAGCCAGCAAATCTGCTTCGGAGGGTGCAGAATCCGTTGGGTTTTTTGAACTTCCGATTTTGCGATCTCCGCTCATTCCCCAAGCGAGGGCCGAGCCACCAGCCAGGATGGTAGCGGTGGTAATGGCCATCATTTTTTTGTCAGAAAACATCGAAGGGCGAGTCGGCTTGGATGCTGTCGTAACGTTGGAATAGGTGTCGGTGGAGTCGGGTTGGGTAGCCATGTTCGTGGTTTTTTAATTGATTCAATGCTTTATCAAACGGACCTGGAAAAGGTGAGTCGGGGACTCCAATTTATTTTACCCAAACCGCCTTGCAACGCGGACAGCTTTTCTGCCGGGCCAGTTGCGCCCACTCCCGGTTTCCGAAGGGGTCGCGGCAGTCGGGATTGGGGCAGCGGTAGTGGTCGCGGTATTCTTTATCGAGCAGTTCGATTTTTTCATCCGTGGAAAGGATGGTCGAACTCAAGGCCGGAATCAGCACGCCCAGCCCGGCCCCCGACAAGAGTTGAAGTACCGGTACGGCACCGGGTCCCGTCGTTAGGATGGCACTAATGCCAATCACCGACGACAGGATGATGCTGCCCGTGCGGATCAATTTCTCCCGGTTCTGGCAATTTTTACGAAGCAAGGGGTATTGCTCATAAACCGTTTTCAGTGCGGCAAACTCAGTCGTGAAATCGGTCGGATCCTTCTTTTTCCGTTCGGGCTGGTTGAGCGTGGTCAGCAGCGCTGCCAGGGCGTATTCGGTTTCGGCGAAGCGAAGGCGGTCACTGGCACCAACAATTTTCCGGGAGATCCGCAGGTCATTGACCCAGGTGCCGTGCTTGCTGTCGAGGTCTTCGAGCAGGAACGTGGTGGGTGAAAGCTGCGTGAGCCGGGCGTGGTAGCGGCTTACGGTTTTTTGATCGAGAATAATCTCGTTTTCGACCGCCCGGCCAACGCCCCGACTCGTGGGTTGGTGCTCATCCAGGGCCAGTTTCAGGGCGAAACTTAAGGATTGATGACGGGTCAGAACGGAGGAGAGGTTTCGCATACGCAGCGGAGTTCGTTTCGAGTCCACAAAGTATTCAATAAAACGCTCCTCTACAAACCACTCGGAAACTCCGTTGGTGAAGTTGTTTAGGATTTTGAAAAAGGGGCGGTTCCACGGTGGCTGTCATCCCGACGGTAGGAGGGATCTCGTTAGCCCTCCGAGTCGATTGCCGCTATCCAGCGGTTCGGTACTCGAACGAGTTCCCTCCTCACGTCGGGCCGGGTGGCCGGAGCCATGACAACTCCTTTTCGCTAAAAACTGAAATACTGAACAGATTCCGGGTCACAAAAAGAAGGGTCACGCTCAGTGCATGACCCCTCTTTTTCCTTTCTACCCCTCCCGCCCCAACTTCTTCAACAACCGAAAGTGCGAATACAAGGCGCTAAAAAACGTCCGGTTTTCGATGTACGGCAAGCCGAACTCCTGCGCCGTGCCCTTCACGATGGCCGTCAGGGCCGGGTAGTGGATATGGCAGACTTTCGGAAACAGGTGGTGTTCGATTTGGCGGTTCAATCCGCCGCACAAAAACGCCGCCAGGGCGCTGCGGGGCGCGAAATTGGCCGTGGTGTGGAGTTGGTGAACGGCCCAGGCCGCCGTCAGGTCACCCTGTTCGTTGGGCACGGGGAAACTCGTGCCTTCCACCACGTGGGCTAATTGAAAGACTAATCCAATGGCCAGCCCTTCGGCGAAGTGCATCGTCAGGAAGCCCACGAGTACCTGCCACCAGGTGAGGTCGAGCACCAGATAAGGGAGAATCAGGAAGAAAACGTAGTAGGCCGCTTTAAAAAAGAACAGCTTGAAATGTTCTCGGCGGGGGTGCGCTCCCGTGGCGTGCTGCCCGATTTGTTTCTGAAAAAACTTCACGTAATCCTTCCGAAATACCCACGAAAGCGAAGCCAGCGAATACAGCGGAAAGGTGTACCAATGCTGGTAGCGGTGCCAGGGCTTCAGGTCCTCCTGGGGGTCGAGGCGCACCAGGCCGGGGGCCACGTCGATGTCTTCGTCGTGGCCGGGAATGTTGGTGTAGGTGTGATGAACCACGTTGTGCATGATTTTCCAGACGTAGGGATTGGCCCCAAGCAAGTAAAAACTGCTGCCCAACAGTCGGTTGACCCAGCCTTTGGACGAGAACGCGCCGTGCAGAGCGTCGTGGGAAACGTTGAAGCCGATGAAGGCGGCGAACAAGCCCAGGAGTAGCGCCATGCCGAGCATCGTCCAGGGGCCAAATTGGTTGGAAAGAATCAGGCCGTACAGCAGCCCGTAGCCACCGAGGAAGAAACCGGCTTTTACCCACATCGCGGCATTGGCATTGGGGGAAACTTGTTTTTCCTTAAAATATGCATCCACTCGTTGGCGGGCCGTGGCGAAGAATTGAGAGCGGTCGTGGTTGGTGAATTTTAGTTTGGTTGCCATCGAAGTGTCAGTTAAAGAGGCGCCCAAGTTCGGGCAGTTGGTTTAGAATGGGCAGCGCCTGGCGGCCTTTTTCGGACAGGGTGTACTCCACGCGGGGGGGGATTTCCGCGTAGGCCGTTCGCTCGGCGGCACCCAGGGCCACGAGGGCTTTCAGTTCGGAGGCCAGTACTTTTTCGCTGATGCCCGGCAGCAGGTCGCTGAGTTCGCCGTAGCGCCGGGTTTGTTCGCCTAAGGCCAGCAGCAGGGCGAGCCGCCATTTTCCGGAAATGAGTTCCAATGCTTTAGAGAGTAAAGGTGAAGTGGGTTGGGAATCGTCGTCGCCGGGGTGGGTAGTCATGGGTCATGGGGTAACGAGGTGGTTTGGTTGGTGATTGATGAAGTTAGTTTTCGCAAAGGTAAGCCACTTACATTAAAGTAAGTTTCTTACCAAGGGGAAATATTCTGAGGTCAGGTGGTTTAAGCTCACGGCCTGTCCCCTCAATTCAATCGAAATCGTTCCGGGTTTAGCAACTCGATCGTAACTTGGCAGCGGCAGACGTTTTTCCTTTAAACCATCCGAACCATGCGCTTTTTCCTGCTTACTGTGGTGTTCAGCTTTAGCCTGAGCGCCGCCTTTGCCTCCCGCTCCTCAATCTCCCGGCCCCGTGCCGACTCCCTCGAAGCCTACGTCGGTACGTACAAATTCAAAGACGGTAGCCCCATCAGCGCCTACAAGATCACCGCGAAAGACGGAACGCTGTACGGCGAAGCCGACAGCTACGGAGCCAACAAGCTCAACAAACAACCCGCCGCCGATACCTTCCAGTCCACGAGTTCCTACGGTTCGATCATCACGTTTCGCCGCGACGCAGCGGAAAAAGTGGTCGGCCTGAAAATGGCCATTCAGGGCACCGACCTGGAGGCAGACCGGCAATAGAGAAGAGAGGATAGAGTAGAGAGAATAGAAAAAGGCATTGAGTTTTTTCTCTCTACTCTCTTCTCTGCTTGGCTCGGTTTTTTTTCGCCCCAGAGCAAACCAATCTTTTCGTTAACTCATGGCGAATTACCCCGAAACCCAGCAATCCAGCCTCCCGACCGAGTGGAGCGATGAAACCGCAAACACCGATCAGAACGAACGAATCGTAACCGGCCTCGGCGGCGCGGCGCTTGTATACTTGGCTCTGCAACGCCCCACGCTGACCCGCTTTTTGCTCGCTTTGGGCGGTGGTGCCCTGATTTACAAAGCCGCCACCGGGCAGTGGCCCGACGTGCAGGGCTTGTTGAAAAACTCCGATGGAATGGAAGCGGGCACCGAGCCGCTCGAAATCACGGCCAGCCAGACGGTGGCCCGCTCGCGCGAGGAAGTGTACCAGTACTGGCGGCAACTGGAAAACCTGCCCCAGTTTATGCAGCACCTCGAAGCCGTTACCCAATCTGACCAGAAACGTTCCCACTGGGTGGCCAAAATTCCCGGCGGCGTGGGCACGATTGCCTGGGACGCGGAAATTACCGAGGAGCAGGAAAACAGCCGCCTGGCTTGGCAATCGGTGCCCGGCGCGACGGTCGATAACTCCGGCGTGGTGAGTTTCAGCGACGCCCCCGACGGCCAGACGCTCGTGCAGGCGACCATCCGCTACAACCCGCCCGCCGGAAAACTGGGCGATACCGTGGCCGGTTTCTTCAACGACAAATTCCGTCAGCTCATCAACGCCGACCTCGACCGTTTCGCCGATGCCCTCGATCAGCATTATTCGACGGTGGGGGCGTTTTAAACCCGAAATACGAAAAAGTAGCGGTCATCCTGGAAGGACCTTGTCGACCCTCCGACTAGTCGGAGGGTCGACAAGGTCCTTCCAGGATGACCGCTACTTTTTTACTTAAAAACCCATTGCACTCCCGCCGTGGGTTTTTTTACGCCCAACCGTTGGCTTTCTTCAAGAAACCCTGCACCTTGTCGCGGGTTTTTCCAATGGGGAAACCCCTCACCATCAGTTTTCTAACCTCCAAAACCGCTGAAAGGAGAATGAAACAGCACCTACGCATCAGTTTCCGCCTTTTTTGCCTGAGCCTGTTGAGCACCGCGTTGCTCCGGGCGCAAACGCCGCTGGCCGCCAATGGTCGCCTGCAAGTCATCAACCGCCAACTCTGCAACGAGGCGGGCGCCCCCATCCAACTCCGGGGCATGAGTTCGCACGGGTTGCACTGGTTTCCGTCTTGCTTCACCCAGTCGTCCGTGCAGGCGCTCGCCACCGACTGGGGCAGCGACGTGTTTCGCGCCGCGATGTACGTCGACGAAGGCGGGTACGTCAACGACCCCGCCGGGTTGCGGGCGAAAATCAACCAGATTGTGGATTGGACCGCCGCCGCCGGCGTGTACTGCGTCATCGACTGGCACATCCTCAACCCCGGCGATCCCAACCTGCACCTGGCCGAGGCGAAGGATTTTTTCCGGACGATGGCCCAGACCCACGCCGGGAAAAAGCACGTCATCTACGAACTCTGCAACGAACCCAACGGCGTGAGTTGGGCGCAAATCAAATCGTACGCCGAGGCCATCATTCCCGAAATCCGGCAGTACGACCCCACGGCGGTCCTCCTCGTGGGTACGCCCAACTACAGCGGCACCCCCGGCGACGTGCGCGGCAACGCCATTTCGGGTAGCCTGGCCACCAACCTGATGTACACGTTCCACTTTTACGCCGGGTCGCATTTTTCGCAGGACTACATCAAAGAAGTGCTGCAAACCGTGCCGCTGTTTATCTCCGAATGGGGCACGAGCAACTACTCCGGCAACGGCGGCGACAACTACACCAACGCCCAGGCCTGGGTGGATTTGATGGCGGGCAATAATCCTTCCGGCATCAAGGTGAGTTGGTGCAACTGGAATTTTTCGGACAAAAATGAGTCCTCGGCGGCGCTCCAGCCGGGGGCCTGCGGCAGTGGTTCCTGGAACAACACCAGTCCCTCCGGCACCTGGGTGAAGCAACGGCAGCTTTCGCCCGCCGATAGTTGGGCTGGAACGCCGCCCCCGCCCCAGTTTACGCCCCTGCCCGCCCGAACCATTGTGGGGTATTGGGAAAATTGGAACGACGGTAAGTTTATTCCCCTCCGCGACGTGCCCACGAAGTACAACGCGGTCAACGTGTCGTTTCTAGAAACGGCCAACGGCGACGGCTATACGGCCACCTTCACGCCCACCGCCCCCTACACCGAGGCAACCTTCAAAGCTGATGTGCAGACGCTCAAACAGCGTGGCACGCCGGTGCTGATTTCGATCGGGGGGCAAAACGGCGTGGTGAAACTCAACACGGTAGCGCAAAAGAATACCTTCGTCCAGACCGTCCGACAAATCATTGACCGCTACGGCTTCGATGGCATCGACCTCGATTTGGAAGGCAGTTCGATGAGCTACGGCGGCAACAATCCCGATTTCAGGAATCCCACCCAGGCCGCTACGCTCAACCTGATCGCCGCCGTGCGCGAACTCAAAACCGCCTACGGCGCTGGGTTTATCCTCAGCGCCGCGCCCGAAACGTTTTACGTCCAGACCGGCTACAGTGCTTACAACGGCACGGCGGGGGCGTTTTTGCCGGTGCTCTACAACATCCGCGACATCCTCAACTACGTCCAGGTGCAGCTTTACAACACCGGCACGATGGTGGCGCTCAACAACCAGGTTTACGGGTCGGGCAATGCCGATTTTATCGTGTCGATGACCGATATGCTGCTGCGGGGTTTCCCGGTGGCGGGCACGGGGCAAAGCTTCCCGGCGCTCCGGCCTGACCAGGTCGCCATCGGCCTTCCGGCCTGTACCTCGGCGGCGGGCAGTGGCTACGCGCCGCCCGTGGAGGTGCTCAAGGCCCTCGATTATTTGACCAAAGGCATTTCCTACGGCGGTACCTACGCCACCACCGGTACCTACCCCGGTCTGCGCGGCATGATGACCTGGTCGGTCAATTGGGACAAACAAGGCTGCGGACGACCGACCTACGAATTCGTGAACACGTACTGGGATTATTTTTTCGGAACCCCCGGTACGCCCTCCGTCACGCTGACCAGCCCGGCGAACAACGCCACGTTCACTGCTCCGGCCCCTATTCCATTGGCCGCCAGCGTGGCGAACACCAGCCCGACGAAGGTAGAATTTTACAGCGGCAGCACGAAACTGGGTGAAGATTTGACCGCCCCCTACGAATTTACCTGGACCAACGTGCCCGTCGGGAGTTACAGCCTGACGGCGAAGGCCGTACTGAGTGCGGGCGGACCGCTCACTTCCTCCGCCGTGGCGGTGACGGTCAGCGCCCCGGCTAACCAATTACCCTCGGTGAGCCTGACCTCGCCCAGCGCCGGGGCCAGCTTTACTGGCCCGGCCACGGTGCCCCTCGCGGCCACGGCCAGCGATAGCGACGGCAGCGTGGCGAAGGTGGAATTTTTCAACGGCGGAACGAAACTCGGCGAAGATTTGACCGCCCCCTACGAATTCGCCTGGACTAACGTGTTGCCCGGCAGTTATTCGCTCACGGCCAAAGCCACCGACAACGCCGGAGCCATGAGCACCTCGGCGGCGGTCGCCATCACCGTCAACCCGGCGGGTGGGGGCGGGGCCGACGTGCTCGGCCCGAACTGCGCGGCGCTCAACGACGTGAAGATTTTTGAAGTCAACGCCACCAACCTGACCAACGCCACCAGCTTTTCGTGGTGGTGTACCGGCTCGACCCAGAGCGTCACCCCCGTGGCGGGCCAACCCTGGAAGGCCAGCATCGCCTTCGGCCCCAGTTTTTCGGGCGGGGAGGTGTGCGTGGGGGTCAACTACTCGGTCGCCCCCTGGTACCGGCAGTTTTGCAAAACCGTCACGGTCTGCACGGGTCCGCCCGCCAACCAACCGCCCTCGGTATCGCTGACCAGCCCCGCCAACACTGCCACGTTTACCGCTCCGGCCACAATTTCGCTCGCGGCCACCGCCAGCGATGCCGACGGGAGCGTGGCGAAAGTGGAATTTTTTCAGGGAACCACGAAACTCGGCGAAGACGCCAGCGCCCCTTACGAATTCACCTGGGCGAGTGTTTCCGCCGGAAATTACACCCTGAGTGCCAAAGCCACCGACAACGCTGGGGCCATGACCACCTCGGTCCCGGCCAACGTGAGCGTGACCAATCCCGCCCCGCCCAACCAGGCCCCGACGGTCAGCCTCAGTTCGCCAACGGCCAACGCGACCTTCACCGCCCCGGCCAACGTGGCGATTGCCGCCAACGCAGGGGATACTGACGGCAGCGTGAGCAAAGTTGAATTTTTCCAGGGAAGCACGAAGTTGGGGGAAGATTTAACCGCCCCCTACGAATTTGCGTGGAACGGCGTGGCGGCGGGTACGTACAGCTTGGTGGCCAAAGCCACCGACAACGCCGGAGCCACAACCACCTCGGCAACGGTCAGCATCACGGTGAACGCCCCGGCCAACCAACCGCCGACGGTCAGCCTGACTTCGCCTACCGCTGGGGCTACTTTCACGGCCCCGGCCACGATTTCGCTCGCGGCCAACGCCAGCGACGCCAACGGCAGCGTGGCGAAGGTGGAATTTTTTCAGGGCAGCACGAAATTGGGCGAAGACCTCAGCGCACCGTACACTTTTTCCTGGACCAACGTGGTGGCAGGCACGTACAGCCTGACGGCCAAAGCCACCGACAACGCCGGAGCCACAACCACCTCGGCGGCGGTCAGCATCATCGTCAACGGTGGAACGCCTCCTCCCAGCGGCGATATCCTCGGCCCCGACTGCGTGAATGCCAACGCCGTGGTGGTTTTTGAACTCAGCGTCGCCAACCGCGCCAACGCCACGAGTTATTCTTGGTGGTGCAACGGCTCCACGTCGAGCATCACCTCGCCCGCCGGTCAACCTTGGAAAGCGACTTACGATTTTGGCCCCTCGTTCAGCGGCGGGCAGGTGTGCGCGGGGGTCAATTATTCCGCCGCGCCCTGGTACAAGCAGTTTTGCAAACCCGTCACCCGCTGCACCGCCCGCCTCAGCGCCGAGGGTTGGGAAGAAGTGCCTCTGAACACGGTCTTCCCAAATCCCACGCCCGATGCCTTCACCTTCGTGGCCGACCGGCCCGTGCGTAGCCTGCGCGTACTCGACCCACTGGGCCGGGAGCACCTCCGCGCCGGGGCGCTCGACGCGGGCCAGCGCCTGCGCTTCGGCGAGCGGCTGGAGGCCGGGAGCTACGCGCTACGCATCGAATACACCGACCAGACGGGGCGGACGGTGAAATTGATGAAGACGGGGCGGTAACGCGCCATGCATCATGTCACCCCTCCCCCAACCCCACCCTAAAGGGCGGGGTTGGGGGAGGGAGTAACCAGGAAACCAGCTGTTTTTTGCGACAAATTCGGACTGATACGCTAGCGTTGGCCCGGATAGATTCCTCTCTTCAAGCCTGCGGCCTGGCCGTACCTTCTCCCCAAACCCCGCCCTTTAGGGTGGGGCCGTCGGCAGGGAGGCCACCGGCGCGGTGGGGAGCGAGGCCCGCATCCACCCAACGGGCTTTAGCCCTAAACCCACCAAGCCGATGTCCTACGTCAAAATTTGGATCCACGCCGTTTGGGGCACCAAACACCGTGAGCCCCTACTGACCAAGTCGATCAGAGCCGATCTTTTTCAACACATTCGCGAAAACGCCCGCGCGAAGGAAATTTATCTGGATTTTATCAACGGGGGTGGACGATCACGCCCACGCCCTGTTCACGCTGAATGCGGACATGAGCATCGCCAAAACCATGCAACTCATCAAGGGTGAGGCCTCTTTTTGGGCGAATAAGAAGAAACTTTTACCGAACGGCTCCCTCGAATGGGCGCATGAGTACTACGCCGTTTCGGTCAGTGAGTCGCTCGTCGAGCGAGTGCGCAACTACATCCGCAATCAGGAGGAACATCACCGAAAAAAGACCTTTGCCGAGGAATGCGATGAATTCGTGGAGAAATACGGATTTACGCGTGTTCAGGGCTAACGCCCGGTGGGGTGGTCGCCGTGCTCGTGGCCCCACCCATCGTGGCCCCACCCATCGTGGCCCCACCCTAAAGGGCGGGGTTTGGGGAGGCTGCCATCGCTCGTGGGTAGGATGCGATAAAAAATCCATATTTTTGAAAATCCACCTCTCCCGCCGTCGATTCTCTGAATGCTCCTTACCCCGTACCACGCCGCCTACTTCGCCCACGAACTGACCAAACGCAACGCGTCGGATTCCCTCGAAAAGCTGGCCGGTACGCTCGTGGATGCGCAGGTGGACTTGAATCCGCACCAGGTCGATGCCGCGCTGTTTGCCTTTCGTTCGCCACTCTCGAAAGGGGCGATTCTGGCCGATGAGGTGGGGCTGGGCAAAACCATCGAAGCCGGGCTGGTCATCAGTCAGAAATGGGCCGAGCGCAAGCGCCGCATGCTGGTCATTGCTCCGGCCAGTCTGCGCAAGCAGTGGAGCCAGGAACTGGCCGATAAGTTTTTCCTGCCTTCGCTGATTCTCGAAAAAAAATCCTTTGACGAAACCATCCGTCAGGGGCACACGCTCAACCCCTTCGAGCAGGAGTGCATCGTCATCTGTTCGTACCCCTTCGCGCGGGGCAAGGAACCGTACCTCCGGCGGATAGCCTGGGATTTGGTCGTACTCGACGAAGCCCACCGCCTGCGCAACGTGTACCGTTCCGACAACCGGACCGGGCAGGCCCTGAAATCGGCGCTGGCCAATCAGCCCAAAATCCTGCTCACGGCCACGCCGCTGCAAAACTCGCTGCTCGAACTCTACGGCCTGGTCAGCCTCGTGGACGAGTACACCTTCGGCGATTTGAAAAGTTTCAAAAGCCAGTACAGCAACCCCGACGCGGCGGCGTTTGCCGAACTGAAAGAGCGGCTGCGGCCCATTTGCCAGCGCACGTTGCGGAAACAGGTGCTCGAATACATCCGCTACACCGACCGCATCGCGCTGGTGGAAGAATTTTACCCGAGCGACGACGAACAGCGCCTCTACGACCTCGTCACCGAGTACCTGCAACAGCCCACGCTCTACGCCCTGCCCAACAGCCAGCGGCAACTGATGACGCTCATTTTGAGGCGCTTGCTGGCTTCCTCCACGTTCGCCATCGCGGGTACCCTGCGTGCGTTGGCGGGGAAACTCGAACTGGCCTCCAGCCCCGACCCGCTCGACCTGGGCGAGGCCGGCGGCGATGACACCACCGACGAACTGACCGAGGAGTGGGAAGACGACGACGACACCGAAGGCGAGGCGCAACGCCCCCCGTTTACGGAAGCCGACAAGGTCGCCATGCGCATCGAAGCGGCCCGGTTGCGGGAGTTTCAACAACTGGCCGAGCGCATCCGCGTCAACTCCAAAGGCCAGAAAGTAATGACGGCACTCGAACGGGGCTTCGCCGAAATGCAGCGCCTCGGGGCCGCCCGCAAGGCCATCATTTTTACCGAAAGCACCCGCACCCAAGCCTACCTGCGCGACTTGCTCCGGCAGCAGGGGTTTCCCGGAGAAATCGTGCTCTTCAACGGTTCGAACACCGACGAAGATTCCAAACAGATTTACCTGAACTGGCTCCGCGAACACCGCAGTCGTAGTTCCGGCTCGCCCACCGCCGACAAGCGCGCCGCGTTAGTCGATTATTTCCGGGAAGAAGCCACCGTGATGATTGCCACTGAAGCCGCTGCTGAGGGCATCAACCTGCAATTCTGTTCGCTGGTTATCAACTACGACATGCCCTGGAACCCCCAGCGCATCGAGCAGCGCATTGGCCGCTGCCACCGCTACGGGCAACGGCACGACGTGGTGGTCGTCAATTTTCTGAACAAGGCCAACGCCGCCGACGTGCGGGTGTACGAATTGCTCAACGAGAAGTTCAACCTCTTCAGTGGCGTGTTTGGGGCTTCCGACGAGGTACTCGGCACCCTCGAAAGCGGCGTGGATTTCGAGAAACGCATCGCCCGGATTTACCAGACCTGCCGCTCGCCCGAGCAGATCGACGCGGCCTTCGATGCGCTCAAACAAGACTTGGAGGGGGAAATCACGGAGCGCATCAGCCACACCAAAATTCAACTCCTCGAAAACTTCGACGAGGAAGTCACCGCCAAGCTCAGGATGCGCGGCGAAGACACCCGCGAGGCGCTTGACCGCTACGAAACCTGGCTCTGGCAACTCACGCGGTTTAGTCTGCCCGATGCCGATTTTGACGAAAACGCCTGCACGTTCGACCTCCGCCACTCGCCGGTTCCGGGCGTGACCCTCGGCCGGTACCACCTGGGAAAAAACGAGGCCGGGCGTCGCCACGTCGGCGAGGCGCAGGTGTACCGCCTCGGCCACCCGCTGGCGCAGTGGGTACTCGACCGGGCCAAAACCGCCGAGTTGCCCGTGGTGGACGTGACGTTTGACTACGCTGGAACGGGAAAGAAAATCGGGGCGCTCGAACCGTTCCGGGGACAGGCGGGCTGGTTGCGACTCGACCTGCTCACGGCCAACGCCTTCGATACCGAAGACCATTTGCTCCCGGCGGCCTTCGCCGACGATGGCACGGTACTCGACGCCGAGGTGGCCCGTAAGCTGTTTTCGCTCAACGGCTCCTGTCACGCTGAGCTTGTCGAAGGACGAGCGCTTCGACAAGCTCAGCGTGACAAGACCCCACCCAGCGAAGCACTTGATGCCCAAACCGCCGCCCTCCGGCACGTCACGCTGAGCGAAGTCGAAGCGCGCAACCTCGCGTTTTTCGACACCGAATACCAGAAACTCGACCACTGGGCCGAAGACCTGAAAGTGGGCCTGGAACGCGAACTCCGCGACCTCGACGCCCAAATTAAGCTCGACAAAGCCGAGGTGCGCCGCCTGCCCGACCTCGCCGCGCGGGTAACCAAACAACGGCTCATCAAAGACCTGGAGCGCCGCCGCGACGACCTGCGCCGCACGTTGTTCTCGGCGCAGGACGAGATTGACCAAAAAAAAGAAACCCTGCTCGCCGACGTGGAAACCCGCATGAAACAGCGCGTGGTGCAGAAAACCTTGTTTACAATTCGGTGGAAACTCATTTAAAACCAAAACGGCGGTCACGCTGAGCGGAGTCGAAGCGTGTGCGGCTGGCTGGCGACGGCCCGCGCACACGCTTCGACTCCGCTCAGCGTGACCCCTCACCTTTACCCTGACCATGACCTCCCAACGCCTCGAACTCACCTGGATTGGCAAGGGCGACGAACCCCGCCTCGAACCCCGTATTTTGCTCGAACACCCGGAACTGAGCATATTCGGACGTTCTACTTCCGTGCCGTGAGGCACGGAAGTAGAACGTCCGAATATGCTCATCCAGGGCGACAACCTCCTGGCCCTGAAAGCCCTCGAACAGGAGTTTGCCGGACGCATCAAGTGCATTTACATCGACCCGCCCTACAACACGGGCAACGCCTTCGAGCACTACGACGACGGCCTCGAACACTCCCAGTGGCTCAACCTGATAAGCCCCCGCCTCAAACTCCTCCGCCAACTCCTCGCCGAGGACGGCTCCATCTGGATTTCCATCGACGACGACGAATGCCACTACCTCAAAGTGCTCTGCGATGAGGTGTTTGGGCGGGGGAATTTTGTGGCGAATGTGATTTGGGAAAAAACAGATAGCCCACGAATGGATGCGGTCTATTTTTCTGTTCGCCATGACCATATTTTGGTGTATGCGAAAAACAAAGAGAAGTGGTCTGTAAATAAATCGGGTTATGGTGAAGACGACTTACCTGACCACTACGATAAAACTGATGAAAATGGTAGGCAGTATTATCTGAAGCCACTGAGAGCAATGGGGGGAGCAGATTCTCGGACTGAGAGACCAACATTGTATTTCCCAATCACTGCTCCTGATGGAACCGATATTTATCCCAAAAGGCAGGACGGGTCTGATGGGAGGTGGAGGTGGGGAATGGAAAAAATTCAAAAAGAAAAAGACCGAATTCACTGGTTGAAAAGTAAATCCGGCTGGACAATCAATTACCGGATTTATGCGGATTCTGCAACTTTGCGTCCACCAGAGACTATTTGGACTCACGCTGAAGCAGGAAGTAACCGAACATCTAAGATTGAGATTAAAGCAATTTTTTCGGGCTCAAAAGTTTTTGACACCCCCAAACCCGAGCGCCTCATCGAGCGGGTACTCACACTGGCCACCAAACCCGGCGACTGGGTACTCGACAGTTTCCTGGGCAGCGGTACCACGGCGGCGGTGGCACACAAAATGGGCCGCCGCTGGGTGGGCGTCGAACTCGGCGAGCACGCCCGCACCCACTGCGTACCCCGCCTGCAAAAGGTCGTCAGCGGCGAAGACGGGGGCGGCATCAGCAAGGCCGTCGGCTGGCAGGGCGGGGGCGGCTTCAAGTTCTACACCCTCGCCCCGAGCCTGCTCAACCAGGACGCCTACGGCAACTGGGTGATTTCTAAGGAATACAATCCCACCCAACTCGCGGCGGCGGTGGCCAAGCACGAAGGCTTCCGCTACGCGCCTGACCCCGGCACGTACTGGAAACAGGCCCGGAGTTCGGAGAAAGATTACCTGTACGTCACCACGCAGTTTGTCACCGTCGAGGCCCTCGACCGCCTCCACGACGCCCTCGCCCCCGGCGAAAGCCTGCTCATCGCCTGCCGCGCCTACCAATCGGAGTGCGCCGGGCGGTACGCGAGTATTTCGCTCAAGAAAATCCCCACGATGCTGCTGGGCCGCTGCGAGTTTGGCCGGGAGGATTACAGCCTGAACATCGTGAACGTGCCGACGGAGGAAGACCAACCGGCTGAACCGGTGTTGCCATTGCCAGTTGAGGGGCCACCGCCTGCCAAACCTAAACCTGTTCCCGGCAATCAACTAAACTTCCTCTAACTGCTGCCCCCGCCGCGCTTCAACTCCGCTCAGCGTGACAGAACGGTTTGTCACGCTGAGCGGAGTCGAAGCGCGGCGGGGTAACATCTACAAATCAACCCGACATGAACCCCACCGCGACCAACCTCAAAAACCGCCTCTCGCTCCGCCAGCCCCTGCGCGAAGCCCTCGACATCGTGGCCGACCTCGCCGATGACCTGGAGTTGAAAAAAGACGTGGACTTACCCGCCGAACTGGCCAAAGTTCGGGACAAGTACCCCACCTGCACCGACTTCGAGCGGGCGTTTCCCTCGCTGTGTTTCGCCATCGCCACGGGTGTCGGCAAAACCCGGCTCATGGGGGCCTGCATCGCGTATTTGTACCTGCACAAGGGCCTCCGCAACTTTTTCGTGCTGGCCCCCAACCTCACGCTCTACGAAAAACTCATCAAAGATTTCGGC
This sequence comes from uncultured Cytophagales bacterium, assembly GCA_964244295.1. GTDB lineage: Bacteria > Bacteroidota > Bacteroidia > Cytophagales > Spirosomataceae > JAJAZB01. The sequence continues at coordinate 62,449 of CAXTIG010000002.1, forward strand.
GACCCCGGCCACCCGAAGTACGTCTTCAACGGCATCGCCGAGTTTGTGCATACCCGGCCCGTGGTGATTACCGGCGAAAACTACGCCCAGCAGGGGGCCTTGTTTGCCCAGAGCGAAATCCGCATCAACGTCTTCAACATCGCCAAATTCAACGCCGACAGCAAGGTCACCCGCAGTGGCGGCCTACGCGGCGGCGGCGAGAGTCGGGCACCGCGCATCAAGCGGTTGTCGGAGTACCTGGGGCAGTCGTACTTCAGCTACCTGGCGGGCCTCGACGACCTCGTGATTCTGATGGACGAAGCCCACCGCTACCACGCCGACGCGTCGAAAACCGCCATCAACGAACTCCGCCCCGTGCTGGGCCTCGAACTCACCGCCACGCCCATCGACGAAAAAGGGCAGCCCTTTCGCAACGTGGTGTACGAGTACTCGCTGGCGAAGGCCCTCGACGACGGGCTGTACGTGAAGGCCCCGGCCATTGCCACCCGGAAGAATTACAGCACGAAAGGAAAATCGGACGAGGAAATCGAGCGGGATAAGTTGGAAGACGGCATCACCGTTCACGAAGAAGCCAAAGCCGCCCTCGAACTCTACGCCCGGAGCCAGGAGGTGCGCCGGGTGAAGCCCTTCGTGCTGGTGGTGTGCCGCGACACCACTCACGCCCGGCAGACGATCGACTACCTGCAATCCGACCAGTTTTACGAAGGTGCGTACCGGGGCAAGGTCTTGCAGATTGACTCAACAACGAAAAACGACGACGCCATTGCCCGGCAGTTTCTGAGCCTGGAGGCCGAAGACAACCCCATCGAACTGGTCATCCACGTCAACATGCTCAAGGAAGGCTGGGACGTGACCAACCTCTACACCATCGTGCCCCTGCGGGCGGCCAACGCGGCGGTGCTCATCGAGCAGACCATCGGGCGGGGCCTGCGCCTGCCCTACAACGGCGAGCGCGTGGGCGAAGACCGGGTGGACAAGCTCACGGTGATTGCCCACGATAATTTTGAGAAAGTCATCGAAGCGGCCAAAGACCCCAATTCGGTGCTCAACAAAGTTTCGTTTGTGGAACTGCCAGAGCACCAGCGGGCCGAACCCACGGTGGTGGTGAAAGCCGAAACCCGCACCGAGGCGGCGCTGCGGCAAGAGCAAACCCGCGTGAGCGCCCTGCCCGACGAACCCGCCCGGCAACGCGCCCAGACCAGTCTCGACGCCCAAAAGGCCATTCTCGACGTGCTGCCCACGTTGCGCCTGAGCGACGGCGTGGGCAGCACCGCCGACCTGGAGCGGGCCGACGTGAAGCAGGTGGTGCTGGAAAAAGTGGCGGCGGCGCTGCAAACGGGGCAGTTGAACCTGCTGGCCCCCAGCATCGCCGCCGAAGCCGAGCAGGTGTACCAGCGGGTGGTGCGTTCGTACCGAGAAAATACCATCGACATGCCGCGCATGGATTTGGTGCAGGAAACCGTGCAGGTGGGCTTCGACGACTTCGACCTCGACGTGAGCAGCGGCTTCGACCTGCGGGCACTTTCCGAAGAAATCATGGTCGTGGGTCTGAAAGACAACCGGGTGGACATCCTCGGCGTGCGGGCCGGGGCCAACGCCCGCGAAACCCCCGCCCGCCAACTCATCGTCGAGTTGACCAACTACCCGGAAGTGGATTACGAAGACAACGCCGCCCTGCTCCACAAACTGGCGGGCCAGGCCGTGACGACGTTGGAAGTCAAGCTGGACGACCGCCACCAGCTACCGCTACTCGTGCGGCAACACCGCAAACTGCTGGCCGCCCGGATTTACGACCAGATGAAGCGGCACCTGCGCGTGAGCGAACCGGAGTACCTGATTCCTAACGTGCTGCCTTTCGTAAAAATCGAACCCTGGAATTTTACGGCGTTGGCGAAAGATGCCTACCGCGAGTACCACGAACCGGTTTCACCCCTGAGCCTGATTCCGAAACTGGTGTTCCGGGGCTTTGAAAAAGCGGGGCACTTCGAGTACAAATTCGACTCGAAAGCCGAGAAAGACTTTGCTTACGTCCTCGAACACGACCGCCAGGTGCTGAAGTGGCTCCGCCCCGCCGAGCGGCAGTTTCGACTTTACTGGGCCAACAACGCCCGGCAGTACCGCCCTGATTTTGTGGTGGAAACCGACGCCGGTCTTTTTTTGGTGGAGGTGAAAGCGGCGAATGAAATTGCCTCGGACGAAGTGCAGGACAAGGCGCGGGCGGGTGTCCGGTATTGCCAGTACGCGACGGAGTTTACCGCACAGCACGGCGGGAAGCGCTGGCGGTACTTACTCATTCCGCACGACGCCATCGCGACGACATCGAGTTTTGACTTTTTGGTCAATCAGTTTACCGGGTAATCTTGCCAGGCGGACCCTTCGACAAGCTCAGGGAAACAATTCTTCTTTCTGAGTAAATTTGGGGGACTTTTATTGAAACGTTATGCCCCTTTCCCACACCAACCGCCAGGGCCAGGCCCACTACTTCCGCGCCGTGACCGCCGCGAAGGGCGGCACCCGCTACTACGTCACCAAAGACCCGAACTCCCCGGATTTGCTCGACGACCTGCCCGCCGGGTTTGAAGTGTACGAACAGCCCTTCGATGCCCGCGTCGTATTCCGCAAACGCGTGCCAAAACTGGTCACGGAAGCCGAGCGCCTGACGGTGGAAAACGCGGTGGCGAACCTCGCGGGCGTGAACGATTTCCTGGTCGAGGCCGAGGGTAAGGTGATTACCGTGTACCTCTCGCAGTTCAACTCGGTGTCGGGCGAAGAGGAGCCGCTTTCGGCGGAGGAAGCCCGCGAAGCCTACGGGCCGAACGTGGAAGCCTGGAAAAAATACGACGATTACGTAAAATTCTTCCTCGTCAGCGAGCGGCCTCGGCTGTTCTCCGCCAACCGAATGACGTTTCTGAGCCTCTTCGACCGGAATTACGTCGAACTCGAACGCTCCGAAGACCTGGCGGCGCTGGCCGAAAAAGTCTGTGCCCACCTCGGCCATCCCAGTTTTTTCGACCTGGTGCCGCCGGAATGGGACGAATCGGAAAACAGCCCGGTTCCCAAACCCCAGCCGATGATCCTCACCGACGTTTTCAACTTGGTTCTGAATCAGGCCGCTTCGCACTTCGAGGAAAAAAAGCAGAAAGAGGAAGAAAAAAAGGCGCGAAAATCCGCGAGAAATTAACTCACCTCATGCCCACCCGCCTCCTTGCCGCCGATACCTACCGGGGCTTCGTCATGCTGCTGATGATGGCCGAGGTACTGCGGCTGTGTGCCATTTCTGAAAGCGTACCGGACAGCGGATTCTGGGCTTTTTTGTGTGAGCAGCAAAGCCACGTCGAATGGCGGGGTTGCGCGTTGCACGATTTGATTCAGCCTTCGTTCACGTTTCTGGTCGGGGTGGTGCTGCCGTTTTCGCTGGCGGCGCAGCGGGAGAAGGGAGTGGCCTTCGGGGCGATGTTTCGACGGGCGCTTCGGCGGTCACTGGTGCTCGTGTTGCTTGGCATTTTTCTGCGCTCGCTGCATTCGGAGCAAACCAACTTCACGTTTGAAGACACCCTGACGCAAATCGGTCTCGGCTACCCGTTTTTGTTTTTGCTCGGCTTCGCTTCCTGGCGCTGGCAGGTGGGGACGATTGCCGCGATTTTGGTCGGCTACTGGCTGGCCTTCGCGCTGTACCCGCTGCCGGGTTCCGGCTTCGATTTCGCCGCCGTGGGCGTTCCGGTCAACTGGCCCGACCAGCCGACGGGTTTCGCCGCGCATTGGGCCAAAAACTCCAACCCGGCCTGGGCCTTCGACACCTGGTTTCTGAATTTATTTCCCCGCGAAAAACCGTTTTTGTTCAACGGCGGCGGCTACGCCACGCTCAGTTTCATCCCCACGCTGGGCACGATGCTGCTGGGCTTGCAGGCGGGGAATCTGTTGAGAAAAGCAGGGAGCGAGTCCCAAAAAAATCGCTGGTTCGTCGGATTGGGCGTGGCTGGTTTGGCGCTCGGCCTGCTGTTCGACGCAACGGGCATTTGCCCGAACGTAAAACGCATCTGGACACCCGCCTGGGTGCTGTCCAGCGGGGGCTGGTGTTTTTTGCTCCTAGCTCTGTTTTGCGCACTGACCGACGTTCGGCGGGTACAGAAGCCGTTTTTTATCCTGAAAATTATCGGGATGAATTCCATCGCGGCCTACGTGCTGGCCGAAACGTTACCGGTTTTTTGGTCAAAGGCCTTACACACGCACTTTGGGCCGGGCTACGACCGCGTATTCGGGGAGGCCTACGCGCCGCTGGTCAATGGCCTGCTTGTGCTGATTATCGAGTGGCTGGTGCTGTGGTGGATGTACCGCAAAAAACTCTTTGTGCGGGTGTAAATTGCCCGGCGGCGACCCTGGTGTTTGGGAAATAGCCCCGATGAGGCGATGGCACGGCGATTTTTGGAAAGGGATGAAAACCAGTTTTCATGGTTACACTTCATCACCAATCCAATGCACACCAATTCAACTTTACAAAAGCGTTCTTTCCGCGCTGCTAACGCGGGCCGGATTGCTACCCTGGCCGCCTGGGGCGGCCTGCTCAGTCTCGGCCTGCTGACCGGCTGTAACACCGACACCGACTCCGACGAACGGGCCTCCGCCACCGTCGCGCTGGTCGACACCACCGGCAAGAACGTTGGTTCAGCCCAGCTCTCCGAAAACGGCAGTGGGGTCGTGAGCGTCGATGTCACCGTGAGCGGCCTCCCGGCGGGCAGCCACGGAATTCACTTCCACGAAAACGGCGTGGCCGAACCCAACGCCAGACCGGCCTTTTCCACGGCGGGCGAACACTTCAATCCGGGAGGGCGGGAGCACGGCCTTGAAAATCCCAACGGCGTACACGGCGGCGATTTGCCCAACCTGGTGGTGGACGCGCAGGGCAACGGCACCCTCAACACCACCACCAACCGAATTACCCTCAGCGAAGGCGCGAACAGCCTGTTCGATGCCAATGGCAGCACGCTCATCATCCACGCCGCCACCGACGACCAGAAAACCAATCCCTCCGGCAATAGCGGCGGCCGTATCGTGGGCGGGGTCGTGGTGAGGGACTAACGGGCAGGTCGTTTTTTTTACGCACTAAACCATCAAATTTCCCGCAGATAACCCAGATTGACGCAGACCATCGTTCACTTATCTGCGCCAATCTGCGTTATCTGCGGGAAAATGGTTCTAAACCAAGCTGTCGATTCGGCTTGCTGAAGTTGTGCATAGAAAGGTTTACTGATTCATCCGATAAAGCCGCCCTACGAAGTACAGCAAACTTGCCACAATTCCCACCTGCATCGCGTATTCGAGTAAGTAGGCCGGGTTGGTAAAATCGGAGACGTGGTAAAACCGCTGTCCCAGCCGCCACCAGGCGGTGGGTTGGAGCACCGAGAGCAGGTTGAAAAGCAGCACGAACGCCAGTGGTTTACCAGCATCCCAGCCCGGCAACCCGCCCGCTACCAGCGGCAGCATAAACGCGAATCCGTACACCGCGTAGGCACTCGGTACCAGCAACATGATCAGGCCAAACACGAGCACCCAGGCGCGAAGGAGTATCGCCTCAAACGTCAGCCCGGCTTTTTTCCAGCGAAACGTAAACGCCATCGAAACGCCGACCGTACCAAGCAAGCCCGCGTAATTGAAGAGTTTGGGCGGGATTTGATCGAAAACGCTACCCAACAACGGGTGCAGCACCGACCAAAGGTTGGGCGAAAGTGGATCCTGGGCCAGTTGCACGGGCATCAGGAAACTCCAGCCGCCCAAATAAAACAGCCCGGCCAGCACGGGCAAGCCGACGACCAGCATCCCGGCCACCAGCCGGATTTTATCCTTCACCCAGAAAAAAATAATGGGCACCAGCAGCACGAACAAGGCTTTGGTAACGAGCAGCGCCAGGCCCAGCACGGCCCCGGTCGTGAAGATTTTGTTCCGGCGAATGGTGAGGACGCTGAGTAAGCCGAAGCCCCACATCCAGACGTCTTCCTGTCCGCCAATCACGCAGTTCATCAGCGCAGCGGGCAGCAACAGGTAGGTCAGTACCGTGCGGAGCGAAAGTTGATAAAGTCGGTAGGTACCCCAAAGCACGAGGCCCTCGACGAGCATCATCAGGACGATGATGGCGCGGGGGTCGTCCCAGAGCAACGTCGGGATGGCCGTGAGGTACGCGTAAAACGGGGCGTACACCGTGACGAAATCGCGGTAGGGGAGGAGTCCCTGCCGGGCGGCGACGGCTCCGTTGTAAAACCCGCGCAAATCGGAGGTGGCCTCGTAACCCAGGGCCAGGTAAAGCACCAGAAAGGGCAGCAAACGCAGGCCCAACCAGAGTACCAGAAACCAGGCATCCGGCTTTTCCCGGAAAAAAAAGTCTATCCGTTCCCGAAAAGTCAACGTCAGCCAAACGCCGCCCGTCAGTCCCAGGGCCAGAATCAGTTTAATCCACAGAACGAACATTCGGAAGCCCTAAAAATTAAGTAGTTAAGTCGAAAGTAGCCGCCTCCAGGCCCGGTGGATGTACGCCAGGGTACACCCCACGAAGGCCACTTCCAGCGCGTATTCGAGCAGGTGAAGTGGCTGGCTCAACGCGTTGAAGTCGTTGAAAAGCGGTTGGCCCAGGTACACGAACACGAACGGTTGAATTACCACGATCAGGTTGATGGTCAACAGCAGCAGAACCTGCCGGGGAGCCGTCAGGCTGGTCAGTTCAAAAACGAGCACCACCAAAAACAGGAACAGGTAGTACGCCATTGCGCTCGGCTGAACGAGCATGAACGTGCCGAAAGTAATGACCCAAACGCTCGGAAAGGCTTTTTCCAGCGGTTTTCCCCGAAATTTCCAGCCCGTGTAGCCGGCCACGGAAAGCGTGATTGCCATGCCGAGTTGGTTGAGCAGTTTCAGGGGTATGCGCTCGAGGCGTCCGAACGAAAAAGGGCGCAGCACCGTGCTGAGGTTGGGGGCGAAGGGCAGTTCGGCGTGTTGCGCCGGCATCAGAAATTCCCAACCGAAAATCAGGTAGCAAAGTCCTAACGCCGGAATGCCCACGGTGAGCAAAGCGGCTACAAATCGTATTTTATCCTGAATCATGAAGAACAGGAGAAATACAATCAATATAAAGGTAATCTTCAGTGTCAGCAAGGCCAGCGCCATGAGTAGGCCGAGTCGGAAAGCGCTGCCGGTGCGTTGCCAGAGTAGAATTCCACCCACGCCGAATCCCCAGAGCCAAATGTCCTCCTGCCCGCCGAGGAGGCAAATGATGAGCGGCGCGGGGAGCAGCAGGTACGTCACGGCCTTCCAGAATGCCTCGACGGGGGCGGTTTGCCGGTAAAAACGGTACGTCAGCCACAGGCAAATGGCCTCGCCCAGGCCCATCAGCGCCACGAGGGCTTTCGGACTGTTCCACAGAAAAAGTGGCAGCGCCAGAATGTACGAAAACACGGGGCTGTGGAATGACCAGAAATCGCGGTAGACCAGTTTTCCCTGGTGGGCGAGGTCGGCTTTCCAGTAAAAAAAAGGAATGTCGCCGCGCGGGGTCTCGTTGAGTACCAGAAAAACCACCACGAAGGGTACGACCCGTACCGCCAGGAGCAGACCTGTCAGAATCAGCCCCTGCTTGTTTTCAACGAACGGTTGAAGTTGACGGTGGTAACGTCCTGTCAGCCAAACGGCTACGCAAAGAAAAAAGGAAACGATGAGTTTGACGGTGAAAACGGTCGTAATGGGCATAGCTGAGGCAAGGGTGGGAGGTCGAACGCCAGGTTTTCCGTTCCTGATCGAGTGGCAAAACGCGACTCACTTCCCGCTTAATTTTCAAAGCACAGTTGGTTTCAGAATCCCTTGCAACTCACTCAGCGGGATTTCCAGAATGGTTTCGCCTTCGGCGTACGCCTTGATTTCGTAGGGAACGTACAAAAACCTGAGGCTCGTGGGCGTGAGGGTAAAATTGTCGTTGAGGGTAAAAACTCCTTTATCGAAAAAATACCGCGTGGCGAGCGACTCGCCCGGTTTGAGGCCCTCGTTCTGGCGAAAATGCCGCTCGGCGATGCCGGTGAGGGTTTTTTGGTAATCGGGCTGGAACAACCCGTCAAGCCGGAGGCGGTGGCCGGTCGTCCGGTCGTAGTTCACGTAGCGGGTGCTGGCGTTAGGGTGCGCCCCACCGCTGTCGTTGAACCAGTGGAAAGCCACGCTGATCCACTTCGGCGACTGGCGTAGCACGTCAGTTTTTACCTCCAATTTCCAGGCTTGCGTGAAATTCAGGCTATCGCCCTGCGAGGTCAGGAAAGCGTCGTAACCGCCGGTGAAATTTTTGGCAGCTTCCTCCAGCGACCTGGCCCGCAGTTCCGGGTCGCCTTCGGTGTCGGCCAGGCTGGTCACGTCGGTGCGGAGGCTGTCGCTGAGCGCCCGGAAGGCACTACCGGTGAAAAGCGGGTATTTGAACGAGGCGACGGCGCAGAGCGAATCGGGTTTCACGCAACGCTGGCTGCGGGCTTCGTAAGTGCGGAGTTCGTAGGCGAGGGTATCCGGGGCCGCGTTGGTGATTTCGGCAGGGGCCGATGGGCGGCTCTGGCAGGCGGCGAGGAAAAGGAAAAACAGGAGGGTAGGGAAGCGCATTCAATTTCTATTGGCCCGTCCCGGCCCTGCTCCGTAGCGTAGGGTTTAAACCCTACGCTACGGAGCAGGGCCGGGACGAAGTGGTTTTAGACTCAACTTTTTTCCTCCCAAATCGCACACAAATGCACAATCGTCGCCACGGCGGCTTCCATGTCCTGCACCGACACCCACTCGTGTTTGGAGTGAAAGGCGTGTTCACCCGCGAACAGGTTGGGGCAGGGCAGGCCCATGAACGACAACCGGGAGCCGTCGGTACCGCCCCGGATGCTCATCCGCTTCGGCTCCAGACCGGCCCGGCGGATGGCCTCTTCGGCGTAGTCGCTCACGGCGGGGTGCTGGTCGAGAATTTCCTTCATGTTGCGGTACTGCTCGGCTACGGTCAGTTCGGCGCGGGAATGGGGGTACGCTTTCACCACCTCGTCGGTCAGCGTGCGGAGCAGTTCTTCGTGGCGGAGCAGCCCTTGTTCGGTAAAATCACGGATGATGAAATCGACGCTGGCTTTCTCGACCGTGCCGCTGATGCCCACCGGATGCACGAAGCCCTCGCGGCCCGCCGTGGTTTCGGGCGAAAGCAAGTCTTTCGGAAGTTTCGCCACCAACTCAGCGGCCATTTTCAGCGCACTTTCCAGTTTTCCTTTGGCAAAACCGGGGTGGGCGCTCACGCCGTGGAAGGTGATTTTCACGCCGTCGGCGGAGAAAGTTTCGTCTTCAATCGAACCCCGCGTTTCCCCGTCCACCGTGTAGCCGTAAGCGGCACCGAGTTTTTTCAAATCCACGTTCGTCGCGCCCTGCCCGATTTCTTCGTCGGGCGTAAACAGGATTTTGATGGTGCCGTGCTTTACTTCCGGGTGGCTGAGGAGGTAGTGGGCGGCGTCCATGATTTCGGCTACACCCGCCTTGTTGTCGGCTCCGAGCAGGGTCAGTCCGCTGGCAGTGATGATGTCGTGGCCGTGCTGGTCTTTCAAATCGGGGTGTTCAGCCTCGCGAATCACCTGGGTGAGGTCGTCGGGCAGGACGAGATTGCGGCCATCGTAAGCAGGGTGAACAATCGGCTTCACGCCTTTTCCCGACGAATCGGGCGAGGTATCGACGTGCGAGCAAAAGCAGATGACCGGTACCGGCTTCGATGAATTGGCGGGCAACGTAGCGTACACGTAGCCGAATACGTCGAGGTGGGCGTCGGCGAGGCCCATCGCGCGTAATTCGTCCACCAGGAGGCGGCTGAGGTCTTTTTGTTTGGCGGTGGAAGGGAAGGTCTCGGAATGCGGGTCGGACTGGGTGTCGATTTGCACGTAACGCAGAAAGCGCTCGGTGACGGTGTTTTCGTAACGGGTCAGGGGCATGGAGCAGGGCCGGTGTTGACTGAACAAACTTAGGGCATTCCCGCTTAATTCCGGCAGCGTGCCGCCTGGCAGCGTTTAAACCAACTCTTTTTTTCGGGGAAACCTCCCCCGTGGATTTTTTTGGACTAATTTCGCCGCGACTCTTCGCGGTTTGAGGGTTTGAAGGTTTGACTGGGTTTGACTGGGTTTGAAGGTTTGAGGGTTTGACTGGGTTTGAAGATTTGACAGGGTTCGAGGAGGATTTTCCTTCAACCCTCCAAACTTCTTCAAACCCAGTCAAACCGTCAAACTTTCAAACCTCTTCAGATCTTCAAACCCAGTCAAACCCTCAAACTCCCTAACCTTTCCCCTTTGTATGGCTGATTTTGCAGAACTCTCGCTGGAAGGCAAAACCTACCAGTTTCCTACCGTCGTCGGAACGGAAGACGAAAAGGCAATCGACATCAACGCCCTCCGCGACCAGACCGGCTACGTCACCCTCGATTCGGGCTACAAAAACACGGGGGCCACCCGCAGCGCGATTACCTTCCTCGACGGCGAGCAGGGCATCCTGCGCTACCGGGGCTATTCCATCGAAGAACTGGCCGAAAAATCGAGTTTTCTCGAAGTCGCCTACCTGCTGATTTACGGGACGCTACCCACGACGGAACAATTCAACGGGTTCGAAGGGGAAATCCGCCGCCACACGATTGTGAACGAAGACATGCGGAAGATCTTCGAGGGTTTTCCCGTCAACGCCCACCCGATGGGCGTGCTTTCCTCGCTCGTGTGCGCGATGAGCGCGTTTTACCAGGGCGACAGCGGCAAAGACGACCACCTCAACATCATCCGGCTGCTGGCAAAAATGCCGACGATGGCGACCTGGAGCTACAAAAAATCGCAGGGCCACCCCATCAATTACCCCAACAACCACCTCGACTACACCACGAACTTCCTCAACATGATGTTCGCGCTGCCCGTCGAGCCGTACCACGTGGACCCGGTCGTGGCGAGTGCGTTGAACAAACTGCTGATTCTCCACGCCGACCACGAGCAAAACTGCTCCACCTCCACGGTGCGGCTGGTGGGTTCGTCGCGGGCCAATTTGTTTTCCTCGATTTCCTCGGGCATCAACGCGCTCTGGGGGCCGCTGCACGGCGGGGCCAACCAGGAGGTCATCGAAATGCTGGAGGACATCAAAAACGACGGCGGCGACACGAAGAAGTACATCGCGATGGCGAAGGACAAAAACAGCGGGTTCCGGCTCATGGGCTTCGGACACCGGGTGTACAAAAACTTCGACCCCCGCGCCCGCATCATCAAAAAAGCCGCCGACGACGTGCTGCGGCAGTTGAACGTCAACGACCCGACGCTCATCATCGCCCAGGAACTCGAAGCCGCCGCCCTCAACGACGAATACTTCGTAGCCCGCAAGCTCTACCCCAACGTCGATTTTTATTCAGGAATCATCTACCGCGCCCTGGGCATCCCGACGAATATGTTCACCGTCATGTTCGCCCTGGGCCGCCTGCCCGGCTGGATTGCGCAGTGGAAAGAAATGCGCGAGGCGAAAGAACCCATCGGCCGCCCGCGCCAGATTTACGTCGGGGCTACGGAACGCGCTTACGTGCCGATGGCGGAGCGGTTCCAGTTTTCGGAGAAATAGTCAAAGTTTGATTCATAAAAAACGCCCCGCTGAATGTTCAGCGGAGCGTTCTTTTATTCTTTGCACAACAGCTTGACTTCTTGGTACAGGTTCGGGTGAATCCGAAAACCATCAGGTCTAAGGCGAGGGTGATGGCTTCGGCTTCACCGGGGTCTAATCGGGTTCGCAGCGTCCGGAACAATTCCTGGTCGGTACAAGCTTTTTCAATCACCCAAGCTGCTTCGCGTACTTCCCGGTCGCCGGGCCTGCCCCGGCCTTTCTGAGTTAACTCCTTGAAAACCGTGGGCGGAATGAAAATTTCCCCGTAAAGCTCCCGGAGTAGTTCGAAGCGGCCAATGGCAGCCAGCCCAACCAGGGGTGAGGCGTCACTGACGACAATCATGATTCGGCTGCGTCGATGGTTTTCAGGTCCTCGTAAAAATCATCGACGGCGTAATGAACGTAAATACCCCGTTTGCCCAATTCTTGTTGAAAATCGTAAATGGCAATATCGGCGAGGTGACTACCCCCGGCCATACTGACCAAGCCTTTTTCGTAGAGAAGGGCAGCGAGTTCGATTTTAAACTCCGCTTCTGAAAGCCCCGTTCGGCCAATCACGTTGTCGGGCAGCGTCAGTTGCATGGCTAGGAGTCAGTTGGTGCTTACGTCAAATATCGGCAGAAATGCCGCTGATGCCAAACGGCAATTTTTCACCATCGTCCCGCTGCTCCGGCAGAGGTGCCATGCGCTTATTTCACCAACGCCCGCAGGTGCGTGGCGATGGTACCCAAATCGTAGCTGGTGCCTTCCCCTTGCGTCCCCCAGTTGACGGCCACCAACTGCCCGTGCTGGTTGAAAACCGGTGCCCCGCTGGTGCCGTGTTCGGTAAAGGAATTGTACTGCACATCGTACTGGTCTTTGATTTGGCTGACCTTTCCCGGTAAAAACGTAGCCTTCAACTTTTTATCGGCGTTGTTGATGCCCCGTTCTTCGGCGCTGGGAAAACTGACGATGAGCACGTCGTCGCCTTCGTGGATGTCTTCGGGTTTGTCAATGATGGCACTCTCCCGTACGGCGGTGCAGCCCGCCGGCAGTTGTTTGCTGCGAAGCTGAAGCAGGCCGATGTCCACTTTCACATCGGTCGCCGCCCGAACCAGGTCGCAGGGGAGGGCCACTTCCTCCCAGTTGCTGACGTTGACCGGGGTTTCGTTGGGCACGATGCCCACGAAGGCAAACCGGCCTTCGTCGAAATTGGGGCGCAATCCGTTCCGGGCGTCCTGGTAAAAACGGTTCCACAGGCTCAGGTAGGTCTCGAAGCTCAGAAAGCCGGTGGCCGCGTAGCCGCTTTTGTAGTACGCTTCTTTATTGGAAAAATGCCCCAACTGCCCGTCGCTCGTGGTCAGGCTGAATAATTGGTTGAGGGTCTTGTTTTTGGGAATCCAGGGCGCGGCCACGTGGCGGTTGGTCACGACGAGGCCCTCATCTTCCAGGAAAAAACCTGAGCCAAAACTACCAAACGCGGCGATTTCGAGCTTATCGGCTTTTTCCTGAAAATCCACGTACCCGTTCCGACCCACGTAAAACCGGGGTTTGTCGCCGTGTTTGTACACGAAAAAATACTTCGTGTAAATCATCCCCACACTGTGCCGGTAGCGTTCGGCGGGGGGCTGGTTGGGCCGAAGGGCGAAGTACCCCAGGCCGAGCAGCAACAGCGCCGCCAGGCCGTACCACAGTCGCCGATCCCTGGTTTGGAGAAACGTCAGGTCGAAGGGATTGGGACGGGGCACCCGGTTCCAGTCGAGCCGGGCCTCCTCGCCGAAGGTCACGGCATCCCCCCGCCGAACGGGAAACTGGGTGTAGGAAGCAATCCGGACGCCGTTGACGAACGTCCCGTTCATGCTCTGGTCCTGGAGAAACAGCTTGCCGTGTTTGTCGACCAACAACGCCGCGTGGTAGCGGCTGACGCGGTCGTGGGAAACGACTATGGCGTTGTCGGGCTCGCGCCCGATGGAGTAACTGGCCTTGATGTCGGGACGCGGGCCAAGCACGGGGACGCGGTTCCAGTCGAGGGGGGCCACGTTGGCAAACAGCACGGCATCGCCCCGGCGAAGGGGCGTTTCCACGTCACGGGTCAGGGGTCGGCCGTTGAGGGTGGTGCCGTTGGTGCTTTTGTCGGTGAGGCTGAGGCGACCATCGTCGTAGAGCTTCAGTTCGGCGTGGAGGCCGCTGAGGCGATGGGTGGGATCGGGAATAACGATCCGGTTGTCGGGGTCGCGGCCAAGGCTGAGGAGTTGCATCGCAGGTCGGGTTGAGGTCGAAGGGAAGGTTACAAGTCGCGGTCGGTAGGAATGGGGGCGGGGGAAAGCAGCGCCCCCGGTCGGGTGCCCCGGCGGACTTTTTTCCCCGAATCGGCGGGGGAAGCGAGGGTCGGGGGGGCGTTCAGGCCCTTCGGAGGCGGGCTAAGTTCCGGTTTTCCGCTGGGGGGGGCTGCTTTTTTGCGCCGCAGGGCCTGCCGAACCGCCGGGTCGTCGAGCAGACGGCGCAGGCTGTCGCGCTCGGTAGTCAGGACATCGCGGAGGCGTCTCAGTTTTTTGGTTTCGGCCACCAGCGCCCGCCGTTCGGTGGCCTGGCGGGGGGCGGACACCAGTCGTTCGTAGGCGATGAACGCCAGGGCCAGGGCCAGCAACAGGCCGGGTACCCGCCGCATGATTTCGGGCCAGCGCGAAGCGAGGGGTTTCCCTGTCGTACCGCCCGCCGAAGTGCCACACTCCACCAGGGCCGCCGTGAGGTTGTCGTGGTCGCCGCCCTGGCGAAATCCGTACTCGTCCACGCGGTCCACCAACTGCGTCACCAGGCGCTCGACGGGGTCATCACTGGCGAGCCAGCCCAGGAAAAGCTCCTCCGGTACCGCCCCGCTTACGCCGTCGGTGCAGAGCAGAAAGCGGTCGCCCGGCTGGTAGGGCTGGGGATCCTGCAGTTCCACCTCCACGTCGGGTTTGATGCCCAGGGCGCGCAGAATCACGTTGGCGTCTTCCGAGAGGCGGGCCTGTTCTTCGTTGAGGATGCCGCGTTTCACCAACTCGAAAACTTTCGAGTGATCGGTGGTGCGAAACACCACCTTGCCTTTTCGTAACTGATAAATACGGCTGTCGCCCGCGTGCGCGAGGGTGGCGTGGGTTTCCTGGAGCAAGAGGGCCGTGACGGTGGTGCCCATGCCCCGCAGGCTGGCGTCGTGCTGACTGCGCTGGAATAATTCCCGGTTGGCTTCCCGGATGGCGTTCAGCAGCGCCGTCGCCCCGTTGGGTTCCGCCGACTGCTGAACGCCCCGCAGGATGAGATCGACGGCCATGCGCGAGGCCGTCGAACCGCCCCGTGCCCCGCCCATGCCGTCGCAGACCAGCACCAGCAGGCCGTACCGCGTGACCAGCGACCCGGCCGCGTCCTGTTGCTCCGTGCGACCCCCGATTCGCTCGGCCAGTTGGAAAGAGTAGGAAAGCATGGCAGAGTTGAGTTTAAAAATGGAGTTTGAACGTCGATGAATTTAACCAAACAAGGAGCGGATCAGCAGGCGAATCAGCACCACGGCCAGGATCGCCAGGCCGATCCGCAACCACCGGGGCAAACTCTCCAGGCCGGGCGATGGGACGGTAAGCGCTCGCTGAAGAGCCGTTTTCATCACCTGGGCGGAGGGGTAGCGGCGCGGGGGGTCTTTTTCCGTGGCCCGGCGCAGCACTTCGTACAGCGACGCGGGCAACAGCGGGTGGGCGGGCAGGGGCATCTTCACCTGCATTTCCATCACGTCGAAATCGCTGGGGGCATCGAAGGGGGCCTTGCCGGTCAGGAGTTCGTACAGCGTGATGCCCACCGCGTAGAGGTCGGTGGACGGGCCAATGCGGTCGGGGTCGCCCCGGATTTGCTCCGGGGCCGAGTAGTGCGGAGTGCCGAGTTTCACGCCCGCACGGGTGAGGCGCTGCCCGCCCGCCACGCTGGCGACGCCCAGGTCGAGCAGCACGAGGCTGGGTTCGGCACTGCCCGCCCGCCGCAGCATCAGGTTGGCGGGTTTGATGTCGCGGTGTACCACCGGCGGTTGCTGGCCGTGCAGCACCTGGAGGGCGTCGAGCAGCGGCACCGCGATGCGCTCCACCACGTAGCGCCGGTGGTCGGGGGTGCCGGGTGGACCGGCAGGAAGTTTATCGAGGCTTTGCCCGTCGATAAAGTCCGAAATCAGGTGATAAATGCCCCCGGCCTCGACAAAATCGAGCATCCGCACCAGGTGCGGGTGCTCAAACCGCAGCGAAGCCTCGCGGGCCGCCCGTTGCACCACCTGCGGGGTTTGGGTGAGTTCGCGGTGAATTACCTTCACGGCCACCCGGCGGCGGGTGCCGAGGTCGAGGCCCACGAACACGCGCCCCATGCCCCCTTCGCCGATAAAATTGGCGCGGTCGTAGGGGTTGAAGGCGTAGGTGCCGTGCTTGCCGTGGAGGAGGATGTCGGGCATGATTACCGTTTGGAAGGAGTTCGCCGCGAAGGGCCAAACAGATTTTCCCAGAACGAAGACCGTCGCCGCCGGGGCGGAGTCGGTTTGCGGCGGGTGCCGTCGAAGATCGAATTCAGGTTGAATGGATTCGTAACCCCCAGTTCCTGAAGCTGCCGGTTGGCCTCCCGATGGCCCCACGCGGCGGCCAGGCGAAGCCAGTACCGGGCGGAATCGGGATTTTGAGTCAGCAACCCGTCTCCGTAGCGGTACTTCACGCCCAGGCGGTGCATGGCTTCCAGCGACCCGAACCGGGCACTTGCCCGCAAGAAGCCGAGGCTGCGGGGGTAATCGCGGGTCAGGCCGTTGCCCCCGCTGGCGTAGAGGTAGTACAGGCCGTAAAGGGCGTCGCCTCGCGCACCACCACTCGTGGAATCGGCGCGGGCAAGCTGGTACCAGGCGGCCGCCTCCGCGTAATCGATGCGTACCCCCCAGCCATTGACCAGCGCATTGCCCAGCCGCACCTGAGCCAGTGCGTAGCCCAGCCGCGCGGCGTGGCGATACAGGGCCACCGCCCGCTGCGTATCTGCCGGGGTGCCTAACCCGTAAAAACGCAGGATACCGAGGTAGTAAAAAGCCTCGCGGGCCGAGGGATCGAGGGTATCGGCGGCGAAACTACTGGCGGCTCCGCCGTAGCGTTGCCGTTGAAACAGCGCGATGGACTTGGGCAGGTTTTCCACCATTTTTTTCCGCGACCGGATCGAATCCGTTTCCCACACCACGAGGGCTTCGCCGAATACCCGGGCGGCACTGTCGAACTTCATCCGGGTGCGAAATTCTTCGGCCCGTTCGCAAAGCGCGCGATACCGGGCTTTTTTGTCGGCCCGGTTCTGAAAATACCTTCCCCCCAGGAGCAGCAGCACCGATAGGGTCACGGCCGCCACCTGCACCGGCCGCCGTTTCCAGGGCGGTGGAAGCGGTGGCGATACGGGACCGGCCGGGAGGCCCAGCAGCGCGCGGCGCATCTGCCCCGCGCTTCGGTAGCGGCGGCGCTGGTCTTTGGTGGTGGCTTTTTGCAGAAACGAAAACGCTTCCCGACTGAGCCTCGGATGCCGGGGCAGGGGCTGCTGAATCTGCAACTGCATCAGGTCGTACTCGTTGGGGGCATCGAAAGGCACCCGGCCCGTTAGCAACTCGTAGAGCGTGATGCCCGCCGCGTAGAGATCGGTGCTTTCGTCCACCACGTCGTCCGGCCGATTCCGGATCTGTTCCGGGGCGGCGTAGTGCGGTTTACCCAGAATGGCCCCCAGCCCGGTGAGCGACTTGCGCACGCCGTCGCTCAGTTTGACCACGCCAAAATCCATCAGCTTGATCCGCCCGTCGGCGCAGAGCATCAGGTTGCTGGGGTCCACGTCGCGGTGGATGATGCGCGGCTGCTGGGTGTGGAGGGCCTCCAGGGCGTTGAGCAGTGCCTCGCCCACGTGCTTGATTTCGGGAAAGGGTAAAAACTCGTCCTTCGCCCGGAGCGCATCGAGCCGCCGGGCGAGGGTTTCGCCCTCCAGCAACTCACTGACGCTGTGGTAAATGCCCTTGAGTTCGACAAAATCGAGCATTTCCAGCAGGTTTTCGTGCCGGATCTGAATGGCCGCTTCGCGCCGGGCGCGCTCCACGTGGCTGGCCTGGGCGCTGAGTTCGCGGTACAGCACTTTCACAGCCACGGCCCGGCCGCTGCCGGTTTCTATCCCCCGAAATACCACGCCCATGCCGCCCTGCCCGAGGCGGGTGGCGGGGGCGAGTGGGTCGAAGGTGTAGGTGCCGTTGGTGCCGTGGAGGGTAACCATGATCGTCAGTCGATAGTCGTCAGTCGATAATTTTTAATCGACCATCGTCAGTGACCATCCGAATGATAACTATCGACTGACGACTATCGACTATCCGACTATCGACCATCCGAGTAGTGATCGCGGGCGGAGTAGTCGAAGGCGGGTTGGCTGGGTTTGAAGGCCTCGTTGCGGGTCAGGCCCTGGGCGAATTTGTCGGCGGCCAGCAGGAGCAGTTCGTAGCCCCCGATGCGGATTTTGGCGTTGGGCGACACGCCCACCCCCGTGAAAATGTCGAGGCGCTCGCCGTCGAGGTAGGTGCCGTTGGACGAACTCAGGTCGACCAGTTGAAATTTCCAGGACTCCGTACCGGGGTCGTGGCGGATGTTGACGTTGGCGTGTTTGCCGCTCACCCGCAGTTCGGGCAGCACGATGTCGTTTTCCGGGCTGCTGCCGAGGGCGTTGTTGCCTTCGCGCAGGGGCCAGAACTCGCCCGCTTCGGTGCGGGAGAACGAGACCAGAAAACCCGCGAGGGGGTTTTCGGGGGCAATCCCGGCGGGCGTCGCGGGGTCGTCGGCCCCTTCGATCATCGTCCGGCGTCGTCCCGAACCGCCAGCGGATGGCGCGGCGTAGCTGCCGGGGTCGGGGATGGTGGCATCGCGGCGCGGGGGTGTACCGCCGTGACCGGGAAGCGTAGGAGAGGTAGCCATGCGGAGGATTTTTGATGCAAAACTCCGTTGCCGGAAACCGGCGGCCAATAGGTAGTTCTAACGATTTTAAGGAAAAATGAAACGGCCCCTGACGTGGTCAGAGGCCGCTATTGGGGAAAGGATGGGGGAGGAGGGCTGCAATTCTCAACCGCTTCTTTACGCCCCCGCCCGCCGTTTCTCCTCTTCCGCCCCGCCCACCCGCCGCCGCGTGGGAGCGACGGTGTCGCTGCCAAACCGGTACGAAAACGAGGCCGTCGCCACGCGGGTATCCTGGCGCTGGTTGAATACTTCGACGTAGTTCGCGTAGGTCGAGGTGGCGTTGGTCGGGCTGGTGTAGAAAATGTCGCTCAGGTTCAGGCGCAGGGTGCCGCGCTTGCTCCACAGGCTTTTTTGCAACCCCACCGAAAGCTGACCCTGGGGCCGCACGTCCAGAAACCCGTACAATTCCCGCGATTGGTAACGGCCATTCAGTTCGGCGGTCCAGCCCGCACCGAGGGTGAAGGTGCTGTTGCTGCTCAGGTTGAAGGCCGGACGGCCCGCGTTGAGCGTGGTGCCCGCCAAATCGCCGACGAAGTGCCCGTAGTACCCCACAAAGTTGTTGTACACGGTCCACCAGCGGGCGGGTTCGAAGGGCAGCGTCAGGCTGAGCGTGTAGTAATCCGAGCGGGTCAGGTTCTGGAAGGTCGAAACCACCTGGCGGTTGCCTTCGGGCGCGGGCTGAATCACACTCACGATGGGTTTGTCACTGCGGCTGTAGCCCAGCGTGGTGCTCCATTTTTGCCGGAAGGTATGGGTGAGTTCGACGTTGTAATTCAAGGCGGGGAACAAGGCCGGGTTTCCCGAAAAATACGTCGTCGCGTCGATGTAGGCCCGGAAGGGGTTGAGTTGGTTGTAGCTCGGGCGGTCGATGCGGCGGCTCAGCGAGAGGCTTAGTTCGTGGGTTTTCGAGAACGTGTTTTTGAAAAAAACCGAGGGGAAAAGCTGGAAATAGCGCCGGTCGAAACCCTGGTTGCCCACGAGTTGCAGGCCCTTCACGTCGGTGTTTTCCCCGCGCAAACCCGCCTGCACCGAAAACGAGCCAAACGACCGGCTGAGGTTGACGTAGGCGGCGGCGATGGCTTCGTCGTAGCGAAACTGGTTGCTTTTGCTGGTGTCCAACTCGCTGCGGCCTTCGCTGATGTTGGTGAATTGCACGTCGTTGTCGGAATGCACCCAGCTTAGTTTAAAGCCCGTTTCGAGTTGCATCGCGCCGAGCGGCTGGTTGTAATCGGCCTTCACCGAGGCGATGGTCAACGCCCCGTTCAGGTTGCCGGCCAGCGTGGCGGGCGGCGAAACGGGTTGTTGGAACGTCGTGGCAAGGTTCTGAATCCGGTGCGTTTCGTAGCGGGCCAGGTCGGCGTCGGCGCTGAGTTCGCGGCGGCCCGCCGAGTCGAGGCTGTGTTTGACGTTAAAATTCAGCGATTGGTTTGGCATCCGCAGCGTGCGGTAATTGGCCGAGGTGTACCGGGCCAGCACGTTGCCCGGCGCGTCGTAGTTTGCTGCTTCGTTGCGGATGTTCGCCACCGCCGGGCTACCCAACCCCGTGATAACCAACCCCAGCAACGTCCGCCGCGAGAGCGTGTAATCCAGCCCCGCCCGGTAGGTGTGCGATTGGTAGAGCGTGTGGCCTTCGTTGAACTGGTCGGTGCTGCCGGTTTTTAGGTTGTTCTGGAAAAAATCGCGGTGAAAGCGCAGCGAGGTGTACACGTTGCGGGCATTGTAGCCGTAGCTGCCGAAGAGGTTGAGTTTTTTATGGCGGTGATTGAGCGAAAGCCCACCCGTGGTTTTGGCGTAACGCCCGTAGCCGAAACTGGCGTTGGCGCTGCCGTTGGTGCCGTAGCGCTGGTCTTTTTTGAGTTTTATCGAAATAATCCCCGCGCTCCCCGCCGCGTCGTACTTGGCGGAAGGATTGGTGATGAGTTCGATTTTGTCCAACTGACTGGCGGGCGTGGCCCGGAGCAAGTCGGCGAGTTCGGTGCCGGTCATCGGTATCCGCTTGCCGTCGAGGAGCACCAGCACGCCCTGCCGACCGCGCAGGCCAAGGTTGTCGTTGGCGTCCACCGTCACGCCCGGTGCCCGAATCAGCACGTCGAGCGAGGTGGCCCCGGCGCTGAGCGGGCTGCCGTCTACGTTGACGATGGTGCGGTCTAAAGCCCGTTCGATGAAGGGTTTACGGCCCTGCACGGTCACTTCGTTGAGCGTGGCCGACCGGGCGGGTTTTAGCTGAATCGGCGGCAACACCGTGGTTTGTGGGCCGAGCGTCAGCGTTTCGCTGCGGTGCCGTTCGTAGCCCACCATCGAAATCGCCACGAAGTAGCGGTTGGCGGGCAACCGCTCGAAGGCAAAACCGCCCTGGGCATCGCTGAATTCGGTTTTCACCACCGTCGAATCGGGCAGGGCGTGAACGGATACGGTCGCGAATTCGAGGGCCTCCCCCGAAGGGCCGCGAACGCGACCGCTGAGGGTTTGGGCCTGTACGGCGGGCAAATCCATTGCTCCCGCAACGAGGAGGACAGGAAGAATTTTTCGGAGAAATGAAGCCATAGCCGGAGGAATGGATGGGGTTGATTTCGCTTTTTGCGGCTCAACTTACCTCCGTTTTTTGGGCGAAAACCGCCGATTACACCAGCGGAACTGGGGGCGGATAAAAACCTCACGCAGTTTGGGGGAGAGGGTGGGGAAGGGGCTTGATTATCAGACGAGAGGAGCACGTCAAAAGTTGGCGTCATTGCGAACGGAGGCCACCGGCACGAGCGGAGCGAGGGCTGGGGGCCGGAGTGAAGCAATCCCCTCCCGGAGACCAAATGGTCCGGTCCGTCGCACGGTAGTCCCGATAGCTATCGGGAGGAAAGTCGGCTGGAATTAGCTCTCCTGGTCTCCGGGAGGGGATTGCTTCACTACGGCGGACGAACCTCGCTGCGCTCGTTCGTCCGCCTCCACTCGCAATGACGCGGGGTAGGATGTTTTTTTTGCAAACTATCAATCCCTACTTCAAACCCAATCCTCCTTACCTTCGCCCCACCCAACCAACCCCCCAACATGGAGAAAAGCATCCGCAAGCAAGACGCGCTCGATTACCACTCGAAAGGCCGTCCGGGCAAGATTGAAGTCGTCACCACCAAAGAAACCGAAACCCAACGCGACCTTTCGCTGGCCTATTCGCCCGGCGTGGCCGAGCCTTGCCTCGAAATCGCCGCCAACCCCGAAGACGTGTACAAATACACCGCCAAGGGCAACCTGGTGGCGGTGATTTCCAACGGCACCGCCGTGCTGGGCCTGGGCAACATCGGCCCCGCCGCCGGCAAACCGGTGATGGAAGGCAAGGGCGTGTTGTTCAAAATCTTCGCCGACATCGACGTGTTCGACATCGAACTCGACACCACCGATGTGGACGAGTTCGTGCGCACCGTGAAAATCCTGGAACCCACCTTCGGCGGCGTCAACCTCGAAGACATCAAGGCCCCGGAGTGCTTCGCCATCGAAGAACGGCTGAAAAAAGAACTCAACATCCCCGTCATGCACGACGATCAGCACGGCACGGCCATCATTTCCGGGGCCGCGCTGCTGAACGCCGTCGAACTGGTCGGGAAGAAGCTCGACGAGGTGAAAATCGTGGTCAACGGCGCGGGGGCTTCGGCCATTTCCTGCTCCAAGCTCTACATTTCACTGGGGGCGAAGGTCGAAAACATCGTGATGTGCGACTCGAAGGGCGTCATCCGCGCCGACCGCGAGGGCCTTGACACGCAGAAGGCGCAGTTCGGCACCGCCCGCGACCTCGACACGCTCGAAGCAGCGATGGTGGGCAGCGATGTGTTCATCGGCCTTTCCAAAGGCAACGTCCTGAGCCAGGACATGGTCCGCAGCATGGCCGCCGACGCCATCGTGTTTGCCATGGCGAACCCCACGCCCGAAATCGCTTACGAAGAAGCCATCGCCGCCCGCCCCGACCTCATCATGGCGACGGGCCGGAGCGACTACCCCAACCAGGTCAACAACGTGCTCGGTTTCCCCTTCATTTTCCGGGGGGCGCTCGACGTGCGGGCCACCGAAATCAACGAAGCCATGAAACTGGCCGCCACCTACGCCCTGGCCGACCTGGCGAAAAAACCGGTTCCGGACATCGTCAACATGGCCTACAACGAGAAAAACCTCACGTTTGGCCGCAGCTACATCATCCCCAAACCCGTGGACCCGCGCCTGATCACGACGGTGGCCCCGGCGGTGGCGCGGGCGGCGATGGAGTCGGGCGTGGCGAAATACCCGATTCAGAACTGGGAAGAATACGAGTTGATTCTGGCGAAACGCCTCGGTTTGGACAACCAACTCACGAAAGTCATCACGAGCAAGGCGAAGCGGGATCCGAAAAAAGTAGTCTTCGCCGACGCCGAAAGCCTGACCCTGCTCAAGGCCGTGCAGCAGGTGCGCGACGAGGGCATTGCCCAGCCGATTTTGCTCGGCAACGTGGCCCGCATCCGCAGCATCATCGCCGAAAACAGCCTTGACCTGGCCGAGGTGCCCATCATCGACACCCGCGCGATGGAATCCGACGAACGGGTGCAGCGCTACGGCGAACTGCTTTTTGAAAAACGCCGCCGCCGGGGCGTGAACCGGCAGGAGGCGGTTCAACTCATGCGCCTGCGCAGCCACTTCGGGGCGATGATGGTCGAAACCGGCGAGGCCGATGCCCTGATTTCGGGCCTGACCCGCAACTACCCGGATACGATTCGGCCCGCGCTGCAAATCATCGGACGGGAGGACGGCGTGAAAAAAGTGTCGGGAATGTACATTTTGCTGACCAAAAAGGGGCCTTTGTTTTTCTCCGACACGACCGTCAATTTCAACCCAACCGCCGAGGAACTGGTGGAAATCGCCGAACTGACAGTGGAAGGGGTGGAGCATTTCAACATCAAACCCCGCATCGCGCTCGTCACGTACTCCAACTTCGGCACCGCCTCCGGCGAAGACGCCGAAAAAATGCGCCGCGCCACCGAACTGCTCCAAAAAAAGCACCCCGACTGGGTGGTGGAAGGCGAAATGCAGGCCCACTTGGCCTTCAACACCGAGTTGGTGAAGGAAAGTTACCCCTTCAGCAAACTCGCCGAAGAAGGGGCCAACGTGCTGATTTTCCCCAACTTATCCGCCGCCAACATCGCCTACAACCTGCTCAAGGAAGCGGGTGAGTTGGAATACATCGGCCCGATTTTGCTCGGTTTAAAAAAACCCGTTCACGTTCTCCAACTCGGCAGCACCGTCCGCGAAATTGTGAACATGGTGTCGATTGCGGTGGTGGAAGCGCAGAGTAAGTGAGGAAGGGCGGTGGTTTGAAAAAACGGCCTGAAGCCGTAGTTTTGAAAAAAACGCAGCAAAAATGAATACGCTCACGTTGGTTCAAAAAATTGCCGAACTGCCGCCCCAACTGCAAAACGAGGTGGCCGATTTTGTGGATTTTCTTCGGGAAAAGAAAGTAGCCAAGACCTCCGAAAAACGCCCGGTTTTCGGGAGTGCGAAGGGGAAGTACGTCCTCGCGCCGGATTTTGATGAACCACTCGAAGACTTTAAGGAGTACATGGAATGAACCTGCTCCTGGATACCCACACGTTTCTTTGGTTCGTCAGTGGTTCAGCCGAACTCTCCGTAACGGCGCGGAGAATGATGACCGACCCAGCCAATCACTGTGTCGTCAGTACGGCAAATCTTTGGGAAATTGCTATTAAACACAGTTTGGGGAAACTGACCGTGAATGGAGGTGATTTCGAGACCGTGATGGATGATGTCACCGATAATCAGTTTCGGTTGATGCCGATTACGTTTCGACATCTTGTGGAGGTGAACAAATTGCCTCACCACCACCGCGACCCCTTCGACCGCCTGCTTATCGCTCAGGCGATTACGGAAAATCTGACCGTTCTGACGCGAGACCCGCAGTTCCATCTCTATCCGGTGCCGATAATCTGGTAAATGAAAGACCTCTTCTCCCGCCAGGCCGACCAATACGCCAAGTACCGCCCCACGTATCCGGCAGCTTTGTTCGACTTCGTGCTGGCCCACGTGCCGGGGCGGGAAGCGGCCTGGGACTGCGCCACGGGCAACGGGCAGGTGGCAGTGGAACTGGCCCGGCACTTCCGGCGGGTGGAGGCGACGGATGTGAGTGAAAAGCAGTTAGGTCAGGCCCGGGGAGCCGAAAACCTGCGCTACCAGGTGGCACGGGCCGAATCGACCCCCTTTCCCGACCACGCCTTCGACCTCGTCACGGTCGGGCAGGCCCTGCACTGGTTTGAGTTTGAGGCGTTTTACGCCGAAGTGCGGCGGGTGACGAAGCCGGGCGGCGTACTGGCCGTGTGGGGTTACGAACTGCTGAACATCGACCCGGACATCGACGCGCTGATTCTTGATTTCTACGAGAACATCGTTGGCCCGTACTGGGCACCGGAGCGGCGCTACGTGCAGGAACGCTACACCACGGTGCCGTTTCCGTTCCGGGAAATCCCGGCCCCGGAATTTCCGATGGTCAAGCACTGGACGCTACACGACCTGGCCGGGTACTTCGAGACCTGGTCGAGCGTGGACAAGTTCCGGCAACAGCACGGGTTTAGCCCGGTGGGGGAGTTGACCCAAAAACTTCGGTCGTTCTGGCCCGCTGACGAAACGAAGGCCGTGACCTTTCCCGTTTTTTTGCGGCTGGGATGCGTGGATTGACCAGGACGCCAAAAGAAGAATCCCGGCGGGAAATCATTCAGGAAGCCCTGCTGTTGGAGGAACTCAGCGGGTACCGCCCCGCCTTTTCAAGAAAAAAATGACGTTAGCAACCGAAGCCATAATTCATAATTCAGAATTCACAACTCAGAATTCCCTCCCCCTGATGGAAGCCTTCTACACGCTGCAAGGCGAGGGCTTTCACCAGGGTCGGGCGGCGTATTTCATCCGGCTGGCCGGTTGCGACGTGGGTTGCCATTGGTGCGACGTGAAAGATTCCTGGAACGCCGACAAACACCCGAAGGTGGCCCTTGACGCCATCGTGGCCGAAGCCGCCCGGCACCCCGCCCGGCTGGCGGTCGTGACCGGCGGCGAGCCGCTGATGTACGACCTGACTGACCTGACGGCGGAACTGCGCCGGGCCGGTTTCCAGACCAACATCGAAACCTCCGGGGCCTACCCGCTCAGCGGGGCCTGGGATTGGGTGTGCCTTTCGCCGAAAAAATTTAAAAAGCCCGTGGACGACGTGTACGAGCGGGCCGATGAATTGAAAATCATCGTCTTCAACCGCAATGATTTCCGTTGGGCTGAAGAACAGGCCGCCCGCGTGCGGCCCGATTGCCAGTTGCTGCTGCAACCGGAATGGGGCAAATCGACGGAGATGCTGCCGCTGATGATTGAGTACGTGAAGGAGACCCCGCGCTGGCGGGTTTCGCTGCAAACGCACAAGTTCATGGACATTCCCTGATTCGGATAGTGCCTGACTTTTCAACCCTGACCAAACCGGCCCGAACGCACTCGTTCGGGCCGGTTTGGTTTTTATCGACGAAAACACCGTATATTTTTTAGGAAAGGACTTGACAAACTGCGGAAAGGGCTGCATACTTGTGTCATAATATAAAATCAATTTTTACATAAAAAAATTAATTCTATTTAACTAAGCTTCTGGGCTGACCTTGCTTTCCCATGATTCAAGTCATTCACCGCGCCTTCGACATCCTGGAATTGCTCGCCAAAACCGACCGGGAAACGACTTTGTCCGAGATTGCCGACCACCTGAACCTCAACCATGGCACCTGCGCCAACATCCTCAAAACGATGGTGCAGCGCCGCTACGTGGAGCAGGCCGGGCCGAAAAAAGGCTACCGACTGGGGGCGATGACCTACCTCATCAGCGGGAACCCCGGCTACCGCAAGGATTTGGTCGAAGCCGCCCGTGAGGAATTGGACCGCCTCACGGTCGAACTCAACGAGAATTCGCTGCTGGCCGTGCTGCAAAACGAAAACCGGCTCTGCCTGTACACCGCGCAGGCCAAGCACGATTTGCAGGTGAATACCTCGCCCGAAAAACACGCCTACCACACCGCCACGGGCCGCCTGCTGCTGGCCTTTTTGCCCGACAACGAGCGCGAGGCTTTCGTGAAAAAGTACGGACTACCCCAGCGCGAACACCTCTGGGAAGAGGCCGTGACCCACGGCGGATTCGCCGATGCCGCCCGCAAAATCCGGCAGGCGGGCTACGCCACCCAGCGCACGAACGCGTACATCGTGGGCCTGGCTTTACCGCTGCACCGAGCGGACAAAGTGGTTGCGAGCATTAGTGTTTTTTTGCCGGAAATGCGCTTCAACGGGCAGGAGAGTCCGATTTTAGCCCGAATTAAACAAGCAGCGGAAACCATCGACCGCCGCCTGAGTCAGCCCTGAACCAACCTGAATTATCCATTGCAAACCCCAACCAACATGGCCTCCACCGATTACCCCGCCCGGAAATTTTTCGTCAACTACGACGTCGAAGACGTGCGCGAACGCTACTCCCGGCTCTACGCCGCCCTGGTGTCCGACGTGCTCGAAAGCCTCGGCTACCACAACCAGTGCATGGCGAGCGGCATTTACCCGCTGCTACACACGATGAAAGTGGCCGGACCGGCCTTCACCGCCCACGGCATCGCCACGCCCAGCCGCGACGAGAAAATCCACGACATCCGCCTGGGGATGTTCGCCAGCATGACCGACGGCTGCGTGCAAATCCGCGACACGCAGGGCGATACGACCTGCGGGCATTTCGGCGAAATTTCGGCCACGGCGGCGGCGGCCCACGGCTGCGTGGGCGCGGTCATCGACGGCTCCACCCGCGACTCGAACTACCTCATCGACATGGGTTTCCCAACCTTCTGCCGCTTCCGTAACCCCGTCGAAGCCTTCGGGCGCTTCATGGTGGTGGACTATCAGATTCCGATTTACGTGAAAGGCATGGCCGGGCCGCTGGTGGTCAACCCCGGCGATTACATCTACGGCGACAACGATGGCATCGCCGTGGTGCCCTACGAGCTGACCATCAAGGTATTGGAACTGGCCGAGGAATGGTTTGAAAGCGAGGGCAAAAGCCGTGACGCGATGGCGAAGGGTAAAAACCCGTTTGAGGTGTACGAGGAGTTTGGGCGGTTTTAAGTGAGTTCAGAACCAATTAAACTGTCATCCTGAGCTTGCGAAGGATGACAGTTTAATTGGGCTGAAAAGCAAGAAAAAATCACTTCATCGCCACCGGCTTCGCCTCCCCGTTGAACGCCTTCAGCACAAACGTGGCGTTTGGCTTCGTTTCCAGCTCCCGCCACAAAATCTCGGCGCTCAGTTCGCGGCTTTCGCCGGGTTCGAGCCAGAAAAAATTGTCGTCGGCGACCAGCGCCCGTTTCGTGCCCTGCACGTCGAATTGGGTGAGAAAACTCGGCACCATTCCCCCGTTTTTCACCCGAAAACGCACCCGGCTGCGGTCGGCAGCGAGGGTTTTATTCTCCAAAATTTCCAGCGTGAGCGTCGTTTGGGTGTTGGCGACGGTCGGTTTCAAAAACGGCCCCCGCTCAAACGTCGGCCAGGCGGTGGCTTCCTTCAGGTATTTCTCGCGAAAGGCCGCTTCATCGAGTTTGCTCGTCGAGCGGGGCCAGTACACCGAGCGGGAAATCAGCTTGCCGGTTTTATCGCGGAGTTCGGTTTTTACGAAAAAGAAGCGGTCGCGGTACCCGGCGGGCAGTGTGAAGCTGCCCAGTTCGGCCTTCGTCACCGACGGCCCCGCCGCCAGGGTCACGGCTTTTTCCCCCTTCCAGAGTGGTTTAAAGGCATCGTCCAGAATCTGCACCGAAGCGGTACCCGCCTGGGCGGTCGTCCCGGCGTGGGTTAGGCTCAGGCGGACGGGAACCGTTTCCCCGCCGTTCCAGAGCAGGCGTTCCAGGTCGAGGGCTACGTGCGTGGGTTCGTAGGTGCGTTTCAGAAAATAATACGGCGCGGCGGCCTGCCCGAACCAGTCCATCAGTTGAATGGCAATCACCGGCCAGTGGCGCTTGAACACCCAGGGCATCAGCCCGGCCGTGACGGGGTAGTTGCCCTGCACCTTTTCGGACATCACCTGGTAAAACTCGCCCGCGCCGATTTGTGAGGCTTCCGAAATCGCCTCCAGCGAGGGGTCGGTCACGTCGGCCACGTGCGAGGCGCGGCTCAACATCCGGGGCACCCGGCCCGGTCCGTACTCGGTGAAGTGGTGGATGAAGTCGGGGTGGGTTTTGTAAAATTCCTTGTCCCACATTTTCCCCAAACCCGTAAATTCTTGTTTGTCCACGAGTTCGTAGAACAAACTGGCTTCGGGAATCGAGTGCATCCCGGTTTCCGAAATCCAGGGTTCCTGGCCGTAGCTTTTCGAGTACCAGACCGGGTCCATGTCGGGGTAGGCGTGGATGGCCCCGTGATCGGGCGTGGTGCGGACGAACAACCGGGTCGGGTCGAAGGTGCGCAGGTTGCGTTCCAAAATGCCCAGCGTGGTGGCGTTGCCGGAGGAATAGGCGTTGAATTCGTTGCCCCCGCACCAGACCGCCAACGCCGGGTGGTTGCGCAGGCGAACGATATTTTGCACCACCTGCGCCTCCCACACGTCCTGCGGGTAGTCGGGCGTATCCTGGTTGCCGATGGGGAAATCCTGCCAGATCATCAGGCCCAATTCGTTACAGAGCCGGTAGAACGTGTCGGTTTCGAGCAGCCCGCCGCCCCAGACCCGGATGAGTTGCACGCCCATGTTTTTCGCGGCCTGGAGCGTCCAGCGGTAGCGTTCCGGCGCGGTGTCGAGCAGCACGTCCTGCGGCGTGAAGTTCATGCCTTTCACGAAGAGTTTCCGCCCGTTGACGACGAACTGCCAGTCCTCGAAGCGGTCGCCGGTGCGCGGCCCCGCCGTGGGCATCCGCTCGACGGTGCGGACGCCGAAGGGAAATTCCAGCCGATCCACGACTACACCGCCGCGTTTGAGCGCGAGCCGAACCTGGTACAGACTCGGTTCGCCCAGTCCGTTCGGTTGCCAGAGTTTGGGGTTGGGCAGCGTGAAATCCTCCTCCACCCAGTTCCGTCCGGCGAAGAGCTTCGGCGTGAATTCTTTCGTGAAAACCGTTTTTCCCCCCGATTGAAATTCCATCGTCAGCGAAACCGGCTCCGTAACCGGCTTGAAGGCGTACCCGTGCTCATTGGGGTGGCGAAGCTGGGCGTTGTTCCAGGGGTGCAACGTCTGTTGCAGCGAATGGGATTGGGTGAAAACTTCGGAGGAAAGGTGCAAATGCGCCTGCCCGTTGGCGAGCGATTTCGTCGTCAAAAACGGCCGTTCGAGGTGGAAATCCGGCACGATTTCCAGCCGCACGCCCTGCCACATCCCCACGCTGAACCACATTTCGCAGCCCGACCCGCCCGAAATCACCCAGGGTTTGATGATCTTGCCGCTGGCGCGGGGGTTGTAGCCGCCACGTTTGGCGAACTCTCGCTCGCCGGAGGCGTTGCGGGGCAGGCTTTCAAAATCGCCCGCCCGGTTGCCCCAGTTGCCCGCCCGCACCTCCACGAGCAGTTCGTTTTGCCCGCCGGGTTTTAGCAACCGGCTCACTTCTGCCGACGGCCCGCCGAACATCCCCTCGTGGGTACCAACGAGCGAATCGTTCAACCAGACTTTCGTGAAATAATCCACGCCGTCGAAGCAGAGGAATACCTTGTTTCCGGTGGCACCGGCGGGCGTCGCACCATCCGGTGTGGGAAAGGTTTTGCGGTAGTACCAGGCTTTCTGGTCCACCCAGGCGTACTGCTCCGAATTTTTGTGGGCGTAAGGATGCGGCAGTTTGCCCGCCTGGAAGTACGCCCAGTGAATCGAGTTGGGCACGGTCGTGGCGAAGGCCTCCTTGCGCGGCGCTTTCGGCCCACTCACCGGCTGGTCGGCGTGGGACAATTCCCAGCCGCCGCCCGACAACTCGACGTGCTGCGCGCCGCTGCGGGGCGTGATGCGGTAGGGCGATTGGAGGGCGGGGCCGTTCTGGGCGCTGACCGGTCCAACACCCCAGGCGAGGAAGCAAAACAGGCGCGGAAGGAGACGGGAAAAATTCATGTCGGAGCAGGTTATTTGTTGGAATCCAAAACCGGGCTTTCGGCCTCACTCACCACCGCCGCGTTCCAGGCGGAAACCGTCAATCGCGCGTCCGTCTTTTTTTCCGGCTCGCGCCACTCCACGGCCACCGTGAGGATTTTCTCCTCGCCGGGGGCCAGCCAGAAAAAATTGTCGCTGGCGTGAAACAGCCGCTTCGCCCCGTCGATGTTCAACTCGGTCAGGAAGGCGGGGGCGGTACCCGTATTTTTCACGCGCACCCGCAGGTCGCTGTGGGCTTCGTCGGTGGCTTTTCGGGAAAGCACCCGCAGGGTCAACCGGGTTTGCGGGGCCTGCCGGAGGGTGGGCTTCAACCACGGCCCATCGGGCAGGGCGGGCCAGGGCACCTCCTCGCCGTAATTGGGCCGGGGCGCTTTGCGGTACTTCCGGAGGGTAGCCGGGTCGTCGAGCATCGACAGGCAGCGGGGCCAGTACACCGACCGCGACAGCAGCCGCCCGTCGGCACTTTTCAGTTCGGCCACGACGTAGAAAAAATGATTGCGGAAGGCGGCTGGAATCGAAAATGCGCCGAGCGAGTCGGTGCGGACGGACGGCCCGGCGGCCAGCCCGGCTACCGATTTTTGCTGCCGCCACTGCACGGTCCAGGCATCATCCAGCACCGTTACACTCAGCGTCAGCCCGCCCGAACGGGCCGCCCCGGCGTGGGTGATGGCCGTGCGGAGGGGCAGCGATTCGCCCGCCGCCCAGAGCGAGGCGGGCAATTGCACGGCCACGTGGGTGGGTTCGTAGGTGCGTTTCAGAAAATAAAACGGCGCGGAGGGCTGCCCGAACCCGTCCACGAGCATGATGGCCGAAAACACGGGCCAGGGGCGTTTGTAGGCCCAGGGCAGCAGGCCGGTCGTGCGTGGGTAGTTGGCCTGCATTCCTTCGGACATCAGTTGGTAAAATTCGCCCGCCCCGATTTGCGAAGACTCCGCCATGCTTTCGAGCGTGGGGCGGCGCATATCGGCGAAGTGCGAGGCCCGGCTCAGCATCCGGGGCACCCGGAAGGGCACGTACTCGACGAAATGGCTGACGATTTCGGGGTGACTTTTGGCAAAACCCTCGTCGTACAGGCCGCCGAGGTCGCCAAATTCGGAGTCGGAGACGACCTCGCGGATGCCCCGTGGTTCGGGTACGCTGTGCATGCCCGTCTCGGCGATGACGGGCACGTGCCGGTAAATCGGGCCGTACCAGGCCGGGTCCATGTCGGGGTAGGTGTGGACGTTGCCCGCGTCGGAACTGGTGCGGACGAAGGGCCGGCTGGGGTCGAAATCGCGCAGCGAGCGCTCCAGCACCGCCATCGTCGTGGCGCTGCCCGGCGAGTAGGGATTGAAGCCGTTGCCGCCGCAGTACAGCGCCAGCGCGGGGTGATTGCGCAGGCGGAAAACCGTTTGCAGCACCTGCGCTTCCCAAATGTCCTGCGGGCGGTCGGGCGTGTCCTGGTGCCAGGTCGGGAAATCCTGCCAGACCAGAATGCCCAGCGAGTCGCACTGCTGGTAAAACTCGTCGGTTTCGAGCAGTCCACCGCCCCAGCCCCGCATCAGTTGAATGCCCGCGCTTTTCGCCATGCCGAGCAGCCAGCGGTATTTTGAAAGCGGCAAATCGAGGAGCGCGTCGGCGGGCATCCAGTTCATGCCCTTGATAAACAGCGGTTTGCCGTTCACCTCGTACTGCCAGTCGTCCCAGCGTTCGGTGGTTCGACGCCCCGCGCTGGGGCGGGTAGTGATGGTGCAGATGCCGTAGTCGAACCGGAGTTCATCGACCGGCTTTCCGTTTTGGAGCAAGGTCAGGCGCACCCGGTATTGGTTCGGGTCGCCCATGCCGTTGGGCCACCACAGCCTGGGGTTCGGTACCGACAGCGTTTGCTCGACCCAGTTCCGGCCTTCGATCAAATCCAGCGGCAGGGTTTGGGCCAACGCGGGTTTGCCCTGCGCGTCGGTCAGTTCGATTTTGAGAGACATTTTTTCCCGAACCGGAATCACGTCTTCGTTCAGCGTACCCCGCGACAAAATGCGGTTGTCGGGGGGGTGCAGTTGAAATTGGAGGGAATGTTTGCGCACGAACACTTCCGTCGAAAGCCGGAGTTCGGCGCGTTGGGGCGAGGCGGCGGTCGTCACCAGAAACGGGCGCTCCAGGTGAATCGGCGGCACGATTTCCAGCCGCACCCCGCGCCACATCCCCAGGGCGAAAAACGGCTTGGAGCCTTCGCCGCCCGCCTGGTCGATGGATTTGATGATGCGACCCGGCTTTTTGTAGTCGAAGTTGCCCCATAGCCCGTAGTTGGCCGAGCGCAATTCCACCACGATTTCGTTGGCCGCGCCCGGCTTGAGGAGCTTGCTCACTTCCACCGACGGCCCGCCGAACATCCCTTCGTGTTCGCCGAGCAATTGCCCATTGAGCCAGACGCGGGCGAAGTAGTCCAGCCCGTCGAAACACAGAAACACGTGTTGGCCTACCGCCGAAGCGGGCACCTCGACGGTTTTGCGGTAGTACCACACTTTTTTATCCACCCACTCGTACTGTTTGGCGTTCTGGAAGTAGTACGGGTGCGGCAATTTTCCCGCCTGGTACAGCGCCATCTGGATGGTGGTGGGCGTTTTGGCGACGAACGGGTCTTTCAAACCGGCCAACTCGTCCAGATTCCCGACGGCTTGGTCGAGGTAGCCCAGGCTCCAGTTTTCGGAAATATCCAGGTGCTGCGCGCCGCTGCGGGGCGTGATGCGGTAGGGCGAGGGAAGCTTGGTTTCGGTTTGGGCAGCGGCGGAACGACCCAGAAGCCAGAGGGTTAGGAAAAGCAGGCGCTTTGCGGTATTTTTCATCGTCAAAAGAGAGAAGTCATGGAACCCATCATCATTGAACCGGAGGAGGCGACCGACCAAATCATCATCGACGTACCGGAAAACCTGCGGGGGAAAAAGCTCAGGGTGGAAGTGTCGGCGGTTGAAGTTCCCGCCGGGAAATTGACGCTGGAGGAGAAACGAGCGATTCTGGCCAAGAACAAAGGCTCGATGCCTGCCACCCCGTTGACGGTCGACGAAAAACTGGCCGCGCTCCGCAAATTCAAGGGAATCTTTGCCGACTCGACCTGGACCCCAGGCCCTGAAGACGAACTGTATTTACAGGAATGAGCATCTTTCTGGATTCTTCGATTCTGGTGGAATACGCCAAAAAACGACAAGGCG
Source organism: uncultured Cytophagales bacterium (assembly GCA_964244295.1). Taxonomy (GTDB): domain Bacteria; phylum Bacteroidota; class Bacteroidia; order Cytophagales; family Spirosomataceae; genus JAJAZB01. The sequence continues at coordinate 96,381 of CAXTIG010000002.1, forward strand.
AATTGCTCGAAGCCTTGATGAGTCGGGGCGTTCCGCTGGTTTACAACAGCATTGTCCTGACAGAGTACGTGTATTCCTCCCTCGGATTTGAAGGTGGAAAATCGCCCCGGACGTTGAAAGAAACCGGACGCGTTCCGGCTACGCTGAGCCAACACGACCCGCTTGACCTGCTCCATTTCTTCGAGCAAATCACGGACGGGCACCCCACCGCCGAATCGGTTGTTCGGTTGATGAAAACCTACAACCTGCTGCCCAACGACGCGATTATTCTGGCGCATTGTCTTTCGCTCGGAATTAAGTTTCTCGCCTCCCACGACACCACCGATTTTGCCGTTCCCTGCCAGTCCGAAGGCGTCACACTGCTCGACAGCCTCGCCGCCCTCGCCCTTCACTTCCCCGTTTCGTAAGGCCTCAATTTCCCGTACCCCCGCATCAGCAGCAGCCCGCCGTCGATGGTGATGCTCGCGCCGGTCACGTAGCTGCCCGAATGGAGCAAATCCACCACGACCGCCGCCACCTCCTCCGGTTGCCCGAAGCGCCCCAACGGAATGCCCGCGTTGACGTCGGCCAGCCGTTCGGGGTCTTCCCACACGACCCGGTTCAGGTCGGTTTCGATGGCCCCGACCACGAGCGTGTTCACCCGGATGCCATGGGGGGCCAGTTCCTGGGCCGCGCCTTTCATCAGCGTTTCGAGCGCGCCTTTCGTGGCCCCGTACATCGTCAGGCCGAGGCCGGGGCGAATGCCGTTCACCGAGGTAATCGTGTAAATGCTGCCCTCCCGCCCCGCTTCGACCATTTTCCTCGCAATGGCCTGCGTCAGGAAGGTGGCGGCGCGGAGGTTGATGTGCGTGAAGGCCTCGAAGTCCGCTTCGGTCACGTCGAGAAAGTGTTGTTTGTACGAAATCCCGGCGTTGTTGAGCAGAAAATCCAGGCCCCCGGTCATTTCCCAGGCTTCGTGGCCGAGGCGAATGGTTTGGGCCAGGTCGGCAAAATCGGCCTGGCAGGTCCAGGCCGTGCCGCCCGATTCCTGAATCTGGGCTGCCAACGCTTCCGCCTCGGCCTGTTCGCTGCGGTAGTGAATCACCACCGCGCAGCCTTCTGCCGCCAGCCGCAGGGCGATGGCCTTGCCGATGCCCCGCGAGGCACCCGTGACGAGGGCTTTTTTACCGGTGAGTCGCATAGCGGGCGTGTTCAAAAAGGTTTTTCCAATCGGTGAAAACGGCTTGCGCCGGGGAATTTTCCCGCAAAAACTGCGTCAGCCCCCGCGCCGCGCCGGTCTGAAATTCGTGAAAGCCATCGAAGCGGGGCCGCACGAAAGCTTTTTCCAGCGTTTCGCGGGTGTTGCGGTAAAACTGGTTCGTCAGGGCATTCAGCGTCTCGTCTTCCCAGGCCAGCCGGTTGGCGGGTTGACCGCCTCCGAGGGCGTAAAGCGTGCTCTGGCACTCGGCCGAGGCCAGCCACCGGGCGTAGGCGAAGGCCGTTTCGGCGTGTTGAGTCTGGGCCGAAACGGCGATGCCCACCCCGCCGAGCGTGGCCCCGTCGGGGCGGGAGCCGGGCGGGGGACCGAAGGTGAGCAGGTTCGGCGCGTAGCCGCGCATTCCGTAGTTGGCGTAGCCGTACACGGAGGGGCAGTACCAAAGTTCGTCGGTCGAGCCCATCCGGTTGAGCAGGGTGTTGGCGTAGGTTTGCAGGCTGTCGGCGGGCAGGTATTGAAACAACTTGCGGAGTTGGTGCAGCACGAAAACGGCGTTGTCCGGCTCCATCGCCCAGCTTTCGTCGGCGTTGAACGGTGCCTCGAATTGGTTGGCGTACAGACCGAAAAACGCCCCCAGCAGGCCCATCGGGGCCATCGGCATTCCGACTTTCCCCGTTTCCCGCGCCAACTCCACGACTTCCGCCCAGGAGGCCGGCCGCGTTACGCCGTGTTTTTCGAGCAAATCCAGCCGCGCCGCCGAGACCTGCGCCGCCGCGTCGACGGGCAAGGCCCAGACGTGCCCGCCGTATTCGTAGCTTTCAAACGAGCGCCCGACGCTCTGCCCGCGCAGCGTGGCTAATTCTTCGTCGGGCGCGTGTTCATCGAAGGGCAAAAACAGGCCCTGCGCGGCCACCGTGCCCATGAAGGGGTGGTCGACCAGCAGCAGGTCGTACTGCCGGGCCAGGTCGTCCAGTCCTTCCTCGCCGAAGGACCAGAGCGAGCGAATCGTCCAGTTGATTTCCACGTCGGGGTGAAAATCGTTGTACACTTTCGAGGTCACGGCCAGCGGCGCGTAACCCCGGGTGTGGTTCCAGGTGATGCCTTTCAATTTTTGCATAAACACGACTGGTCAGTTTACGGGGATTTGAGAATCCCCGCGTCCGATTTGAGAATCGGACGCCACGACTTCCCCACGAGAATCGGACGCCGAGCCACCAGGGTAATTGGTCGCCGCAATCAGCCCCTTCATAAACCCAATCGTGTAGGCCCGCGCCCGGTGGCCGCCCATCGGGTGGGTGTAGCGGGCGTCGGTCACGGTGTAGGTGGCCCGCCACTCCGAATCGCCGTCCAACTGCGGCACGTGGCCAGGAATCATCACGCCGTCGAAGCCGACTTCGGCCAGCGCCTTCACGACGCCGAAGGGGTTGTAATCGGCCAGTTCGACGAAGTTTTCGGAGAAAAAAGGCGGCATGCCGTTGTGCGACTGGAAATGCACGTAGTGCAGCTTGCCCAGCGGCCCGTAGTGCCGAATCATGTCCTCCATCGTATCGCCAAACCCCATCGCCGACCAGCCGCCGAGGCAAAACGTTAGCCCGTGGTGCTCGGAGGGGCGCACGGCCAACGCCCGGTCGAAGGCCTCGCGGCTGCGGAAGAGTTGCGGCACGCCGCCGATGCTTGGCACGGGCGGGTCGTTGGGGTGGACGGACAGTTTCACGTTGGCGGCTTCGGCCACGGGCAGCAGTTCCGAAATAAATTCCGAGTAATACTCCCAGAATTCTTCTTCCTCGTAAGCCCGCTCGAAACTGAGGGATGCGCCGTCGATGTCTTTCTGATTAAACGCCACGCCTTTGGCCCCGCCGCGCAGCCGGTGGCTGAAGGTGGTGCGCCACACGCCGGTGGGCATCCAGTTGTAGCTGTGGTGCCGGATTCCGGCCCGACCGATGTTGTCCACGGCTTCCTGGTAGGCGCGGAGTTGCTCGCGGCGGCCCGGTTTGCCGAGGATAATCTGGTCGTAAAACCGCGCCGGCACGGTTTCGATGGAAAACAACCGCAACCCGGCGTCTTCGACGCGGTTGCGAATGGCAATCAGGTTTTTGAACGACAACTCTGACCAGGTTTCGAGGCTCGTGGCAAACAGCACGATGTCGTCCACGCCGATTTGTTTGGCGAAGGTGAGTTGCTCGTCGGTGGGGGGGAAAAACAGGTCGAGGGCGGGGCGCATGGTTAGTTGGGTTGGTAAATTACTTTCAGGGCCAAATCCTTGTCCACGTCGGGCAGAGCTACGGCCACCGTTTTCCCGGCGGATTTGAGGGTTGTTTTCGCCGTAACGGTGCCCCGGCGGGTATCCCAGATTTCCACGCGGTACGAACCATCGCGGCGCACGGGCACCCGGAGCACCGCCTTTTTCACCGGCACCGGGGCTTTGCCCAACGCCGCGATGTTGTGCCAGGTGTAGAACCGGTTATCCACCCAAACCAAGCTTTTCGCGTCGGTCTGCAAGCCAAAGGCCCGCAGCCCGGTGTCGGACACGGTCGGCGTGGTAGTTTCGTGGAAGGCAGCCGTCAGCGATTCGCCTTGCAGGAAGGTTTCGAGGGCCTTGGCGTGGTACAGTTCCCCTTTTTCGTCCAGGGCCTGGTTGAGCCATTCGGTGCCGCCCGCCGCCATTTTCGTGAAGAAACTCAGCCAGAGGTGCTGGTGAAAATCGAGGGCTTCGGGAAAGCGGGCCTTGTACTTCTCGCCGCTCAGCCAGGAAAAATTCTCCCACTGGCAAATGCCGCCTTCGATGTTGACGACGGGCGTTTTCCAGTCCTTGAAACCGGCCTGCAAACACAGGTTGTAGGCCACGGCGTCGTGGCTGTTTTCGCCGTTGCAACGCTGGTCGTACTCGTCGCCCCGGTTGTGGTCGTGGTAGTACCAGTCGGCCATCAGCACCACGTCACCGCCATTCAAGACGGCCAGTTCGTTCTCACCGATGGAATGCGTGTGCCCGTACACGTCCGTCTGGCGGATGTACCCGTGGAGTTCCTTCAGCCAGTCGCGCACCATCGCGTTCGAGAACTTCGTCCCCGGCTGGCTTTCGTCGCCGCAGTTCCAGACCCAGAGCGAGGGGCTGTCGGCCATCCGGCTGACCATGTACCGCAGCTCGTTCTTTTGCATTTCCAGCGCCACCGGGTGGGTGTACACTTCGTTGATGGTCCGGCAGGGGCCGCCCTGGGCGGTGGAGTACGGCAGGGTGTCGAAGCCGTTCTGGAACGAACGCAGCACGCCGTCGTGAAACACAATCCAGTACAGCCCGTGCCGCTCCATGCTGCGCAGGGATTGCTCCAGTTTCCAGGCCACGTGCTGGTCGATGAAGCCGTCTTTGAGGTACAGCGAACCGAAGTGGAAGGTGGCTAAGTACTCGAAATTGCTGCCGTTGGCCCCTTTCCGGGCGTAGTATTCATCGAGCAGTTTGAACGGCACCCAGCGGATGTTTCCCCCGAACAAAAACCGGCTCCCCCGAAACCAGCCACTCGGCCCGCGCCCGTAGTACGGCTCGCCGTTGTCGAACTGAAACAGCCGGGGTTCGACGGTGCTTTTTCGCAAATAACCCCGTGCCTGCGAAGGCGTGGCCGTAAACGTACCCGCCACGGCCCGCGTCAGCCCGCTGCGGTCCTGGGCGAAAACCTCGACGGCGTGAACGCCCTGCTCGCGGGGCCGGTAGTACAATTTCCAGGGATTGCCCCGGATGGGCAGCAAAATTTCTTCTTCGGGGTTGAGGGCAATCGGCTCAAAGTCCTGCCCGAAGGCCGCGGCTACTTTTTCGATTCGGCCCGCAGGCGTTTCGATAATCGCGTACACGCTGATTTGCTTCGGGTCGAAGGGATTGGTAAACGTGCCGCTCACGTCGATGGGAATCCGCAGCAAGTCGTACTGCCCGACGGTGGCGGGCAGTGGGGCCGTTTTCAAACCCAACGGCGCGTTGACGGTCGTCGGGCTGATGGTTTCCAAATCGACGCGCAGGTACTTTTTCCCAGAAACGTCCTTCGCCGGAGCTACGATGACCAGCTCGTCCGGTCGTAAAATCGACGGCGGCGTGTGCAGGGCGGCCAGTTCGGCGGCGTTGAAGGTTTGCCGGGTACCCCGCGTCAGCCGGGCGTCGCCCTGGTGAAGCAGCACGGCCAGCGGTTCGGCGGTCGGCGCGAGTAGTCGGATGCCGCCCGCAGCGGTAGGCTCGTGCGGGAGGGTGTGGTACAGGGCCGCGCTGCCGATGATGCCGCCCATGCGCTGGGTTACCACGTCGTGGATTTCGACCAGCAGCGTGTTGTCGCCGTCCCAAACCAGGTTTTTGGTCAGGTCCACGTCCACCGGGTGCGGCACTTTCCCGCCAGTGAGGTACTTGAAGCTGCCGACGGACGCGCCGTTGAGGTACACCGCGCCCTCGTCGTCAATCATCGTGGCGAAAAAGCCGATTTTCCGGCTTTTCAACTCGGCGGGCACCCGGAACGTCAGTTTCACCCAGACCGTCTGGTCTTTCAGTTCGGGGTGACCCAGAAATTCCCAGCGTTTCCCTACGCGGATGGGCTGCCCGTCGGTGCGCGCGGCGACGTCCGCCGACGCTGGTTTCTGGCCGGGCGCGAAGGCCACAAAAGTCCAGTCGCGGGTGGTCAGGTCCGCGAAGGGTTCGCGGGGCGAAAGTGTCAGCGACTGGGCTTGGACCACCGCCCCCGCCGCCCAGCACACCGCCGAAAGCCAGAAGGTACGTTTGAACATCATGCGTCTTCAATGAGGTTTGGAAACTTCTACTGCGTCTTTTTTGAAAAACCAAACTGCCGCCCCCAAAATCAGCAGCCCGCCCAGCACGTACGCGCCCGACAGCCCGGCCAACCCCGTGGCGAGTCCGAGCGTGGGTTTGAGTACGCCCAGCCCGTAGGGTGCCCAGGCCCCAATCAGAAACGCGCAGGCCAGCATCAGCCCGTAGGCCGAGGCGCGCGCGGCGGCGGGCACGACCTCGTACAGCGACGCCACGATGTTAGAGTCGTACACGCCCCGGAACACGCCGAAGCCGAACAGCGCCGCGTAGGTCAGGGCCGGGGTGGTGCTCTGGCTCATCCCGTAAATGAACGGTGCCCCCAGCAACAAGCCCGCCGCCTGGATGTAAAGCCGGCTCTGGGGCCGGGTGCGGGCGAGGCGGTCGGCCAGCCTGGCCCCCGCCAACACGCCCACAAATGCCCCCAGGTGGTGGTAAAAAAGGGCCGAAAAACCGGCCTCGGTCAGGCTCAGGCCGAATTTGTCGAGGAGAAACGACGGCATCCAGGTCACGTAACCGACGTGGACGAACACCATGCAGCCAAACCCCAGCGTGAGCAGCACGACGGTGGGTTTGCGGACGATGACGCGGGCAGTCTGCCCGATTTCGGCCAACATCGACGCCCGACCCACCGGCTGGACGGCGGGCCGGTCTTTCGGAATCCGGCTGAAAAAGACCAGCGCCAGCACCACGCCGAAACTGCCGAACAGGAAAAACGCCCGCTGCCAGCCGTAGTGCTCGCCCACGTAGCCCGCAATCAGCCCGCTCAGGATGATGCCGAAGTACACGGCGGTCTGGTGGATGGACAGCACGAACGAGCGGTTTTCGGGGTACCGTTCGCCCAGCATCGCGTTGGCCGAGGGCGCGTAAAACGCCTCGCCGCCGCCCGTCGCCACGCCCCGCACCAGGATAAACTGCACCAGCGTGGAGCAAACGCCGGTGAACAGCGTCGCCACCGACCAGAACAGCAGGCAGAAGCCCAGGATGTTGCGCCGCGAAAACCGGTCGCCGAGAAAGCCCGCCACGGGCACGAGCAGGCCGTAGGTCCAGACCAGCGCCGAGGCGATGAGGCCCAGTTCGGCGTCGGTCAGGTTGAGGTCTTTGCGAATCAGCGGCAGTACGACGCTGAAAATCTGCCGGTCGGCCTGATTGAGGAAAAACGCCAGCCAGAGCAGCACGAGCAACTCCCAGCGGTAGCGGCGACCGGCGGCGAGGCGGGTGGATTCGAGGGTTGTCATGCGGTTTAGTGGTCGATGCCGAGGGCTTCCATGATGCCCTTGAGGTAGCCGATGCCGAAGAGGTTGCCCTTCATTTCGTAGCCGTGCTGGGCGTTGCTTTCCCCGGCCATCGTGGGTACGTGATCGGAGCGCAGCGGCACGTTGATGCCCGCGTCGCGGTAGGCCCGCAGCAGCGCGACCATGTCGGAGGGGCCGTTATCGTGGAAGGTTTCGCGGAAGTTTTCGGGCGTCCCCGCCACGTCGCGGAGGTGGACGAAGCGGATGCGGTCTTTCCATTCGGAAATCAACGCGGCCACGTTTTCGCCCATCGTCGTGTAGGTGCCCTGGCAGAAGGTCAGCCCGTGGGCGGGGCTGTCGGAGAGCGACAACGCCCGGCGGGTGGCTTCGGCGTTGATGAAAATCCGCCCGATGCCCAGCAAACTCGGCACGGGCGGGTCGTCGGGGTGCATCGCCAGTTGGACGCCCGCCTGTTCGGCGGTGGGCAGCACGTTTTCGAGAAAATAGGCGTAGTTCTCCCAGATTTTTTCGGCGGAAATTTCGCCCCAGCCCGTCAGCGGCTCGCGGGCGGCGGCTTGGGCATCGAAGCCCGTCACCAGCGCCCCGCCGCGCTCGGCGATGGCTTTGTCGGTGCGGTACCAACCCGTCGCCATGAAGTTGTAGCAGAGCAGCGAAATGCCCAGCCGACCCATGTTTTCGAGCAGTTGCCGGTACTTCTCCAAATCCTCGTCGCGGCCCGGCAGGCCGAGCTTGATACGGGTCATGTCGAACTGGTCGCCTTCGAGGCCGACGAGGTCGAAGCCGTTTTCGGCAAAAATTTCTTTCGAGCGGCTCAGCGAATCGAAATCCCAGGGCGGCAACTGGCCCGTCAGGTCAGGGGCGAGCTTGGCGATGGCGGTGCCGATGCCCATCTGCCGGGCCAGCGTCCATTTTTCGTCGGGCTGATTACCAAAAAAGAGGAAGGCGAGGGTCATGAATCAAGGTTTTTTCAACCCAAAATTTACTTTTCAGTTTTGTAAAAGCGGTGTCACGCTGAGCGGAGTCGAAGCGCAACGCTACCGCCGCCGCACTGCGCTTCGACTCCGCTCAGCGTGACACCCTTCTGAAATGCTGGTGGCTTCATTTTTTAAACTCAACGCTTTGTCAATCGCTTACTCACGCTCCGCCCGGCTTCCGCGCCTTCCGGCAAGACGAACGAAACCGTAGTTTCCCGCCGCGTGGCCGACCATTCGCAGGTTTCGCAGGCCAGTTTTTGGTTCACCGTGACCGTCGCGTTCAGGGCCGTGTTAGTCGGGTTGGAAACGCTCAGGTCAAGGCCGTCGGCGCGGGTTCGGGCCAGGAGCAGCACGGGCTGATTCACCGCCAGCCGCAGGCCGTCGCCCGCGTCGAGGGTTCCGGCCCGGTAAAACGCGGCTTGCACCAGGCGCAGGTCGGCGTGCCGCACGGCTTGCAGGGTGGTGTCGTTGCGGAGCACCACGACGGGGTTGCGGGCCGTTTCGAGGTAGGTCGCCGACACGCCGGGGCGGATTTGGTAGTGGTAACTTCCGTTGGTCACGCGCGGCCCGAAGTCGAGCCAGGCGCTGAACACCGGCAGGTGGAGTACGTCTTTGGTGTAGGCCGCGCTGTTGTTGATGTCGCGCCAGGAACCGCTCTGGATGTCGTTTTTGACCCGAACGGTGGGCCTTTCGGGAAAAACGTAGCCCACCGAATCGTGCAGAATCCAGCGGGTTTGGCGCAACGTGTGCTCGCCCGTGGGCAAAATCCGTGATTTGCCCGCTGGGTCGGCGGTGAAGACGGCACCACGCAGGTGGCATTGGTTGAGGGATTGAAACAGCGGGTGGTCGGTCGGGCAGGTCAGGCCCGCGCCGAGGCAAACGATTTCGCCGTCGAAGTGAAACCAGGCCCGTTTGGCCCGGACGTTGCCGCGCCGGTAGTCGTAGGCGGTCAGGCCGTAAGTACCGTCGGAAACGCCCCCGACGAAAGCCGTGCTGCCTTCCGAGCCTTTGCCCCAGTCGAAGAGCGGCAAGGGTTCGGGCGATTGCTCGGCGAGGTGGCCCGGCAAGCGCCGCCATTCCCAGACCGGGAAAATGTTCCGGTATTCGTCGCCCCGGCGGTAGAGCAGATGGACGCCGTGGCCGAGGTAATAGCCCTTCAAATTTTCGTTGTTGCCCGACTCCGACCCGGTGGTGCGGTTGGAGGTTGTTTTCACCGAACTGAAGTACGCGGGCCGGTGGTGGGTCATCAGGTCGGAGCGCCAGAAGTGCCGGTTGCCGGTCAGCGGAGCCACGTTCGCCCCGGCCATCCGCGCCGCCATCGTGCGGAATTCGGCCTTCCGGGGGCCGTCTAGGTCGGCCAGTTGCAGCCCCACCGTGGGCAGACCTTTCAGCAGGGAACCGGAAAAAGCGGGGCGGGCGATTTCACGGCCCACCGCGCTGTGGTCGAAGGTGGTTCCCCGAATCATCCACTGCTGCCCGTCGAGCACGTAGCCCGAAAAAATGGCGACTTTCTCCGCCGGAAACTGGTAGAGCGTACCCTGTGCGAGTTGGATGAGCCGGGCCTGGTCGCGGGTGAAACCCAGCCCGTAGCCGCCCGCGTAGAGCGTGGTGCCGTGCTGGTGAAAACTCCAGTCGGGCTGAATGCCTTCCTCCGTGGTCACTTTTATTTCGTCGTGCAGGGCGGTGAAGGCCCGGCGCAGCACCAGCGTATCGCACTCCAGCACTCCGGTCATGAGGTGGATGCTCGCCAGCCAGACCTGGTTCTGGCCGGTGGCCGTGCCGTGGTATTCGTAGTAATCGGGTTTCACGCCCAACTTCATCAGCGCCAGCACACTGACTCGTTGGTCGGCGGGCAGGTCGTCGCCGAGCAGCAGCAGGGATTCGCCCATCTTCACCGGCACGCCGATGGCGTTCCACCAATAAATCGGGTGAACGGGCTTCGTGCGGGTCCAGTAGGCAACGGCGGCTCCAATCCCGGCTTTCAACTCGGGCCGGTTATAGGCCGGGTGCCCGGCCGTGCGGTAGGCCTGACTCAGGAGCAGAATCCGCTCCCAGTGCTTGTAGGCTTGCCAGCGGCTGCGGTCGTGGGCGGCGTAATCGAGGTCGGGCCAGGTGCCGTCGGCCCGGAGGCTCCGGGCCAGCGAATCAATGGGTTGGGCGGGGTCGAACTGGCTCAGGGTGTTGGCGTCGATTCGGGTTTGCAATGTCCGGCACACGGAATCGGTCGGCGGGGTAAGTGCTGCCGAAAACGCCGCGAGCGGCAGGCCGAGGAGGAGCAAAACGAACTTCATGCGTCGGTTCATGATTCGGGCAGGAATTGGGGAAATGGGCGGCAGCCACGTGGTGATTTTTCGATAACCAATCAACTGAACCGAAAGGTTAAGTACCCAATTGAACTACCTGCCTGCCAAGTAGCATCTGCTTGAAACAGGACGAAAAAATCAGGCAGCCAGCACCCACCGGCTGCCTGAATGAATCCTAAACCTATAAATAAGAACTTGTTTCCCACCCTGGCAGGGGTCAGGGCGTAATCGTGTAGGTAAACGAGGCGTAGCCTTTCGCCACCCCAATCCCCACCTCGTAGCCGTCCGAGGCCCCGGTCAGGTTGATGATCACGGTTTTGCTCGTCGTCTGGGCCGGGTTGTTGAGTACGGCGAAGTTGATTTCGCCGGAGTACCTGCCGGCCGCTACCGTGACGCTTTGCGTGGCGGGGGCGGTGTAGTCCACGCCCGCCACCGCCGTACCGGCGAGCGTAAACGTCACCGTCACGTCTTTGGCGAAGGGCTGGTTGAGGTACACGCGGGCCGCGCCAGCGGCCACGTTCTTTTTGGCGCTGGCCGAGTTGGTGATGTTGGCCGTGCCATCGGCCACTTTGTTGGCGATGTACACGGCCTTCGGCAGCTCGTTGTACACTTCGTCTTGTTTGGCGCAACCGGCCAAAACCGTCAGCAGCAGCGAGCAGGCAAGGCCGACGTTGAGTAGTTTTTTCATGAGTTTGAACTGTTTAACTGGTTTGCTTTCCGGGGTTTGTGACAGACTGGGTTCTGAGCGGCAGTCGCAATGGAACCCAGTGAATGGCCGTCCGCGTCGGGTTTGAGAACCCGACGCCACCCCGAAAGGTCAGTAGCCGGGATTTTGTACCAGATTCGGGTTTTTGGTCACTTCATTGGCCGTAATCGGCCATCGGAGCCAGTTGGGGTCGGTGTTGCCCGTCACGGCGGCGTAGCGGCCGGTGCGCTTGAGGTCGAAGTAGCGTTTGCCCTCGAAGGCCAGTTCCAGGAAGCGTTCGTTTTCGATCGCCAGCCGCACGTCGGCCTGCGACACGGCGGTGGTGGCCGGAAGCCCCGCGCGCGTGCGGACCTGGTTGAGCAAGGGAATGGCTTCCGCCGGTTTACCCAGTTCATTCAGTGCCTCGGCCCGCATCAGAATTACGTCGGCCAGCCGGTAAATCACCTGGTTGGAGTCGAAGAACCGGGCGGCGTTCTGGTTGGCGAGCGTGCCCTGGTACTTGTTGACGTACTGCGTGTTGGCATCGCGGAAGGAGGTCGTGTTGGGTGTGCCCGTGTTGCGCACCGTCACCGGGCCGCGCAGGTCGGCGGGCAGGTAGGCGTTGAGGAGTTTGGTCGAGTACTTGAGCGTCCAGTTGCCCCCCGCGTAGCCCGTCCCGCCCAGGGGCAGGAAGTAGTTCACCAGGTTGTTGTTGTTGCCTTCGAGGTAGACGTTGTTCAACTGAATTTCCCAAATCGCTTCGCTGGTGTTTTTGTTGAAGAAAATCGTCCCGAAGTTGGCCCCCGACACCAGTGCGTAGCCCGCCGGGCTGCTGATCACCTGCTGGGCGGCATCGGCGGCGGCCTGGTATTTTTTCTGCCAGAGGTACACATCCGTCAGGGCCGCGCGCACGGCACCCAGCGAGGCTTTGCCCTTCAATTCGACGGCGGCGCTGAAGGGCCGGTCGGTGAGGCGGGTTTCGGCGGCTTTCAAATCGGCTTCCACCTGGGCGTACACCTGTTCGGGGGTGGCCTGTTTCGGGAAAAAATCCTGGCTGAGGCTTTCGTAAGGTTCCAGAATCAAAGGCACGTTGTCGAAGGTGCGGACGAGGTAGAAATACGCCATCGCCCGCAGGAAATACGCTTCGCCCAGGATGCGCTCCTTCCGGGCGGCAAAGCCCGGATCGGCGATGCCCGGCACGTTTTTCAACACGCTGTTGGTTCGGTTGATGGCCTCGTACTGCTCGCCCCAGTTCGCAAACCCGTTGGTGGCGTTGAGGTTGCCGTTTACCAACTGTTGGTCGGTCACGCTGGAGCGGTCGGTCACGGCCAGGATGTCGCTGCGGCCATCGCCCCAGAGCACGTAGCGGTCGGGGTTCTGAAAGGCGTCGTAGCAGGCGTTGATGGCGACGTCGGCGTCGGCCCCGGTTTTGTAAAAACTGGAGGCGGCAATCCCGCTGGGGTTGACCTGCATGGTCACGTCGCGGCAGGCCGACAGGCTCAACAGTACCAGCAGAAGAGGAAAGCGAAGGTTTATCGGGTTCATGAGTTGCGTTCGGTTGGGGGTTCTTTTTGATTTAAAAACCGAGGTTGACACCAAAAAGGAAAGTTTTGTACTGCGGATACGTGGCGTAGTCGAAGCCCAGGTCGGTCACGGTGCTGTTGCCGTAGGAATTGGCTTCGGGGTCGATGCCTGAGTAGCGGGTGAAGGTGAACAGGTTCTGGCCCGTGACGTAGAGCCGCAGGCTCCCCACCCGGATTTTCTGGAGCGCCGCCGCCGGTACGTCGTACGACAGGGTCGCGGTTTTGATGCGGAGGTAGGAACCATCTTCCAGCCAGCGGGTCGAACTCCGGTGGTTGTTGCCGGGGTCGGTGTGGTCGGCGCGGGGCACGTCGGTGAGGTCGCCTTCCTTGCGCCAGCGGTTCAGGCCCACCTTCGAGGCGTTGGCAAACTGGTACAGGCTTTCGCTGACCGTGCGCGAGCCGTTGTACACGTCGTTGCCGTAGCTGAACTGCGCCAGCACGTCCAACTGGAAGTTTTTGTACTGAAAATTATTCGTGAATCCCCCCGTAAACTTGGGCAACGCCTGACCGATCACCACCCGGTCGCGGTCGTCGATGATTTTATCGCCGTTTTGGTCGGTAAAACGGATGTCGCCTCCCCGGAACAGGTAGCCGGTGGCGTTGTCGGCCCGGAGTTGCACGTCGTTTTCCGACGAAGTGGCATAGACCCCGTTGGCCTGCCAACCGAAAAACGCCCCGATCGACTCGCCCTCGCGCAACAGTCCGAAGGTCCGGGCCTGCCCAAACCCGGTGCCGCCCCGCGTGTTGATGATGTCGTTGCCGTTGTAGAGTTTGGTGATTTTGTTGCGGTTAAAGCTGACGTTGAAGTTCGAGGTCCAGCGCAGGCCGTCCCCGGCCAGGTTGATGGTGTTGAGGTTGAACTCGACACCCCGGTTTTCGGTGTTCCCCACGTTTTGCAGCGCACTGCTGAAGCCGGAGGTGTTGGGCAACTGCACGTTGAGCAGCAGGTTGCTGGTTTTTTTCAGGTAACCATCGACGCTCAGGTTCACCCGCGATTTCAAAAACGAGAGGTCGGCCCCGGCGTTGAACTGGTCGGTGGTTTCCCACTTCAAATCCGGGTTGGCAATGGCCGACGGCCCCACGCCGTTTTGCCCGACGTAGCCCTGCCCGGTCGAATACGCGCCCTGGCTGGTGTAGTTGCCGATGCCGCCCTGGTTGCCGGTGCGGCCGTAACTGGCCCGGATTTTCAAATCGCTGACCACGTTGCGGAGGCTTTTGAAAAACGCTTCGCGGCCCACCTGCCAGCCCAGCGAAGCCGCCGGAAACAGCCCGTAGCGGTTGTTGGCCCCGAATTTGGACGAACCATCGCGCCGCAGGCTGGCTTCCAGGTAGTATTTGTTGGCGTAGATGTAACCCACCCGGCCAAAGAGCGAGGAAATCCCGTTGGCGCTTTTTGACGAGGTGGCCTGAGTGGGGGTCGAAGCCACGTTGAGCGTTTCAATGTTGTTGGTGCCGTAGTCGCGGGCGGCCGCCGAGTTGCTGGTAAAGTTGTTTTCCAATTGGCTGTACCCAACCAGGGCGTTGAGCCGGTGTTGGCCGAAGGTGTTGGCGTAGGTCAGCGTGTGCTCGTAAATCCAGTTCGTCTCGTCCGAATACCCCGAACTCCCGTTGGTAAACGAAAGACGGCGGGCCGTGTTCGGGCCGAAGAAATCGTTCTTGCCCGCGATCAGGTCGGCCCCCCAGGAGGTTTTGAAGGTCAACCCCGGCAGAATCGTGTATTCGGCGAAGGCGTTGGTCAACAGGCGGTTGCGGGTATTCGTCCGCGTCTCCAGGTCCGACACGGCGATGGGGTTGAGGATGCCCGAAATGTCTTCGAGAAAATACGTCCCGTCGGTGGCAAACACCGGGTTGACGGGCGATTTGAACAGGGCGGCCTGAAAAACGCCGAATTCGTTTTCGGGCGTGCCGTTGGTGACGCTCCGGGTGAAGTTGATGCTGGTCCCGATTTTCAGTTTGTCCGACGCCTGGTAATCGAGGTTCAGCTTGCCGGTGTAGCGTTTGTAATCGGTGAAAACGAGCACGCCTTTCTGGTTGAGCAGGGCACCGCTCAGGTAAAATTTGAGTTTGTTTTCGCCCCCCCGGATGGCCAGTTCGTAGTTGTCCATGCCGCCGGTCTGCACGAGTTCGTCCACCCAGTTGGTGTTGGCGATTTGCCCGTTGCCGCCGATGACGCCGCTTTCGGGCAGCACAAATCCGTAGAGCGAGGTAATGCCCGCCCCGTTGGCCCGCTGTTCCTGAATCAGTTCGATAAATTCGCGGGAGTCCATCAGCTTCGGCAACCGCTGCCGGTCCACCTGCTGCACGCCTTTGTAGTAGTTGAAACTGATCGCCGCTTTCCCGCTTTTCCCGCGCTTGGTCGTAATCAGCACCACGCCGTTGGCGGCCCGCGAGCCATAAATGGCCGAAGCCGCCGCGTCTTTCAGGATTTCCATCGACTCGATGTCGTTGGGGTTGATATCGGACGAATTGCCCTCGAAGGGCAGGCCGTCCACCACGTAGAGCGGGTTGTTACCGGCGTTGATGGACGTGGTGCCCCGCACCCGGATGGTGAAGTTGGTCGCGCCCGGTGCGCCGGAGTTCTGCACGATTTGGACGCCCGCCGTGCGGCCCTGCAACAGGGCGATGGGCGAGGCCACGGGCAGGTTCTGGATTTGTTTCCCGTTCACCGACGAAATGGCGCTGGTCACGTCGCGGCGTTCTTTGGTGCCGTAACCCACCACCACGACCTCCGAAAGGCTGTTTGCTTCCGCCACCAGCGTGACGTTCAGTGTCGTCTGGCTACCCACCGGCAACTCCTGCGTGACGTACCCCACGTAACTGAACACCAACCGGGCCGGTCCGTTGGGTACGCTGAGTCGGTAGCTACCCTGGGCATCGGTGACGGTACCCGCGTTGCTGCCGTCGAGGCGCACGTTGACGCCCACCAGCGGGGCCTGGTCTTCGCCGGAGCGGACGGTGCCCGAAACGATGCGGTCCTGCGCCAGCGCTCCGAGGGGCAACAGCAGCGCAAAAACTACCCAGATGGGAAATTGGTAACGTTTTTTCATGATGAAAACAGGTTTAATCGAGCGTAGGTGTTGAAGAGGAAGGCGGGTGAATTTTTAAATAATAAAATTCATTTTTACAATGAACACAAGTATTCACACAAAACGGGTTCATGTCAAGGATTTGTGGTAATTTTTCGGGAGATTTTTTCGGCAACCCCGGTTTGGGCCTGGAACTTGCCGGTTCACCGGGCCGGGGGGCAATCTGCCCACCGGCCCGTCGTTTAGAAAAAAGCACCCGTCGTCATTCCCCCGCATGAAGGCACCCCTTCCCATCCGCTGGCCCCTGCGCCACCTCGCCCGGCAATTCCGCAGGATTTTGCTTTTCTCTATCCTCTATCCTCTCGTCTCTAGCCACTCCCTTGCTCAGCTTTCGGCGAACAAACGCGCCCAGGATGCCTACGACCAGGGTTTCAAACGCTACGCCGAGCGCAAGCCCGCCGAGGCGCTGGCGCAGTACGAAAAAGCCGTCGGGCAGGACCCGGCCTTCGGCGAGGCGTATTTTCAACTGGCCCGGCTGTACGACGGCAACCGGGAGCCGCAGCGAGCCGCCGAGTTTTTTGGGAAAGCGTTGAATGCCCGGCCCGACTCGCCAATCACGCTGCCCGCCTACAGTTGGCTGGGGAATTATTTCTTAAAAAAAGGCGCCTACGCCGAAGCCCGCCGTTTTTACGAAGGACTCCTGAAACGTGCCCCCGCCAACGCGCTCGCCAAGCGGGCGCAACGGTCGCTCGAAACCATTGCCTTCGCCGAAGAAGCGCTGAAACACCCGCTCACCTTCCGGGTCAGTCGCCTGCCGGATGCGGTGAACGGTTTCGATTCCCAGTATTTTCCCGTCCTGACCGCCGACCGCGAAACGTTGCTCTTCACCGGCATCGCCGAGGCCCTCGGCGACGAGGATTTGTACGTCAGCCACCGGGTCGAGGAACTGGGCTGGTCGAAACCGGTGTCGCTTTCCGACGTCATCAACACGCCCGACAACGAGGGCACCGCCGCCATTTCCGCCGACGGGCGCACGCTGGTGTTTACCGTCTGCCAGGGGCGGCGGCGGGGCTTTGGCAACTGCGATTTGTACGTGAGTTACCGGAGCGGGGAGGCCTGGAGCGAGCCGCAAAACCTGGGGGCCGACGTCAATTCGGGGGCCTGGGATTCGCAGCCCGCCCTGAGCGCCGACGGGTGCACGCTGTATTTCGTCAGCGACCGGCCCGGCGGCCTGGGCAAGCGCGACCTCTGGCGCAGTCGGCGCGAGGCCGACGGCACCTGGGGCAAGGCCGAAAATTTGGGAAAGACCTTGAACACAGTGGAAGACGACGTGTCGCCCTTCCTGCACGCCAACGGGCGCACCTTATTTTTTGCTTCGGAAGGCCACGTCGGCATGGGCGGATTCGACCTCTGGATGAGCGAAGGGGAGGGGAGTACCTGGTCGAAACCCGAAAACGTGGGCTACCCGCTCAATACCCACGAAGACCAGGTGGGCCTGACCATCACCGCCGACGGGCGCAAGGGTTACTACTCGGTGGAAGAGCGCCAGGAGCGCGACCGCCGCCGCTCGGCGCTGTACGAATGCGAAATTCCCGAATCGCTGGCCGCCCGCTTTCGCCGGGCCAACGTGCTCCAGGGCCTCGTGCTCGATGCCCGCACAAAACAGCCGGTGGGGGCTACGGTCGAATTGGTTGATTTGAAAACCAGGCAGGTGGCGGGTCGCGTCGCCTCCGATCCAACGACCGGTGCCTACACCGCCGTGCTCACCGACGGCGGCGAGTACGCCGTGACGGTGAGCCGCGAGGGGTATTTTTTCAAAAGCCTGTCCTACGATTTTTCGGGGCCAAAAAAGAGCGGCGACCAGCGGCTCGATTTGCTGCTGGAGCCGCTCCGCAAAGACAGCCACGAGGTGCTCAACAACGTCTTTTTCGCCTCCGGCTCGTTTGACCTGGAAGAAAAATCGACCCCCGAACTCGACAAGTTGGTGGCCTTGCTGAAAGCCAACCCCGCCCTGCGCCTGGAAATCTCCGGCCACACCGACGACGTGGGCGACGACAAGCGGAACCTGGATTTGTCGCTGAAACGCGCCAACGCCGTGCGCAGCTACCTGACCACGGCGGGCATCGCCGCGCCGAGGCTGGAAACCAAAGGCTTTGGCGAAACCAAACCCGTGACGCCGAATACCTCCGAAGAGGCCCGGCAGCAGAATAGGCGAATTGAGGCGCGGATCCTGTGAGCAAATAAAAAAGGGGTGAGGTGGGTTGTCACGCTGAGCGGAGTCGAAGCGCAACTTTACCACGCCACCGCGCTTCGACTCCGCTCAGCGTGACAACCCACCTCACCCCTTTTTTTTAATTCACTCCTACCTCACGTGCGAAACGCTCCTTCAGCACCGGTTTCAAATCCCCCGGTTTTTTGCCCAAAATCGTTTCCACGTCGGGGCTGATGAAATCGGCGTGGCCGTCGCGGATGAGCGCGTAAACGCGGTTCATGTAGGGGGCAATGAAGCCCGGCGCTCCGGCGGCTTGCAGGGTCCGGGCGTATTCTTCGGGCGATGGAGCTGGGTAAAAAATCGGTTCGCCCCCAATTTCCGTCAGCAAACCCGCCACGTCCGCGTAAGAATACGGGGTTGGGCCGGTCAGGTTGTATTCTTTTCCCGCGTGGCCGGATCCGAGCAGTACCGTGGCGGCCACTTCACCCACGTCGTGAATGTCGACGAAAGCCGCTTTTCCCTGACCGGCGGGCGAGTACAGCACCTTGCGGGTCAGGACGTTTTCCCGCTCGTAGTTGCCGAAGTTCTGGGCAAAAAATGTGGGGCGAAGGATGGTCAATGCGAAGCCTTCATCCTTCAGCAGATTTTCCAGGTTGGTGTGGAAGGGCATGGCTTCGGCGAGGATTTCTGCCCCCGCCGCCGAGAGGTACACGACCCGGTTGATGCCGGCTTCTTGCAGGAAATGAATGAAGGGCGTCAGCAACGCATCCATTTCCGTGTTTAGCGGTGGCCCAACCAGGAACACCTTCGTCACGTCCGCCGTCGCGGCGGCGTAGGTGGCTGGGTTTTCAAACTCGAAGGCCACCACGTCGACGTCGGCTCCCAGTTTTTGTTTTGCTTTCTCCACGTCCCGCGAGGCGGCGACGAACGCCGCGCCTTTCGCCCGCAATGCTTCCACTACCGCCGAACCGACCGTGCCGGTAGCCCCGGTCACCAAAATTTTCTCAGCCATGGGTTTCATTTTTTTGATTTCGGGGCAAATGTTCGGCGACAGGATTATTTTTGCAAGTAGATACCTGAAAGTGGTATAGTTTCCTTTTTTATACTAACGCAGAAAACCAAGCAATTAGGTTGCGTCAAGCCTATGGAAAATTCATCGAAAATTGAACTCATTGGTTGCCCGGTGATGGATACCCTGCAAGTCATCGGGGGGAAATGGAAACCCGGCATTCTCTACGAAATGGAACGGGGAACGCTACGCTTCGGGCAATTGAAGCGCGTGCTGCCCGGCATTACACAGAAAATGCTCACCCAGCAACTGCGGGAATTGGAGCAGGACGGCATTATTTGGCGCACCATTTTCGCGGAAGTGCCTCCCCGCGTGGAGTACGGCCTGACCGAATACGGACGGAGCCTGCGGGGAATCCTCGATGAAATGGCGAAGTGGGGCTTGCAGCACCGGGAGCAGAAGGTGGCGGTGCTGGCCTGAATCGGTTTCGTCGCGAATCCAAACGGGTTGGAACCGGGCCTGGCGGTTGCCTTTCCCGCCAAAATCTGCAATTTTTGTGCTTTAATCCGTGTTGGCCTTTTGCGGCCTGAGCACCGACCGCGCAGCCAACGGCAACCCAAGCCCGCTGCTTATCGAAAACTGCCTACCTTAAAAAATGGCCATCGAGCACATTCCCTGCCTAATTATTGGTTCCGGCCCCGCCGGATACACCGCCGCCATCTACGCCGCCCGCGCCGGGCTTTCCCCCGTCATGTACATGGGCAGCCAGCCCGGCGGGCAACTCACCATCACCTCCGACGTCGAGAATTTCCCCGGTTACCCCGATGGCATCGGCGGGCCGGAGATGATGCAGGACTTGGAAAAACAAGCCAAGCGCTTCGGCACCGACGTGCGCTACGGCATGGTGACGGGCGTGAATTTTTCGGGTGAACTGAAGAAAATCACCGTCGATTTCGAGAAAGAACTCACCGCCGATGCGGTCATTATCGCCACCGGGGCCTCGGCCAAGTGGCTGGGCCTCAAGAGTGAGGAACACTACAACGGGCGGGGCGTGTCGGCCTGCGCCGTGTGCGACGGGTTCTTTTTCCGGGGCCAGGACGTGGCCGTGGTGGGTGGCGGCGATACCGCCGCCGAAGAAGCCAGCTACCTCGCCAAACTGGCCCGCAAGGTGTACCTGATCGTGCGCCGCGACGAACTCCGCGCCTCGCAAATCATGCAGAAACGGGTGAAGAATACCCCCAACCTCGAAATTCTCTGGAACACTGAAACGGTGGAAATCGTGGGGAACGAACAAACCGGCGTGACGGGCGCGCACCTGCGCAACGTGCTGACCCACGAAGTGTTCGACCTCGCCGTGACGGGTTTTTTCGTCGCCATCGGTCACCAACCCAGCACCAAAATTTTCGCGGAGTGGCTGGACATGGATACCAACGGTTACATCAAAACCGTTCCCGGTACGACGCACACCAGCGTGGAAGGTGTATTCGCCTGCGGCGATGCCCAGGACTACGTGTACCGCCAGGCCATTACCGCTGCGGGCACGGGTTGCATGGCCGCCCTCGATGCCGAACGCTGGCTGGCGGCGGTGGAAGCGAATGTGTGAAACAAGTTTTTAGTTTTCGGTTTCCAGTTTTCAGTTGGTTTTTCCTCAACTGAAAACCGAAAACTTTTTCAACCTGAAAAAGCGGCTTTTGCCACCCAACGAATCGCCCTTTGACGGTTCGCCACCCGGCAGAAGCCGCTTTAGTTTTCCTGAACGTATGCAGCAACGAGTTTTCCTTTTTTTGATTTTGATTTCGTGCTTTTTACTTTCGGGTCAGGGCATGGCCCAGGGACGGGAGCGGGGTTTGTTCAAGAAAAACCCCCTTATCAAGAGCAGCCCAGAACCTAAAAAACAAAGCGACGACTTTCAACTCGACGAAGAGCCGATGCCGCAACTGCGGGTCAATAACCAGTTCGAGCCACGAAAAGAACCCAACCCGACCGTGGTGGCCGCCGTGGACACGACCAACATCAAAAAAGGCGAAACCCTGCCCATCGAAGTAGACGAGGAACAGCAGGTGGGCGACGAATTCGTGAAAGTCGCTACGTATTATTCCGTCTGGGATACCCAGGCTATCGATCCCTACGGCATCGACCCGACCGATTTTGACGGGGTGGTGGACATCCAAGTGTACGAACCGTTGAAAAACCGCCTCTGGGCGGGGCCGCTCACCGTGAGCAGGCCCACCTCGTCGTTCGGCCCGCGTTGGGGGCGGTGGCACTCCGGCATCGACCTCGACCTCGAAACCGGCGACCCGGTTTATTCGACGTTCGATGGCATCGTGCGGGTGGTGGGCTACGACGGCAGCGGCTACGGCCGTTTCGTGGTGGTGCGGCATTACAACGGCCTCGAAACCCTTTACGGGCACCTTTCCAAACAGGAGGTCACATCAGGACAACTCGTGAAAGCGGGCGATTTGCTCGGGCAGGGCGGCAGCACCGGGCGCAGCACGGGGTCGCACCTGCACTTCGAGACCCGTTACGAAGGCAATCCATTTACCCCCGCCGAAATTTTTTCGTTTCCGGCCAACACCGTCAAGGGCGAGCACTACCTGCTCACGCCCAGGGTGTGGGACTACAAGCGCACGGGCGGGCGGATGGAGTACGAAAGCGGGGAAAAGCGTACCACCCGCCGCACGTTTTGGTACCGCGTCCGCCGGGGCGACACGCTCGGCGAAATCGCCAATAAAACCGGGGTATCGGTCGAACGGTTGAAACGGCTCAACCGGGTGAGCAGCAACCGGCTACCGGTGGGCAAACGATTGAGAATTAAATAAAAAAGCCCCGCGCGGCGTCCGCCCCAACCCCGAAGGGGGCGCAACGATAACGCCCCCTTCGGGAGTAGGGGGGCTTTTTTATGAAATTAGATCTACTCATTCTTGCCGCCCACCCCGACGACGCCGAAATGTCCTGCGGAGGAACCATCGCCGCCGAGGTGGCGGCGGGGCGTACCGTGGGCATCGTCGATTTTACCCAGGGCGAACTCGGCACGCGGGGTACGCCCGCCATCCGTTTGCAGGAAGCCGAAGCCGCCGCCCGGATTTTGGGTCTGAGTGCCCGGCACAACCTGGGATTTCGCGACGGGTTTTTTAGAAACGACGAGGAACACCAACTCCGGCTCGTTCCCTACCTGCGCCGCTACCGGCCCGACCTGGTGATCGCCAATGCCATCGACGACCGCCACCCCGACCACGGCCGTGCTGCTGCGCTGGCCGTCGATGCGTGTTTTCTTTCGGGCCTGCGTCAACTCCCCACCCTCGACCCCATCGACGGCACCCCGCAGGAAGCCTGGCGGCCCCGGCAGCTTTTCCACTATATTCAGGATCGGTACATCCAACCCCAGGTCACGGTGGACATCAGCGCGCACTGGCAAACCAAACTCGCCAGCATTCAGGCCTACCGGAGTCAGTTTTTCGATCCTAACAGCACCGAACCCGAATCGTACCTGACCTCGCCGACGTTCATGGAATTTTTGAAAGCCCGCTGGCAGGAAACCGGGCACGCCATCGGTGTGCAGTACGGCGAAGGGTTTACGTCATACCAGAAGTTGGGGGTGGGGAGTTTGTTTTCGCTGCACTGAGTGGTTCAGCGCAGGGCACGCACGGAAAGTAGTTCCGCTTCGCGAACCGTGTCGTTGCGCTGGTAGCAGCGAATGGAAACCTGATGCCCGGTAATTTTGAAGGTAAACTGCGCCTTCATCGCAACCGAATTGCTTTTCGTTTTCCCGAACAAGGCCAGCAGTGAATCCAGGCGGGGTAGGGAGGAGGGCGTTGGTTTTAGAAATACGTTTTCCTGATACCGGGTCGAATCGCGCACCACATAAATCGCGTAGGGTAATCAGTAACCCCTATTCGCTCTTCAGGACGTCCACCGGATTACTCTTGGCCGCCTTCATCGTCTGTGATCCGATCATAATCAATGCGATCAGCAATACTGCCAGCAAGCCGATGAACAACTCGGCGACCTGCACGGGGGTGTGATACGGAAATTTGGTGAGCACCACGTTTTGGAAGAAAAGGTACGTGACGGGCAGCGCGATGAGTGCCGATAGCGACAACTGGAGGAGAAAGCCACGGCTCAGTAAGTAGATCAGGCTGCCGGAACTTGCGCCCATCACTTTGCGGATGCTAATTTCCTTCAGCCTGGTTTCGGTCGTGTACGCCACCATGCCAAACAAGCCCATTGAGGCGATGGAAATGGCGAGGAAGGAAAGGAAGCCAATGATCTTGATGATGGTCGAAAATTCGCTGTAAGCTTCTTCGATTTCTTCGTCGTAGAATTTAGCCTGAAAAGGATGAACCCGGTCGATCTTCTTCCAGGCGGACTCGATCGTACCCAGGGTCGCCAGCATGTCGGTGCTTTGTATTTTGGCATTCAGAACGGCCCGGTCTTCGGGGGTCCAGAACATAAATGCGGTCGGCTCGATGAGGTTGTCGACCTTGCCATAGTGAAAGTCTTTCATGACGCCCACAATGGTCATCTTGCGCCCATTTACGTGGAAATTACTGAATGCAATCTGTTCCCCGATTGCTTTCTCGGGATCATTGCCCGCGATGTTGAATCGTTTTAAGACTTGCTGGTTCACGATCACTTCGGTGGCCGCGCTGGCGGTCGTGGGTCGTGCCCTGAAATTTCCTCCGGCAAGCAGCTTGTAGTGATGCAGCGGCAAATAGTTTTCGTCGACGTTGTTGGTCATGACCAGCGCCGAGTCTCGCGAATCGTTGTATTTCATAAAACCGCCCCAGGCATTCCCTACGCTGGTGATTATTAACGAGCGGGATAGTCCCGTTACTTCCGGCATTTGGCTTAATTCCTTGAGCAGTGCATCGGGTTTATTACCCTGCATATTGATGTTCAGGATGTTTTCTGTGTTGAATCCCAGGTCGAATGCCAGGATGTTTTTATACTGCACGTAGCCCACGGCGGTGGTTGTGATAAAAATCAGGGTGAGCGTGTATTGGATCACCACCAGGGCGCGTCGACCGAACCGGTGCGCCGGAGCGACGGCCCGGAGTGTTCCGTGTTTAAATACGTTCACCGACCGGTACGCCGGAGCGGACCCATTCCGGAGCGCATGGATTGCGCTGACTTTCGAAAAGAAAAGGGCAGGCATAAAGCCGGCAATCACCCCGACGGTAACCGAAAAGACGATGAAGGTGACAACCATCGACGGCGTGAGCGCGAGTTTTACCGTGCGCTGCATCTCCGGAGCCAGGTTGATCAGTTGCGGCCGCAAGGCGAGAAAGAGGAAGAAGGAAAGAAAAAGGGCGGCCAGGGAGATTAGGATGGCCTCAGCCAGAAACTGTTGCCACACCTGGCGCTTTCCGGCCCCGATCGCTTTGCGAACACCGACTTCCTTAAAGCGACGCATGGCGCGTGCCATCGAAAGATTGGTGTAGTTGAAACACGCCGACAAGACCACCACGAGTGCCAGCCCACCGAGTATCCAAAGCACAACCGGCGGCATGTGAGGACCCACGGAGCCGCTCATGGAGCCGGAACGGAGATCTTCCCCGACCACGATCTTGTGTAAAGGAAGAAGCTCAAGTTGGATCCTGGTTTTTTCTTCGGCGCGGTTTTCCTCCTTTGCGATGGCGTCGAGCTGTGATTGGATGGAAGCCAGGTCGGCAGTTGGAGGCAGCAGCAGGTACACGGAGTTCGCAAACATATCTGTCCATGTCTCAACCCGTTTATCTGCTTTATCTCTTTGTTCAGCCGTCGAGAACGATACCAGTGCTTCGAAGCTGAGGTGCGAAAAGAAGGGGACATCCTTCATGACACCGGTCACCTGGTAATCGAAGGTATCGAATTTGATCGCCTTGCCGAGCGCCGATTCGTTGCCGAACAGCTTTTTCGCGGCCATTTCCGTGAGAACGATCGAGTACGGATCGGTCAGCGCCGTTTCGGGATTGCCTTCCAGCATCGGAAAGGTGAATATCCTGAATAGCGACGGCTCCGCCCAGAAGCCCTTGATGGGAAGAACCGTATCACCAACTTTCGCATCCTGCGAAAAGTCATTGCGCAGAATAGCCACCTCTTCAACGCCGGTCACGTTCTGCCGGATCAACTTTCCGGTCTTTACGGAGGTCGATGAATACTTGTCGCCGGGCCGCGATCGGCTGCCTTGTTCACCCTTGAAAGTCGCTACGTTGGTGATGCGGTAGATCCGTTCCCCCTTCGTGTGGAACTTGTCGTACGAACGCAGGTCGAGCACGAACGCGATCAGCAGTAACCCGACGGACATACTGATGGCAAGGCCAACAATATTGATGAACGAGAACAGCCTGTTGCGCAGTAAGTTGCGCGCTGAGGTTTTGAGGTAGCTTCCGATCATGATCCGGTTGATAAAAAGGGTGACAAACCAAGGAGGCTGAAAACGTAAGTGTTTGGATCAGCCTAAATCCTGTGCCAGCTAATAAAGGCGCTTAAATTAGGTTCTGTTGACCGTCGTTGACTATTCTTACTGGCTTGGTTGTCCAAAAACGGACAATTCCAGTCTGAAAGCGGACACCTCACTGAGCAGCTTTGCAGATAAACCCACGCAATGAAAGGAATGCGAAAAGCCAATTTTTCATCGGTGTTTTTGAACATAGTAAAGGTCACTCCTTCGTCAGTCGCGGAATAAACGCAAATGGCTCGCTGCTTAGCAAACGTATCCGCGCAAAATCAGCGTGGTTTGGATTGATCAGGAAATTAAACTCGCCGGGAAGCAGGGCGGAGGGGATTCTTAAAACCGCCGTTCTCCCGCTGCGCAGCCATTCGTCGCCGAAAGCCTGGGTGCTGTCGTGTTCCTGAAAGTTGACCCAGTTTTCCGCCAGTCGGGTTTCGTCGAAAACCTCGACTGGCAGGTCGTCGGGAATTTCAATCGTCAGCACCCGAAATGCGTCCAGCCCGCCTTCCCCGCTGCGGAATAACACGTTTTCCAGACCGGCCAGCGCCCGGCTTGCCGCCGTGTAGAGCACCAACTTTCCCTTTGAATTCCAGCGGGCTGCCTGCCCGGAGGCGCTGAGGCGATCCGCCCACCGCGCCAGGCAAATCCGGTACGTTTGCATCAGGCCAGGTCGCCATATTCGATCCGGCTCAGTTCGTCGGCGATCAAATCCATGCCACTCACCGTGGGCAGCAGGTCGAAGGGCCGTTGGTTGCCCAGCCCGAAAGCGGGTTTCTGAAGCCAGGCCCGGAACGAGTCCACGCTGCCGAACACGATTTCACCCTGTCGGAAAATTGCGATCAACTTCAACAGCCACTCGCTGCTGGCCGGGCCGAGCCGTCGGTTCTCTTGCTGGTACCGCAGTAGCGTTTTCATCGAAAGATTCAACAACTCCGCCAGTTGCTCGCGGTGGATGCCGGTCAGGTCGGCGGCATCGAAGAGGGTTCCGATGTACACGCCCGCCTGGGCGGCGTACACCAGCGCGACTTTGTTCCGAATACTGCCTTCGTAGTGCGCGAAGCCACCGCGAGGGAGCGCCGCTTTGCCACGTCGAACGGAAGAGGCTGCCATAATTCAAGTAGGGTTTTCGATGAATTAAGGAACTTTGTCCAGAATGAACGGACAAAGTTCCAATTCAGCAAAGGAAGCAACTATCGGTCGTATTCTGGAACTTTGTCCGCAATTCGTGGACAAAGTTCCGTTTTCTTAGGGCGAAAGGCGCTCCAGCGCCCAGGTTTCGTCGGGTTGGAGGGAGTAGGCCACCCGGTCGTGCAGGCGGGAGGGCCGTCCCTGCCAAAATTCCAGGTAGTCGGGCCGGAGTCGGTACCCGCCCCAGTGCGGCGGGCGGGGTACGGGCTGGTTGGCAAACCTGGCGGCCACCTCGCGCTCCTGCGCTTCGAGTGCCTCGCGGCTGGGAACGGGCTGGCTCTGGGCCGAACCCCAGGCCCCCAACTGGCTCCCACGCGGGCGGCGGGCAAAGTACGCGTCGGATTCTTCCTCGGACACTTTTTCGATCGTTCCTTCCACTCGAACCTGGCGCTCGAGTTCGACCCAGAAAAAGGTCAGCGCAGCCTGGGGGTGCTTGGCGAGTTGCTGCCCCTTGCGGCTGAGGTAATTGGTATAGAAAACAAAGCCCCGGGCATCGAGTCCTTTCAGCAACACGATTCGTCCGGAGGGCCGTCCGTCTGCCCCGACGGTCGCCAGGTGCATGGCGTTGGGTTCTATTAACTGGCTGTGGGTGGCTTCGTCGAACCAGCGTTGAAATTGGTCGATGGGGTTGGCGGTTACGTCGGTTACGTCGAGCCAACCCTTCGTATAGTTTTCCCGTAAATCGGCAAGATTGGGCATGAATTTCTCGTTTAACTGACCCCTGACCACCGGCCAACGTCCTCGCGGGTTTCGTTGGTGCGGTTTTTTTCTACTTTTGCAATTCCATTTTCCAGAAGGGAACGCCATGACGACCCAACACCACGAAAGTACGGAGCAGGCTGCCCTCGCCCAAAGTCCCGACGAGATCACCGATACGGCGGTGAACGAAGCGATTCCGGTCGAGCCAGCCGAGCCACCGATTTCACCCGAATCCGCCACCCAAACGCCCGAACAGCCCCCCGTCGATGAGCCTGGCCCGATTGAGTCGGTCAGCGAAACCCCGGTGGATTCACTGCCGTCGGTCGATAAATTACCGCAGGCGGAAGTGCTTCCGGTGGAGGAAATCGCGGTTCCCGGAGTACCCGAACCCAACGCTCCCCTGGCGGAGGAAGCCCCTGAAGACCCAACTCAACCGGCTCCCGCCGAAACCGACGGAGAGGAGGAAGAAATTAATCCGCCCGTCGATTCAGTCGAAGAGCGCGCGTCGCCAACTGCGGTTTCAGAAGCCGATTCTTCAGCCGAAGGAAATCCGCAAGCGGCAGAGGAAATTCCGGAAACCGGTCCTTCGCCGGGTCAGGTTGAGGCGACCGTTTCGGAAACGGCGGATGCGGCTTTTGACCAGGAAGTGCGCGAAACCACCGAACTGGCCCTGGCCGAAGAAGCCCGGCACACGGATTATTCTCAGTTTTCAAAAGCAGAATTTGTCGCCCTGCTCGAAACCACCTTAGCTTCGCTGAAAAGCAAGGACCCCACGGCGGCCGATTTTAAGGCCATCGACGCGACTTTGCGCGAAGTGAAGCCGCTCTTTGAGCAAATCAAGGCCGACGACCGGAAGGAAGCCTTGGCTCAGTACGAAGCCGGGGGGGAAACGGAAGAGGAGTTTGTCTACAAAGCCGACGCGGCGACCCTTAAATTCGATAGCCTGTACGGCCAGCTCCGCGCCGAACGCAACCGGTATTTTCAAAACCTCGACAAGCAGAAAGACCAGAACTTTGCCGTAAAAACGGGCCTGCTATCCCGCTTGCGGGCGCTGGTGGAAGCCGATGAGCAAAACGCGAACTCGGAGAAAAGTTGGGCGGCGTTTAAGGCCATTCAGGACGAATGGAAAGCGGCGGGCAACATTTACTCGCCCCACAACGAAACGCTCTGGAAAACCTACCACGCTTTGGTGGATCGGTACTTCAGCAACCGCGACATTTATTTTGAGTTGAAAGAACTCGACCGCAAGCGCAACATGCAGCAGAAAATCGAGCTGTGCGAGAAGGTCGAGAAAATTTCCCAGCAGGCCGAAGAAATCACCGTAACCGGGGCCATGCTCAACGAGGCTTCGGCGTTGTTTGAAGAATACAAGCACGTTGGCCCGGCCCCGCGCGAGGCCAATGAACTGCTCTGGCAGCGATTTAAGGCCGCGATGGATTTGCTTTACGGAAAAAAACGTGGTCAGCTTGGGGCCACCCGTGAGCAGGCCGAAGAAGTATTCCGGCTCAAAGCCGACATCGCCGCCGTGGCCGAAACCCTGACCACGTTCCAATCGACGAGCATCAACGACTGGAACGACAAGACGAAGGCGCTGCTGGCGGTGCAGGATCAGTGGAACGCCGTGAAAGGCAGTATGCCCCGCGAGAAAGGACGGGAAATCAGTCAGAAGTTCTGGGCGGACGTGAAAACGTTTTTCCGGCGCAAGGGCGAGTTTTTCCGCCAACTCGAAGCCAAACGCGACGAAAACCTGAAAGCCAAACTGGCCCTGTGCGAACAGGTCGAGGCCCTGCTCGAAGCGGGGGATACCTCGGCGGAGGCCACCAACCAGGTGATCGAAGTTCAGAAGCGCTGGAAGGCCATCGGCCACGTGCCCGAAAAGCAGCGGGACAAACTCTTCAACCGTTTCAAAGCCGGGTGTGACGCGTTTTTTGAACGCAAGCGCGGTAAAGGCGCCGATACCGACCGGCAGTTTGAGGAAAATCTCAAACTCAAAACCGACCTGATGGCCCGCATCGAGCGCGAAGCCAAATCGGGCTCGACCAGCCTCGACCAGCTCAATGCCTTTAAAGCGCAGTGGGCCGAAATCGGTTACGTACCTCGCCGCGATATGCAGCCCACGCAGCAGCGCTATATCCGGGCCATCAACCAGTACGTGAGCGCCATTGGCAAACTCAGCAACCGCGAACGCGAGCAGTTGGTGCTGGAGAGTGAAGTGGCGATTGCCCGCGATGAAACCAAGGGAGGGAATTTGTACCAGCGCGAGAATGACCTGCGCCGGAAGATTCAAACGATAGAAAACGACATCTCCCTGACGCGCAACAACCTGGAGTTTTTTGCCCGTTCGAAAAATTCGGAGAAACTTCGGGCTGATTTTGAGAAAAAAATCGCGGCTTCCGAACACGAACTCGAAGGGTTGAAGCACCAGTTGAAGGTGCTGCGGCAGGTGGAAGGCTGAGTTGATCTACGAGGTACGATTTCAGACAGGCCAATTCGTAGATCGTACCTCGTAAATCGTACCTTTGTTCTGCCCAATCAGCCGGTGTCGCATAGTGGTCGATTGCACCTGACTTGTAATCAGGAAGGGTAACCTCTCGGGGGTTCGAATCCCTCCACCGGCTCTTTTTTGGAATAATTGTTGAAGCCTCTTCCACCTGGAAGGGGCTTTTTTCGTTTACCGCTAAACCATTGCTCTGATCATGATCCGATTCAAACGGATAGTTGTTTTCGGCCTACTGCTTGCCATAGGCGGCGGGCTGACTTCGTGCTGGGCACCCCGTTGCCCGGAAAAAAGCTGCCACGTGCGCATCGAACACCGGCACGAGGGCATGGCATACCGGGGCCGGAGTATCTTCGCCTCACCCGTCCACGGGTTTGGGTTTGCGGCCAAAAACCGCAGCGGCGATGCCGACGAGAAGTCGGCGTTCAAGAAAAACAAAGACCTAAAGACGAAGAAGAAATTTAAGAAACTGCTGCCCTGGGAGAAAGTCTGAAGTTCAATTCCCGGTCTGCCCGCCGGGAATTTTTTTTGACATCAACCAAGTAGATTTCCTGAAATCATGGCGGTTTTTTCCCGTTTTTTTCGCATATTTGTAAGAATTGAATCTGACGGTATCGTACTGTTCAACTCACAGATACCAAACGGATTACCACTGAAATTTTGGTGATGGATTAGTCGTCACCGGCTGTTAAAAGTTCAACTTCCGTATTTCTTTTTCGCATGGCCGAACAACTCGAAGAAAATCAACCCGGTAGTCACGGGAACATCATCCCCATCAACATCGAAGACGAGATGCGCGGAGCGTACATCGATTACTCGATGTCGGTCATTATCTCACGGGCTTTGCCCGATGTGCGCGACGGCCTGAAACCCGTCCACCGCCGTGTGCTTTACGGCATGACCGAATTGGGGGTCAATTATAATAAACCGTATAAAAAATCCGCCCGGATCGTGGGGGAGGTGATGGGCAAGTACCACCCCCACGGCGATGCGTCGGTGTACGACACGATGGTGCGCATGGCCCAGCACTGGTCGCTGCGCTATCCGCTCGTGGACGGGCAGGGCAACTTTGGCTCCGTCGATGGCGACTCGCCCGCCGCCATGCGGTACACGGAGGCCCGCCTCAAGCGCATTGCCGAGGAGTTGTTGAGCGACATCAACAAAGAAACCGTTGATTTTCAGCCCAACTTCGACGACTCGCTGCAAGAGCCGACCGTGATGCCCGCCAAATTGCCCAACCTGCTGCTCAACGGCACGTCGGGCATTGCCGTCGGGATGGCGACCAACATGGCTCCGCACAACCTCAACGAGGTGGTGGACGGCATCGTGGCTTTTCTCGACAATCCTGAGATCGACGTGGCCGGGCTGATGGAACACGTGAAAGGTCCCGACTTCCCGACGGGGGCCACGATTTACGGGGCACAGGGCATCCGCTCGGCGCTCGAAACCGGACGCGGGCGGATCGTGATTCGGGGGAACGCCACGTTTGAAACTTCTAAGACGGGCAAGGATCAGATTATTGTCACGGAAATTCCGTACATGGTCAACAAGGCCACGATGATCGAGAAAATTGCCGACCTGATCAACGACAAGAAACTCGAGGGCATTTCGGAAATCCGCGACGAGTCTGACCGGGACGGGATGCGCATCGTGTTCGACCTCAAGAAAGACGCGGTGCCCAACGTGGTTTTGAACAACCTCTACAAGCACTCGCCGCTGCAATCGTCGTTTAGCGTCAACAACGTGGCCCTGGCGAAAGGCCGCCCGGTGGTGCTCAATCTCCGGGATCTGATCAAAGCCTACGTGGAGCACCGCATTGAGGTCATTGTGCGGCGCACGAGCTACGACCTGCGCGAAGCCCGCAAACGGGCGCACATTCTGGAGGGCTTGCTGATTGCCCTCGATAACCTCGACGCGGTCATTAACCTGATTCGGTCTTCCCGCGATCCGGAAGTGGCAAAAAACGGGTTGGTCAGTAGCTTTGGGCTGTCTGAAATTCAGGCGAAGGCGATTCTTGAATTGCGTCTCCAACGCCTCACCGGTCTGGAGCGCGATAAAATTGTAGCCGAGTACCAGGAAATCCAGGCCCTGATTGCCGAACTGGAGAGCATTCTGGCCAGCGAAGAACGGCAACGGCAAATTATCAAAGACGAACTGGCCGATTTGAAAGCCCGCTACGGCGACGAGCGCCGGACGCTGATCGTTCACGCCGACGGGGAATTTTCCATCGAAGACATGATCGCCGATGAGGAGATGCTCATCACGGTTTCGGCGCAGGGGTATGTGAAGCGAACGCTGTTGAGCGAATACCGGACGCAGGGCAGGGGAGGTGTCGGCTCGCGGGGCGTGAGCACCAAAGACGACGATTTCACCGCTCACCTGTTTACGGCCACCATGCACAATTACCTGCTGTTTTTCACCGAACACGGTAAGTGTTACTGGCTGCGGGTGTTTAACGTACCGGAAGGAGGGAAGACCGCCAAAGGACGCCCCATCCAGAACCTGATCAACATCGAATCGGGGGATAGCATCCGGGCCGTGATCAACGTTAAGACGCTCAGCGACGATGATTACATCAATAACAATTACATCGTGATGTGTACCGAGCAGGGCACCATCAAGAAAACCTCGCTCGAAGCGTACTCCCGACCCCGGCAGGCGGGCATCATCGCCGTGACCATCAACGAAGGCGACCGGCTGCTCGACGTGTGTCTCACCAACGGCAACAACGACATCGTGATTGCTACCAAAGCGGGTAAGACCGTCCGGTTTAACGAAAGCCGGGTGCGGCCCATGGGCCGTTCCGCCGCCGGAGTGAGGGGCGTTGAACTTGAAGACGATGCTTTAGCCGTTAATACGGTGGTGGGTATGGTGTGTGTGAGCAGCAATGATGCCCAGTTGCTGGTGGTGTCAGAGCAGGGTTACGGTAAGCGCTCGCCCATCGAAGACTACCGCGTTACCAACCGGGGAGGCAAGGGCGTCCGTACGCTCAACGTGACCGATAAGACCGGGGTACTGGTGGCCATCAAGGAAGTAACCGACGGTGATGATTTAATGATCATCAATAAATCGGGCATTATTATCCGGCTTTCGGTGGCCGACCTGCGGGTGATGGGCCGAAATACCCAGGGTGTGCGACTCATCAGCCTACGAAATGGCGATGAGATTTCGTCGGTCACCAAAATCCAACGCGACGAAGAAGAAACTCTCGACGAACCGGCGACTCCTGAGTTACCATCTGACAATATTCCCAACGAAAAGTAGTTATTTTGACATCTGGACGCGAAGAGTCCCGTACCAAAGGCCCTCAGAGGCAGTTGGTACGGGATTTTAGCTTTTGACAACCCAATCCAAAACCGTAACCATCCAAGCCTTTTGCGCTATGAAACGAATCGTCTTACCAGCCCTGCTGAGCTTCGCACTGTTGATTGCCGCACCCTCTGCCTTTAGCCAGAATGCCGTACTCGACAAAGCCCTTCAGGACGAAGTCAAAAAAAATAAAGAAAAGAGTGACAAGGATATCACCAGCGACAAAGCCAAAGACAAGGCAAAAACCTGGCTTGACCGGGGGAGAGCCTATGAAGAAGTGGCTGTCAGGTACGCTGCACTCGATTCCAACGCGGCGTTGACGGCCTACGAGGCGTACAAAAAGGCTGTTGAGCTTGGCAACAGTACTGACTCGAAAGGTGCCAAATCGGCCAAGGAAGCCAGTGATATTCTGGGCGGAGGTACTGGTAGCAACTTGTACGTTGCATTGCTGCAACAAGGTGTTGGGAAATACAATGCCAAAAATTTGCGGGGTGCTTTGACATTATTTCAGACGGCTTCGCTCGTTAACCCGAAAGACACCAGTAGCAGCAGTGCCACCATGCTGACGGGGATCGCCGCTCAGCAACTCGATGATCAAAAATTGGCACGAGAGTCGTTTGAGAAATACCTGGAGGCTGGGGGCAAGGATCCGGCTATTTTTTATGCCGTAGCCAATGCTTACAAGACGGAGAAGAATTTTGAGAAGGCAATAGAGTATTTAGATAAAGGGATTGTAGCCAACCCTACGAATAAAGATCTGAAGAGCGAGAAAGTGAATTTGTACTTAGCTTCTGGCAAGTCAACAGACGCGATTGCGAACCTGAAGCAACTAGCCGCTGCCGATCCTAACAACGTGCAGAATGTACTCAACCTGGCTATTCTGTACGATCAAGAGGCTTCTCAGGCGAATGACGAGCTTCGCAAGTCAAGTGTTCAGTCGAAGAAAGGGGAGCAGTTGAAGAGAAAAATTGCTGATCAGAAAGACAAGATTAGTGTTTATTCCGGGGAGAAAGCTAAACTACAAGCAGGTATCAAAAAAGCACCCAAAAACGCTGAATTTAAGCGCCAACTCAACGAGGTTACGCAAAAAGAAGCGGAATTTAAAGCTAACCTGGCTCAGGCTGAGCAAGAGTTAAAAGAGTACACCAGTACCCAATCAAGTGCCTCGGGTTCTACCGTCAACATACCAGAATTGACGCGGAAGGCAGAGGAGAACCGTAAATTGGCACAAGAGTTTTACGGGAAAGCACTCCAGCTAGAACCAGCTAGCTATGACGCTAATTTTAACATGGGCGTCGGTTACTTTAATGAAGGGGTTGAAATAAAGAATCGCGTCGATGCTATGGATATGGCAACCTACGGTAAAGAAGGGAAAGCCGTTGAGAAAGAAGCCGTGGTAAAGTTCAAACAAGGGTTGCCGTATTTCGAGAAAGCGTATGAGGCTAATCAGACCGAAGAAGTAAAAACCAGCCTGAAAAACACGTATACCATTTTGAAAGGCTACGAAAAAACAGATGCGTATGATGCCAAGCTACAGAAGCTTGGCTGAAGTACCCTGAAAGTGCTGAGTGATTTTAGGAATTGATTTTCAATGAATCCGCCGAGAAACCTTCCGGCGGATTCATTTTTTTGGAGGACGTAACACTTTTCGAACATTGTTTAACATAATATAAATTATGAATCCTTTCATATGCTACGGATTTGTTTGTACACAAACTCCGTATAAAGATGAACATCAAGCACTTGCAGCGAAATAAAAAAAGTCGAGTGTTACCGGGCTGAACTTGTCACCGCTGACGAGCTTCGTCGGCACCTGCATCTGCCATCGTCCAGGCTGCGCCAGATCAACCGTTGGTATTTCAAGCACCGTATTCAACGTGTTACCTTGGTTCCCCTTTAATTCCTCCTAACGTCATGAAAAACACCGTTACGTACCTTAAAGAACTCGAGCGTCGCCTCCAGCAGGCCGAGCAGGAAAATAAGCTACTCCGCTTAAAGGCAGAAGCCTACGAAACCGTCATTCAGATTGCCGAAGAACAATTTAACATTCCGATCCTAAAAAAGTCTGGCGTCCGGCAGCCGAAACGTTGACTCGCCGCTACCCCCTGGTGGGTATGAGTCAATTGTGTGGGCTGTTCGGACGGACGCGTCAAGCCTGGTACGCGGCTACCCGGCAGAACGAAAAGGTGTGCTATCAAACCGAAGTAGTTCTTCAGGAAGTCACGCGTCTTCGCCAGCAAATTCCCGGTTTAGGCACGACGAAATTACTGGCTTTAATGCAGGACTTTCTGATACGCCATCGCATTCAAATGGGCCGAGACAAGTTGCATAATTTGCTGAAAGAGAATGGATTGCTTATCAGAAGAAAGGGTCTAAAAGTAGTGACAACGAACTCAAATCACTCCTTTGCCAAGTACCCTAACCGCGTCAAAGACTTCACCCCCACCGCGGCTAACCAGCTATGGGTCAGCGACCTGACCTACCTGCCCATGGGCCGACGATTTGCCTACCTGTATCTGATTATGGACGCTTACTCGCGTAAGATCGTAGGCTGGTCGGTGCAGGATACTCTCCAACCTAAAGGGGCAGTGAAGGCGCTGAAAATGGCCTTGTCGACCCGCTTAACAGACGGGCCGTTGATCCATCATTCCGATCGCGGGGTTCAATACTGCTGCTGGGAGTATGTCAATGCTTTGCGCGGAAATGACATTACCATCAGCATGGCTTACACCGGAGAAGCTAACGAAAATGCGCTCATCGAGCGCTTAAACCGGACCTTAAAAGAAGATTTCCGGCTCAGTCGCGGGTTCGTTTCACTGGCCCTGGCCCAACAGGCCATTGAGCAGGTCGTGGCCACCTACAACAACATGCGGCCGCATGCTTCGCTTGACTACCGGACGCCCCGCCAGGCCCACCGGATGACGGGCTACCAGCCCTTGAGATGGTACCCCTACAAAAAAGTACGGTACGGAAATGTCCAATTCCCCGCCCACAAGGCCCATTTACGTAAACCTGTCAAAACCAGTCCGTAGCATACGGTTTTACAATTCACGTGAAACGTATGCGGAATTGTTTCGTTTAACTTACTGAATTACAGACAATAAAGAGGGTATGAATGAAATGAAATAGACGTTGACTAGATACACAGGCTCTTTTAACCCATTAGTCATTAATAGTTATAGCAAGTTACTGGAACGAACGATTTATCAATTAATTAGTACTTAATCAGGCCTGTATTCTGTAAAGGTTTTATCACTGAAAAAAACCAGAATTCGCTCAATTATCCGTTGATTCTCCTTATCAACCAGAGCTGGGAGTTCTGCCGTAGAAGACACTTGAGATAAAGGCTTCTTTTTACCCACGGTACGAGAAAGCTCTGGAGTGCTTGGCCGATGTAAAATTGGTGAAGTGATAGGAGAAATTAAGCTCTCCTGGTTTTGATCAAGAAGCCAGTCATACGTGAATTCTGGAAAGCGGGTCACAATCTTTTGAATAATTTCAAGACTTGGCCTGTTCCGCCCGGACAGGATATGAGAAATGCTCGAACGCTGTACACCTATTTCATCTGCAAACTGAGACGGTGTCATCTGGCGGTCAGCAATAATTAATTTAACTTTGTCATTTAAATCGAGTAATGCTGCCATTGTGTAAATAACGATTAAGGCCCCACAAATGTAATTAGTACTTTTGATTAATCAGTCTAATTGAACAATGTAAAAATTACATTGTTCAATTAGACTGATTAATCAAAAAAAAGGATACAATCTTAAATACCTTCATATTGACACATTATTTTCGCGAAGAGCTTGATTAAGAGAGGTTTTCAAATCAGTACTCGCTTTGCGTTTACCAATTATTAAGGCGCATGGGACCTGAAAAGTACCAGCGGGAAATAGTTTAGTTATACTGCCAGGAATTACTACAGAATCAGCAGGGACGTAGCCAACATATTCTGTTGGTGATTCAGTGGTAACATCGACAATCTTTGAACTACCAGTAATTACTACATTAGCGCCCAACACCGCTCTTTTAGCAATGTGAGCTCCTTCTACTATGATACAGCGCGAACCAATAAACACTCCATCTTCTATTATCACAGGTGCAGCCTGAGGGGGTTCAAGCACTCCACCTATTCCAACTCCGCCACTCAGATGAACATTTTTACCAATTTGAGCACAACTACCGACTGTTGCCCATGTATCAATCATTGTTCCGGCATCCACATGGGCACCAATATTAACGTACGAAGGCATCATAATTACTCCAGGTGCCAAATAGGATCCGTAGCGTGCTACTCCTGGAGGAACAATGCGTACTCCGAGCGATGCATAACCGGTCTTTAATTTCATCTTATCATGAAATTCAAAAATGCCAACCTCTTCGACGATCATTGCTTGCATGGGAAAGTAAAGCAGGATTGCTTTTTTTATCCATTCATTGACTTTCCACCCCTCTTCGAAAGGTATTGCTACGCGTAATACACCCTTATCGAGTAAATCAATCGTGCTGTTTACCGCTTGGGTGTAAGCAGATTCCTTCAAAAGCGTGCGTTCTTGCCAAGCAGATTCAATAAAATACTGTAGATCGTTCATTGTTGAAGACTAAGGGGTTTGACGTGCAAAATAGAGGATAACCTCCAAACAGAATTCTATATTCAATCGTTTTATGATAAAAAGATGACAGTAAAATATGAAATAGTACTTTATGTAAAGTTATTTAAAATCTTGAAAATCAATATATTAGATAAATTTATTTGAAACGTCAAAATATTGTTTGTCGTCGTTAATTTGGTGTAAGATTCTATTAGAGGGTTCCTCCCCTACTTAATCGCTCGAATCGACTCGGTCAAGAATAAAACTTGGCTCTCTGCCGTTGGACATCCTCTGCGCTGATATTTGGAGTGCAAGGCCATTGCCGGTCAGCAGCGGGTTGGCGTAGCCACAGCGAGTGACTAACATATTCATCCATAAACGTATCGCTCCTCACTCCTAACCATCTCACGGCGAAAATACAAAAGCCTTTTAGTACGCAAGGATATAACCTATTAATTTTAGCAATATAATCTTTAGAAGCCCATTGTTAATTAGTTTAATGCTAATAAAATTTTTTTTTACTAATTTTATTTTATATTCTCTCGACTTCTTATTTAGTATTTTATGCCCTATTATTGCGGCCTGAAACTTCACTTACATAATCAATGGCCAAAATTAAAGTTGCTATTAACGGGTTCGGCCGCATCGGACGACTTTCATTCAGGAAACTTCTTGAGAATGAGAACATTGAAGTTGTGGCTATCAACGACCTAACTGATAACGCTACTCTAGCCCACTTGCTGAAGTATGATTCCATCCATGGTCGCTTTAATGGACAAATAAGCTCAGATCAAGACAGTATTACGGTAAATGGTCAACGTATCCACGCCTTTGCTGAACGTGATCCCAAGCAATTGCCCTGGAAATCTTTGCAAGTTGACGTGGTACTCGAGTCCACTGGACGTTTCGTTGATGAAGCTGGTGCTGGGCAGCATTTACAGGCTGGTTGTAAAAAAGTCATTATTTCAGCCCCTGCCAAAGGAAATGTTCCAACTGTTGTATTAGGAGTAAACGATAATACATTAGTAGGAACCGAGCAGATTATTTCAAATGCATCCTGCACGACGAACTGCCTTGCTCCAATGGCGAAAGTGCTGGATGATACATTTGGAATCGAAAAAGGATTCATGACCACGGTGCATGCATACACAGCCGATCAGAATCTCCAAGATGCCCCACATAGTGATTTAAGGCGTGCCCGAGCAGCGGCCCTTTCCATTGTTCCTACCTCAACGGGTGCAGCAAAAGCAATCGGATTAGTTTTACCAAATCTGAAAGGGAGATTAGATGGAAACGCACTACGCGTACCCATCCCAGATGGGTCACTGACTGATCTAACTGTACTATTAAAACGCAGTGTGACCTCGGAAGAAATCAATGCCGCCATGAAATCGGCAGCAGATGGTCCATTGAAAGGAATTCTTGAATATGCGACTGACCCGTTGGTTTCTTCCGATATCGTAGGTAACCCTCATTCCTGTATCTTCGACTCTGAGCTTACAACTGCTTCAGGTACTCTCGCCAAAGTAGTAGGCTGGTATGATAACGAATATGGATACTCAAGTCGTGTAGCTGACTTGATTGCGAAGGTCGGTGCATAGTTTGTACTAAGAAAAAGGCCGACTCTAAGAGTCGGCCTTTTTCTTAGAGTATATTTAGTTCGCCAACAAGATAAGAACTGCCAGTAATAAGAATAAAATCATTTGACTCGCAGTGTGTAAATGCCCAATCATATGCGTCGTTAACATTAGCAATTATTATTCCTTTTAAGCCTATCTCGCTTGCAAGCAGATATAGTTCTTCCGCAGGTAATGCGCGTGGAGAGGCTGCATTACAAAAAATATACTTCGCATTTTTAGGAAGTAAGCGCAAAATCGATGCTACCTCTTTGTCTTTCGCAAAACCCACGATCACCCATAATATAGAGAAAGAGTAGAATTGAAGCGTAGATAACACAGCTTCAATCCCTGACAGATTATGAGCAGCATCAACGTAAACATCGGGTTTATTATAGAGTTTTTGCCAACGTCCTTTTAAGCCAGTCAGTGTGGTTGTATTGCTTAGTCCGGCTTGAATAGAGTTATGGGAAAGTGAGAAACCTGCTGAATGTAGTAGTTGGAGTGCCACCAGTACAGCAGGCAGATTTAGTGCTTGATACCGCCCTAAAAGTTGGAGCGGATACGTTTGAAACCCATCTTTATGCGCTTTTAATGTCACGAGGAGCACATCACGCACTTGTTCTATTTTATGCAAGCTGAACGCCTCCCAACTTAGAAAAAGGGGGGCTTTTTGTCGCTTCGCGACATCTGTAAAAACAGATATGGTTTCCTGCTGGAACGCTCCAATAACTACCGGGGTCGCTGTTTTAATTATCCCTGCTTTCTCGACAGCAATCTCCGCCAGAGTGTTCCCCAATAGTAGCGTATGGTCTAAACTAATGTTGGTGATAATACTAACCAGGGGTGAAATAATGTTTGTTGAATCCAACCGGCCCCCTAAACCCACCTCAACAATGGCAATATCTACGCGTTGGCGACTGAATTCATAAAATGCCATTCCGACCGTAAGCTCAAAGAAAGAAAGTTTTAATTCCAGTAGTACAGAACGGTTCTGCTCAACGAAACTGATTACTTTTTCTTCAGCCATAGGCTGGCCATTGATGCGGATTCGCTCTCGAAAGTCTTTGAGGTGAGGCGACGTATAAAGTCCAACTTTGTATCCGGCCGATTGAAGCACCGCCGCGAGCATATGCGATGTGCTACCCTTCCCGTTTGTCCCCCCAACGTGTACCGAGCGAAACATTCGGTGAGGATTTCCAAGATACTCACAAAACGCAACTGTATTTTCCAGGCCTGGGTTGATCGCTGACGCTCCATCCCGATGAAAAACCGGCAGTTGCTCGTATAGAAAGGTGATGGTTTCCTGATAGTTCATAAAAAAAGGGCTTACCCGACAAAGGTAAGTCCCCGGTGGCAAAACGTGAAGTGAGCAAATTAATGGAGGCCGCAAATAAATTTACCGTGCATTTAACCGAAAGGTAATCGTACCGGTCGATTTAGCTGGACGCGCCCCACTAGCGTTGGTAGGTACAAAGGATAGTTTTTCAACTGCGCTTTTATACAATTCAGCAACAGACTGGCTCACTGTTTTTTCAATGATCTTGACCGAAATCAAATCTCCCTGAGCGTCAACCGAAATTTGGAGCACAATCTTACCCGTTTCGGATGAAGGATCTCTGACAATCGGTTTACTTGTCCAGGCCCAGCCGGTAAGACTCAATGAAGACCCTCCTGAACCGCCCCCCGAACCCCCGCCTGTACCCGGATTTCCGTACAATCCCTTCGCATCCAGTTTTCCCTGGGGATCCCCTTTATCTCCTACCCCACTCGCGTCATCTCCATTGCTGTTTCCACCCGGGTTCGGACTTGAGCCAGTCGTTCCATTCCCGCCTGAATTTGAACCGGAGGCTCCATTTCCTTTCTTATAAAGTGCTTTCGTGTCCACTTGCCTGACTGGGGGAGCCGGAGGTGCTTCAACTGGTTTGACAACGGGTTCAGGTCTTGGCTCCGGTTTATTGACGGGGTCTGGTTTACGTACTGGCTTTTCCGCAACCTTAACCGGACTTTCTACTTTGCTGGCGATGGTTGGCTCCTCTTCAATTTTTACCGGCTTAGTCCGAGTCGGGCGAGGCGTAACCGGTTCTATGGGTTGAGATGGGACAACAGACGCTTTTTTCTGAGCTGGTGGCTGCGATTCATCCTTATTTTTAAGCGGGCTGGGTCGGTTACGCGTTTGAATATCTCCACTCCCAACGTTATCAAGCCCAAAATTCAACTCAATGCCTGATCCAGCATTCGGAAGTGCCGTGATTCGCCAGGCATTTAAAAAAAGCAGTAACAAGAAAAGCAGTACGTAGAAAATACTGGTAATAGCAAAGGCCAACCGCTGATTCTCACGCTCGAGAGAAGAAAGATTTGTTTGCATGGTAAAAACTGATTTGGTTTTCAAATCAGATCAGGAGAATTGCCGAGACTAAACGGAAGGTCACAACCTGTTTTTTAGAATCCAAACGTTGTTTCCGTAGATGCCCCGGATTTGGTCTGCCAGATTTTTGGCCTCGGAGAGGGACTGACTGCTCCCGGCAGACACCTTGATTAATCCTTTGTTGATTGGAAAAAGCAGTTGTGCATCCGAGTATCCCTGCTGCTCCAGGCTTTTTTGTAGTTTCAATGCATTGACTTTCTTCCCAAAACCTCCTGCAACGACAAAATAACGCTGTACTTTCAAGGATATTTCTTTAAAACCAACTTTGACTGCCATCGGAATCACCAACGCTTTACCATGCTTCAGTGGCATTGCGACTGGTGCCCCAGTAAAAGAACTTGGAGAAAGGGCCCCGGTAGTTGGTGCCGGATCGGGGATGGAATGGCGAATGGTCAGATCAATCTCTGTGTAATCGGAGGTATCGGTCACGACGGGTTGATGAGTTGGTTTGGCAGAAATGCTCTCCTTGATCTGGGGTGATTTATGAACCCACTCCGGCACCCCGAAAATTGAAAGGGGGTTCAAACTGCTTAGTGATGAATCACTACGGTCGAACCAAATCCATCCAATCAGACTCAGTGTGATCACGCCAATGGATGCCGCCACATTGGGCAAGGACAGCCAACGACGGCGCTCACCAATTGGTACTACCTTTATCTCGGTTGTGGCAACTACCTCCTGAACAGCCACTTCCTGCATTGGTGGTCTTGGCGAAGAACTGCCCAGAGGAAGAACTTTACGGACCCTCCCCGTCAAAACCGATGTCAGCCCAAAGCTTTCGGCGTGAAAATTAATTCGCAGATCCGGCTCAAAAACGAGTTTACCCTCGGTATTGAGCGTAAACACTCCCAAATTTTCAAAGCGGAAACTCTTGCGGAGTTTCAACTCCTTCCAGATGTGTTCAGAAAAAGATCGGATCTTCAACAGTGCTTCATCCCGCGACTTTTGCTCCTTCGCCGCCACGTAACTCGATAGTAACCCATCGTCGAACTGCAAAATTTCATTAAAGGCGATGCGTTTGCGCGGCGGCAGCAGCGATGCATTTTGCTCGTGCAGGGTGGCGCTGTGAAAATTGGTGATGAATCCACCCAAGTCGGGCACCACCACGCAATCCTGCTCAAAAAGCAGGTTTTTGATGTGTTCAGGGATAGAAGGCATGGGCGAGGGAGGTTGAGGATGCACAGTGTCGGAAAGGTACTGATTCCTGAAAATAAAATCAATGCTGTCGCACTGGCCTTTTCCCTCCACTCCTGCCTTAGAACGAGTACGATGCCCCGATTACAAAATTCAACCCTTGCCGCTGGTAGTAGAGGTAGCGTTCGTAATTTTTTGAAAACAAGTTGTTTAACGAAACAGACGCTGCTAATTGCTCGGTCAGCAGGTAGGTCGTCTTGAGGTTTACGTCGAGAATGTTGGGCAAATCAATAACGCGGTTACTCACAAAATTTTTCCCAGTCAATCCGGCCAGAAAGTAGGCATCGGCTCCGAGCAGTAGTTTTTTGGAAAACGACACTGAATTTGTCCACGTTGCGGTGAACGAGGGCCGGTGCCAGGGTTTTTCGAGCGTACTCAAGTCGTACCCGTAGGCATTGAGCAACAGCGAGGAACGCCAGCGTTCACTCTGCTCGTAGTTTAGCTGACCCGATACGTTGAGTACGTTCGATGTGCCTGCGTCATACAGGATTTCAAAGCGCGACGTATCGGGTTTGGCATTGTTGAACACGTAAAAATTTCGGTACGTGGCATAGCCAGCCCGAACCTCAAAGCTGACCTGCTGAGTAACCTGACCCTTTGAGCCAGCGTAAAACTCCCGGAGTTTGTTCGAATTGAGTAGCCCTACCTTCCGTCCCAGAAACTCATTTTCGCTCAAAAAACCAGTCAGTGTGTTCCGAGCCAGGTCGCCGTCGAAGCCAGCAAAAAAATGGATGTTTTCGATGGGCATGAGGTCGAGGTTGACTATGGGATACCCGTGCGTGGCCGAGATTTTCTGGCGGGCATCGGTCTCGTGTACGGCATTGAAGCCAACGGTCACGTTGACGGTACCGCTTTTAAATTGAAAACTCGGGTGTACCCGGAAGAAATTCCGCTTGTCGACTAGGCTGTCGGTGCGTTGCGTGAGGTACGCGTCGGCTTTCAAATGAGCCAGAAACTGCTCGCTGATGGGCCAGGTTGCCTTCAGGTTGGTACCCCAGTCGATTTCTGCGGCGTTCGTGCGGGAACTGAGCGACGTGAGTTTCGTACGAAGGGAATAATCGATGGTCGCGTCTTTGTTGGTGTTTTCAATCCCGGCCCCCACCGAAATCGTACTCAACACCTGTTCAAGGCGTCGTCGCTCCGGTGTCGGTACGTTTGGCCCCCGACGGTAGCCATAAAAGAAAAATTGCTCCCGGTCAAACCCCAGGTTGCCGGTAAGCTTGTACGAATTGCCGACGTATTTTCCATTCAGCGAGAATTCCTGCTGGTTGGAAGCCGAGTTTTTCCCATCAACGGGGCCGGTGGCGGCGGAGTTGTGCCGGGCTTTGATGGTCAGGCCATACGGCAAATCGGAGCGGGAATTGAGAATGCCTTCGGCCATGAACCGGCCATAATTGCCAGCCCCGATTTTAATGAAGTTCGAATACCCAGATTCCGCCGTCGCCGACTCGGGAAGGCCCTGCACGCTGGGATTGAATCGGGGATTTCCAATGCTCAACTTCCGATCCGGAAATTGGTATGTCAGTTTCGTTTTTTCTTTCGGAGCCGTCAGAGAAGGCATTTTTTCGACATTCCGATTTTGCTGGGGAAGGTCGATTTTCCGATCTTTTTCAATCGTAATCTCGGCATCCTCCACCTGTCCCTCTGCCGGTACCACGGTACCTTTCGGTTTTTGAGCAAAGCTGGCCAGCGAAAAAAACAAGGTGACCGGCAGGATACAATGGCGTAA
This sequence comes from uncultured Cytophagales bacterium, assembly GCA_964244295.1. GTDB lineage: Bacteria > Bacteroidota > Bacteroidia > Cytophagales > Spirosomataceae > JAJAZB01. The sequence continues at coordinate 141,098 of CAXTIG010000002.1, forward strand.
CAACATAAGGAATTGACTTGGGAGGGAGGGCGTTAATTCTGTTTCGACTCCAGGGCAGAAAGTTTCCGTCGGGCTTCCTCCACGACCGACTTGTCTTCCGCGTTTTCGATGATCGAATTTAAGGTCGCTTTTGCATTGAAGGCATCGTTCTGGCCGATGTATACATCAGAAAGCAGCAAATAGCCCTGGTCGCGCCAGCGGGGCTGGTCTGGAAACTGGGGGAGTAATTCTTCGGTAATTTTATCGTACGCTTCCTTGTATTTTTTCTCAGCAAAAAGTGTTTTGGCTACCAGATACTTGGCTTCTGCCCCGTAAGCGTCTTTGGCCAACGTGGCCGACTTTTCCAGTTCTTCAATGGCCTGCTTGGTGTTTCCCTTCGCCAGAAAACTCTTCCCGACGTACAACTGCGCCCGATTTTTTGCCCCAAACAACACATCGCCCCCGTTCAGCACTTCACGGGCGTACACGAGGGTAGAATCGTACTGCTGAAGTTGAAAATGGGCATCCATCAATCCCGTCCAGGCCGTTAGAATGTCTTTTTTGTTCGCCGCCGTTCCAATCAGCGTGTGAAAGTGCCGAACGGCACGGGCAAAATTCCCCTGCTTTACTTCCAACTCAGCACTTCGCGCCGCTGCCCGGCTTACGAAGGAAGTCCGATTATCGCTGATCACCTGCGAAAAGTAGCGGAGAGCGTTGGGGGCATCGTTCAGTCGGAAATACGAGTCAGCGAGGTAATATTTTCCTTCAAAATTCAGAGCACTAGCTGGGTACGTTTTCATAAACTTCAGCAGCGATTCAACCGACCGATCGTATTTCTCGTTGAAATACAGGTTTTTAGCCGACTCAAATTCAATCTTTTCCAGCGACTCATCGCCTGGATTGTTTTTCTTGAACGATTCAAGGGCGTCCGAAAACTCCTCCGGTCGTCCAGCGGTGTTCAGCACGTCTTGCAGACCGAGCAAGGCAGGCTCCGCACTCCGGGAATTTGGGTATTTGCTCAAAATCAGCCGGTAATCGGCGATGGCCTCGTCGTACTGCTTCAGGTTCGTGTAGGCGATAGCCCGGCGCAAGTGGGTAATTGGAACGAGCGGGCTTTTAGACTTCTCCTGAAGCAGGCGCGAAAACTGCCGGAGTGCAACTTGGTAGTTGGCATTGTTGAAATCGACCATGCCAAGCTGGAAGAGGGCATCATCGGCATACCGCGAAGTCGCGTACTGATTCAAAACCCGATCAAAAGCGCCTTTCGCTTCTTGGTCCCGATTGAGAAATTCCAGGATGATGCCTTTCTGGAAGGTGGCGTAATCCTTGTCGGTCCGCCCTTGTGCAATCACTTGTTCATACGCTTTCAACGCTTCATCATAGTTTTTTGCGGCAAGGTAAGTGTCTCCCAAGCGTAGAAGAGCATCTTCAAAATTAGCTTTACCTGTCAAATTTTTCGCTTGTTGGGCGTAGGCTTTAAACTGGGCGTTCGCCTTATCGAATTCCTGCGTGTTGTAATACGCATACCCAAGTGCGTACCGGCTTTTAGTCTGATAATCAGATAGTCCAGAAGTATTTTCGGAACTCGCAATCAGTTGATTGTAAATCGGAATAGCTTGATCGAATTTTCGTTCGGCTGATAGTGCCTCTGCTTTCCAGTATCGGGCGGCCGTTTTCAGACTCAGATCGATCGGAAATTGCAAAGACTTATCGAAGAGGTTAATCGCCGAAGCGTACTGCTCGGAATTGTACTCCGCCGTGGCTTGTTTGAAAGCAGTCCGCTGGTATTTTTCCCGGACGGCTGGATTTCGCTGAAGCTGGCTTTCGTAATACTTCAGCGCCCCCAGGTAATCGTTTGTAACCTCGAACGCATCCCCCAACAATTCCTCGGCATCAGCCAAATACCGACTTTTTGAAAAATTTTGCTGAAAATCCTTCAACTCCCGGATGGCTTCCGCGCCGTTTCCGAGTTCAAGCTGCACCTTCGCGTGGTTGAAGGCGGCGTCTTCCTGCACCAATTTGTTGAAAGTTAGTCTCCGCGCCTGATCGAGCGCGGCGAGCGCCGAAGGCAAATTCTCGGAATTAAGGTATGCAACGCCGAGGTAATACGAAGCGTACTGGCTGAGGGTGTCCTTTCCCCCAGCGATCGGCTTCAGGGCTGCCGTGGCTCCGTTGTTGTCACCCGTGCGATAGAGCGCGTATCCGTAGCGATAGGCCGAAGCAGCAGGCATCCGGTTGCCGCGCAGGCTGGTGAAGAATTTGTATTTGACAACGGCCTTTTCGTACTCTTCGCGTTGCGTGTACACGTCGGCAGTCAGTAAGGCCAATTCATCGAGTTTTTTCCCGGAGCGCGGATTCTTGAGTAAGGGTTCGGCATACGCCAGTACCTGATCGTACTGCCCCTGACGGTAGTACGAGTGCCCAATCCAGCCCGGAATTTCATTTCTATACTGGGCGGAGTTTTCGATCCGCTTGAAATCCTGCACCGCAGCCGCGTAATCGCCGTTAGTAAACTGAATCACCGCCGCGTAATAACTGGCCGGGATGCCGGTTTCGGGGTCTTCGAGTGTTTTGATTTTATTGAACGCTTTCAACGCGGAATCAAATTGCTTCAACTGGTAGTACGCCATTCCCAGTTTAAACTGCGCATCGGTATTCCCACTGGTGGCCCCTTTCTCCAGGTACGGAATGGCCCGCTCATACGCTTGCTGGTTGTAAAAATAGAGGCCCAGATCGTTGTAAATCTGGCGGGCACGCGGGTGCTCCGCGTGATTGGTAGCAAATCGTTCGGCCTGAAGTTCGGCTTCGGGGTAACCCAGGTAGAGGGCAGACATGGCCACGTAATACTCGGCCGTCACCGCATTGTAGTCACCGCGTTCCAGCAATTCGCGGTGCGTTGCCAGGTAGCGTTGAAACTCCTCCCGAGCCGAGGCGTAGTTTTTCTGCTCAATAAATTCGAGGCCATTCCGAAAATGGGTCGCTGCCGGGTCGTAACTCAGGGTGTTTTGGGAGACCCCATCCAGAGAAAAAAAGCAGAGTAGACCGAAGCTAACAAGAAAGCGAAAGGAGCGTAAGCGCATGGAGTTGAAAACAAAAGTGCAGTAGTCCCGATGGGTGATCGTCGAAATTCCAGTCAATGGGCGGATTTGGTCAGGTGGGAGCCGTTGCGTATTTTCACGACTTTAAACGCAAATATTCAAAAATAAAGTATGATGAATCGCGGCCTCCACTGGCATTTACTGTTTTTCTATCCCTTTCCGCCGTCAATCTGTTCCCTCTTCGCTCCTCAAAAAATCAGGGTTTACCCCATTCGACACCTTCACCCAGTGTACCCCTCGAACTCCCAGAATTGATCGGAAAGGGGCCGGAAGCGTCTCGTCTGTCCGTCGTCTCAATTCCCTCAGAATTAAGTTAAAGAATTCATCCTCCCCCTCCACCCGCAATTGGGAGCGTGAGTTATCGTTAGATGGGTCAGCCCATTCGTAGTGCTGACCTATTTTAGGTGTCCCGGCGAGCGCTTTTTTCGATGCACTCAGCGCTTGATGTCCACTTGTGCCACCTACGCAACAGAATTTGAATCGGGAAGGATTATACCTTAAAAACCAATGGTTTATGAGTCTCAACACGCATGACAACAAACTGATTAAGATTGGCATCTTTTACGATGGCGGCTATTTCGCCAGGGTGAGTCACTACTACCGCCACTACGACCCCCGACGTTCCCGCATCAGCATCCGTGGCCTGCACGAATTCATTCGGGAAACCGTGGCCCAATTGGAGAAAGTTGACACCCGAAATTTTTGTCAGATTGTCGATGCCCATTATTTCCGGGGCCGCTTTAGTGCTTATGAAGCCGCAAAACGACAAAATCAGCTTTTTAACGAACGGCTTTTCGACGACGTACTGATGTACGGCAACATCGTGACCCATTACCTCCCGATGATGGCCGACCGGAGTGGACGTAATTTTATGACGGAAAAAGGGATCGACGTTTGGTTCGCCCTGGAAGCCTACGAACTCTCCATTTTAAAGCGCTTCAATGTGGTCGTGCTCATCACCGGCGACGGCGACCACCTTCCCCTTATCCGAAAGCTGAATGCTCTAGGCACGCGGGTGATGCTACTTTACTGGGACATTGAATTTCCGACGGATACCATCGAAAAGCCAATCCGTACCAGTCAGACGCTCATCAACGAGGCTACCTACGAAATCAACATGGTCAACGTGTTGAACACGCGTAAACAGACTCCAATCGTAGAGAACATTTTTCTCGAATCGGAAGACTCCAACCGGGAAGAGGAGGAGCCACGAGTGGTTCGGAGCGTAATTCCCGCGATCTTTTCGGCACGCCCAGACACCGGGCTGGTTTCGACGGGTACGACTCAGCCGTACACGAACACGCCGGGAACGGCCATTCCTGGCAAGAAGTACAAAGGCAAAGTCATTCACATCGACCACCAAAAAGGCATCGGGAATCTGAACGGGCTGGACAATGACTACGCCAACCTGATTTTCTTCCGGAATTTCCGCGAACCCGAAGCCTTTGACGAACTACAGAAATACGACCCGGTGGAATTTGAAGTGAGTCGGAATTTGAAGGGCGAACTTGCCATCAACGTTCACGTAACCGAGTACGAGTACGACGAACAGGAAGAATCGGCTCTCCCTCAAAATCAGGAACAGAACGAAAAAACCATCTTATAACAAAAAAGGGGCGAATGCCCCTTTTTTGTTTAATCTTCCACGTTTTCCATCGCCAGTTCCCAGTCCGTTCGCATGGCTTCGAAGCGATGCATCACCTTTTCCAGAAAGGAGTCGTTCACCATGTCCCGGACGTCTTCCTCACTGGCAACGTCCAACTCGCTGACCTTGTAGGTCTGTTCGAAGGAACCAAGCTCGATTTTTACGATAAACTTCGAATTCCAACCGTACAGAGAGATTTTGCAGGTGTCGTGCGGAATTGAACCAATGAGTTTCATTCTTCTGATTCAATTACGTTGATTTTCACTATTTTATCCCCTTGACGAATGGCATCCAGCACATCGAGACCTTCGACGACTTTGCCAAAACAGGTATGCTTCCGGTCGAGATGCGCGGTATTTCGCCGACTCAGGCAAATGAAAAACTGTGACCCGCCCGTATTCGGTCCCCGATGGGCCATCGAAAGTACCCCCCGGTCGTGGTATTGATTCCCCCCGTCAAGTTCATCCGGGATGGAATACCCTGGCCCTCCCCCACCCGTTCCAGTTGGATCCCCACCTTGTACGACAAAATCGGGTATGACCCGGTGAAACGTCACCCCGTCATAAAACCCTTTACGGGCAAGAGAGATAAAATTATCAACGTGGATCGGGGTGTCTTGCTCAAAAAATTCGAGCATCATCGTTCCTTTTTCCGTCTGCATTTCGGCTTTTAGCATAATTTTGAAGGTTGTTGCCGGTTTAGCTTCGGCACTTGTTTGAAAAGGCAAAAGTACGTTTTCTTGCCAAACATCATTTCCATGCGCGTTTCAATCAGCTTGATTTGTTTCGTTCTGCTCATTCAATCGTGTGGTAGTCAGCGAAAAAACGAGGCCTATCAGTTTTTCATCAAAGCCAATGCGGCCGCGCTTCAACGGGACGATCAGGAGGCGTTACGGCTCTACACGGAGGCCATTAAAAAAAAGCCCGACTGGGCCGATGCGTATTTCAACCGTGGGTTGTGCTACCGTAAGTTAGGACAACTTGATCAGGCACAAGCCGACTTTCAACAGGCCCTTCAACTCGACCCAGAATTTGGAATGGCCCAGTACAGTTTAGCTAAGCTTCTTGCCGACAGGGGTAAGTGGACTGAGAGTTTGGCTGAATTCAAACGTTTCCCCACAGTTTATCAAGATTCTACCTACGTGCTAATCGGATTGGCGAACGCTAATTCGCAATTGGGAAACTACGCTTCGGCCTTAGCCGATTATAACCGTGCCTTGTCATTGGCAAAAAAAATACCCGAAAAAACGGAAATTTTAGTAAATCGAGGCAGTCTGTTTTACTTAGAAAAACGACTTGGAGCAGCCGAAGCCGATTTCAGGCAAGCGGTAAAGCTGAATCAGAACGAGGATTTTGCGCTGAATAATTTAAGCCTGATTGAGGCAAAAAAAAATAGATTTCCTGAAGCACTGACCCTAGTTGAACGGGCAATTTCGCTCAGACCAAATCAGAGCATCTACTTCAACAATCGAGGATATATCCTCCTGCGGTTAAACCGATTGCCTGAGGCCAAAGAAGCCATCGAGTCTGCTCTTCGTTTAGATGACACCAATGCATGGGGTTGGCGGAACATTGGAATTTACTACCTCAAGATCAATCAATTAGCCAATGCCCTTCGTGAATTAAGCAAGGCAGAGAAAATCGACCCTTCCATCGAAAAACTCTACTATTATTTGGGCGAAGTTAATCGGCAGACCAACAGATTGAGCGCCGCGTGTGATGCCTATCGAAATGGGGAACGGTTAAATGACTCTGATGCTATTGCTGCTCGGAAACACTACTGTCGTCCTTAAAAAACTAATTGCTGCATTCTTTCCTTAAATTCTGTAAATACCCGCCCATTAATTTCACCATCTGTTTCAATCTCTATCAACTTGGTTTGGTTATCCTCTAAAATGAATGTGGCCCAGTCCTGTCTCAATTCCTCCCAATTCTTTGCCGAAAAATAGACAATTTCAGCATCCTCACAGGTACGTTTCGCATTCATTCCGTGTACAGTTTCAAAAAACTCCGCTCGCTCAGGCAGTTTCGTCGGTCCTTCGATCATCCTGAATATTCCCCCCCCGTGGTTGTTAAATAGTACAATGCGGAGATTTGGCGGAACGTGTGGATGCCATAGGCCATTCCGGTCGTATAAGAAAGCTACATCGCCTATAAACAAAAAAACTGGCGTTTGTGAGGCAATCGCTGCTCCGACCGCCGTGCTAAGGCAGCCATCTATTCCGCTGGTACCCCGATTGCTAAATACCCGGATGTTTTTATATTTTTGGATTCCATTAAAATTTGCATACCGTACTACCATGCTATTTGCCAGGTGTAAGTCACAGGTCTGAGGCAAATTTTCCATCGCAAAGTGTAAGGCGCTAAACTCATTAAAGTCTGTTTGGCGCGAAAATTCGGCCTCAAGAAATCTGCTTGCCGCGAAATTCGCCTTTTGCCAATCAGCCAGGTAGTTACCTTCAAAAAGCCCAAAATCCCCTTCTCTAAATTGTTGCATGTCTAAATCTTCTATCAACTGTTTAAAAAAAGGTTCTGGTTCTACCTGAATAATACGAGTGACGGATTGAAATGGATCGTGAATGATATCCCCAAACTGCAAATGCCAATGAAAATTGGGTGAAAATTTTCTTAAAAAAAGTTTAAGGTTTTTTGAAATGAATGAATTCCCGAACGTGATTAGTAATTCTGGTCTGAGTCTTTCCAATTCTTCGCTGTTTTTGGAAGAAAGAATAATGTCTTGCTTGTCGACGAAATTAGTTGCGTTTCCATTCGATATCACGTCAACAATGACTGGAATGGAAAATTCGTCAACAATCGTGTGAAGAGTTGCGGTTAGTTCGGCATCAATCCATCCCTGGCCCGCTGCGATGAGCACATTTTTGGCCGATTGAAGTTCACCGATTAACTCCTCCCAAGTAGATGACGAAAGAATTTTACTAGTTTTCGGTGCATCAATAATCCGGATGTTTTTATTAAAAATAAATTTTTCCTTCTCTTCGGGGTAGAACGGTTCCCGAATAGGAATATTGATATGGACAGGACCCGCCGGATTAGTGGTCAGGGTATTGATACTTTGGTTGAGTATTCTATTGATAAAAACTTCGGAATCTGTATGAATATAATTATCAGGTAACTGATGCTGTTGTTTCACGTGCCCTTCAAATATTTGTTGTTGATTTATCATTTGACCATCTTGCTGATTCAGCCAGGTAGCGGGTCGGTCACAGGTTAGAATAAGGAGGGGAACTTCGTTAAAATAGGCCTCTGCTACGGCTGGGGCAAAATTCAGTGCTGCCGTGCCGGATGTACATACCAAGGCGACGGGTTCCTGCACTGATTGCGATAACCCTAATCCAATATACGCCGCAGATCGCTCGTCCGGAATAACCAAGGTCGAGATGTCAGGATGACGAGCAAACCCTAACGTGAGGGCAGCACTTCGAGAACCTGGAGAAATAATAGCAAAGCGAATGCCCTTTTTTGCACAAATTTCTACCAGATCGAGCAGGGGTTGGATAACGGCCACGGATAAATCGAAAATGAAAGCAGGTTAAACAAAAAAGCCCCGAATGACGGGGCTTTCAATACGGAGAGAAATTAACCAAGATAGGTTTTAAGTGCTTTACTTCGGGAGGTGTGGCGCAACCGACGAATTGCTTTTTCTTTAATCTGCCTTACTCGTTCACGGGTCAAATTAAATTTCTCCCCAATTTCTTCTAGTGTCATAGCGTGTTCCCCATTCAGGCCAAAGTAAAGCGTAATGACATCCGCTTCCCGTTGCGTGAGCGTGGAGAGGGCACGCTGAACTTCCCGCCGAAGAGAATCATTAATCAATCCGGCATCTGGTTTATCTTCGCTGTCATTTTCCAACACGTCGAGCAGGCTATTTTCTTCACCCTGCACAAACGGAGCATCCATTGAAACGTGACGACCTGAGATTTTCAACGTGTCAACAACTTCATTGGTACTTACTTCCAATACTTCGGCTAATTCTTCCGGCGAAGGCTCGCGCTCAAATTTTTGCTCAAGTTCGGAGAACGTTTTAGAAATCTTGTTCAAAGACCCCACTCGATTGAGGGGTAAACGGACAATCCTGGATTGTTCGGCCAGCGCTTGCAGGATGGACTGACGAATCCACCATACAGCGTAGGAGATAAATTTGAAGCCCCGTGTCTCATCAAAACGTTGAGCAGCTTTGATGAGACCCAAGTTTCCTTCGTTAATTAAATCGCCAAGAGAAAGTCCCTGGTTTTGGTATTGTTTTGCGACCGATACCACAAACCGAAGGTTTGCTTTCGTCAATCGTTCCAGTGCCTGTTGATCCCCCTCCCGAATTTGTTGTGCTAATTTCACTTCCTCATCGGGAGTGAGGAGGTCCACTTTCCCGATTTCTTGCAAATACTTATCCAACGATTGGCTCTCGCGGTTCGTGATTTGCTTACTAATCTTGAGCTGTCTCATGGAAGTGCAGAATAAATTATGATAAGTTAACAGACTCGTTGCAGAACACAATTGTTCCGCAACGAGCTATTGCATTGCTGGTCTAACAAGCAACTCCGCTTTTTTGTTCTATGGCCGGGGGAGAAGCACTTTTCTTGATAAACGGTATTTTCCCGTTTTTTTGTCGACCTCGACTAATTTCACTTCGATCTCGTCTCCCACGTTCAATACACCATCCATACTAGGAAGCCTTTCCCAGGAGATTTCCGAAATGTGCAGCAGGCCGTCTTTCCCAGGCATGAACTCGACGAATGCCCCGAATGGTTGAATCGTTTTCACCTTCCCCAGGTATACCTCATCTACTTCAGGCAAGGCAACGATGCCTTTCACGCGCCCGACGGCCTTATCCATCGAAGCTTTGCTGGTAGCGAAAATACTCACGAAACCCGCGTTATCTTTCTCTTCAATCACCACCGTTGCGCCGGAATCTTTTTGGATATCCTGTACCACTTTGCCACCAGGACCGATTACGGCTCCAATTTGACTTTGCTCAATTTTGATGATGACGGCACGGGGCGCGTGGGGTTTCAGTTCTGGACGTGGGGCAGCGAGCGCCTTTTTCATTTCCGCCAGAATATGTAACCGACCTGCCTTCGCCTGTTGGAGTGCCTTCGACAGCACTTCATACGATAGCCCATCCACTTTAATGTCCATCTGGCAGGCGGTAATCCCCTTTTCCGTTCCAGTCACTTTAAAATCCATGTCGCCGAGGTGATCTTCATCCCCCAAAATATCGGAGAGCACAGCCCAACGGCCCGTTTTCGGATCCGTAATCAACCCCATCGCAATCCCGGAGACGGGGGCTTTGATGTTGATTCCGGCATCCATCAACGACAGCGTACCGGCGCAAACCGTTGCCATCGAAGAAGAACCATTCGATTCAAGAATGTCGGATACAATCCGGATCGTGTAAGGATTTTCATCCCCCGAAGGCAGCATCCGCTTCAAAGCCCGGTGGGCAAGGTTGCCGTGACCCACCTCCCGACGGCCAGGACCGCGATTTGGCTTTACCTCTCCAGTCGAAAAACCAGGAAAGTTGTAGTGGAGGAGAAACTTATTGTACCCTGATACCATCGCTTGGTCAATAATTTGCTCATCGAGTTTCGTCCCTAGCGTCGTCGTCGTCAGCGACTGGGTTTCGCCACGGGTGAATAACGCCGAACCATGCGCGGAGGGGAGGTAGTTCACTTCGCAAGCGATGGGTCGAATTTGATCCAGTTGGCGCCCGTCGAGGCGGGTGCGTTCATCCAGCACCAGATTCCGAGCGGCGTCACGCTCGATGTCGTGAAAATACCAGCTCACCAACGTTAAGTCTACGGTGTGATCGGCGGGTAACGAATCGATGTATTCTTTCCGAATAGCCTTAAATCCTTCTTTGCGAACCGCTTTGTTGGCATTGCCTTCGCGCGCTACGTCGTAAACCTGCTGGTAGTAAGTGTCAGTTAGGTGCTGACGAAGAGCTTCGTCGTGCGTTTCGTGGCTGTAAGTACGCTTCCCTGTTTTCCCGACTGCCGCTTCCAATTCCTTCTGAATGGCGCACTGCACCTTTATTGCTTCGTGCGCCGTCGTGAGCGCAGCGAGGATATCCTCTTCTGAGACTTCGCTCATTTCCCCCTCTACCATCAGAATATCATTCGCATTAGCCGCCACAATTAATTCCAGTTCGGCATTCACGAGTTTGGAAGTAACGGGATTGATCAAATATTCGCCGTTAATTTTCGCCACCCGCACTTCAGAAATGGGCCCATTAAATGGAATATCCGAGACCGCCAGGGCGGCAGATGCCGCTAAACCAGCCAATGCGTCGGGTAAAACTTCAGCATCCGCAGAAATTAGAAAGATATTGACTTGCGTGTCAGAGTGGTAGTCATCAGGAAACGTTGGGCGCAGCGCCCGGTCAACGATGCGGCTGGTCAGGATTTCAAAATCGGATAATCGGCCTTCACGTCGTTGAAAACTGCCCGGAATTTTACCAGAAGAGGCAAATTTTTCCTGATAGTCGACCGATAGCGGAAGGAAATCAGCCCCGATTTTGGGTTCAATGTTAGATACGACCGTGGCCAATAGCATCGTGTCGCCGCAACGAACAACGACAGCGCCATCGGCCTGCTTGGCCAATTTACCAGTTTCTATCGACACTTGCCGCCCATCTGGCAAAGCAAAGGTCTTGGTTACGATGTTGAACATAGGAGAAAATAAAGGCAGCGGTTCCGGCATGGCGAAGCCAAGCAGCAAACAGACTACCGGAACAGAAACGACAGCAGCAGGGGTAAATGCAAATCAGGGAATTCAGTTACGAATTCCCTGATTTCTAATGCAGAAAGATTACTTTCTTAGATTCAGCTCGGCAAGAATGGCCCGATACCGGGAAATGTCCCTACGATTGAGGTAGTCGAGGAGACGGCGGCGCTGGCCGACCAACTTGAGCAGACCCATTCGGGTGGAAAAATCCTTCTTGTGAATTTTCAGGTGTTCCGTCAACGAATTGATACGGAAGGTAAATAAGGCAATCTGCGATTCTGCGGAACCCGTATCGGTTTTCGCTTTTTGGAAGCCTTGGGTCTCGAACACTTCTTGCTTCTTTGCGGCAGTTAAGTACATCGTGTTTTAGCAGCTTTTCTGTTGTAAAACGCAAAAGTAAGCTTTAAAGCCTCAAGAGACCAAGTTTTTGTCTGCTTTTTTCAGTAAGTTCCCTCTTTCCCACCACGCCGATACCCGCTGAATCAAGCGAGCGATGTAGACCCGATAGGCATCGGCTTCAAACAAGCGCGAATCTTCCCGCGCCCGCTTCAGAAAAAATAACCCAAATCCGAGCAGGACGGCATTCGAAGCCCAGGCAGCAGCGGGCACCCACGCTTGTCCCTCGGTAGCTAATTTATCTCCCTGAATTGTCATAACGTACATCAAAATAAAGAAGACAATGGCCACTAATACCGGCAATCCAAATCCCCCCTTTTTTATGATTGACCCCAACGGTGCGCCGATCAGAAACATGATCAAACACGCGACGGCCGTTGTGAATTTTCGGTGCCACTGTAAATCCGCCTTGTTGATGCGAGCGCGTTTGTCTTTCAAAAGCGCTTCATTCGTTTCCGACCAGGATAAATTACTTTTCGCCTGACTAAGCGCACTACTAATCTGCTGGGTTCGTATAGCGCCCTGAATTGGTTTTCGGAGCAGCGTGTCAATCCATTTGCCTTTACCGGAAATCTTCTTCGCTTGAGAAGGCGAATTGCTCAAATGGTACGTATAATACCGGGGGGCAGAATACACTAGTGATTTTGTAGTAGCCTTAACATCAGCAACTAACGAGTCTGATTCATGAGCCAATTCGCGAACATCTTTCATAATTGCCGCGTACTTAAACTGATCTTCATCCGTTTTTTTTAAGTCAAATGATTTAAGAGTTACTACAAATACAGACCTTTTAAACTGATTCCGTGTAAAATCGCTCTGATCAACATTAGGCGATGCTCTATCGGAATCCTCTATGTATTGGTTTCCATTAAATAATTCAAATACCAGATTTTTATTATCTAAAATAGTGTACATCTGCGCTGAATCAGCCAAAATCACACTTTTATTACCCGTATTCACGGCGGAATGATCATAAATTACGAGTCCTTTTAAAGAGCGCCCATCTGGAAATTTTTTGTCTGCTTTAATTCTATAGCCAGGTAAATCTGTATAAAAAATACCTTCTTTAATATTTAAAGCAGCCTTCTTCGTTTTCACATCATACAGTAAACTATAAAACTTAAGATTTGCCCAGGGCATTATTTCGTTGTTAAACCAAAATATAAATCCTGTTAACAGTACTACGACCGCTCCGACAGGTCGAAAAACGCGCACAACCGAGATTCCAGCGCTTTTGAGCGCTGTCAACTCAAAGTACTCCCCCAGGTTTCCAAATCCCATTAGAGAAGACAGCAATACAGCCAATGGCATTGAAACCGGAACGGTGATGACACTACAATAAAAAAGCAATTGAGCATAGGTATCCAGACCGATGTCTTTCCCCGCGATTTCATCGAAGTAGAGCATGATAAACCGCATGATGAAAATAAACTCGACGACGCTAAACGTCACCAGGAATGGGGGCCAAAAGGTCCTAAGCACCAATTTATCCAGTTTTTTCATCAGCTCCCTACAATTTCTCTTAGACTATCCAACAACCCATTCCATACCGCTTGCAGGTCATCCGCGTCGGAATTATTGGAATAGTCAGTAACTTTTAAAAAGGTCGATTGCGTTAATTCACTGACATCGAGCCTGAATTCCACGTACGCATGTTCTCGCTCGTCTTCGGTGGGTAAAAAGTCAAATTTAACGCTCTTGTTCTGACGCATGGTTGCCATTCGTGCGGGGTGACTCTCGTTATCCCAGATGAAATCGTACATCTGATCAGGCATCACATTCACTTTACTGGCAAACCACTGCGAGAGACCAGAAGCGGTACTTACGTACGGGAACAACATTTTTGGAGAAGCGCGTAGTTCATACTCTGCGGTAAATTTGTACTTGCTCATGGTTGTACGCAATTATAGGCGCTAAATGGGCGAAAATGCCTTCGACTGTGTTTTTGTAGGCAAAAGGTATCGACTTTTTAAAAACAACGTGTACTTTTGCCCCAGATTTTAGGCGGGGTAGCTCAGATGGTTAGAGCGTAGGATTCATAACCCTAAGGTCAGGGGTTCGATCCCCCTCCCCGCTACGTCTCTCTCAGCCCGGTGCTTCGTTGCGCCGGGCTGTTTTGTTTAGTCAGTGTAACACCTCGTAAACCAATTCCTGCAGGAGCAAGGCATCATCCCAGGAACCCGCTTCTACCCCCTTGCTTCGGGCATCGATGGTACGCAAGGTATGAAGTACGTCCGCCGTTTTTTCAAAAGGATAATTTTTTGCACCAATCAGGAAATCTTTCACAAAATAAGGATTCACGTTCAGCAGGAGTGCTAACCCTTTCTCGGAGGAGTCGATCGCGGTGTGGACGGATAAGAGTTTACTGAAGGAATTGTACAACACCGTCAGGATGGGCTGAAGGGGGTTATTCTTGGGGTTTGAAGCAAAATAGGCGGCAATGCGGTTGGCTTTCATTACGTCACGCAGGAAAAGCGCCTTTTGAAATTCAAAGCTGTTGTACTCCTTGCTGATTCCCGAATACAATTCGACCACCTCAGCGGTAATCGCTTGTCCAGCCTGGAGGTTCAATAGAATTTTATCGATTTCATTCGCCAGGCGCTTCAGGTCGTTGCCCACGTATTCAGCCAGCATCATCAACGCACTTTTACTCACTTTTGCCCCGCGTTCGTGGCAGTATGCCGCGATCCAATCCGGTATTTTGCTCTCGTAAAGTTTACGGGAAGCAACGACAACCCCGTTTTTCTCGAATGCCTTCACCCAACTCTTGCGCTCATCGACCAGTTCTTTGAAACACAACACCAACACGGTCGAGGGCATGGGTTTGTGCGCGTATTCTTCCAGAAGACGCGTCGACTCCTTCGCTTCCAGACCGGAGAGGCCCTGTGCTTCTTTCACCAGCACCAGTTGACGGTCGGCCAGCATAGGAAAACGCTTGGCGTAACCCATTAAACTGACGACCGAATGGTCTTTCCCGAACAACACGAATTGATTAAACGATCGCTCCGGCGGTGGAATGGTGATTTCTTCCAAGAAATCCACTACCCTCTCAAGGTAAAAGGGTTCGTCCCCCATTAGCAAATAAAGCGGGACTATCTGCTTATTTTTCAGATTCTTGAGCGCGGCCTCCGGTGTTATTGCCATCGAAAAAAGGGCGTTAAATTAGCGGTTGACTGTGAGTTATCAATTCCGGGAAAAACTCCAAAAAATCATTCATAATCGCTTGACGGCTGTGATGAAGGTACTTTCCCGCCGTTTCAATCCCCGCTACTGCCGGAACCCGGTACGCCAATCCGCCCAAAGCCTGCTCGATGCCCTCGACCGTGGAATACCCATTCAGCCAATCGTGGCGGATCATTGCCGTGAACATCGGCTGTGCCAGAGGCGGTATCCGGTAAAAATTTTCGGATAGGAATGAGTAGTACTGCGTGGTAAACGCCGGGAGCGAGACGACTGAAAACTGCGTCCATCGCTGAGTCAGACAATAATCATAAAATAAATCGACAATGACTCCAGAGCGGATTCCATACTCCGCCGATAGCAGACGCTTGCTGTGTCTCACCACCGGATGTTGATCCGTAAATGAATCAATTGCCCGGTGCAGCCGAATTCCTGCCCGGAATTTTTCAGTAACTCCTGAACCGCTGATTCTCGCCACATTACCCTTGTAAAAATCGCCCAGGCTATTTCCCAACGTGATTTCTGGGTCAGAACCAGACAGCAGGGCATGGGCAAGATAATTCATGGATTGGTAATCGGCCTTGCCGTAAAAAAATGTAGGTTTGCCCGAAATCAACCAGCAAACGATGAAAATCGCTCCCAATGCCGTGGTTTCGTTGACGTACCGTCTTTCGATTCCCGATGAAGATGGCCAGCCGGAAACCATTGAAGTAATGGATGCCGACGATCCATTCCTTTTTATCCATGGCCTGAGTGGATTGCCCGAAGGCTTCGAGGCAAAATTGATTGGATTGGGAACGGGTGATTCGTTTGCGTTCGAACTCACCCCTGAGGAAGGATACGGATACCGGGATGAAGAAGCAATTGTTGAATTACCCATCGACGTATTTAAAGTGGAAGGTGCGGTTCCCTCTGATCTGCTTGAAGTCGGTAACTTCCTGCCCATGACCAACGAAGACGGACATCGACTCCAGGGCCGTATTCTCGACGTGAAAGATGACCTCGTACTGATGGACTTCAACTCTCCCCTCGCCGGTAAATTAATGCAGTTTACTGGCCAGATTCTGTCTGTCCGGCCAGCTACCCTTTCCGAATTAGAACACGGACATGTACACGGCGCGGGCGGAATTGAGCACTGAGCTTTCTCTCAACTTACCGGCGTGAGGAATTTCTGCATTTTGTCAAACTGCTCAACCTGGACTCCGAACTTACGGAGAAATTCTACGCCTTCATCCAGTGGGATTCCTTTGTAGGCGGCGTAGGAATGCATAAAAACTACTTTTCGTATCTTCATACTGAAAATAATCCGGGCACATGCGATGCAGGGAGATAGCGTGACGTAAAGCGTGGCACCAGCCAAATCGGCTCCATTTTTTGCGGCATACAGAATTGCATTTTGCTCAGCGTGCAGCGCCAGGGAACAGCTTCCCTTGGAATCGCGGGGGCATCCCGTTTCGGGAAATTCTTCATCACAGTTGTGGGTTCCCGACGGCGGACCATTGTAACCGATTGAAATAATGCGGGTTTCTTTCGTCAGCACCGCCCCGACCTGGGCTTTGATGCAATGGGAACGTTTGGCCAGGTTCAGGGCCAACTCCATAAAAATGTCGTCGAAATCGGGACGCAGAGGCATCGTACTCACGGGGACCAAAAAATGTAGAAACAAAACCCAGGAGGGTACGTTGTAAAGTTGTCGAATGTAGGGCATTTTCTACCAACTCATCCGTCAGGTCTTCGTGAAAGTTTCTTTCCGGTACGTTTTGTTTTTCTTACTTTGGCTAGGCGGGCACTTCGCCTCCGCCCAAGTGTCCGTTCAAACGGATACCACCGTTGCCGTTCATTCGGTCGGTTCGGATTCAACCCGTGGAGATTCATCCGTTGCGATTGACTCTGCCGAGCATGAATCGGCCCCAGACACCGTGAAACCCCAACCTCGCCCAAGCCCACTCGCGTTGGCTCAGTACAAGGATGAGACGAACTACATGAAAGTAGTGTACAGCCAACCCTTCAAAAAAGGCCGAACTACGTTTGGCGGATTGGCAAAATGGGGGGAAGTCTGGCGCACTGGAGCGAATGAGGCCACGGAGATTACCTTCATTCGCGATGTAAAAATTGACGGGAAAGTGTGCAGGGCAGGTACCTATACCCTGTTTACAATCCCCAATCCCGCTCGCTGGACGGTGCTCCTAAATTCTGAACTTGGTCAGTGGGGCGCATACAACTACAAACCCGAAAAAGACGTGATGCGGTTTGAGGCGACGGCCAGTAAAAACAACCAGATCTACGAGGCGCTGCTTTTCCAATTTATCGAAACTGATGCCGGAGCGGATCTAACCCTGACCTGGGATGACGTGAAAGTGACCATCCCGCTGGTATTTTCAAAGTAACGCCTCCCCCAAAAGTCCTATCGCTACAGGGTGGCGGCCAGCAGGCGGGAAGTGAGCCACGCAGGCTTTGTCGTCGTTATCTCCGCCCGAAGCTCGTTCAGGATCGAATACAATCCGAAGTAAGTTCGATTTACGTAAAGCCCGTGCTGGGAGCCTCGGGCCACTTTCGAGTTTTTGAGTTCTTCTACTTTCGTCAACTCATCGGCCAGCGCGTATACCTCCTCGAAATACGCATCATCCCCAAAATCGAATGAATCGACGGCGAAAGGCTTGGCGAGCAGTTGAATCATGCGAACGAATAAATCCCGAAAAAACGCTTTGTCGCGAGCCGAATCATCTGGCACGATAAATTCGAGGTTATAGAAAATCTGTTCGACTCGCTTTTCATCCTCCAGCGTGTCCGGGTTGAGCAGCGCGAAATAGTTTTCGTAATACCCATCGGGAATCACTTTCACGCAGCCGAAATCAATCACCCCCAACGTCCCGTCGGGGCGAAGCATAAAATTGCCAGGATGCGGATCGGCGTGAACCTGACGAAGGGTGTGAATTTGAAAATCATAAAAGTCCCACAGCGCCTGCCCAATCTGATTGCGAACTTCTTGGGAAGGATCGGCAGTCAAAAATTCGCGCAGGTGCAACCCATCCAGCCAGTCCATCGTCAGGATTCGGCGCGCCGACAAGTCGGGATAATACCGGGGAAAAACCAGATTCGGGATAAACGAACACGCTTCGGCGATCTCCTGCCCGCGCCGGAGTTCGAGGGTGTAGTCGGTTTCTTCCAGAAGCCGCAGTTCCACTTCCCCCATGTACCGATCCAGGTCTTTTTCATTCAGTTGAAAAAGCGCTACCGCCATCGGTCGCACCATTCGGAGATCACTGCCGATGCTATCGGCCACGCCGGGGTATTGCACCTTCACAGCCAGTTTCCGACCGTCTTTCGTCGCCACGTGGACCTGTCCGATGGAAGCAGCATTTTGTGCTTCCATCACAAATGAATCGAACAAATCCTGGGGCGATTTACCGAGTGCCTGCCGAAACGTGCGCACCACCAGCGGAGCTGACAGCGGCGGGGCTGAATACTGCGATAATTGAAAGCGATCCACGTAAGCCCTGGGAAGCAGGTTTTTATCCATGCTCATCATCTGAGCCACTTTCAGCGCCGACCCTTTCAACTCGCTCAACGACTGGTAAATATCTTCGGCATTGTCGTTGTGAAGTTCCTCGCGGGTGGTGGTGGGGTCTACCAGTTTTTTTACATTGTATTTCAAATAGTTACCTCCAATCTTCACGCCCGTTTTCACAAAGCGCGTGGCGCGGGCCACTTTCGAGGTGGGGATGGATTCTTGTTGTTTCATACAGTTCAGGGGCGGTTCTGGTAAATAAATTTGGCGAAGTCGAGAACCGAATCAAGCGCCGAGGTGCCGATTAAATCAAACGACGTATTCACGGCTTTTTCAATCGCGCTGTCCGTCTTCTCAAATCCCTTGCTGGTGTCGTGAATCCAAAAATTAAGGACAAACAAGGTCTGTCCGAAAAAAAGCGTTGGGTACCGGTCGATGACGAACGGACGTTGAGCCACCTCCTTACTCTCGCGCCCTTCCAATAGAAGGTCGGTCACGTAATTTTCAAAACTTCGCCGGAAGGCGGCTCCAATTCGCCGGGCCTGCCGAAGTCCCGTTTGCCGGACCTCAGCCTGCGTCATCAGCACAAAACTCCGGTTCGCTTTCAACACTTCAATCCAGGTGTAGTAGAACGACAGCAGTTTTTCCCGAACGGAGTATTGCGCGTAGAGCGCTTCCGCCTCGGCCGTCGACCGGGCCTGCTCGAAAAACTGGAGCCAGATGGCGCTCTCCAACTGCTCGAAAGAATTGTAGTATTCGTAAAAAGTGGCCTCGGTCAGCTTCAGTTTTTTGGCAAATAAAAACACCGATGCCGGGCGATGCCCGTTCGTGAGCAGGTAGTCGATGTAGGCGGTACGGATGGCTTCAGCTTTGTCCATGGAATCAGTAAGGAAGTACAGGACTAACGCGATGTCAGGCGGACTTGTTTCCAAAAACGCGTCAAATCGCGCTAATTTCAGAATTTCAGGAGATAAGCGCCTCGTTGCGAAGTGCGGTACATGGGTGGCCCGCTGCGATCCCAGCGGTCTGCTTCCCAGGATTTACTCGCGCCATCGAGTACAAACGCTTCTCCTGCTTTTCGTTCAAAAGGACGCATTGCGCCTTCGCGGGTGATTACCGTGACATTCGGCGTATGCTGGTTGGAGTACTGACACACCGGCGAGTGGATCGTCAAAATCGTTTTTCCCTGCCAAACCGTCGCCCAACCAGATTGCAACGGTACAATTCCCGACATCGCCAAAGGTTGCACTGGCGACACGCTCACCCATTCGACAAACCGCACCCCCCGCTCCGCCCAAAAGCCCGCGCAGGCGTAGTCAAGCTGACGAGGTCGGGCGACGAGGGCTGAATCTGCCACAATCCGCAGCGTGTTGCCCGCTACCAAACTCAACACCGTTTGGCGCGGAATCTGATGCACCACAACCCAATGCTGCCGGTGCTGCTGAAGTTTGATGATGCAGGACGCTACTCCTAGACTGAGCGCCAGCGACGCACTCAGAAAGGCGTACCCTTTTCTTCTCGTGTAAAAAAGGGCCAGCAACGACAAAATGAGCACGGCAAACCCAACGGTTTCCCAGCCCGACACGTGAAGGTGTCGCCACACGGCGTAAGGCAACAGCTCCACCCGCACGGCGGTTTCATTGAGCAACCAGGTAGTGGCTTCGAGCCAGAACGCCACAAAATCGTTCAACCCGGGTACCCCAGACACGAGCAGAAATACCAGCCCGATGGGCAGGGCAGCGGACGACAGCCCGATCACCGCCGGGTTGACGAGTAAAAAGTAAACTGGGAACTGGTGAAAATAGAAAATGCAGAGTGGGAAGGTGGCTAATTGAGCCGCCAGTGCCGTTGCCGTAACGGCCCAGAGTGCTTTCAAAACCGGATTTGTACTTTCAATCCAGCCTTGGATCCGAGGTTGTAAATACATGATCCCCAACACCGCCAGATAGGAAAGTTGGAATCCGGGGGAAGTCAGCCAAAACGGATCCCACAGCAGCAGAAAAAAAGCCGAAGCAAACAAGACGTTGTAATTGCTACGCGACCGAACGAGGGCATCGCTCAACACAAAAAACGAGAACATGAGCGTAGAGCGCAACACGGGCGGGGAAAAGCCCGTCACGGCGGCGTAAAACCAAAGAATGGGCAGCACCATTCCCAGAAACAACCCCTGCCCACGTTTGCGCCTGCGGACCCATCCGAGCGATTTTTCGAGAATAATGAATAAAATTCCGACGTGTAACCCCGACACTGACAATACGTGAACGGCCCCGGCCGCCGAATACGCCGCATTCAGGGCCGGGTCGATATCCTCGCGCACCCCAAGCAGCATGGCCTTTACTACCCCATACTCTCTTTTTTCAGTCAGATGCTGCGTCAGTACCGAATCGGCGTACCGGTTCAGACGGTACGCCCAACCCTGAATTGCCCAGATGGGCTGATTCCCCCGTTTCAACACCGCCTCCGGTCGAAGCCTTAAACGATGAAAAACCTGCTGTTTGGCTAAAAACCCTGCGTAATCAAACTCGCCTGGATTTAAGGCAGGACGAGTGGGTTGCGGAGTCCCGCTCAGGAGCAATACGTCGCCGTAATTTGGCCGGAAAGGCAAGCTCAACGGTAATTCGAGCACGATTTTCCCGGTGGAGCGTTTCCAACCCCGTGGTGTTTTTACGTGTTGCACCTCCGCAAACGCCCGAAAACCGTAGGCTTTGTGTTCGGGTAACGAAGTCAGATTGACCTGCAAACCCAGAATGGAAGCGTATTTCCCAAAATGGCTCGAATCGTCGCCTTCAAAGCGCAGACTGGTGAGCAGCCAGCCCGATATCCCTAAAAAAATCAGGGCCGGAATTCCGACCCACAGCAACCCGGACTGACGACGAGGCCGGGCAAACGCGAAAAACAACGTGAAACTCGCCGCAATCAGCCCGACGCTCCAGAGCCAGGACGGGGCGGCATTGGTCAACAGAAAAAGAAGAATGCCCGAGGAAAGCGCGGCAGTGTACCGAACGAATGGAAACCGCGCCCAGCCTTTCATGGCAACCAGGTCATTTTAAAATGAGGTATTTCGCATTCGTAAAATAAGGCCCCTTCGGGCAGGAACCCAAATTTTGAGTAGAGTGGCATCGCCGACACCTGTGCGTGGAGGTAAATCGGTTTCCCTTCTGAGTTTAGTTGGGCCAGAATATCGTCGAGCACGGCCCTGACCAGGGCGCTACCGACGGCTTGTCCCCGAAAAGCCGCCAACACGGCGAAGCGCTCCATTTTTACGCCCTTGTCGGTAATCCGCCAACGAGCCGTACCGCAGGGTTCTTCCCCCAGCCTGGCCAAAAAATGCCGACTGGTTCGTTCGAATTCATCGTATTCTTCCTCTTCTGGTACCCGCTGTTCCTGTACAAATACGAGTTTACGAATCGAAAAAACCCGATTCAACGCGGCCTCGTTCGTAACCAGTTCGACCGAAATCATTTTCCTTAGTCGGTTAAATAAAAACGCTTCACGGCCACTTCGTCACCGGCTTGAATTCGCAACAAATACAGCCCGGAAGGCAACGTTTGGCGGGCCACCGAAAGCTGGTTGCCCGGTTGTTCCGGAAAAAGAGATCGCTTCAGTACGATTCCCCGCACGTCGAGAATACTCACCTCCACGTCGCGGGTACCCGTGAATTGAGCCGAGAAGCCGATCTGCGAACCCTGCACCGGATTGGGATTGATCTGAACGATCAACGTTTCCGTTTCGGGCAGGGCCGTCACGGAATTGAGCAGCCGCCGCCGCCGTGGACTGGCTAAAAACACCGTCCGAACGCGCTGTTTCTGATTTTGAGTAAACACGTTCATGCACAAATCCGGCGAGTAATCGAGGTAATTCTCGATCATGTTTTGCGACTTCGTGCCATTGCAGGTCGAAAAAAGAGGCGTGCAAAACCGCGACCGGTTGGGGCGCTCTGCCGGAGGCGTATCGGCGCAGTAATCGGTTCCGCAAACCGCATCGCCCCAGGTATGAATCAAGCCGAGCCAGTGGCCGATTTCGTGCGTGGTCGTCCGCCCTTGCGTGTACACCCCGGAAGTGGCCGTGCCTGTGTTACGACCAAACGTCCGATGGTCGATGATGACCCCGTCCGTCGCGGCCGATTCGGCCTCTGAATTATCCAGCCCTTCCACATCACCCGCCGAGGGATACTGCGCGATGCCCAGGTACGAACTATTCGAAAAGGTAGTCACCCAGATATTCAGGTACTTATCAGTTGGCCAAACTGAAAGATCGGCCAATTCCTTGGCATCGCTGAAAATATCGAACTCGGCTTTGGGCGAATAAACCCGGATGATACCCGCGCTTGGATTCCCCGTTGGATCACGGGTAGCCAAAGCGAATTCCAATTCCATGTCGGCTCCGACGGGGTTGGTGTTGAATCCATTCGTGCCCGGTTTCCGGCGGTAGTCTTCGTTGAGAACCTGAAGCTGGGATAAAATCTGTTCGTCGGAGATGTTGCCATTCCCCTCCCCTCCGATCACCCCCGCCGCGTTGGTGTGGATCACGTGAACGACCACGGGTACCCGAATGACCACCTCCTCGGCCCCGGTTCCCCTGGCACGGGATAATTGGCTTTGCTGCTGCTCCTGAATTTTTTCTTCAAGCCGCAGACGGGCCAATTTCCAATTTAAAATCCGTCGACTCAGCAGCGAGTCATTCCGGGCTGTGCCGCAGCGATCCTGAGCCTGACCTGAAACGGCAAGCAAGAGTAAAACCGCCAGCAGGCAACCGCTGAACAGACCCGGCAGCAGCGCCGGGCGGAGTGAAAAAAAATTAATGCGCACGGAGGGGTTCGGCGTGTTCAGACCGTTCGTAGGCGGCAATGATTTCCCGAACGAGACGGTGCCGCACCACGTCGCGCCCGTCGAGTTCGACAAAGGCAATTCCCCCGACGCCGTGTAAAATACCCAGTGCATCGCCCAAGCCCGATCGCTGATTTTTTGGCAAATCAATCTGCGTTTTATCGCCGGTAATGATCACCTTCGAGGTAGGCCCCATCCGGGTCAGGAACATCTTGATTTGCATCGAAGTGGTATTCTGGGCCTCGTCGAGCAAGATGAACGCGTGATTGAGCGTGCGTCCGCGCATGTAGGCCAGGGGAGCAATTTCGATGGTGCGGTTTTCGATGAATAGTTTCAGCTTCTCCGGCGCGATCATATCGTCGAGCGCGTCGTAAATGGGCCGGAGGTAGGGATCAATTTTTTCTTTCAAATCACCGGGCAAAAAACCGAGGTTCTCCCCCGCTTCCACGGCCGGGCGGGTGATGATGATTTTCCGTACTTCCTTATTTTTGAGTGCCCGAACCGCAATGGCCACGGCCGTGTAGGTTTTCCCGGTTCCGGCGGGGCCGACGGCAAACACGATGTCGTTTTGCCGGGCTGCCTCGACCATTGCCCGCTGATTGGCCGTTTTGATTCGGATGACGGTGCCCTTCGTGCCGTACAGCAGCACATCATCGTCATCGGAAGGGAGGCCGTCTGAGGCTACTTCATTTTCTGGATTGCGATTGAGCATCGACTTCACCTGGTCGGGGGTGACTTTGCCGTAACGCTGGTAGTGCTGGAGCAACGATTCGAGGATATCCGTGATGCGAGAAATTTCGCCCGTCGTTCCCCGGATGGTGATTTCGTTGCCGCGCGAAATGATTTTACTCATGGGAAAGGCCGCAGCGACCTCCCGGATGTTGGCGTTCTCTACCCCAAGGAAGTCCACGAGGGAAACTTCGTCGAGCGTAATGACTTTTTCGATCAAACTGGTTACGAGTTTAGCGTGAAATGGTGAGTCCAAAGTAAGAAAGATTTACTCCCGTCCTACCAGGTGTCACCTAAAAAAATCTACCCACTACCCCCGGAAAGCGGTGCGGGGGGTGCTTGGTTGTTGAGGGTGAAACAGTTAAGCCAACGACAAAATTAGTAAGATAATTTTTCTTCAAAATCGGCTTTTTTCGGCATCGTTTTTTTTTCTATTCTTGCACAGATGGAAGACAATCGGCGATCCTTACCCAGCTTCAAAAAACGCCCCGCCCTCCCCGGAGGCCGCGCCGGAAGTGGCAACCTCTGGCTCGATGCGGGCCTGGGGAAACTGCCCCCGCAGGCCATCGAGATGGAGGAAGCCGTGCTGGGCGCGCTGATGATCGAACGCGACGCCCTCAGCGCCGTCATCGACGTACTGCACCCCGAAAGTTTTTACCGCGAAGCCCACCAACGCATTTTCGTCGCGATTCGCTCGCTCTTCGACCAATCGGAACCCGTTGACATTCTGACGGTTCAGAACGAATTGCGCCGCACCGGGGAACTCGAAAACGTGGGCGGATCGGTGTACCTGGCCGAACTCTCGCAACGCGTCAACTCGGCGGCCAACATCGAGGCCCACGCCCGCGCCGTGACGGAAAGCGCCATCAAGCGCGAAATCATCCGCATCGCCACCGAGTGTCAGCAACACGCCTACGAAGACACCACCGACGTGTTTCAGTTGCTCGACAAACTGGAGCAGGGCCTGTTTTCGATTTCGGAAAAAAACATCCGAAAGAAAACCGCCGACATGGGCAGCATCATGCGGCAGGCGCTGGAGGAACTCGAAGCAAGGAAACACCTGAAAGACGGACTCACCGGCGTTCCCTCCGGCTTCAGCGCGCTGGACCGGCTTACGTCGGGTTGGCAGAAGTCAGAATTGGTCATTATCGCGGCGCGGCCAGGGATGGGAAAGTGTCTCGGAAAAGGAACCCGTGTGCTGATGTTCGACGGAACTCTGAAAAACGTGGAAGACGTGCGGAGTGGTGAACTGCTGATGGGTGACGATTCCACGCCCCGCCGGGTGCTTTCCATCGCGCGGGGCCGGGAGCGAATGTACTGGGTTCGTCAAAACAAGGGGCAGGATTACCGGGTGAACGAAAGCCACTTGCTCTCGCTGAAACGAAGTCGGAACGAAGGCCCCCACCAGCGGGGCGAGGTGCTGACGATCTCGGTCCGTGATTACCTTCAGAAATCGGAAAAGTTTCGATCCAATTACAAAGGCTACAAAGTGGCCGTTGAATTCCCGGTGCAGCAAACGCCCATTGACCCCTACTTTCTGGGTCTCTGGCTGGGCGATGGACATGGCATCAGTTCTCGCATCACCACGCAGGATGCCGAAGTAATCGAGTACCTAGGCGAATACGCCGATACCCTCGGGCGGAAACTCGTGAAATACGAACAGGCCGGGCGCTGTGATAACTTCAGTATCACCAGGGGGCAGCGTGGTTTCGGTCGGGAAGCCTCCTTGCAGTCGGAACTCCGAAACCTGAATTTGTTGAGTTTCA
Organism: uncultured Cytophagales bacterium; assembly: GCA_964244295.1. GTDB lineage: Bacteria > Bacteroidota > Bacteroidia > Cytophagales > Spirosomataceae > JAJAZB01. The sequence goes on from CAXTIG010000002.1 coordinate 166,965, forward strand.
AGCACATTCCTCACGCCTACCTCTGCAACTCGACTCCAAACCGCCTTGCCCTGCTCGCGGGCCTCATCGACAGCGACGGCCATTACCTGGTTCAATCGAATGGCTACGAAATTACCCAAAAGAATGAACGGCTGGCCCGTCAAATTAAGTTTCTGGCCGATTCGCTCGGGTTTCGCACGTTGCTGGTGGCAAAAAAAGCGGTCATCAGCAGCCGGGGTTATGAAAGCATGGTGTACCGAGTACGGATTTACGGGGACATCAATCGGATTCCGGTTCGAATTGAACGAAAAAAAGCGTTACCCTGGAAAAGTCCGGTGGACTGGCGCGTGACCGGGATTCGGGTCGAATTTGACCAGGAGGATGAGTACTTCGGCTTTGAGATTGACGGCAACCGGCTTTTTCTGCTCGAAGATTTCACCGTCACCCACAACACCGCCTTCATCCTCTCCGCCTGTCGCAACGCCGCCGTCGAGTTCGGACACGGGGTAGCGATTTTCTCGCTCGAAATGTCGGCGGTGCAGTTAGTCAATCGTCTGATTTCAGCGGAAGCGGAACTAGAAAGCGAAAAAATCAAAAAAGGCAGCCTGACTACCCACGAGTGGGCGCAACTCCACCACCGGATCAACCGCCTGACGAACGCGCCCATTTTTATCGACGACACCCCCGCCCTGTCCATTCTCGAACTCCGGGCCAAGTGCCGCCGACTGAAGCAACAGCACGACGTTCAGTTGATCGTAATCGATTACCTGCAACTGATGACCGGCGACACCGGAAAAGGCGGCGGCAACCGGGAGCAGGAAATTGCCTCGATTTCGCGGGCGCTCAAAAACCTGGCGAAGGAACTCAACGTGCCCGTTATCGCGCTTTCTCAGTTGAGCCGGGCCGTGGAAACGCGGGGCGGCGAGAAAAAACCGCAACTCTCCGACCTGCGCGAATCCGGCTCCATCGAGCAGGACGCCGACATGGTCATGTTCCTCTACCGGCCCGATTACTACGGCATTACGCAGGACGAAGCGGGTAACCCCGTTCAGGGCATTGGGGAAGTCATCATCGCCAAAAACCGGAGCGGTTCCCTGGACACGGTGCAGCTACGCTTTATCGGTAAATTCACCAAGTTTGCCGACCTCGGTGCCGACAGCTTCGGGGCAAACGGTAGCGAAAACTACGGCACGTTCGGTGGAATCACGGGTGCCGACCGGTTTGAAGACCCGAACAACCCGGCTCCAGGAGAGATTCGATTGGGTAGCAAGGTAAATGAACAATCCAAGCCCCCCTCCGGCCCGCCCTTCGGTGCTGGTTTTGGCGGTGGCGATGTTCCGTTTTAACTCAAAAAAGTGGCTCCAAACGTTCGGAGCCACTTTTTTTAGGCCCGCCGTTCGAGGGCCATCACGTTTTCGACGTGGTGGGTGTGCGGAAACATATCGACGGGTTGCACCTCCGTCACGGCGTAAGTTTCGTCGAGCAGGGCCACATCACGGGCTTGGGTAGCCGGGTTGCAACTCACATAGACGATGCGCTGCGGGGCGGCCAGGCGCAGCATTTCCACCACCTCCGGGTCCATTCCCGCGCGGGGCGGGTCAGTGATGACGACATCCGGGTGCCCGTGCTGATCGAGAAACCCACTGGTCAGCAACTTTTTCATGTCCCCGGCGTGGAATTCGGTGTTTTCGATGCCATTCACCGCTGAATTGACGCGGGCGTCTTCCACTGCGTCGGCCACGTATTCCAGGCCCAGCACCCGATCCGCACCACGCGCCACGAAGTTGGCAATGGTGCCCGTGCCGGTGTATAGATCGTACACAAGTTCGTGGCCTCGCAACCGGGCAAAGTCACGGGTGATGGCGTAAAGGTGGTATGCCTGCTCGGAATTGGTTTGGAAAAACGATTTGGGTCCAACCCGGAACCGCAGGTCTTCCATTCGCTCTTCGATGTACGGCAATCCCGACCAGCACCTGACCGCAAGATCGTGAAATGTATCGTTGCCTTTCTGATTTAGTACATAGTTCAGGGAAGTCAGTTCCGGAAAACGGGTGCGCAGGTGCTCCATCACTTCGGCAATGCGTTCCTCGTCGGGCCGGGCAAACTGCACTACGGTCATCACCTGCCCGGTGTTTGCGGTACGAATGGTCAGGGAGCGTAAAAATCCCTGGTGGCGAATGGTGTCGTAGAAATCAAGGGCGTTTTGGTGAGCAAACTCCTTCAATTCGTTCCGAATTGCGTTGGAAGGGTCCGGCTGGAGGTGACAGCGTTCGATGTCGAGAATGCGATCGAATCGTTTTGGGACGTGAAACCCGGCGGCATTCCGATTACATTCTTCACCGGAGCGGATCTCAGCGTCGGACAGCCAGCGGTTGGACGAAAACGAAAACTCCAGTTTGTTGCGGTAGAAGTACGTCTGGGGGGCGGGCAGAATTGGGCGAATGGGCGGCAGGGCGAGTTTCCCGATCCGTTCGAGGGCGTCGACCACCTGCCGGGCCTTAAAATTCACCTGAGTCTGGTAATCGACGTGCTGCCACTTGCAGCCACCACAGGTACCGAAATGCTGGCACTCCGGGGTGACCCGCACCGGCGACGGCTCCCGAACGGCCACGATTTGCGCCTCCCGATAATTTTTTTTACGGCGGAAAACCCGAATATCAACCAAATCACCAGGGGCCGCGACGCCTTCCACAAACACCACTTCGCCGTCCAGCCGACTCAGGCATTTTCCCTCGGCGGCAAAGTCATCGATCCGAACGTTTTGTAGGAGATAAGGAGGTTTTTGGTCGCTTTTTAAAATCATGGGTTGCAAAATTAGGTAAATTCCACGCGCCATTTTCGTCAACCCACCGTATGAAACCTCTTTACCTGCTTCTCTTCCTGACTTTCAGTTCGTTTGCCGCGTGGGCCACGCACATCGTGGGCGGAGAACTTGACCTCCAGCCCGTCTCGGATGGATCGGGGGCCACGCACCGCATCAGCCTCAACCTCTATTTCGATGCTGTTAATGGTAGCGCTGGAGCGGAAGATCGCACGATCACGATTTCGGTGTTCCGGAAGCGCGACAACGTTCGAATGGGGGACGTCGGACTCGGCCAAGTGGACAATGAGTTTATCGATTACACCAACCCAGCTTGCGTGACCGGCAGTGGTCTGGTTACCCGATTGATCCGGTACAGTGCACTGGCTACCTTCCGGGCGGAGGCCTTTGACGATCCACTCGGGTATTACATCATTTGGGAGCGGTGTTGCCGCAACACCATCATCACTAATCTGATTTCCCCGGGGAGTGCCGGTTCGGTGTTTTACCTGGAAATGCCACCGCTCCTTCAGAATGGCCGGGCATTTCGGAACGGTTCGCCTCAATTTACGCCCATCAAAGGAGACTACGTGTGCAAAGGAGAAGATTTCACGTTTGATTTTTCGGCAAAAGATCCGGACGGTGATGCCCTGAGCTACCGAATGGTGACCCCCTACAACGGATTCAGCAATAGCACGACGCCCAGCCCCCGTGCCACGGGCACCTCCACCTACCCAGAGGTACGCTGGGCGGGCGGATACGCGGCAAACAACGCCATTCCCGGTAATCCGGCTTTGCGCATCGATGCTCGTACGGGCCAGCTCACCCTCCGGGCGAGTGAATTGGGCTTATTCGTTTTTTCCGTGGAAGTCACCGAATCACGCGCTGGAAAAGTAATTGGCCTGGTACGGCGCGATTTTCAACTCAAAGTCGTCGATTGTCCGCAAAATCAGCCTCCCGTTGTGCAGTTGCGGGAAGCGGGCCAAACTCAGTTTTACCGGGAAGGGCAGACGATCCGGCTGGCCCGTGGCCGGGAAAAATGCCTCACCTTTTTGATCACCGACCCGAACGTGAGCCAGCGAGAGAGTATCCGCATCAAGTCCGTAACGGGCACGCTCAACTACACGCTGCTGCCCGCCGAAGCCACGATTCGGTTTGCAACCGACACGATCAAAGCCCAGCTTTGCCTCGGTGCCTGTGCGGAAAGTTTTGACGGAAAACTCCTTATTTTTGACGTAATCTGCTCCGATAACGGGTGCCCGATTCCCCGGCAGGATACCCTCCGCGTAAGTTTATTCGTCGAACCCGATCCCAACCAATTCCCCCGAGTGAGCACCACCCTGCCCGGAAACCGAGGCACGGGCATGGTGGGCCAGGCGCTGACGTTTACCGTCGATGGCCTCGACCTCGACAACGATAGCATTCGGTTGGAAGCACGGGGAAGGGGATTCAGCCTCGGATCCGCCGGGATGGACTTTTTGTCGGCGGTGGGCCGGGGGAAACTTAGCCAACCGTTCCGATGGACACCCCGCTGTGCCACCGGGCCTTACATCGTCGATTTCATCGTCACCGATCTACGCTGCAATCAGAATCGCCGCGATTCAGTGAGCGTGACGCTCAGCGCCCCATTGCCCGACAACCAGCAACCCGACGTATCGACGACCCTGACGGGAAACGCCCTCGAAATTACCCTTGATCCGCAAACGCCCCCCACGGTGAGCTTCGACGTACTGGCGACTGATCCAGACAAAACGCCCCTCACCCTTACGGGCGTGGGCAGGGGGTTCGATCTGAAGGAAGCGGGAATGAGCTTCACGAATACCACCGGGCTACCGCCCCTGCGTTCCCCGTTTAGCTGGACGCCCAACTGCCGACTCCTGCAAGGCGAAGAGCGCAAAACATTCGTCGTCGATTTTATCGCCGACGATGCCGCCTGCCGAAACAACCGCTACGACACCGTCACGGTCCGGCTCACGGTGTTGAACCGCCCCGCCAATTACGAATTCAAGCCCCCGAATGTGTTTACCCCGAATGCCGATGGCCGCAACGATTATTACGCCATCGATGCCCTCCCGATTGACAACTGCGCGGAGCAATTTGAGCGGATTGTGATTTATAACCGATGGGGAAAAGAGGTGTTCAGCGACACCCGCCGCGATTTCCGCTGGTACGCCAGTGACTTTGCTCAGGGTGACTATTTTTACCTGATTCAATACACCCGGCGGAAATACAAAGGCCCGGTAACGTTGCTTAAGTAGCGATTTCCGACCGGCGAATTTTTTGAATGCTTTTCATGAAAAATAAAGTTGTGCTGATCACGGGCGGTTCATCGGGAATTGGCAAGGCCCTGGCGTTTTCATTCGGGCGGGCGGGTGGCCGGATTATCATCACCGGACGGCAGGAAGCTGCCTTGTACCAAACCAGCGAGGAGTTACGCCGGGAAGGAATTGAAAACCATTTCCTCGTCGCCGACGTGAGCATCCGGGCCGACAATGAACGGATGGTGACGGAGGTGTTAAATCGCTTCGGACAACTGGATATTCTCATCAACAACGCGGGAATTACGATGCGGGCCCTGTTTGCCGATGCGGATCCCGATGTGTTGCGCCGGGTCATGGATGTTAATTTTTTCGGCACGGTTTACGCCACGCACTACGCCCTCCCCCACCTCATTCGTCAGCGGGGCAGCCTCATTGGCATCTCGTCGATTGCCGGGTACCGGGGCCTGCCGGTACGCAGTGGGTATTCCGCTTCGAAGTTTGCCTTGAATGGTTTTTTGGAAGCCTTACGGACGGAATTACTTCCTGACAATGTACACGTACTCACGGCCTGCCCAGGTTTCACGACCTCGAACATTCGGGTCTCGGCGCTCAACCAACGGGGGCAAGTGTCGGGGGAAACCATGCGCGACGAGGAACAAATGATGAGCGCCGACGAAGTGGCGGAACGAATCCTGCGAGCGACGAAGCGTCGGCAACGAAGTCTGATTTTAACGACTCAAGGTAAACTGACGGTCTTCCTGAGTAAATGGGTACCCGGACTCATGGACCGGCTGGTGTACAAAACCCTGGCGAAAGAGAAGGATTCACCCCTCAAGCGGTGAGTTGAGAGCATCACTCGATCAGCCACACATCCGTGCGACGGATGTAGATCAGGCGGTTGTTCCACACCACCCGTAGCCAGATGTCGTTGTTTCCGAGCACACTTAGTCGATTACCCCGTCCAATCGCGTCGGCAATCGGTGCTCCCGCCGAAGGATCTTCCCGAAGCAAGGCGCGAGGTGCCTGCACGATGGCTACGGCATACCCGTCAGGCAGATTGATTAAAATACTGATACCCAACAGGTAAACTACGAATACGATTTTGTGACGGGGTAGAATATATTGATGACGCGTTTTTTTTACGGCCAATACCCAAAACACGTAAATGCCCAAGCCCAGCATCAGGCCAATCAGGTACGGCCCGTACTGTTTGTAAAGCAACACCAGCAAATTCAGGTCATTAAATTCAAATCCCTGCCAGTCGTGCTTCTCGGCCAGGGTATTCATCTTCCGAAGGATGGCTTCGCTGGGGCGTCGCTCGTAATACCGATTCAGGTACCGCAGCGCATCCAAATCCCGGCCCATTCGCTCCAGGGCGTTGGCCGTTTTCAGAAGTTGCTCCGGGTGAACCTCACGCCGGGTTGTTTCGATACGAACGTACAGCGCAATGGCTTTTTCGTAGGCGCGTTGAGCGAAAAGGGAATCAGCCTGGCGACTCAGTTGGTCAGCAACCTGAGCAACAGCAGTCTGGCCTGCCATGCTTAGACTTACTGCCAAAAACATGATTATTTTTTGAAGGATGGCTTGCATTTACATCAGGAGGGCCATACTTTTGCACTCGCAAATCGGGAAGACGTTTTTTGAACCGGTTGCAAAAGTATCGATTCGGTAGCTCAGTTGGTAGAGCAGTACACTTTTAATGTACGGGTCCTGGGTTCGAGTCCCAGCCGGATCACCAAAAACGCCTTCAATTTGAATTGAAGGCGTTTTTTATTTTCGTGCGTTGAGCCGTGCTCGTTTACCCCTGAGCAACGAAGAAATTAAAGACTAAAAGGGCAAGTCGTCATCTCCGCCTTCATTCATCACCGGAGGCAACGGTTGAGGAGTGGACGCTGCTTTTGTCGGACGGGTCTCACTTGCGGCAGGGCTACCAGCCGATTCGCCGTCAGCCGACTCAATTCGCCAGGCGCGCGCTTCGGTGTACCAGCGCCCATTGTACTCCCTCGATTCGAGGTTGTATGAAACTTTCAGTTGATTCCCGGTGGTGTATTCCTTTAAATCCGCCACTTTATCAGCACCAAATAACGTGAAACACACTTTTTTGGAATATTGCCCGTCAAGGTATTCCACGATAAACTCCTGCTTTACCCAGGGGTTCCCGGCTTTACTGATCCCTCCAGCTTCGGGTTGAACCTGTACCAATGTTCCAATCAATTCGGTTGCCATAAAGAAAAAAGTTTTGAATCGTAAAAATAAAGCTTTGGGGTTGAAATCAGTAATTTATCTCACTGAATTCTACGGAGGCGTACTTTCGATCCTCCGCTGCTCTTGCGTAGCGAGTTTTTTTGCCTACTTTTGTGCCCACAAACCCTCGGCGATGTGGTGAAATTGGTAGACACGCTACTTTGAGGGGGTAGTGCCGGTTCCGGCATGGGAGTTCGAGTCTCCCCATCGTCACGAAAGCCCATCCGTTTGATGGGCTTTTTCGTTTTCCAGCCCCTGAATCGCGACTGTGATTTTTTGCAGGATTAGCTCCCAGTCCTCGTTGTGGAGAGCAAAATCAAGTTCATTTACGTCCAAAATCAGCAGGCGCCCCGCCGTGTAGTTCTGGGAAAATTCCTCGTAAAGGTCGTTAAGGTTGCTCAGGTACGATTCCTGAATCGTTTGCTCGAATTCCCGCCCCCGCAGGTGAATCTGGCGCTGCAATTTGGGCACCTCGGCTCGCAAGTAAATCATCAGATCCGGTGGACGGACCACACTGAGCATTAAATCGAAAAGCGACTGATAGTTTTTATAATCACGAGCCGTCATCAGTCCCGATTCAAACAAGTTCCGGGCGAAAATGTGGGCATCTTCATAAATGGTACGGTCCTGAATGATGGGATGTGACAGCCGCTCAATCTTGAGCACCTGCTCATAGCGGCTCCTCAAAAAATAAATCTGAAGGTTAAATGACCACCGCGCCATGTCGGCGTAAAAATCACTCAGGTACGGATTTCCTTCTACCGCCTCATAAAACACCTCCCAGCCCAACTCGGTCGCCATGCGTTGAGCCAGCGTTGTTTTTCCAGCTCCAATGTTGCCCGTGATGGCTACGTGAAATCGGCGATTTTTAGCTGCAAACTCAGGCTGATTTATTGACATACGATTCACGTGAGTCTAGACTGCAAATAAAGCAGCCCAGTTCCCACTTACCCGATCGGAGGTAAAAAAAACGTATTTTTACGGCTTAAATCAGTTCGAAATCCGAATGCATCAGGTTGCTGCCGGGCATGAAAAGCCCTACCGCGTATTACTCTACTACCTCTACACTCCCATTGGCGATGCCGAATCGTTTCGCGAAGCACAACATCGGTTTTGTCTGGAAAACAACTTGTTAGGGCGGATCATAGTAGCCAGTGAAGGGCTAAATGGCACCGTCTCCGGATTAACTGCTGATTGTGAATCTTACATGACCTGGCTGCGTGCTGACCCACGTTTTGTGAAAATTCAATTTAAAGTTGAAACTCACCAACAGCACACCTTTCAGAAATTACACGTGAGAGTTAAGTCGGAAATCGTCCATTCTGATTTAGGGGTTGATCCGCGTGTTCAAACCGGCACTCACCTCGACCCGGACGAATTCAACGCGCTTCGTACCGATCCGGAGGTGGTACTGGTGGATATGCGCTCCCGCTATGAACACGCTGTGGGGAAGTTTAAGGGGGCTATTACCCTCGACATCGACAATTTACGTGAACTCCCCGACCACCTCTCCGAATTGGAACATCTCAAATCAAAAAAGGTAATAACCTATTGTACCGGAGGGATTAAGTGTGAAAAAGCCTCCGCTTATCTTTTGCAACAAGGTTTTCAGAACGTCTACCAACTTCACGGGGGTATTATCCGACACGGTCTGGAAGCGGGTGGCGAAGATTTCGAGGGGGTTTGCTACGTGTTCGACAATCGCCTGACGACTGAAGTAAACCGCGTGAACCCCAGCATCACCTCCCGCTGTCGGGGGTGCGGTACTCCCACCGTGCGGATGATCAACTGCGCTAATCCGGATTGCAACGACCACCTGCCTCTTTGTGAAAACTGCGGATGGGAACTGGAAGGAACCTGTTCGGCCGCGTGTCAACAACATCCACGTAAGCGGATTTACGATGGAACGGGGAACTATCCAAAGCAAACGAGGGGATATTCTCCCATGCTGGGCTACCGGAGCCGAAAAGCATCGCTTCCGATGGTTAAATCAGACCGTACCTCCCATTAAGGTTTATTCTGATTACAGACCGCGAGTTGATTGTCGATATCAGCGACTATTAAAATAAGATAAAATCTACTAAAACTATCCCGACTGTTTATTCAGTTGGTAGATTTAAAATTGAGAATACCTGGAGGCATCCGTTTTCTATTCTGCTGATTTATAGGGGGTTTAAAAGCAACTCCATTTTTATTGTTCGGAAAAACAGCGCGTTGACATACAAGTCCCAAACCGTAGTCCGGTGAATCACCCCGGACGGCGGTCAGTACTCTTCAAGCTGTATTTTTCGGGGTGTTTCGGGGTAAATTGCCGGTAGATCGTTTGTAATTCGGCCAAGTCTAACTCGTAATTTCCCGTTGGAAAATAGAGCGAGTGGAACCCGGCTTCCTTTTTTGCGTAGTCTAAAAAACCCAATACAATCGGTACACCGGATCCAGTTGCCACGTGATAAAAACCCGATTTCCATTGCTGAGCGTAACTGCGCGTGCCTTCAACCGGAATCATCAACACCAATTGCTCCTGCGATTGAAAGAGGTGGATCATTGAGTCAACCAGGTTGTTCCGTTGGGCACGATCCACCGGGATGCCCCCGCTCAACCGCATAAGAACTCCCATCGGAAATTTAAACAGGGACTGCTTGGCTAAAAAACGGACCGGGACGCGGCGGGCATAAAACACCGATAGCGCATAAGGATAATCCCAATTGGACGTGTGTGGGGCCGCAATCAACACACACTTTTTGACGGAATGAATACCACCAGGAATGTGATCGACGATGCGCCACCCCATCAGCCACAGAAAAAAACGCGCAATCCAATTCATGGTCCTGATGGAAGTCTTAGTTTCGCGTCGTAGACACTGCACTGAATGTCCTACCTTTGACCAGCAAAACTAAGGGCTTCGCGGGGTAGATTGCTTCCGGATTCCCGTAATTTTATGGACCACCAGAAACCACTGATTTTAGTTTCCAACGACGATGACATCACCTCAAAAGGCATTCGGGTACTCGTAGAAGCCATGCTCGAATTAGGCGAGGTCGTGGTCGTGGCACCGGATCGTCCTCAATCGGGTCAGGGTCACGCTATTACCATTGGGAACCCGTTGCGAGTAACTCCTTCGCGCTTGTTTGGCTCAGAGGTACGGGCTTTTCAGACGACCGGCACCCCCGCCGACTGCATTAAGTTGGGCAAACACCTCGTTTTACGCGACCGCAAGCCAGATCTGGTCGTGAGTGGCATCAACCACGGGGCCAACACAGCCATCAGCGTCTTGTATTCAGGCACCATGTCGGCGGCGCTCGAAGCGGCCATCGAAGGGTTGCCTTCGATTGGGTTCTCCCTGAACGATTATCACGCAGAAGCCGATTTTTCGCACGTGGTGCCTTACCTGAAGCAAATCGCGCTGACGGTATTGACCCACCCTTTACCAAAAGGGGTGGCGCTCAATGTCAACTTTCCGGCGGCATCCGCTGCCCCCATCCGGGGCGTAAAAGTGTGTCGGCAAGCCGATGCCCGCTACCTCGAACATTTTGAACAACGAAAAGACCCCTACGGCCGGCCTTACTACTGGCTTGATGGCGATTTCGTAAATTTCGATGAGGGAACTGATACCGATGAATGGGCCATTGCCAACGGATTTGCTTCGGTCGTACCCTGTCACTGCGACATGACAGACTACCCGGCGTTGGCGGCACTGAATCAGTGGTCCTTTGTTGATCACACACCGGCATCTGAGTCGGAAAAACAGCCGATACTTGGCCTCAGTGCTGCACAACCGGCTGATTTGGGTTAGTTTTTTCCGTTAAAAAAGGCTTATTTTCGCCTTTCATCTTACTTCTTCCTCTGCCTATGGCCGTCCTGGGCCGTATCCTGAAAGGCGGCATCCGCATCACGGGTGTTGCCATGCGACGCCGAAAAACCGATGGGGCCAAGCAGCAACGAAAAGCCTTCATCAAATTGCTCACTAAAGCCCGGTACACGGCTTTTGGTGAAAAATACGGTTTCGATGAGTTGCTTAGCGCCGCTTTGTTTTCCGACGACAATACGTTTTACGAAAAATTTAAACAGCAGGTCCCCGTTCACGATTATAACCGCATTCACCGCACTTGGTGGCAGCGTGCTCAGGCGGGCGAACGTGACGTGTGCTGGCCGGGCCGGGTCAAGTATTTTGCCTTGAGTTCGGGCACTTCCGAAGCCGCCTCGAAGTACATTCCGATCACGCGCGACATGAGTAAAGCCATCCAGCGCACCGGCATCCGCCAGATTCTGAGTTTATCGCAATACCCGGCTCTACCGAATGAACTCTTTGAAAAAGGGATGCTCATGCTTGGCGGCAGCACCGACCTCAATCTACGTGGCACCTACCACGAGGGTGATTTGAGCGGCATCACCGCCAGCCAGATTCCGTTTTGGTTTCAACGGTTTTATAAACCGGGCGAAGCAATTGCCAAAACCCGTGATTGGGCCGCCAAACTGGACGAGATCACGGAGAAAGCCGCCGACTGGGACATTGGTTACGTGGTCGGAGTGCCCGCCTGGATGCAGTTGTTGATGGAAAAAATCATTGCTCACTACAGAGTCAAAACAATCCACGATATCTGGCCCAATCTGTCCGTGTTTTGCCACGGGGGGGTCTCCTTCGAGCCGTACAAACATGGCTTCGAGAAGCTGCTTTCCCATCCGATCACCTACATCGAGACTTACCTTGCTTCGGAGGGATTCATTGCCTACCAAACCCGCCCAGACACCAAATCCATGCAATTGGTGCTCAATAACGGGTTATTTTTCGAGTTCGTACCTTTCACGGAACAGAATTTCACTGCCGACGGTGATCTCACCGATCATCCTGAAACGCTGATGCTCGACGAAGTGAAGGAAGATACCGAATATGCCCTCCTGCTTTCGACCTGCGCCGGAGCCTGGCGTTATCTGATCGGCGATACCGTCAAATTTACTTCCGTTAATCGCAGCGAAATTGTGATCACTGGCCGGACCAAGCATTTTTTGAGCCTGTGCGGCGAGCATCTATCGGTGGATAACATGAACCGGGCCATCGAATTAGTATCCAAAGAGTTAGGCATTTCGATTCGTGAATTTACCGTGGCAGGAATTCCGTACGGCTCCTTGTTTGCACACCAGTGGTACGTTGGCACGGACGACTCCGTCGAAGCGGAAATGTTACAACAGAAACTGGATGAAAAATTGAAAGAACTCAACGATGACTACGCCGTGGAACGACGCCACGCCCTGAAAGCCGTGCTAGTGCGAGTCTTGCCCGTCCGGGATTTTTACGACTGGATGGCAATCCGGGGGAAGGTGGGTGGACAAAGTAAATTTCCGAGGGTGGTTCGCGGGAAAGTCCTCGATAGCTGGGAAGCCTTCCTGGCTAACCAGAATCAATCGGTTGAGGCGAGTAAGTAATCGGCTTTTTCCGGCAAAAAACAGACATTGCAAAACCAATTCAGGTGGCGTAATTCACGTACGCAGAGGTCGCTCAGGTAGGGTGGCCTTTCTCCTTTTTCCACCCTCGCCACTGTTTTTTTCAAATCGAGAAAACGGGACTCTACCCCGATTTTACTGCCCCAGTGGTAAACAGGCAACACTTTTACCTCCGTAAGGAGCGTTCGCGTGCGCCCTTCTTGATTTCCTTTCTCAATTGTCAGACGCAGCAGCGGCACCAGTCGGCCCCACACAAAAATGTCGTAGGCCACAAAATCGCCGAGTGAATAAATTGCGAATCCATTCTTTTTTTCGCCCGTCAACGGATCTGTAAACGCGTACTTTTCCATCGGCTGAGGATTGTGCGGATGCGCACCGAGAATCACGTCGACGCCGCTTTGCTCGAAAATTCGATGGTAAATCTCGATCGTGTGAGCCGAAGGAAACGCTTGGTATGCATTGCCCGTGTGAAATAAGAGCACGGTGAAATCTGCCCCCTGTTCACGGGCAAGTCGTACGTCGTTCACCACTCGCTCCAGATTCGCATTCGCCCGGTTTAAGCGGTCGTGATTCACCAGCCAGGACTTGCCATCGGGGGGGATAAACTTATTGAGTGAGTACGTCCAGGCTAAAAAGGCAATCTTAATTCCGTCCCGCTCCAACATCGGGATTTTCCGGCGCTCCGACTCACTCCGGGCCGTTCCAGTGGTAAGAATCCCGCGTTGTTTCAGAAAATCCAGCGTTGAAAAAACGCCTTCTTCCCCTTGATCGAGGGCGTGATTATTGGCCGTACTCAGCACGTCGAAACCCCGATACTTTCCATTTCCGTTGAAAATTCCGAATTGATCGGGCGTGCCGTTGAACTGCATATCGTTGAGCATCACCTCCGGTACGGCTTCGCCAGACTTATTCTCCATCATGGGTGTTTCCAGGTTAGCGAGTGTCACATCGGAGCCGAAAAAAAAATCACCAACCTCCTCCCACAGATGCCGGGTCGCGTTGGGCGTGAGCCGTTGGTAAGGCAATAGGTCACCTCCGGCGCTAATGGTGATCTTTTTTTCCGAAACAAAATTTTCTGGCGGACAAAAGCGGAGGTCTTGGTTTTTGAAATACGTTTCGATTCCAGGTTCTGCCAGAATGGGCGGGCAGAAATAATATTTATACCCCAGGTAAACGGCTCCGGCGAAGGGCGACTCGCGCGGGTTTTCTTCAAAATCGGACAAGGGCTGCCGCCATCTTTTGTATAAAAAAAGACTCAGTATTCCATAAAGTCCCTTAAGCAGGCCAACTAATAAACGCCCTCGCCAAGTGTAAGGCAGCACAGGGAACGGCTTCTCAGAGCCGGAATTCAGGTAAGCCATTCGTTCAACTGGACGTAGGTCAGGTACACCCCGATGCCCATGAAAACCGCTCCGCTAAATTTGTTAATCAAAGAAAGTGTCCGATTGTTGAAATACCGCTTGAGCCGGTGGGCAGAAAGGGAAATAAAGGTTTGGGTGCCAAAAATGGCCAGCAGACTGGCCCCGAAGTACCAAGCCTCCAGCCCCAGCGAGTAGTGCTTGACCCCGCGCAGGTACGTTGCCACCGAAACCCAGATGAAAAAATTGGCCGGATTGAGGGCATTGAGCAAAAAACCGGTTCCGAAGTAGTACAAAAAATTCCCGAAGCGAGTTTTCGGATACGCAATGCGCGGGGTCTGGCGAAACAACGATTGTGCCCCCAGTGCGAGAAGCAACAGCGCACTAATGCAGCGCAAGTACACGTCGAAGTTTTTGAACTGAGGCAGAAACGACGTGCCGAAGATCGCAAAAAAGATGAACAGGCAGTCGCTCAGGATCACCCCAAACGATATTTTTAACCCGTTCCGCCAGCCGTTGTCGACGCTATTTTGAATGAGCGAAAAAAAGACGGTGCCCAGCGTCAGGCACATAACCGCCCCGGAAGAAAAACCAAGCAGAATTGCTTCAACTAGTTCCCAGGTCATGAGGAGAAGGTTCGCAGACTATCAACGTTGGCGACTCAAGCTCCGTTCGGTTGGCTCCCAAACGGTAGCTGTCGTCGTTTGGAATTAAATTTCCCGCAGTCGGGCCACTTTCAACAGCCCGTACACGCTGAGGGAATCCGTAATTTCATTGTCCATCACCATCCGAATGGCTTCGGTGAGGGGCACTTTTTTCACCTGAATCACTTCGGTTTCGTCAAACTGAGTAGGACCAGGCGTGAGGTCTTCGGCGATGAATATAAAACCCTCCTCGTCGGTGACGGAATTGGAAGTATGGATCCGACCGATGCAGGCCCAACGTCGGGCGGTAAGGCCGGTTTCTTCCTGCAATTCGCGCCGGGCCGATTCGAGCGGATCCACATCGAGCGAGCCGCCGCCCATCGGTATTTCCCAGGAATACTCCTGGAGCGGATACCGATACTGCCCGACCAACCACGTATTTCCTTCCTCGTCGAGTGGCACGATGGCGATGGCCTTGTGTTTGAAATGCGCTACGCCGTAAATGCCCGGTTTTCCGGCTGGGGTGGTGACTTCTTCGTGACGAAACCGTACCCAGGGATTTTCGTAGACGACGGTTGAACGGAGCGTTTGCCAGGGATTTTCCGATGGATTCATCGGGCAAAGGTAGGCGATTCAGGGTAAAACCAGCCCCATTCGCGCTCAGAATGGGTATCTTTAGGGCTTGAAACGCAGGGGTGCTAGTCCCCCGCTCCGATGCGAATGGCGAAAGAACGCAATAAATTCCGGTTAATCATTCTCTCCTTCGTGGTCAGCATCGTGCTGATGATCATTAAGTTCGTCGCGTACTGGATGACCAATTCCAACGCCGTCCTGACGGATGCCCTCGAATCGATTGTCAACGTGGTGGCCAGCGGTTTTGCTTTTTACAGCGTCTACCTTTCCTCCCAACCCCGCGACCAGAATCACCCGTATGGCCACGGTAAAATCGAGTTTTTTTCCGCCGGGTTGGAAGGCGCGCTCATTTTGATTGCGGGCGTGTTCATCTTCGGGCATTCCGTAAAATCGCTCCTTGACCCTCATCCCTTGCACGATCTGGGGCTTGGGCTGCTGGTGGTGTTGCTCACCACCGTGGTGAATTACGCGGTGGGCTGGTTGCTTCGGCGCGAGGGTCGCCGCTCGAACTCCCTGACGCTATCCGCCGATGGCCGGCACCTGATTCTCGATGCCCAGAGCAGTTTGGTGTTGGTGCTGGGTATTGGAATTATTTACCTCACGGGTTGGCAGGTGCTCGATAGTGTGTTGTCAATGGGCTTCGCTGTATACATCGTCATCAACGGGTTGAAAATTGCCAGAGAATCTGTCGCGGGTTTGATGGATGAAGCCGATTCCGCTATGCTCGACAAGGTGGTAGAGTTGTTAAAAAACAACCGGCTCCATCAGTGGATCGACGTTCATAACCTGCGGGTGCAGAAATACGGGGCCGACTTGCACATCGACTGCCACTTGACCCTGCCAAATTACTGGACGCTGGCGGAGGTACACGAAACCGTCCATGAATTCGAAGACGTACTGCGCGAAGCGTTCATTGGAGACGTTGAGATTTTCGTTCACACCGATCCCTGCATCCCGCCGTGTTGCCCGCACTGCCACGTCGAAAACTGCCCCATTCGGTCTTCGCCTTTCATCCGCGACATCCCCTGGACCTCGCAGAATTTGTCTTTGAACCAGAAATTGTTTTTGGAAAAAGCCTGATTATTGGCATTCAGAACGAAGGCTCCCTTCCGTCAGCGGCTGAATTAATTCAGCCGCTGACGGAAGGGAGCCTTCGTTTATTCGATGGCGGCAGAGCAACTTATTTTTTACCTTTCCCCAATCCTCCATCCTGCATCTGCATTAGCGCCATCAATTGTTGCGTGGTTTTCTGCATTCCTTCGTTCGAGGCATCGAGGAAAATTACGTTGCCCTTGCCGTGTTCGGCAAAGTGCCGGATGGCTTCGGTCCACATTGAAAACAGCACCAGCGAGGCATCCATGTCGTTTTCTTTCATTTCCTTCACGGCATGGGCCATACCCTTGGTGACTTCTTCCCGGAACAACGCCACCCCCTGCCCCCGCAATTGCGAAGCAAGTCGTTCGGCTTCGGCGGCAATTTTGATGGCATTGCCCTCCGCTTCGGCGGCTTTGGTTTTGGTGATGAGCAAGGCCTGGCCTTCGTTTTCGGCGGCGGCTTTCAAGTTGTTCGAGGCCACCACCTGAGTCATTGAGCGAAGAATCGCCTCATCGAAGGTGATGTCGTTGAGTTGAAGGTCGGTAAGGTGGTAGCCCCAACTCAACAGCAATTCGTCGAGTTGTTCCTTCACGTGGAGGATGATTTCTGAACGCAGCGAGAGAATTTCGGCCTGTTTCTTGGTGGCGACAAAACTCCGTATGGTGCCCTCTACGGTACGGATCAATGCCTGCATAAAACTGGCCTGATCCACGAATTTGAAGGCGACGGCTT
Organism: uncultured Cytophagales bacterium; assembly: GCA_964244295.1. Classification (GTDB taxonomy): domain Bacteria; phylum Bacteroidota; class Bacteroidia; order Cytophagales; family Spirosomataceae; genus JAJAZB01. Next base: position 184,150 of record CAXTIG010000002.1, read on the forward strand.
TGATCGCTTCTTCATTCTGGTTGTGTACCGAATACACCAGCATGGCCTTGAAACGTACATTGGCCTGATCGCCGGTGATGGCTTGAAATTCGAGTTCGACCGAGCGGTTCTGAATGGAAATTCGCCGGAATACGAGTTCGATGAATGGAATCCGGAAATTCAGACCCGGCCCCATGATCCGCTGGTATTTTCCAAAAATCGTAATGACCGCGACCGTTCCCTGTTGAACAATTACCACCGAGTAGTACAGGAAAACGATTAAAAACAGGATCAGGAAAAAGGTAGAGGAGAAAAACGTAGGCATGGCTGGTTTGGTAGGTTAAGGATGCGCCAAGCTACGGAATTACGGTTTACGAGTTACGATTTGTAACTTGAATTTAAATTCCAGTGCATTTCCGTACAGAAATTTGCCCCTCACTTCAAATTTCCCATTCCTCCATCCACGCCAAAAATCTGCCCCGTTACCCAGCTTGCCTCGTCGGAAAGCAGGAAGGTCACGGCGGCGGCACTATCAGTGGGTTGTCCAAATCGTCCGAGCGCGTGGCGCTTGTTCGAGCTTTCCACTTTTTCGGGCGTATTGACCAGGAAATGCCCCATCGGCGTGTCAGTGAGCGAGGGCGCAACGGCATTGAGGCGAATGGCACTCGGTGCCCACTCCGCCGCCAATGATTTCACCAGTCCTTCGATGGCACCCTTTGAGGCCGAAACGGAGCCATGAAACGACATCCCCATTTTCGCCGCCACCGTGCTAAACAACACCACCGAAGCGCCCTCCACTTTTTTCAGCCTGTTCATACAAGCCTGTAACACCGCCACCGCCCCGACGACATTGATTTGAAAATCATTCCGAAATTCATCGAGCGAAAGCCGGTGGAAGGGTTTCAAGTTGATCGTACCAGGGCAGTACACGAGGCCGTGCAGCGCATCCGGCAGTTCCGCCAGCGCGGCCGTGTCACCCGTGAGTGCCTCGAAAGGCAAGTGTTTGGCCACGCTCAGTCCTTCGGGTGCCTGACGCGAAGCCGAAAAAACCGTGGCACCGCCTCCGATGAGTCGTTCGGCCACGGCCCGGCCAATGCCCGAACTTGTCCCCACCACGAGGTAATTTTTCCCCTGAAACATACGGCTGGTTGTTGGTTATGAACGAAAAAACGCACCCAGGGAAAGAAACCCCGTGTGCGTTGGATTGTTGAAAATAACCGCGCCGGTCGCTTCAAACGGCCCCGATGTACTTCAGGAATTCTAGGCGGGTTTCTTCGGTCTTAAACCGTCCGCCATAATACGAAGTCACCGTCGAACTGGTCACGTCGTTGATGCCCCTCGATGAAACGCACATGTGGTTGGCATCTAAAATGACGGCTACGTCATCCGTGCCCATGGCCGTCCGCAACTCGTTGGCAATCTGAATCGTCAAGCGCTCCTGCACCTGCGGGCGTTTGGCGTAGTACTGCACGATCCGGTTTAGTTTCGAAAGCCCAATTACTTTGCCGTTGGAGATGTAGGCTACGTGGGCTTTGCCATAAATCGGCACGAAGTGGTGTTCACAATTTGAGAAAAATGTAATGTTTTTCTCCACCAGCATCTCGTTGTATTTGTAGTTGTTTTCAAACAGCGTCACCCTCGGTTTGTTGGCTGGATTGAGGCCGCTGAAAATCTCCTTGACGTACATTTTAGCCACCCTTCGGGGCGTGCCTTTCAGGCTGTCGTCGCTTAAATCCATGCCGAGCGTTTCCATGATTTCACGGAAATGGCCCTCAATCCGGCTGATTTTTTCGTGATCGCTCAATTCGAACGCATCGGGCCGCAGGGGGGTGTCGGCGGCGTGGCTTTCGTGGTCGTCGCCAAATTCGTCGACCAATTCTTCATCAAGAAACGGGATATTCAACAAAGTTTCGTTCGGTTTCATACAGTCTGATTTTCAGGTCGTAACGTTCATTTATTCCGTCACGGAGCAAGTTGTAAATGACAATGGCGATGTTTTCGGCGCTGGGGTTGAGGTGCCGAAACTCCTCCGTGTCGAGGTTGAGATTGCGGTGGTCGAAGCGGTCGAGTACCCGTTCTTTGATGAGATCGCTGAGTGCTTTCATGTCCATCACGTAGCCGGTTGTGGGATCGACCTCGCCCGTCACCTGCACAATGAGGTCGTAATTGTGGCCGTGGTAATGGGGCAGGTTGCATTTGCCGAATACCCTCGTATTTTCTTCTTCCGACCACTCCGGATTGTTGAGTCGGTGAGCGGCGTTGAAATGTTCGCGCCGGAATACGGCCACGCGTTGGGAAGTCATGAATCGGAGATTACTTGAAAAAAAACGCTTAAATGTCGTCAGAAAGGATGCCTGCAACACATTTAAACCTCCCTGGAAAAGGTTAAGTCGCGGAAGACAGGGAGTAAACGGGTCGTTCCGGCCTTTTGTTCCGGTCGCCGGACCATTGTTTGGTACTCTCAGGCAAAACCGGCAACTTTCGCCCCTCAACAAACAACGCATTTCCCATGAAAAAAGCCCTTCCCTTGCTCGCAGTGCTGGGACTTCTCTTCGCCTGCCAAACAAAACAAACCGGGGAAAGCACCACCGCCGACAGTGCCTTAGCCGACCAGACCGCTGCGGAGCTGGACGCCATCAAACCCGACACCCTCAACGAACCGGCGGCGGTTTCTGCATCCAGTTCAGCCAGCCCTACACCCGGCCAGGCTGACCGCGTGGCGCAGTGGACCGGAACGTACTCGGGCACGCTGCCCTGCGCCGATTGCAGCGGCATCAAAACCAGCCTGAGTCTTAATACCGACGGCAATTATTCAATGAATCAAACCTACCTGGGAAAAGGCGACGCGCAAGCCAAAGAAAGCAAGGGACAGTGGACTCCGAGCGAAGACGGCACCCGTATCGAACTCGACTTTAACAAGCCCTCTGAACGTGTCACGTTCCGTCAAGCCGAAGGCAAGACCATCAAAATGATGGGACGGGATGGCCAGGAAATTTCCTCAAAACTCAATTACAGTTTAACCAAACAATAACCTCAACCCTGCATGGAAACACCCACCCTCCCCCAAAAAACGACCTCCTACTGGGGGCCACTGGCCATTATTGGCGCTTTATTTTTTGTTTTTGGATTCGTCACCTGGGTCAACAGTGTACTGATTGCGTTTTTCAAACAGGCATTTCAGCTCAGTACTTTTTCCTCCAACCTAGTCGCTTTTGCTTTTTTTATTTCCTACACGCTGATGGCCATTCCATCGTCGTGGGTACTGCGCAAAACGGGGTTTAAAAATGGAATGTCGGTCGGCTTGGCGGTCATGGCGGTGGGTACGCTGATTTTTGTGCCTGCAGCGAGTGCCGCGTCGTACCCTTTATTTTTAGTGGGGCTTTTTCTCATCGGAATTGGCCTCACGGTGCTTCAAACGGCCTCCAATCCTTACGTCACCATCCTGGGACCACGCCAGAGCGCCGCCCAACGAATCAGTTTTATGGGTGTGGCCAACAAGGTGGCCGGTATTCTGGCGCAATTTCTCATTGGCGGATTATTGCTCACGGGCGCTACGGCAGTCGGCACGGCCAGCCTGAGTCTCGTTGTCACACCGTACCTGATCATCACCGGAATCCTGATCGTCCTGGCGGTGCTCATTCGATTTTCAACGCTTCCCGAAGTTTCGGACGAACAGGACCCTACCGACGCATTAGGGGAATCCAATCCTACGAAAAGCATCGCACAACACCCCAACCTGGTATTGGGGGTGGCGGCATTGTTTGCCTACGTCGGAGCGGAAGTCATCACGGGCGATACGATCATCAATTATGGTAAACTGACAAACGTTGGGCCGGAAATGGCCGCAGTGCTGGCTCCTTTGCTGAGTTTCCTGGCCAACTTGGGTATTTCGTTCGATTCATCTCCCGCTAAACTCCCCAATTACCTCACTGTCCTCACTCTCATCAGCTTGATGCTCGGCTACATTACCGGCATTGTGGCTATTCCACGGTTTATTTCCCAACAGAATGCCCTCCGCTGGGCGGCCATTCTGGGAATCGTTTTTTCGGGGATAGCCCTCGCCACCTCCGGCTGGACGTCCGTGCTGTTCATCGGACTCGCGGGTTTTGCCAATGCCCCCATCTGGCCCGCCATCTGGCCACTGGCACTCGACCGATTGGGTAAATTCACCAAACTCGGATCTGCTTTGCTCATCATGGGCATTTCGGGCGGTGCGGTGCTGCCGTTGCTGCACGGATACCTCACCGATGCCGTAAATCCTAAATTTGCTTACGTTCTCCTGCTGCCACTTTACTTGTTTATTTTATACTACGCCGTTTCCGGACACAAAAAGCGGACATGGTAATACGCACCGTGCAAGCATTTTCATCTAAAAACCGGGATAAATCTCCAGTTTTTCCAGTTTATACCCCGCAGACACTACTTTCACGGTCTCGTATCCGACTGATTTTTGCTTGAAAAATACCTCCCTGACTGTCTCTACCCCCGGACGAATTTGTTTGTTCGGTGAACACCTCGACTACCTTGGCCTGCCCGTCATCGCAGCGGCCATCTCGCGGCGGGTGGCCGTTACGGGCAGGCAGCGTCCCGACCGAACGGTAGCGATTGACCTTCCTGACATTGATTCTTCGGAAACCTTCACCCTCCCCGTTGGACGGCTTCCCTACGTCCGAAGCCGGGATTACTTTCGGAGCGCCTTCAATGTGCTCTTAAACGCCGGATTAACGTTTTCAGGGGGAATCGATGCCCACGTTCATGGCAACATTCCCATCAATTCGGGCACTTCTTCATCCTCCGCGTTACTGGTTTCCTGGCTTCACCTGCTTCTGCACTTGAGCGACCAGCATCCTGCCTGGGATGCTTCGCGCCTGGCCGAGTTGGCCTACGCTGCCGAAGTGCAGGAATTCAATGAATCCGGGGGAATGATGGATCATTATGCCACCGCCGTTGGAAACGTAATTTACCTGGAATCGACTCCTGCCATCCGCTTGGAAGTACTTAAACCCGCTTTTGGCCCCTTCGTACTGGGCGATTCACTCGAACCCAAAGACACTCAGGGCGGTCTGAGCCGGGTACGAAACGCCGTGAATAGCATCGTGGCCCAAATTCAGGGAGTAAATCCCATGTTCTCCCTGCTAACAGCAACTGATACTGAAGCCAGTGAATTTAAAGCGCAACTGAGTAAGGAAGATCTTCACTTGTTAAAAGGCACTCTTTCAAACCGAGATCTGCTATCCGAAGCGTTGAGCCTGTTACGAGCTTCCGACCTAAACCACGCCCAATTTGGAATGCTCCTTTCCGAGCATCACCGCAACCTCCGCGAAGCGCAGCGAATTTCCACACCAAAAATTGAACGAATGCTCGACTCGGCCCTGCACGCAGGTGCGATGGGAGGAAAAATCAATGGCTCCGGCGGTGGCGGCTGTATGTTTGTGTACGCACCTTACCAGCCCGAAGCCGTGGCGGAGGCCATCGAAAAAGCAGGAGGAAAATCGTATCTAATTGAAATTGAGGAAGGAACCAAAACCGAATAAATCATCAGTCGGTAACTTATTTTGAATTTCAGAGAGATTTTCTGGTTGAACGGCCTTATCCGAACGTATTCATATCCATCCATGTCAAGACTACTGATTCTGGCCGGTGGCCTTTCTTCTCGAATGAAACGCGCGCTCGAATCCAGCAATGCCCTCGATGATTCGCTGGTTCAACAGGCCAACACGCTGCCCAAAGGCATGATTGGAGTCGGTGAAGGCAACCGGCCTTTTATGGAGTTTTTGCTTTACAATGCCAGCCAAGCAGGGTACCGCGAGGTATTGCTGCTTCTCAATCCAAAAGATGCCGTAACTCAGGCCTATTTCGAGGCCAAGACCCCCAACGATCAGGTCTGGGGCCTGACCATCCGTTACGCCCGCCAACACATCCCGCCCGATCGCGAGAAACCCCTCGGCACCGCCGATGCCGTGCAACAAGCGCTCGACCAGCTTCCCGATTGGAAAGTGGGCAGTTTCGTCGTGTGCAACAGCGACAACCTGTACTCGGCGCACGTGTTTAAATTGCTGCTGGACTCTCCTCATCCTAACGCACTGCCCGCTTACAACCGCGACACGATGGGTTTGCCCGAAGACCGCATCAAAACGTTTGCGCTGCTGCGTACCGATGGCGCAGGATTTTTGCAGGACATCGTCGAGAAGCCTACTGAAGAAGAAGAGCGCGAAATCGGGCGGATGTCGGGCGGACGGTTGGGAATCAGCATGAATATTTTCAAATTTGATGCCTCCTTCGCCTACATTTATTTTGTCACCGAATCGCTGCACCCAGTGCGCAACGAAAAGGAACTGCCCGGCGTAGTGCGCAGCATCGCCAGGGATCACCCGAAAGCCATTTTTACGATTCCCGTCAACGAAGTGATGCCCGACCTAACCAGCAAGGCCGATATCCTGACCGTCCGGGACTACCTCCGAACCCATTTTCCGGAACTATCCTGAACGGCGCGCAGGAAACAAACCTACCCCGGACGGCGTTAGTCTTTCGGGGTTAATTTTTGCCAAAAACGGGCTAAATTTGTTCGTCCAGCCCCTTTTCTCCGATGGAAATCCTGACCGAATCGTTGCTTTCCCCCACCCTCACCGCCTCCGGCACCCAGTACGCCCCTTCGCTCATCCGTTACCTTCGGCGCCGCACGGTACCGGTGCGCATCGGCGACCTGGGCATGGGTTCAGACTTCCCGATTCGGGTGCAAAGTATGACGACCGTGGACACGATGGACACGGAAGGCTCGGTGCAACAGTCGATTCGCATGATTGAGGCGGGCTGCGAACTGGTGCGCATCACGGCCCCCAGCGTGAAGGAAGCCCAAAATCTGGAAAACATCCGCCGCGAACTCCGCCAGCGCGGTTACACGACCCCGATCTGCGCCGACATCCATTTTACCCCCAACGCCGCCGAATTGGCCGCCCGTCTGGTTGAAAAAGTACGGGTGAATCCGGGCAATTACGCCGACAAAAAACGCTTCGAGTTCACCGACTACACCGAAGCCGCCTACGCCGCTGAGTTGGACCGAATTCGGGATAAATTCCTGCCGCTCGTGCGGATTTGCAAAGAATACGGCACGGCCCTCCGCATCGGCACCAACCACGGCTCACTCAGCGACCGCATCCTGAGCCGTTACGGCGACACGCCCCTGGGCATGGTCGAGTCGGCGCTGGAGTTTTTGAGAATCTGCGAAGACGAGGGTTTTTTCAACTCGGTGATTTCGATGAAATCGTCGAACCCACAGGTGATGGTGCAGGCTTACCGGCTACTGGTGAAGAAGTTAGACGAAGAGGGCCTGAAACCCTACCCGCTGCACCTCGGCGTGACCGAGGCGGGCGAAGGCGAAGACGGACGCATCAAATCGGCGATGGGCATTGGCACTTTGCTCGAAGACGGCCTCGGCGACACGGTGCGGGTGAGCCTGACGGAGGAACCGGAGGCCGAGATTCCGGTGGCCCGCTCGCTGGTGGACCGTTACACCCACCGGGCGCAACAGGCCCGGCCGATTCCCGAACCCGGCGAGGCCCAATGCTTACTCAATCCCTTCCAGTATTCCCGTCGCAAAACGCACGAGGTGGCTAATTTCGGCGGTACACAGGTGCCCAGGGTGCTGGCTGATTTTTCCCAAATTCCCGTTGAATCCAACGACGACCTGAAGGCCATCGGGCATTTTTACCTGCCCCTGCCCGACAAATGGGCGATGAACGACCAGGGAGCCGATTACCTCTACTCCGGTTCCACGCCAGCGGCGTTCATGCTACCCAACGGCCTCCGGCAAGTGGTGGACTTTGAAACCTGGAAAACCCTCAACGACCGCACCCACGTGTACCCGATGCTTGACCCGCGCCAGTACCTGCTGGCCGACGAACTGGGTTTCGCCCTGCATCCCATCCTGAATTTTGTACGCGTCAACCTCGCCGACCTCAGCCCCGTCCTGCTCCACTGCCTGGCGGGAAGCCGGGATGCGGTGCTGGTCGTCCACACCCAAAACGCCCACGCGATGCCAGAGTTGCGGCGGTTATTTCTGAGCCTGCTCGAACATGGCATCACCGCCCCGGTGGTGATTGAAAGAACGTACAACGCCTTGACGGAAAGCGCGTTTCAGCTTTTTTCCTCCACCGACGCCGGAGGTTTACTCATCGATGGTTTCGGCGACGGCATCCTGCTGCGAACGAGCGACCCCGATGGGAAACCAGCGCTATTCCAGCAAGCGAAAGTTCACAACACGACGGCCTTTGGCATTCTCCAGGCGGCTCGGACGCGAATGAGCAAAACGGAGTATATTTCCTGCCCTTCCTGCGGACGCACGCTGTTCGATTTGCAGGAAACCACTGCCCGAATTCGGCAGCGCACCGACCATTTGAAGGGCGTTAAAATCGGCATCATGGGTTGCATCGTCAACGGTCCCGGCGAAATGGCCGACGCCGATTACGGCTACGTGGGGATGGGGCCGAACAAAATCGCGTTGTACCGGGGGCAAACCGTGGTGAAACGCTCCGTTCAGGCCGAAACTGCCGTCGATGAATTGATTGGCTTGATGAAAGAAGATGGGATTTGGCGGGAACCCGGTGAGGAGGCGAACGAACAGGAAAAGAACCCAAATTCCTAAACTTTTTCCCCACACACGGCCTTTTCCAAATAGACCACGTAAACCGGCATCCTATGAATTCCGACCGAATCAAAGAGCAGTTCCGACTGGGCGAGGCGTTCAGTTATTTTTTCCGGGTCTTTCGTAAACCCGACCCCGGCAAACCCAGCAACGTCAACATCCGCATGATGCACGGCATCAACCGAATCAGCATCGTGATGTTTCTGATTTGTGTCATCGTGATGATTGTCAGGGCTTTTACGCGCCAATAATTTTTTTCAGCGATGAACCTCGATTCGTTCCGGGAATTTTGTCTTTCCAAACCGGGTGTCACGGAAGAGCTGCCCTTTGGCCCCGACACGCTGGTGATGAAAGTGGCCGGAAAAATGTTCGCGCTCACGGGCTTAGAGTCGCCTCAGTTTCGGGTCAGTCTGAAGTGCGACCCCGAAAAAGCGCAGGAGTTGCGGGCCAGTTTTGACTACGTGGTGCCGGCCTTCCACATGAACAAAACCCACTGGAACACGGTATCGACGCACCCCACCCTGAGCGAGGCGCAATGGCAGGCGTGGATTGACGATTCCTACGCGCTGGTGGTAGCAAGTTTGCCCCGCCAAAAACGGGAAGAATTGAGGAATCAGCCGTAACTTGGTTCCTCGTTTTTCCTGAGTCGTTCTCCCCCCATGGAAACCGTACTACTCATCCTGCTGGCGATTCCGTTCCTGGTGCTGAAATACCTGTTCAGCAACCACGAAACGCCCACGGAGAAAGACTGGCGGCGCTTTGCCGAAGGCGTGGAGTTGGTCTCAGCCCGGCAATTCGATGCAGCATTGGCTTATTTCACGCTCATGGCCCAGCAGTTTCCCAAATCGGCGACGGTTCACTACTTCAAAGGGCGCTGTAATTTCGGGCTGGAAAACTTTTATTCGGCCCAGTACGACCTCAACGTGTCGCTCTCGCTCGACAACACCAACGCCGAAGCTTACTTGCTCAAAGGCCAGTGTCATTTTCACCTTCAGGAATTTCACCCCGCCTTTCTCGAATTCGACAAAGCCGTATGGCACACCCGTGCCCAACACCCCGACGCGCTGCGTTGGCGGGGATTGGCCCGGATGACCCAGGGACAAACCGAGCAGGCCCGGCAGGATTTTGAAAAAGCCCTCGCTCTGGGCGACGAAAACGCCGCGTTTCACCTCAACACGCAGTTTACCCGCAACGGCGTTCGCCTGCGCGACTTTCGGAATGGGCCATCCTGACCCGCCACGGAATTTCAACTCCGCCCGCTTTTGCGTACTTTGCCGAGGTCGTTTCTAAACCCTTCTTTTTTCATGAACATCCGTTTTCATCGCGGCGCGTGGCTGCTGGCGGCTTTGGTATGCACACAGCAATTGGCCCTGGCCGACGTGCGTTTGCCCCAATTTTACGGCAATGGCATGGTGTTGCAACGCGAAAAACCCGTCGCCTTCTGGGGCTGGTCGGACCCCGACGAGGGCGTTTCAGTGACGTTGCTCGGCAAAGAATACCTCGCCAAACCTGACGCCAGTGGGCGCTGGCAAGTCAGCTTCGATGCCCAACCCGCCGGAGGGCCGCACGTCATTTCGATTCGGGGAAAAAATCAGGTGACGGTTAGCGATGTGCTGTTCGGCGATGTGTGGGTGTGCGGGGGTCAGTCGAACATGGAGTGGCACATCCAGCAGCTCAACGGGAAGTACGATGAAATGCTACGCAACACGCCCGCCAACCCCCAACTCCGCTACATCGAGTTCAAAAAAGAAACCGCCCTCGCCCCCAAAGCCGACGCACCCGTCGTGAACGGCTGGGTTTCGGCCCGCGTGGAAACCTTGCCTTCGTTCTCGGCCGTCGGTTATTTTTTCGCCAAAAATCTCTACGACCGCTACCAGGTGCCCATCGGCTTAGTGGCCTGCAACTGGGGCGGTACCGTGGCCGAGGCCTGGATGGATTACGCCAGTTTGAGCCAGTTTCCGGCCCTCCAGCAGCAGTTTGACCAGAAAAAAGGAGCGCAGCCAGCCAGCCCACCCGCTTCTTCGGCGAAAACCGTTACGTGGGAAGAAGCCGTGGCGAAAGCCGACCTGGGATCGGGGCAAGCGGGTAGCCCAGCCTGGTACGACTCCGCTCTGAAAACCGCCGACTGGAAAACCTTGAAACAGCCCGGTGCCTGGGAAGACGGCGGAATGCCCGGTTTTGACGGCATCGCCTGGCTACGGCGCGAGGTAATGATTCCCAAAAACAAAGCGGGCAAACCGCTTACCCTCAACGGCTTTCAAGTCGATGACGCCGATGTGACGTATTTCAACGGAGAAAAAATCGGCAGTACCGACGGTTACAACCTCCCCCGGCGCTACGTAATTCCGGGGCGACTCGTCAAAGCGGGCCGCAATGTGTTGGCCCTGCGTGTGCTGGATACGGGCGGCGGCGGCGGCATCGTGGGCGAAGCCGACAGCCTTTCGCTCCAAAGCGGCCCCAACCGCATCGCCCTCGCGGGCGACTGGCAGTACAAGATCGCCACGGCGCTGAAAGATTTTCCGCCTAACCCCCACGCTTCGGGAAATAATCCCAACGTGCCAACGGTGCTGTACAACGGAATGCTGAACGCCCTCGTGCCCTACGGCATCCGGGGCGTGATTTGGTACCAGGGCGAATCGAACGCGGGGCGGGCCTACGAATACCGGACGCTGTTTCCGACGATGATTCGCAACTGGCGGCAGCGCTTCGGGCAGGGCGACGTGCCGTTTTTGTTCGTGCAACTGGCGAATTTCATGAAACCCGCCGAGCAGCCCGGCGAAAGCAACTGGGCCGAACTCCGCGAAGCGCAGCGCATGGCCCTGGCCGAACCCGCCACCGGCATGGCGACCATCATCGATATCGGGGAGGAAAAAGACATTCACCCGAAGAATAAATTCGACGTGGGCCGTCGCCTCGCGCTGGCCGCGATGAACGTTACCTACGGCGACCGGGAAGTAACCTACTCCGGCCCGATTTACCACTCGATGCTGGTGGAAGGCGACAAAATCCGTCTGGCTTTCGACCACGTGGCCGGGGGACTGACGGCTAAAGGCAGTACGGATGGCACCCTGAAGGGCTTCGCCATTGCCGGAGCCGATAAAAAATGGGTGTGGGCGACCGCCAAAATTGACCGGAACACGGTGCTGGTGTCTAGCGATGCGGTCAAAAATCCGGTGGCCGTGCGCTACGCCTGGGCTGATAATCCCGTTGGTTGCAACCTTTACAACGCCGCCGACCTGCCCGCTTCGCCGTTTCGAACGGATGAGTGGAAGGGGATTACGCAGAAGTAGTGCTGATTTTTTTTACCCCCGCGAGGGTTTGAAACCCTCGCGGGGTTCTTATTTTACTAACTCCCCGCCTTCCGCTTCGTCTCGGATAGTTGCTGAACAACCTCCTTTTTTTCATCCGGCGAAATCCCAGGTTTGTTCACGAACCGGTTCAACCAATCGGTTGCCGCATTCAGCGCCGCCACGTCTTTCGTGCGGTCGGTGAAAAATTTAGCCAGAAAAACCGCCTCCCGTGGCCCGGCGGGACCGCTGAGGTAGCCATTGGCCCGCTGCACGGCGGCGGCAGACTGGCCCGTTCGCAACAGCGCCGTCAATTCGGGCACCAGTGTGCGGTTTTCCACCGTGCGGGTGTCCAACCCAATTTTTGACAGGTACGACTTGAGTAGCCTGATTTTTTCGGGGGAAAAGTTTTTGGCCCGTCCGCTGAAGAGCGTACCCATGATGATGCCCTCGCCTACGTCGCGGGTGTCTTTCGCTCCGTGGTTTTTTTGATACTCCGGCTGGTGCGTGATGAAGTATTGAAAAAGCGCATTGTCGGTGTCGGTCACGAGTTTTTGCAAAACCAAAAAATTCGTCTTGCTGCCCAGTTGCGATTTGGGCTGGGCTTTCACGTAGGCATTCACCGCCTCCAGATTCGCCGTCGAATCCCGCACGATGCGGGAAAAGTAGGCGTACTCAATCAGGAAGTTGGCGGCTCGCTCTCCATTTTGATACCGGGATTTGTAGGCCGAAGCGCGGGCAGGCGGGTTCAAGGCCGTCGAGGCGGCGGTGATGAGGTCGTTCGTCGAATTGTTGACATTGAGCGCGTGGAGCAAGCGAACGTCTCGGTCGAAAAAAAGTAAAAGTGGTAGCGAAGGCACGAACAGCCGTTGTTTTCCCAAAAACCCTTGCGCCTCCTGCGAATTGACATCGAGCCGGTAGCTGACGTAATTCTGGTTGTAAAATGTCCCGACGCTGGCGTTTTCAAACGTTGGAACAAAACCAGCGCAAACGTGGCATGTAGGCGAGAACACTTCGATAAACACGGGTTTACCCTGCGCTTTCGCCTGGTCGAACACCGTACGAAGGTTTCCTGAAATAAAATTGACGCCCTGCCCGAAGGCGGAGGCGCTGAGGAGGAGCAGAAAAACGGTGAGTTTTTGCATGGAAGATTTGCAAACTATCTGGTTAGCTGTCACGCTGAGCGGAGTCGAAGCGCAAACCGCTGCCAGCCGTCGTGGACTGTGCGTGGATACGGCTGGCAGCGGTTTGCGCTTCGACTCCGCTCAGCGTGACTCTTCTCAAATTCCTTGCCGTTTTTTCTCGTCCAAAAACTCCGCCTCCACGTGTTTGGAAAGCGAGCGGCAGAGGTTCTCGATGTCGTCGGCCATTTTCTGGTCGCCGGTGGCGGTGAGTAGCGAGTCGGCGATGCCGCCGAGCACTTCCACGTAAAACCGTTTCATGTCGCCGACTTCCATTTCCTTCGTCCAGAGGTCGATTTTCATCGTGCCCCGGTGGTAGTGGTCCCAAAGGGAGATGGCGATGGCGCGGGTGTCGCTCAGGCCTTCGTTGGGGTTGTCGGTGGCATCCCAGTAAATTTTTTCGGGGATATTCTGGTCGTCGAGTTCGACGCTGAAGTTGATTTCTGATTTTTTCATTGCGCAAAAATACGAGCGGTGTCTAAACTTCCCGGAATCGCTCCACGACGGGTTTAAAACTTCCGGGAAGTTCAGGGCTGGCTTTTCGCCTGCGGACTGCCAAACACTTTTTTCAGCAGTTCCGAAACCCGCGCGGCGGGGTTTTCCCGAATCTTCGCTTCCTCCTGCTCGACCAGCAGAAACAACCCATCAATCGCCCGCTGGGTCACGTAGGCTTTCAAATCGGGGTTGATTTTCTTCAGGGTCAACGGGAAATTGTTGTACTGCGTAGCCAGGTCGCCGTAGTACCGGGTCGCCCCCACTTTCGCCAGCGAACTGTCGATGATTGGGGAAAAGGAAGCCGTCAGCGCCGCCGTGGAGGTACGCTTCAGGTACTGGGTGGCGGCATTTTTCTCACCCCGAAGAATACTCAGCGCGTCGGTGATGGTCATTTGGCGGATGGAATTCACGAAAATGGGGACGGCTTTTTTGGCCGCTTCTTCCGCGCCCCGGTTGATGGTCAGCAGGGCTTTGTCCACCTGTGGGCCGAGGCCAACCTGCCGCAGCGTCGCTTCCACCCGCTGCGCGTCGGGGGGCAGCAGGATTTTAAGGAGGGGGTTTTTGAAATACCCGTCCAGCGCCGAGGCTTTGGCCGCGCCGTTGTTGATGCCCACCGTAAGGGCTTCACGGAGACCCCGGGCGATTTCGTCCTGCGAAAGCACCCCACCCGTCGAGGAGCCGAGCACCTGCGTGGCTTTTTCGAGAAAGTCGCCGAAGCCGCGCTTGCGTTTGGGAATCGTATCCTGCGCGGCGGCGAAGTAGGCCGTTGAAAAAACGGCGAGGGCTATCAAACTGATTTTCTTTGTCATGGCAACGGGCCCGTGGGTACCGGGTCAAACCCCGAACGGCGGAGCGTGGTTTTTTGTGTAGTTTTGAAACAGAATTAACGAATCTTAACGCCCAAACATAGCAATTTCCGGGCCGTCGACTCGACACGATGCAACAAACTACTGCCGAAATCATCACCATTGGCGACGAAATTCTGTTCGGCCAAATCACCGATACCAACACCGCCTGGATGGGGAAAGCGTTGACTGACATCGGCGTGCGGGTCGTTCGGAAATCGTCGGTGGGTGATTGGGAAGTCGACATTCTGGCCGCGCTGGCCGAAGCCGAAAACCGGGCCGACGTGGTGCTGATTACCGGCGGCCTCGGCCCGACCAAAGACGACATCACGAAAAAAACGCTCTGCCGCTACTTCGATACCGCGCTGGAAATCAACCCCGAAGCCGAAGCCGCCGTGACGGATTTTTTCGAGAAACGCGGGCGAACCCTCACGGAACTTAACCGCCTGCAAGCTGCTCTTCCGGTCGGCAGCACGTACCTCCCCAACCGACGAGGCACCGCACCGGGAATGTGGTTCGAGCGCGCCGGAACGGTGTTCGTTTCCCTGCCCGGCGTGCCGCACGAGATGAAAGGGCTGATGACCGACGAGGTGTTGCCGCGTTTGAAAAAACGATTCGAAACCCCGACGATTTTTCACAAAATCATCCAGACCGTCGGCATCGGTGAGTCCTATCTGGCCGAAAAAATTGCCGCTTGGGAGGATGCCTTGCCACCGCACCTTCGCCTGGCCTACCTGCCCAGTTTGGGGAGTGTAAAGCTGCGCCTGACGGGTACCGGAGCCGACGAAGCCGCGTTGCGTCGGGAAGTTGGCGAACAAGTGCAGGCCGTGTTGCCGCTCATCCACTCTTTCGTCTTCGGCTTCGACCAGGATGAACTGGTGGAGGTGGTTGGGAAACTGCTCACCCAGTTCAACCAAAGCGTGGCGACGGCGGAGAGTTGCACCGGGGGTTATCTGGCGCACCAACTGACCCGGTATTCGGGCAGCTCGAAGCACTTCATGGGCGGAATCGTCAGCTACTCCAATGAGGCGAAAATGCAGTTTTTGGGCGTGAAAGCCGCCACGCTGCTCGAACACGGGGCGGTTAGCGAAGCAACGATTCGTGAAATGGCGGAGGGCGTTCGGCTGCGCTTCGGCACCACCTTCGGGCTGGCGACCAGCGGCATTGCCGGGCCGGACGGCGGCACGGAGCAAAAACCCGTCGGCACGATTTGGATTGCGGTTTCGACTGCTGAAGACATTTTTACGAGAAAACTCCAACTCGGCGGTGACCGCGAACAAAACATCCACCTCACGGCGATTTACCTGCTCAATTTGCTGCGGAAGGTGGTTTTGGAGGAAGAATTGGTTTAAATTAGTGAGGCGGGTCACCCTGAGCGGAGTCGAAGGGTGTGCGGCTGGTTAGCGCTGGCCCACCGCACCACCCTTCGACTCCGCTCAGGGTGACCCCCTGCTTTTATTATGCCCCTCACCGACCTGATGATGCCCAAAATGGGCGAAAGCATCCACGAAGCCACCGTGCTTTCCTGGCTCAAACAACCCGGCGACCGCATCGAAGCCGATGAGTCCCTGCTCGAAGTGGCGACCGACAAAGTCGATACCGAAGTACCCTCGACGGCCAAGGGAATCCTGCGCGAAATCCTGGTGCAGGAAGGAGAGGTAGCGGTCATCGGCAAGCCCATCTGCCGGATTGAAACGGAAACCGCTGAAGTGGTTGAAACCTCCGACCCCGCTCCCACCAACGACTGGCCCGACGAAAAAGAAGTCATTGCCACGCTCGAAGGCGAACTCGTGGGCCGTCAGCGCATGGCCGGACGGGTGCTGGAAGAAGCCCAAACGCCCCCCAGCGTCGGGCCGGGCCGTTTTTACTCGCCGCTCGTGCTGAATATCGCCAAAGAAGAAGGCCTCAGCCAGGCCGAACTCGACGGCATCCCCGGCACCGGCGCCGAGCAGCGCGTGACCAAACACGACATCCTGGCCTTTCTGAAAAACCGAAGTCAGGCCCCCGCGCCCGTCGTCGAAAAACCAACGACGAAAGCAGCCGTTTCCAACGGAGCCACCGCCTACGCGCCCAGCGCCAACGGCCAGGACGACATCATCCAGATGGACCGGATGCGGAAGATGATTGCCGAGCGGATGGTAGATTCCAAGCGCGTGGCCCCGCACGTGACCAGTTTCGTGGAAACCGACATGACCGTGGTTTGGAAATGGCGGGAAAAAGCGAAACGCGACTTCCAGGCCCAGTACGGCGAAGGACTCACCTTCACGCCCCTGCTCATCGAAGCCGTCGTGAAAGCCATCCGCGATTTCCCGCTCATCAACGTGCAGGTGGACGGCGACAAAATCATCGTCAAAAAAAGCATCAACATCGGCCTGGCCGTGGCGCTGCCCAGCGGCAACCTCATCGTACCCGTCATCCACCACGCCGACCAGTACAACCTCGTCGGGCTGACCAAAAAAGTCAACGACCTCAGCCGCCGCGCCCGCGAGAACAAGCTCAAACCCGACGACCTCGCCGAGGGCACCTACACCGTCTCCAACATCGGCACGTTCGGCAACATCATGGGCACACCCATCATCCTCCAGCCGCAGGTGGCGATCATGGCCTTCGGCGCGATTCAGAAAAAACCGGCGGTCATCGAAACGCCGGAGGGCGATTTGCTCGGCATCCGCCACAAAATGTTCATCTCCCACAGCTACGACCACCGCGTGGTGGACGGCTCGCTGGGTGGGCAGTTCGTCAAGCGCGTTTCGGATTATCTGGAGGGGTTTGACGCGGAGCGGAAGTTGGTGTAATTTTCTAACCATGAGCACCCTCGCCTCGTCCATCCTCTCCCCCACCGCCTTTTGGGACGTTGATTTCCAAGGGCTTGACCTGGAAGCAAATCCCCGTTTCGTAGTGGAAAAAGTGTTGAACTTTGGCCTCTGGGCAGACGTACTGGCGCTGTTTCGGTATTACGGCTTTGAACGCGTGAAGCAGGAAGCGGTGCAGGCGGCTTTCCTGAAAAAGAAAACGCTGTCGTTTTGCTGCGTCGTTTTTGACTTAAAACCCGAACAGTTTCGATGCTACACCCGGCAACAGTCCAGCCCGGTACCCTGGAATTATTGAAGGGCTTGCAGGCGCTGCCCGAACTTTCGGCGTTCGCCCTGGCCGGTGGCACCAGCTTGGCCTTGCGGTTCGGGCACCGGTTGTCGGTCGATTTGGATTTGTTCACCGATAAATCCTTCGATACGACCGTCGTTTTCGAGGCGATTCTGGCTCAGTTTCCTGCAACCTTGAAACTCGACGAGGCCAGAAACTCCCTGAGTTTGGTTTGCGCTGGGGTGAAAGTTGACCTGCTGGCTCATCAGTACGTTTTGCTCGCTCCAATCACGCTCGTGGATGACCTGCGGTTGGTTTCGCTGGAAGACGTTATGGCGATGAAATTGGGTGCGTTGAGCGGGCGAGGGGCGAAAAAAGACTTCTGGGACGTAGCCGCCGCGTTAGAATTTTATTCGCTGGCCCAACAGCTTCACTACTTTTCGGCGAAGTACCCGAATAGCGACGCTGGTTACGTGGTTCGCTCGCTGACTAATTTTGAAGATGCCGAAGCCCAGGAAGACCCGGTCGATTTGAAGGGGGTTTCTTGGGAACTGGTGAAAACCCGTGTCAGCGCGGCAGTGAAGGACTTGTTGACGGGGAACTGAAAATAGACGGACAGTTTATTCTAACCTGGAACGAAAATTAGTTTGATTCATGCCACGCCACCCCGACCAACTTTCTTACGGCCACAACAACTTGGTCGTGGCGCTTTCCGAGACCGAAGCGGCCAAAGTGTTTACGGGCGACACGCGGTCGGACATTGGTTCGGAGGCTGAAAAAATGAAGTTCGCCAACGCCGTGAATGGCTTAGTAGTGAAGTTTATCCGCTTGGATTTTGATGAACTCAACCAGTGGGACCGGTTGGTAATGGAGCGGCTCCACCCGCTCGATTTTCGTGGTCTGGAAGTGAGCAAAAGGGAATTGCTGGTGGAGGTTTTTGCCGATGAACTCGCTCAATTGCACCAGGCCGGGTTTGTTCATCACGATTTACGTCGCCCTTCCGACTACGGCGGGGAACGATACGACAACATTCTGTTGACCACCCAGGGCTTACGACTGATTGACGTGGGCATCTCCGCGTTGCGTTCGCAAGTTGGGGAAATACTGTTTGGGAAGTACGTGGAGATTGAATTGCGGGAACTGGCTGAATTTCAGGGGTATTTTTTGAGTCGGTGAGGGGATTATTCGACTATGCTTGAGCTAAAGGAGAAGTTGGTGTGAAGTTTTTCTTAGTTTCACCAACAAATTTCCCTCTCATGAACGAACAGCAGCGGCAGGACTATCTTGAGATGAAAGCCGCCGTAGAATTGGCCCTTGAACGGGTGGATGAACAAATCAAGATTTTTCCGGCGAAAGGCAGCGACAATCGCTTTGCCGAACTGGTTCGGAAGGCGATTTATTACCGGGACATTCTACGGCAGATTGAGGAAGCGTTAACTCAGAACTAAAAAATATCATGGAAACCCAGGCAAGAGAATTCTACGAACGCTTTCAACGCGCTCAAACTTCAGCGGAGCGTGATACAGTTGCCGCTGAGTTTCAAACATTTTACGACGGCCTGACCGCTGCCGAAAAAACACAGGTCCGGCCCGTACTCGATGAAATACTGGACGACGCAGAGCGGATTTTGGAGGATGTCGCGCCTCTCATTGAGCGGACGGAGCAGATGCTTCGTACCCGGAATGAAGCTGTTTTGCGTTCGGCTTGAAGGGTGTTGGACGACGTTTTGGCGGTTCAAATTTGGAATAACATGGAAGGCCTCATCGGCATCAAACCCGAAATAAAGCACATCGCGTTTACCCAACGCAGCAAGATGGACGTATACCTCGCCGACGGGCGAATTGTCATCGTGCCGCTTTCCTGGTTTCCCAGCATCAAAAAACTAACCACCGCCCAGCGCGAACAATGGTACGTGATGCCCAACGGACTTTTCTCGTTCGATGACTGCCCGGAAGTATTTCACGTCGAGCAGGTGTTGGGGAAAGAGGAAGAATATCGGTATTTGAAGCCAAAATTAGAGGCGGCTTAGGAACAACATTCGTATCTTTCAGCCAGAAAACAGCACAAGCCATGACACTGGTACTTGACCTAAAAGACGACCTGGAGCAGAAACTTGAAGCCGCTGCCCGCCAGGAAGGGATAACCGTCTCAGAATTGATTGGGAGCTACCTCGAAGAACTCGTTGAAAAAAAGCCAACGTCCATCGTAGACCGGTTGGTGGAGTTAATTGGGGATGTGAGCGTGCCGCCCGGTGGTGACGACAAAAAAGAATACTACGAAGCCAGGACGCAAAAATATGCCTAAGCTCTACTTCGATACCAACATCCTGCTTGACTTCACGCTGAAACGCCAACCGTTTTTCGAGTCGGTCAGGCAATTGCTGGAGTTAGTTGAAGCGGGCAAGGCCGAAGCATTCACCTCGGTTTTGTGCATCGTTCACGCCCACTACCACACGCGCCGAGAATTCAAGGACGAACGGAAGGTGCGGGGTATCCTCGCTGGTTTACTCACGCTCGTAAAGCCGGTTGCCATTCCCGCTGGCCTGGCTTCCCACGCGCTTTCTCAATGGGAAATTACCGACTTTGAAGATGCCGTGCAGTGGGCCATCTGCCAGCACCACGCCATCGGATTCCTGATTACCCGAAACCAGAACGATTTTCCGGCTTCGGGAGGGATTATGGTTTGCGATGCAGAGACGTATTTGTTGCTTCACGCTCAACCGTAAAGTGATATAACCAAGTCCCAGAAATAACATCACATCAGGATTGGTTACGTACAGAATCTATCATCACCATACATAAATTTATTTTCGCAATTTATCTTCCCATAACTCCTATGGAAAAATCTGTCTTAAATCACATCAGAAGCCAGCAAGTAAAATTAAAGGTCAACTCGATTCTTGATAATTACGACGAAATTTCTAATGTACTTAATAAAAATCAAATTGCATTTGAAACATTCAAATCGAACATTGACGAGTATCCCGAAAGTATATGTTTAGGTTTTGGCACTGGTTGCGATTTTTTTGATACATATTCTGTTGCCTACATTTTTGAAAAATATGGCTTAGAATTTATTTATCCACTTCATTCTGAAGCTAATGTAATTTATATTGGTACAAATTTTTACGAAAGACATCATAAAGTCAGATATTTATATGCAAAATCTGAGCCAATTTACATCGAAGAGTTCTTTCAAATAAATCCTTATCTTAAATTAGATGAAGTTATCTCCAATCACTTTTGGCTTTCACTCGACCCTGAAGAGAAGTACGATAAAGACGATAATCTATTCAACGATAATGAATTACTTTGGGATGCTTTGACTGATGGAATGTACGGAAATTACGATGATTCTGACGCAGATGCTGACGACGCATCTTCAGTAATGGGACGGGATTAAATCTTTTTTAACTCGTGCAAGTATAAGCACAGCGTAATTTCTACGGAACGATTTTGACAGTTTGCAACAGTCACTTTTCCGCTCCCACCCCCACAAACCGCCCCACAATCCATTCCAACACCCCCAGCAATTCTTCTGGCTGGTTGAGGTAGTAGCGCCGAGTGTCGATGGTCACGACCTGCTCGTGGAGGGTTAGGAATTGCCAGTCCTCGCCCGTCGTCACGCAGCCGTAAAGAACGGGGATTTGCCGGTCTTCTTTCAGGTTCTACAGTCGGGCACCGAGTAGCTGGGCCACGCACTGGCCCAGGCCCAGGTCAATGTTGTCGTTTTTGGCTTCCACCAGCGAGAAAATCGGGGCCTGAATCACGTAGGAACTCTCGAAACTGATGAGGAAATCGCATTCGCCGTTGAGGTCATTTTCGGCGTCCACGTTTAGGTTCACGCCCGAATAAATCTCAAACAGCGAGCCGTGCCGCTCCTTGAACTCAAACAGAATCGGGGAAACGATGCGCTCGGATTTGGCCTTTTCCGTCAGCAACACCGAACGCTGGGCAATGTCAAGCGACTGCCGCAGCCAGTCGCTCAGTTCAATTCGCTCAACCTCAGGGAATAGCCGTTCGCGCCGCTCTTTCAACCCGAATCGCCGGTAAACTTTTGCCAGCGTAAAGTCGCGGTAAGCCATCGG
Source organism: uncultured Cytophagales bacterium (assembly GCA_964244295.1). Lineage (GTDB taxonomy): Bacteria > Bacteroidota > Bacteroidia > Cytophagales > Spirosomataceae > JAJAZB01. Next base: position 205,746 of record CAXTIG010000002.1, read on the forward strand.
GTTTCAGGGTTTATTGCCAAATTTACGCTGCCGCTCGCACCGATTTACAATCGCTGCGTGAACGGAATTGCGTCTGAGACGCAAACCCATCACGACCCCGATTGCAAATCGGGGTCAGCCAACTAACTTCATGCAATTCTCCCACCTCCACTGCCACACCAAGTACTCCCTCCTCGACGGCGCGGCGGACATCTCGAAGATGTTCAAAAAAGCCAAAGAAGACAACATGCCCGCCGTGGCCATCACCGACCACGGGAATATGTTCGGGGCCTTCAAGTTCGTGGCCGAGGCGGGGAAGTACGGCGTGAAGCCCATCGTGGGCTGCGAGTTTTACGTGGTGACCGACCGGACGAAAAAGAAGTTTACGAAGGAAGAAAAAGACCAGCGCTTCCACCAACTGATGCTGGCCAAAAACCCGGAGGGCTACAAAAACCTGGTGAAACTCTGCTCGCTGGGCTACGTGGAGGGGCTGTACGGCAAGTACCCGCGCATCGACAAGAGCCTGATCGAGAAATACCACGACGGCCTGATTGCCACTACCTGCTGCATCGGGGCGAGCGTGCCGAAGGCGATTCTGAAAAAAGGCGAGGCCGAAGGCGAGAAGGAATTCCTCTGGTGGCTTAACATTTTCGGCGACGATTACTACGTCGAACTCCAGAACCACGACATCCCCGACCAGCTTCGGGTAAACGAAGTGCTGCTGAAGTTTGCCCGCAAGCACAACGTCAAAATCATCGCCTCCAACGACTCGCACTACGTGGAGCAGGCCGACGCCAACGCCCACGACATTTTGCTCTGCGTCAACACCGGCGAGAAAAAAAGCACCCCCTCGGCCAAAGATTTCAGCGACGACGAGGCCATGCCCAAAGGCACACGCTTCGCGTTTTACAACGACCAGTTTTACTTCAAGTCCACCGCCGAAATGACCCAGCTTTGGAGTCATCTACCGGAGGCCATCGACAACACGAACGAAATCGTGGACAAGGTGGAGGTTTTGAAACTGAAAAAAGACATCCTGCTGCCCAATTTCCCGGTGCCGACGGAGTTTCTGCTCCATTCCGACGATACGCTCAACCAGTGGGAATACCTGAAACACCTGAGCTTCGAGGGTGCCCGCGAGCGGTACCGGGAAATCACGGCGGAGGTGGAAGAGCGCCTCAACTTTGAGTTGCACGTCGTCAAAACGATGGGCTTCGCGGGGTACTTCCTCATCGTGGCCGATTTTATCAAGGCCGGGCGCGACATGGGCGTGTTCGTCGGGCCGGGGCGCGGCTCGGCGGCGGGGTCGGCGGTGGCGTACTGCATCGGCATCACCAACATCGACCCCATCAAGTACAACCTGCTCTTCGAGCGGTTCCTGAACCCCGACCGCAAGTCGATGCCCGACATCGACACCGATTTTGACGACGCCGGGCGGCAGAAAGTCATCGACTACGTGGTGGACAAGTACGGGCGGGCGCAGGTGGCGCAGATTGTGAGCTACACCGGCATGAAGGCCAAGTCGAGCATCAAAGATGTGGGCCGGGTACTCGATTTGTCGCTCGAAGAAACGGTGGCACTCACCAAGCTCATTCCCGAAAAACCGCTCGATTTAACCCTGGATCGCATTCTGCTCGCGCCCCTCGAAGGGCCGAACAGCCTGAAGGCGAAGGAAGGCATGGGCCACGAAGACCTCGAAAACGTCCAGAAGCTGCGCGACATCATGAACGGCAAGGGCGTGGCCGGGCAGGTGTTGAAGGAATCGCTCACGCTCGAAGGCTCGGTGCGGGGCACGGGCATCCACGCGGCGGGCATCATCATCGCCCCGAAGGATTTGACCGAAATCATCCCGGTTTGCGTGGCGAAGGATTCGGAATTGTACGTCACGCAGTTCGAGGGAAAAATCATTGAAGACGCGGGCGTCATCAAGATGGACTTTCTCGGTCTTTCGACGCTCACGATTCTCAAAAACTGTCTGGCGCTCATCAAGCAAAACCACAACCTCGACCTCGACCTCGACACCTTGCCGCTCGACGATCCCAAAACCTACGAACTTTTCCAGCGCGGCGAAACCTACGCGGTGTTTCAGTACGAAAGTGCGGGGATGCAGAAGTACATGAAGGATTTGAAGCCCACGCGCTTCGAGGACCTCATCGCCATGAACGCCCTGTACCGCCCCGGCCCGATTGCCTACATTCCCGAATTCATCGAGCGCCGGCACGGGCGGCGGGAGGTGGCGTACGATTTGCCCGAAATGGAGGAATACCTGACCGACACCTACGGCATCACGGTGTACCAGGAGCAGTTGATGCAGCTTTCGCAGAAACTGGCCGATTTCACGAAGGGCGACGCCGACGTGCTTCGCAAGGCGATGGGCAAGAAAGACCGCGCCACGCTCGACAAAATGAAGGGCAAATTCGTGGAAGGCACGACTAGAAACGGGCACAACAAGAAAATCTGCGAGAAAATCTGGACCGACTGGGAAGCCTTCGCCCAGTACGCCTTCAACAAATCGCACTCGACCTGCTACGCCTTCGTGGCCTACCAAACGGCCTACCTCAAGGCCCACTACCCGGCTGAATACATGGCAGCCAACCTCACCAACGAGTTGGGCGACATCAAGAAGATCACGGCGTTCATGGAAGAAACCCGGCGTATGGGCCTGCCCGTGCTCGGCCCGGACGTGAACGAATCCATCCGCACGTTCAACGCCCTCAATCCCGTCGACGGCAAAAGCGCGCCCGTCATTCGTTTTGGCCTGGGGGGCGTGAAGGGTGCGGGCGATGCCGCCGTGGAAGCCATCATCGAGGAGCGGGAAAAAGGCGGCCCCTACACCGATATTTTCGATTTCATCACCCGCGTGAACCTACGGACGGTGAACAAAAAAACGCTGGAAAGCCTGGCCTACGCCGGGGCCTTCGATTCCTTCGAGATTCCACGGGCGGCGTATTTCCTCGGCGACGGCGGCAGTTTCATCGAAACGCTGATTCGCTACGCCAACCGTTACCACGAGGAAAAAGCCGCCGCGCAGGTTTCGCTGTTCGGCGCTTCGGGTGGCAGCACCACGCCAGGGGCCATGATGCCCCGCGTGCCGCAGGTGACCCAAACCTGGAGCCGGATGGAGCAACTCAACTTCGAGCGCGACGTGGTGGGCATCTACATTTCCGGCCACCCGCTCGACGATTTCCGGCTCGAAATGGACAATTTCTGCTCGACCACCCTCGACAAGGTGGGGGAAGAAATCTGGCAAAACCGGGATTTGAGCATCGCGGGCATCGTGACGAAGTTTCAGGAGCGCTACGCCAAAAACGGTAACCCCTTCTGCATTTTCACCGTCGAAGATTACGGCGGAAGTCTGGAAATCGCGCTGTTCGGTGATGACTACGTGAAACACGGCCCGTACATTAAGCAAGACCATTTTCTGTTCATCCGGGGCCGAATGCAACCCAGTTGGCGCAACCAGGGACAATTTGAGTTCAAGGCCACCCAAATTCAGTTGTTGCCCGAAGTGCGGGAGAAGCTTTGCAAGCAACTCAGCATCGAACTGAACATGAAATTGGTGAGCCGGGAATTGGTGAACGAGTTGAACAACATAGTCGCCGCCAATCCTGGCCGCTGTGACCTGCTCGTGACGCTGAAAGACGTGGACAGCACCGTGGACGTGACGCTGTTCAGCCGAAAGGTGAAAGTGGCGGTGACGAATGAACTGCTGGGAAGTTTGGAAGGGTTGGTGGGGAAGAAGAGTTTTCGGTTGAATTGACGGAGGTTCTGTGCTGCCAACGATTGCGACTTATTCAAGTTTAAGCGGAAGCAAGGGGTGAAAAATCCGTCACCGTTGCCGACCTGCCGCTCGTTCGCAGTTGGGCGGCATGCTCAATTTTGTCAAGGGCATTTTGTAGGTATTCTCTTCGTTCCTAACCGGATTCGGGGCGCTTCGTGAACCAATTTCAGGAAGCATCCTGTTTGTCTTCTGAACTTAAAATTCAATCATAAATCAGGAAATTCTCATGGCAAAAGCACTTGCTCTCACCGATGCCACGTTCAACGAGGTCATCAATTCCGACAAACCCGTTCTGGTCGATTTCTGGGCCGAATGGTGCGGACCTTGTAAAATGATCGGGCCGCTGGTCGAAGAACTCGCCGGTGAATACGAAGGGAAAGCCATCGTGGCGAAAATGGACGTGGATGCCAATTCGCAGATTCCGGCTCAGTTCGGCATCCGCAGCATTCCCACGCTGATGATTTTCAAAAACGGCCAACTGGTCGATAAAGTCGTTGGGGCCGTTCCGAAGGCAGTTTTGAATCAAAAACTGGCCGCTCAACTTCAGGAAGCGGAGGCGTAATTTTCGGTTTACCCACTTTTAAAGGCTTGCGAGAATCACCTCGCAAGCCTTTTTAATTTCTTCCTCGGTGATGGTCAGCGGTGGCGCGATGCGCATGGCGCTGTCGCAGAAGAGGAACCAATCCGTAATTACCCCGCTGGCAATGGCCCGGTCGATGCTTGGTTTCAAGGTCGCGAAATCCTCAAACTGCACGGCCATCATCAGCCCCTGGTTACGGATTTCCCGAATGGACGGGTGAACCAGCAGCGACCGAATCAGCGCCGCTTTCGCCGCGACGCTTTCGCATAATTTTTCGTCCTGAATCACCCGCATCGTGGCCAACGAAGCCGCGCAACTCACCGGGTGCCCGCCGAAGGTGGTGATGTGACCGAGGACGGGGTTGTTTTTGAAAACGGCCATGATTTCCTGCGGAGCGATGAAGGCCCCGATGGGCATTCCCCCGCCCATGCCCTTCGCGCAGACCAGCACGTCGGGAACGATGCCGAATGGCTCAAAAGCCCAGAACGTCCCCGTTCGGCCAAACCCCGTTTGAATTTCATCGAATATCAACAGCGCCCCGACCTCGTTGCAGCGTTGACGAAGGGCTGGAAAATAGGCCGGGCCGGGAATCCGCACCCCCGCCTCGCCCTGAATCACTTCGATCACGACCGCCGCCGTCCGGCAGGTGATTTTTTCCAACTCGTCCAGATTTCCGTGGCGGATGTGATGGATTCCGGGCAGGAGCGGGCGGTAAGCCTGCTTGAAAAATTCGGCACCCGCTAAACTTAAGGCCCCCTGACTCGCCCCGTGGTAGGCGTTGAAACAGCTCACGATTTCCTGCCGCCCCGTAAAGCGCTTCGCCAGTTTCATGGCTCCTTCGATCGCCTCGGTGCCAGAATTGGTGAAATACACGTTGTCGAGCGGGCGGTTTAACTTCCCAACTGTTTCCAGCGTGGAAACCAGCGCCTCGGCCAGTTGTACCTGCGGGCTTTGCACAAATTCCCCGTACACCATCAGGTGCAGGTACTGATCCACCTGCGACTTGATTGCCTCCACCACGCGGGGGTGCCGATGCCCCACGTTCGAAACCCCGATTCCCGAAATCAGATCCATCCAACGCTCGCCGTTTTTTCCGTGCAGGTACACCCCCTCCGCCCGTTCGATTTCGAGCGCGAGCGGAAAATCAGAGGTTTGGGCGAGGTGTGTTAAAAAAAGTTGCCGTTGGCTCATTCCTGTTGGCGGGGCATCGCCAATGGCGTAATTTGCTAGCGCGTCTTCTCTCTGTTTCCTCGCCATGATAAAAATTTGTTTACTCACTTTCTGCCTTTTCCTCCCTACCCTGCTTTTTGCCCAGGACTACTACGATTCAACCGCCGTTCCGAAAAAACAGGTCTTCGTCCGCTTAAAAGACGGCACCACGCTCCGGGGTCGATTGCTCTCCACCCGCGACAACGAAGTTCGCTTACAGACGGACAACCTCGGTATCATTGTGCTGGAACTGACTCGCATCGCCGAAATCAGCGAGGTGGAAGGGTTCAATCGGAACGGACGATTTTATTTTCGCACCCCGTTCTACACCAATTATTTCGTTTCGCCCACGGCCATGACCTTGCGCCAGGGCGAAGCCACGTACCAAAACACGTACCTGTTTTTTAATGGTGTCAATTTTGGGGTAACGGATAACTTCACGCTGGGTGGTGGTGCGCTGTTCTTGCCTGGTGTTCCCACTCAACTCCTGTTTTTCACTCCCAAGATTTCTTTCAACCGAAACGGAGCCGTGAAAGTCGCAGCGGGCACGGTGGCTTTCGTCTTGTTTGAAACGCGGTACCGCTACACCGGCGGTAGCAGCCAATCCTATCGAAACACGCAGGCAGGTGGGGTGTTTTACGGCGCGGTCACCTTTGGAGACGAAGAAAAACACGGCACCATCACGGCGGGTTGGGCCTACGGCGGCGGGGAGGTTGCCAATTCGCCCGTCATCACGGCGAGTTACTTAGCGAGGGTGAGTCGAAGGGTGGCCGTGATGACCGAAAACTGGCTGATTCCGGGCACCCGAAACGACTTTGCGACCAGTATTTTATCGGGGGGAATCCGGCTTTCCGGCGAACGGTTCGGTGGTGATTTCGGACTCTGGATCCCGCTGGGAACCGGCACTGAATTCGTCACCGTTCCCTACGCGAGTTTCAAGCTGAAATTTGGGAAGAAAAAAAATGGAGTCGATTAGCGCGGCTCGAAGAAACAACTGCTGCCGCCCACCCAGGTAAAATCCTTGTTGAAGCGCACCCCGATCATCTCGCCCCGGCTCAAGCGGGCCAGGTTGGTGAGCAGTTTTGGTCGCTCGTCGCCATCGTTCCAGACGTACAGCATCCGAATTTCGCACTTCACCCGGCTCCCGTCGGGCGTGAGGATGACCGGCTCGTAGGCTACTTTTCGCTGGAGGAGGTAGGCGTGTTTTTCTTCGATGGCTTCGAGGTCCTCCTTCGTCGGGTGCAGGTTTACGCCACTTCCGGCAAAACTGAACAGCGGTTTGAGGACGTAATTTTCTAAATCGTCGGGAAACGCGCCGTAGTACGAATCCAGAAATTTACTTTCGGGGATGTGCGGCCCGCTCAGGAAGGGCAGCGTGTATTTGCTGATTCGAAAAAACCAGTTGGGGTGCCCGACCCAGGTCACCTCCACGTCGTCGGTGAGGTGGAATTCGGTTTTTAAATCCGGGAAATTTTGTAAGTCGTCAAAAATCAGGCGGTTGTAGATTCGTTTGATTTCAGTTTTCATCCCGTCGCGGTCGTAAAAAAGAGTTTTCCCCTCTTTCTGGATCTTCGTCAGGCAAACCTGCCGGACACCGATCAGCGCCTCGGTCACGGCGAAGTCGACGCGGGTTTTTTGTTTCTCCGGGAAAATTTCCAGCAAAATCACGTGCTCCGGCGCTTCTCCACCCAGAATCACCCGCTTTAGTTCGGCTACGTACCCGGCCTGGTCGGCTACGCTGAAATAGCTGCTCCAATCCGCCGGAAAAGAAAAATGCCGCCGGTACGTTTCCGAAACGTGGGTTTGGAATCCGAAAATCGACGGGAATCCTTGCAACTCGATGAGTTGGGGAGTCAACGCGCCGGTCTCGTCCTGGCACACGGCGAAGTCGATCGCCAGAAAACTGCTGTGCCCATTTTCATTCGGAACGGCCTGCCCTTCGGGAATGGCCCCGGCGGTTTTATCCTTAAAATCCGGCGCGGCGATCACGTCCACGATTCCTTCGCAGGCATCCACGAGTTGCTGGCCGAGGGATTTGGGCACGAACACCGGCGTTTCGGCCACCCGAAATTCCAACTGACCGGGGTACGGCGCATTGAGATCAGCCAGAAATCCCTGATAAGTTTTTTCGGAAAATTCGCGGTTAAACCGGTCGCGTAGGTCGGGTTGCATGGTGGGGGGAACTACTCCGCCCCATTCCGGGCGGCGTGTAAAAAAGAAGGAATCAGCACCGATTCGGTCAGCAGAATTTTGTCGGGGTCGTTTAGATGTTCCACCATATCGAGGTACTTGGCCTCACCGTGGTTTTCGATGACGTGCAGCCGCTTTTCGGCGGTTTGAAAATACCGCAGCATTCCCTCGGCGTCGGCTTCGGGGTGAAACTGCGTACCGAACACCTCCGGCGAAAATCGAATCGCCATCACGGCGCGTTCCAGTTCCACGTGGGGGCGTTCTTTTTCGAGGCAAAGCACCCGCCCGCCAAACTCAGCAATTCGATCGACATCGGGTTGGATGAGTTGGTACTCGCGCGAATCGACGGCGTAAAACGGCTCGGGCAGCAAGTCAAAAAAGGGTTCCTCTTCGCCCTCCTCCGTTTTGTGAATCGGAAACGTGCCAAACGAGGTAGAACGCCGCCGCGTGACCCGCCCGAAACCGAGGTGATGCGCGACCATCTGAAACGAGTGGCAAATTAAAAACAGGTGCTTTTTGGGGGCAGCATTTCGCTGATTGTGGGCCAGGATTTCGTCGATAAGCGAAAAATAATCGCGGCCCCAGCCGTCGGTATCGAGCGGGTCGCCCGGCCCGCCGGAAGAAATGAACACGTCGAAATCCTCAACCGCCGGGACTATTTTTTCCTGACGAACGTCGAACTCCATCACCTGCATCTCTGGTGCCGTGCTTTCCCGAAATTCCTCCACCAATTGCCGGATGCAGCGCATTCCTTCGTTGGGGTGGCCGTTGTATAAATCCAGAATGGCGAGGCGTAGAGGGGAGTTCATTCGGCAAAAATACGGGTTGCGCTTCAGATCACCCCGTAACGGGTCTCCTCCACAATGTAATCGACCACCTGCTTCAAATCGCGGGTGCGCTCCCAGACTTCAAGCTGCCGGTCGGCCCCGGTACCCATTTCCAGGATTTTATCGAGGTATTCCACCTCGTGCCGACTGCCGAGTTCATCGACCACGTCGTCAATAAAATCGAGCAATTCATGCGCGAGGTGGGCGTAGGGCACTTCTTCCTGCTTACCAAAGTCGATGAGTTTGCCCTGAATGCCGTACCGGGCCGCGCGCCATTTATTTTCGTTGATGAGCACTTTGCGGTAAGGCCGGAAGCTGAGATTGGACTTCATCAGTTTGTAAATCTTCGCCACGATGGCCTGCATCAGCGCCGCCAGGCAAATCGTTTCGTCCACGCGCATGACCACATCGCAAATCCGAAATTCGATGGTGTCGAAGTACGGGTGCAGGCGGATATCCCACCAGATTTTCTTGCCGTTGTCGATGCAATTGGTTTTCACCAGCAAGGCGATGTACTCGTCGTACTCGGCGGCAGAGGAGAAAAATTCGGGGATGCCCGTGCGCGGAAATTTATCGAACACCTTCGAGCGGTACGACTTGAAGCCGGTGTTGCGCCCGCACCAAAACGGCGAGTTGGTGCTCAGGGCGTAAATGTGCGGCAGGAAATACCGCACGGCGTTCATGATCTGAATGCCTAAGTTGCGGCTTTCGATGCCCACGTGGCAGTGAAAGCCGAAAATCAGGTTGGAGCGGGCCACGTCGCGCAGTTCGTCGATGAGCTGGTCGTAGCGCTCGTTGGGCGTAATGAGTTGGTCCACCCAGTCGCTGAAGGGGTGTGTTCCGGCGGCGGCGATTTTGAGGTTCTGGCGGTCGGCGAGTTCGATGATTTCCTTTCGCAGAAACGTCACTTCGCGCCGGGCTTCCTCGATGTTGTGGCAAATGTTGGTGCCCACTTCCACCACGGCCTGGTGCATTTCGGCCTTCACGCGCTCCTGGAGGACAATCTTGCCCCCATCGACGATTTTGCTCATGTGCGAGCGCAACTCCCGGCTATCCGGGTCGATCGTCTGAAATTCTTCTTCGATTCCAAGGGTGAATGTGGGCATTTTTTTTAGAGTAGAGAGGATAGAGGAGAGTGGATAGAGGACTGAGAAATGCAGTTTGACGTTTATCTGTCCTCTATCCACTCTCCTCTATCCTCTGATTTACGCTTTTTTCGCTTTCTTTTTGGTCTCTTCTTTCGCTGGCTTCGCTTCCACTTTTTCGGCTTTCTCCACGTCGCCTTTGGCGAGGTTGTTCATCGAAAGGTTCATGGCGCTGGTGCGGACAAAGCTGCCCCAAGTGAGGTTCATTTTTCCGGGCTGGTTGGCCTCGGCGCGTTCGATGGCGTAGGTCGCGGCGGTCTCCACCACCCACTCGAAGTTTTCCTGACCCACCGAATACACGTCGGCATCGGGAGCCGGGTTACAAAAATCGATGGCGATGGGGATGCCATCGCGGACGGCGAATTCGACCGTGTTGAAGTCGTAGCCCAGCGCGTGGTTGAGCCGGAGGACGTAGTCTTCGATCGTTTTCAAAAGCTTTTTACCTTCCGGCCCTTCGGGGAAACTCGCCGCGTAGCGCAGGTGGTGGGGGTTTCGGGGTTCGTAGGGCATGATTTTCACGTACTTGCCGCCGATGCAGTAGCAGCGGTAGTATTCGGTGAAATCGATGGCTTCCTGAAGCAACATCACCAACTGTCCCGTTTCACCGAACGATTTGAACAACTCGTCGGGGTTGTCGACTTTGTACACGCTTTTCCAACCGCCGCCCGCGTGGGGTTTCATGAAAGCCGGGAAGCCGATGTACTTGAAGATCTCCTCCCAGGGCATCATTTGCAGGTTCCGGAACGACGTTTCCTGGGTGTCCGTCGGGCGCTCGTGCGAGGGCAGGATCACCGTTTTCGGCACCGGAACGCCCACCTGGGTGGCGAGGCAATTGTTGAAAAACTTCTCGTCGGCGCTCCACCAGAAGGGGTTGTTGATCACCGCCGTACCCATCAGGGCCGCGTTTTTGAGGTAAGCCCGGTAAAAGGGCACGTCCTGCGAAATGCGGTCGATGATGACGGCGTAGTCGGTGGCTTCGCCCTGCACCACCTGCCCAATGCTGACGGGTTCGGCGACGAAGCTTTTCCCGCCCGTTTTCTGATTGACGCGTTCGACGAACGCCTGCGGGAAGGTACTTTCCATCCCGTGGAGGATTCCGATTTTTTTCATGGGTTTTTATTTTATCCGGTCATCCTGGGCTTACGAAGAATGACAGCTTGAGGAATTTACAGGTTTGAAAGGTACGATGGAAACATTTCCCGCCAGATGGGCCAGTCGTGGTTGCCGAAAGGCCGGTCGTCTAAATCATGACGGATATTTTTTCGGCTCAGTATCCCCGACATCCGGTAGTTGTCGGATTTGCAGAAATCGTGTTCGGCGGTGCCGAGTTTGATGCATTTCATCTGCCAAAGCGCCGGGTTGGTGGCGTTGGGCAGGTAATCGGGCGGGTTATTGAAGTACACGTTGTCGTCGTAGTACCCGTCCATGAACGAACGGATGTCGAAGGCGGCCCCCATCGCAAACACGTGCGAGACGAGTTCGGGATGGCGAAAGGCGAAGTTGGCGGCGTGAAACCCGCCGAAACTGCACCCGGCCACGGCGACTTTCGGCACGTTGCACTCTTTCTGAATGAACGGCACCAGTTCTTCGGCCAGAAAACGGTCGTAGAGGTTGTGGTTGAGAATCCGGACCGAGGGGTGCAGGTGCTTGGCGTACCAGCTGTCTTTGTCGATGCTGTCGGGGCAGTACACCTTCGCCACGCCGTTGGTCAGGTGCCAGTACACGGACTCGATGAGGCGGAAATCTTTGGCTTCGTGGAAGCGCCCCATCGTGGTCGGAAAAATAATCACGGGGTAGCCCCAATGCCCGTAGGTGAGCATTTCGTTGTCGCGGCCGAGGTGGTGCGAGTAGTAGCGGAGGTAGCGTTCTTCCAAAATGTCCTTTTTTAATCGTTGAAAATCAGGGCCTTTATTTTCTTTTAGGACGGTTCAGAGGCACTCTACGGGGAGCGAAGTGCGGGAAAAATAGGAAAGGTTTCCCAGCCTGCCAACTTCCCGGCCCGATTTTCAGGCCCGCGCCGCGTTTCGTAGCTTTGCTTACCCATGATTTCGATTGCCCTTCCCAGCCCCGACGCTCCCCTACCCGCCGTCACGGCCCGACACGACCGCCTGTTTTCCCAACAACTCCAGCGCGCCGTCGAACTGACCATTCTGCTGCCCCCCGGTTACAGTGCCGCGTCCGGCCCGTTTCCGGTGCTGTACCTCAACGACGGTCAGGACCTCGAACGGCTGCGAATGACTGCCCTGCTGGATTCGTTGTATGAGAAAAAAAACCTGCCTCCGCTTGTGGTGGTGGGCATCCACGCCAACCAGGACCGGCTCAACGAATACGGCACTGCCGCCCAGGCCGACTACAAAGGCCGGGGGGCCAAAGCCGGAAAATACGCGCAGTTCGTGCTCAGTGAACTAATGCCCTACATCGAAAAATCGCTGCGGGTGGCGACTGGTCCAACGGCCACGGCCATCGCCGGATTTTCGCTGGGCGGTCTTTCGGCGCTCGACCTGGCCTGGGCGCATCCCGAACGCTTCGGGAAAGTGGGCGTCTTTTCCGGCTCGCTCTGGTGGCGCAAAAAAGCGTACGAAGAGGGCTACGACGACCACAACGACCGCATCATGCATTCGCTGATTCGGCATTCGGTCAATAATCCCGCTTTGAAATTCTGGTTTGAGGCCGGAACGGAGGACGAAACCTCGGATCGCAATAAAAACGGGGTGATCGATGCCATCGACGACACCCTCGACCTGATCGGGGAACTCCGGGCGAAAGGCTACCGCGACGGGGCCGATTTCGAGTACGTGGAGGTGAAGGGCGGCAAACACAACCAGGAAACCTGGGCGGGGGTGATGCCGGAATTTTTGCGCTGGGCATTTGCTCAAAAGTAGTTTAGGCTCGATGCCGATGAAATTCCCGCAGATGGCGCAGATTTTCGCAGACTGAAATCTTCTGCGAAAATCTGCGCCATCTGCGGGAAATTTTTCCGGATGTTTTTGCCAAAACCTGTTAAAAGTCGTTAAGGAATTGCAACGGTGGCCGTTCTGCTACCATCTTCCCGAAAAAACGCGATTCCAGCTTTCCATGCGAGTTCTTCTCCTGTTTTTAATCATGCTGACCACCGCTGCCCACGCCCAAACCACGGGTGTACGGGGTACGGTTAAAAACTCAAAAGGTGAGCGGTTGCCCTTCGCCACGATCCAGGTGAAGGGAACCACCATCGGAACCCTTGCCAACGAAGAAGCCCGGTACGAGATCAGCCTCCCGCCCGGCGCGTACGAATTGCAGTTCCAGTTTTTAGGCCACAAAACCACGCTGCAACGCGTCGAAATTAAGGCCGATTTTCAAACCCTGGACGTCACGCTGGAAGAAGTGGCCTTTAACCTGGCCGAAGTGAAGGTGGGGCAGGGCAGTGAAGATCCCGCTTACACGATCATGCGGAAAGCCATCAGCATGGCCCGTTTTCACCAGTTGGAAGTGGACACCTGGTCGGCGCGGACTTACGTGAAGGGCACCTTTCGCATCACCGATGTGCCTTTTTTGGGCAAAAGCCTGCTTAAAAAAGCGAACCTCGCCGTCGGCACCACTTACGTGCTGGAATCGATCAACGAACTGAGTTTTCGCCAGCCCAATACGGTGAAGGAAAAGGTAATTTCGGTGCGATCCAACTTGCCCCCCGGTGCCCAGCCGAGCATCAACTTCGCTCGGTTTTCGTTTTACAGCCCCCGCTTCGGCGATCTGATTTCGCCCCTTTCGCCACAGGCGTTCAGTTACTACCGCTTTGAATACCAGGGCAATTACGAGGAGCACGGCAAAACCATCAACAAAATCCGGGTAACACCCCGCTCGCGGGGGCAGTACGTGTTCGACGGCACGCTCAACATCGTCGATGGCACCTGGAGCCTGCACAGCCTGGCGTTCGCCTTCGTCGATGAAAATGGTTTCAACTACAACATCCGGCAATTGATGACGCCCGTGCAGGACGTCTGGATGCCCGTCAGTTCGGAAGTCAACGTGCGCATCAGTTACCTGGGGGCCAAAGGCGAAGGGCGCTACGTGACCTCGGTGCGGAATTACCAGGTTAAGGTGAATCCGAAATACCACCAGGTGCCCGACCTGGTGGACGAGAAAGTATCGAAAGCCGACGCGCAGGCCCTGCGGGGGCAGAAACTCGATCCGAAGCTCGGCGTGGCGAAAAAAGAAGTGACCCGGAAGCAGTTCAAGAAAATGGTGCGGGAACTGGAAAAGGAAGACATTAAGGAATTGAAGAAAAAAGGCGAGGACGTAGCCGTGGTTCGCGATTTCAGCTACGAAATCGACTCCCTGGCCCGCATTCGCCCGGCGGAATTCTGGAGTGGCGAGCGGCAGGTGCCGCTAACCGAACTCGAAGTGACCGGCTACCGACTGGCCGACAGCCTGTACAAAGCCAACGAGGCTAAAATCCGGCGGGATTCGCTGAAAAATACCCCCAAATTTCGTTTCACGCACCTGCTAACGGGCCGCACTTACAACTACGGGCAGCGGACGGGGCTGGAAGGATACCCGCGCAGCCTCACCTTCGAGTCGCCGCTGATTGGATTGACCAAACTCGATTTTTTCAACACCGTCGAGGGGTACCTGCTCAAAACGAAGCTGGAGTATTCCCAGCGCATCAGCCGGTTTAGCCGATGGGTAGCCGGAGCCGATGCCCGGTATTCGTTTGCCCGCGAACGTCTTAACGGCGGAATCAACCTGGGCTACCGCAGTCCCCAAACCTCCGTGTCGCTGAACGCGGGCCGGAATGTGTTTCAGTTCAATCCCGCTAATCCCATCGCCGAAGGCTACAACACGTTGTACACGCTGTTGTCGGAGCAAAATTTTCTGAAGCTGTACGAAAAAGCATTCTTTGGACTTTCCGCCGGGCACCGGCTGAACGATAAAATTGCGCTCAACGTCGGGGCCTCGTTCGAGCGCCGGTACCGCCTGCAAAACAACGTCACCAAAGGCTGGCGCGACGTTCCCGAACGGGAGTTTTCTTCCAACGACCCCGACAACCTCGAACTGAGTCCCAATCCGCTCGATCCCCAACCCGGCACGGTCTTTCCCAACCACAACGCCACCATTCTGACGGGGGCCATCACCTACCGGCCTTTCGCGAAGGCCGCCCGGTACAACGGCGAGCGGTTTACCATCAACAACAATTCACCGGGTTTTACGATCCGCAACCGCTCCGGCTTCGGCGACAGCCGCTTCAATCAACTCGAATTTTCGGTGACGGACGAAGCGCAACTGGGCAAGGGTACCCTGCGGTACCTGGGCCGCCTCGGTACATTTTACGGGGACAGTCCCCGGTATTTGATGGATTTCAAGCATTTCAACGGCAACCAGACGTTTTTCCAGAGCGAAGGAATCGAGAATTTCCGGCTGCTCGATTACTACACTTACTCCACGGCCAACCGCTACGCCCAAGCCCACGCCGACTACGCCTTCCGCCGTTTTTTGCTGACCCAGATTCTGGCGTTGCAACTGGCCGGGATCAAAGAAAACGTGTTTGTCAATTCGCTCTTCACCAACAACACCAACCTGTTCGAGCTGGGTTACGGCTTCAGTGGCATCCTGAAAACCTTCGGGCTGGAAGTGGTCACGACGTTCCAGGACGGGCGCTACCGTCAGGTGGGCTTCCGGATTCGGACGCCGCTGTGAGAAGCGGTTAGGCAGTCAGTTTTTTCTGTTCCTGCCAACGCAGGCGGTAGGCATTCATCGCCGTTTTGCCCAACTGCGTGAGCAGGCGGTAATTGACCACTACCCCCACCACCGCCCCGATGCCGGGCACGAGTTGCGCCAGCTTCACGAGGTCGATGTAATCGCGGTATTCCTGCTGAAACGTGCGCCAGTCGAACTCGTTGATGTCGGCGGGCAACGCTCTTTCGTCCCAACGCTCGATTTGCCGAAAAACCGTCTGGCGGCGTTCCTGGCTCGAAAAAGCGAGTTGAAAAATATGGAGTACGTACAGCCGTTCGCGGTAATCGTCCATCGAGTAGCCGTAAAGGGCGGCGATGTCGTAGAGCAATTTCAACTTCAGGCCCAGCAGCAGCGGAAAATCGGCCAGCCCCAGCAGCAGGCCCCCGGCCCCGGTCACGCCCCCTTCGGCGGCTCCGGCGGTGCGGTAAAATTTGATGCGCCGCCGCACGTCGGTTTCGCGCGCTTCGAGGGTTTGGCCCTGCACGGGGGCCTGGGTCGTGTATTCGGCTCCGAAGAGCACGCCGCGCGTCATTTGCTTGATGGCCGTCGTGATGACCGCGTGAATCTTCTCCGGAATCAACCGGTTCATCCGACGCTGCAACGAAGCCGCCAGGCGACCCGTCAGCGAAGGTGCCCGGAGCATGGCCTGCCGCCAGGTTTTCGATTCGCGCAGGGCTTGGGTTTCGTAAAAGGTCATCTTTTCCGGGAAAGTCTGTTTTTCAAAGTGTTAGCAAAAACCGGAGCGTGTCCACCCCATCGGCGTAATCGCTCAGGTCGGGCGATTGCGTGCTGCCGAAAGGTTGACTGCCCGAAAGTCGTCCCGACGAGGAGACGAGGCACTGCCGGGAATCGGCCTGTTGGGCGAGCAAGTGCGTGAGCACTTCCGAATCAGGATACGTTTCAACGTACACGACGGAAATGGGAGAAACCAACGCCGGGTTTTCAGAAACCAGTAAAAATCCGTTGTCAAAAAACGGGGTCTGGTTGATGAGCAGTACCGATTTGTTGTAATCGTAGTTGTTGCGGAATTTGTGGTGCAGAATCACGTCGCCCAGCGGTTCGATGGCCTCGAAAAAAGCGTCGAACTCGTACGATTCCGGCACGAACAGCTTCGAGACATTCCGGCACCCCAGCCCGAAGTACGTCAGCACATCCTTGCCGAGCAGTTGCAACTCCTCCGAAGACTCCCCGCCCGTCAGCACACCGACTGCGCTTCGGTTCTTACGAATCACGTGCGGTTTTTTACCGAAATAATGCTCGAAGTACCGGGACGAATTGGTACTGCCGGTGGCAATAACCGCGTCAGCCTCGTTGAGGCGGTCGCTAAATTCGATGTGGGGGCCAAAGCGGGCTTCCAGTTCAATCAGTTTCGTTAATAGCCGCCGCATCAGCACCGAATCCTGCGAACTGAGTTTAGCCAGCAGACGATGCCCGGCCAGTAACACGCAGAGCGCGTCGTGAAAGCCAACGGCGGGGATGTTCCCGGCCATGATGATGCCTACTTTTCGGGCAGTTACCCCTGTTTTGAGTGGATAAGCACCCACCCAATTGTTGAGTTTACTATTCTCCAAATACTGAACGGCTATCGCTTCCAGCGCCTGTTCCACAGACTCCGGTGTGAACCATGTGTTTTCCCGGTACGCCTCAACCGCCCAGTTCTCAAGCGTATCCCGATTGTCTGGACTGCTTAACCAATTACCCAACTTGCCAAATGCCTCCACTCGTGTGCTTAAATCCATCAATTCGGTAGTTTTTTAGCTTCTTACCAAAGTTATATCCAATTCCCCCCCAACTATTTTCTTGGAGGCTCAACCTTTCCATCGTTACATTTGTTGCTCAATTGAAAAATTGCCTTCGAAAGTACGTAAAAACTGGAATGGTATGGCCATCATGATCACGGAGGAGTGCATAAACTGCGGCGCGTGCGAGCCAGAATGCCCCAACACCGCCATTTATGAAGGCGGAGTCGCCTGGACCTGGGGCGGCGGTACGCAACTGGCAGAAGTCGAGTTGGGCGATGGAACGGTATTGTCAGGGAAGGAAGTTCAAACCCCCGTCTCGGATGAATTTTATTACATCGTCTCCGATAAATGCACGGAATGCGTCGGCTTCCACGAGGAGCCGCAATGCGCGGCCGTGTGCCCCGTGGATTGCTGCGTACCCGACCCCGACCACGAAGAGGAAGAAGAAACCCTCCTCGCGAAGAAAGCCTGGCTGCACGCGGAATAAATTTTCAGGTCTTCGTTTCCTAACCCCGGTCACCCACCGGGGTTTTTTGTTGTCCAAAAACTGTTTAAAAGCATCCTTACGTAAAACAAATAATATTTGTAAATACACACTTCATTCAAAATTTCTTCTAAGTCGGGTTTTATTCAGCATTTTTTTGAATAATTGCTTTATTGAATAGAGTATTCTGAGGAAATTTGCACTATTTCAACAAATTCACAGGAAAACAAACCAGTTTCTCTTGCATAACTACCTTTCATACTCAATCTTTGGCCCGAAATCAAACACATCCAGCCCATCACGTCAACCAAAGATTATTATGAGAAAAGTCTTTTTTACCATTTATTCTACCATTTTTGCGCTCACCGCTTTTGCGGACACGACGCCGGTTCGTTCCGGACAAGTTGACCCGGCAAAACCCATGCAGCCAAAAGATTCGATTGCGGCTAGTGCGGAAGGAAAGTTCACTTTTTCCGGCTACCTGGACACTTATTATTTTGGCAACTTCAACAATCCTACTTCCCGAAAAAACACCGGGGTTGCGGGCAATGAGCGGGCTTTTGACCAGCGCGCCGGTCAGTTCGGGATCGGCCTGGTTCAAACCAAAGCCACGTACACGAGCGATAAAATCGATGGAGTTATCGACTTAGCTTTCGGTCCTTTCGCCGATTTGGGGAATTATGGAAACGTAACCAGTTTGCTTGGTAGTTCGGTGACTTCTACTTCACTGGCTATCAAGCAGGCGTACCTGACCTGGAAAGTTTCGCCTAAATTCTCGCTGACGGGTGGCCAGTTTGGCACGCACATCGGATACGAAGTGATCGATGCCCCGGTCAACTACAACTATTCGTTGTCCAACCTGTTTAACAACGGCCCCTTTTACCACATCGGCGTGAAAGCACAATATGCGTTCAGCGATAAGGCTTACCTGATGGTGGGATTAGTGAACAACATCGACAACATTCAGGATAACAACCGGGCGAAAGGCTTCATCAGCCAGTTGTTTTTCTCGCCGGTATCCGGTTGGAACGTGTACCTCAACGGGATTGTATCGAACGAAGCCAATGCGGATGCCAAAGGCAAAACCCCCAGCGGCAACAGCTACGCGTTGTTTGATTTGACGACGACCTATCAGATTTCGGAAAAATTCTTCCTGGGCTTGAACGCCGCAACGGGTTCGCAAAAAGTCAAAGTGGCGAATGTTTCCACCACGACCCCCTGGGGAGGCGTGGCACTTTACACCAATTACGCCTTCAGCAGTACGTTTGGTTTGGGTGCCCGTTACGAAGTGTTCGACAATACGGGCGGTGCCCGAGCGCTCATCGAAGCCGATGGTACCGGCACCAGTGTCAATTCTTTTACGCTGACGGCCAATATCACAGCGGCAGATGGGCATTTATTGTTGAAGCCCGAACTACGTACCGATGCCTTTAAATCGGAGCAATTTATTGACTCTGAAGGCAAAGGCAAAAAGTCACAAACCACCCTCGGCCTGGCTGCCATCTTTAAATTCTAACCCAAGCTTTTCCACCAACCAATTCTAAATCAACCTGTTCTATGCAAAAACCATCTTACATTCCCCTGATTATCCTGCTCGTCATCGCCTTTGCAGGAGCCTTGTTGCCCGCCCTCCCAACCTCCATTGCAACGGAAGGGCTAAACGGCGGTGACATCGCCTGGATGCTCGTGGCTACGGCCTTAGTCCTACTGATGACGCCCGGTCTGGCGTACTTTTACGGCGGAATGGTTAATACCAAAAACGTAATTTCCACCATGTTCCAAAGTTTCATTGGCATGGGGGTTATTTCGGTGCTTTGGGTCGTAGTAGGCTTTAGCCTTGCATTCGGCGACAGCATCGGCGGGTTTATCGGTAATCCTACCACCTTTTTTATGTGGAATGGGGTACTCGATGGCAAGCCCTGGTCGCTGGCTACGACGATTCCGCTGGCCCTGTTCGCTTTGTTTCAACTGAAATTCGCCGTCATTACTCCGGCGCTTGTCACGGGTTCGATGGCCGAACGGATTAACTTCAAGTCGTACGTGCTGTTCATGGTGCTGTTTAGCCTGGTGGTGTACAGTCCGCTGGCCCACATGACCTGGCATCCCGAAGGCTTCTTCTTCAAGCTGGGCGTGCTTGATTTCGCAGGCGGAACCGTCGTTCACATGTCGGCGGGTTGGGCCGCTCTGGCGGGTGCCATGTACCTGAAGCGCCGCCGGGCGCACCTCGATGCCTCGTTTTTGCCCCCGGCCAACATTCCGTTTGTGCTCTTGGGTACCGGTCTGCTTTGGTTTGGTTGGTTCGGCTTCAACGCTGGTTCGGCGGTGGGCGCTTCGCCCCTGGCAGTTTCAGCTTTCGCCACGACCAACTTCGCTGCTGCGTCCGCTGGTCTGGCCTGGGTGCTGTTCGATGCCTCGAAAGGCAAGAAAGTCTCGGCTCTCGGCTTCTGCATCGGGGCCGTGGTGGGTCTGGTCGCCATCACCCCGGCGGCTGGTTTCGTGACCATCCCCGTTTCCCTGTTCATCGGTACGATTGCCGGGATTACGTCTAACTTCTTCGCCCACATGAAGGCGAAAGGCACCCTCGATGACACCCTCGACGTGTTTCCTTGCCACGGTATTGGTGGGATGGTCGGGATGATCATGACGGGGTTATTCGCCACTAAATCGGTGAACTCGGCAGTAGCCATCGACGGCCTGGCTTATGGGGCGTTCGATACTTTCAAGGCCCACATGATTGCGCTGGTGTTGGTGTCTGCTTATGCCTTTGTGATGTCGTACGCGTTGTTGTTCATCACCGACAAAATTCTGCCCCTGCGCGTCTCGGAAGACGACGAGCGTAGTGGTCTGGACGTTAGCCAGCACGACGAGTCACTCGTAGAATCCGTCGTTTAAGCCCTTGGAGCAGAGCCACAGGGTGATGCCTGTGGTTTTGTTGCATAGAACGAAGCCGCGACCCTTTGGGACGCGGCTTCTTCGTTTTTAGCCGGTAAAGATTCAGTGGGTTCAGGCAAAAGTGACCTCCGGTTCACTGATCTCCACCAAACCGTTCTCACCAATTCCAGTCAGCGTCACCAGTTTTAACTCGTTGATCAACAGCGGGTCATACTTCGCCGCTACGCGGACGTAGTTTTCGGTAAATCCCTGCATCAAGTCATTCTCCACGTCTTCCTCAAATAACACGGTGTAAGTCAGGCCTAACTGACTTTCGTAAAAAGCCCGACGTTTTTTTTCGGATAGGATGTGCAGCATCTTTGACCGCTCGGCCCGCTGCGGCGAGGAAACGACGGGTTTGATGTTCAAAGCGTGTGTGTTGGGCCTCTCCGAATACGTGAAGACGTGCAAGTAGGAAACCGGCAGATCGTTCAGAAACTGGTACGTCGCCCTAAACTCCTCCTCGGTTTCACCGGGATGCCCCACGATCACGTCTACGCCAATGCAAGCCTGCGGCATCAATTCCTTGATTTTCGCCACCCGTTCCGCGTACAGTTCGCGCCGGTAGCGCCGCCGCATCAAACCCAGCACCGTATTTGACCCCGATTGGAGCGGAACGTGAAAATGGGGCACGAAGCGTCTCGAAGTTGCCACGAACGCGATGATTTCGTCGGTCAGCAGGTTGGGTTCGATGGAAGAAATGCGAAAGCGTTCGATGCCCTCCACCGTGTCGAGTTCCCGAATCAAATCCAGAAATGAGGCCGTGCGTATTCCCTCACGCAGTCCAAAGTCGCCAATATTCACGCCGGTAAGAACGATTTCTTTCACTCCTCGACTGGCAATCTCCCGCGCCGCCGCCGCCACGTTATCAATCGAATCGGAGCGGCTGGCCCCACGGGCCAGGGGGATCGTGCAGTAGGCGCAGGGGTAATCGCAGCCGTCCTGCACCTTCAAAAACGTGCGGGTGCGATCGTTGAGCGAATAGCTGGCGTGGTAGTCCAACGCCTCGGTGATGGGGGAATTCAACACGCGGGCGACACCGCCCGGTTCTTTGCGAAAGCCGTCGAGCAGTTCGACTAATCGGAATTTTTCCGCCGCTCCCAGTACCGCATCGACGCCTTCGATTTCCGAAATTTCTTTCGGTTTCAATTGGGCGTAACAGCCGATGATTGCTACGTAGCCATCCGGGTTGATTTTCCGCGCTTCACGGACAATCTTCCGGCATTTTTTATCGGCATTGTCCGTGACCGAACAGGTGTTGATGATGAAAATATCCGGCGATTGATTGAACTCGACTTTTCGGTACCCCTTCGCCTCGAAAGACCGGGCGATGGTGGACGTTTCCGAAAAATTGAGTTTACAACCCAACGTGTAAAAGGCGACTTTTTTCATGATGCGCAACGGCGGGCAATCCTAAGGCAAACAGCGTTGTTTCGTTCGAACAATTCTTTGGTCGTGAAGGGGGAAGACTGTCTTTTCACCTGCAAAGGTAGAAAGCAAACGGCCACCCGATTTCGATTGGTTCCAAAATGAAAAACCCCCCACCAGATGGCAGAGGGCTTTCGAGAGTTGAAAAACCAGAGTGCGTCAAATCAGTACACCGCCGTTTTCACGGTTTTGATGATGCGGGCCGCTACTTTGTAGGGATCCGCCGCCGAATTGGGGCGACGGTCTTCCAGCCAGCCCTTCCAGCCGCGTTCCACGGTAGCAACGGGAATCCGAATGGAGGCACCCCGATCCGAAATGCCATAGCTGAACTTGTCGATGGACTGCGTTTCGTGTTTGCCAGTCAGGCGTAATTCGTTGTCAGCTCCGTACACGGCGATGTGCTCCGAAATGATGGAAGCCGGGGCAAATGCCTGGCAGATGGAATCGTAAACTTCTTTGCTCCCAGACGTGCGCAGGGCGGTATTCGAAAAATTGGCGTGCATTCCTGAGCCGTTCCAGTCGGTGGCACCCAGCGGCTTGCAGTGCCAGTTGATGGCCATGCCGTATTTTTCACCGGCGCGTTCGAGGAGGTAACGGGCAATCCAGATTTGGTCGCCGGCCGATTTGGCTCCTTTAGCAAAAATCTGAAATTCCCACTGCCCGGCGGCCACTTCGGCGTTGATGCCTTCCACGTTCAGACCCGCATCGATGCATAGATCGAGGTGTTCTTCCACAATATCCCGCCCGAAGGTATTCTTCGCCCCGACCGAGCAATAGTAGGGTCCCTGCGGGGCCGGATAGCCACCCGCCGGAAAACCGACAGGACGGTTGGTTTCGGGATCCCAGAGGAAGTATTCCTGCTCAAAACCAAACCAGAAATCGTTGTCGTCGTCTTCAATCGTCGCGCGTCCGTTCGATTCGTGCGGGGTACCGTCGGCGTTCAACACCTCCGTCATGACGAGGAAAGCATTTTTACGGGCCGGGTCGGGGAAGATGGCAACCGGCTTTAACAAACAGTCGGAAGAACCGCCGGGTGCTTGTTCGGTCGAAGAACCGTCGAAACACCACGTGGAGCAATCTTCAAGTTTGCCGCTGAAGTCTTCTTCAATTTTGGTTTTGCTGCGGAGGCTCTGAGTGGGTTTGTAGCCATCCAGCCAGATGTACTCCAGTTTCGACTTTGCCATGATGTAGATTGAACTAAGTTAAAAGTAGAAGGAAACGTTTGCTCTGTGGTTGTTTTACAAAAATACCGTCTGAACTGAATTTAACTTCAAGAATCATTGGTTTTTTTTCTAATCTAGTACATTTTGTTTTGTATTCTTGAAAATATTTAATTTATTCTTCGATTTTACCGAAACTAATTGAGATGCCTTGCCTTTTGCTCCCGGAATCGAAAAAAAGATTGAAGTTTTCCCCTTCCCCGGTAAAAAATGCACCGATACACGGGGTAAACGTCAAAACTGTTTACTTTTAGCCCGCTATTTTTCACATTTCCGCAGTACGTACCCATGGCTATCGCCCGATTTAAAGCGCTCGAACTGGCACAGTCACGCCCCACGACGCACGTAAAACTCCCCACCGAAAAAGTAACGGAATACTACGGTAGCATGACCTTCAACGACGAAGTGATGCGCTCGCTGCTCAGCCCGGAGGCCTACCTTAAAATCACCAATGCCATTCAGACTGGTTCGCGTATTGACCGCGATGCCGCCGACGAAGTAGCCGCTGCGATGAAATCATGGGCTTTGTCGAAAGGGGCCACCCACTACACGCATTGGTTTCAGCCCCTAACCGGAGCCACCGCCGAAAAACACGATGCCTTTTTCGACATTGTGCCGGGCACGGGGAAAGCCGTGGAAAAATTTAAAGGCTCGGCGCTGGTGCAACAAGAACCCGACGCTTCGTCGTTTCCCAACGGTGGCATCCGTTCCACGTTCGAGGCGCGGGGCTACACAGGCTGGGACCCGTCATCGCCCGCTTTTATTTATGAAAATGCCGGGGGTACCTCTACGCTCTGCATTCCGAGCGTGTTTGTTTCCTACACCGGTGAGGCGCTCGATTACAAAACACCGCTCCTGAAATCCATCGAACTCATCGACCGCATCGCCACGAAGGTGATGAACGAGTATTTCGACCGGCACGTCGAAAAAGTAACGCCCACGATGGGGGCCGAGCAGGAGTATTTTCTGGTCGACGAGGCGCTCTACAACGCCCGGCCCGATTTGATGATGGCCGATCGCACGGTATTTGGGCACGCCCCAGCGAAGGGGCAGCAACTTGAAGATCACTATTTTGGCTCGATTCCGCCCCGCATCAACGCCTTTATGGTGGATTTTGAAACGGAAGCCCATCGGCTGGGAATGCCTGTTCGGACGCGGCACAACGAGGTGGCCCCGGCCCAATTTGAAGTCGCCCCGACGTTTGAAGAAGTAAACTTGGCCTGCGACCACAACGCCCTGCTGATGGACTTGATGGCGAAAGTGGCCGGGAAGCACAAACTACGGGTGCTTTTTCACGAAAAACCCTTCGCCGGCATCAATGGCTCTGGCAAGCACAACAACTGGTCGCTGGCCTCCGACACAGGCATCAACCTGCTCGGGCCATCGACCAAGCCGAAGGAAAACCTGCGGTTTTTGAGTTTTCTCGTCAACGTGATGAAAGCCGTACATGACTACGCCGATCTGCTGCGGGCCAGCATCGCTACGGCGGGCAACGAACACCGGCTGGGTGCCAATGAAGCGCCGCCCGCCATCATGTCGGTGTTTTTGGGTACGGAAATGTCCCGCGCGCTCGACGACCTGGAGAACGTCGGGGAAATCAAGCTCGAAAAAGGGGATAACGTGTACCTGAAGTTGGGCATCAACAAAATTCCTTCGCTGCTCCTCGACAACACCGATCGGAATCGCACCTCACCCTTTGCCTTTACGGGTAACAAATTCGAGTTTCGGGCGGTGGGATCCTCGGCCAACTCAGCTTCGCCCATGACGATGCTCAACACCATCGTGGCCAACCAGCTTATCCAGTTCAAAACCGACGTGGACGCCCTGCTGGGTAAAGACATTAAAAAGGAATTGGCCATCGTGGAGGTGCTGAAAGGCTATATCAAGGCTTCGAAGCGCATCCGTTTTGAGGGCAATGGCTATTCCGATGAATGGGTGGAAGAAGCCAAAAATCGGGGTTTGGCCAACATCAAAACCACCCCCGAAGCGCTAAAAGTGTACATTCGGCACGACGTGCTCGAGTTATTTACCAAACACGCGATTTTCACCGAAGTGGAAATCGAAGCCCGCTACGAAATCGAGCTGGAGAATTACATTAAAAAAGTGCAGATCGAATCGCGGGTGATTAGCGACCTGGCCATCAACCATATCGTTTCGACAGCGCTCAAGTACCAGTCGCAACTGGTGGAAAACGTGAAGGGTCAGAAAGACATCGGCATCGAGGAACGCTACTACGCCCCGACCATCGAAACCATCAAGCGCATCGCCGAGTACACCTCCCGCATCCAAACCCTCGTGGATGAAATGACCGAAGCCCGCCGCAAGGCCAACAACACCGAAAATACCGCTGAACGGGCCGCTCTGTACGCCACTGACGTGAAGAATTACTTTGAGGACATCCGCTACTGCGTGGACAAACTCGAACTCATCATCGACGACGACGAATGGCCGTTGGTGAAATACCGGGAATTGTTGCTCGTACGATGAAAAGTAGAGGAAAGTGGATAGAGGATAGTAAATTTCCCTCTCTGTCCATTTTCCTCTGTCAATTTTCCTCTGTCCACTTTCCTCTGTCCACTTTCCTCTCATCTCTCCCTTTCACACTCGAATTAACCCTGGAACAGACATGGCTAATTTTAAGAACCCTGGGTATGACCCGGATGAAATCCGGCACCTGCGGGAAGAAATCCGACAAACTGGTCGCGTGTTTTTGCACACCCCCAACGACGACCTCGACGAACCCCAGGGCGATGAATTCGCTCACATCCAGTTTGTGGGAAAGCACCAGGGACAGGACGTAATTTTCGACACGGTGATTTACACCCTGCGTTTGCATCACAGCAGCCTGATGTACGAAGAGGCCGAGCGGCGGG
Source organism: uncultured Cytophagales bacterium (assembly GCA_964244295.1). Classification (GTDB taxonomy): domain Bacteria; phylum Bacteroidota; class Bacteroidia; order Cytophagales; family Spirosomataceae; genus JAJAZB01. Next base: position 231,847 of record CAXTIG010000002.1, read on the forward strand.
CGGCTAAGTCGTTTCCGCTGTACGTTCCCATCGATATGCGCGACGAAACCTACCGCGCCAACGAAGACCTGGACGAAGAAGTAGAATTATTCATTACCGAACTCATTGAAGAAATTGAGGAAAACGAAGACGTGAAAGTACAGGAACACCTGGAATTGGACGCGACTGCCGACTACGGGATCGACCTCGACGTGTGTCTGTACGTTGAAGCCATCACGGATGAAGTCATTGAAGAGTTTATCCAACATTTCAACGCCGGTACGCAGCGCTTAGACCCCACCCTCTATTCGTTTAAAAGTATCGACGACGACGAATAATTATTATCTTCCTGTACTTTACTCACCCGATTCGCCTTTGAGTCTTTTCTCCGTGAATGCCCGTATTTTTCCAACCGACCATCGACCAGAAGCCGGTTCTGAGTGAAACCGAATCGCACCATGCCGTCAAAGTACTGCGCATGAAAGCGGGGGAACCCCTTGAAATTGCAGACGGAGCCGGGGGTTGGTACACCGCCGAAATCAGCCGGGCCGATGCCCGCCGGTGTGAAGTACGCCTGCTGTCAACGCAACGCACCCCGCCACGCCCCTTCCGGATTCACCTCGCCCTGGCCCCGACCAAAAACTTCGACCGAATGGAATGGATGCTGGAGAAATGCGTAGAGATCGGTGTGGAAGAAATTTCTTTTCTGGAAACCCGTTATTCCGAGCGCCGGACGTTGAAACTCGAACGCCTGCAACACATCGCCATCAGCGCCCTGAAACAGGCCCGGCAGTCCTGGTTGCCCACCCTCCACGAGTTGCACCGATGGGGCGAGTTTCTGGCGAAACTTCCCCCCACTCCGCCCGGCGAACAACGCTTTATTGCCCACCTCGAAGAATCGGAACGGAAATTGCTGGTTCGGGAAGCAATGCAAAAGCGGAGCTACGTCGTTCTCATCGGTCCCGAAGGCGATTTTTCGGACGATGAAATCGCTCAGGCTCAGCGGGCTGGTTTCGGAGCCGTTAGCCTCGGGCCGAGCCGCCTTCGCACCGAAACGGCTGGGCTGGTGGCGGTGCATTCCCTGAATTTGATTAATTTGTGAGGAAACTTTCCTACCAGTAAAACAGGTCTTTCAAAACGTCTCACTCCATGAAATTAAGTACGGCTGCTTTTGCCTTTGTTCCGTTTTTCTTCCTGCTTTTCCTGCGCGTACTGCCAACTCAGGCCCAGGCCCCGGCTTACAAAATCGCCAAACTGAAGTACGGCGGGGGCGGCGATTGGTACGCCAACAAAACCTCGCTGCCCAACCTGATTAAATTCTGCAACCAGAACCTGCGCACCAATATTTTCCCCGAAGACGACATCGTGGAGGCGGGCAGTGCCGAGTTATTCAGCTACCCCTTCGTCCACATGACCGGGCACGGCAACGTCCTTTTCACCGAAGCCGAAGCCCAAAACCTGCGCCGATTTATGCAGGGCGGCGGTTTTTTGCACATCGACGATAACTACGGCCTCGATAAATTCATCCGTCGGGAAATGAAAAAGGTTTTTCCTGAGCTGAGTTTCGTGGAACTGCCCTTCAATCACCCCATTTACCACGGGCGGTTCAACTTCCCGAACGGCTTGCCCAAAGTACACGAACACGAAGGCAAAACGCCCCAGGGTTTCGGGCTGATCTACCAGGGCCGCCTGGTTTGTTTTTACAGTTTTGAATGCGATCTGGGCAATGGCTGGGAAGACCAGGCGGTTTACAACGACCCAGAAGAAATTCGGCAACAAGCCCTCCGCATGGGAGCCAACTTAATTACTTACGCTACCACCGCGCTTTAAGGCCCGATTTTGCACTCTTGAAAAAATATTCCTGAAAAACAGTAAACTGAAACACTCTACCCGCCGTTAATCTGGTACTTTTGCAATAACTCCCCGGCATCCACTTAATCCCTATCGCTCTGCAATGGCACTCGTTCTTCCCGCATTCATCGTCCACTGGTACCTCTCGCTCTTCAGCCAGACGTTTTTTTTGCACCGCTATTCGGCGCATAAAATGTTTACGATGAGCAAATTCTGGGAGCGTTTTTTCTACATCCTCACCTACATTTCGCAAGGGTCGAGTTACCTGAGTCCGCGTGGATACGCCATCCTGCACCGGATGCACCACGCCTTTAGCGATACCCCCCGTGACCCCCACTCGCCGCACCACACCAAAAACGTGTTTACGATGATGTGGAAGACGAAAGACATTTACAACGCCATTCTGTTCGGGAAGAAAAAAATCGAAGCGCAGTTCGACAAAAACTACCCCCACTGGCGTAGCATCGAAATTCTCGGTGACTCCTACGTGTCGCGCATCGGCTGGGGAACGGCCTACGTGCTGATGTACATCGCCGCCTTCATCTGGCTCGATATGCACTGGGCGTTTTTCTTCCTGCTGCCGATTCACTTTTTGATGGGACCCATCCACGGGGCCATTGTCAACTGGAGCGGGCACAAATACGGCTACCAGAATTTCGACAACAACGACCGCTCGAAAAACTCCCTCATTTTCGACCTGCTGATGATGGGTGAATTGTTCCAGAACAACCACCACAAACGCCCCAACAGCGTCAATTTCGGCGCCAAGTGGTACGAGTTCGACCCGACTTACCCGGTCATCAAAGTGCTCGACAAGCTGAAAGTAATCCGCTTGAAATCGGCCAAGAACGCCGTCGCCGTGCCGGAGCTTGAAAAAGAAGTCGCCTGATTTTGCGCTTGGGTGAAAAAAAGAAGCCGGATGCAGGTCACTGCATCCGGCTTCTTTTTTTGGGCGGTCACGCTGAGCGGAGTCGAAGCGCAACGGCGGGTGTGACGTTGCGCTTCGACTCCGCTCAGCGTGACCGCCCAAAAAACGCGTTAGGCAATTTCAAGAATCGTCGCGTTCATGAAATCCAAAAATGGTTTCAAAGTACGACATTCGGTGCTTACGCGTTGGGCAAAGTCGCGGCTCAGAACCTGTTCATCCGAAAATTTGTGCAGGAAAAACAGTTGAGTCCGCCGCAGGAGATCGATTTCTGGGTGGTCTTTCGAGTAGCCTTTAGGAGTGGTTTTCAGTTGGTTTCCATCGGGCTGACCGAAGGTGGCTACAAACTCCGGTGCCTGAATGATGGCTTTCAATTCGGCGGCGTTGTAGTCCACTTCCTGTCGATAGCGGGCCAGGTGTTCCGCCGTCGGGGCGTACATCCCGCCACCCACGAATGATTCCCCGTCAGGTTGCAGGTGCAGGTAGTAATCCATTCGATTGGCCTTTCGCCCGCCTTCGGCAAAACTGGCCGAGAGCCAGGTTTTGTAGGGTAATTTGTCGGTTGAAAACCGCACATCCCGCGCAATCCGGTAGTTGCATTCCTTCACCTGTAAACCAGCAAAGTGCTCGAACTGCCCAATTTGCTGAATCAATTCGGCAATCAACGCTTCCATACCGCTCTTGACTTTTTCGTACGCGGGGCGTTGGCTGTGAAACCACTCCCGGTTATTATTTTGACGAAGTTGGCGGAGAAAAACAAAGGTGGTTGGGTGAAGAGAAGACACGGGAGCTTAGGTTGTTCAGCGTAAATCCTGATTTTTCCGAAAGGTACGAGGTCCGGGAGGATGTACAATCCCGATTGCCGGGTGGTGGTACCCGGCCCTTTTTTCAAGATATTTGCGCCCCAAGTTTTCAATTCAGTTTTCCGAAAGCAATGCCTTTGAGCAACTGAAAACCGAAAACTGTAAACTGTAAATTGTTTATGCGCATTCTGACCGGCATTCAATCGTCGGGGCGTCCCCACCTCGGCAACCTGCTGGGAGCCATTTTACCGGCCATCGAACTTTCCCGGAACCCCGCGAACGAATCGTTTTTTTTCATCGCCGACCTCCACTCGCTCACCACGCTCAAAGACGGCCCCACCCGCCGCGAATACACCTACGCCATCGCCGCCGCCTGGCTCGCCTGCGGGTTCGACACGCAGCGCAACGTGTTCTGGCGGCAGTCGCGGGTGGCCGAACACACCGAACTGGCCTGGTTTCTCGAATGCTACACGCCCTTCCCGATGTTGAACAACGCCACGTCGTTCAAAGACAAATCGGATCAACTGGCCGACGTAAACGCGGGGCTGTTCGTGTACCCGGTGTTGCAGGCCGCCGACATTTTACTTTACGATGCCAACGTGGTGCCCGTCGGGAAAGACCAGAAGCAACACCTGGAAATGACCCGTGACATCGCCTCGACCCTCAACCGCCAGTGCGGACAAGACGTGCTGGTACTCCCCGAAGCCCGCATCGACGAGGCGGTGATGACCATTCCCGGCTTGGACGGACGAAAAATGAGCAAGTCGCTCAACAATTACATCGACCTATTTTTACCGGAAAAAGCCCTTCGCAAGCAGGTAATCAGCATCGTGACTGACAGCACCCCGCTCGAAGCACCCAAAAATCCGGAGACCGACACGACGTTTGCTCTGTACTCACTCCTGGCTCCGCCCGAACAAACCGAAACCATGCGGCAAAACTACCTGGCCGGTGGCTACGGTTACGGACACGCCAAACAGGCGTTGTTTGAAGTGATACTGGACCGCTTCGCGAATGAACGCGCCCGGTTTACCCACCTGATGGCCCACCCGGAAGAAATCGAAGCCGCGCTGGTGGCGGGCGAAGAAAAAGCCCGCGCCGTGGCGCGTCAAACCATCGGTCGGGTGCGCGAGGTGCTTGGGTTTTCCTGATTGGCGATGGAAGAACTCAACCGACTCGACATCGCGGCATTCCGCTGGCTCAACGCTCGGCACACGCCCTGGCTCGACGAATTGATGTACTGGCTTTCCGACCGGGAAATTTGGTTTCCTTCCTACGCCCTGCTGCTGGTGTGGCTGGGTTGGAAATTCCGCCGCCGCGCCTTCGGCATGGCCCTGACGCTGGGGGCGACGGTGGTGTTGAGCGACCAGTTCACGTCGGCGTTACTCAAACCCTGGTTCAAGCGACTCCGACCTTGCCATGAACCGGCCCTGGCGGGTTGGGTGCGCGTGGTGTGGGAATGCGGCGGTCAGTTCGGCTTTGCCTCTTCCCACGCCGCCAACAGTTTTGGATTTGCCGCCGTTTTGTTCCTGCTGCTGCCGCGCCACCGGGCCTTCGCCTGGGGCGTGTACGCTTGGGCGTTGCTGGTGAGCTACAGCCGGATTTACGTCGGGGCGCATTACCCGCTCGACGTGCTGGCGGGGGCCGGATGTGGTACGCTGGCCGCGCTACTTTGCGTAAGCCTGTTTCAATTCATTGAAAAAAAACAAACCCGATCCGTGTCATGACTCGCCCTTTTTTCACCTTCATTCTCCTGCTGAGTTGGTCCCTGACGGCCCAAGCCCAGCAAGCCAACGACCTCGTCGGAACCTGGTTCAACGCCGAAAAAGACGGCAAAATCCAGATTTATAAACAGGGCGATTCCTTTTTTGGAAAACTCGTCTGGCTGAAAAACCCAACTCTCGACGGGAAAGCCCGCAACGATGAGAAAAACAGCGAAGCGGCCCTGCGCACCCGGCCGCTGCTGGGGATCGTGTTGCTGCGGGATTTCAAGTACGACGAGGATAATGTCTGGAACGAAGGCAAGGTGTATGATCCGAAGAACGGGAAAACCTATTCCTGCAAACTGACCCTGAGCGAAAAAAACCGCCTCGACGTGCGCGGCTACATCGGCACCCCGCTGCTGGGCCGCACCACTTCCTGGACGCGGACGGAGTGAGGTTTGTGGTTTGTGGTTTGTGGTTTGTGGTTTGTGGTTTGTGGTTTGTGGTTAAGTTGTTGTTTTTCAACTGTAAACCACAAACTAAAAACCACAAACCCTTTTTCTGGTTTGTTTTGCCTACTTTTGCGGAAATTTTATCGGTAAATGGCATCCCTCAACCCCGTCAAGATTTTCTCCGGCAGCAGTTCCCTGCACCTCGCCCGACAGATTGCCCGACACTACGGAAAAGACCTCGGCACGGTAACGCTCCAGCGGTTTTCGGACGGGGAAATGTCGCCGAGTTTTGACGAATCCATTCGGGGTTGCGACCTTTTTCTGATTCAAAGTACCCAGGCTCCCATCGACAATCTGATGGAATTGCTGCTGATGGTGGACGCCGCCCGGCGCGCTTCGGCGCACTACGTCACGGTGGTGATTCCGTACTTCGGGTACTCGCGCCAGGACCGGAAAGACAAGCCCAGGGTTTCGATTGCGGCCAAACTGGTCGCCAATCTGCTCACCGCCGCCGGGGCCGACCGCCTCATCACCATCGATCTCCACGCCGGGCAAATTCAGGGTTTTTTCGATTTCCCGGTGGACCACCTCGAAGGAGCTTCGATTTTCGTCCCTTACCTCCGCAATAAAAACCTCGGCGACTTGGTGTTTGCCTCGCCCGACGTGGGCGGCGTGGCCCGCACCCGCCGCTTTGCCTCGCATTTCACCGGCAACATGGTGATCGTGGACAAGCAGCGGAAAAAAGCCAACGAGGTGTCCTCGATGCAACTCATCGGCGATGTTGAGGGAACGCATGTCGTATTGATCGACGATTTGATCGACACCGGGGGCACCATTTGCAAAGCGGCCCAGTTGCTCCTCGACAAGGGTGCCCTGTCGGTGCGGGCCATTTGTACCCACCCGGTGATGTCGGGGAAGGCCCATGAAAACATCGCCAACTCGGTGCTGGAAGAATTAATCGTGTCCGATACGATTCCCTTGCTTCAGCAAAATCCAAAAATTACCGTGCTGTCGGTGGCCGAGCTGTTCGCCCGCGCCATTAGCCGCATCCGCGACCACGAATCTATTAGTTCACTGTTCATAAAGTATTAAATCCGGAAAAGGGAGAAAGGAGAAGGGAAAAAGGAGAATGCCAATAGCCTCCGTTTTCCCTTTTCCCTTCTCCTTTTTCCCCATCCAACCAATCAATGAAACAACTCGAGATTGTAGGGTATCAACGAGCGAATCTCGGCAAGAAGGCTTCCAAAGACCTCCGCGCTGAAGCCCTGGTGCCCTGTGTCCTCTACGGAGGCCCCGAACAAGTCCATTTTTACTCCCCCATGATTCTGTTCCGGGATTTGCTCTACACGCCCGACGTGTTTGAAGTGACCCTGAACATCGAAGGGAAAATTTACAAGGCCATTTTGCAGGATTCCCAGTTTCACCCCGTCAGCGAGGCGATTCTGCACGTGGATTTCCTGGAAATTATCGACGGCAAGCCGCTCACGGTGGAAGTGCCGCTGAAGTTTGAAGGCAATTCGCCCGGCGTGCTGAAGGGCGGAAAGCTGGTTCAGAAGCTGCGCAAGGTTAAAATGCGCGGTATGTCCAGCGACATCCCCGACTACGTGTTAGTCGACATCAGCGACATGGATTTGGGCAAATCGGTGAAGGTTTCCCAACTCGTCGTGGAAAAAGTTACCGTGCTGAACAATCCCAGCCTGCCCGTAGCCACCATCGACATTCCCCGCGCCCTGCGTGGTAAGGTGGAGGCCTAAGCAGCCGCTGTTTTTACGGACTGATAGACACAAAAGCGCCGCCCCGAATCTCGGGGCGGCGCTTTTGTGTGGTACCTACGAACTTTAGTTCGTAGCTGATGGCCGGGACTCCGTTTGCTGGAGACGCTACGAACTATAGTTCGTAGGTACCCTTACTTTTTCGTCACCCGAACCGAAATGCGGCGATTCTGAGCGCGGCCTTCCGGCGTGTCGTTCGGGGCCACCGGGTGTTCCTGCCCGTAGCCTTCGGCGTCGAGGCGGTCGTTGGCGATGCCTATGTTCACCAGTTCGGCTTTCACCGACTGCGCCCGTTCGTTGGAAAGGGTCTGATTCGCGTCGGCATTGCCCGTGTTGTCGGTGTAGCCACCGAGTTTCACGTTCACGGATGGGTAGGCTTTCAGAATTTCGGCGATGTTTTTCAACTGCTCCTGCGACGCGGGTTTCAGGGTGGCACTGCCCGTCTCGAAGGTGAGGCGGTCGAAATCGAACCACGTCGTTTTGTCGACCGGCTTGTCGCTTTCGATAAATGCGAGCAGGTTGTTTTCGATGCCGTTGGCGGGAATGTTCAGTTCCACGCCGCTGCTCAGTTTTTTGGTGCCGAATTCACCCAGATTAGGCGTGTACACAACTTCGTTGTCCGCCGCCGTCGATTTTTCCAAATCGACGCCTTCCGTTCCACCCACCGCTTCGACGCCCTCACGGGAATGACCCAGGGTACCCGACGACGGCACGGCGATGTACGGCGCAATCACCAGCGAAACGATGGACATGAGTTTGATCAAAATATTCATCGACGGCCCGGAGGTGTCCTTGAAGGGGTCGCCGACGGTATCACCCGTTACCGAAGCCGTGTGCGGAGCCGATTTTTTGTAAAACCGCTCGACTTTACCGTCCACTTCGATGTCCACGCCTTTCTCAAACGACTTCTTGGCGTTGTCCCAAGCACCCCCGGCGTTGTTCTGGAAAATCCCCATCAACACCCCCGACACGGTCACCCCAGCTAGCAAACCACCCAGCACTTCCGGACCAAAAATAAAGCCGACAATCACGGGCACGGACAGAGCAATCGCCCCCGGCAACACCATTTCGCGGATGGACGCCTGGGTGGAAATAGCCACGCATTTGTCGTATTCCGGCTTGCCGGTTCCTTCAAGAATCCCTGGAATTTCACGGAACTGGCGGCGTACTTCCTCCACCATTTTCATGGCCGCCCGCCCCACCGCCGCGATGGCGAGGGAGGAGAAAATAAACGGAATCATGGCCCCCACGAACAGCCCCGACAGCACGTCGGCTTTGTAAATGTCGATAGCCGAAATGCCCGAAATCCCCACGAAGGCCGCGAACAGCGCCAGGGCCGTCAGCGCCGCCGAGGCAATGGCGAAACCCTTGCCGGTGGCCGCCGTGGTGTTGCCCACCGCGTCGAGGATGTCGGTGCGGCCGCGCACTTCTTCGGGAAGGTAACTCATTTCGGCAATCCCCCCGGCGTTGTCGGCAATCGGGCCGAAGGCGTCGATGGCAAGTTGCATGGCCGTCGTCGCCATCATGCCCGCCGCCGAAATCGCCACGCCGTACAGACCGGCGAAGTGGTAGGAGGTGTAAATCCCCGCCGCCAACACCAGAATTGGCAATACCGTCGATTCCATCCCGACGGCCAGCCCGCCGATGATGTTGGTGGCCGCGCCCGTGGCCGACTGCCGGATGATGGACAGCACCGGGCGGCGACCCATCGCGGTGTAGTATTCGGTGATGATGGACATCAGCGCCCCAACCACCAGGCCGGTGACGATGGCGTAAAACACGTCCGACCGGTCGAACTCGACGCCCCGGATTTCCATCGGGCCGGTGGGCAGGATGGCATTCACGAGAAAGTACGAAGCCACCACCGTCAGGATGATGGAACCCCAGTTGCCCAGGTTGAGGGCATTCTGCACGTTGCCCTGATCGTTTTTGATGCGAACCAGGTAACAGGCCAGAATCGAGAAAATCAGGCCCATCCCGGCGATGACCACGGGCAGCACGATGGGCGCGTGACCAAAAATCGGGTCGTTTGGCAATACGATTTCCCGGCCGAGCACCATCGTCGCCAGAATGGTCGCCACGTAAGAGCCGAACAAGTCGGCGCCCATCCCGGCCACGTCGCCCACGTTGTCGCCCACGTTGTCGGCGATGGTGGCGGGGTTGCGCGGGTCGTCTTCGGGAATTCCGGCTTCCACTTTCCCGACGAGGTCAGCCCCCACGTCGGCGGCTTTGGTGTAAATCCCACCGCCCACGCGGGCGAAGAGCGCAATGGACTCGGCTCCCAGCGAGAACCCCGCCAGCACTTCCAGCGCCCGCTCCATCGGGATGCCGTTGACCGGCAGCACACCACCGACGGTTGCCGCGCCTTCCACGAAGAAATTGTAAAGCAAAATAAACAGCAGACTCAGGCCCAGCACCGCCAGACCCGCCACGCCGATGCCCATCACCGAACCGCCGGTAAACGACACGTCGAGCGCACGCGAAAGGCTCGTACGGGCGGCGTGGGCGGTGCGCACGTTGGCTTTCGTGGCGATTTTCATCCCGATGTACCCCGCCAACGCCGAGGTGAAGGCCCCGATGGCGAAGGCAATTCCGATAAACCAGTGAGAATTAGGCACCTGCGTGCCGGCGAAGGACAACAGCGCGGCGACAATCAGCCCGAAGACAATCAACACCCGCCATTCGGCTTTCAGGAAGGCAATCGCGCCGTCGGCAATGTACCCGGCGATTTCCTGCATTCGCGCGTCACCGGCTTCCTGGCGGGTTACCCACACGAATTTGGCAAACATGACCGCTAAGCCCAACAAACCTAAAATCGGTACCAGATAAATAATGCTGTTCATGCAGTCAGGAGTTGTTTTTGAAAAAGTTGCCCGCAAAAATACGGGAAGGGCGCTAGGAAAAAAATCGGGCCTTAAACCCCATCCCGATTTGTGGCTTTCCGTTCCTCCCCAATCCCGCTCGCCAGCCGACGTTTTTTTGCTTTCCTTCGTAAATGCTCGCAACTTCGGCTTTATTCCCCGACCACGGCCCGAACCCCTTCCATGAATCGCCTGCTCCTCCTCTTCACCGTTATTTTCGCGTTTCACCCCGACCACGCTCTTACCCAACCGGCCCGGCCCCTCCCACCCGGCGAAATTCTGCTCAACCTCAAGCGCCTCAACGTGCTGGGCACCGCCCTGTACGTAGCTGCCCACCCCGACGACGAAAACACGGCGATGCTTTCCTGGTTGGGCAAGGAGAAACTGGTGCGAACGGGTTACCTCAGCCTCACCCGTGGCGACGGCGGCCAAAACCTCATCGGCCCCGAACAAGCCGAACTGATGGGACTCATCCGCACCTACGAACTCCTGGCCGCCCGGAAAATCGACGGCCCGGAGCAATTTTTCACCCGCGCCAACGATTTTGGGTTTTCCAAAAACACCGCTGAAACGCTCGAAATCTGGGGGAAACAGGCGGTGATGGCCGATGTGGTTCGCCGAATCCGCGCCTTCCGCCCCGACGTGCTCATCTGCCGCTTCCCGCCCGACCCCCGCGCCGGGCACGGCAACCACTCCGCCTCGGCGCTGTTTGCCGAAGAAGCTTTCAAACTGGCCGCCGACCCCAGCCAATTTCCCGAACAACTCACCGAACTGGAACCCTGGCAGGCCAAACGGGTAGTCTGGAACACGTTTGCCTTCGGGGCCACCACCGCCCAACGTCCCGCCGAGGGCAGTTTTATTCCGGTGGAAATCGGCGGGTACAACCCGCTGCTGGGCAAATCATACACGGAAATTGCCGCCGAGAGTCGTTCGCAACACAAAAGCCAGGGATTCGGCGTGCCCAAATTCCGGGGCTTGCGGGGCGAATACTTGGTTCACAAAGCCGGGGAACCCGCCAGCAAAGACCTCTTCGACGGCATCGACCTGAGTTGGAACCGGGTGAAGGGCGGGAAAGTCGTTGAAGCAACGGTCAACGAAGCCATTCGCCAGTTCGACCCCGCCCACCCCGCCGCCATCGTGCCCCTCCTGGTGAAAGCCTACCGCCAACTCGACGGCCTTGACGACGCCCACTGGCAAGCCCGCAAGCGCCAGGAACTGACCGAACTCCTCGTGGCCTGCACCGGCCTCTGGTACGAAGCCAACCCCGCCGAATACGCCGTGGCCGGGGGCGAAACGGTGAAAGTAACGGCAATTGCGGTGAAACGGTCGGAGGCCAATGTTTCCCTCACCGGTCTCCGCCTGACGGGCCTGGGCCGTGACACCACACTGAGCGTGTCGCTGGCAAACAACGAGTTGCTACGCCTTGAATTTTCAACCAAAATTCCCCTCGATCAGCCGCTGACGCAGCCGTACTGGCTGGTCGAAAAAAAGGCGGGCAAGGGTCTGTACCAGGTCAAAAACCCAGCCTTGATTGGTCTGCCCGAAGCCCCGGCTGAATTGCAGGCCGAGTTTGCGTTCACCATCGAGGGCCTGCCCCTGAAACTGAGCGTTCCGCTGAGTTACAAGTACACCGACCCCATCCGGGGCGAACTGTACCGGCCCTTCGAGGTGCGGCCCGACGTGACCGCCACGCTGACCGACAAAGTCGTGGTCTTTGCCAACGCCCAACCGAAAACCCTGGAACTGACGTTAAAAGCCAGTAAAGCCGCCGCCAGCGGTACCGTTTCGCTCGACTTGCCCAGCGGTTGGCGCGCCGAACCCCGCGCGATTTCCTTTTCATTGCCCTCCAAATTCAGCGAGCAAAAAGTGAGTTTCACGCTTTACCCCACCGCTCAGGCGGGCGAAGCGACGGGCCGGGCCGTGGTGAAAACGGCAAATGGCACTACCGACAAGGGCCTGATTTCCATCGACTACGAACACATCCCCCCGCTGACGCTCTTCCCCACCGCCGAAGCCAAACTCGTCCGGATAGACGTACAGACGCGGGGCAAAACCATCGGTTACATCGCCGGAGCGGGCGACGAAATTCCGTCGGCCCTTCGGCAAATTGGCTACGAGGTCAGCACGCTCGACGAGAAAACCCTCACCAACGGCGACCTGAGCGCCTTCGATGCCATCGTTGTCGGCATCCGGGCCTACAACACCGACGACCGCCTGCGCTTTCACCAGCCCCGGTTGATGGAGTACGTGAAAGCGGGCGGAACGATGCTGGTGCAGTATCAGGTCAATTCCAACCTCCAACGGGTGGACGAGCAGATGGGGCCGTACCCATTTAAACCGGGCCGGGAGCGCGTGACGGTCGAGGAAGCCGAGGTACGCTTTCTGAAACCCGAACACCCGGCGCTGAACGTGCCCAACAAAATCACCGCCCGCGATTTCGAGGGCTGGGTGCAGGAACGGGGCCTGTATTTTGCCAACTCCTGGGATCCGAAGTACGAAGCGATTCTCTCGGCCAACGACCCCGGCGAGGCCCCGCTCGACGGCGGGTTACTGGCTGCCCGGCACGGCAAAGGCTGGTACGTGTTTACCGGCTACGCCTTTTTTCGGCAACTCCCGGCGGGGGTACCGGGCGCGTTCCGGCTGTTTGCCAATTTGATTTCGTTGGGGAAATAACCATCGTTCGGTACGTAGCCAGTAGTCCGAAACCGTTGAAACGGTTTTTTTTCGTCCGTTCTCCGTTTTCCCACGACTGAAGTCGTGGGCTGAAAAAATCTATTCACCCGCCTTCCATTCATGATGGAGCGAACTTTTCTTTTGATTTCCATGAAAAACCTTTTCATCGCCTCCCTGCTCTTGCTCAGTCCGGGCGTTTTCGCCCAAACCACCCTCCTCCACTGCGGCACGCTCATCGACGGCGTTGGCAACGAAACCAGAAAGGAAATGACCGTGGTGGTGAGCAAAAACAAAATCCTGTCGGTAGAAAAAGGCTACAAATCCCCCGGCGCGGGCGATACCGTCATCGACCTGAAAAGCAAAACCGTGATGCCGGGCCTGATCGACTGCCACGTTCACCTCGAAACCGAAACCCGGCGCGGCGGGGCCATCGACCGCTTTCAACTCAACCCCGCCGACGTGGCCTTTCAAGCCGCCAAACACGCCCGCACCACGCTGATGGCCGGTTTCACGACCGTCCGCGATTTGGGCGGCAGCGGCGTGAACATTTCGCTCCGCAATGCCATTAACCAGGGCCTCACCGTGGGACCCCGCATTTTTACCTGCGGGACATCCCTCGCCACCACCGGCGGCCACGCCGACCCAACCAACGGCTACCGCCGCACCCTGGCCGGGGACCCCGGCCCCCTCGAAGGCGTCGTAAACAGCCCCGAAGAGGCCAGGAAAGCCGTGCGCTACCGCTACAAAGAAGGGGCCGACCTCATCAAAATCACCTCGACGGGCGGGGTGTTGAGTCTGGCGAAAAACTCGAATAACCCCCAGTTTTCGGAGGAAGAAATCCGGGCAATCGTGCAAACGGCGAAGGACTACGGCTTTCCCGTTGCCGCCCACGCCCACGGCGCGGAAGGCATGAAACGCGCCATCCGCGCCGGGGTGACGAGCATCGAACACGGCACGTACATGGACGAGGAAGCGATGGACTTATGCAAGAAAAACGGCACGTTCTACGTCCCGACCATCCTGGCGGGCAAGACCGTCGCTGATTCGGCTCGGATGTTTGGCTATTATCAGGCCGTGGTGGTACCGAAAGCCCTGGAAATCGGGCCGAAAATTCAGGCCACCTTCGCCAAAGCCTACAAATCGGGCGTGAAAATCGCCTTCGGCACCGATTCGGGCGTGAGCATCCACGGCGTCAACGCCCAGGAATTTCAGTACATGACCGAAGCCGGGATGCCGCCGATGGCCGCGCTTCAATCGGCCACACGCGTAGCCGCTGATTTGGTAGGGATGAAAGACCAACTCGGCACCGTCGAACCCGGCAAACTCGCCGACCTCGTCGCCACGGGCGAAAACCCGCTCCAAAATGTCAAAACGTTGATGCAAATGCGGTTTGTGATGAAGGATGGGGTTGTTTACAAAAATGAGTAGGCGGAATTTTGGTTACCTTCGGTAAAACAACACGCGCATGGAAACGATTGGACTGGCTCCCCCGGCGGTAATGCGGCGCTGCACCTCCGCCGAATTTCGGTTACTGCCCGAAGGCCCCCCCTACTACGAATTGATTAACGGAACGATTTTCATGTCGCCTTCCCCCAAATTTCCTCACCAGCGCGCCAGCAACACGCTCGTGGTAATGCTGAACGAATACATTCGTCAGTATGATGCGGGCCAAGTCCTCGCCGCACCGATGGATGTTGAATTTGATGAATTCAACACGTTCCAACCCGACATCCTGTTCATTTCCAACGAACGTTCCCACCTCGTCACCGAAGAAGGCGACATCGTTGGCGCACCCGATTTGATTGTCGAAATCCTTTCCTCAAACCGGATTAATGACCTCGTCACCAAAAAATACTTCTACGAAATCTACGACGTGCGGGAATACTGGATCGTGGATTTGCTGAAAAAGACGATCGAAGTGCTGGAAAATCAGGACCTGGAGTTCGTGCGCCACAGTTACGCCAAACGCACGGGGCGGGTCGAATCGAAACTTCTGCCTGGTTTCGGGGTGGACGTAGCGGCGGTAATAAATTAGCCCGGACGATTCTCTCTCGAAAAGCCCTTCCTGCGATTCAGGAGGGGCTTTTGATTTTCAACGGGTAGTTCTCTCCCCTTTTTTGCTTTCCGTAAACAGACCTGATTCTACTGCTCCTGCCATGCATTTTTTCTCTTCGACTCGTTGGCCCATCCTGCGAACCCTTACCCTGGTCGGTTCTTTTTTTCTCGGAAAATCTGAACTGGTTTTAGCCCAGCAAATTCCCTGGTCGGAGCGCATGGCGACTTCTATCATGGCCGTCCACCGCGATTCGATTTCGGTGAAAGAAGGAAAACCCGCCACCTGGGATTACGAACAGGGCCTGCTGCTCACGGCCCTCGAACGCGTCTGGCACCGCACGGGGGATGCGAAGTACTACCGCTACCTCGAACGCAACCTCGACTCCTTCGTGGGCAATGAGGGCCGCATCCGTACCTACGCGATGGACGAGTACAACCTCGACAACCTCACCACCGGCCGCGCCCTGCTGACGGCGTACGAAGAAACGGGCAAGGAAAAATTTCGCCTGGCCGCCCAAACCCTCCGCCAGCAACTCAAGGCCCAGCCCCGGCTGAAAGAAGGCGGCTTCTGGCACAAGCAACGCTACCCCAACCAGATGTGGCTCGACGGCCTGTACATGGCCGGGCCGTTTTACGCCGAATACGCCCGGCGTTTCGGGGAGGCAGCGGCCTTCGACGACATCGCCAACCAGTTCGTCTGGATGGAATCCCACGCCCGCGACCCCAAATCCGGCCTGCTCTACCACGCCTACGACGAAAGCCGGGCGCAACGCTGGGCAGACCCGAAGACCGGACAATCGCCCAATTTCTGGAGCCGGGCGATGGGTTGGTACGCGATGGCCCTGCTCGACGTGCTCGATTATTTTCCGCAGACTCACCCGCGCCGGGGCGATTTAGCCGCCATTTTCAAACGCCTGATGCCCGCGCTGCTCAAGGTGCAAGACCCCAAAACCGGCCTCTGGATGCAGGTAACGGATAAACTGGGGGCGAAAGGCAACTACCCCGAAGCCTCGGCTTCGTGTATGTTTGTGTACGCGTTGGCGAAGGGCGTCCGGCTGGGTTTGCTCGATGAATCTTACCTCGTCGCCGCGAAAAAAGGTTACGCCGGCATTTTGAAAACGTTCGTGGAAACCGCCCCCGACGGCAACCTGGCCCTCAACGGCACCGTGAGCGTGGGCGGACTGGGCGGTACGCCCTACCGCGACGGCAGCTACGCGTACTACCTCAGCGAACCGATTCGGAAAAACGATTTGAAAGGCGTGGGTCCGTTTATTTTGGCGAGTGTCGAGATGGAAATGGCTGCCGAACCAAAAGTCGGGAGGGGAAAAACCGTGACACTCGATTACTTTTTCAACCGGGAAGTGCGCAAAACCAAAGACGGGCAAACCGAACGCTTTCACTACACCTGGGAAGATCGGAAAGACTCCGGCTTCTGGCTCTGGGGCAGGCAGTTTGAGGCGCTCGGTGCCAAACTGGACTCGCTGCCGGTGGCGCCCACCGCCGCCAACCTGAAGGGTACCGACGTGTACATCCTCGTCGATCCCGACTCGCCGAAGGAATCACCCCACCCCAACTACATCGAAGCACCGCACATCGAGGCCCTGGCCGACTGGGTGAAGGCGGGCGGGGTGCTGCTGCTGATGGGCAACGACACGGCCAACGTGGAAACGGCGCACTTCAACCAACTCGCCGCCAAATTCGGGATGAGTTTCCTACCCCAAAGCCTGCACATGGTGCAGGGAACGCAGTGGGAACAGGGCGCGGTGCTCATTCCGGCGGCTCACCCGATTTTTGGCTCCATCAAAAAAGTGTACATCAAGGAATTATCGCCCCTGCGGGTGCAGGCTCCGGCTACGTCGGCCCTGTCGGAAGGCAGTAGCGTCATCATCGCCTCGGCGAAGTACGGCAAGGGCACCGTGTTGGCCGTGGGCGACCCCTGGCTCTACAACGAATACCTCAACGGGAAGCGGATTCCGACGGAGTACGAGAATTTTGGGGCGGGGAAAGCGCTGGCAGGGTGGCTGCTGGGGCAAGTTTCGCGGTGAATGAATTACTTTGAAAGACCAATAATTGCCAGTGCGCCGCCAAGTATGGCCGCTACTTTCACAATAGTAGACCAGAAAATTAACCGGGATATTCGGGCCTGAGACATTAAAATCTTGTCTTCCAATTCAGCAAACCGGGAATCTATTCCCTGATCTATCTGGGTAGTTTCTGTTTTAAGGCTGGCAAACATCGATTTTACTGATGCCTCCAAGCTAATTTCCTCGAAATGTGGCTTAAAGTCGTTCACGAGAAAAAGTTTTCTTCAAAACTAATCGTTCCTCCGACTAACGCAAAAAACGGCCTTTCCATCGCGGGAAAGGCCGTTTTTTGATAGCGACGAACTCCGACCAGAGGTCGGAGCCACCTTTTACGCCCCCACGCTCCGGCGGATGATGTTCAGCGCCCCGCCGGCTTTGAACCACTCGATTTGCTGCTCGTTGTAGGTGTGGTTGACGGGGAACGAATCCGAACTGCCGTCGGTGTGGTGAATAACCACCGTCAGCGGCATTCCGGGGGCGAACGAGGCCAATCCTAAAATGTCGAAGGTGTCGTCTTCCTGGATTTTGTCGTAGTCAGCGGGGTTGACGAAGGTCAGCGCCAGCATTCCCTGCTTTTTCAGGTTCGTTTCGTGAATCCGGGCGAACGATTTCACCAGGATGGCCCGCACGCCGAGGAAACGCGGTTCCATCGCGGCGTGTTCGCGGCTCGACCCTTCCCCGTAGTTTTCATCCCCCACCACCACCGATCCGATGCCCGCCGCTTTGTAAGCCCGTTGCGTGGCCGGCACGGGGCCGTACTGTCCCGTTAACTGGTTTTTGACACTGTCGGATTTTTCGTTGGCAAAGTTGATGGCCCCGATCAGCATGTTGTTCGAGATGTTGTCGAGGTGCCCCCGGTACTTCAGCCAGGGTCCGGCCATCGAAATGTGGTCGGTCGTGCATTTGCCCTTTGCCTTGATGAGCAGTTTCAGACCGGTTAAATTAGTGCCTTCCCAGGCGGCGAAGGGGTCGAGCAGTTGCAGGCGGTCGGAGGTGGGCGACACGAGTACTTCCACCGTCGAGGGGTCTTCCGCCGGGGCCTGGTAGCCCGCGTCTTCCACGGCAAAGCCGTTCACCGGCAGTTCGATACCCTGGGGTTCGTCGAGCTTTACTTTTTCACCCGCCTGATTCGTCAGGGTGTCGGTGATGGGGTTGAAGGTCAAATCGCCCGCGATGGCGAAGGCCGTCACCACTTCGGGCGAGGCCACGAAGGCGTGCGTGTTGGGATTGCCGTCGTTGCGTTTGGCAAAATTCCGGTTAAAACTCGTGATGATGGAGTTTTTGCGGGTCGGGTCGTCGGTGTGCCGTGCCCACTGCCCGATGCAAGGCCCGCAGGCGTTGGCGAGCACCACGCCGCCCATCGCGTCGAAGGTGTCGAGCAGCCCGTCGCGTTCGGTGGTGAAGCGCACCAGTTCGGAACCGGGCGTGACCGTAAATTCTGAGCGCACTTTCAGGTTTTTGTCCACGGCCTGCCGGGCGATGGAGGCGGCGCGGGTGATGTCCTCGTAGCTCGAATTGGTGCAGGAGCCAATCAGGCCCACTTCCAGTTCGGCGGGCCAGCCATTTTCCTTCACGGCCTGGGCAAATTTGGAAAGCGGCCAGGCCAGGTCGGGCGTAAACGGACCGTTGACGTAGGGTTCGAGCGTCGAGAGGTCGAGTTCGAGGAGTTGGTCGAAGTACGGAGCCGGGTTTTGGTACACGTCCTCGTCCGAGCGTAGGTGTTCGCGGATGCCGTTGGCGAGTTCGGCCACATCAGCCCGCTCGGTGCTGCTGAGGTAGGCGGCCATTTTTTCGTCGTAGGCAAAAATCGAGGTCGTCGCCCCAATCTCCGCGCCCATGTTGCAGATGGTGCCCTTGCCCGTGGCCGAGAGGTTGTCGGCTCCTTCGCCGAAGTACTCGACAATGGCCCCGGTGCCGCCTTTGACGGTCAGTTGACCGGCCACCCACAAGATCACGTCTTTGGCCGAGGCCCAGCCGCTCAGTTTCCCCGTCAGGTGAACACCGATGAGCTTGGGCATTTTCAGTTCCCAGGGCAGCCCCGCCATCACGTCGCAGGCGTCGGCCCCGCCCACGCCGATGGCGATCATGCCCAGGCCCCCCGCGTTGGGCGTGTGCGAATCGGTGCCGATCATCATCCCGCCGGGGAAGGCATAGTTTTCGAGTACCACCTGGTGGATGATGCCCGCGCCGGGTTTCCAGAAGCCGATGCCGTATTTATTGGAAACCGAAGCCAGAAAATCGTACACTTCCCGACTTTGGTTGACGGCATTGCGTAAGTCTTCTACCGCCCCGACTTTGGCCTGAATGAGGTGATCGCAGTGAACCGTCGAAGGCACCGCCACCTGCGGGCGACCGGCCTGCATGAATTGTAACAAGGCCATTTGCGCCGTCGCGTCCTGCATCGCCACGCGGTCGGGGGCAAAATCCACGTAGGTTTTACCCCGCTCGAAGGCCCGCGAGGGCGTTCCTTCCGTCAGGTGGCTGTACAAGATTTTCTCGGAAAGCGTCAGCGGGCGTCCCAGGGCCTGCCGTGCCGCCGCGACACGTTCGGGGATCCGGGCGTACACCGCCTTGATCATTTCTAGGTCAAATGCCATCGTCGGGAATCGGTTAATTGGGTTAAAAAATGCGGCCTAAAAGTACGAAATCTCCGGGGAACGGGCCGGGTACCCGCCAAAAATGCGCTGAAATAATTCCCCGGCTATTCCCCGTCGGGGCGGAACGACAACCCCGGTTCTCACGTTAACTTTTCGCTGAATGAACGTTTTTAAATTTCTCAAACCACTTTAAAATCAGCCTCCTGACCAATTTTTCGCCCACCTCCCTCCGGTTTTGCAACAGAGCCGGTTGACTTATATCTAAAAAACCCACCTATTTTTGACGCATTCCGTTTTCACCCCTGAGTCGTGGTTTTTGAGAAAAAAACAGTTTCGGTCAAATCTGGTTTGACCTTCCATTCTCTCTCCACTCGTCGGCTCAAGTTCCAATCTCTATGGCAAAGAAAAATTTAGTCATCGTCGAATCACCCGCTAAAGCCCGAACCATCGAAGGCTACCTCGGCGATGATTTTCTGGTAAAATCCAGCTTCGGGCACGTCCGTGACCTGCCGAAGGACGACAAGGCAATCGACATAAAAAACGGTTACCAACCATTCTACGAAGTCACCGCTGACAAGGTGAAGGTGGTCAACGAACTCCGGCAACTCGCCAAAGCCGCCGAGCACGTTTGGCTCGCCACGGACGACGACCGCGAAGGCGAGGCCATTTCCTGGCACCTGAAAGAGGCGCTGAATTTGCCCGACAACACCAAACGCATCGTGTTTCGGGAAATCACGAAGAACGCCATTCAGAACGCCATTAAAAACCCACGCGTCATCGACCAGGATTTGGTCAATGCCCAGCAGGCCCGGCGCGTGCTCGACCGGCTGGTGGGTTTCGAGTTATCTCCCGTGCTTTGGGGGAAAATCGAACGGGGCCTCTCGGCGGGGCGGGTGCAGTCGGTGGCCGTGCGGGTCATCGTGGATCGCGAACGCGAAATCAACGTTCACGAAAGCCGTTCGTCGTACAAAATCCAGGCGTTGTTTCTGCTCGAAGGCGGTAAGACGCTGACGGCAGAATTGCCCAAGAATTTCGAGACCGAAGCCCAGGCTCGCGAGTTTCTGGAGCGTTGCAAAGGCGCGACGTTTTCGATAAAAAACCTCGAAGTCAAACCCGCCAAGAAATCGCCCGCCCCGCCGTTTACAACCTCCACCCTTCAGCAGGAAGCTTCGCGCAAGCTCAGTTTTTCGGTCTTGCAAACGATGACCGTCGCCCAGAAACTGTACGAAGCCGGGAAAATCAGCTACATGCGGACGGATTCGACCAATCTCTCGGAGGAGGCCATCGAGAAGGCGAAAGTGGCCATCGAAACCGAATTTGGTACGCAATACGTCCACACCCGGCGCTTTAAAACCAAGAACGAATCGGCCCAGGAAGCCCACGAAGCCATCCGCCCGACCGATTTCGCTACCCAGCGCGTGGCGGGCGACCGCAACGAGCAACGGCTCTACGAATTGATTTGGAAACGCGCCATCGCCTCGCAAATGGCCGACGCCCAGTTGGAGCGGACGACGGCGACGATTGGCATCAGCACCGTTCCGCAGGAACTCATCGCCCAGGGCGAAGTCATCAAATTCGACGGCTTCCTGAAAATTTACCTCGAATCGAGCGACGACGGGGAAGACGAAGACGCGAAGGGAATGCTGCCCCCGCTCCGCATCGGGCAGGTGTTGAATCTCGATAACCTTAAAGCCACCGAACGGTTCAGCCGCCCGGCTCCGCGCTACACGGAGGCCAGTCTGGTGAAAAAACTGGAAGAACTCGGCATCGGGCGGCCCTCAACCTACGCCCCGACCATCTCGACCATCATCAAACGCGAGTACGTGGTGAAGGAAGATCGCCCCGGTAAGGAGCGGAATTTCAAGGAATTGACGCTGCGCAACGACGTGTTAACCGAACGGGTAGCCCCCGAAAACTACGGGGCGGAAAAAGCGAAGTTGTTCCCCACCAACACCGGGATGGTGGTCAACGATTTTCTGGTCAAGCACTTCCAGAGCGTCGTGGATTTTTCGTTCACCGCCAACGTGGAGGAGGAATTCGACCAGATTGCCGAAGGAAAAGTGAAGTGGCAGGTGATGATCGACGCGTTTTACAAGCCATTCCACCAGACCGTCGAAGACACGATGGGGGCCGAACGAAGTTCGACTTCCTCGGCGCGGGAGTTGGGCGTGGACCCGAAAAGCGGCAAAAAAGTAACGGTGCGGAAAGGTCG
Source organism: uncultured Cytophagales bacterium (assembly GCA_964244295.1). Lineage (GTDB taxonomy): Bacteria > Bacteroidota > Bacteroidia > Cytophagales > Spirosomataceae > JAJAZB01. The sequence goes on from CAXTIG010000002.1 coordinate 253,814, forward strand.
CTACGGCTTTTTCGCCCAAATCGGCGAAGCGAGCGATACCGACAAGCCGACGTTTGCCACGCTGAAAAAAGACCAGCTCATCGACAACATCAGCCTGGAAGACGCCCTCGACCTGTTCAAACTGCCCCGCGAAGTCGGTTTTTTTGAAGACAAACCCATGACCGTCGGCATTGGGCGGCTGGGGCCTTACGTGAAGCACGACGACAAGTTCGTTTCCCTCAGCCCCGACGACGACCCGCTGACCATCGAAGAAGGCCGGGCCATCGAACTGATTCAGGAAAAACGCGCCACCGAAGCGGGCGAGGCCATCGGCACCTTCGAGGGCGAACCCATCAGCAGCGGCAAGGGTAAATTCGGGCCTTACGTGAAGCACCTGGGTAAGTTTTATTCCCTGCCGAAAGGGGTCTTCCTGAACACGGTGAACCAGGAAAAAGCCATCGAGGTGATTCTGGCGAAGCGGAATCTGGAGGCGAATAAATTCCTGAAAGAATTTCCCGAAAATGCAGCGGTGAAGGTCGTGAACGGGCAGTACGGCCCTTACATCACGATTGGCAAGCGCAACATCAAAATCCCAAAAGACCGCGACCCGCAGGCGCTCACCTTGCAGGACTGCCTCGAATTGGGCGGGGAATCGGCTCCGGCGGCCACTGCGAAAGCGGCTCCGGCGAAAGCCGCCGCCAAACCTGCGGCGAAGAAAACGTCGGTGAAGAAAAAGTAGCTACCGTCTCTGCAAAGTTGCCATTTTGTAGGGGCGGTGCCGGGCGGCGTTCCGCTTGCCTCCGCCCTGCCGCCTCCAAATTCTAAGCGCTGAGGGCGGAGGCAAGCGGAACGCCGCCCGGCACCGCCCCTACGATTCTAAAAATCAGCGATTTGCTCAATAGCGTAGGGTTTAAACCCTACGCTATTGAGCAGCCGTATCGCTTGAAAGGAAATTACCAGCTACCTTTCGAGGATGAAATTCGCTGCAATTCTACTGCTCGTCCTTTTTTCGCTTCCTTGCTTCGCCCAGCGCGAGGGCCTCATCATCGGGCAAAGTTGTAACATTTACTTCCAGCGCTTTGGCACCGGACGGCCCATTTTGCTGGTCGGCGACCCCTCGCTTCCCAGCGAAGGAACGGAGGCCGTGGCGAAAAAACTCAGCCGTCGTAATTCGGTCATCGTGTACGACCCGCGCGGCACGGGCCGCACCAAACTCCCCCGTTTGGATACCGGAACCGTCAGCCACGCCCGCGCCGTGGAGGACATCGAGAGCATCCGGCAGGTGCTGCGCCTACCCAAACTGACGCTACTTGCCACCCCGGCTGGTCACGCGGTGGCCCGGCAATACGCCCGGCTTTTTCCTCAAAAAGTGGATGGAGTGATTTGGCTGACCGGTGAAAACTGGGTACTTTCAACGGTTCAACGCGCGCCTAAACTCGATAGTTTACTGGCGCTCGGTGGCAGCAAGGGGCAGGAATTGATTCCCCAAAAACCCTCGTTGCAAGTCGCCTGGAGTGATTCACCCCAGTTTTACCAAACCGTCGATCTTTTCATTCGTCAGAACCGGCTCGATTATGTCAAACCCGAACCTCCGAAAAAAACTGGTCGTGCTAACGGGCGCGGGAATCAGCGCCGAAAGCGGGCTTAAAACCTTCCGCGATTCCGACGGCCTCTGGGAAGGGCATTCCGTGGAAGACGTGGCGACGCCGATGGCCTGGGAACGCAATCCGGGGCTGGTGCTGGAATTTTACAACCAGCGCCGCAAGCAGGGAATCGACGCCCAACCCAACGCCGCCCACCGCATTCTGGCCGAACTGGAAGCCGATTTCGACGTGCAAATCATCACGCAAAACGTGGATAACCTGCACGAAAAAGCGGGTTCAACGAAGGTGCTGCACCTGCACGGCGAGCTGATGAAATCGCGCTCGACCAAAGACCCCCGCCTGGTGTACGACCTGGAAGGTTGGGAACTGAACCTCGGCGACACCTGCGAATTGGGCAGCCAGTTGCGCCCGAACATCGTCTGGTTTTACGAAGACGTGCCCGCCATTCAGGAAGCCGCTGAGTTGGCTGCCGAAGCCGATGTTTGTTTGGTGGTAGGCACCTCGCTGGTGGTGTACCCGGCGGCGGGGTTGGTGGATTTTGTTCCGGCTCAGGCTCCAATTTTCGTAGTCGATCCTGCCGCGCCGACGATTGCCCGGAAAAACGTGGTGTACGTCAAAGAAAAAGCGACGGTGGGGATGGAACACCTGAAGTCGGTGCTGGCGGGTTTGCGTTAAGGCCCGACCGTTTCGGAATTCGCCCTACCTTTGTGCGGGTCACCCTGAGCGGAGTCGAAGGGTGGTGCGGCTGGTACCGGAGTTGGCCCTCGCACATCCCTCGACCCTGCGGTGGGCCGACGCTGACCAGCCGCACCACCCTTCGACTCCGCTCAGGGTGACCACCGCAATTGGAACCCGCTAAACGAATTTTCCCTCCCCCTTTTTCCATGCAACTCCTCGACGGCAAGGTTGTTTCGGCTCACTACAAACAGGAAATCGCCGCTGAAGTGGCCCAAATCCGGGCCGACGGACAAAAAATTCCGCACCTCGTCGCCATTTTGGTGGGCAACAACGGCGCTTCGGAAACCTACGTGGCGAGTAAAGTCCGCTCCTGCGAGGAACTTGGCTTCGAGTCCACGTTGCTCCGTTTTCCAACGACCATCTCCGAAGCCGACCTGTTGGACGAAGTCAAAAAAGTAAACGAGAACCCGCTCATGGACGGGCTGCTCGTGCAGCTTCCCCTCCCCGACCACATCAACCCCGACCGAGTGATGGAAACCATCGACCCGCGCAAGGACGTGGACGGTTTCCACCCCATCAACATCGGGCGGATGGCGAAGGGCCTGCCCGCCTACGTGTCGGCCACGCCGCAGGGCTGTCTGATGCTGCTCGAACACTACGGCATCGAAACGGTGGGGAAACATTGCGTGATCATCGGGCGGAGCCAGATCGTGGGTTTGCCGATGCTGATTCTGATGCAGCGCAATGCCTACCCCGGCAACTGCACCGTGACGGTTTGTCATTCCAAAACGAAGAATTTACCCGAAATCACCCGGCAGGCCGACATCCTCGTGGCCGCGCTCGGTCGCCCCGGTTTCGTCACCGCCGACATGGTGAAGGAAGGGGCCGTGGTGCTCGATGTGGGCCTGGAACGCGTGCCCGACCCCAGCAAGAAAAGTGGTTTTGCCCTGAAAGGCGACGTACTCTTCGATGAAGTGGCCCCCAAGTGCAGCTATATCACGCCCGTGCCGGGCGGAGTCGGGCTGATGACGATTGTTTCGCTGATGAAAAATACGCTGCTGGCGGCGAAGGGGGGGATTTATGGGGGGTGAATCTGTAAGGTGATGCACCTTAGGGAACTTGACGCTTGACTTGCTTTAATCGAGAGTTGTACGAAATAAAACTATCCTATGTTTCGACTATTCAAAAAAAACAGTTGGGCAATTAATAACAACATAAAACAGTTCTTTCAAACTCTGTTTTCCCAACTGCCGCCAGAGTTCCAATTTCTTCAAGATGGCCTGAAAAATGGGCTTTACCGGCGATATATTTTTAATGAAGGCGATAATTATTTTATCAGTTTTGCCCCTGACCAGTCTGATAAATCAATAGTTAAGGGTAAAAATTTTGACATTATGAACATTCGAGTTCTATCGGACAAACAGGAATACCAGCTTAACTTGAAGGTTTATAAAGGATTGTGGGTTGGGTTTGACATCTCAAAGAATATCAAAAAATTTAAGCTATACCAGTTTGATACTTCTAAAATGAAAAAAGTGGAAAGCAGATTTCCCACTGATGATAAAATTAAAAACCTTGTGGAAGATTTGTACTCTGATAAACTTGAACTGGATAATCTTTCAGAGTTCGAGATTGATGGTAAATTGTACTATCAAATAAAAGATTTAGAAGATGGTAATTTCATAGCAATTGATAATAATGGAAAAGTCTTCGGATTGATACACGACCCCTTCAAAATTGAGTTGCTTTACTACTCGATAAGAGATTTTGTAGAAAGTGTCAATAGCGGGAAGTTTAAGATAGAAGAGTACGTACAACATCAACACGGTAAGCGATAATTATACTTCCCGCCATCGCTCTCATCTCGCGAGTGATGGGTATCGCAAGCGCCGCTGGCGCGGCGACGGGTGCGAGTTACTTGGCTATCTGCGAAATACTTAAATCGGAATGTGTTTGCAATTGGCAAGAATAGAAGCACTTGCAGGCCACTAAGCGCCAGAGGCGCTAAAAATACGCATCACTCGCAAAATGCGAGCAATTGCGGAAGGCACTTGAGTAGCAGAAACAGGCAAGTTAGCGTTCATTGTTACCCGACACTCAAAACATAGCCTTAACGAATGAAAAGCGAAAGTGTAGTATTGAGTGGGACTGACGTTTTAGACAACGGCCCCTTTTACCACGGAACGAAAGCGGATTTGCAAGTTGGCGATTTACTGACAGCAGGGTTCAAGTCGAATTATCACCCCGATGTCATGATGAATCACATTTATTTCACTGCCCTGGCTAATGGTGCGGGACTTGCTGCTGAACTGGCTCCTGGTGATGGACTTCCCCGTGTATATCTAGTTGAACCGACCGGGAGTTTTGAAAATGACCCGAATGTTACGGACAAAAAATTCCCAGGCAATCCGACCCGTTCTTATCGCAGCAGAGAACCTTTGAAAATCATTGGCGAAGTAACGGATTGGGTAAGACTAACCCCGGAGCAACTCCAAACGTGGCGCGAAAATTTGGCAAAACTCAAAGCGGAGAAAGCAGAAATTATAAATTAATTTTTACTACCTCCGTTTGGTTTTCATACTACCGTGGTCTGTGGTACACAGAACAAAAGCGGTGTGAGTGGTCTGTTTGCCACCTAAAATATCAATACCTCTTTTGGTCGCGTCGCGACCCAATGTTTGTAGAAAAATGAATAGTTCCACTCGTTTTGCCGGGCCGCCGCTGCGGTCGCGTAGCGACCCAACAAACCAGCGTCGGTCGGGTCGCTAGCGACCAAAAACGCAAAAAGAGACCTTGTTACTACAAACATTTGATGCCTAACGGCATCGCAGAAGATGGGTTGATACTTTAGGTGTGCCACAGACCACGGTAAGCTACAACCATACGCTTCTTCAAACCCACCTCAACACCCAATTCACCACCTTCCGCACCTTCGGCGTGTAGGGCGGGTAGAGGAATTTGGTGCCGCCGAGGTGCTGCCGTAGCACGCCCCGCTGGTTGGAAAATTCGAGGAAGCCCCAGTGCCCGTGGGCCTTGCCCACGCCGGAATTATTGACCCCGCCCCAGGGCAGGCCCGTGTGCCCGAACTGCACCAGCGTTTCGTTGATGACCGCCCCGCCCGAACTCGTCTGGTCGAGGTAGTAGTCGATGGCCTCCTGGCTTTGGCTGCCGATGTACAGCGCCAGGGGTTTTTCGCCCGCCCGGATGCGTTGCACGACTTCCTCGGGGGTTTTGAAGGTCAGGACCGGGAACACGGGGCCGAAAATTTCTTCCTGCATCACCCGCATCGAATCGTTTACGCCCGTCAGCACCGTCGGGGCGATGAAGTTTTGGGCGGCATCGGTCTGCCCGCCGAAATGAACCTGCGCGCCCTTGCCCACAGCGTCGTCGAGCAGGCCCCGGACGCGGTTGAAGTGCCGGGCGTTCACGATGCGGCAGTAGTCGGGCGAGGCGGCGAAGCCCTGGCCGTCGGCGTTGTACATCCGCTCGGCGCTTTCGCGGAGTTTTTGGAGAAACGGTGTTTTTACCGCCTCGTGAACCAGCAGGTAATCGGGCGCGATGCAGGTCTGGCCGTTGTTGAAAAACTTGCCCCAGGCCACACGCTCGGCCACTTTTTGTAAATCCGCCGTTTCGTCCACGATACAGGGCGACTTGCCGCCCAGTTCGAGCGTCACCGAAGCCAGGTGTTTCGCCGCCGCTTCCATCACGATTTTGCCCACGGCGGGGCTGCCCGTGAAGTAAATGTGGTTGAAGGGCAACGCGAGCAGTTCCCCGGCCACCGCCGAATCGCCCTCGAACAGCGCCACTTCCTTCGGCTCGAACAAGTCAGCGACCATCCGGCCCAGCAACGCCGAAGTGTGCGGGGTGTTTTCCGAGGGTTTCAGCACCGCCGTACAACCCGCCGCGAGGGCCATCGCCAGGGGTTTCACTGTCAGGTTGAAGGGGTAATTCCAGGGTGATAGGATGAGGAGATTGCCCTTCGGTTCGTATTTCACGTACGACGACGTACCCAGCAGCGGCAGCGGGGCCGACACCCGCTTGGGTTTCATCCACCCCTTCAGATTTTTGACGACGTGCGTGATTTCAGCGTTTACGCTGATCAGTTCGGCAATCACCGTTTCGGTCGGGGCGCGGCGGAAGTCGTCGTACAGCGCCTGCTCCACCTCGGCCTGGTGCTCGAAAATCCAGGCCCGGAGCCGTTTCAATTTCTGGATGCGTTCCGGGGCCGTCGTAAGGGCCAGTTGCGGGGCGAAGGCCCGCTGGGCGGCGAACGCGTCGGCAATGACAAGGCCGGTTTTCAGGGAGTCTGCGGCTTCAGTAAGCATGGCGTTGTAGTCTTGGAGGGGTTCAGAAAGATACCAACTTCTTCCCGGCAAACTTCAATTTCGCCCGAAAGTTGGTCTGAAACTTGTTTTGAGTAGTTTTACTAAAATTTTTGTCCGATACTCCCTTTCCCCTTCCGGGCCAATGAGCATCGTCAGCAACAACGTCAAATACCTTCGCCGCCTGAACGGCCTGACGCAGGAACAGTTCGCTCGCCGCCTCGGCATCAAACGCCCGTCGGTGGGGGCTTACGAAGAAGCCCGCGCCCACCCGCCGTATGATACGCTGATTTCGATGGCGAAGCTGTTCAGCGTTACTGTGGATCAATTGATCAAAACGGATCTCCGAAAAGTACGGGAAACGCCGGATCTCAACCTGAACGGACCGCCCCAACCCACCGTTTATAGCAATCAGCGCCCACCCATTCGCGACGAACCGCGTCCGGTGACGGCTCCCGATCCGGTGCCCATTGCCGCCGTTGTGGATAAATTTTACCGCGACGAGCGCGCTCAAGTTCGGCTGGTGGCGCAGCGAGTCGCCTTCAAACGAGTCTCAACCCGCACGTTGCTCCGGGAATCGGCCCCGGCCCGGAGCGAACGACCCCCGGTTTTACCCCCGGCCTTCAACACCAATTTTGACAACCAGCACGGACGCGCTTCCGCTCCCGCCCCTCCCCTGCCGCCGCCCTCGCTGGGGATAGGATTGGTGCGGCAGCAGGGAGCCGATGAGTATACCCGGCGCTTGCGCGACGCCGCTTTTTTAAGTGAGCTTCCCGAATTGCACGTGCCGTTGCTACCCAACGGGCACTACCGGGCCTTCGAGGCCGGGGCCGATTTTGCGTACCCCGGTGCTTCGCTGATCGGGAAATTCATCGCCAACTGGTACGAACTCGAAGACGCCCGGCACTACGTGTTGGTGGTGCAAAATCGGGGGCTGCTGTACCGGCGGGTGTACAACCAGGTGAAAATCAAAGGCATTCTTTTGCTTAGCGCCGATGACCCCGGCATTCCCAGTTTGGAGGTACCCATCAAGGACGTGCTGGAAGCCTGGGAAGTGAAAGCGTTTCTGAGTTACGAACTGCCCAAAGCGGGCGTTTCGATTCAGCGCCTGAAAGACCTGGCGCGGGAGTTTCAGGAAGAAATGGGCCGGTTGGATTGAAGGGGATTTATTCCGGCAAAAGGTCGTCGAAGGTGCGTTCCATGTCGCTGAGGTAGCGGTTGTTGCCGCTAGGGTTCTGGAGCGATTTACCGAATTCGTACCAGAGGCCATCGCCGACGTTGAGGTACTGGCCGGGGTCGCGGGGTTCTTTTTCGATGGCTTTCTCGGCCAGAAATTCTCCGGCGTAAATCATCCTTAGGATGGGGTTGAGGTCGTCCCAGCGCAGATTTTTGCTTTTTTCGAGGTTGCCCACCTGCATCCGGGTCTTCACGGTGCGTTTGCTGAAAAACACGTTCATTTCCAGTTGCACCGATTTGTCCTTCAATTTTTTCAGGTAAATCAATTTCAACGGCGACTCGATTTGCGCGGTTTCGTACACGGCCTGAATCAGTTCCTGGGAGGCGTATTCCCAGCCTTCGCGGTTGCGGGGTTTCCCCAGCATGGGTTCTTCCCCCGCCCGTTCGAGGTTGAGCCAGAACCGGTTTTCGGCCTCTTCGGCAGCGCGGTTCGTTTTGTTGAAAACCGTTTTCACCGCCAATTTCTCAATCTCTTCTTTCCAGACCGGTAGCAGAGCACCCGTCCAGTTGAAATCGTCGCTGAGGGTAAATCCTTCTGAGGTAATTTCCTCGTCGGTCAAATCCTGGCGGTCGAGGTACTGGATATCGAAGCGCACGTCGAGTCCCCCGTCCTGGTCGGGCGTACCCCGCAGGGAATACCGGTGAGCGTAAGGCGGAGGAATAATCCCAGCGGTTTGAAAATTTATTTCGAACGAGCGGAGCGTCCCTGATTTGGTTTCCATAGCGGCAGTCTCGGCACTAAACTAACACATCGTCGGGCATATCCTCGCACAACCCCGGATTATGTTATTGTTAACGCCTCTAAATCAGGATTGTTCACCACTCGATTGCAGCGTAGCTTGTTTGTCGATTTTACCGGTGGCGGTTTCCCTAAATTGCGCAACTGCAAGCCACTGCCGGGGGACGGCATACCGCGATACCTGCGTTTTGATGGCCTCTTGAATCCGTTCCTGAATTTCCGCCTTCAACGGAACACCCTCCCACACCAAGGCAACGCACTGTCCGAGTCGTTCGTCGGGAAGACCCGCGACAAAAAACCGGGAATCCAATCCGGCGGCAAGCAGCAGTGGGGCCACGACGGCCTCGACCCGTTCGGGCTGAATTTTTACGCCGCCCGTGTTGATAATCGAATCAAACCGGCCTACCCATCGAAACCGTCGGGAGTCGAGCCAATCCACGAGGTCGTTGGTTTGGACGAGCGCGAAGTCGGTCATACCGCCCCGCACCCAGAGGCACCCGCGCTCGTCGGCGCCGGCTTCTACCCCGTCGAGCAGTTGAAAAGCGTCGCTTCGGGTTGGGCCGTTGAGCCGCCGGATGGCGATGTGCGAAACCGTTTCGGTCATGCCGTAGGTGGCAAAAACGGAGGCATCCAGGTGCTGAAGTTCGGCTTCGAGTTGAGCAGAAACGGGTGTCCCGCCCACCAGAATGGCTTTCGCCGAGCGCAGGATTGCCTGCGTGCCGGATGATTTTTGCAAAAGTGCCTGCACTTGCAGCGGAACAAAAGCCGCAAAGTGCAAAACCCACCCGGCGGGCCATTCCTCCAGCGGCGTAGCGATCGGCTCCACCACCACCACGTTGAGTTTCAACTCCAGGGCACGGACGAGCATCATCAGCCCGGCCACGTACCGCACGTCGAGACAACACAGCGCCTGATCGCCGGGTTGGAGGCTAAAGGTCTGGCCCGTGAGTTGGGCCGAAGCGATCAACTGACTGCGGGTGAGTCGAATGGATTTGGGCACCCCCGTTGAGCCGGAGGTGTGGAGTAGAAACGACGTTTCACCGGCCTGCCATTGCTCACAAAAAAAGAGCGCTTGCTCTTCGTAAGGGGTTCGGGCAGTGGGAAGAGGCTGGTTGGGGTCGAGGAAAAGCATGACGGATTTCGATAGCAATTTCAAAAGTGGAAGGTTACCGACACTTCTCGCTGATTTACAACCGCGCAGGTCAGTTTTCAAACCAATGACGGCTTCCAACTTCGGGTACTTTAGTCGGGCCGGTGCTGCGTTGGTCGAACAATCCTTATTTTTGCGACGTTTTGAGCCTTAACCGGTCTTTCCCTACATGAACGAAGAAAACCCGATCAATCCCGTCAACGTCGCCGAAAATCCGGGCCTCTTGCCCTACGCCCACACGGCGGGCGGGGCGGTGATCCGGCCCGAAGACGAAGGCAAAATTAAGGGCAAGTCGGTAAAGGCGATGCGCCAGCAGACCGACCGGCAGATGGGGCAATTGAAAGGCCAGATGCAGACGCTCGTGGAACAGGCACGGGAAATTCAGCGCCGGATCGAAGTATCGGAGCGGATTTACTCGGCCACGATGAATTTCGAACCGCACATCGGCCAAACCCTTTATATGTACGAACGCCAAAATGGTACCGACCTGCTCTCGCTGGTTGCCCCCCACGAGTGGGGCCGCTCGTTTCGATACCAGCGCTTCGTGGCCCGCGTGACCATGCTCTACGACCATACCTGGGACGTGGATTTTAACGAAGAATGAAACTGTTCACGGTTTCTGGTTCACGGTTTTTGACGGTCCGTCGCTGCGGTTAAAAGTCAACTAAAAACCGTGAACCAGAAACCGTGAACCGAAAACCATAAATTTATGAGTGCAAACCCCAAAACCGCCGCGATTCTTTCCTGGAACTACCCCTGGGAACCGATCCGGGAATTCCGGGAAATTAAATTTCAGTATTGCGAAGGCGTGGCGATGATTTCCATCAACCGCCCGGAGGTTCACAACGCCTTCACCCCCCTCACCGTCCGCGAAATGAGCGAGGCGATGGAACTGGCCCGGCAGGATGAGCGCGTCGGCGTGGTGATTCTGACTGGCGAGGGCGGGCGGGCATTTTGCTCGGGCGGCGACCAGAGCGTGCGCGGGCACGGGGGCTACGTAGGCGAAGACACCGTGCCCCGGCTTAACGTATTGGACCTGCAAAAGCAAATTCGCTCGATTCCAAAACCCGTCGTGGCCATGGTGGCGGGCTGGGCCATCGGGGGCGGCCACGTGCTGCACGTGGTCTGTGACCTGAGCATTGCCGCCGAAAACGCCCGCTTCGGCCAGACCGGACCCGTTGTGGGTAGTTTCGATGGAGGGTTCGGAGCCAGCTACCTGGCGCGGGTGGTCGGCCAGAAAAAGGCCCGGGAAATCTGGTTCCTCTGCGACCAGTACGACGCTGCCGAAGCCCGCGAGATGGGCCTCGTCAACAAAGTAGTTCCGCTGGTAGACCTGGAGGAAACGACGATGGCCTGGTGCCGGAAAATGCTCGAAAAAAGTCCGTTGGCCCTGCGAATGCTCAAATCATCGTTCAACGCCGAGTTGGACGGGCAGGCGGGCATTCAGGAACTGGCGGGCAACGCCACCTTGCTGTACTACCTGAGCGACGAGGCGAAGGAAGGCCGCGACGCGTTTGTCGAAAAGCGAAAGCCTGACTTTGGTAAATTTCCTAAATTTCCCTGACCGGTTGGGCGTTTGTTGGTTGGGATGGGATTCCGAAAATTCTGCTTTCACTGCCCGAACCCACTCCCCGCAACTCCGTTTTCTGCTTCAAATTCATGAAAATCAACTCGATTTTACTCTTCGGATTCGCCCTGTCTTTCCTCACGGGCTGCCGTGGCCGCTCTGCTTTCGACGACACCAACAAAATTCAAACCCTGTTCACCCCCGACCCGACCGACGCCAACAAAGTGTACAAAGAATGGCGGCAATCCTTCGAGGAAGAACAAACTAGCGGCAGTGGCCGCCGGATTTTTCGGAAAGCCAATTACCAATTTCCCAACAGCAGTCAATTTCGTCAAACGCTGGCCTTCAACTCGGAAGGAAGCCAGACGACGGGCAAATTGCTCATCACCAAACAGTTGAAAAACGGGGCTGCGACGCAGTACAGTGGTACCTGGGAATGGACCGAATCCGGCCAGATTCTGACCCTGCGGTACACCGATACCGAACTCAAACAAAGTGTGGTGCAGTCGTACGAAGCCGTCACGTTGGTGCAGGATTTATTGCTGTTGCGGGCGCTTTGAAAAAGGAGTCAAAACTTCAATCAGGTCAAGAGTAACTTTTATTCCAACCGACGTGGAGACTATTGCGCCCCCAATCGTACTTCGTAAATCGTAATTCGTACCTCAATTGAACTACTGGCTCGTCAAGTCCGAACCCTTCAAATATTCGTGGGATACCTTCGTTAAAGAGCAGCGGGGAACCTGGGACGGGGTGCGCAATTATCAGGCAAGAAACAACCTCCAGGCCATGCGTGAGGGTGATTTGGTGTTGTTCTATCACTCCAACGAAGGGCTGGCCGTGGTCGGAGTTGCGAAGGTAGCCCGCGAATACTACCCGGATCCCAGCACCGACGACCCCCGCTGGGTGGCAATTGATTTGGTACCCGTCGAGCCGCTTCCGAAGCCCGTCACGCTGATTCAAATCAAGTCCGATGTGCGTTTGCAAAACATGGCCCTGGTGCGTCACTCGCGCCTGTCGGTCTCGCCCGTTCGCCCCGAAGAATTTGACATCCTCGTTGGCATTTCCCATGAAACTGACTAAGTATCTGCTGCCTGTTTGGTTGCTCGCCGCCTTTGGTGCGACGGCCCAAACCAGTTACGTTCCCAATCCCTCCGCCCGGCGCCTGGAAATTCCGGTCCCGGCCAACGCCGATAATTTCTTCACCATCCCGGTGCGTGAAAACGGGGTGTTGTTGCTCACCCAGGCGGGCCGGAGTGGCTACAACCTCGTTCGCTTCGATACCAACCTCGACCGCGTCTGGCAGGTGGAGGGCACCATCAGCGACAACCTCGACTACGTCAACTACAGCTACGATGGCAAGGATGTGTACCTGTTGTTCAGCAAATTTCGCAGCAACCGTTACCAGGTTATCAAGGTGTACGTCGGGCCGGGCTTCACCGAAAAATTCGATATTTATTCGGTCGATAAACTGGAAATCAGTGAGTTTAAAGCCCATCGCGACGGGGTGTACATCGCGGGTGTCGTGCGCGAGCAACCCGTGTTGCTGTACACCAACCTCCAGTCGCGCCAGAGCAAATTGTTGCCCAGCGCCATGAAAGGCTCGGCGGAAATTCAGACCGTCGACATCGACTCGGTCAACCACCGCGTCAACGTGACCTATTCGGTGCGGAAAGGAAAAACGTACGAGCTGGTCGTGAAGTCGTTCGACGAAGACGGGCGGCAGGATTCGCAGGTGTTGCTCGAACCGGAAGACGATTTCGCCCTGCTCAACGGCAAACTCAGCCCCCTCACCGATACCACCCAACTCATGATTGGCACCTACGGATACCGCTCGATGCAATCGACCACGCGGGGGCCGGTGTCGCAGGGGGTATACATGAGTCAGATTACCCCGGCCGAAGTGCTTCCCACCCGATACTACAGTTTTACCGATTTCAAAAATTTCTTCAATTTCCTTAGCCCCCGCGAGCAGGAACGCAAGGAACGGCAGATTGCCCGCCAGAAGGAACGCGGCGGTGATTTGAAACTTAATTATCAGTTGCTGGTTCACGACCTGATTCCCAACGGCGACCAGTACGTTCTGGTCGCCGAAGCCTTCCAGCCCACGTTTCGGTACCAAAACAATTACCCCTACGGCGGGGGCTTTGGTGGTAGCCCCTTTTTCGGTAGTCCCTACGGCGGGCTGTATTCGCCCTACGGTTGGGGCTGGGGCCTCTGGAGCATGAACCCCTGGTACGGCGGGAGCCGGAGTTTTTGGGGCAACAACCAGCAGGTGTTCGACGGCTGGCAATACACCCACGCCGTGGTCGCTGGTTTTGACAAAAAAGGGACCCTGCTCTGGGACAACAGCTTCGAGATTGACAACGTGAAGACGATGAAGTTGAAAGAAAAAGTACGTACCAGCATCCGTGAGGGGCAGGTCGCGCTGTTTTACAGCAACCAGGGGGCTATCCGCTCAAAGGTGGTGAAGGGAAATCTGGTCGTGGAAGGCGAAGCGGAAAAAACCTTCAGCACCGTAAAAGAAGGCGATAAACTCCGTCGGAATACCAACGACGACCTCGAATACTGGTACGATAATTACTTCTTGGCCTGGGGTTACCAGCGCATCCAGAACGAAGCCGAAGGGCGGCGCAACGTGTTTTATTTGAACAAAATAGCTTTTTAAAATTCCCCCTTTGAAGAGGGAATTTTTGATTGCTCCACCCTTTCACCCCATGCTCCTCCTTTCTCCCACCCACTGGCAAACCTACGAGCTGCTCGATTCGGGAAATTTTGAAAAATTAGAGCGCTTCGGCGACTACGTGCTTTCCCGGCCCGAACCGCAGGCGCTTTGGGACCGGTCGCTGGCCGAGGCGGAGTGGAAGCAGCGGGCCAATGCTGTTTTTAAAAAAGAAAAAGGCAGTTCCGAGCGGGGCGAATGGGTACGAGCCGCCGGAATGCCCGAACGCTGGACGAGCCGCTACCAGCACGGGCGGCTCGATTTGACGTTTAAACTGGCGCTTTCGTCGTTCAAACACGTCGGCCTTTTTCCCGAACAAGCCGCTAACTGGGATTATCTCGCCGAGCATTTGCCCCAATTTTCCGGTTCGCCCAAAGTCCTCAATTTATTTGCGTACACCGGGCTGGCTTCGCTCGCCGCCTGCGCCTGCGGGGCCGAGGTCACGCACGTCGATGCCGTGAAGCAGGTGATCACCTGGTCGCGGGAGAACATGGAACTGAGCGGTCTGACGGACATCCGCTGGGTGGTGGAAGATGCCCTTAAATTTGTGAAACGCGAAGTGCGCCGGGGTAATCGCTACCAATGCCTCATCCTCGACCCCCCGGCCTATGGGCGCGGTCCCGACGGAGAGAAATGGCTGCTCGAAGAAAATCTAGGCGAACTCCTCAAGGCCTGCCGCGACCTGCTCGACCCGGAGCGACACCTATTCATCCTCAACCTGTACTCGCTGGGATTTTCGGCGCTCATCGTTGAAAACCTGATTCGTGGCGTGTTTGGAAAAGTATCCAATCCGGAGTTCGGCGAATTGTACCTGGCAGATGGGTTTGGGAAAAAACTGCCGCTGGGGGTGTTTTCCCGGTTTCTAAACGTGGAATGAAGGAAGTTCCGTCAGCAACTCATTCCCCAAAAAGGCGTGAAGTGGCAAGTCACTTCACGCCTTCCCTGGCTCCTGCGGATGGAGGTCGATTACTTATTGAACGCCTTCTTCAACTCATCCGTCGCCAACCTTTGGGCTGCTTTGGCTTCGGGCACTACCGCCGCCATACCGAAGAATTCATGCGTCACGCCCTTGTACTGCTTGTAGGTGACGGAAACGTCCGCCTTTTTCAAGTTGTCAGTCAGCATTTCGCCTTCGCTCCGCAGCGGATCGATTTCGGCGGCAAGGATCGTCGTGGCCGGAAGTCCTTTCAAATTCGCGTTCACCAGCGAAATCATCGGATTTTTCCCATCGGCGGGGCCGTTGAGGTATTTTTCAAAAAACCACTTCATCAGGGCCGTGTTCAGGGGTTTCGCTTCAGCGGACTGCTGGTACGATTCGGTACCAAAATTGTAGCCGGCAATGGGGTACACCAGCACCGAATGCAGAGGTAACTGAAAACCTTTATCCCGTGCCATCATTCCCACGGCAGCAGCCAGGTTTCCGCCCGCACTTTCGCCCACCACGGCAACCCGCTTCGGATCGCCTTTGAAGGAAGCCGCGTTTTTTACGGTCCATTCGTACGCTGCGTACGAGTCGTTGTGTGCCGTGGGAAACTTAAATTCGGGTGCCTGCCGGTAGGCAACCGACACCACAATGGCCTCCGCCTGATTGGCCAGCCCCTGGGCCGAAGCGTTGTAGGTATCGAGGGTGGCAATCACCCAACCCCCACCGTGGTAGTACACAATCACCGGATAAGCGTCTTTTCCGGTAGTGGGGGTGTAAATCCGAAGGTGAATTTTGCCCCCGGAAACCGGAATGTCTTTTCCTGCCGTATCGACTGCATTCGGTGGCATCGGAATGGCGTGTTCGGACATCACAGCCATCGTGGCATCCGCCGCTGAAGGCGCTTTACGTGCTTCGGCAACGGGAAGTGTGTTTAAAGGCGGGGTCCCGTAGCTGGTCAGCTTTTCGATGACCACCTGCATTTCCGGGTCAATGTCGGGTGCCCAGGCTGGCTTCGGCCCGGCGGGCGTCAGGGCCGATTGGTTGCTGGGACTATCACTCATCATCGCTGTCGAGTCCTGGGTGGCGGTAGATTCCGTTTTGTTGCCCGAACACGAAGCCAGGGTCGTGACGGCCAGCGCAACGAGGGTAGCAAAAGCGACGAAGTTTAGGCAAGGTTGATTGCTCTTCAACCGAAGAAGGGAAGTAGTTTGATGTTGCATGAGATAAATGGATTGAGATACCTGGTTCAGATTCAAAAATTTATGCCACTTGATTCCGGAGGCTGAATTTCCGACGCTTGGTGAGGAATTGGGTAGAAAACGGTCCTGATTCGGCTGATTCCCGGAGTTCGTCGAGTCTTTTTGATGCCCCTCTCTCCAGTGTCAGTTGGATTCCTCTCCCCAAAACCCGCCCCTTTTCGTACTTTTGCGCCATGATTTCGCTGCGGGCGCTGTTTTTTAGCTGGATTTGCCTAACCGCCCTGGTCGGCTGTGGCTCCGATGACCGGGCGGGTACCGCCATCCCACCCTTGCCCGAAGTCAATGCCACCACTCGCCGCGTCACGGCCCTGAAACTGCTCAACAACCTGGCGGCCCGCAATCCGCGCTCGTCCGGAATTTTTTACCAGCGCGCCCGGCTTTACCTCGAAGCGGGGCAACCCACCCAAGCCCTCGACGACATCAACCGTGCCCTTGAGTTGCAGGGAGCGGTCGGCAATTATTTCCAAGTGAAAGCCCTGGCGTTGCGGGCCTTGAGTCGCACTCCCGAAGCATTGGAAGCGGCGCGTCAGGTGGAGATTCTCGAAGCCGGTACGCCTGAATTGTACGTGTTGCTGGGCGATTTATACCAGCAAACCGGGCAAGTTGGCCCCGCCCGCAGCTACCTCAACCGGGCCTTGCAAGCGACGCCTTTCAACGGAGAAGCGTATTATTTTAGTGGGGTAGTCACCGCCAAAACCGGCGACACTACGCAGGCTCTGCCGCAGTTTCGCCGGGCTTTAACCTTAAACCCGGGGTACATGGCCGCTTACCAGCAGCTTGCTATCCTTTACAATTCCCTGGGCGACACGCCTTCCGCCGTGGAGTTTGCCGAGCAAGGCCTGCACCGTTTTCCCAACGATGCCACGCTGTTATTTCAGCGGGGATTAAGTTTTCAGCACGCTCAGAAACCCGATAGCGCACTGGTGTGTTACCGAAAAGCAGTCGCAATCCGGCCTCAGTTTTTTGAAGCCAACTTCACCGCCGGAGCGCTGTCATTTCGCCAGAACGACTTGACCGGTGCCTTGCAATTTTTTGAGCAAGTATTGAAATACAATCCCAGAGTGCCCCAGCTCAATTTTTACATCGGGCAATGTTTCGAGTACCTGGGAAATCCAGAAAAAGCCCTTGAGTTTTACACACTGGCTCTGGAAACCAATCCTGGCGATTTTCGGGTGCTCAACGGTCAAGCCCGGATGCAACGCCGCCTGGCCTTGCCCTTCAGCGAACCTGACCCGTATGCGACTACGCGAAATCTGAATGGTCTGCTGAAACCCACTCCCCGACGGGTGGATACGGCGCTGTTTAGGCCCATGCGTCCACACACCACCCTGAGTTCCAAATCCGATTCCGGGGGCCGTCTTGTACCACGGCTCCAAACCAAGTTCAATTAGGTTTTGGGTTTACGATTTTTGGTTTCTGGTTAACTGTATTTCAACCACAAACCACAAACCACAAACTAAAAACCACAAACCACAAACCATGAACGAGATTAAGATTACCCTGCCCGACGGAAGCATTCGTACGTTTCCGGAGGGTGTCAGCGGGCTGGACGTGGCCCAATCCATCAGTGAAGGCCTGGCCCGCAACGTACTGGCCGCGAAAGTGAACGGCGAAGTCTGGGATGCGACCCGTCCCATTTCCACCGACTCGACGGTGCAATTGCTTACCTGGAACGATGCCGAAGGCAAAAGCACCTTTTGGCATTCGTCGGCGCACTTGCTGGCCGAGGCGCTGGAAGCCCTCTATCCCGGCGTGAAATTCGGCATCGGCCCCGCCATCGAAACCGGGTTTTATTACGACGTCGACCTGGGCGGCAAGCCGTTTTCGCAGGACGATTTCAAAAAAGTAGAAGACAAAATGCTGGAACTGGCCCGGCAAAAACAAGCCTACCAGCGCAAGCCCGTGAGCAAAGCCGAGGCGCTGGCCTATTTCACGAAAAAAGGCGACGAGTACAAACTCGACCTCATCGACGGGCTGGCAGACGGCACGATCACGTTTTACAGTCAGGGCAATTTTACCGACCTCTGTAAGGGGCCGCACATTCCCAACACCGGGTTTATCAAAGCCACCAAATTGATGAACGTGGCCGGGGCGTACTGGCGGGGCAGTGAAAAAAATAAAATGCTCACGCGGATTTACGCCGTGACGTTTCCCAAGCAAAAAGAACTCGACGAATACCTGACCCTGCTCGAAGAAGCCAAAAAACGCGACCACCGCAAGCTGGGCAAGGAAATGGAGTTGTTCGCCTTCTCCGAGCGGGTGGGCATGGGCCTGCCGCTCTGGTTGCCGAAAGGAGCCGTGCTGCGCGAGCGTTTGGAAAATTTCCTGAAACGCGCCCAGATTCGGGCGGGCTACCAGCCAGTCGTGACGCCGCACATCGGGAGCAAGGAATTGTACGTCACGTCGGGCCACTACGAAAAATACGGCAAGGATTCCTTCCAACCCATTCGTACCCCCGATGCCGACGAGGAGTTTTTGCTGAAACCAATGAACTGCCCGCACCACTGCGAGATTTTCAAAACCCGGCCCCGCAGTTACAAGGAATTGCCCCTCCGCCTGGCCGAGTTTGGCACCGTGTACCGCTACGAGCAGTCGGGCGAATTGCATGGGTTGACGCGGGTTAGGGGTTTTACCCAGGATGACGCGCACATTTTCTGCCGCCCCGACCAAGTGGAGGAAGAATTTATGAAGGTGATCGATTTGGTGCTGTACGTGTTTAAATCGCTCGGCTTCGACAACTACTCGGCGCAAGTCTCGCTGCGCGACCAAGTGGATCGCAGCCAGTACATCGGTACCGACGAGTTGTGGGAAAAAGCGGAAGGGGCCATTCTCCGTTCGGCGGAAGCGAAGGGCTTGCCGACGGTCATCGAGTACGGCGAGGCCGCGTTTTACGGCCCGAAACTTGATTTCATGGTGCGCGATGCCCTGGGCCGGAAGTGGCAGTTGGGCACCATCCAGGTGGACTACAATTTGCCCGAACGCTTCGAGTTGGAATACGTCGGCTCCGACAACCAGAAGCACCGCCCGGTGATGATTCACCGCGCCCCGTTTGGATCGATGGAACGATTCATCGCGATTTTGATTGAAAATACGGCGGGTAACTTCCCGCTCTGGCTTTCGCCGGAGCAACTGGCCGTGTTGCCGATTTCGGAGAAGTACGAGGATTACGCCAACCACGTGTTCCTGAGTTTGCAGGAAGCCGACCTGCGCGGCTACGCTGACCACCGCGACGAAAAAATCGGGAAGAAAATCCGGGATGCTGAAGTAGCCAAAGTGCCGTTCATGCTCGTGGTCGGGGAAAAAGAACAGGCCGACGGCACGGTGTCGGTGCGTAAAAAAGGCCAGGGCGACCTCGGCAGTATGCCCCTGGCGGATTTTATTACTCTGGCGCACCAAGAAACCGTCAAAAATTTTGGCGAATGAGCAAAAACTTTTCAACTTAGGCTCAGGTTCTCAAGCCGTTGGATGCGCCAGTCCGGTCATCCAACGGCTTCTTTCCGATTCGATGGTTTGGCTGTTCGTCTATTTCGATGTTATTTCGGGCGAACGTCACAATCAAACGGCCAGACACACAACAACCAAACAACCAAGCATGGCATTACGCCCCGGCGGATTCAACCGCAGACTCCCTCAGAAAAAAGAGGAACCTTACCGTATCAATCAACTCATCAAGGGCGTACCGGAAGTCCGGCTCGTCGGCGAGAACGTCGAACAGGGCGTTTACGAAATCAGTAAAGCCCTCGCCATCGCGCAGGCGCAGACCCTCGACCTCGTTGAAATTTCGCCCAACGCCGCGCCGCCCGTGTGCCGGGTGGTGGACTATTCCAAGTTTAAGTACGAGCAGAAAAAGAAGCAGAAAGAACTGAAGGCCAAGCAGAGCAAGGTCGTCGTGAAAGAAATTCGCTTCGGCCCCAACACCGACGAACACGACTTCAATTTTAAGCTCAAACACGCCATCGGTTTTTTGAAAGAAGGCTCGAAAGTAAAGGCCTACGTGCATTTCGTGGGTCGGAGCATCGTCTTCAAAGACCGGGGCGAACTGTTGCTCCTCAACTTTGCGAAGGGCCTCGAAGACGTGGGAAAACTCGATGAACTTCCCCGCCTCGAAGGCAAGCGGATGAGCGTTATGTTTTCGCCGAAGGCACCCAAGAAATAAAATTTTTCCGGGGTAGCCGTTAAACGTTCGACCGAAAGTTGGGTCACAGGCCCGGTTTTTTAGCAACCGTTTCCCGATGCGCAACCCGATTTTTTCCAAAACGACGAGCTTCCTCCGCCTACTGCTGGCGGGGGTGCTCGTCGTTTTTTTGGGCAGTCGGTCGATGGCCGGTGCCGAAACGGCTGCGGTGGCTTCCCCGGTATCGCAAGCGGTTAAACCGACTCCTTCTCAGGCCTTTCCGCTCGTCTGGATTGAAGCGCTGGCGGATTCCTCCCTGGAGGATGAGTCGCTGGATGCTGGGTCGGCGGCGCTGAACGAGGTGGCCTTTCGCTTTGTTTTCCGGCCTGTTTTTCTTTTTTCTTCCCAAGCACCGGGTCATTTTCACTCCCGGTTCCTTCCCCGCCGGTACCTCCGCTGCGGGGTGTTGCTGATTTAAACCGTTTAAACGGTTTTCGCCCTCTGCCCCTCCCTGGTGCAGGTTTTTTGCCATCAGCATTCCCTTTTCATTCGTATGGACGGTCGAATCGCCTCCTTTTGGGCGCTCGCCCCTCCTCGCCCCCCTCCATGAAAACCCGACTCTTCGTCGGACTGCTTTTCGTTTGGCTGTCCGTTTTCGCCTTTCCTGCGCGGGCTGTGGTGCCCCGCGATACCCTCACCCTGACGCTTGCCGGGGCCGAATCGCAGTTTTTAGCGGCCAATTTTTCGCTGCTCGCCCAAAAATTCAACGTCGAAGCGGCCAAAGCCGGAATCGTGCAGGCGGCTTTGTTTCCCAATCCAGTCGTCACGCTGGAGCAGCAAATCACCAACCGGCAAATTCCCGAAACCGAAGGAAAAATATTTCCAATGAAAAACGGGGAGCAGGACGTGCAAATCCAGCAGTTGTTCCTGCTCGCGGGCAAGCGCAACAAGCAGGTGGCCGCCGCCCGAATCAACGCTGAATTGAGCGAATACCAGTTTTTTGACTTGCTCCGCACGTTGAGCCTCGACCTCCGCAGTAGTTTTTTCGGGCTTTTTTACCGGCAACAATCCCTGCGGATGTACGACGAAGAAATTCCGACGCTCCGCCGACTGGTGGCCTCGTACCAGGAGCAGGCCGAAAAAGGCAACGTGGCGTACAAAGAAGTCATCCGGCTTCAGTCCTTTCTCTTCGAGTTGGAAAGCGGTCGGGCGACCCTGCTCCGCGAAATCGCCGACCAGCAGGCCACGTTGAAACTCCTCCTCGGCGATGCCACCGAACGCTACCTGCGTCCCCAACCCGACAACCGCGCCCAACTCGATTCGCTCGATCCGGCTCCACTCAGCCTCGGCACCCTGCTTCCCCTGGCGCTCGAATCGCGCTACGACCTGAAGGCCGCCGAAGCCAATACCCGCCTGGGTGCCGCCAATTTGTCCCTTCAAAAAGCCCTGGCCGTACCCGACCTGGCCCTGGGGCTGAACTACGACAAACTGGCTGGGTACGGCACCCACTACCTCGGCCTGACGGCGCAGGTAACGCTGCCGTTTTTCAACCGGAATCAAGGCAACATCCGCGCCGCCGAAAGCGGGGTCGAAGCCTCGAAACTGCTTTACAATCAAGCCCAAACCGCCGTGCAAAACGACCTGCTGTGGGCGCTGACGCGGGCACAAACGAGCGACGGGTTATTTAAAACCTTCGATAAACGCTTCATTTCCAATTTTGACCGGCTCATTGCCGGCGTGGTGGAGAATTACCGGAAACGGAACATTTCCCTGTTAGAATTCACGGATTTTCTGGAGTCGTACCGGAACACGGTTATCCAGTTTAATACCCTGCAAGCCGACCGGATGCAGGCAATTGAAGAGTTGAATTTCGCCATTGGCAAAAAAATCTTTTCGTATTGATTCAGGCCCCAAACCCGATTCCCATGAACCAATTCAATCGTTTGTCCCGACTCCTCCCCGGCTTTCTGATCGTGCTGACCGGGTTGCTGGCGGCGGGTTGTACCTCGTCCGACGGCGAAGACTCCAGCCAGGCCACACCGCCTTTCCAGCTTTCCCCGGCGCTGTTGCGGGATTTGCAGCTCGATACCGCCCGTTCGGAAATCGTGAAAAGCAGCCTCCAACTCACCGGCAAGGTCGTACCCTACGAAAACCGCCTCACCAAAGTGGCCCCGCTGGTGGACGGCGTGATCGAAAAACTCAATGCTGGCTTGGGGGATTTCGTGAAAAAAGGCCAAGTCATCGCCGTGTTGCGCAGCGCCGACGTAGCCGACGTGGAAAACCAAGTGGTGGCCGCCCGCTCGGACTTGCTCACGGCTCAGAAAAACTTGAGCGTCACCCAGGACCTGGCGAAATCGGGTCTGGCGGCGGAAAAGGATGTGGTGATTGCCGGAAACGACCTCAAAAAAGCGCAGAGCGCGGTGGCAAAGGCCCAGGCGGTGTCGGGCATTTACGGAATTTCCAATTCGCTTTACACGGTTCGCGCCCCGATTTCAGGCTTTGTGGTCGATAAAAATGCCAACATCAGCGAACAAATGCAGTACCACGAAGGCGAAACCGGGCCGTTTTTCACCATCGCCGACCTTTCGACGGTACAGGTAGTTGCCAACGTGTACGAGTCGGACATTGCCAAAATCAAGCTCGGCTACGAAACCGAAATTCGGCTTCTTGCCTACCCAGATCAGGTTTTCCGGGGCCGAATCAATAAAATCAGTAACGTACTCGACCCGGCTACGCGCACGCTCCAGGTGCGCATCGACCTGCCCAATGACCGCAATCAGTTCAAACCGGAGATGTTCGCCCAAATCACCGTTCAGTTCGACGGCCTCAACCGAATGCTCACCGTGCCCGCCGGAAGTTTGATTTTCGACAAAAACAAAAACTTCGTGCTAGTGTACCACAGTCCGGAGCGCATCGAAACGCGGGAAGTGCAGGTCTCGCAAACCACCGACGGCCGGGCTTACGTGGCTTCAGGCCTCAAACCAGGCGAGGCCGTGATGACCAAAAACCAGTTGCTGGTGTACAATGCACTGAATAATTAGGAGCAACCCTGACAGCGGCCAACGGCCCTGTCAGCGGTTGCGCTTTCCCGTATAACCAACTTCTTGGCTACCGACTACCCTGGAACCGCTGACAGGGCCTTCGGCCGCTGTCAGGGTTGAATCTCCTTTTTTCCATGAAACGCCTCCTCGCGCTTTCCCTGCGCTACCGCTTTGCCGTGTTCTTTTTTACCGCCGCCGTGGTCGTGGGTGGGGTACTCAGTTTCCTGAACACGCCCCTCGATGCCTTCCCCGACGTGACCAACACCCAGGTGACGCTCATCACCCAATGGCCGGGCCGCAGCGCCGAAGAAATCGAAAAATTCGTGACCACCCCGCTGGAAATCGCCCTTAATCCGGTGCAGAAAAAAACGAGCGTGCGCTCCACCACCTTGTTCGGGCTGTCGGTGGTGGTGGTGCTGTTCGACGACGGCGTGAACAATGATTTCGCCCGCTTGCAGGTCAACAACGCCTTGCAGGGCGTCAGCCTGCCGGAGGGTGTCGAACCCGACATTCAACCGCCTTACGGGCCAACGGGCGAGATTTTTCGGTATACGCTCGACTCCAAAAAATCCTCCCGCGAGTTGAAAACCATCCAGGACTGGGTGGTGGAACGCAACCTGAAAAGCGTGCCCGGCGTGGCCGACGTGGTCAGTTTCGGGGGCGAGGTCAAGACCTTTGAAATCAGTGTGAATCCCAGCCTGCTCGCCGACTACGACATCACCCCGCTCGACGTGTACCAAGCCGTCCAGAAATCGAACATCAACGTGGGCGGCGACGTGGTCACCAAAAACAACCAGGCTTACGTGGTACGCGGCATCGGTTTGCTGACCTCCATTCCGCAAATCGAAAACATCCTGGTCGACAACCGCAACGGAACGCCGATTTACGTCAAAAACGTGGCCCGCGTGCAGGAATCGGCCCTGCCCCGGCTCGGCCAGGCCGGACGCGAAGCCAACGACGACGCGGTGGAAGGCATCGTGGTGATGCGCAAGGGCGAAAATCCGTCGGAAGTAATCGGGGCCTTGAACGAAAAAGTGCAGGAGTTGAACGACAAGATTCTGCCCTCCGACGTAAAAATCCACGCCTTCTACAACCGCCAAACCCTCCTCGATTTCTGCATCGAAACCGTCAGCCACAACATCGCCGAGGGCATTCTGCTCGTCACGCTCATCGTGCTGGTGTTCCTGGCCGACTGGCGTACCTGCCTGATTGTGAGTTCAATCATTCCACTGGCCTTGCTCTTTGCCTTTTGTTGCCTGCGGCTCATGGGCATGAACGCCAACCTGCTCAGCCTGGGCGCGGTGGATTTTGGCATCATCATCGACGGCACCGTTGTGATGGTCGAAGGGCTGCTCGTGGTGCTGGCGCACAAGGCGGAGGCCGTGGGGATGGAACGGTTCAACAACCTCGCCAAACTGAGTACCATCAAGCGCACGGGCGCCGAGATGGGCAAGGCCATTTTTACGGCCAAAATTATCATTTTGGTGGCCCTGCTGCCCATTTTTTCCTTTCAAAAAGTAGAGGGAAAAATGTTCAGTCCGCTGGCCTGGACGCTTAGTTTTGCCCTGCTGGGGGCACTCGTGTTTACACTCACGCTCGTGCCCGTGCTGGTGAGCAGTCTGTTGAGCAAAAACGTGCGGGAGAAATCGAACTTCGTCGTGCGGGGCATCCAACGCGGGAGCATGAAGGCGTTCCATTTTACCTTCCACCATAAACGCTGGACATTTATCGTGACGGGCCTCTTCACTCTCCTGGGCTTGTGGACGTTTACGCTGCACGGTACCGAGTTTTTGCCCCAACTCAACGAAGGCTCGATTTACGTCCGCGCCTCGATGCCCCGCAGCATCAGCCTCGACGAGTCGGTACGCTACGCCAACCAGATGCGGCACCTCTTCGAGGGCTTTCCCGAAGTACGGCAGGTGCTCTCGCAGGCGGGGCGCCCCAACGACGGCACCGACCCGACGGGCTTTTACAACGTGGAGTTTCTGGTGGACATTTACCCGCAAAAAGAATGGAAAAGCGGCCTGTCGAAGGTCGCCCTGGTCGAGCGAATGCAGTCCAAACTGGCGGTTTACCAGGGCGTTAACTTCGGGTTTTCCCAACCCATCACCGACAACGTCGAAGAGGCCGTTTCGGGGGTGAAAGGCTCGATTGCGGTGAAAATTTATGGGACAGACTTCGATTTTCTGGAAAATCAGGCTCAGCGCGTGTTCGGGGTGTTGAAAAAAGTGCGGGGCATCGAAGACCTCGGCATCATCCGCAACCTCGGCCAACCCGAACTCCGCGTCGAACTCGACCAGCAGAAAATGGACCTCTACGGCGTCAGTACCGCCGACGCCGAGGCGGTGATTCAACTCGCCATCGGCGGCGAAGCGGCCAGCCAGTTGTACGAAGGCGAGCGGCGGTTTGCGATACGGATTCGCTTTCAACCGCAGTTCCGGCAGGATGAAGCGGCCATCGGCAACCTGCTCGTACCCACGCTGAAAGGCACGAAAATTCCGATTAAAGAAATCGCCCAGCTCCGCACGCTGACCGGCCCCAGCCTGATTTTTCGGGAAGACACGAAGCGGTTTATTGCCGTAAAATTCAGCGTCCGGGGCCGCGACATGGGCAGCACCATCACCGAAGCGCAGCGGGATGTCGCGAAGGTAATTTCAGGCCTACCCAAGGGCTACGACATGAAATGGAAAGGGGATTTTGAAAACCAGCAACGCGCCACCAAACGACTCAGCCAGGTGGTGCCCATCAGCTTACTGACCATCTTTTTCATCCTCTACGTGCTGTTTGGCAACGTGAAAGATGCCTCGCTCGTGTTTACCAATGTGCCCTTTGCCCTCATTGGCGGCTCACTGGCGCTGCTCCTCACGCGCACCAATTTCAGCATTTCGGCGGGGGTGGGGTTTATCGCGCTCTTCGGGATTTGTATCCAGAACGGCATCATCCTCATCGAGGTGTTCAAGAAAAACCTGCTCGCCCGAATGCCCCTGGCCGAGGCCATCGCGGCGGGCGTCTCCGACCGCATCCGGCCCGTGGTGATGACGGCACTCATGGGTGCGTTTGGCCTGCTACCAGCGGCGGTCAGCACGGGCATCGGCTCCGAAAGCCAAAAGCCCCTGGCCATCGTGGTCATCGGCGGACTGCTTTGCTCAACCCTGCTGACGCTGTTTATTTTTCCCCTGATTTTTGAGCGGTTTTACCGCGACAAACACCACCGCCAATTCGACAGCCCGGAGGAGTGAACTACGGAGGGAGGGAGTGATGGAGTGATTAGAAACTGCATTTGCCTTTTTCACTCAATCACTCAATCCTTCAGACTCTAAAAACTCCAGCACTGCCCGCGTGAATGCGTGGTTGGAATCGCCCGCGACCATGTGGCCCGCTTCGGCCACGCTCACGCTGCGCACCTGCGGCACGGCATCCAGAAATTCGGCCATAATCCGTTCACTCACTACGTCGCTCATTCCGCCGCGCACGATGAGCGTGGGCACGGTCAGCCGCCGGGCGGCGGCGAAAAGCCGGGCTTCGTTCTGAATTTGCTGGTCGGGCGTGGCTTCGGTGCTTTGCTGCTTCCAGACCTTCAGCATGGCCGGGTCCCAGTGCCAGTACCAGCGCCCGTCGGCGCGGAGGCGTAAATTCTTTTCCAGCCGGTTCGTATCCGACGATTTCGGGCGGTGCGGCAGGTAGGCCGCTACCGCTTCGGCGGCTTCGTCGAGGTTAGCAAAACCCTGGTTGGCATTGGCGCTCATGAACGCAAAAATCCGCTCGATGCCTTTCTGCTCGGTTTTGGGGGCAATATCGACCAGCACGATGGCCGAGGAAATCAGATCGTCGGTTTCTCCCTGGGCGAGTAAGGCCGTGAGTCCCCCCATCGACGCGCCCACCAGGGTGGGCGTCTTTCCCAGTTTTTCGATAACGGCTTTCAAATCCTCCACCAGAAATTCGATTCCGTATTCGGCGTTGGGCGACCAACTGCTGTCACCGTGACCACGGGCATCGAGGGCAAGGGCGTAGTACCCGCATTCGGCGATGCG
Organism: uncultured Cytophagales bacterium; assembly: GCA_964244295.1. Taxonomy (GTDB): domain Bacteria; phylum Bacteroidota; class Bacteroidia; order Cytophagales; family Spirosomataceae; genus JAJAZB01. Next base: position 281,178 of record CAXTIG010000002.1, read on the forward strand.
TTGGGCCGTGTCGCCCCAACTGTGGCGGGTTTGGCCGCCGCCGTGGAGCAGCAACACGGGCGGGTGGTCGGGGTTGCCGTAGGCATCGGCGGTGATGAAAAAGTGAGGGGAAACCTCAAAACGCAGAGTTTCAGGAGTCATAGGTTGCGGATGAAAAATAGGCCCGCAAAGGTAGCAGACGGGCCGGGAAGCCGCCTTATCTTGCGGTCTTTCACCCTTCAACAAACGTCCGCATGGCCACCTGGTTTCTCGCCAAAATCAAATACCCCAAAGAAGTCGAACCCGACAAATTCAAACTCATTGCCGAGGCGTACCTCTTCGATGCCGTGTCGTACACCGACGCCGAGGCCCGCCTCCACGCCGAAATGGCCGACAACGCCCCGGCTTTTCAACTCACGGGCCTTTCCATCATGAAACTGGCCGAGGTGTTCCTGCACGAAGGCGGCGGCGAGAAATGGTTTAAAGTAAAAGTGGTGATGATGAGTTTCGACGAAGAAAAACAGCAGGAGAAAAAGGTCCCGCACCTGATGCTGATCAACGCCAACACGCCCAAAGAAGCCTACGAGCGCATCGAAGAAAGCCTCGGCCAGATGAGTGATTACGCCATCACCGACGTGAACCTGACGCCGATCCTCGACGTGTTCCCCTACGAAAAAGAAGAGCGGCGGCTGGTGGCAGTGAGGGGGCTTGAGGAGGTGGCAGTGTAACCGGCCCACCGGTCTGTCATGTCATCCAGAGCGCAGCGAAGGACCTCGTTGGACGACCGAATAATTGGACGATTACCCAGTGGTAGCTACCGACAAACTATCCGGTCGTCCAACGAGGTCCTTCGCTGCGCTCTGGATGACAGTCTGGTGAGGGGAGTTTACCCCCGCCCCCGCTCGTGGGCTTTCATGAAGGCGTCCGCCGAAAATTTGCCCGAACCCAGCACGGCGAAGAGAATCAGCAGCCCCAGCGTGAGAATGGAAAGCCAGAGTTCGGAGTTGAAAAAGGAGAACCCACGGGCGATGTTGACGAAAAACACCGCCACGAACAAGATCGGAATCTGAATCACCGCCGCGAAGCGGGTTTGGCAACCGAGGGCGATTAAAAATCCACCCACCAAGTGCGCGAAGGCCACGTAATGCACGGCTCCCCAGACGTACAGGTTGCTATCTTTCAATCCGCCCGCCAGCGCAAGCAGTTGATCCGTGTCGCTGATAAAGTCCACCCCCCGGATGAACAGGAGCAGGCCGAGCGCGATGCGGACGATGTCGAGCCAGGCGGGGTGGTGCGAATCGCCCCAGCGTTCTACGCGTTGAATGGCATTCATGTCGGTAAGAGGTTTGGTTTCCAGAAAGTTAAACGAACCTAAACCGGAAAGTCAAGCCCTGCCCCGAAATAAACCCGAATTCAGGTCGCTGAACCCTGCACCACCCGCGCCGTGACCAGCAGTTGCCCCAGGTGTCGGGTCGTGTGCTCGGCGGCGTGAACCAGCAGGCCGATGACGGTTGAGGGCAACTGCGCCCGACCCACGCCCCGAAACTCAGTCAGGGTTTGTTCGCGCAGCCCTTTCAACTCCTCGACGGCGCGCTCTACCCTTTCGCTGAACGACCGAAGCAAGTCGCCGATCTCTGCCCCTCCCGCTTCGCCTTCCGCCGCCAAGTACGCCAGTTGCGTCGGGCTGAGCGTTTCGGCGCGGGCGTAGGTGAGTAGCCGGTCGAGTACGCCGGTCAGGTGGCGCAAGTGAAAATTGACCGAAGCCACCCCGGCGGGGCGCTCGTCCTTTTTTTCATCGGGAAAATCCCGCATCGCTTCCGCCACTTCATCGCGGGCCTGGAGCAGCGCGTGGGCGATGGGCTGGAGTAGCGGGGGCACGTCGGGCAAGGGGCCGCGCAGCCAGATTTCGGGTTGAGCCATGACTTGTTTTTTTTGGTAAAGTAACCTGGTTGGGAACCGATACGCCGCCCGTTCTGCGATGCGGTCTCACGGCTTGGCACTAAATTTTAACTTCCTGGACAGTTACCATCCTGAAATTCAGATTTCCTAAACTCGTTCAGCCATGCTTATTCCCATCGTGATCCTCACTTTTTTAGTCGTCGGCGTACTTGCCTACGTCTACGTTCGGGGCAAGTCGGAGCCGAAAAGCAAGGAAGAGGCCGACGGGTTTGTCAACGAAGCTCGTACCATCCGAAGGGCCTCCGACGACCCGCCGCAGGAGCCGCGAGCCTGACCTGAAATTTTACCCATTTTCCTCTTCCGTGCCGATTGTAAAGTCGGGCCGATCCGACTCGTTTCTAAAACTGGCAATACCACTCAGCGTACTTCTGAATCGTAGCGACCCGCTCTTTCAGGTACCTCGGTCCAAAAAAGAAATTCGACCAGTCGTCGAAGTTTTCGTATTGAAAGCCCAGGTAAAAAACAAAGAACGCGACGCCCAGGTACGGAATCGCTTCGATTTCTTCGTCCAGCAAGGGCCGCACGTCCCGGTACGCGTCGAGGCAACCGCGCATTTCCCGGTCGGCTTTTTCCCGGCTCGTTTTGCCCGTCAGCACGTTGAAAAACGGATGGATGGAAAACGAAGCCAGATCATTCGCCAAGAATCCTTTTCCCGCGAAATCAAAATCGAACAGCGTCAGCCGATCGTGTTCGTCGAAATGAAAGTTTTTGGGCAGGTAATCGTAGTGGCAGTACCCGTAACTAAATCGGCTGGTGTCGAACGTGGCGAGCTTCTGAATCACTTTTTCGACCAGCCCGGCCAACTGTGCGTATTCGTCGGGTAGCGATTCAAACGCGGGTTTAATCACGCGCAAGGGACTGATCAAGGTCGTGTTCACGTCGTACCTATTTCGCTCGAATGGCAGTTCGAGTTGGGACGTGATTCCGTGGTTGAACGCCATTTCCCGTCCTAAACTCCGCACCTGGTTATCCGACAACTCCAACACCGATTTGCCCGGCGCAAAACTGAACAACACCCCGTGCCGGATGCCTTCCGGGGCGTTAAATTCCTGGATGTACGCTCCCGCCCGGTCGGCGATGGGATGGGCCGCCTTCGCCCCCCGCGCTTTCAGCGTCAGCAGCAGTTCCACCTCGCCGCTGATTTCGTTCCGACTGCGGTGGGCTTCGCGGTACACTTTCAGGATGTACGCTTCGGTCTGGTTTTCAAATCGGTACGTATCGCTGACGCCGTGCAGTAAAAACTGGCCGCTGAGGGTTTCGAGGCCGTAGCATTCGGCAATTCGCTGGGTGAGGGCGGCGGTGGAAAGCCGGGAATACTGAACGGGGAAGGAATTCATGGGGGCGAAAGTAGCACCCGTTTTAAACAAAAACGGCGGGTTTTCACCCGCCGTGCTGGCTTATTCTTTTTGTTCTCCGCCTTATGATTCGCTGACTTCGTTGGGTGGGGTTTCGTTTTTCGGGGGTTCGGGGCGGTTGGCGGCTTTTAGGGCTTTCCATTTTTCGTCACCGCGCAGGGCTTGAAACTGGCCCAAGCGCCTTTTCTCAGCGAAAATTTCCCGGAGGGTCCCGCCCGTTGTAAATCGGGTTGTCGAGTGGATTAGAGGATTCCATGACTTACTTCGAACTGTTGACGCTCAATTCCTGCTTTACTTCCTCCCTAAAACGCCGGGTTTCTTCGAGCAACTGATGAGTTTTCTGGCTCATAATTTTTTGAAGGGCGGCTTGTTCTTCCGGGAGTGCGTTCCGAAAAAACGCATTCATTTCGGCCCGCTCTTCGTCACTCCAACCCACGTAGGGCGAGTACGATTTCTCTTTTTCGAGGGCTTCGGCGAAGGTTAGCATGGGCTTTGGGGCTTTACATTCAATCCTCTGGTATCTCGTCTTGAACGATTTTTCGCAATTCGACCAATCGGCTGATTTCATCCAAAACGGAATTTCGCTCGTCTTCTGCCAGCCGGAAATTCCTGTCTCGTAAGAATTGCCGTAGCGCAGCTAAACGAAACCCGATGTCCGTGAGGGTTCGTTGCTGCGCTTCGCGTTTCATGATGGGCTGTGGGTGAGAGGATTAATCAAAGCTAACCCATCCTTTTCCAAAAAACAACGCTTGGCGCCAAGCATTTTTTAGCGTTGTTCGAGGTGTTTCACCTCGAACGAAGAATGAACGTTGTTCTCCGAACGACGGGCCGCGAGAGCGGCCAACTTCCCCGCATTACCAAATTGCTCCCAGACTACCTAAACCTTACTGACCCATTGGCCGCTAACGCGGCCTGCCAATCTCAGATTGGCATTTATTTGCGGTTCCAGGTGCGAATACCTGGAACAACATGGGTATTTCATAGACCATTCAAACTAAAAGCCCCCGCCGTATTCACAGCGAGGGCTTGATTAAACCTGTTTACTTCACCTCCTCAAAATCCACATCCTTCACATTCGAATCCGCCGTGGAGGAGTCGGGTTGTTGCCCGTTTGGCTGGCCGTCAAAACCAGCACCGGGTTGGCCGTCTCCGGCGGCACCGGCCTGGTACATTTCGGTCGAGGCGGTTTGCCAGGCGGCGTTGAGGGCTTCGAGGGCCACGTCGATTTGGGCGGCGTCGCGGCTGGCGTGGGCCGTGCGCAGGCTGGTCAGGGCGCTTTCGATGGCCGTTTTGTTGCCTTCCGAGAGTTTGTCACCGTATTCTTTCAACTGCTTTTCGGTGTTGAAAATCATCGAGTCGGCCAGGTTGACTTTCTCGACGGCTTCGCGCTCGGCTTTGTCGGCGGCTTCGTTGGCTTTCGCTTCCTGCCGCATTTTTTCAATCTCCGCGTCGCTCAGGCCGCTGCTGGCTTCGATGCGGATTTTTTGCTCCTTGCCCGTGGCGCTGTCCTTCGCCGACACGTGTAGGATGCCGTTGGCGTCGATGTCGAAGGTCACTTCGATTTGCGGGATGCCGCGCGGGGCGGGCATGATGCCATCGAGGTGGAAGCGGCCAATGCTGCGGTTCTGGCCCGCCATCGGGCGCTCGCCCTGCAAAACGTGGATTTCCACCGAAGGCTGGTTGTCCGAAGCGGTCGAGAATTTCTCCGATTTTTTGCTCGGAATCGTCGTGTTCGACTCAATGAGTTTGGTCATCACGCCGCCCATCGTTTCGATGCCCAGCGAAAGCGGGGTCACGTCGAGGAGCAGCACGTCTTTCACTTCACCCGTCAACACGCCGCCCTGAATGGCGGCACCGATGGCGACCACTTCGTCGGGGTTCACGCCTTTCGAGGGCTTCCGGCCAAAGAATTTTTCGACTTCGTCCTGAATGCGCGGAATCCGCGTCGAGCCACCCACCAGAATCACCTCGTCGATGTCGGCGTTGGTGTAGCCCGCGTTTTTCATGGCGCGTTTGCAGGGTTCGAGCGTGCGCTGAATCAGGCTGTCGGCCAGTTGCTCAAACTTCGCCCGGCTCAGCGAGCGCACGAGGTGCTTCGGAATCCCGTCCACCGGCATGATGTACGGCAGGTTGATTTCCGTGCTCGACCCGCTCGACAACTCGATTTTGGCTTTCTCGGCGGCTTCTTTCAGGCGCTGGAGGGCCATCGGGTCGCGGCGGAGGTCGATGCGCTCGTCGGCCAGGAATTCTTCGGCCAGCCAGTTGATGATGACCTGATCGAAGTCGTCGCCGCCGAGGTGCGTATCGCCGTCGGTCGATTTTACTTCAAAAACCCCGTCGCCCAGTTCCAGAATCGAGACGTCGAAGGTCCCGCCGCCGAGGTCGAACACGGCGATTTTCTGGTCGGTATTTTTCTTGTCCATCCCGTACGCCAGGGCGGCGGCGGTCGGTTCGTTGATGATGCGTTTCACGTCCAGCCCGGCAATTTGCCCGGCTTCTTTCGTGGCCTGGCGCTCGGCGTCGTTGAAGTAGGCGGGCACCGTGATGACGGCTTCGGTGACGGTCTGGCCGAGGTAGTCTTCGGCGGTTTGCTTCATCTTGGTCAGAATCTGCGCCGAAATTTCCTGCGGGGTGTACAAGCGGTCGCCAATTTTCACGCGGGGCGTGTTGTTGGGACCTTGATCGACGGTATAACTGATGGTTTTGAGTTCGCTCCCCACTTCGTTGAAGCGTTTCCCCATAAACCGTTTGATCGACGAGATCGTATTTTTCGGGTTGGTGATGGCCTGACGCTTGGCGGCGTCGCCGACTTTGCGCTCGCCGTTGCCGTTGTCGGTGAACGCCACAATCGAGGGCGTGGTCCGGCGGCCTTCCGAGTTGGCGATCACAACCGGCTCATTCCCTTCCATCACCGCGACGCAGGAGTTGGTCGTTCCTAAGTCGATGCCAATGATTTTTCCCATGATGTTTTTCTGTGTGTTTAAGGTAGTTCTGGTATCGTCTTTCCAGTAACCAAACCAGTGCCAGCGGGGGTGAAAAGTCGTTTTCTGTCAAACTGACAGGTTTGGACGCGAAAAAGGCAGGGTTTGTGGCCCTGCCTTTTTTTCAATCACTCAAACTGTCATCCTGAGCGCAGCGAAAGGACCTTGTTGGACTGCCGAACAATTGGTTGGTAACCCAGCGGTGGCTAACCGCCAATTATTCGGTAGTCCAACAAGGTCCTTTCGCTGCGCTCAAGATGACAGTGGAGTAGTGTCACTTCCCAAACAACCCACCCAACATCCCGCCCAATCCTCCCTCACCCGCTTGCTGGGGTTTGCCCTGCCCGCCGAAGAGCGATCCGCCGACCCGCATCAGATCATTCATGTCGAGTTTGCCGTCGGCCATCGCGGCCCCGACCTGGTTGAAATCAAAGCCGTTTTCGGCGGCTTGCTGTTTTTGTTGCCCACCCAACAGGCTGCCCATCATGCCGTTCATGTCGATGGAGGAGTCGTTGGGGTCGTTGGTGCGGTGGATGAGCTTTCCGAGCACGGAAGGGAGCACCGAGGCCACGATGCCCGAAGCCGCCGAGTTGTTGATGCCGAATTTTTGCATCAGGCTGGCAATGGCGTTTTGGGCAATGCCCGCCACGATGGGATTGCTCATCAGCCCGCCGCCGGTGCCGCTTCGGCCCGAAAGCATCCCCATCAACCCGCTGAGGTTGCCCGACTGCGCCTGGTTTTGCAAACCGCCGAGGATGGAGTGCGTGACGGTCTGGATGGCCTCGTCGTTGTGTTCGTTGGGAATGGCCGGGTTCTGGACGATGGCTTCCTGCGATTGACCTTTTACGAGGTCGAAAAGTTGTTCAAACATGGTTCAGGGTTTTTAAATGGAACGTAAGTTTAGGGCATCTTTTCGGTAAACCACCCGCCCGTTCGGATGTTGGCAGAAGAGACCTCCTATTTCCAACGTGAACGTCTAACCAATCCCATGCCTGAGTCAACTCCCCCACCCACCGACCCTGGTTCTTCGCTGAAAAGCACTGTCGATGAGCTACTTCCCAACGTGACCTACCCCAGCGAATCCGACGAACCCATCGAGTTCGTGGAATTAAATCTACCACCCGAAGCCGAACCGCTCAACGAACGCAGCGCGGGCGAATTTCTGGCCACCAAGCGCAATCGACACGTGGAAGAAATTAGCGTGGACGACTTCTTCAACCCCCTCACCGACGTGCAGGACTGGTTTTCGGACGAAGAGAACAAAGCGGCCCGGCAAATGACGAAGGTGAGGGAAACGTTGGAAACCCACCTGACAGACCTGAAAGCCTTCAGAATCGGCTACGCCGAGAAAGACTTGTACCTGCTCGGCCTGACGGCAGAAGGGCAGCGGGTGGGGCTGAAAACGAAGGTGACGGAGACGGGGGAGGATGAGGAGTGAGTATTGTTGAAAACAAAAAACAGCCCCGACTTTCGCCGGGGCTGTTTTGCTGATTGCTCTAAAAAATAAACCGACCTATTTCACGCTTTCCACCACCGCCTTGAAGGCTTCGGGGTGGTTCATGGCCAGGTCGGCCAGGACTTTCCGGTTCAGGGAAATGTCGGATTGGTGAAGTTTACCCATGAACTGCGAGTACGACAGGCCGTACTGGCGCGTGCCCGCGTTGATGCGTTGAATCCAGAGGGCGCGGAATTCGCGCTTCTTCACCTTGCGGTCGCGGTAGGCGTACTGAAGACCTTTTTCGATCTTGTTTTTCGCTACCGTCCACACGTTTTTGCCGCGACCGTAAAAGCCTTTGGCGAGTTTGAGAACTTTTTTCCGCCGCGCCCGGGAGGCGACGTGATTGACACTACGTGGCATTGTTGAGTTGTTTTTGACGATGGGCGGCTTGGAAATGGAGAGGTCTGAGTTGTGAATTGTGAAATTTAATTCACCAATTCACCATTCATCATTTCAAAACTCTTTGGTTGCCTGGCGTCGGGTTGAACAAGAGAACCGGCTGCAACTTAAATGTTGAGCAGCATGGAGACCCGATCGAGGTCGGTTTTGTGAACGAGCGTGGCCTTCACGAGGTTGGCTTTGCGCTTGTTCGACTTTTTGGTCAGGATATGGCTGTGGAACGCGTGCTTGCGTTTCACCTTGCCCGTCCCGGTCAACTTGAAGCGCTTCTTGGCGCCCGAGTTGGTTTTTACTCCTTTACCCATTGGAATTGAGGATGGTTTGAACCGAAAACTGGAATTGAGAAAAAGCAATCAGGGCGCAAAAGTAGGGCTTTTTACTGGAAATGACACCACAAGCCCGTCATGCCGACCTGAATTGCCCTATTATCGTGATGTCATCCCGACGCAGGAGAGATCCCGTTGGCCTGTCTGATCCCTTGACGATAGCCAAGTACTCGGTATCTTACCGAGATCCCTCCTGCGTCGGGATGACATCGCTCTTAGGGTGATTCCCTTTTTAAAATCCTGCGCATACTTCGTAGTTTCACCCCACCAACCCCTCCTTCCCGTGCAAAAAAACAATCCGAAGGTGCTCAATGCCTGGTGTTTCTACGACTGGGCCAACTCGACCCACTCACTCGTTATCGTCTCGGCTATTTTTCCGGTGTATTTCGGCGCTACTGCCGTGAATGCCTCTGGCGGCGATGTGATTGATTTTCTGGGTATTTCGGTAAAAAATTCCGTGTTGTTCAGTTACGCCGTGTCGGCGGCTTTCCTGATCATCGCCCTCACAAGCCCGATTTGTTCGGCCGTCGCCGATTACAGCGGGCGGCGGAAGGGGTTTCTGCAATTCTTCTGCTACCTCGGAGCCGTCAACTGCGGTCTGCTTTATTTTTTTACGAAAGAAACCATCACGGCCTCCACGTTTTTCTTCCTGTTCTCGCTCGTCGGTTGGGCGGGGAGTATCGTGTTTTACAATTCTTTCCTGCCCGTCATCGCCACCGCCGACCGCTTCGACCGGCTGAGTGCGCGGGGCTTTTCGCTGGGCTACGTGGGGAGTGTGCTGCTGATGATTTTTAACCTGCTGATGCTCCAAAAGCCGGAGTGGTTCGGGGGAATCTCCACGGGCCTGGCCGCCCGGATTTCGTTTCTGAGCGTGGGCCTCTGGTGGGCAGGGTTCGCGCAGTACGCCTTTCACTACCTGCCCACCGACCGCGCTACGACCGAAAAGCGCCCCGGCTGGTTACTCAACGGCTTTCGCGAATTGGGCCGTGTCTTCGACCAACTCAAGGTACTCCCGGCGCTGAAAGGCTTCCTGCTCGCCTATTTTTTTTACAACATGGGTGTGCAAACGGTGATGTACGTGGCCGCCATTTTCGGCGACAAAGAACTCCACCTCGACGGTACGGCGCTTATCACCACGATTTTATTGATTCAACTCGTAGCGATTGCCGGGGCCACGCTCTTCGCCCGGCTTTCCGCCCGGCTGGGCAACGTGCGGGCGCTGATGATCAACACGGTGGTGTGGATGGTGGTGTGCAGCCTGGCGTATTTTATCACGACGCAAAATGAATTTTTCGCACTCGCCTGCCTCGTGGGGATGGTGATGGGGGGCGTTCAGTCGCTCTCCCGCTCGACCTACGCCAAACTGATTCCCGCCGATACCGAAGACACGGCCTCGTTTTTCAGTTTTTACGACGTGACCGAAAAGATTTCCATCGTGCTCGGCACGCTGATGTACGGGCTGGTGGAACAACTCACCGGCTCGATGCGCAACAGTTTGCTGGTGCTGCTGGCGCTGTTCATCATCGGCTTCGGGCTGTTGTGGCGACTTTCGATGCAAAAAAGTACGGTCGTTCCCTTGCCAGAACGCGCCTAACCGTTACTTTTGCCCTCCCAAACACGACACGGAAGCATAGCTCAGTTGGTTTAGAGCGCCGCTTTGACAGAGCGGAGGTCATGGGTTCGAATCCCCTTGTTTCCACTAAAAAGGCCCTCAGCGAATGCTGAGGGCCTTTTTTAGTTTTTCCGCTCCGTAGCGTAGGCGGTCGGCCGCTGCCGTTTAAGTAGTTGATCAAATCTAAACCGGCAGTTTTAGGAGCCATGACAACACCCCTGAAAACGACCGATTTACCAGTAAACCCTACGTTATTGAGCGGAATTGCGAGGTCCTTACGTAGCGATTCCCACCCTTTCCTCCTGCTTCATCATCTTCGCGGGCACCACGGCCAGAATTTCCTCGGCCAGCGCCTGCACCACCCGTTGCCGAGCGTAGTGTTTGCGCGTAACGAGGCTCACCTCCCGCACCGGGGCGGGGGCCTGAAAGTAGCGCACCAGTTCCATTTGTTCGTCGGTGAAATCCTGCGTGGCCAGTTCGGGCAGGATGGTCAGGCCCTGGTTGCTTTCTACAAGGCGACGCAGGGTTTCGAGGCTGCCCGTCTGGTAGGCGAACTGCCCTTCGGCGCCCGCTTTCCGGCGCAATTGACAGAGGTTTTCGATCTGTGAACGGAGGCAGTGCCCTTCCTCCAGCAGCCAAAGTTGAGTCGGGTCAATCTCTTCGGGAACAGCGTATTTTTTGTCGAACAAGGCGCTTTGTGGGGAGGCGTATACCACCAGTTCTTCGTAAAACAGGGGGTGTTCGGCCAGTTCGAGATTGTTGAGAGGCGTTACGAGCAAACCCACGTCGAGCGACTCGGCTTTCAGGCGTTCTGCCAGAGCATCGGTGGTTAGTTCCGTGATACTGAGCCGAAGGTCAGGGTATTTTTTCAAGAACTGGGGCAAAAACAGTGGTAGCAGGTACGGCGCAATGGTGGGGATCACCCCGAGGCGCAACTCCCCCTTCAGCCCATCTTTTTGCTCCTCAATGTAGGTTTTCAACTGGCGGCATTGCTGCAAAATGAGCCGCGCCTGCCGCACCACGTCCACCCCGATGGTGGTGGGGGTAGCCGGTTGGTGGCTTCGGTCGAAGAGGCGAACACCCAATTCTTCCTCCAGTTTTTGCAACTGCATACTCAGCGACGGCTGCGTGACAAAACACGCTTCGGCGGCGCGGGCAAAGTGCCGGTGCGTGTCGACGGCCACCAGGTATTCAAGTTGGGTCAGGGTCATGGCTGCGGGCTGGTGTATCTCAATCGTTCGTTGACGGCCTTCAACCATTCCGCCCGGCCCCGGCAGTTCCAGTGCGAATCGCTTATTTCGTAGAATCTGGCTCCACCTGGTTTGAGCATCTGGTACGCGTCGATGACGGAAAGTTGTAACGCCGGGCATATCTGAACGCGCTCAATCAGTCGGTTGTACGGCCCGCGTTCCGGCTCAACGACGGTGGTTTTGTTGGGAATGATGCTCAACCAAACTTCGTCGAAACCGGCCCGGCGGTACCGCCCAGCAGTGGCGTTGAGCGAATCCACCATCCGGTTTATTTCGTCGTCGGGCAGCGCGTTGAAGTTGGAGTTGACCAGCGTGCTGTCGGTGTCGAGGACGTAAAACAGGTGTTGCTCATCGCGGGAGAGGGCCACTTTGGGGTTGGTCCGGTCGAACCAGGCCAGGTTGAGACGGGCTTTGGTTTCCTTCAGGGCCTGCCAGACCGGGCCGTTGAACAACAGGTTTTCCAACTGGTCTTCGGGCACTTGCTGGCGTTGGGTCGTTTTTCCCGAAAAAAAATGCTTCAAGTCGTGGAAAAAGCCGCTTTCCGCTGGCTCGACTGGCCTAAGTTGAGTTACTACCTCCACGTTGTCGGCTACGCGGGCGAAGTGTTCGCGGGCGTGCCGTTCGACGCTTTCCAACAACAAAATGTTTTTGAGCGACGAATCCAGTTGTACCGCCAAGCGATTTTCCCAATGCGTGTACCGATACGTTCGGGACAGAAAATCGGCCTCGTTGGTGCGGCTTTCTTCCAAAAAACTATCGCCGATGACGTACAGCGCCACGGGAAGTTTCGGTGAAACCTCGACAATTGGAGCACAGCGTTTGCGCTCCTGCTTAAACTGCGGCAGGCTCGAAAGCCGGTACAAATCACCGTAGCGGAAGTCGTCGGGCACGAGGCCCCAACCGGCCAGCCCCACGTAGGCGCTGCGGGAGCATCCGCCCACGAAGGCGAGCAGGGCGATCAGCAAGGCCGTAATTCGGAGCAGGGTACTCATCCGTTAAAACTGAAAATAAATAAATTGATTCGAGGTAAATACCCCGAAGAAATAGCAAAGCGCCGCCAATGCGATAAACACCCCGGAAAAGACCGCTGTGTTTCGCGTTGGAATCACGAACCAGTATTTTTCCTTCGCCAGCATCAGTCCGACCAAGCCCACCGAAAAGACCATTTCCGCCCCGTTAAGGGGGGAATTTATCGCATCGGCCCAAGAAAAAGAGAAAATTCCTCCGAGTACGTCGAAGGCATCGCGGGGCGTATTCGCCCGGAAAAACACCCACGTCAGCATCACCAACCCAAAAGTACTGAGTACTTGAAGGGCCTGGTACCAGCGTTGATTTTCGGGGATTTTGATTCCGTTGCGCTGCATCCAGCGGTCGCGGATTCGGGCCGAAACTTGGTACAAGCCGTGCAGCGCACCCCAGATGACGAACGTCCACTTGGCCCCGTGCCACAAGCCGCTGACCATGAACACGAAAAACTGGTTGAAAAACTGCCGCGTCAGCCCCACCCGGTTGCCGCCCAGCGGGATGTACAGGTAATCGCGAAACCAGGTGGAAAGCGAAATGTGCCAACGCCGCCAGAAGTCGGAAATCGAGCGGGCGGCGTAGGGCGTGTGGAAGTTTTCCATCAGCGTGAAGCCCATCACCCGCGCCGCGCCGATGGCGATGTCGGAGTAGCCCGAAAAATCGCCGTAAATCTGGAAGGTGAAAAACAGCGTGGCCACGAGCAGGGTCAGACCGTTTTGCTCAGGAACGTGGTTGTAAGCCGCATCGACCACCGGCGCGAGGCGGTCGGCGATGACGACTTTTTTGAAAAAACCCCAGGCCATCTGCACCAGCCCGGCCTTTACGTTCTCGAAATCGTAGCGGAAGTAGCGGTGGTACTGCCACATTACGTTCTGAGGGCGCTCGATCGGACCGGCCACCAACTGCGGGTAAAACATCACGTAGAGCGCGTAAATCCCAAAATGCCGCTCGGCTTTCTGCGTCCCCCGGTACACTTCGATGGTGTAGCTCATGGCCTGGAACGTGTGAAAGGACAGTCCGATGGGCAGAAACGTGTTGCTCACCCGAAACGAGGCGACCGGGGCCTGCCCAAACAACACCAGTACCTTGTTCAACACCCGTAGGGAAATCTGGTCGATGCCCTGAGCTACATTGGGCAACCCAAGCCCTTCAAACAACGCCTCGAAATTGAGGGTGAAAAAGCCGAAGTATTTGAAAAAAGCCAGAATACCGATGTTGGAAATCAGGCTGACCACCAGCAACAGCCGCCGGTTTTTGCCCGCTGCTTTTTCAATCCAAAGCCCGGCGGCGTAGTCGATGGCGATCGTAGCGAACAAAATCAGAATGTACGCCGGGACGAACACCATGTAAAAATAACAACTCGCCAACAGCAGCAGCACCCAACGCCCCCGCCACGGCAGCGAATAATACGCCAACGTGACGACCACGAAAAAAAGGAGAAACTGAAGGGAATTGAAGAGCATCCGAATTAGAGGAAAGAGAAGAGAGAAGAGAGGAGAGAGAAAGGTATTTTTACTATCCTCTATCCACTATCCTCTGTCATCTAATTTTCACCGTCCATACCTGGAGCGCCTTGTCGGTCGTGGCGAAGAGGAACAGCTTGTTGTACGATTCGGCGTACTGCACCACCACCGGGAAGGTACTCGACAGGGGGCGTTCCACCAGCGGCTGGCCTCGCAGGTTGTAGAGCCAGGTGCCTTTGCCGGTAGCGACGCTCAGAATTTTCACTTCGGCCCCGAAGTCGTAGTACTCGATGCGGGTGGTGTAGGGATCGGCGTTGTCGAGTTGAAAGAGCAATCTCCCCTGCTGGTCGTGAATCCCTACGGTATTGCCCGTTACGCTGGTGACCAGCCAGTCGCGACCCGTTTTTTCGAGCAACAAGTTAAATTCAGTTTCTTTATTGGCCCGGAACAACTGCCGCCGCTCGACCACTTCGCCACTGAGGTTTACCTTCAGCAACTCGCCTTGTACGCTCACCGTCTGGATTAGCAAATCCGACTGCCGGGTACCGGTTTCAAGAAACACCGGTCCGCCGAAACGGACTTTTAAATTCACCGGGAAAGGTTTTAGATTGGCTCCGTTGGCGCTGACCACGTTGAGTTTGCCTTCTTCCTGGGCAAAAATCAGGTGCGGTTTTTTGTTGAGTTGGGCACTTTGCACTGGCGCGATTACGTGGGCATCGGGTGGCAGGGCGTTCATGCCCCGGATGATGCGTTCGTTTTTGAACAGCACAAACAAGTGCCCATCGGTATCGGCTAATGTGAGTTGTTGCCGGTCGCCCGACACGTAGCCCAGCACCGTGTATGTGCCGGCCGGAATGGGCGCGAACCGATTGGAAGAGAACAACTCGTAGCGTTGGCCGTTGCGGTCGAGCAAGTGGTACCGGGTGGCCGTCAGGAGCAAGTACTGCTGGTCGCCGTTGCCGTAATAATCCACGGCGAGGGGTTCGGTCACGAGGGGTTCGTCGAGGGAGACCCGCAACGAATCGTTGGCCGTGTTGAGTTGCACCAGGTGGCGGTCGGTGGTTTGCCCAAACACGTCGGCCCCGCCCCAAGCCGCCGCCCGCAACACGAAGGGAGGCACCAGCAATGGACGACGGAGGGGGACGCTTTTCTGAAGAAACAGCCGCCGCAACAGGTTCGGATTGCTGCCGCCGCCGCCTTTCATGCCCGTTAGCGTGGTGTGCAGCGAATTTTCCTGGAACCGACTCTGCCACAACCAGAGGTTGAGCCGCCGCAACGGTTCTTCCGAACGGCCTACGGCATTGCGCCAGTTGCGCTGAACGCGGTCGGTCCAGCCGTACCAACTTTTGCCGACCACGGCCACCGCCGTAAACTGGGCGGGTTGGGCCTGCCGGAGCAATTCCTGTGGGCGGGCCGATTTGCTCCACACGTTGCCGCTCACGTAATCACCCACGAACGTGCGCAGGCTGGGTACGTCGCTACCCAGCACGAGGTAATCGCCCACGGTGGTGAAAAAACTGCTTTTGGGAAATCCGTTGGCCAGACTCCCGAACCAGAGCGAGGGCAGTTCGGGGGCATTGATTTGTCGGATTTGCCCGGTTTGCACCGATTCTTCGTACCGGGGCAGTTTATCTTCCACCTGAATTCGGGCGGCCTGGTAGTCCAGCCAATCGCCGCAGGCGCGGGTGTTGCGGGTTTTCACGAGCAGAATTCGTCCACCCCGCCCCAGGCTGCTGCTTTCCAACTGGCAAAGGGCCACTTCCCCACTCAGGTAAGTGTAAAGTGAATCGACCTCGACCCGGTACGCCTCGGCCAGTTGGTCGCGTTGGGTTCGGAGGTCGGCGGGCAGCACTTTTCGGAGTTGATCCCGTAGCCGGGCCGGGTCCGATACGCTCAGATGGTAAAAAACCGCCGTGTGGTTGGGCACGAGGCCGGCGCAGCCGATGGGCTGGGCTTCCTGGTCGATCAAGGCTTCGAGCGCCACGGGTGCTTCACTCGCTGGGGCGACGGATTCAGCCATCACGTTGGTGCGGAGGTCGTTGATTCGGAATTGGAAATCGGGCCGTCCCGGCAGCAATTGGGCCGTGCTTACCTCCCCCGGTGGTAGCGCGTACACACTCGCCCAGAACGTGGCCAGGCGTTCGCGGTCAAAATACACCCGGGTGCCGCTGCTGAGCAAGGTTTCTTTTTCCCCCGACAAGGCCTGCGTGTTGACGAGCCGGTTGATTTTACGGACTACGTTTTCCACCAACTGACTCGACCGGCTCAGGATGAGGTAGTTGTCGTAAAGTAAATACGAAAAAAGGGGCTGCGACTGCGGGTCGACCACGTCGTTGATCTGAATGCCGTCGAAGGTGTGCCGGTAGGCCCGCACCCCGTGGCCGACGAGTTTTTGCAAACGCTCGGTGAAAGCCGCATCCGTGGCCGGACTAGCCGGTACGCACACCAGATAAGAAATCAAATCCCGCCCCTCGGAATGCAGCGAATAGGTGATGGTTTTCCCCCGAAGAAATCCGTTGACCAACCCCGTATCGGACAGCGCGAGGTGCAAATTTCTCAGTTGTTCCGCCGCCGCGCCAAGCACGGGCACGTCGGCCAGTTGCACCTGGTGGGGAAGCGTCCGGTCGGGGGGGCTTTGCAGTTCGGTGCTTTCCACCACCAGCAGGGCATCCGTTGGGATGTACGCCCGCGCCGAGCGCTCGCTACTTGCCCAATACCGCCAGGCGAGGTATCCCGCCGTGATCAGACCAATGGCAAGCAGGAAGAGGAGGACTTTTTTCAAAGGGGTGGGAGGATTTCTAATGTACGAATGTGCAAATTTCTAATGTGCGAATGAAAGCCATTCAACCACAAACTTGAGATTCATTCATTGGAAATTCGCACATTTCACCCTTTTTTCCCCCACATCGCATTGGCCACGTCGGGAAAAGGCAGTGACAATTCGGGTACGCCGAGCGCCACCCGGTTAGCCCATTCCACGCCCTGCATGAGCGAGTGGTCCTGGTTGCTGACTTCGTATTTCCAGGCCCCGAAACGCCCGCGAGAGTACACGTCCATCGGTTCCAGGGCGGGCAGCACGGCCTTCAAAATTTCGTCGCGTTCAACGGAGGGCGTCGGGTAGCCGTAGTCGGTGGAGTAAATGAATTTCGATACGATCTGATCTTCCGACTCGATGAGTCCATCTTCCAGCAACGCCCGGACGGTGTCTTCGATCAAGGTTTCGCGGTTGACGGGCTTCTCCGGCGACTCGCTCGTTTCGCTCATCAGCGACCAGTATTCGTTGATGTCGGGTACGTTGTAGGGCGAATAATTCGAGAAAACCGTAATCCGGTAGTACGGGCTGTTCGATTCGGGAAAATACATCCAGCACTTCGGGGCGAGTTCGGGCTTGGGTTTGCCCTTCAATCCGATGCCGATCACGTTGGTCGAGGAGTGTTTAAGGCCCTGGGCTTTTTCCGTCAATTCCGCCGGGAACCCTTCGATTCGCCGGGTAAATTGATCGAGGGGCATC
Source organism: uncultured Cytophagales bacterium (assembly GCA_964244295.1). Classification (GTDB taxonomy): domain Bacteria; phylum Bacteroidota; class Bacteroidia; order Cytophagales; family Spirosomataceae; genus JAJAZB01. The sequence goes on from CAXTIG010000002.1 coordinate 298,534, forward strand.
GTATTGAGCAGGGTTTGGTAGCCCACCGTGCGCCCATCGGCAAGGGTGATTTGTCTGGCCTGCGGGTCTACCCGCTGTACGTCGGCGTTGAGCACCACGTTTTCAAGCCCCACCAAATCGCCCACGGCTTTCCAGATGGCCCCGGTTCCGCCGTGTTTCGGAAACTGAAAGGTGTTGTTGGGTCCCCAGGAAAAATCGTCTTTTTCAAATAAAATATTCTCCGTAACGCGCTGCAAATCAGTCACTGATACGCGCTCACCGACCCACGCGGCGTTCATCTGCTCCGGCGGGTAGGCCCAGACTTTAAAATTGTAAGGAACCATGAACACCTCGGCGATGCCCTCGCCGAGGGTGGCCGTAATCCATTCCCTGAAGTTTTTGGGTTTGCCCACGAACGGCGATTTGTACAACTCAATCAGGCCGTTGAGGCATTTCCACATATCCTCTTTGGGCAGGTAGCGGATGTTGTTTTGAAAGGGATACGGCACAAACCGGTTGCGCATCCAAACCCACGACTCGCGCTGGTGACTGAGCCAGCCCGCTTCGCCGAGGGCTTTTTTCATCAAGTCGTCGAAGTACTTGTAGTGCGAAAACTGGACGTGCCCGCCAATGTCCCAGAGAAATCCTTGCTCGTCGGTGAAACTGGTGGCCAGGCCCCCTACGTAGGCTTCGCGTTCAAGAATAACGAAATCGGTGATGCCTAATTCCTTCAATCGGTAGGCCGCGCCTAAGCCCGTCGGGCCGGAGCCGATGATAACGTACTGAAAATTCATGGAAAAAATCCGGGTTACGTGAACGTTGATGAAGTTTATTATTGGAAAATGGCCGGATTGGGAGGTGATTCTTCTTCCCGCCCGCTTAGGCCGGTTGCCCCGTTGGGCTGGGGCGTTTGATGGCGCGAATCTTGTCGTTGAGTTCCATCCTGAACCGGAAGAGTTCTTTGAAACTCTGCCAGCAGACTTTGAGCAATTTCATTTTTTGGATGGACACCTCGCCCGTCGTCCGCTCCTTGTGGGTGATGGGAATGTCGAACAGCGTCTGACCGACCTTCCGGGCCATGACGGCCAGGAAAATATTCGGGGCGAAAGGCACCGGGCTGGGCAATTGCGCCAGGAGTTTTTTCAAAAAATCGCCTTTAATCAAGCGGAAAGGAATGTTGCTATCGGAAATGAACGTGCCGTAAATCGTGAACAGCGACGCCTGCAACACCTTCGTCACGAACAGCCGGAAGGGGGCGTCGTGCCGTACCCGTCGGTACCCTAAAATGAAATCGGATTCCTTGCGTTTGGCCCAAAGTTTAAGGACGTCTTCGGGGATAAACTGATCGTCGCTGTCGGTCTGGAAAACGTACTCGGAATCGAGTTCAACGGCTTTGCGGTAGGCGTGTACCACGGCATTGCCGTGCCCCCCGTTGGGCTGATGCACCACCACCAGCCGGGGATACCGGGGACTGATGCGGTCGAGAATGTTCCCGGTATTGTCTTTCGAGCCGTCGTTGACGACGATCAGGCGGGTTTCGCCCAGCGGCTGAAAATGCGCGTCGAGGAAGGTCACCCAGTTTGCCACAACCTCTTCAACGCATTCCTGTTCGTTGTAGGCGGGCATGACAATCGACAAAAGAACGGACATGCAGCAGAATTTGGATTGAACATCGCCCCGTTTGGGGGCGAATCAGGTCGGCAAAAGTAGGTATAAATCAGGATTCGGGCCGAATGAGGCGTTCGATTCCCAAAATTCAGTACGCGAAATACCGCTTCAACCCATTGATGGGTTTTTCGATCACGTACCAGGAAACCGTGGCAAGCCCGACCGTCAGGCTAAAAAACAATGCCAATCGAAACGGCATCGAATCAGGCAAACCGGGTTCCCAGGCTCCAATCCAGGCCAGCAGCCGCGCCACGGGGTGCGTCGGTGGGGTATGGTAGGCATTGAACACAAAATTATGGTAGAGGTACAAGCCGTAACTGATTCGCCCGAAATACAGCACGACCGGGTTTTCCAGAAACCACCCAAACCAGCCTTTGAAGCCCACCACGGCCCTGGCAATCAGCCAAAACGCGATCACCGAAAAAAGCAGGCGTTGCAGCACGTCGTCCGTGAAATTGGGCCGGGCGGGCGGCGGAACTACCCAGATGCTCGCCGCCAGTGTGAGCAAAGCCAGCAGAAAAACCGGCAGGATTTTCCGACTGAGTTGCCCAAACCGCTCCGGCCAGCGCACGAACGTATACGCCAGTACACTCCCCCCGACGAGGGCATCCAGACAGGTCGGGGTACTCACGAACTCGATCACCCAGGGTCGATGGGTCAGCCACAGCCACAGTCGCAATCCGACGGATAGGGCAATGAGCGCCCAAAACAGGGTCAGAAGCCAGCGCTGGGGCGTAAAAAACACCAGCCAGGGAAAAATCAGGTAAAATTGTTCTTCCACCGCCAGCGACCAGAAATGATCGGACGAACCCAGCCAGGTGTTTTTCAAGGCAATGTACACGTTGGTGGCGTAGCCAAAATACCAACCGGCCAGGTCACGGACGGGCGGAACGTTCCACAAAATCAAGATCGTCACCAGCACGTAGTACGCCGGAAAAATGCGCAGGCTGCGCCGGATCAGGAAGCTTTTGAGGGAATTCAGGTGCGAGGCTCCCCGGCGTTCGTTGGCCGTTTTGGTTTTGAGCAGAATCCCGGTGATCAAAAATCCACTGAGCACAAAAAACGTATTCACCCCAAAATACCCCAGCGGCAACGCGTTGCGTTCACCCAGCCAGTGGTCGAGCATCACGACCAGCACCGCCAGAAAACGGATGCCGTCGAGTTGCGGAAAATGCGAAGCCTCAGCGGGACTTTTCATGCGAGGAAAGAGTCGGTACACCCGTCGCCGGCACCCAAAGATGCAGATTGGAAAACCCGGAGTCGTTTTGTTCTCCCGGTGTAGTTCTACTTACTCCCACCCGGTAGGTACCCGGCGGCAGGTTGGGAACCGGGATTCGGGCCCAGCCGCCAGCCTGGTTAAGTTGCCTGGTGCGCAACACCTGTCCGAAGGTACTCAGCCGGGCCGTCAGCGGCAGTGCGTAGCGGTGAGTCGCCGAACGCAGCAGCAGGTACGCCGCATCCCGGCCCGGGATCCAGAGCGAATCGCTGCCGATCAGGGTTTGATCCCGGTCGCTTCGCAAGCTAAACCGGAGCGACGTCGTCGCGCTGGTATCGGGTGGCGGGTTGAGGTCGAGCGCGGTGCGGGGCAACGTGTAAATTCCCTGCCGGGTAATGGTATCCATGATTTGCGTGGCGCGGGTGGTCACGATGCCCGACGGGTAAAAAAGGATCTGGCCATTTTGCCGAAAATTGTACGCATCGGCCACCAGGGCGTGGCGGTTGTTGAGCCAGTTGGGCGAATAGCGCCAGTACGCCAGCCCCCACTGCCCAAAAGCCAGGGCCAAACAGCCCAGCAACCAAAGCCGCCGCCGGGCCGGAAATTTCCAGGCGGCCAGGGCGTACACCGCCGCCAGGGCCACCGCCGAATACACCCGGTATTTCACTGTCAGCACCTGACTGAGGTCGGTACCATTGGCCCGAAACAAAACGGCCAGCACCGCCACCATCAGCGCGAAGGCCAGCGTGGCCCCGAAAAAAACCACCGAATCGGGCAGCACGGGAGTTTTTTGGCGATACGGAGTAAAAATTTTAAAGACCAACACCCCCGCCATCACCCAGAATAGTGCCCCAAACAGGACGAGCCACTTCGGGTCTTCAAACCAGTACCCAAACAGTTCGTAGCCCGGAAAATACCAGGGCACCGGCTGACTCAAATCGAGCAGCGCCACCGGAAAACTGAGCGTACCGGCTAAAATCGACAGCGGATACTTGATGTTCTGAGCCAGCGTGGGTTCCCAGGGTTTCGGCGTGTACCCCGCCGAGTTCCAGTACAGCAGCAGGGTCGTCAGCGCGAGCCAACTTCCCAGCAGTGTCCACTGCCGCCGCCAGAGCAACACCACCGCCCCGACCAGAAACCCCGCCGAGCCGCTGTTGAGCGTCAGCATGGCGACCGCACTCAGGGCAAAAGCGGCCAGGGTGTTGGCCGGACCGCCCTTCGAAAGCACCTGAAACGAGAGCAACACCCAGAACAACACCGTCAGGTTACTCATTGATCCAGTACTCCAAAGGGCATTTTGGTAAAATTGGGCGGTGAAAAACAGGAACGGAACGGGCAATACGAGAAGCAGACGGCCCGTCAACCGATACAGATTCCGTCCGATCAACCAGGCGGTACCGATCAGACTCAGGTTACCCACCACCATGCCCAGGCGCAAATCGAAGGGCGGGCTAACAACGGCAATCCACCCAAAAACGGCCCGATTAAACGCGATGCGGTGTTCGTTGTAGTCGTTCCGGCCCAGCCACAGTTCGAGCGCCCGTTGGAGGCCGATGCCTTGCCGGATCGGGCGTACGAAATCGTTTAGCACGTACAGGTCGTCCCAAAACGGAAGGCTCAACCCCAACCGGTAAATGAAACACCCGTAGGCCAGCACCGGAACCACTAACACCAGCCAAATCAGGCTTTTACGCAGCATCAGAAAATGGAGAATAAATAGGGCATTAAAAATGGAGAACAAAAGCCGGGCAACCCGCGTAGCGTCCGCTTTTGTTCTCCATTTTTAACGCCCCATTTTCTATTTATTTTTTTTTCGTTCGCTGAAAATGTTCAGCACCCGGCTAATGAGGCGGTCGTCGATACCCAGGGTGCCTTTCAGCCAGGTATAGCCCGACACCGCTTTTTTATCGAGGTAAATCAGGGCCGAGCGCCAGCCGTCGCCGGGGCGGGGCTGGTAGTTGGTGGCCCGCCGCACGGCTACCGTATCGTGCTCGGTGAAGTAGTACAGGGCGATGGATTTCCGCGATTCGTCTTCCCCGCACAAAATTGGCTCCGGTACTCCGTGGTAGGAATCAGCATCGGTGTTGAAAATCACACACCGGTTGAAAATCGGCAAAATCCGCTGCCGACAGGCTTTCATGTCGCGGCTCCACAGTTCGAGGTGCCCGTTGTATTCCTCCACCCAATCCTGGTTGAGGTAAATCAGAATGTTCACCCGGCGCTGCCAGTGGGGTTTGTGCGGATGAACGGTAAAATCGGCGTGCATATTCAGGAAGCCATTCCGCAAACTTTGGTGCAGACCCCCGCCTTCGAGCATTTCATCGGCCCGGAGGTTTTCAATGCCCGTCAGTTTGGAGACAAAGGCCACGAATCGCTCGGAGTTAAGTTCTTGAATGACTTGCTGGATGAAGGACGGCAACAAATCCATTTTGTTCAGCCCGTGCTTTTTTTCGTTGAAATGCACGTAGTGAATCCAACCTTCGTCTTTCACCGACGGGAACTCCCCCATCGCCCGGTTGGCGGCCGCTTCTTCCAAAAAATCATCGAGGAAAATATGAGGGAAAGGGTCTTCTGTCTGGTAGGTCTTTCGCAATTGGGGCAGTTTTGCCTCCCATTTTTCGTAGTCGAAAATTGTTCGCGTTTGAATATCAACCATGATCCGCGCCGGTTTTATTGTGGGATTGATTCTTTTTTAAAAACAAAAATAGGCCAAAAACACGGCCTCAGTCCAATTTTCGGGAAATTAACGACTAATCCTCACAATACGGAATGGCCTCCCATCCGCTTCTAGTGCACTTCTGCACCGGATCGGTGCCGAAGTTAGCCTCCCTCACCAATTGCTCGGAATTCCCCGTCGATTTTGGGGAGAAATTCGGATTTGCTGTTTCGTCGAAAAAGCCCCGGACTGCCCGCCGTTTTCTGTCACTACCTCCACCCTGAATTCTCCCGATGGTAATTCCGCCGAGGCAATACTCACGTCGAAGCCTTCGGTAAAATACCCTCCACCACCGAGCCAACTCCGACGGCTGCGGTTGCGGCGCGGACGGGTGGGAAACCAGTACCGGACCGAGTCGTTTTCAAGGAGCAAAAAAGCCCCTTCGTCGGGGGTAAGCGAGGTTTGGACGGAGTCGCTGCCGGTTTGCAAGCCGCTGGCCGACAAGCGCAGTGAGTCGAGTGGGAAAACCGCTGCGTTGGGGGCAGAAACTCGCCCCAGTGATTGAACGAGTTCTGGTACCCGGTAGGGATGGCGCAACCGGTCGTAGGCAGGAACGGGGCCGTCGTTGGGCCAGTTGAGAGCACTGGCTACCAGAAACTGCCGCCCAAATTTTACGTCGCCCAGGTGCAAAACCAGCGTGTAGCCGCTGAAAAGTAATCCTAATCCACCCGTTGTCCAAAGCAACGGGGGCCAGTTTGCCGGTCGCGTCCAGCGAAACAATCCCAGCAACAGCGTTAGTAACAGGAGCACGGAGTAAATTTTTACCCGGCTCGTGAGCAGCACCCAGTCGCCAAAGCCCAGTCGCCCTACCACCACGACGAGGCCCGTCGAAACCACCACGGCCAGCACGCCCAGGGCGAAGTAATCGAGGTCGGCACTCGTCTTTTTTTTCTGAAAACCGCCCAGTACCGTTCGCACCCCCCAAAGTCCTCCCCCGGTCACCATCACCAGGCCCAACGCCACGGGCAGCCCGAAGCGGGCAGGTGATTCCGGGAAAAAATCACCCGCCGAGCCGACGAAGCCGAGAAAACCCTTCCAAAAACGAATCGAGTCGAACTCAGTGGGCGGATTACCCGGCGGCGCTCGGTAGCCGAAAAAGTACCCCGCCCCCACTCCCAGCCCGGCCAGCACCCACAACCCCAGTGCCCGCCAGCGGCGCTGCACCAGGAGCAAACCCGCCCCAACCGGCCAAATCACCAGACCACTGGCACTAGTGAGGGTCGCCGCCACCGCCATCCCACCCGCCCAGGGCAGGGAAGTTGGCCGCGCCGGACGGAGGAAATACAAGGCGGCGGTCAGGAAAAATACGACGGTGAAATTTTGCAGGGCCGCCATGCCCCAGAAGGTGTTTTCGTAGTGCTGAAGCGTGAATAAAAAAAGCGAAAGGGGTAAAATGAGCGCCGCTGGTAGGCCATTTTCGGCCCCAATCCGAGCGAGTAGGCCCAGCAACCCAACCAGCGACAAACTGCCAAGTATCATCAAAACGAGGTAGTCGATTTCGCCCGTTAGCCGGAAGGTGAGCAGGGTCACGACGCGGTCGTACACGATGCGGTGTTCGTTGTGCTGGGCCAGCAGCAGGCGAACTTTTTCCGACCAATCCGGAGTCTGGTTGAAATCGACCAGGAAATTGCGGAGTGCATGGTCGTCCCAACGGGGGATGTTGATGCCGTACCAGAGCAGCAGCCCGCCGTACAGCAACACCGGCAGGCCCGCCAAAACCCACCAAAACAAACGCCCCGGTCTTTTTTTCATGAAAAAACGGGTTGAGAAAACACCCGCGCCAGGTGCGCCGGATCGAGGCCCGATTGGCGTTGGTGAAAAGCCTGATCGCCGTAGCGTCCGTCGGGATAACCCTGGGCCGAGAGCGCCCGGAAGGCGGGGGGGTGGATGCCGCGTTCGAGCAGCTGGAGGGAAAGTTGCTGAGCCAGTCCTCCGGTTCCGACGTGTTCTTCCACCACGTACAGCGGGCGTTTTTCGGCGAATAATCCAGCCGTTTCTTCGCTCAGTTCGAGGGGAAATGTCAGGGCGGTGAGCACGTTGAACTCGTCGCTCAGACCGGCTTCGCGCAGGCCGTCGAGCACGTTGTGAACCACCGGCCCCAGCGCCACGACCGTACCCAACGCCTCAGGAACCCGTTTTACCACCCGAAATGAGCCTGACCGTTGGGTGTCGGGCGGTAAGGTCCGGCCCAGCCCCAGCCGGAGGTACGCCGGCCCGGCCCGGTCGCTGAGTTCCGTCAGGCATTCGGCGACTTCCTCGGCGAAGCCAGGCACGTAACAGCGCACGTTTTGAAGCGGACTCAACACGGCCAGGTCTTCGATGGCGTGGTGGGTGCTGCCCATGATTCCGTAGCCGTAGCCGCCGCCGTTGCCGACCAGAAAAACGGGCAGGTTGTGCAGGCAGGCGTCGTTTCGGAATTGTTCGAGGCAACGGTACACCACAAACGGCGCGATGGAATAGCAAAAAACCCGGTAACCCCGGTAGGCCATTCCTGCCGCCAGGCCCACCATGTTTTGCTCGGCCACGCCCGCGTTGATGAACCGGGGGCCGAGGGCGGCCTGCACGTTTTCGAGGGCGTTGAAGCCCAGATCACCCGTGATGAAAACGATCCGCTCATCGGCGAGGGCCAGGCTTTCCATGGCTTGACTGAATTCTTTTCTCATCGTTTCTTGAAGTCTGACCCTATTTCCGTTGCGACTGAATCATGGCCCGAATTTCCTCGGACGTGTTGTAGACCTTCGCTCCTTTCCGGATCCGGGTGCGGATGAACTTCGGTCGCTTCTTGGTCTCCTCAAAAATCTTGGCGATGTATTCGCCCAAAAACGAAATCCCCAACAGGGTTAATCCGCCGAAGAAAATGACCAGTACAATCACCGTGGAAAGCCCGGCGGGGGTGTCGGGGAAGAAAAAGAGCTTCGCCAGCACCTGCCAGATAATTCCTAAAATCGAAAAGCCAGTGAGCAGAAACCCGGCGTAACTCATCAACTCAAGCGGAGCGAAACTGAACGAAAAAATGGCTTTTTTGGCCCACCAGATGTTTTTTTGCCAGTTATTGGTCGACACTCCAAACATTCGTTCGGGGCGAATGTAGTCCACGCCCGTTTGTTTGAAACCCACCCAGGCCCGCAAACCGCGCAGAAATTGTTCGGTTTCGGGCAGGGCCACGAGTTCCTTCACCACGTTCCGATCCATCATCGAAAAATCCCCGGCATCGCGGGGAATCGGGATGTAGCTCAGGCGTTGAAACACTTTGTAAAACGTCCGGTAAAAAAAATGGATGTGCGGTTTCATCTCGCGCTGCACCCGCACGCCGTACACCACGTCAAAGCCCGCTTGCCATTTTTCGTAAAAGGCCGGAATCACTTCGGGCGGGTCTTGCAGGTCGCCATCCATCAGCACCACCGCGTCGCCGGTCGAGATTTCCATCCCGCTCAAAAACGCCGACTGCGAGCCGAAGTTGCGGGCGTGGCTGACGGCAATCACCCGCCCGTCGCGGTCGCAGATTTCCCGTAGCACCGCTTCCGTATCGTCCGGTGAATTGTCGTTCACAAAAATAATCTCGTAGCGTACTTTCAGCGCGTTGAAGGTTTTCACTAGCCGCTCGTACATGAACGGAATGGCCTGGGCGTCTTTGTAGCAGGCAATGATGGCCGTCAGCACCGGGTTGAGGGAAGGATTTTTAAACGCCGGAATCACCGTTTCCTCGTACCCGATTTTTTGCTGCCACTCGGCGGCGCGGCGCAGGCCCTCGGCGAGCGAAGTGCGGGTTTCCCAACCCAGGTCGGCGCGGGCGGCGGCGGGGTCGCCGTACCACTCGGCCAAATCCCAGTTCCGGTTTTGCATCGACCCCCAGACGGGTTTTTCCGAGAGGCTAAATTCTTCCCGGACGACCCCCACCAAATCGGCGATGGTGGTTTTCCGGCCACTCGCAATGTTGTAGGAATGTCCGCCGGTTTTTGTAAAATCAGACAGCGCAGCGTCCAGAAACGCCTCCAGGCAGTCGGTGATGAAGACAAAATCACGGCTGATGTCGGGCGAAACCAGATTGGGAAAACCGCCCTGCCGGGCGCGTTCGATGAGCAGGGGAACCAGCCGGTCGGGTTCTTCCCAATCACCGTAAATGCTGTACAGCCGCAGATTGAGGGCTTTTTTACGATGCACCTGCGCGTAAAACTGAATCAGGTATGCCGCCGACACCTTCGAGACGGCGTAGTGGCTATTGGGCTGGACCGGGTCGTCTTCCTTCGGAGCCGTGCAGTTGAAGCCGTATTCCGAACTGCTCCCGGCGTGGACGTACACCGTTTCCGAGTCGCTGGCTTCGAGCAGGTTGACGGTGCCGATTACGTTGGTTTCGTAGGTGAGCGTGACGTTGCTTTGCTTCGAGTAGGCCCCGTAAGCGGCCAGGTTGAAAACCGTTCGGGGCTGAAACGCGTCAAACACCGTCCGAACCGAGGCCGTTGAGACGATGTCGCAGTGGACGATGTTTTCCGCCGGGGCGTCGAGGAGTTTCAGCCGCCAGGCTTTCTGGGCATCGTGGGTGAGCGCGTACACGTCGGCCCGAACGGCGAGAATTTCCTTGAACAGATTGGCCCCGATAAATCCACTCGCGCCAAAAACGAAAATGGGGCCGGGCAACCGCTGGATTTTTTCCTCCAAAAGAGTTTGATTCATTCCATTCGATTCTAAACGCCGTAGCGTTCGCGTACGTCAGCGATCGCCTGTTCGTACTGGGTGGGGGTCATGGGCAGGTAATGCCATTCGAGGCGGTTTTCCATGTACGAAACGCCCTTTCCTTTCACCGTTTCGGCAATTATCACCTTCGGGCGGCCATTCCGCCGGGTTTTCAACTCCGCCACGAGCTTCGTCAGGCCGGGCAGGTCGTGGCCGTCGTGTTCGAGCACCTCGAAGCCCATGCTGGCCCAGGTAACTGGGTTGGCGGTATCGCCGAACACGTCGGTCGTCGCCCCGAAACCCTGCAAGCCATTTTTGTCGATGAGCACAATCAGGTTGTCTAGCCCCAGGCGCACGGCAAAGTGCGCTGCCTCCCAGGTGGTGCCTTCGTTGGTTTCCCCGTCCGACATCAGCACGTAGGTGGTTGCCTGGCTACCGCGCAGCTTGTCGGCGTGAGCAATTCCGCTCCCGATGGGCAACCCGTGACCGAGCGAACCAGTCGCAAACGGAATCCCCCGGTGCTGGTTGGGAGCCGGGTGCGCCGAAAGCGTGGTGCCGTTTTGGTAAAACGTGCGGAGTTCGTCGTCCGAAATCTCCCCGAGGTGGTGGAGGCAGGCGTACAGCGCGGCGGCGGCGTGGCCTTTCGAGAGGAGAAATACTTCGCCCTCAGTGCGGTTCAACACCAGCGTGGCCAGCATTAAATCGAGGCAACTCAGCGAACAACCGATGTGTCCGGCGTGGGCCAGTTCGTACAGCGCCAGAACCTGGAGGCGAAGCTGGCCCGCTACGTGCGTTAATTTTTCGGGCGAAAAATCCAGTTCCTCCGGGGAAACCGGTTCAGTCAGGGTCGTTGCTGGCATCGTGCTCGTCAGTATCGGTAGGTCAGGCCTTTAAAATCAAAAAGCAGTCGCCGCGTTGCCGTGCGGTGCTGGTACAACCACACCCGGTCGGCGTTGCGGGGGTCGATGCGCTGGGGGTACGTGGCATCGGGCGGCAGGTACAGGTTCACCATCTGGGCATCGAAGGGCGAAACCTGCCCGTATTGTTTTTGTTCCTCGTGTACCGCCGAAAAAACACTGCGGTTGTTGGCCGGATAAATGATCGTGTCGCCGGGGGTAAACTGCGCTTCGATTTCGCGGGCAACCCGCCAGTAGGGGTTCGGAAGGCGGGCCGTGGTCTGGTAGGTATATTTGGGAGAAATGTCGCGGTAAATGCTGTCCAAAACACCCGCCACGCCAATCCCCTGCCCGACCAGCACCCCAAAAATGGGTATTCTGGCCCACTTATCCAACCGCCCCGCCTCCCGGAGCGACAGGGCCACCAGCAAAATGGCGTAGGGAAACGAGAAGCCCGCGTAGCGTTGGGTCAGTCCGACGGTGTGGCCTTCTTTGAAGGCGGAAAAAACCAGAAACGCGGTGGGTAAAAAACTCAGAATCAGAAAGAACCACCCCAACCTCCGTTCTTCAGGTTGGGCGGTTTTCCGGAAATAACGAATCAGGAGAAGGGCCAGAAATACGGCCACTTCCGCCCCCAGAAACTTGCTTTTCGAGGTCGAAAAAAAGAAGAAGGCCGCCGCGTTCCCCCCCAGCGCTACGATGGGGTAAACGAGGGAAGGCGTTCGCTCCCAACGGACGTACGCCCAGCCACTCAGCGCCGTGACCAGGATCAACACCAGTCCGTTTCGGAAACCCCGGAGCGCCGTCCAAAACCCGTTGGTGAGGATAAACTGATCGGCCAGAATCGGACCCAGTTTGCGCATCACCGTGGTGGGAGTCGTCGGGTCAATCCACCCGACGTAGGGGTTTGGGGTGGGCGGATGCTGCGCAATGGTTCGATAAAACCGGGCCTGATCGCTCAGGGTTTTGAAGGTGTACGTTCCCCCACCGACCTTCATCCAAAGCGCCACGCCCACTACGCCCACCCCGATTGCCCCCGCCAGGCCGACCCAAATCCGACTTGGTTTCACAAAAAACAACACGTACAGCCCGTGTGCCAGCAATACGGTGAAGGTGAGGTAGTGACAAAACAAACACGCCATTGCCGCCAGGCCATAGGCGGCGTACGCGCTGAAACGCCGCTCCCAGGAGGGCCTTCGGACGAGGTTTAAAAACAGATGGGTGGCCAGCAGGGTGAAGAAAAAACTCATCGAGTAATTCCGGGCCTGGTGACTGTAGGCGATGAAAAACGGCTCGATGGCCGCCAGCGCCGCCGCCACCAGGGCCAGTCGTTGGCTTTTCAGGTGTTGAACCGTAAACACGAACAGCAGCCAGACCGTCAGCACGCTGAACAACACCGAAGGGAGCCGGATGGAAAAGTCACTCAGGCCAAACAGGCGAATCCAGCCGTGGAGGAGGAGGTAGTACGCCGGACTGTTGCCGATGTCGCCCCGGATGTGGGCATCGAAGTAGTCTTGCAGGGGTTTCGGCTTCCAGAATTCCTGCGGGGTAAAGTAGTTTTTGCCAAAAACATCCTGCTGGTTTCCGCCTTCGAGACTAATTCCCTGGGAAATCAGGACCGTGGATTTTTCGTCAAAAAACAACCCGTAAGCGTCGAGTTTATACAGTCGCAGGGCCAAAGCCAGCAGCAAAATCAGCATCAGAAAAACGGAAGTGCTGCGGGATGAACCCAAGTCGAACGCCATGCGGGGGGATAAGGAAGTGATCCGCAAAAGTAGGGGGAAGTAAGTCGGGTATGCAAACGAATCGCCCCGCCCGGAATGCATTCCAGGCAGGGCGGGCATCGTTTCTCAAAGAATGGATTCTTTCACCTCGGCATCGAAAACACCCGTCAGCACCTTGCCAGCGCGCTTCACCTGTACCCAAACCCGGTACCTCCCCGCCTTCGGAAAGGCGTAGGGGAATTCCACCACGTTGGCGTGTACCATCCCGTTCATGGCGTGGCTCATGCCGGGCATTCCGGCCATCAGGCGGGTGTTTCGTTCCGTTTCCGGCAAGGCTTTCAACGAAGAAAGGTACGTGTCGATGCTGTCGCGGTAGCGCCGGGGGTCGGGATTGGACGCGATTCGAGACGTTTCGGCAAAGCGTTTTTCCAGGGCATCTTCCGCCGCCATCGAATACGTCCCGACCGGGTGCAGGTGAATGTACACCGATCCGTCGCTGGCCAGAATAGCGGCGTGACCGCCCATGCCGAGGTAGGGTTCGAGCGCGGCGGGTTTGCCCGCCGGATCCGTCACAGCGAAGCGCAGCGTGTACAGTTTTCCTGCTTCCAAAGCCCGGTCTGATTTTTCTTCCCAAACCATCCCCGACCCATCGGCAAGCCCGGTTCGTACGCCCGGTTTCCCGCAAATCGCGATGTCTTTCAGCCCGGTCGGCGGCGGGGTTTTGGCTTCGGCGATGGCGTTGGTGACGGTGTAACTGTCGTCCGAATCCGTTGCCTTCGTGGCCAATGCGGGTGCCCGAACCTCGACGGTGTCGGTCAGCGTTTCGGCAAAACCACTCCGGTACACCACGTCGGCGTAGAGCAGGTAGTTCCCGGCGGGCAGGTTGGGCAACGCCGAGTGGTACGTGAGGGTATCGCGCCGTTCGGGGTGGAGGTGGGCAAAGGCATCGAGGCCAGGCGTTCGGATCAAAAACGCGTGCATCAGTTTCCCGTGGTCGGGCACGAGCAGGCTGAGTGGCCGCGAGTTGCGTTTCCAGTCGACGGTATCGACCCGAATGCGCAGGCCACTTCCTTCCGCCGTTGCCCGGATGGGCAAGGCGCGGTACAGGTTCTCGTTTCGGTACTCGTCGGCCCAGCTAGTCCACCAGGTGCGCCCGCCCGTGAGCATTAGTGCAACCAGCACCGCCGCGATGCCCATGCCCACTAATCGTTTCCGCCGCAGGTTGGCGGGTGGGGAAACACCGGGTTTTAGGGTCGCGTCGGCGAGGCTGGCTCCGATGGTAGTGATTAAAATCACCACCAACAGCAAGGCCAGCACCGCCAAAGCCGCGCCCGTTCCCGCTGGCATACTCCGCTGGGCCGTGGCAACGGAGACCACCGGCACCACCACCGTTTCGTTGCCGTCGGGGCCTTCCAATTGGACTTCGATGCTGGAAGAGCCACTGCTCATCAGCCACACAATTCCCTCAAAGCGATTCGCCGAGACGTCGCCATTCGGTCCAATTCCCGGCGAGAGGGCATCCGGCGAGGGGGCGCCTTCATCGCCCGAACGAAAATAAACGGGCCGGGCCTTTACCCCGGAAATACGGCCCTGCTCTACAAAAACGGTGACGTTGGCCGTGCCGGGCACCACGTCGGGCGGTACCACGCTCACCAGCACCTGGTACTTGCCCACCCGTTTTTGTACCACCACGCCGGGGCTACCCACATGGGCGTTGGTTTCGGAACCAATCGCCACCCCGAGGAGGAGCAGGAAAAAAATTCGGAAGTTTTTCATCGAAAAGAGTTCGTCCGGTTAGCGCTGCACGCGTTTCATCCAGTTTCCCCACCACAATCCAACCCGGGCCGAGAGCGCGGCGCACCCCACGGCCAAGCCAATCCCCTGCCAAAATTTTCCCGCCGTCTGGGCAAAGTAGGGGTGCCAGGCGTGGTTGTACGGCCAGGTCGGGTCACTGGCGTAGGGCGCTGAATCGGCCAGAAAAAACCAGTTGCGGGCGTAGGGAGACGTGTGCAAAAACCCGGAAAAAAACCACTGAACGGCCAGAAAAATAAGGACGAACGTCAGGCCGGCCAGGGCGGAAAGCAGCCAATCGGTACCCTGATTTTTTGCGTTGCTAAACCGGTGCATCAGTTTATCGAGTGCAAAACCAGGAATCACCAGCAGGAGCGGAAACACAAACGGCTGGTAATGCGTGATGGGGTTGAGCACCGGCCCCAGTTTGGGCGTGGCCGGAAACAGGGGCAGAATCCAGTTTGGAATCAGCAGGGCGGCCATGTACACCGCCGTGGTGATGGTGATCGGGTAGCGAAGCAACGAAGCCCGGCCCACGGCCATCAGGTAAATCGGAAAAATCACGGCGGCGATGACGTAGAACGAAGAATTGTGGGAAGCGTAATCGCCCAATTGTTCTGAAACCAACGTGTACAGCACGGTGAGCAACAAGCCCGCCGAAATGCCAAACAGCACCTGCGAGCGCTTGGCCTGGGCCTTGTTTTCTGCACCCGACTGATCGCGGAGGCGGTTTTGCAAGGCCAACACGCCGATCATCGCCCCGAATTGCACCATCATCATCCCCAGAATCAGAATGGTGTGCGGCGGCGTGAGAATCTGCACGTCGAGGCCGTAGGTGTTGTGCCACCAATCATCGAAGGGAGCCGAGGTGATCATAGCCAGCGCGCCCCACACGCAGTACATCGCGCCCAGCGAGCCGTAAAAAACGCCCCAAAATCGCACCGATTCCGCCCGCTGTGGATTCGATTTTTGAAACGTAAGCTTCAAAACCTGGTAGCCGGAAAATAAACCCGACACGATTGCCCCAACGTAGATGAGCAGGTGAGGAGCCGAAAACAGGCCGTCGCGGCCAATGCTCATGTGCCACATGATGTCCCAGAGCAGCCCCCACACAATGCAGAGCGAGGAAAAAACGACGGCGTACACGTAGGTGGGAATGCCTAACCGCCAATTGAGCGTGCGGGCCGGGCGGTCATCATTCGTTCCGGCAAACGGGGAGTTCAACGTGGTTGACATTCGGAAAATTGGTTTGTGGGCCAGATGCTCAAAAGTAAACAAAAGTTGCCTGACCCAGACGGTGCCCGGTCCGGACCGCCCTTTTTTACCGCCGGAAAACCTTTTTCCTGAAACGAAAAAACCGAAGCCCTCACGGCCTCGGCTGAATTGTAAAAAAAAGGGACGTTGGTTACTTTTTTCGTACAAACGACGGAGCCACCTCCGGGTCGAGGTAATGCGGTTCTGGCACGGTCCGGAATCGGTCAATGACCGTCTCCGCCGCCTTCAGCAACCCGTCGGAGTTGGAAAACCGCTGGTCGGCTTTCAGGTTAGTCGCGTAGCCCAGCCAGAAAACCCGTTTGGTGCGGGTGTCGTAGAGTTGAATGAGCAGGCTCCCACCCGTGAGCAGCGTTTTGAATTTTCGGTACTCAACCGGATAACCCGATCCGGTTCGTTCCACTTCCGTGATGGGCAGGTCTTTCTCGTGGACGCTGCAATACACCAGAATATCCGCCGCCGGTTGGTAGGGCGAGGCTCGAAAGGTGTCGTAGCCCAGCATCCGTAAATGCCGGTCGATGGCTCCGTAAACAGCCGGGCGAACCGCCGTGCTGTCCCAGCCCTCGAAGGTACCGTCGACGATGGTGTACGTCAGTCGGTTTTCGGGATTTTTGATTTCCTGGCCGTAGTTGGCGTTGACCCGCATTCGCGGGGCGGTGCAAGAGGCTACTCCCAGCCCGATTGCACATCCGATGAGTAAATTTTTCATGGGAAGAAAGCACCGGTGAGTTGGCGGAATATCGCACGGGTGAACGCCCCAAAACTACGGTGGCCCTATCAGAATAAAAACGGGGAAAATACCCTAATTTTTAAAATAAAAGGGGGAAAATTCAACGTGAAAGCAAATTAACATCGGAATAATTCAAAAACATATTTACCGGCCCGCCTTTCCGTTCGCGCCAAAACGGGACCACCGCCCCACGCGCTGGTCCCGTTTTAATCCAAACCGATTATTTTTTCCAGACGAACGAAGGAGCGACTTCCGCGTTGAGGTAACGCGGTGTCGGGCTGATTCGAAATCCATCGATGATCCTCGCGGCAGCCATCGAAAGCAGTTCCGGTTCAGAGAATCGCTCTTCCACCTTGAGGTTGCTGGCGTAACCCAGCCAGAAAAGTCGTTCGGAATGGGTGTCGAAGAGTTGAATGACCAGGCTACCACCCGAAAGTATTTTTTTGGATTTCCGGTACTTGACCTCTTGTCCCGACGTGATGGGATGAAACTCCAGGATGGGTTGGTCTTGTTGATGGACGCTACAGTACACGAACACATCGGCGACCGGTTGGTAAGGCGACTCCGCCCGAAAGGCATCGTAGCCCAGCATCGTCAGGTGTCGGTCGATGGCCGCGTGAATTCCGGGGCTGACCGCCGTGCTATCCCAACCTTCGTAGGCGCAGTTGATAATGCAGTACGTGAGGCGGTTTCCAGGAGTTTTGATTTCCTGGCCTCCGCTGGCGTTGGCCCGCATTCGCGGGGCGGTGCAAGAGACTACTCCCAGCCCAATTGCACATCCGATGAGTAAATTTTTCATGAGAGAAACTCCCCGCAAGCTGGGCGGATGCTCCGGTGAATGACCCAAAACTACGGGTGGAAAAGCGGAGAAAAAACGGGGAAAACACCCTTTTTATCGGGTATTTGGGGGGATTTTTCCCGCAGGACAGCGCAGTTGCGGTGAAAATCTAAGTGCAATCGCCGGGCGGCTACCGCAAAAAATGGGAAGAGTCAGTTTTTGAGCACCGTAAATTCAACCCGCCGGTTTTTTCGCCGCATTTCTTCGGTCAGGTTGCTGGCGATGGGCTTCGTGGCGCCCCAGCCTTTGGTTTGGATGCGGCTGGTGGCGATGTTTTTCTCCGTCAGGTATTTTTTGACGGCATTCACGCGGTCGACGGAAAGTTTGAGATTCAGGTTGAAATCACCCTGGTTGTCGGTGTGGCCTTCGAGCAGAATTTCAAGGGCGGGATTCTCCTGCATGGTCAGCGCCAGCCGGTCGAGTTCGGCGAACGAGGCAGCGAGCAGGTTGAATTTGCTTTGCTCGAAAGACACGTTGTTGAGCGTTATTTTTTGCCCCGCCGTGAGTGGAATCAGGTAAAGGTTTTTCCGAATTTCCCGGTACCGCTTCTCGGTGCTGAGGTCAATGGTTTCGCTCAGGGATGCGTAGCCTTTTTTTACCGGGGCCAAGCCGTAGCTTTTCTGGAGGGGCAGCACGAGTTTGTACTCGCCCGTTTCGGGGTTGTACTCGGTTCTCAGTGAATCCGAGGGGTCCAGCACGCCGGAAAGCACGCTCGTCACAACTTCGGCTTTCAGCGGTTTTTTGGTACTGAAATCGAGCACACTACCCGAAACGATGGCGACGGGTTCGGGTTTGATGGATTCGTGCATCCGCAGCCGAAAAATGTCTTCTTTCCCCAACGAGCCGTTTTCCGAACATAAGTACGCCCATTCTCCCGAAGCGGGAATACTGAAATAGCCGTCCCACTGCGGCGTGTTGATGCCCGGCCCCAGGTTTTCGGGGCTGCTCCAATGGGTCCAGGAGTCGTCGAGGCGACGGATTACGAAAATGTCGTTGCTTCCCAATCCCGGCCAGCCTTCCGTCGAAAAGTAGAGCGTTTTGCCGTCGGCGGCCAAAAACGGCGAGGTTTCGTCTTCGGCAGTGTTTACCGTCGCCCCCAGATTTATTGGTTCCGACCAGCTTTCATCGTTCAGGCGTTGTGAAACGTACAGGTCTTTCCGCCCAAAGGTGCCTTTCAACTGGACGGCCATCACCAGAAACCGACGGTCGGGCGAGAGAGCGAACTCGGAATACGCCCCCCGGAGCGTGTAGTTTTTAATGCTCACTGAATTGGGAAACGACCAGCCGGTTTTCGTCCGTCGCGACTGCGAAAGACCCTCGGTCATGCGTCCGTCGGGGTGGTACTGGTTTAGGAGTAAAAGTTGGCCATCGGCGGAAACCGAGCAAACCGCGTTGTGATCGTCGTTGTTGAGGGGTGCTCCCAGATTTCGGGCGGGTTGCCAGGTTCCGTTCTGGAATTCGGAAATCCAAATGTCCTGTTTTTTCTGGCGCACGTTTCGCCCATTGATGAGTTCGGTGGCTTCGTTTCCCTGGTTGTCAGGATGGCCCCAGCGGGTGAAATAAAGCGTTTTGCCGTCGGGGGTGATGATCGGGTTGAGTTCTTTCGACGTGGAGTTCACCCCCTTTCCCAGGTTTTCTTTCAGCACTTTACCGGGTTCCGGGGCATTGGGAGAGACGTTGATGCGGAGTTCAACCGGTGTTGCCGTAGCCCCAATTCCAATGGCATCCACCTGGCTATACCCCGGTCGGCGCAGGGTGTTCAAGACAATTTTCACGGAAGCCACCGCGAACGTGGTACTGGATTTAAGGGTCAGTTGAAACAGGTGGCTATCGCCTTTCACCGCGTAAAGACTGTCGAAAACGAGGTGTTCCCCGCCTTGCGGGTCGTAGAGGTACACCCGGTACACGCTCCCCGCTCCGGCGCTTTCGGCCACCAGCACCTGCCGGATGGGCATGAGCGTATCGAAGGCGACCTGAATCCACTCTTCCCCCGAATCGGCCGTCGAGGGCTGCCAGGCGCAGGAGGTGGGGCCTTGCGCGGGCAGGTGATTGGGCGCGCCCAAAGCCTGTACCGCCCGGTATTCGGGGCTTTGGTCGGGCCGGATGGCCTCGCTCGAAACCCCCAATACCTTGCTGGCCCAGCGCAATCCGGGTGATGAACTGGCAGAGGAAGTTCGGGGCGTTTCCATTCCCCGATTGCGTTGCGAAGCCGGTACGAGGGCGGTCAACCCACAAAAAAGAAAGAATACGACGAGCCAAACGGGCATGAATCAGAAAAACGTGATGGGGGTACGTGGACAAAAATAGTACCAAAAACCGGGATTTTGTCGCGGTTCTACCTACTCACATCGGCCCGGAGTTGTTCGGACAAGCCCCTTCACGTAGTTTTGAAGCTTTGCGCCTTTCTCCGGTGCGTTTCCCAAAATCCTCCTTCTTTTTTTATGAAAAAATCCGTACTCGCCGTCGTCCTGCTCGTACTGGGCCTGGCCGGGGTCGGTGCCCGTGGGCAGGGATATTCCCCGCCTGCCCGCCTGACCGAACGCCTGCGCAGCCTCAATGCCCAACACAAAACCAGTACCGCGTTGCAATCCCTGGCGAAGTCGCCCGGTGGAAACGACATCTGGCTCCTCACACTTTCGCGCGGAAACGCCACCCAGAAACCCGCGCTGCTCGTTGTGGCGGGGGTAGAAGGCAGCCACCTGGCCGGGACGGAACTGGCTCTGCAAGTGGCCGAGAAGTGGCTGACTACCGACAGCCTCACCCGCCTGCTCGACACCCGGACGCTGTACATTCTTCCCGCGCTCAATCCCGACGCCCAGGCGCAGGCCGCAACTCCGCTAAAATGGGAACGCAGCGGAAACAGCCGCCCGACGGATGACGACCGCGATGGTCGCCTCGACGAGGATGGCCCCGAAGATCTCAACGGCGACGGCCTCATCAGCACCATCCGGGTGGAAGACCCCACCGGCCAGTTTATGCCCTCGAAGGCCGACGCCCGTGTGATGGTGAAAGCCGACCCCACGAAGGGCGAACAAGGCCGCTACCGGCTGATTACCGAAGGCATCGACAACGACAAAGACGGGCAGTTTAACGAAGATGGCCCCGGCGGGATTACCCTCAACCGTAATTTCAGCTTCGACCACGAACCCTTCAAACCCGGCACGGGCGAGTACCCCGTTTCGGAACCCGAAAACCAAGCCCTCATCGACTGGCTTTACACCGCTCCCAACGTGTACGCCATCGTGACGTTCGGCCCGGCCAACAACCTGACCGAGCCGGTAAAATTTGACAAGCAAAAAGCCAGCGCGCGAATCCTGAAAGGCTGGCTCGAACCGGATGCCGCCGTGAACGACCAAGTGAGCAAACTCTACGCGGGGGCAGGTTTGAAGGATGCCCCTTCCCTACCCTTCCAGCGCGGTGATTTTCCGCAGTGGGCTTATTTTCATTTTGGGAAACTGAGTTTCAGCACGCCCGGCTGGTGGATCCCCAAAGCGGAAACCCCGAAAGACACGGCCAAAACCGCCAACGCCCCCAAACCGGTCGCTGGGCCGGGTCGTCCGGGAGGCGGGGCCGATGCCAAACCCGTCGAAGGAGCCGACGAGGTGGCGCTGTTGAAATGGGCGGCGACGAACAACTTGACGGCCTTCGTCGAGTGGAAGCCCATCAATCACCCGGATTTTCCGGGTCAAAAAGCGGAAGTGGGTGGCCTAGTTCCCTTTGCCAAATTAAACCCGCCCGTGACCCAACTCGCCGAGGCAAGCACCAAACACGCCGCGTTTTTAGCCACCGTGGCGAAGGCCATGCCACAAATCGAGCTGGTGAACGTGAAAACCGAAGCCGTTTCGCCGGGCTTGAACCGCATCACTGTCGATTTACACAACCAGGGTTTGCTGCCTACCCAGGCTGAACTGGCTGAGCGAGTGCAGTATTTGCCAAAGATCAAAATCACCCTAAGTCCCGCCAAAGGCCAGCGGATTTTGTCGGGTCGGGCGGTGCAGTTACACACCGAGACAATTCCCGGCAACGGCACCGTGTCGTTTTCCTGGCTCGTGGCGGGCGCGGGAAGCGTGGGCATCGAGGCGAGTTCGCCTTCGGTGGGGATGGCAAAAACTTCCGTTCAACTCAAGTAACCGACCTTCATGAAAACCTATTTTCTTCTTTTCCTTCCGGTTTTGCTGGCATTACGCGGGTTCGCCCAACAGCCGGGTAGCGCCCCCAAAGATCCCATCGGCATCCGGGCCATCGGCACCCCTCCGAATCCTAAAGTGCAGGTGGCCTGGAATCGCTACTACGATTACAAGGGCCTCAACGACATTATGCAGCGCATCGCCAAAGCCTACCCGACCCTGGCGAAAGTGGAAAGCATGGGTAAATCCACCCAGGGCCGCGAGATGTACGTGCTCACCGTCACCGACTTTAAATCGGGCAAAACTGACCGGCAGAAACCGGCGTTTTGGACCGACGCCAACATCCACTCCAACGAGTTGCAGGGCAGCGAAATGACGCTGTACGCGGCCTGGTATTTGACCGAAAACCACGCGGGCAATGCCTTCATTCAGGAATTGCTCCGCGACAAGGCGTTTTACTTTGCCCCCACCATCAACCCCGACGCCCGGGAGGATTTTATCTACCACCTCAACACCACCAACTCGCCGCGTTCGGGCCTGCTGCCCCTCGACGACGACGGCGACGGGCTGGTGGACGAAGACAATTTCGATGACCTCAACGGCGACGGCGAAATCACGTTCATGCGTCGCAAATCGCCCAACGGTCGGATGAAGGTCAACCCCGACGACCCGCGAATGCTGATTCCCGCCAAAGCCGACGAACCCGGTGAGTACGAAATGCTCGGTCTGGAAGGCCTCGACAACGACGGCGACGGCCTGGTGAACGAAGACCGCCCCGGTTCCTACGACCCCAACCGCGACTGGGGTTGGGGCTGGCAACCCGACTACATCCAGAATGGGGCTTACAAATACCCCTTCAGTCTGGCCGAAAGCCGGGCCGTGCGCGATTTTGTGATGAGCCACCCCAACATTGCCGGGGCGCAGAGCTACCACAACACCGCCGGGATGTTTTTGCGCGGGCCGGGCGCGGCGGAAGACGACCCCTTTTACGAACCCGCCGACGTGCGCGTGTACGACCACATCGGCAAAGCGGGCGAGAAAATGGTTCCGGGCTACGTGTACGGGCCGATTCACAAAATCCTGTACACCGTGTACGGGGGCGAAATCGACTGGCTGGCGTTGAGCCGGGGCATTTTTACGTACTCCAACGAGTTGTGGGCCTCGTACCTGTATTTCAACCAAAAAAGCCCCGAAGGGCGGGGCGCGGCCAATCCTGAACCCTACGATTTCGACCGCCTCCTCCTCCACGGTGATGCCTTCGTGGACTGGAAACCCTTCAAACACCCGCAGTACGGTGACATCGAAATCGGCGGTTTCAAGAAAAATTACACCCGCAACCACCCCGGTTTCATGCTCGAAACCGACGGCCACCGCAACGCCAGTTTTACGATTTACCACGCCTACCACATGCCCAAACTGGCAGTGACTAACGTATTGAAACGCGACCTGGGCGGTGGATTCAGCGAAATCACGGCCACAGTGAGCAACGGCCGCGTGATTCCGACCCACTCCGCCTTCGACGTGAAAAACAAGATTACCCCACCCGACGTGGTGACACTAAAGGATGCCAGCGTGGTGGCCGGCCTGGTCATGACCAATCCCGACGGAGCCGGGTTTGGGTTTGGCGGTACCCCGGCTTTTGAAAGTTACAAAGAGCAAAAATTGAATCCGCAGGCCGTGGAAGTGCTCAACGTTCCCGGCATGGGTTACGTGAAAGTGCGCTGGGTGGTGAAGGGAAATCCTTCGGCCTGGAGCATCGAGGTCAACAGCCAGAAAGGTGGGCTGGCGGCGGGGAGTGGGAAGTTTTAAACAAAGAAGCTGGTCAATTATAAACCGGCACTTCCACAGGAGTTGTCATCCCGACGCAGGAGGGATCTCGTTGGAACACCGAGCCGCTGGCTATTGACAAGCAGACTTGGCAGGCCAATGAGATCCCTCCTGCGTCGGGATGACAACCCCTGTGGAAGTGCCTGATAATTTTCCGATGGCTACTTAAAACCGTTGGTTTCTTAAAAGCCGCATCGCCCTAAAAACGCGATGCGGCTTTTTTTAGAAGTGTTTTTAGATAAGTCTAAATTTTAAATTAGATTTGCCGTGTTAATTTATTTTTATAACTCAAAAAACACGATGAAATCACCCTACAAAACCTGGGCAGCCCTCATTCGCCGGGGCGACGAAGCCTTCGAGAAAGGCGACGGCAGCGCGGCCATCCGCACCTTCAAACGGGCGCAGGCCGTTTCGGAGCGCCTGATTGACGAAACGATTTTTCAGTTCGACGGCGAAACGCAGATGCTGAATTTGTTTAACTACGCCGGTCTGTGCCTCATCGACACGTACCTCCGGCTCAACGATTCGGCCTCAGCGGAAGCTTGCCTGGAAACGATGAACCGGAAATTTCTGACGATTCTGAAAAACCCGGTCTTTCCGGTTCCAATCCGGGGGAAAACCATTCGGGAATTTGAATTGCTCTTCAACGCCATTATCGAATTCTACCAATCGATCGGGCGACCGGAGCGAGCCTCGCCGGTTATTGAACAAAGCCTGGCTGAAATCAGAAACTACGTGGCGGCGCTACAACCAATGGACGAGGTAGTCCGACAGAATTAGAATACTCCTTCGATAATGCCGTTGGAAACCCCAACTGGCCCATTTTTGCGTAAGTTTGCGCGAAAGTCTTCCCAATCATCCGAGCCGAATGCTCTTTTCAAACCCAACCCGACGAACCATTGCCCGGCTTTTGCTGGTCTGGTTTGCGTTGATGCAAGTCAACGCGGTTGTGTTTCGGCACGCGCACCGGCTTTCCAACGGGCGCATCATCACCCACGCGCACCCGTTCTGGCCCGATGGCAAGGGGCCAGTTCAGCCCAACCCGCACACCTCGGGCGAATTGGCGCTGCTGGATGCCGTCTCCAACGGCTCGTTCACCCTGGACATTCCGGCGGTATTCGATTTCCAGGTTCTGGAGCCGGTTTCGTTTGTCACGTATTTCTACGTTCAACCCCCGACGGTCACCCGACCGTTTTTTTGTTTCTCCCAGCGGGGACCTCCTCTTTCCTTCGTTACCGGCCGCCTGGCTTAAAAGCTGGTCGGAACAGCACGTCGCGGTTGCCTCAGCGAGGCGCAGTGGCGCTGTACGCCCGTAGTCTACCTCCGCTTTAGGCGGGCTGGGGCTACCGGGTTTATCCCTCCTATTTCTTTCTTTTTCCCCAACGAAATGAATCGTTTTATCTACTTTCTGTCCGTACTCGCCTTTTGGGGCGGACTGGCGCGGGCACAAACCGCCCAGGTGGAAGGGCAAATTTTGTCGAACAACAAGCCGCTCGAATTTGCGTCCGTCAGCCTCAAAAAAACCACGTTTGGAACGACGACCGATACCAGCGGGACTTTTAAACTCAGCAACATCCCGGCGGGCCGGTATCAGTTTGTCGTGTCGATGGTCGGCTACGATGCCTTTCAGAAAACCGTCACTCTGGCACCCGGTCAGACGCTCACCGTGCCGGTGACGCTCCGCGAATCGGCCAATACCCTGGAAGCGGTCGTGGTGACGGGCACCATGCGCGAGATCACCAAACTCGAAAGCGCCGTGCCGGTGGAGATTTACACCCCTAAATTTTTTCAGAAAAACCCCACACCGAGTTTGTTCGAGTCGCTCACGAACGTGAACGGCGTGCGCCCGCAGTTGAATTGCAACGTGTGCAACACGGGCGACATCCACATCAACGGCCTGGAAGGGCCGTACACGGCGGTGCTCATCGACGGGATGCCGATTGTGAGTTCACTTTCCACGGTGTACGGGCTGTCGGGGATTCCCAACAGCCTCGTCGAACGGATTGAAATCGTGAAAGGTCCGGCTTCCACGCTCTACGGCTCGGAGGCGGTGGCGGGGTTGATCAACATCATCACCAAAACCCCCTCGAAAGCGCCCATTTTCACCGCCGACGTGTTCAGCACTACCTGGCAGGAATACAATGTCGACCTGGGGGTGAAAGTCAATTTGGGTGAAAAAGTAACTTCTCTGCTGGGGGTCAACTACTTTAATTTTCAGAAACCCTTCGATAAAAATAAGGATGGGTTTACCGACATCACCCTCCAGCACCGGATTTCTATTTTCAACAAACTGCAATTCAACCGCCGCGAAAACCGGCAGGCCAGCCTCGCCGCCCGGTACTACTACGAAGACCGCTGGGGTGGCGACGTGCGCTGGACACCGCGCTTCCGGGGCGGTGATAGTTTGTACGGCGAGAGCATTTACACCTCCCGCGTCGAGTTGATTGGCACGTACCAGTTGCCGGTTGCGGAGAAAATCACCTTCAACGGGTCGTTTAACCGCCATTCACAGGATTCGTTTTACGGGACGACTTCGTACCAGGCGATTCAAACTATCTTTTTCGGGCAATTGCTCTGGGACAAGCAAATCAGTGAAAAAGTGAGCCTGCTCGTGGGGACACCCGTTCGCTACACCTACTACGATGACAACACCCCGGCGACCCGTTCGGCGGATACACTACGGCCCGTCAACCAACCCGACCGGATTTTCCTACCCGGTCTTTTCGTTCAACCGGAAATCACGTTCAACGACCAGCATAAACTGCTCATCGGCCTGCGCTACGATTACAACTCCCGGCACGGCAACATTTTCACCCCCCGGCTCTCGTACAAGTGGGCACCCAACAAAGCCAATACGCTGCGCTTCAACGTCGGGACGGGCTACCGGGTGGTCAACCTGTTTACCGAAGACCACGCCGCCCTGACGGGTGCCCGCGAGGTGGTGGTGAAAGAAGCACTCCGACCGGAGCGAAGCTGGAACGTGAACCTCAATTACGTAAAGACGGTGGCCTTCGACAAAGGGTTTCTCAACCTCGATGCCTCGGCCTTTTACACGTATTTTAGCAACCGGATCATCCCGGATTACCTCAGTGACCCCAACAAAATCATTTTCGACAACCTCGACGGCTATTCGGTATCAAAGGGCGTGACCCTCAACGTGGACGCCACGTTTACCTTTCCCTTGAAAATCCTGGCGGGCATCACCCTGATGGACGTGTACAAGGTGGAAAAAAACAGCCGGGGTGAATCGGAGCGGGCGCGGCAGTTGCTCACCGAGCGGGTCACGGGCACTTGGAGTATCTCCTACGACTTTGGCCGGGGCTTCGTGGCCGACTACACCGGCAACGTGTACGGCCCGATGCTCCTGCCCCGCATCAGCGAAACCGACCCGCGCGCGGTGTCGTCGCCCACCTGGAGCATTCAGAACATTCAACTGACCAAGAAATTCGACAGTGGGTTTGAACTCTACGGCGGGATTAAAAACCTGCTCAATTTCACGCCCCCGGCCAACAGCATTGCCCGCTCGTTCGACCCCTTCGACAAGCGCGTGAAATTCGGGGCCGACGGCCAGGCCGTCGCTACCCCCGACAACCCCTACGCCCTCACCTTCGACCCAAGCTACGTGTTTGCGCCGAATCAGGGGATTCGCGGGTTTTTGGGTTTGCGGTACACGATTCGGTAGATGCCCAACTTCCCGAAAGCGTTCCACGCCGGATTTAAACTTTCGGGAAGTTACCACCTCACAACCCCTTCAACGCCCCAATCACCGCCGCCGGGTCCTTCGCCGAAAACACGAAATTCCCCGCCACCAGCACGTTGGCTCCGGCTTCCAGCAGGCGGGGGGCGTTTTCCAGGTTCACGCCCCCGTCGATTTCGATGAGGACCGAGTTGCTCATCGCCCGGAGTTTCCGCACTTTTTCCAGCGTGTGTTCGATGAATTTTTGCCCGCCAAAACCCGGATTCACCGACATCAGCAGCACGATGTCCAGCTCCGAGAGCACGTCTTCGAGCAGCGAAACGGGCGTGTGCGGGTTTAAGGCCACGCCCGCCTTGCAGCCCAATTCCCGGATTTGCTGGAGCGTGCGGTGCAAGTTGGGGCAGGCTTCGAGGTGAACGTGCAGGTGCGACGCCCCGGCGTTGGCGAACGCCTCCAGGTATTTTTCCGGCTCCACAATCATCAAATGCACGTCGAGTGGTTTGGTCAGGTGGCGGCTCACGGCCTCGGCCAGGGGAAGGCCGAAGGAAATGTTGGGCACGAAGCGCCCGTCCATCACGTCGAAGTGCAGCCAGTCGGCGGGGGAACGGTTGACCACCTCCACGTCGCGTTGGAGGTTGGCAAAATCGGCGGCGAGGAGGGAGGGAGCGATGAGGGGCATAATTTCAATTTGGAATTGGGAATTAGGAATTAGGAATTGACCTTTACCCGGTGGTTTCAACACGCGTATAGTTCATGATTCAACCCGACTGCGTCCCAACAACTGTCGGATTGCATGATGACCACAAAATTCCTAATTCCTAATTCGTAATTCCTAATTGAAGTGAAGGATCGCATCGCCCACCTCACCGAACGCCTCAACCATTACAACCACCGCTACTACCAGGACGCGGTGTCGGAAATTTCGGATTTTGAGTTCGATGCCCTGCTCGCCGAACTCAACGCCCTGGAGCGCGAGTACCCCGAATTCCGGCGCGACGATTCCCCCACGCAGCGCGTCGGGGGCACGATCACGAAAAACTTCCCGACCGTTTCGCACCGGTACCCGATGCTTTCGCTCGGCAATACGTACAGCGAACAGGAACTGCTTGATTTCGACGAGCGGGTACGCAAGGGCCTCGAAGGGGCGGCGTACGAATACATTTGCGAACAAAAATTCGATGGCATCTCGCTCAGCCTGACCTATCAGGATGGCCTGCTCCTGCGCGGTGTCACGCGGGGCGACGGCACGCGGGGCGACGACATCACGCCCAACGTTCGCACGCTCCGCAGTTTGCCGCTGCGCTTGCCCGCCTCGGCCAGCGACGCCCCGGCGCTGTTCGAGGTGCGCGGCGAGGGCTTCATGCCGCTCTCTTCGTTTGAAAAACTGAACAAGGAGCGCGAAGACATCGGCGACAGCCTGCTGATGAACCCGCGCAATGCCGCCGCCGGGACGTTCAAACTCCAGGATTCGGCGGAAGTGGCCCGGCGCGGGCTGGATTGCTACGTGTATTCGTTCCTGACGGACGGGGAGGTTTTCCAAACCCACGAAGAAAGTTTACTGGCGCTCCGGCGCTGGGGTTTCAGTGTTTCCCCCACCTGGCGCAAATGCGCGACCATGCCCGAGGTGCTGGCGTACATCGCCGAATGGGAAATCCGCCGCTTCGAGTTGCCCCTCAACACCGACGGCATCGTCATCAAAATCAACCGCTTCGACCAGCAGCGGGAGTTGGGTTTCACGGCCAAAGTGCCCCGCTGGGCGATTGCCTTTAAATTCAAAGCCGAGTCGGTGACGACCCTGTTGCAGGGCGTCGAGTACAACGTGGGCCGGACGGGGGCCGTTACGCCGGTGGCGCTGCTGAAGCCCGTTTTGCTGGCCGGAACGACCGTGAAACGCGCCACGCTGCACAATTCCAACGAAATCGAGCGAATTGGACTGCGGCTGGGCGACACCGTTTTCGTGGAGAAAGGCGGGGAAATCATTCCGAAAGTCACCGGATTTATTCCCGAAAAACGACCTGCCGACAGCCTGCCCATCGTGTACCCGACGGCTTGCCCAGCGTGTGGGACGCCGCTCGTCCGGCAGGAAGGCGAAGCCCATTTTTACTGCCCGAACGAAAAAGGCTGCCCGCCGCAGTTGAAGGCCAAACTCGAACACTTCATCCAACGCAAGGCCATGAACCTCGACAGCCTGGGCGAAGGAAAAATCGAGTTGCTCTACGACAAAGGGCTGGTACGCTCGGCGGCGGATTTTTACGATTTGACCCACGAGGCACTTTTTGGTCTCGAAAAAATCATCACCAATCCCGAAACCGGCAAGACCAAAAAGATTTCCTTCCAGGAAAAAACGGTCGAAAACATCCTGAAAGCCATCGAAGCCTCGAAGCAGATTCCCTTCCGGCAAGTCCTTTTTGCCATCGGCATTCGTTACGTGGGCGCGACGGTGGCCGAAAAATTGGCGGCTTATTTCGGAACCATCGAGGCGATTGAAAGCGCCACGTTTGAACAGCTCACCAACACGCCCGAAATCGGCGGTCGGATTGCCCAGAGCGTGCTCGACTATTTTGCCGACGAAGACCACCGCCGCTTCGTGGAGCGTCTGAAAACCGCCGGACTGCAACTATCCGAAAATTCACCGAAGGTGGACATCGAGAGCGACAAGTTGGCGGGCAAAACGTTCGTTATCTCCGGGGTTTTCCAGAACTTTGAGCGCGACGACCTCAAACTCAAAATCGAAGCCAACGGCGGCAAAGTGCTGAGTGGGGTTTCGGGGAAGTTGAATTACCTGCTGGCGGGGGAGGGCATGGGGCCGTCGAAGCTGGAAAAAGCGAAAAAGCTGGGCGTTAAGCTCCTGACGGAAGACGAATTTTTGAGCCTTATTTCTGGTAGCCCCGAACCAAACCCGGAAGCTACCGCACCGATATGAACCTAACCCAATTTCACGGCACCGGCGTGGCCCTCGTCACCCCGATGCACCCCGACGGCGCGATTGATTACCCCGGCCTTGAACGCCTCCTTCAACACGTGACCGAGGGCGGCGTGAACTACCTCGTCGTGCAGGGCACGACGGGCGAATCGGCCACGACGACGAAAGCCGAGAAAAAAGCACTGCTTCAATTCGTGAAAGACCACAATCCCGGCCGGCTTCCCCTCGTGTACGGTGTCGGCGGCAACAACACGCCGGAAGTCATTCAGTATTTGGAAGAAACTGATTTTGAAGGCGTCGGTGCCATCCTGTCCGTTTGCCCCTACTACAACAAACCCGGCAAACGCGGCGTGACGGCCCACTTCACGGCCCTGGCCGATGCCAGCCCGGTGCCCGTGATTCTGTACAACATTCCGGGTCGGACGGGCATTAACCTGAGTTCGGAGACCACCGTGGCCCTCGCACAGCACCCCAACATCATTGGCATCAAGGAAGCCAGTTGCATCATCGAGCAGTGCATGGAAATTTACCGCGATATGCCGGAGGATTTCCTGCTCATCAGCGGCGACGACGTGCAGGCCGTGCCGCTCATCGCCATTGGCGGCGTGGGTGTGATGTCGGTGATTGCCAACGCGGTACCGGGGCGTTTTTCCCGGATGATTCAATCGGCGCTAAACGGCGATTATGCCACCGCCCGCCGCGAATTAAGCCATTTTCTGGGCATCGACCCGTACCTGTACGAAGAAGGAAATCCGGTGGGCGTGAAGAAAATCCTCGAAATCGCGGGCATTTGTGGCTCCGACGTGCGGCTGCCACTCATGAAAGCGTCGGAGGAGTTGGGGGTGAAAATTGGGGCCGTGGTGGAGAAAGACGAGTTACTCGTAGGCGTTCAGGTCTGATGTCTTCGATTTCTCGAAACCTCGTCGCCACATTTGGAACTGCGTTGTTCTGCGTGCTGCTGATCCACCTGAATCCCTCGCCCTATCTCAGTTTAGTGTTGCTCACAATCGCCGGTAGTGTCCCGGTCTTGGTTCAACGTCCCCAAAGTTGGGCTTGGGTGCTGGCGCTCTCCGTGCTCGTGGTAACGGGTACCGTCCTTTCAAGCCGATTCTTTCAGTTCAACTCTATCTTCTCTCAACTCAGTCCCAACAACGATCCTTGGGGCCGAGTCTTTGTCATGCTGTTATCGCCCTTATTTATTTTCCTGGGCGGTGTGATAGGCTGGTTCGTTGTAAAAAAACGCTAATTTTTCATTTATCCATTTCCCATCCAATCCATGTTCGTTCACGTCGTTCTTTTCAACCTGAAACCGGGTCTTTCCCCCGCAGAGGTCTCCCAATTTGAAACCGGCGTTTCCACGCTCGGCACCATCGACGGCCTGTTGATTTTCAACGTCGGCAAACCGGCCAATACCGACCGGCCCGTTATCGACAAAAGCTATGATTACTGCCTGCTGACGGCCTTCGCCGACGAAGCCACCCACGATTTTTACCAGGAGGTAGACATTCACCTGAAATTCATCGCCGACTGCGCCCACCTTTGGGAGCGGGTGCGGGTGTTTGATTCGGAGACCATCCTATCGTTGTAAAATGAGAAAAGTGAGCCGTAAGAAGTTATCGCTGAGGGTCCTTGTCGCCTTCGCCTTTTGGGGGGGAATCCTGACTGGCTGTTTCCAACCGGCCCTGCCCATCAGCACCCGTCCGCAATACCCCATCGACGTTTTTTTTGAGAAAGAAACCACCGACCGAACCTACGACGAACTTCAGTTGCTGACGCTTTCCGATGAATCCCCCCTCAGCGAGCGCTCCCGCCGCGACAAGGAACGGCTCATGTACCGGGGCAACGACGTGCAGCAAAAAGATCTGCTCATGGCCAAACTCGTCATTGATGCCCAAAAACTCGGTGCCGATGCGCTGGTCAACGTGAAGTACCGGGTTTTCACCAGTGCGACCTCCACGGGGTATCAGTTGGAAGGCTTGGCGGTGAAATACCGGGGGGAGTAAGTGCATGTAGAATTCATTCCGCATCCCTTCAAACAAAAATGCCCGGCTTTGCGGCCGGGCATTTTTGTTTGAAGGGATGCGCTCACCGTATTGATTCCTTCAACCAGTTGGCGATGAGTTGGAGCGCTTCCGGGGCAAAATCTTCTTTCAACGTAAAATATTCTGCCACCGTCCCATCCTTTGCCCGTTGGAACATGTGGTTCAGGCCGGACAACTGCTCCGTTTTCACGTTCAGATTTCCCCCTTTTTTCACGGCAACTTCAATGGCAGTCAGATTTTGTTGGGGATTCACCTGAACGTCGCGCGAGCCGTTCAAGGCCAGGACGGGGCATTTTACGCGCTGCCAATCGGTGGCCGGGTCATGGGTGATGAAGTAGCGAATCCATTCCAGGTTTGCAATGGTCACCAACTGGGATATGACCGATTTTCGATTGATGGAATCAAGCCGCAATTGCTTGAGCTCCTGGACTGTGAGTTTCGTCTCCAACTGTTGAATGCTTGCCCGAATTGTTTTTCGCATCACAGCGGTGTCGCTACCCTCCCTTATCTGTTCAATCCAGGGTGTATAAAGCGTTTGAACATAGGTATCGGTCAGGGTGGAGTCAAATTTAAAGCTTCGCATCAGGTCATAATTCTGTTGAATTAGCACCTTACCGCCATCCACTCCGGCCCCGGCCAGTGACAGGACAAAAGCCACTTCTCGGTCATCAGCAGCGACCATCGCAGCAGCGTCGCCTCCTTCCGAATGTCCCGCCACGCCCACCCGTCGGGAGTCAATGGCTGGGTGAGCTCTCAAAAATATTACCCCAGCCAGACCATCCAAAGCAGTATTTTTTGTCGTAACCTTCTCCGCATTTTTTCCAGCAGATGAGCCTCCCACGCCACGGTCATCGAAGCGCAACACAGCGAAACCACGGGCGCTCAAGTACTCGGCTAAGGCTTTGTAGACCCTCGGTCCGGTTTTGATAGCGGGAGAGATTCCGTCGCGGTCTTCGGGTCCGGAGCCTGAAATGATCACCAGCGCCGGAAACCGCTTCCGTGTCGGGTCGTTCGGAATTGTGAGCGTACCGGTCAACTTCACCGAATCAGTGTGGTTCCAGTAACACACTTCTTCGGCGCGAAACGAAGTCGTGTCGCTGGGATTTGGTTTCTGGGCGAGCATGGGCAGGGCCAGCAGCAAGCTGACCAAGCTAGTTAGGATTTTCATCGGAGCATCAGGCAGTTTGAGTCGGTTTGATTTGCTCCTCCCGGTACACCCGGTAGGAATAGTAAAACGTGTAGAGCGTCAGGCCCATCAGGAAGCACACGGCGACCAGCATTTTCGCGACTTCACCGGGAACGAGCGCCACGGGCAGCAGGGCAACCAAACTGCCCCAGAACATCAGTTTCCCACCCCGGCGGTGGGTTTTGCGCCAGACGACTTCGTTTTCGAGCGCCCAAGGAGTGCGGAAACCCGCGAAGTAATTGGGTTTGATGCTCGTCAGGTAATTACCCAGCAGTGCCGTAAGGCCCAGCACCGCGAAGGGAATCAGTTCCATCATCTGGCGCGGGTTGCCCGTTTCGGCCATTCGGATCACGCTAACCCCCACCACAGCCAGCAGGAGGCAGGTTCCCAAGCCAATCATTTGCAAAGCCTTCGCCGATTGAAACAGGTTCTTTTTCGGGTCGATTCGGGGCAGGAACTGAAACAACAGCATCAGTCCCGCCCCGACTACTCCGAGAATGATGACGAGCAGGAATAGTTCGTTACGGTCACCGTAGCGGTTTACGGTTTTTAAGTCCAGGCTGTACTGCATCGGAATGCGGTCGGGCAGGTGATTCCAGACGGCGAGCAGGTAGCCCAGCGGAGCAAGGGCGATCAGGCAGGCCAGCGGGGTAATCCAGCGGCGGGTGCGGGGGTTTTCGGGTTCAAGATTCATCGGATTACTTGGTTGAGGGGTGAATGGACGCTTTTTCGGGAACAATCGGCGTTTCGGGTGCCGCTTTCAGTTTGAACATCCAGGCCAGCACTTCGTCGAGCACGGTCGTGTTGAGTGAGTAAATCACGTTTTGCCCGCGCTTCACGCTCGCCACCAGATCGGCCTGCCGCAGTAAATCGAGGTGGTGGGAAATGCTCGGTTTGGTCATATCAAATTGCTCGGCGATCTCCCCCGCCGAGCGGTCGCCGTCGCGGAGGAGTTCGAGGATTTGCCTTCGGGAAGGGTCATTGAGGGCTTTAAAAAGAGCGTTCATCGTGCCTGTGTTAAAGAGTTAGACAAATGTCTAATTATGTTTCCTGAAAACAATAGATAATTAGATAAACGTCTAATTATTTTTTTGAACGGTAGAATTGGTTTGGTTTTGAAATCGGATGGTGTTAAGGAGAACCTGTCTTTCTTTCCCGGCTGTTCCACCGGGGCTGTCATCCTGAAAGGACCCCGGCATGGAATGCTTGTTGGACGACCGGGTAGTTTCTTGAAAGGGATCGGTAGTCCGACAAGCATTCCATGCCGGGGTCTTTCCAGGATGACAGCCAAGAGAGAAATGTCTCTGAATTTCATCTCCGCTTCATCGCTAAATTCAGGTCAGCAAGAATCGGATTTCGGGCGCGGGCTTACCGCTGTAAATTTGTTTCAACCAATCAGCCAATCCATGACGACGCACCAATCCCAGGCCGCCCTTGATTACGCCCGCATCGAAAAAGCACTTCTGTTCATCGAACAAAATGTGAACCAACAACCCAGTCTGCGGGAGATTGCCGAGGCCGTCAACCTTTCCGAATTTCACTTCGAGCGCTTGTTTACCCGCTGGGCGGGCACGTCGCCGCAGCGGTTTCTAAAATTTTTGACGAAAGAATACGCCAAGGGCCTCATTGCCAACCAGCACGACGTGTACGAAGTCACCGACGCGGCGGGGCTTTCGAGCACCAGCCGCCTCCACGACCTGTTCGTCACCTACGAAGCCATGACGCCCGCTGACTACCGCCGTCGGGGCGACGGCCTGACCATCCGCTATGGCTACGGCGAAACGCCCTTCGGCGGGGCTTTCCTGGCTTTCACCGAACGGGGTCTGCTCGAACTGGGCTTTGTTTCGGAAGAAGAACGAATTGTTGCCCTCGACACACTCCAGACCGAATTCAGCCAGGCACGGTTTGAGGAAGACCTGCCAGCAACCAGTCAGTACCTGGATGAACTCTTCCCGGCCCCCGAAGTCGGTACCCGTAAACCCCTGCACCTGCTGCTGCGCGGTACCAATTTTCAAATTAAAGTCTGGGAAGCGCTGCTGAACATCCCGGCGGGACGGGTATCCAGTTACGATGACGTGGCGGCGCGAATCGGCCAGCCGGGAGCCTCGCGGGCCGTCGGGTCGGCCATTGGGGCCAATCACCTCGGCTACCTGATTCCCTGCCACCGGGTGATTCGTAAAATCGGTGAAACGGGCGGTTACCGCTGGGGTGGCACCCGCAAACGCGCAATGTTGGGCTGGGAAGCGGCCCGTACCCCTCTTTTTTCTCCCCTACCCGCCTGATGTCATTCCCACCCACCCACTGGACCCGTTACCGCGAGCAACTCGACGCGGAAGGGTGCGTAATCGTGCCCTCCGTGTTCGACGTGCCAACCTGCCAGCAACTCATCGCGGCGTATGCGGACGACTCATTTTTCCGAAAAACCATTTCGATGGCCCAGCACCAGTACGGAGTGGGTGAATACAAGTATTTCCAGTATCCGCTACCCGATCCCGTACAGCGGCTGCGTACCGACTTGTACCCGTACCTGGCACCCCTGGCCAACACCTGGATGCAGCGGCTCAACAGCTCGGTTCAGTTTCCTGAAACCCACCCCGAATTGCTGGACCGTTGCGCCGAAGCTGGCCAACTCCGCCCGACTCCCCTGCTACTGCGCTACGAAACGGGCGGCTACAACGCCCTGCATCAGGATTTATACGGTGAAGTGTATTTCCCCTTCCAGGCGCTCATCGTCCTCAGCGAGTCGGGAGTGGATTTCGAGGGCGGAGAATTGGTGCTGATCGAGCAGCGCCCGCGCGTTCAGTCTAGGGCCATCGTGTTGACACCCCGGCGCGGGGATTTGGTGATTTTCACCACGCAGTTCCGGCCCGTCCGGGGTACGCGGGGGCACTACCGCGTGACGATGAAACACGGCGTCAGCCCGCTGCGGAGTGGGCTGCGGTACACGCTGGGGGTGATTTTTCACGATGCAAAGTGATTTTCCACTCCGAACTTCCACCAATGAGCGAGCCGGGTGAAACCTGGGAATGGCTGCAAAAGCAAGGCTTTACGCTCGGTGGTAACCGCCGCCTGCGTACCTACGGGCGGTTGAATTGCGCCTCCGGAAAACGATTGAACCAAAAAAACCGCGTTTTTTTCCGAGCCGAAACCGAAGCAATTGCTCAGGGTTACCGGCCCTGCGGACATTGTTTCCCCGAAGCGTACCGGCATTGGAAAGCCACCCGTTTCGGAGGTCACTAAAAAAAGCGGGTTGCCCAACGTATGCGTTGGGCAACCCGCTTTTTGAATTCGTCTGCGTTAGTTACCCGTCATAAACACGGCATTGGCGAACAACAATTTGCCGTTGTACCAAAAGCCCCGGAACAGGGGATTGTTGACCAGGTAAATCACCTGACCCCGGCCCATATCCTGCACCCCGAAGGCTAGCGTATTCTCCAGTTTCTTCCGAGCACCTTTGCCCGCAAACCCGGCAACGAGGTCATTTTTCTTCAACACCCCCACGTTCCAGCCCTCTTTGAGGTAAGCGTAGTTGGTGGTTTGGAGCACGAGGCTGTGGTAGAAATTGGCGTAGCCGAAGGCCAGCGGGTGGGTGGCGTCCATCGCGACCCGGTAGATGCTGCCGGGGGTTTCTTCGGTCACCGCGTCGCGCTCGCGATCACCGTAGGCCTTGAGCGAATCTTCCGGCTTCTTTTCATCCTTTTTGGCTTTCGGATCTTTCTCCTCTTCTTTTTGCTTCAACTCAAAGCCTTCTTTCCCAACCAGCGAGCCGAGCGCCCCTTCCATTGCGATGAGTTTTCCACCTCCCTGCACCCAGGCTTTGAGCACGGCCAGACTGCGCTCGTTGAGCATCCGGGCGTAGTTGCCGCTGGGCATCACCAGTACGTCGAAATCGCTCATTCGGGCGGTGGCAAACTGCTCGGTGCTGACCAACGTGACGGGGTACTGAATTTCGCGGTCGAAGTAAAACCAAACCTCGCCCAGCGCGTAGGGCGAGGTGCCCTCTCCGGCCAGCACGGCCACGCGGGGGGCCTTGAGTTGCATCACCGAGTTGGAGCCAAAATCGGCCCCTTTCGTGACAAACCCCGTGGAGACTGGAATGGCCGCGATGCCGTGATCGCGGGATTCTTCGCGGATAATCTCGTCGAAACGGTCGCCGAGGCGGGTATTTTCGGCGCGGGTTAGGATGAGCGTTCCGGCTCCGTACGACTGCCCGTCGATTTCAAAGGGCTTTTCGGCGGCGCGGGCGCGGACCTTATTTCGCAGCAAATGAGCCAATAATTGTGCATCTCCGTGTGATTGCCAGCGAACCAGGTAGGCGTAGGGCTTTTGAATGGTTGGGTTTTGAGTTGTTGAATTGTTGACCACTGGTCTCGTGCCGGGATTGATGCGTTCCTTCACGGCGTAGGCTTTCAGGCCGTAGGCGTAAGGCAGTGACCAGGACGTGATGTCGTAGGTAACGGAGTCTTCCAGCACCGACTTGGGTTCCATCAGGATTTTGAGCATCGTCGAGCGCGGCTGGTAGAGGTTCAGCACCAGGTCTTCCGGCTCCAGTTTAAAGGGTTCCGTTTTGTCGGTCTGGAAGGCGTAGCCGCTCGCCTGACCTTCTCGCCCAGCGTAGCCGAACTGAAAGCCTTGTTTTTCCAGGTATTTCGCAAACGCCTTCACCTTGCCCTCGTCGCCTTTGGTTTTGATCACGTACGATTTGTAGGTGCCGACCGGATTCGTTTTCGATTGGTCAAAAAACTTCACGAACTCGCTCAACACCTTGTCGGAACGGGCCGAAAGCGCTTCCATCGAGGCCACACTCGCCGCCACGTGGTGGCTGATTCGCTCGCGCAGGGTGAGGGTGTCGCCGTCGTCTTTGGCCACGCCCAGACCCGCGAAGCCCGAACCGCCCTGCTCGTAGGTCATGCCGATGGCCCCGTTGTAGGTGGGGTACGTATCTCCGTAGCTGGGATAGAACAGGTCGAAATTTTCGCGGGTGAAGTACAGCCAGCCATTTTTATCGAAATACTTGCGGTTGTACTCGCCGATGGTCTGTTGAAATTCGCGTTGCCAGGGCGTGATGGCCTCGTGGTAGGGCTTGGCGGCGGGCGAGAAATAGTAAGGCGCATTGGCCCCCATTTCGTGAAAATCGGCGTGAAGGTGGGGCATCCACTGCTGGTACACCGCCGTGCGGCTTTGAGATTCGCGCTGCACCTGCCAGGCCCAGTCGCGGTTGAGGTCGTAGAGGTAGTGGTTCATCCGCCCACCCGGCCAGGGTTCGCGGTGTTCCCAGGCGTTGGCGTTGGGGTTAAACACCCGGCCCACCTTCTGGTTGTACCAGTTCACGTAGCGGTCGAAGCCGTCGGGGTTGGCGCAGGGGTCGAGCATCACGACCGTATTCGAGAGGATGGTTTTGCTGGTGGGGTTTTTGGCGTCGAGCAAATCGTACAACACCTGCATCACGGCTTCCGACGAGACGGCCTCGTTGCCGTGAATGTTGTAGTTGAGCCAAGTAATTGCCACCGATTTCGCCGTTGGCTGGCCGTCGAGCAGGCCGATGCTCTTGAGGTTATTCGTCCGAATCTCCTCTAATTTCGGAAAGTTTTCTTCCGATGCCACCACCACCACCATCAAGGGGCGGTTTTCGTAGCTCGACCCGTAGGGAACGACCTTCACCTGTTTCGGAAATTGACTGGCCAGGTACTGTAAGTAGCCGACGACCCGGTGGTGCGGGGTAAACTGGGTGCCGAGGCGATAGCCGAGGTAGGTATCGGGGGTCTGAACGGCAGTTTGAGCGAAGGCGAGGTGAGTAGAAAGTACGAGTAAAAACAGCGTGTACGTTTTTTTCATGAACGGGCAGGTTTTGTAATTTTCCAAGTGAATACCGGTTTTCAAAGATACCGAGCGGGGGCGAAATTGAAGAATTTTAAAAAAATTTTCGGCCTCCGTTTTCTAATTCACCCCAAAAGCCTACTTTTGCACCACCAAAATCAAAACGGTCCGTTCGTCTAGGGGTTAGGACGTATCCCTTTCACGGATGAAACACGGGTTCGATTCCCGTACGGACTACAAAAAAAGTAAACAGGCCCGTTCGTCTATCGGTTAGGACAGATCCCTTTCACGGATCAGAGAGGGGTTCGATTCCCCTACGGGCTACAATTTCGTATACAAATCGGTATACACCGTGAAACAAAAAGCGCTGGACCTCAAGGGTTCGGCGCTTTTTTTGTCAGTTTGTGGGTCAACGTTCCCGGAAAGATGTTGACTTGTTTGTCAAAATCTCTCCCTGATTTCGTTCCCTTTCGCGATAGCCGGGTAAGGCGACTAGTGCTGGGCTACAAAAGCCCCGAACCGCTTGAGAAGGAGAAGTCCACAAAACCGGCAAGTTCAGTGCGTTGATACCCCCGGCCACCCCCATGAACTACCCAGCTTACTTCGATTACAATGCAACCACGCCCGTCGATCCCGGAGTGCTCGACGCGATGCTGCCCTACTTTGGGCTGCACTTCGGCAATGCGGCATCGCGCACGCACGTTTTTGGCGCAAAAGCCGAAGCAGCCGTTGACCAGGCCCGGCAGCAACTCGCCCATTTGCTGGGGGCCAACCCGAAAGAAGTGGTCTTCACGAGTGGCGCGACGGAATCGATCAATTTAGCCCTGAAAGGCGTCTGGGAAGCGAGCCGACACCGGGGCAACCACTTCATCACGGTCCGTACCGAACACAAAGCCGTCCTGGATACCTGCGAACACCTTGCCCGGCAAGGCGCGGAGATCACCTATCTTCAACCGGATACCGATGGACTGATTCTGGTCGATCACGTCGAAGCCGCCATCAAACCGGTCACGGTGCTGGTGTCGGTGATGGCGGCTAATAATGAAACGGGCGTGCTTCAGCCGATTGATGAAATCGGGGCCATTGCCCACAAATGGGGTGTTTTGTTTCATACCGATGCCACCCAAGCCGTAGGTAAACTACCGCTTTCGGTTGCCAACAGCGCCATCGACCTACTGAGTCTGTCGGGCCACAAACTCTACGGGCCTAAAGGCGTCGGGGCTTTGGTGGCCCGCAACCGAATCGCCCTCACGGCGCAGCAAGACGGGGGGCAGCACGAACGGGGCCGACGGTCGGGCACGCTCAACGTGCCGGGCATCGTGGGACTCGGGGAAGCCGCCCGCCAAACCCAACTCCAACTGCCAATCGAAATGGCCCGGATTACCGCCCTCCGCGACCAACTCGAAGCCGGGATTCTGACCCGGTTACCCAACGCAACCGTGAACGGAAATCGCCGTTTTCGGTTGCCAAATACCACGAATATCTGTTTTGCCGGGGTAGACGGCGAAATATTGCTGGGGTCGCTGAATGAGATTGCGGTCTCGAACGGATCCGCCTGTACCTCAGCCTCCACCGAGCCTTCGCACGTGTTAAAAGCCATGGGACTATCCGATGATTTAGCGTACAGTTCGGTGCGATTCAGTTTAGGCCGTTTCAGCACCGAAGCCGAAATTGAAGCGGCCATCCGGCACGTCGCGGCGGTGGTCGGCAGGCTACTCCGCTGACGACACGGGGCGCAACGGTTGCTTAAGTAGTTGATCAAATCTAAACCGGCAGTTTTTAGGAGTCTTGTCATGGCTCCCAAAAACTGCCGGTCAACTTTCGATTGGATACTTAGGAAAGATTTTTTTGAGGCTGAACCCTCGACGTCTATTTCCGCATGAAAGAAATCAAAACCATCATCGACGGCTACGACCACCTCGACCGCTCCACCACCCAAGCCGCATTGGCGACGGTGGTGCGGGTAGAAGGTTCCTCGTACCGGCGCACGGGTGCCCGGATGCTGGTCATGAGCGATGGGGTCTGGATCGGCGGCATCAGTGGCGGCTGCCTGGAGGGCGATGCCCTTATACGCGCCCGATTGGCCATCGCTAACGCGTCGCCGTCCCGGATTACCTACGACACCACCACCGACGATGAGCACCAGATTGGGGTGGGCTTGGGCTGCAACGGCCTCATCGACGTGCTGTTCACGCCCCTTGATTTCAGCGATAAAAACAACCCCGTCGAAGTCCTCAAAATCTGCCTGAACGCACGTCGCCAAACGCACGTCCTCCTCACCATCACCGGACTGGAAGGCGACTGGCGTTCGATCCGGGAAGGCGGGGTGATCCGGTATGTAAACGCTGAAAGCCTCAACGGGCTGACCCACCCGGCTATTCAGGCGCAATTGGACGAAAAAATTCAGGCTCGCCTGGCCAAAGGCGTATCGGCCCCCTATCGGTTCGAGACCCCGGACGGACAGGCGTTGGAGGCATTTATCGAGATTCTTTCGCCCGAAATTCATCTGGTGCTGTGGGGGCATCAGTACGATGTGTATCCGCTCACGCGCCTGGTCAAAGAACTTGGTTGGCGGGTTACAGTGGTGGCTAACCCGTTGAAAGTCAACAAAAAAATTGCGGCGCTGGCCGATGCGATCGTCCCACCCGAACACTTCCGGGGCATCCTCTTCGACGATCACACGGCCATCGTCCTGATGTCGCACGACTACAAGACCGACAAGGACAACCTGCCGAAGGCGGTAGCCACCAACGCCCCGTACATCGGGATGCTGGGGCCGCGCGTGCGCTCCGAAAAAATCTGGACTGAATTAGCCGAAGAAGGAAAGGGCATCACCGAAACCGACTTTACGCGCATCCACGCCCCGGTAGGGTTGGACATCGGAGCGGTTTCACCCGAAGAAATCGCGCTCTCGCTATCGGCCGAAATCAGGGCTGTCTTCTCCGATCGGGACGGGACGTTTTTACGCCTTCGCCAAAGCACTATTCACGTGCGGGAGTAGTGCAATGCGCTATCGTTGCCTAATTTTTTAGGTGTATGCCTTTCCGATTCCAGCGGATGCCTATGCTTTCGAGCAGAGTTTCGCCACTAGCATCAACCGTTCACCCAGCAGATAACTGCTGGCATCGGGAGCAAACTTAAGTTGATCGGCTTGGGCGATGGTGTGTGCTGGATCTGGGAGTGTTGGGGCGGATCCTACCCCAAGCCGTTCAGATACGGGATCTGTCCCATGCGTTGGGAGCACCTCATTCGATACTACTTCAGAAAAGCAGATTAAAAGGTCCTACACTCATTGATTTAGTTTGTAGAAGGTCGCTTGCCTGACTCTATTCCCCGCTACCCATCGCACGCTGCCAATGCAATCGGTACGCTCTCGGCGTGAACCCCTGGATGCGTTGGAAGGATCGATTAAAATAGGAAATATTCGTGTAGCCGCATTCATAGGCAACCTGGGTAACGGGTAAGTCCGACTGTTGGAGTAACTGACACGCAAAGCCTACCCGCACCTCGTTTATAAAATCGGAGAACGTGCGCTGCGTGAGGGCTTTGAAATACCGGCAAAATGAGTGGAGTTGAAGGCCCGCGACCGACGCGGCTGTTTCCAGCGATATGTCCTGCCGAAAATTTGTCCGGATGTACTCCATGAGTCGGGGGATACGTTGCTGCACACTATCGGCATAGGGAGCCACCGGGAGTTCGTCGTTCAGCCAGCGTGCGTCAGGGGTAACCAACAGTCGCTGCATGATCTCCAGAAACGAACTGAGCAGCGCAAGACCCGTTTCCGTTTGCATTCGCAGCAAGATGGTCGCCAATGCGTCGCGGCTGAGACCGGTCAGGCTTAGCCCCCGCTCCGACTTGCGGAAGAACTCGGTGAGCGGCTGCACATCCGTCAGGCCGCTCAACTGCCGTAAGACTACTTCGGGATGAATGTACAAGGCCACTGACCGGGCGGGGCGCGGCTCGTTGCCGGAGGCCTGGTCACTATACCACACGTGCGGCACGTTAGGGCCAATAAAGGTCATGTCGCCCTCTTTAAATTGCTCAATCGAGCTGCCAATGATTCGTCTCCCCGTTCCGGACAATACATAAACGAGTTGACACTCCTGGTGAAAATGGAAGTCAGTGGAAAACACCGGTCTCACAATCTCGCGTACGACAAACAGCTTCTGGGCGATGGCAAAATCAGGCAGAACCGCATAGGTAGGTTTCATACAAAGAGAAACAAAGAGAAAAGCAAATATAGTATTGATACTAGTCAACCGGCAAGTGGTTGCTTCGGTAACGGATTTTTTAAATTTGTACACTAAATTAGTGTGATTATCTTCTTTCTGTGGTAATCAAAAATAATCAGCCAGAAATAGTCGCGAGACAGGTTCAATACTCAGTTTTGTTTCAATACCATATTAACTACTCAAGGCATGCATATCCGCGCCATTACCGTTCAAGATCGACGCTTTGTCCTGGGCGAGGGGGTTGGCACCGATGCCATTCATCGTCCCTCCCAGTACGCCTACGCGGTTTGTGGGTTGAAAACGGATACCGCCACGGAAGGAGTTGGACTGGCCTTTACGCTGGGCGCGGGGAATGACCTCGTTTGCCGGGCCATCGAGTACCTGTCAGAGCAAATGATTGGGCAGGAAATTGAAGAGTTGATGGCCGACTTTAGCACCATGTACCGCCAGTTAGCTGATTCGCCCTCGCTGCGATGGCTGGGACCTCAAAAAGGCGTGGTGCATCTGGCCCTGGCCGCTGTGGTGAATGCCTGTTTCGATCTATGGGCCAAATCGCGACAAGTGCCGCTCTGGAAACTACTGCTCGATCTTTCCCCCGAAGCATTGGTCAACGTGTTGGATTTGAGCTATCTGGAAGAGGTATTGACGCGCCAGCAGGCTCTTGATTTATTGATAAAGGCGCAGGCTACGCGCGGGCATCGGGCTGGGGTGCTGCAAACGGGCTATAAAGGCTATGATACCTCGGTGGGGTGGTTTGATTACCCCGACGAGCGGGTGGTGGCAAATACAAAAAAGGCCATGCAGAACGGCTTCACCGCCATGAAACTTAAGGTGGGTTCCGACGACCCATCGCGCGATCTCCGGCGTGCCGCCC
The DNA here is from genome assembly GCA_964244295.1 of uncultured Cytophagales bacterium. Lineage (GTDB taxonomy): Bacteria > Bacteroidota > Bacteroidia > Cytophagales > Spirosomataceae > JAJAZB01. The sequence continues at coordinate 342,760 of CAXTIG010000002.1, forward strand.
TGATTCGGGAAACGGCGGGCGACGAAGCTACCCTGATGCTCGATGCCAACCAACGCTGGAATTTACCGCAGGCACTGACCATCTGCCAACAGCTTAACCGCATTAACCCCTACTGGATTGAAGAACCCACGCACCCTGACGACGTACTGGCGCACCGGACCATTGCCGATGCCATTGCCCCCATTCGGATTGCTGCCGGGGAGCATATCCCCAACAAAGTCCTGTTTAAAAACTTCCTGCAAGCCGGTGCCATGGCGTTTTGCCAGGTCGATGTCGTTCGGGTGGGGGGCGTATCGGAGTTTCTGACCATCAGCCTGCTGGCCAAGCAGTTTGCGGTTCCGGTGGTGCCACACGTGGGCGATATGGGCCAGATTCACCAGCATCTGGCGCTGTTCAATCACATCGGAATGGATCATGAAAACCTGTTTCTGGAACATATCCCACACCTCCGGCCGTACTTCGCGCACCCGGCTCAGATTGTGGACGGGTACTACCGGGTGCCGCAAGAGTCGGGTAGCAGCAGTGATTTAATCGCCTGATGATGAATGCTTCAGCCCGACTTTCCGACAAGGTTATTTTCTTGACCGGCGGAGCATCGGGTATCGGTGCGTACTGCGCCGAAGCCTACGCCCGTGCCGGGGCCTCGCTGTTTGTGATGGACCGCGATAAAATCGCCCTAACCACTCTCTTGGATCGGCTGGGAGAGGGCCATGACGGGTTTGTTGGGGATGTGCAACGGGGCGAGGATGTGCAACAGGCCATGCAACAAAGTCTGCACCGATTCGGGAAGCTGGATGGTATTCATAACAACGCGGGCATTGCCAGTCCGTCCAAATCGCTGGACGACACCACTGAGGAGGAATGGGATGCGCTGATGTCGGTGAACCTGAAAAGCGTCTACTGGACAACCCGCTACGGCCTCGATGCCCTGAAAGCCACCAGAGGTACCATTCTGAATACGAGCAGCATGGTCGGCGAATTAGGGCAAGCGCTTCATGCGGCCTACGTAGCCACCAAAGGCGGCATGAACGCCCTGACCAAAGCGATGGCCTTAGACTATGCCCCGTTCGGGATTCGGGTCAATGCCGTCAGTCCGGCGGGTGTCTGGACGCCCATGCTCCGCACCTGGGCCGCCCAGCAGCCAGAACCAATCCGAGTTGAAACGTACCTCAACGAGATTCACGCCCTGGGTTATTGCCCCGAAGGCGATGTGATTGCCGATGCCGCCGTGTTTCTGGTTTCGGATGCGGCCCGGTTCATTACCGGCTGTATCCTTCCCGTCGGTGGTGGGGCCGAATTAGGTTAAGTATTTGGGCTGAATTAGTTTAGACTAAATGAGCTGAACTTGATGGTCAAT
>CAXTIG010000003.1:0-239988 GCA_964244295.1 uncultured Cytophagales bacterium
TGATTCGGGTCGAAACCCAAGCGGGCCGGGTGTATAGCAAGGTGCTTTTGAAGCCGTAACGTCTTGTCACTTCTATCCCCGCGAGGGTGTTCCACAACGGGTTAAACCCGTTGTGGAACACCCTCGCGGGGATAGTTTTGTGCTTCACCGCTTAAAATACAACTTCTTAAACGCCAGCGGGCTGGTGTGGTAAAAGGCCCGGAACTGGCGGTTGAAGTTAGAAAGGTTATTGAACCCGCTTTCGTAGCAGATTTCGGACACGCTTTTTTTGTCGTCCAACAGCAACTTGCTGGCGTGGCCCAGGCGGATTTCGCTTAAAAATTCGGAGAAGGTTTTGCGGGTGCGTTGGCGGAAGTAGCGCGAAAAGGCTGTTTCGCTCATGTGAATCAGGTCGGCTACCTCGGCGATGCGGATTTCGCGGTGAAATTCCTGCATCACAAACTCAAACACCCGGTTGAGCCGGTCGGAGTCGCGCTCGTTGTGGCCCGTCACGCCGGGGCTGGAAATGTACGCCCAGTCGCTGCTTTCGGCCAGCACGCTGAGGACTTCCAGCAACTTTAGCAGGCGCGGAAAGCCTTTCACCTCCACCATGTCGTGCAGCAGGCGGCTGATGGCCGCGTTGGCCCCGCCCACCACGTGCAGCCCGCGCACCGAGCGGTCGAGCAGGCGCTTCAGGTTTTCGGCTTCGGGCAAACTCAGCAAATCATTGCCCAGCGACTTTTCCAAAAAATGCACAACGATGGACTTGGACCTGAGCCTGGATTCCTCCTCGTAGTACGCCGGCTCGTTGCGGTACAAGTGCGGCAGATTGGGACCGATAAAAGCCAGGTCGCCCGGCTCGAAATCGCTGATGCGGTCGCCGATGAACCGCTTGCCCCGGCTCTCGGTCACGAGCACGATTTCGTACTCCGGGTGGTAGTGCCAGGGCGTGGGGTAGTAGGGATAATCGAAATGCTTGACGACGAACGATTCCTTCGCCTCCAGCGGCAGGTGTTCGAGAACGGGTTTCATGAGGTTTTTGAGGTTAAGATTTAGTCGGCAGTCGATAGCCGTCAGTCGATAGCGAAATGCATTTTTGTCTATCGACTGTTGACTGACGGCTATCACGTAGAATTATGCCACGTTGTTTTGGGCAAATGTAAATATTTTGTCATAAAACTACCACTTCTGGATGAGAGAGTCGTGGCGGAGGCGTGAGAAAGCAGGTAGTTTTGAATCAGTTCTTCGTAGGGGCGGTGCTTGCCTCCGCCCATCAGGTTGCCAAACCATAGCGCGAGGGCGGAGGCAAGCACCGCCCCTACCTAAAAAACTTTTCAAAACCATGAGCTTTTCCCGCTTAACCTCCCAGCAAGTCGCCGATTTTCAGCGCGACGGCTACGTCATTGCCAAGCAGTTTTTTAACGCCGAAGAAACCGAGCGCCTCTACGCCACCGCTACCTCCGACGACACCCTCAGCCAACACGCCTACGGGGTGGTGGACCAGTCGGGGCGGCAGTCGAAACTGGCGCTCTGGTTCACCCCCGGCGACGACCTCTACGGCCGCCTCACCCGCAGCCGCCGGATGGTCGATTCGGTGGCCTTGCTGCTCGACAGCGACGCGCCGGTTTGCCATTTTCACTCCAAACTGATGATGAAGGAACCCCGCGTGGGTGGGGCCTGGGAATGGCACCAGGATTACGGCTACTGGTACAAAAACCAGTTTCTCTACCCCGACCAGATGGTGAGCGTGATGGTCGCCATCAACGCCGCCACGGTCGAAAACGGCTGTTTGCAGGTCATCAAAGGCTCGCACAAGCTGGGCCGGGTGGAGCACGGTTTCGCGGGCGAGCAGGTCGGGGCCGACCAGGCGATGGTCGACAATGCGCTGAAAACGCTGGAGTTGGTGTACGTGGAATTGCAGCCCGGCGACACGCTCTTTTTCCACTCCAACATCCTGCACCGTTCCAACGCCAACCTCTCCGACAAGCCGCGCTGGTCGTTTATTTCGGCGTACAACGCGCAGTCGAACGTGCCGTACAACGAAAAATCCACCGCCTGCATCACGCCCCTCGACGTGCTGCCCGACGAGGCCCTGCTCGAAGGCGAGGCGGCTGGCGTGGGAGTCGGGCGTGATTTTCTGCGCAAAGAGGCCGATGTGACCTTGCAGTAAGGTTTTGGTAAAATGCCGGGATTACGCAGGCCGGACGGGTTTCAAAAACCCGTCCGGCCTTTTGTTTTTTAAAACCCGCTGATTTTGCTCCCGAACTTGTATTTTTGTCTCTTTGCTCCTACCTTCAACGTCCTTTAGTCAACCGCAACCTCGCTAACGCTCAACGCCTTACCATGAAATTCGTCGTTTCCTCGTCGGCCCTGCTCAAACAGCTTTCGGCCATCAACGGCGTCGTGGCTACCAACCCGATTGTGCCCATTCTCGAAAATTTCCTGTTCCAACTCAATGGCAACACGCTCACCGTCACGGCTTCCGACCTGCAAACGGTGATGATGACCGACATCGAGGTGGAATCGGCGGACAAGGGGGCCATCGCCGTGCCGGCCAAACTGCTGCTCGACACCCTGCGGGGCCTGCCCGAACAGCCGATTACGCTCAAGATTGACGGGGAGACCTTCGCCGCCGAACTCATCTCGGAAAACGGGCGCTACAAACTGTCGGGCGAAAACCCGATTGACTTTCCGAAGGTGCCGACGGTGAACAAAAGCCTGACCGTGGAAATCACCGCCGACGTGCTGGGCCGGGCCATCGGCAACACGATTTTCGCCGCCAGCACCGACGACCTCCGCCCCGCCATGACGGGGATGTACGTGCAACTCAACGCCGACAACGCCACCTTCGTCGCCACCGACGGCCACCGGCTCATCCGCTACCGCCGCGACGATTTGAAGTCGGGCAACAGCGAATCGCTGATTATTCCGCGCAAGGCGCTCAACCTGCTCAAGTCCTCGCTGCCCAGCGACGACACCGCCGTGAAAGCTGAATTCAGCAAATCGAATGCGTTTTTTGGGTTCAACAACATCCGCATGATTTGCCGGTTGATCGACGAACGCTTCCCCGACTACGAAAACGCCATTCCGACCAACAACACCAACATCCTGACCATCAACCGGCTCGAACTGCTGGGCTCGCTGCGCCGGATTTCGATTTATTCCAACAAAACCACCCACCAGATCCGCCTCAAACTGGCGAAGGACGAACTGGTGATTTCTGCCGAAGACCTCGACTACTCCAACGAAGCCAACGAGCGCCTGAGCTGCGACTACGGCGGTGATGCGATGGAAATTGGCTTCAACGCCAAATTCTTGATTGAAATGCTCAGCAACCTGAGCAGCCGCATGGTGGCCCTCGAACTGTCCCAGCCCAACCGCGCCGGGCTGCTGGTGCCCAGCGAGCAGGAAGCGGGCGAGGATATTCTGATGCTGGTGATGCCGGTGATGCTGAATTCATATGCGTAAAAATCCCCACGAGGGTTTCAAACCCTCGCGGGGTTAATCCACCCTCGCGGGGATTTTTACTTCAACGAAAAAGCCTCCCGACTCGGGAGGCTTTTTCGTTTCACCGGAAACCCGTATTTTTCAGTCAACTCAACCGAATCGTGCGCCATGATTCTTCCCGAAGTTGCCGATGAAATCCTGCAAACGTTGATTTACGAAGAAATCGACGGCAAACCCGTGTACTACCGGGGCTATCAGAAAGTGCTGATGGGCCTGGCTCAACCTGAGGAAATTATGGGAACCAGTAAGGGGCAATCGCGTTTGGTCATGCTCATCGTCAAGTTCCTCCTCCAACATCTGGACGAATTTGAGTACGAAATTCTATCCAGCGAACTCGGCCTTCACCTCAAAAAAAGCACCAACCTCGCCGCTGACATCGCCATTTACCGGGTCGAAACCGACGAAGACTACGACATTTACGACGACCACTACGCTGACACGCCGCCGCTGGTGGTAATTGAAGTCGACATGAAAGCCGACCTGGGCGACTTCGCTTCGCCGGTGGATTATTACCTCAACAAAACCCGCAAACTCCTCGCCTGGGGCACGGAGCGGGTCATTTGGGTCAACACCCAGAGCCAAACTTTCATGGGCAACGACCTCAAACCCACTTCCTGGGAAGAACCCATCGAGGTGCTGCCCGGCCTTTCCCTACGAATTCCTGATTTGCTCAGGCGGCAAAAGAAGGCTTGATCCAACAGGTTCTAACCCCGCGAGTCCGTTCCACGGCGGGTTTAAAACACTCGCGGGGATTTTTTTCAATGGCTCCGCTCCTGCGCATTCCGCACCACCTGGGCCACCAGGTTCCGGGGCAAAAAGCGCGGAACCAGCGATTGCAGGTAGTTGCCCGTGCCGTGAACGGCCACCGTTTTGCCCGCCAGCAGCGCCTCGTAGCCGTACTGCGCCACTTCCGCCGAGCCGGGCATTTTCTTGCCCTTCACCAGTTTCGAGTCGCCCATGTCGGCTTTGGTCTGAAAACCCGATTCCGTGGGGCCGGGGCAGAGGGCCGTCACGGTTACGCCGCTGCCTTGAAGTTCGTTGGCGATGGCTTCCGAAAACGACAGCACGTAGGCTTTTGTGGCGTAGTACACGCTCATCAGCGGACCAGGCTGGAAGGCCGCCGTGCTGGCCACGTTGAGCACCCGACCACTTTTCCGCGCCACCATGCCGGGCAGGTAGAGGTGCGTCAGGTGGGTGAGCGTTTTCACGTTCAGGTCAATCATCTCGGCGTTTTTAGCCCAGTCGGCCTGGTGAAACTCGCCGAAGTCGGCAAACCCGGCGTTGTTGACGAGCACGTCCACACTCAGTCCGGCGGCTTCGGTGAAGGCGAAAACCTGCGCGGGGGCATCGGCTTTCGACAAATCCACCGGCAGCACGTGGACGCTCAGGCGGTGGGCGGTTTCGAGTTCGCGGGCCAGCGCCTTGAGCTTATCGGCCGAGCGGGCCGCTACGACGAGGGTGTAGCCGTTTTTGGCAAAAATCCGGGCAAATTCAGTTCCGATGCCGGAGGAAGCGCCGGTGATCAGGGCAGTTTTCATGCGTTTTCAAGAAAAAAAGTGGAGGAATCTACTGACCCGGTACGCCGTCGGTGCCGGGTTTAAAACGGAAAATATAAAAAGGAGCCGAGGCGCGGATGTGGTCTTTCGACTGCATCATCACGTCAGGAATATCGCTGTCGGCTACGTAGAGCCAGCCCTCCGGGCCGAAGCTCAGACCATCGGGCCAGCGCATTTTAGGGTGCTTCACCAGCGTGCGCTGCTTCCGGTCAGTGCCGATGACGTTGATGGCCCCGTCTTCAATCGAGGTCACGTAAATGTTTCCGGCGCGGTCCATCGTCAGGCCGTCGCATTGCGAGCGGTTGGCGTAAAATTCCACGCGGCGACCCAGGTCTCCCGCCGAAAGGGTTTCGTTGAGCACGTCGGCCATGCGCACCCGGAACAGCTTGTCGCTCGACATGGCCCCCACGTAGAGCCACTCGTTTTGCTTGTCGAGGGCGATGGGGTCAAATTCGGGGTGCATCCAGTACAGGTGCCCCGGCAGCGGGTACATCCGCCGACCTTGAGCGTTGATTTCGTAGGGCTCGGCTTTCAGGGCGGGGTGGTCGACGAGCAGGCGGCGGGCGGTTTTTTTCTCCGAATCGTACACCAGGAGCGCGGGGGTTTGGGCCATCACCCCGATGTCGGCAATGAATACGTACCGACCCGTCGAATCCACCTGCATATCCTGGATGTACGAGCCCCAGCCCGCGCGGTTTTTCGGAAAATCGAATTGGTGAACGAGTTGATTCGTGGCCAAATCGAAGGCCAGCAGTCGGGGCGTTTTGGTACCGTGAAAACCGTGGTCGAGCGTCCAGAGGCGGTTTTTACCGTCAATCCGCACGTTGAATATCGCGTCGAAAAAGGGCTGTCCCTCGCCCCGTGGGCGCTGCCAGTCGGCACTGGGGTACGGCACTGGCTTGCCGTCGACGAGTTCGAGCACTTTCGTTTCGGGCTGCGACTCGGCGTGGTAGGTAAAAAACACCCGCCCGTCTTTCGACACGGCCAGGTTGCCCGGCGGTTCGGGTAGGGTAGCGACTACCTGAAGGGCCGAATCAGGCAGAAGTGGGGCCGTGGCCCGGCTCGGAAAGGGCTGCCCCGTACCGCCGTAGCGCAGGTAAAACCAAGCCACGAAGGCCACCACGACCAGCAACAGAACAAGCAGGAATCGTTTCAAAAAGCGACGCATGACGCAGGGATTTTTTTGGGAAAGGTTCAGGAACGGGCCTTCAGCCCATCGAGCAGGAGCCGGGTGACAAATTCAGTGTCTTGCTCAGTCTGGGAGTAATCGAGGCGGTTGGGGGCGAAGTGGCCCTGCTGCTGCACGGCGAGGTGCTTTAGCCCGTCGGCGACGAGCAACAGGGTTTCGGCCAGTTTCGGGGCTTGCGCCGCTCCGGCCAGGGGAGCGAGGAGTTCGCTCAGGAAGAGAATTTCCTCCGTCAAAACCCCGGCGTACAAACTCTGAAACATCGGTTCGAGCGTGCGCAGGTTTTCGATGGAAAGCTGGTGGAGGTTGAGCACCCGGTGGTAAAACCGGAGCCGTTCGAGCAGGTACGTGACGATGCGGTCGTCCGGCCCGGCGATGGCTTCCACTTTTTCCTGCAAACTGGCGACGAACTGCCGCGACTCCTCCAGAATCACCGCCGTGAAGATTTCCTCCTTGTTTTTGAAGTAGTAGTACAGCGAGGCCTTGTTGAGTTTCACGGCGCGGCCAAGGTCGTCGAGGGTCGTTTTTTCGTAGCCAAACCGGGCGAAGGTGGCACTGGCCGCGCTCAGGATCGTCTGGCGTTTTTGGTCGGATTTACTCAGGACAGGAATTTCTTCGGGCATGATTTATGATTCGATGCGACAAAAGTATTTTCGATTTTTCAAACGAAAAAACAAATTGGTCGAAAAATTTAATCAAGCCGTTCGGAAGATTGCCATTGACCGCCAAACGGAAATCCCGCAACTTCGCGTTATCAATTCCGAAATCACCGTTTTCTACCTCTTCCATGAACCGTTTTCGTTTTCTCTTGCTGCTGAGTGCCTTGTGCCTCGGCTTTAGCGCCTCGGCTACCGACAAACCTGCTGCGAAAGACGGCGGCGAAGGCATCAAGTTTTTTGAAGGCCGCTGGAAAGAGGCCCTGGCCAAAGCCAAAGCCGAAAACAAACTCATTTTTCTTGATGCCTACGCTGCCTGGTGCGGGCCTTGTAAACTGATGCAGGCGCGGACCTTTCCCGATAAGCGCGTGGGCGAGTATTTCAACCAGAAATTCATCAGCGTAAAAATGGACATGGAAAAAGGCGAAGGCCCGGCCCTGACCGAGCTGTACCCCATTCAGGCCTACCCGACGCTGTTTTTTATGAATGCCAACGGCAAGGTGATTAAGCAGGAAATAGGCGCGCTAAATCCGGATCAGTTGCTGGCCGTAGCGCGGAAGGTGGCGAAATAAAGCAACCGCTGACAGCGGTTCGCAGAACCCTGTCAGCGGTTGCGCATTACCGGATAACCAAGTTAGTTGGGCTACCGATTGGCCCGCAACCGCTGACAGGGTTCTGCGAACCGCTGTCAGGGTTGCTTTTTTAGTAACCCTTGCTTCATGCGCTACTTTCTTTCCTTCCTCTTCTCCCTCCCTTTCCTCCCCACCCACGCCCAAACCGTCACCGAGCGCGATTTCAAAAAACACTTCGATGCCCACCACATCAGCGGCTCCTTTTTGCTTTACGATTTGAAGGCCGATCGCTACGTAGCCTACGACGCAGCCCGCTGTCGGAAGGGCTTCTTGCCCGCCTCGACGTTCAAGATTCCCAACACCATCATCGGCCTCGACACGGGCGTGCTGCCCGATACGAATTACGTATTCAAGTGGGACGGAAAACCGAAGTGGTTGAAGGCCTGGGAAACCGACCTGAACCTCGCCCAGGCCATGCGCGTATCCTGCGTGCCCTGTTACCAGGAAGTAGCCCGCAAGGTCGGGGTGGAGCGGTACAAAACCTGGTTGACGAAAATGAACTACGAACACATGGACGTGGGTGTCGCCAACGTCGATTCGTTCTGGCTCGAAGGGCGCTCGCACATTTCGCAGTTCGAGCAGATTGCTTTTCTGAAACGCCTTTTTCTCAACCAATTGCCGGTTTCCCGGCGCAGCATGGACCTGACCAAAGCGCTCATCCTGCTGAAATCCACGCCGGACTACACGCTCCGGGGCAAGACGGGCCTGTCCAACGCCGCGCAAAACCGCGCTCACTACAACGGCTGGATCGTCGGGTGGCTGGAGCGTGGCGGTAACGCCTACCTTTTCGCCCTTAACGCCGAACACATCGGCACCGACAACAGCCGGTTCATCCCCGCCCGCCGGGCCATCACGGAGGCGATTCTGCGGGAGATGGGGTTGATGTGAGCACCAACGTAAAATTTTAGAAAGGGGTCACGCTGCGGAACGGTCCGCCGCTGCGTGACCCCTTTCTAGTAAAAATCCGTATTTTCGACCTCTCAACGTAGCATCCATGAAATCGTTTCGATTCGGCGGAGCCAAACGCCTCCTATTTTTTGCCAACTACTCCGTAGCGGCTGTCCTGCTCACTGCCAACTGTTCGCTGGCGCAGTCTCCCGAAATGGGTCTGCGCATCACGCAGCAACTGCCCGTGACATCGGTGAAAAACCAGGGGGCGACCGGCACCTGCTGGTGTTTTTCGACCACGGCGCTAATTGAATCAGAGTGTTTGCAAAAATCCGTCGGAGAATTCGACCTGTCGGAAATGTTTACCGTGCGCAATAGTTACCTCGAAAAAGCAGCGAACTACGTCCGGCGGCAGGGCAAGGCGCAGTTTGACGAAGGCGGGCTGGGCCACGACATGCTCCACGCCATCCAGACCTACGGGGCCGTGCCCGAAGCGGCGTACCCCGGCCTGAAACCCGGCGCGAAAGGCCACGACCACGCGCAGTTGGTCAAAACCCTGAAGGCTTACCTGGATGAAGCGTTGAAACAAAAACCTGTGTCGGAAACCTGGCCGGTTGGCTTCGTGAAACTCCTCGACGAAGCCCTCGGCACCCCGCCTCAAACGGTGGATTTTAACGGGAAAACTTACACTCCGAAGCAGTTTGCTGAGCAGGTGCTGAAGTTCAACCCCGCCGACTACGTCCACCTGACCAGCTACACGCACCACCCGTTTTACCAGTCCTTCATTCTCGAAATTCCCGACAACTGGGCCAATGGCAGTTTTTACAACCTGCCTCTGGCTGAATTGACCAGCGTGGTAAACCAAACCCTGGAAGGCGGCCACACCGTGCTTTGGGACACCGACGTGAGCAATCCCGGCTGGAACCAGCGCCGGGGCTACGCCCTCGAACCCGCCACGAAGCCCGCCGCCGGGGAAGCCTTCAACCCCGACGCGCCCGAAAAAACGCCCTCGCCCGAACTCCGCCAGCGCCTGTTCGATACCCAAATCACCACCGACGACCACCTGATGCAACTCACCGGCACGGCCCTCAGCCCGGCGGGCAAGCGGTTTTACGTCGTGAAAAATTCCTGGGGCGAAGCCGCCAGTCCATTTCGCGGCTACAACTACGTGTCGGAGCCGTATTTCGCGCTCAACACCGTGACGGTGATTGTGCCGAAAGCCGCGCTTTCGGAGGAGTTGAAGGGGAAATTGGGGGTGGAGTAAAGCACCTGATTTCTTAAAAAGGCTGTCATCCTGGAAGGACCTTGTTGGCCTACCGTTCCCCTCTTCGGAGCTAAACGGTAGGCCAACAAGGTCCTTCCAGGATGACAGCCTTTTTTACTTTTTTCTTGCTCTTTTTCCTCACTCCGCTTTCAACCCCTCCAACTCCCCCTTCACAAAATTCATCAACCCCGCGATGTGGGCCTTCGAGAAATCGAAGGGGATGTGGGCGGCGGCGTAGATGTCGCCCATCGGGCGGGTGTAGCCCAGCCGGAGGGCGGCCAGGTAGCCTTCCAAACCCTTTTTTGGGTCTTCGCGGTAGGCTTTCCACACACCCACCGCGCCCAACTGCGCGATGCCGTATTCGATGTAGTAAAACGGCACTTCGTAAATGTGCAGTTGCTTTTGCCAGACGTATTGTTTGTTCCGTTCCAGCCCGCTCCAGTCGGTGATGGTGTCGTTGAATTGCCTGAAAATCCGCAGCCAGGCTTCCCGGCGTTCTTCGGTCGTGTGGGCCGGGTTTTCGTAGAGCCAGTGCTGGAATTTATCGACCGTCGCCACCCAGGGCAGCGTTTCCAGAATCGATTCGAGGTGCTGAATTTTCGCCCGGCGTAATTCTTCGGGATTGGGGAAAAACACGTCCCAGTGGTCGAAAGTGAGCAATTCCATGCTCATCGAAGCCAGTTCGGCCACTTCCGAAGGCGTGTGTTTAAACGAGTTGAGCAGCAAATTCCGCGTCACGATGCTGTGGACGGCGTGGCCACCTTCGTGCAGCAGCGTCACCATGTCGCGCAGGCTGGAGGTGGCGTTCATGAAAATAAACGGCACGCCGGTTTCATCGAGCGGGTAATTGTAACCGCCGGGGGCCTTGCCCTTACGCGAGGTGAGGTCGAGTTGCCCCATGCGCCGCATGATGCGCAAACAATCGCCCAGAAAGGGGTCGAGGCGGGTAAAGACTTCGATGGTTTTTTCCAGGAGTTCCTCGCCCGATTCGAAGGGTTTCAGCGGCGGACTGTTCTGCGGGTCCACCTTCAAATCCCAGGGCCGGAGTTCGGCGACGCCGAGGGCGGCTTTACGCTCGGCGGCCAGGTCGTCGAGCATCGGCACCACGGTGTCGGCCACGGCTTCGTGGAAGCGGAAGCAGTCGTCGGGCGTGTAGTCGAAGCGGCCCAGGGCGGCAAACATGTAATCGCGGAAGGTATCGAACCCGGCGTTGCGGGCCACGCGGTGGCGCAGGTCGCGGAGTTGGTCGAAAAGCTGGTCGAGACGGTCGGCGTCCTGAAGCCGCCGGGTTTGGATGGCCCGGTAGGCTTCTTCGCGGACGGCGCGGTCGGGTAGCTGAAGGCGGTCGCTGGCTTTGGGCAAAGTCATTTCCTCCGGTTCGCCGTCGCGACCGTCCAAGGTCACCGTCATGGCCCCGGCGATGGCGGCGTACTGCTGTTCGAGGGTCTGAAGTTGGGTGTTGAGCGGGATATTTTCTTCGCGAAACAATTCGATTTGCCGCCGGATGCTGCGCAGGGTGATGTCGAAACCGGTTTCGTCGAGTTCGGCGAGGTAGGGACTTGCTACGGCCCGCTGGTCGAGGTCGTTGCCATAAGCGGTTAGTTCGGGCTGGATGTGTTCGACGAAAAAATGAAACTCGGCCGTCAGGGCCTCGTCGCTGGTGTCGCAGGTCATGCGGATGTACCGCCAGGCGAAGTTTTCGGCCAAATAACTTTCCAGTTCGGAGCGGTCCACGAACCAGCGCCGCAGGGCAACGGCGGAGTCGAGCGGGCGGGTTTTCAGGTCTTCAAACAGCGGACGTAGGTCGTTCCAGGAAGAAAATGAGAAGTCATCGGATAAAAACTGCCGGGCGGGGCGTTGGGTCGAAAGCAGGTCGGTCATGGGGGAAGAAGAAAGTCGGAAAATAAAAACGGAAGCTGTCACCCTGAGCTTGTCGAAGCGGACGCCGCGCGGGGCCTTTCGCGGTAGGTATCAAGTTAGTCGTAAGACAAGCGCGAAAGGCCCCGCGCGGCGTCCGCTTCGACAAGCTCAGGGTGACAGCTTCCAGTCAATTTTTAAAATCTTGAATTGCTTCAAAAAAAATGGTCGTTGGTTGGATTTTTCAGTTTTCAAAAGTAGGCAAAAAATCCCCACGCATCCCCTCACTCCTCCACCGCCTCCTCGGCTTCGCGAGTGAGGCGCCGCACCTGCCTCCGCACTTTTTTCACCGCCGCGTTTTCTTTGGGACGGGTTTCTTCGGGTTCACCGAGCAGGAATCCGTAGGCTTCCAGGCCGTTGATGTTGTCGAACAACACTTTCAAAATGGCCGTAGCGGGCAGGGCCAGAATCAAGCCCGAAATGCCCCAGAGTTGTCCCGCCAGAAAAAACGCAAGGATGGCCGCCAGTGGGTTGACACTCACCTTCGAGCCGACCACGTAAGGCGTGATGAAATTCCCTTCGAGTACCTGCACCACGCCGAACACCGCCGCCACGCCCAGCGCGTAGCCGTAGGAGTCTTTCGTGACCAGCGCGTAGAGAATGGGCAGCAACGAGCCAATCAGGATGCCGATGTAGGGAATCAGCAGCAGCACCGCCGCCAGAATGCCAAAAAACGGGGCATAGTCGATGCCCAGCACCAGCAGCCCCAGCGTGTTGAGCGCGGCCACGATGCCGATCACCAGCACCAGCCCGACGAGGTAGTCTTTCACCACGGTATTAATTTTCCTCAGCACCCGATTCACGTTTTCGTGGTGGCGCTCCGGGAAAAGTTTGTGCAGAAATTGCCGGAAAAAATCGCGGTAAAGCAGGATAAAAAACACGAACAGCGGAATCAGCGTCGCGTTGGCAACGAAATTGGTCGTCGTTGAAAACAGCCCCGCCGCGAGGCTGCCTCCGTTTTGCAGCAAGTTTTGGGAATAGGCTTTCAGTTGATTGATGAGTTGCGCCCGCTCGATGCCGAACGTATTTTGGGCCATCGCCTGGGCGCGGGTGAGCAGGGCCGTCATTTTCGCCTCGAAGCGCGGGAACTCACTCACGAAGTTTCCGAGTTGCACGGAAACCAGCCAGATGGCCCCCACCAGCACGGCAATCAGCAGAATCAGACAAATAAAAATAGCCCCCACGCGCGGTACCCGCCAGCGTTCGAGGCGGCGGCACAGTGGCAAGAGCAGCAACGACAGGAGGAGCGAAAAGGCCAGCAGCGTGATGATTTCGCGCAGAATGGCCATTTCGTAGACGAGCAGAAACACGGCCAGCAGCACGAAGGTGAGCCTGACCACGAGGGGCAACCGGAGTTCGACGGGCGGAGGAGTAGGAGGTTGGGACATGGGAAAGGGAAGCGTGTTCGTTCCCAATTAAGAAGTAACCGGTCTTTCGATGCTTAAAAACAAATTGTTGTACTGGCTTTTCGGCCTGAAAACGTCCTTGTGCAATTGCTATACCGAGGTGAACCGCGAGGGCTTTCAGGACGCCCGGCCCCTGTACGGAATTACCCAGACCGGTCACTTGCCCCCGGCCGTGACCGAGAGTTCGGGCCTGGCGCGGGTGGAAGGCAAGGAAACCTTCTGGACCCACAACGACGGGGGCAGTAAACCGGAAATCTACGAAATCGACCTCGCTGGAAAGCTGGAGTCTTCCTGCGAACTGCGGGGCGTCCAGAACGTCGACTGGGAGGATCTGGCCACCGACGGGCAGGGAAATCTACTCATCGGCGATTTCGGAAACAACCAGAATGTCCGCCAGGACCTGCGAATCTACCGCATCAACCTGCAAGACCCGACCAAATCGGGACTGATTCAATTTCGGTACGGGGCGCAAACCCAGTTCCCCCCGCCCCGCCGCGACCGGATTTTCGACTGCGAAGCCTTTTTTGCCTACGGCGATAGTCTGTATTTGTTCTCGAAAAACCGGGGCAGCGACAACGACGTGCGCCTGTACAGCCTGCCCAACCAGCCCGGCAATTACGTGCTCGAACCCAAAACCCAGACCCGCATCGAGCAGCAGGTCACCGCCGCCAGCGTAGCCCCCGACGGCAAAACCTTCGCCCTGCTTACGTATGGGAAACTCTTGTTCTTCGAAATTACCAACGAACAAATCAACTTCGATGCCCCGCTGTACTGCCTCAAACTGGCTCGTCACCAAACCGAAGGCCTGGCCTTCGTCAACAACACCGACGTGCTGGTCAGCAACGAAGCGGGCGACGTGTTTTTGGTGGTGAAAAACCGGGAGTTGGGAGTTAGGAGTCAGGAGTGAGCGGACGCCGTGCGGGAGTGAGTAGGTTTTTTTCTCCTCACTCCCGCGCGGCGTCCGCTCACTCCTAACTACTCACTCCTTCTTACTACCTTTGCCTTCATCCCCAACCCTCTTGCTGCATGAGTACCGGTACGCCCAGTCCGAAAATTCTTCTGGTGGACGACGACCCCGACATTATCGAACTGCTCCAGTACAACCTCGAAAAGGAAGGCTACGCCGTCGAATCGGCTTCCGATGGCCGTCGGGCCGTGGACGTAGCCCGGCATTTCCTGCCCGATTTGGTGCTGCTCGACATCATGATGCCCCAGCAGGACGGCATCGAAACCGGGCGGCAGTTGCGGGCCATTCCCGAATTGAAAAATACCTACATCCTCTTCCTGACGGCCCGTTCGGAAGAATACTCCGAGGTAGCCGCCTTTGAAATCGGGGCCGACGACTACATCACCAAGCCCATCAAGCCCCGCGCGCTGATGAGCCGCATTAAGGCACTCTTCCGCCGCGAAGCCCAGAAAGCCGACCCCGGCGACCTGGTGGAAATCGCGGGCCTGGTCATCAGCCGGAAAAACTACACCGTCACGCGGGGGGAAGAGGACTCGGTCGTTTTACCCAAAAAAGAATTCGAACTGCTGTTTTTCCTGGCCCAAACCCCCAACAAAGTCTTCAGCCGCGAGGAGTTGCTCCAGCGCATCTGGGGGGCCGACATCTACGTGCTCGAACGCACGGTGGACGTTCACATCCGCAAACTCCGCGAGAAAATCGGCGATAGCTACATCAAAACCCTCAAGGGCGTCGGCTATATGTTCGACTCCGAGCAAGAGTAATGGGCTAATTTCCAATGCGGTCCGCCGCTGCGGTGCTAATTTCTAATGTGCGAATGAAAAATGCCTTTTCATTGGTACATTAGAAATTAGCACATTCGCACATTAAAAATGTCCCCCCTCAACCCCAAACTCATCTCCCTGGTTCTGGCGCTGCTCGTGGCGGGCATCACCACGGCCTTCGTGAGCTTTGTGCCCGGCGTGGGAGATTTTATGTTGTTCGTTACCGCCGTTGCTTCGTTTACGAGTACCCTGCTGCTGGTTTTTTACGTGCTCGATTACCTGATTTTTGAAGAAATCAATAAAATCTACGCGACCATTCAGCGCCTCAAAATCAAGGACTTCAACATTTCGAGGAAGAAACTGACCCAGAACGCCAACCCGCTCAAAAAACTCAACAACGAGATTTTCGTTTACGTAGCCAAAAAGCAACGGGAAATCGACGAACTCAAACGTCTGGAGCAATTTCGCCGGGAGTTTCTGGCCGACGTGTCGCACGAGTTGAAAACGCCCATTTTCGCCGCCCAGGGCTTCGTGCATACGCTCCTCGACGGGGCGATGGACGACCCCAAGGTGCGCGACAAGTTTCTGGCCAAAGCCGCCCGTAGCCTCGACGGCCTCGACGCGCTCGTGCATGATTTGCTGACGCTATCGCAGATGGAAACCGGCGAAATCAAGATGAACCGGGAACGCATCGACCTCGCCATGCTCACGCAGGATGTCTTCGAGCAACTCGAACCGAAAGCCGCCAAACGACAAATTACGCTGACGTGGAGCGCCCCCGCGCCGCAGGTTTGGGTGCGGGCCGATGCCTACCGCATGGCTCAGGTAATGACCAACCTCGTTGAAAACGCCATCAAGTACGGCTACGAAGGCAACAAGGTGCAGGTGACGTTTGAAGACGATAAAAAAGAATGGCTCGTGTCGGTGAAAGACACCGGTCCCGGTATTGCCCCCGAACATTTAAACCGCGTGTTCGAACGCTTTTATCGCATCGAAAAAAGCCGTTCGAAAGACAAAGGCGGCACCGGTTTGGGGCTGGCCATCGTCAAGCACATCGTCAACGCCCACAAATCGAAAATCACCGTGATGAGCCGCGTGGACAAGGGGACGACGTTTAGTTTTAAACTGGATAAAGCCGAATTTTCAATGTGAAAATTTCTAATTTCTAATGTACGAATTTCTAATGTGCGAATGCAAGACATTGGAAATTCGCACATTAGAAATTCGCACATTAAAGAATGAATTTCAAACAACTCCGCAACATCTACTTCCTCGGCATCGGGGGCATTGGCATGAGCGCGATTGCGCGCTGGTTCAACGTCAATGGCTACCGCGTGGCGGGCTACGACCGCAGCCCCACGCCCCTGACCGAGGCGCTGCAAGGCGAAGGCATCGCCATCCACTTCGAGGACGACGTGGCGCAGATTCCGGCGGAAATTCTGGCCCACCGCGACGCCACCCTCGTGGTGCGCACCCCCGCCGTTCCCGCCGACCACGCCGAATGGAATTTTCTCGAAAAGGAAGATTTTCAAATCTTGAAACGCGCGCAGGTGCTGGGTTTGCTGGCGCAGCATATGTTTTTGATTGCCGTGGCGGGCACCCACGGCAAAACCACGACCTCGTCGATGGTGGCCCACGTGCTGCGGCACGCCGGGCGCAACTGCACGGCGTTTCTGGGGGGAATTACCCAAAACTACGGCACCAATTTTCTGCTCAACGAAGAAACCACCGACCTCCGCAATGTGCTCTGCGTGGTGGAAGCCGACGAATTCGACCGCTCGTTTCTGACGCTTTTCCCCGACGTGGCCATCGTCACCTCCACCGATGCCGACCACCTCGACATCTACGGCGACGGCGCGCAGGTGCTCGATTCGTTCGGGAAATTTGTGGGTCAAATCAAGCCGGAGGGCCAGCTTTTTCAGCGAAAAGGGTTGAGCCTGGCCCCGAAAACCAGCGCCGCCGTGCAGGAATACGGATTGGACGAAGGCGATTTTTCGGCCCAAAACGTCCGCATTGCCGAGGCCCGCTTCGTGTTCGACATCCGACACCCCGACGGGCTTTGCGAAGGCGTGGCCCTGCAACTGCCCGGTTTTCACAACGTCGAAAACGCCACCGCTGCCTTTGCTGCCTGCCGGGCGGTGGGGCTTTCGCCGGAAGAAATTCGGGCGGGGCTGAACACGTACCTGGGCGTGAAGCGCCGCTTCGAGTACCACGTCCGGCGGCCCGACCGGGTGTACATCGACGACTACGCCCACCACCCCACCGAAATCGAAGCGTTTCTGAAATCGGTGCGGGCCTTGTACCCAGGGCGAAAAATCACCGCCGTTTTTCAGCCCCACCTGTTCAGCCGCACCCGTGATTTTCTCGACGGCTTCGCTGAGGCCCTCGGCCTGGCCGACGAGTTGCTGCTGCTCGACATTTACCCGGCGCGGGAGCAACCCATTCCGGGTGTGACATCGAAACTATTGCTCGAAAAAATGCCGCTCGAAAACAAGCAGATTTATACCAAAGCGGGGGTGTTGGAATACCTCCTGGCGCACCCGGCGGAGGTACTCGTCACCATCGGGGCGGGCGACATTGACCAATTAATTGAGCCGCTGCGGGAAATGCTTCGCTCCGAATGAGCCGATTTTGCCCCGAATGCGTCGTATTTTCGCGCCGTTCAGGAAATTGTTTCAAAAATTTTGAACACGTTGCAGGATGTTTTCTACTTTTAAGTGGAAGAAAGCAGTTGGGGTGACGTTGGCCGTACTCGGCAGCGTGGCTTTACTCGCCACCATCGAGCGCCAACGGAGCATTCGGCGCTGCCAGCGAATCGTGGTTCGCATCGACGACGGGCAACCGACCCAGCGCCTGGTCACGACCGACGATGTGCGACGACTGGTGACGAGCAGCGAGGCCGGGCCGGTGCTGAAACAGCGCCTCGACCGGCTCGACCTGAAGGCGCTCGAAGCGCGGGTTCGCTCGAATGGCTTGGTGAAGGAATGTCAGATTGCCGCCGATCTGAGCGGAACCCTGACGGTGCGCGTGTGGCAACACCAGCCCATGGCGCGGCTCATCGAACGCCGGGGTTTGGGCAACGAGGCCGACGGCTACCTCAACGCGGCGGGCGAGGTGCTGCCGCTTTCGGAACACTACGCGGCGCGGGTTTTGCTGGTGAGTGGCCCTTATTTCGACCATCTGCCCAATTTGACCGCCCCGCGCCACCGGGCGCTGGTGGAATTGCTGAAGTACATTGCCACGGATGCCTTCTGGAACGCCCAGATTGCCCAGGTGATAGTCGAACGCGACGGCGACATGACCCTGCTTCCCCAGGTGGGCAACCACCTGATTGGGTTTGGGGACGCCACCGAACCGGAGGCCAAGTTTCGGAAATTGAAGATTTTTTACAAACAAATTATACCCAGCAAGGGCTGGAACGCGTATTCCAGGGTAAGTGTCCGGTTTCGGAATCAACTCGTTTGCGAACCGGCGGTGTTACCCGCCAAGAACAACCCACCTAATCTCTGAATGACCCGTGATTCCTCAAAAATCAAAGCATCCAAAATTAAAACGGAGTTAAGCGACCGGACCTAACTGGTCGCCACCTCCCTGCTGGCCTATGGAAGAGCGAGTTGTTGTCGGACTGGACATCGGAAGCACCAAGGTGTGTGCCGTTGTCGGGCGCGTGAGCAAACAAGGAACGCTGGAAATTCTCGGCGTCGGCATGGCCGATTCCACCGGTGTCCCCAAAGGGGTGGTGCTGAATATCAACAAAACCGTCGATGCCGTCAACCAGGCCATCGAACAGGCCGCTAATCAAGCCGATTACGACATCGGCTCGGTGTGGGTTAGTCTGGGGGGACAGAATGTGCAAGGTTTGCGGAAAAAAGGCAGCCTCATGCGCGACACCTTCGGCACGGAAGTGATGGTGGAAGACGTGGAACGCCTCTCGAAAGACGTGCTCCGCGAACCGGTTACGCCCGGCACTACCGTGCTGCACGTGTTGCCCCAGGAATATTCTGTCGATAACTGGAACGACATCCCCGACCCCGTCGGCATGACGGGTATGCGCCTCCAGGCCAGTTTTCAGGTGATTACCTCGCCTACGCTGGCCTACGAAAACGTGCAGAAATGCGTGGAACGCGCCCGTTCGGTGGGACAACCCGGCCACCTCGAACCCGAAGGACAGGTGTTTGCGCCGCTGGCCGCCGCCATGGCCACGCTGACTGAGGAAGAAAAAGAAGACGGCGTCGCCCTGGTCGACATCGGCGGGGGCACGACCGAAGTCGTTATTTTTCACAAAAAAATCATCCGGCACCTGGCCGTCATTCCCTTGGCGGGCAACAGCCTCACCACCGATTTGGAGCGGGGATGCAACGTTTCCTCGTCGCAGGCGGAGGTACTCAAGCGCCGCTTCGGCGTGGCATTGCACACGCCCGTTGGGATTCACGAAGTGGTGTCGGTGCCGGGACGGGGCCTGGGCAAACCGCCCAAGGACGTTTCCCTGAAAAACGTCGCCATCATCCTCGAAGAGCGGCTCAAGGAAATCGCCGCGCTGGTGAATGCCGAACTCATTCGCTCCGGGTACGATAACAAGCTCAGCGGGGGCATCGTGCTGACCGGTGGCACGGCCAAGCTGGAATACATCGACACGCTGTTTGCCACGGTCACGGGCAAAGAAGCCCGCGTAGGCAAACCCAATCAGCATTTCGTAAAAGGAAAACTCGACGTGGCCGAAGACCCCGCCTGTGCCACCGCTGTCGGGTTGGTGTGGTGTGGGTATCAGTCGCTCGACTACCGGCAGAATGAGTACCGCCGCCAGGAGTTGGTGGCCGCCGAACCCGTCGTCGCGCCGCCGCGTCCAACCGGCACCCGCCCAGCGGAGGCTCCGATTCCCCCGAAACCTAAGCGACCCAACCTGTTCCGGCAGTTTATTTCGGGCGTTCTCAACGACGAAATCGGCGACAAAGATTCATACAGCGAACGGTAGGTGCCCGAAAACCCGCCTTTGGTCCGTTAGCTAAAGCAAACGGCAAATGGTGGAAACCCCCGCAACGGCGGACCGTATTGGGGCTAAAAGAAAACTGCTTTTGAGTCCCAGCGGGACTTTTACCACTCGCCGTTTGCTTTAGCTGACGGAACAGGGTCGGAGTTTTGAACTCTTCTTTTGTAAAACAGCCCTCTTCATGTTCGACCAGGACTATACTTTTGAAAACCCCCAGCGCTACAGGTCCATCATCAAGGTGATTGGCGTGGGTGGGGGCGGTAGCAACGCCGTTCGGCACATGTACGAACTGGGCATCAAAGACGTGGACTTCGTGATCTGCAACACCGACGTGCAGGCCCTCAACGATAGTCCCGTTCCGAATAAACTCCAACTCGGCACCGGCCTGACCAAGGGCCTCGGGGCTGGCACCAAAGCCGAGGCCGGGCGCGAAGCCGCCCTCGAAAGCCGCGAAGAGATTCACCGCCTGCTCAACGACCACACTGAGATGCTCTTCATCACGGCGGGGATGGGCGGCGGCACCGGTACGGGCGCGGCCCCGGTTATCGCCGAAGTAGCCCGCGAATTAGGCCTGCTCACGGTCGCCATCGTGACGGCGCCCTTCGAGTACGAAGGCCGCGCCAAAAAAGAACAGGCCCGCCGGGGCATCGAAGCCTTGCAGGACTACTGCGACACGGTGCTGATTGTGCTCAACGAAAAACTGCTCGACATTTACCTCGACATGGACGTGGACACGGCCTTCGCCCACGCCGACGACGTGGTGGCGAATGCCGCCAAGAGCATCGCCGAAATCATCACCACGTCGGGGAAAGTCAATTCCGATTTCAACGACGTAAAAACCATCCTCCGCAACGCTGGACAAGCCGTGATGGGCTCGGCCACCTCCTCGGGCGACGAGCGGGCAATGACCTGCGTGACCGAGGCCCTCAACTCGCCCCTGCTCGACAACCGCGACATCCGGGGGGCCAAGCGGGTGCTGGCTACGGTAGCTTACAGCCAGACCAAAAAGATGAAGATGCGGGAGCAGATGATCATCACGGGCTACATCGAAGAAAAAATCGGGAAAGAATTGGGTGCCGAAGCCGATACCTTCAAACTGGGTTACATCCTCGACGAATCATTGGGCGACAGTATGCGCTTCACGGTGATCGCGGCGGGCTTTAATCTTTCCGAAAACGGCGAACCCATTAAAAAAGGAAAACCGTTTGGTAAGCCGTTGGAACAGGAAACGGGGATGGAGGTCGCTCCGAAAACCAAAGTCCAACCCGACCCGGTGCTGGTCGCGACCATTCCCGCCGTGGCCGAACCCATTGTCGTTGTGTTGGAACCAGCGCCCGTGGTAGTAGAAGCGCCGCCCACGCCCAAACCCCGGCCTGAGTACTGGCGCGAAGACGATGGCCCGCGCATCCGGCGGATGGTGGAAGAATTCACCCGAAAAACACCCTCCGAGCAAGACCTCGAAGCCCCGGCCTACGCCCGCTACGGCATCCCGCTGGTCGAGATGGCACTGGTGCTGGAAGGAGAAGTGGAGCGGTATAATTTGTACGATTAGGGGAGTGGGTAAATGAGTAACTAAAAGAATGGGTAATTGGGGTTAGCACGATGCTTTTCCCAATTACCCATTCTTTTAGTTACCCATTTACCTTTTTCTACGCCTTCGCCAGCAACGTCACCTGCTCGTGGAGGAGTTGGTTGATGAACACGTCGGTGACTTTGCCTTCCTGAAAATTCTTCTTCATCAACGGAATTTTCACCCGCTGCGCCAGCACGTTCAAACCCAGGTAACTGAAAATGTCGTTGAGGTGGCTCAACGCCAGCGCCCCGCCCTGAATGCCATCGGAGAGGCCCACCAGCGCGGCTTGCTTGTTGGTCAGTTTGCTGGGGTACGACAGCCCGTCGAGAAAGGCTTTCAACACGCCGGGAAACGAGCCGTTGTATTCAGGAACGATGAATACGAACTTGTCGGCTAGTTCGAGAACCGCCCGGAGTTCGTTGAAAACCAAGTTTTTCCCCGCATTTTCGTAGAGCGCCGAAACGACAAAATCGTTGGGCAAGTCCGCTAAATCCAGCACTTGGCTCTCGGCCCCTGCCTCCGCCAGCAGGTGCTGGTAGTACAGTGCTACCTGCCGGGTTTTGGAGGTTTTCCGGTTGGTACCGGCTACGATGGTAATCATAAAAGTCGTCTTCGTCAGTCGCTGGTCGTTAGACCCAATTTCCGACTTTTGTAGAAAAATTAATCCTGTGCTCTCCGTCGTAATCTCCAGCCTTCAGGCCCTGGCCCAACCAGAGCGGGCGGTCCTCGTCGCCCGGTATTTTCGCACCGGCCCCGGTCAGTACGGCGAGGGCGACGTGTTTCTGGGTATTCCCGTTCCGCAAAG
This sequence comes from uncultured Cytophagales bacterium, assembly GCA_964244295.1. Lineage (GTDB taxonomy): Bacteria > Bacteroidota > Bacteroidia > Cytophagales > Spirosomataceae > JAJAZB01. The sequence goes on from CAXTIG010000003.1 coordinate 22,085, forward strand.
CCGGGCGGTGGCCAAAAAGTTTCCCAGCCTCTCTCCTGACGACCTCCACGCGCTGCTCGAAAGCCCGGTTCACGAGTACCGGTTCGTGGCGTTGCTCATTCTAGTGGCCCGTTTTCAAAAAAGCGGCACCCAGGAACGCCGCGAGTGGTGCGAATTTTACCTGGCGCACTTACCCCGCATCAACAACTGGGACTTGGTCGATGTTTCGGCCCGTGACATTCTGGGGGAATTTCTGCTGCCCCTCGACCGCTCCCTGCTCCATGCCCTGGCCGCCACCGACCACCTCTGGACCCAGCGCGTGGCCCTCATTGCCACGCACGCCTTCATCCGGCGCGGGCAGGTGGCCGACGCCCTCCGGCTGGCCGAGGGCTTTTTGACCCACCGCCACGACCTCATTCACAAAGCCACCGGCTGGACGCTCCGCGAAGTGGGCCGGCGCAATCCCGAAGCCCTGCGGGAATTTCTGGACGAACACGCCCCCCGAATGCCCCGCACCGCCCTGCGCTACGCGATTGAAAAGTTCTCTCCCGCCGAACGCCGACATTATTTAGGTTTGAAAGACGGAGTTTTTTAGAATTTTGTCCTGGAGTCTGTCATCCCGACGCAGGAGGGATCTCGTTGGGATACCGAACTGTTGGTTACGGGTGAAGTGTCTGGCAGCCTAACGAGATCCCTCCTGCGTCGGGATGACAGATTTTTTATTTTTCAAATCAAAAATCCCCAACCCCATCTCACTTCATCATGCCCGACTTCCTGCCGTTTTTCCCCCTTAATTTAGTCGCCTACCCCGGCAAGGCGCTCAACCTGCACATTTTTGAGCCGCGCTACCGCCAACTCATCGACGAATGCCTTGCGTCGGGCGGCACGTTTGGGATTCCGGTTTTCATCAACAACAAAATCCCCGGCTACGGCACCGAAATGACCGTCACGGCCCTGGCCCGCCGTCACCCCGACGGACGGATGGACATCAACACGAAAGGGTTGCGGGTGTTTCGGATTGTGAGTTTTGAAAATCCGGTGAAGGGAAAACTCTACGCCGGGGGCGAAGTGGCCTGGCAGCCCAACGAGCCGTACCACGACGCCATGCCCGGCTTGCTCGACCGCCTCCGTCGCCTGAGTAGTTTGCTACAAGTTCCTTCGGAGTACGACACCGACACCGAAAACTTTTCGTTCAGCGTGGCCCACAAAGTCGGGCTGTCGGTGGAGGAAGAATACGAACTGCTCACACTACCCCGCGAAACCGAGCGCCAGGCCTACCTGATTCGCCACCTCGAACGGGTGCTGCCCGTGGTCGCCGAAATGGAACGCACCAAAGAGCGCATCCGCCAAAACGGGCATTTCAAGGATCTGGACGCGATTGATTTCTGAAGTGGTGAGTTGTGAAAGGTGAATTGTGAAGGCTGTTTTTTTATTCACAACTCACCTTTCACAACTCACCATTTATTCAATTTCCACCACCACGTCCTTCGTCAACGGGTGGGCCACGCAGGTGAGGATAAACCCGGCTTTGAGTTCGGAATCGGTCAGGCCGTCTTCTTCGTCCAACTGCACCTTGCCCGCCGTGCATTTGCCCATGCAGGCCGTACACATCCCGGCCTGGCAGGAGTAGGGCAGGTCGATGTCTAGTTCGAGGGCCGCTTCGAGGATGGTCTGGTGCGGGGCCACGTCGACTTTGTACTCGGCTCCTTCATAAATCACCGTGACCGTCTGGGCTTTCAGTGAACCGCCTTCTTCCTCTTCCACCACCTCGCCGTGGGTTTCCTGCGTGGGGGCGAAACTTTCCTTGTGAATCTGCTCCTTCGGCACCCCCAGCACCGCGAGTGCTCCCTCCACTTCGTGCATCAGCCCATCGGGACCGCAGACGAAAAACTCGGCCTGGGTGGGTTTTACGCCCAATTCTTCGAGCAGTTCGATGGCCTTGCCCTGGTTGATGCGCCCGGCGCTGCGGTTCCAGCTTTTGGGCTGACTCAGCACGTGGCGCACCTCCAGGCGGTCGGCGTATTTGGTTTGTAAATCGGCGAGTTGGGTTTTGAAAATGATGGAATCCTCGTTGCGGCTGCCGTAAATCAGAAAAACCGTCGTGCGGGTTTCCACCGGCAACACCGATTTCAGCATCGACATCAGCGGCGTGATGCCGCTGCCCGCGCCGAACAACACCAACTGGCGGCTACGGGTCGGGTTGGGTTCGCAAACGAAATGGCCCATCGGTTCCATCACCTCCATCGCCTCGCCCGCCCGCAGGCGGTCGAGGAGGTAGTTGGAAACTGCCCCGCCCGGCAGGCGCTTCACGGTCACGGCCAGGGAGGCGTCTTTGTTGGGCGAACTCGACATCGAATAGGCCCGGCGGATTTTTTTACCGTCCACGACGGGCATCAGCGTCAGAAACTGGCCGGGTTTGTACGAAATAGCCTGGTGGGGCGGGTGCCAGAAGTGAATCGTAATCGTATCCTCCGTCTCCCGGACGATTTCCTTGACGGTCAGGTGAAAATACTTGCTCATGAAATGGGGGAAAGAACCAACGGGTCGGCGATTTGAACGAAAGCCAACTGATAAACCGGCTTTGCCTCGGCAGGGTTGCAAAAACAAACCGCAAAAGTAGGCAATTTCAATTTTCGGCGTGGTAGAGCGTCAGCCCAGCGATGGGGTTTTCGGAGATGATGCCTAGCGTCAGCCCGCGCTCCGTGGCGACTTGCCGGAGCAGATCGTTGTAGTAAAACGCCACCGAGCCGGTGAAGTGAACCTTCAGCGAACGCGCCTCCGGGTATTTTTCGACGTATTTTTCAAAAAATACCCGAAACGCCTTCATCACCAGGTCGCGGGCAAAGGCGTGCTGCCGGTGGTCGAACAAAAACTTGGAGAATCCGGCGAAGTAGCGGTTGGGAAAGGGCTGGCGGTAGGCGTGTTCGAGCACGGTTTCGCGAGAGCAATCGGGGAAGCGCTGCCGAAAACGGGCGTCGAGATCGGCGGGTAGTTCGTGGTGGAGGAAGTGCGTAACGAGCGTTTTGCCCAGGTACCCGCCGCTGCCCTCGTCGCCGAGCCAGAAGCCCAGCGAGCGCACTTGTTCCCTGATTTCCCCGCCGTCGCTGAGGCAAGTATTGGCCCCCGTGCCGAGGATGCAGGCCAGGCCCCGTTCCCGCCCGCAGAGCGCCCGCGCCGCGCCGAGCATATCGCTTTCGCAGGCGATGGTTTGAATTTCAGGAAAAACGGCCCGGATGCCCTCGGCGATGATGGCCCCGCGCGCCGGGTCGGTGATGCCCGCCCCGTAAAAAAACACCTCGCTGACCGATTCAGCGACCAACGGTTTCAACCGTTTCGCCACCTCGTCGGCCACTGCCCCGATATTCTGGTAGTACGGATTAAACCCGGCGCTGCGGGCCTGGTCGATGGAACCGTCGGCGCGGAGCAGACGCCAGTCGGTTTTGGTAGAGCCACTGTCGGCGAGGAGAATCAAGTGGTGAGTCGTGAATTGGTGAGTTGTGAATTAACACACAAACTTCCCCAATTCACAACTCACCAATTTGTCCTACCACCGGAAAGCGGCTAAACACGCGTTCGTCGTGGGGAGCGTCGGGGAGTTCGTCGGTTAGGTCCTGACCCGCCCAATGTTCGTAGTGCTGGCCCTTGCGCCAGAGGCGGGAAGCGGTTACGTCGTAAATTACGCCCCGGTAGGCCACCCAGATTTCGTCGCGGTCCTGGCCGTTGCGCAGGGCGAGTTGGCGGCGGGTAAAGGTTGGTTTCACAAAAAATAAAGCGTTCCTTTTGCCGTTAAGAAAGTTCGGCAAGACTTTTGGTTTGTAAACTCTGAACTTCCCCTTATTTTAGTGCGCAATTTTAGCCAACAACTCCGTAACGCAGCCGCTTCGGTTCTTTATTCATGAAAAAGCAACTACTCTCTCTCTGCGGCCTGGCCGCCCTGGTTTTGTTAATAACCGCTTGCCCCGGTGACAAAACCCCACCCCTCTCCGAGCGCATTGCGAAGGCCTGGTCGGCCGGTTCGGTGAAAGCCGACGGTACCACGGTGTACACCAAAGGCGGGGCCAGCAACATCGAACCGCGTTACGCCAGCTTTAAACTCGACCTTAAAAACGTGAATGGTACGCTCACGGTCACGCTGACCGACGTAGACGGAATGAGCTTCACGGGAACCTGGGAACTTTCGGCGGACGAGAAGAAACTTATCCTCCGCAACCTCAATCCCCAGCCCACCGGCACCAACGGTGTCATCGAGTTTACCATCAACGGCGACCCGACGGACACCACCTTCAACCTCACCCGCACCACGGCCAGCCTCAAAACCGGCGGTACCATCAACACCTACTCGCTGATCAACCCCTGACGAGGAGATTCAACTTTTTATCAGCCGCTTCGGTACGCCGGAGCGGCTTTTTTATGGTTTAAAAAGTTTGAAGGTTAGAGGAGTTTGAGGGTTTGAAAGGTTGGATGGTATGAAGAGAATGAAACTCTCAGCCTTTCAAACCCTTCAAACCCTCAAACTCCTCCAACCTTCAAACACCTCAAATTTTCCATGGAATCCCGAACGGAACTGGCCCAACTGGGCGAATTTGGCTTAATCCGGCGCATTGCTGCGAACGCTGCCCCCGCCACCCCCGGCACCGTGCGCGGCATTGGCGATGACGCCGCCGTGCTCGACACACCGGGCGATACGTACACGCTGCTCTCGACCGAATTGCTGCTCGAAAACATCCACTTCGACCTGGCCTACGTGCCCCTACGTCACCTCGGCTACAAAACCGTGGCCGTGGGCGTGAGCGACATCCTAGCGATGAACGGAACTCCCGAACACCTCACGCTCAGCCTCGGACTGAGCAACCGCTTTTCCCTCGAAGCCCTCGATGAATTTTACGCGGGCGTGCGCACGGCCTGCGAACAGTACGGCCTCGACCTGGTGGGCGGCGATACCACCACCGCCCGCGCGGGCCTGACCCTGGGCGTGACCGTGACCGGCAGCGTGGAAAAAACCCGCGTGACCTACCGCAGCGGCGCCCAACCCAACGACATCCTCTGCCTGAGCGGCGACGTGGGCGCGGCCTACTTCGGGTTGCAATTGCTGGAGCGAGAAAAACAGGTGTTTTTGGCGAATCCCGATATGCAGCCCCAACTGGCCGATTTTGCCTACGTGGTGCAGCGGCAGCTACGACCCGAAGCCCGGCCCGACGTGGTGCGGCAACTCCGCGAACTGAACATCGTGCCCACGGCGATGATCGACGTGTCGGATGGGCTGGCGGCGGAGTTGCTCCACCTGAGCGCCGAATCGAAAGTGGGGGTGACAATTTTTGAAGAACAACTGCCCATCCACGACAAAACCTTCCTGGCCGCGACGGAATTAAATTTTAGCCCCGTCACGGCGGCGCTCAACGGGGGCGAGGATTACGAACTGCTCTTCAGCATCCGCCAGCAAGACTACCAAGCCCTGCTCGACCACACCACCGACATCAGTTTCATCGGTTTTCTCACCGCCGAAGCGGGCCGCGCCGAGTTGATCACGAAAGCCGGGGAAGTCGTCCCCATCACGGCACCGGGCCATTGAGTGACGGAGTGAGGGAGTGACTGAGTGAGGAAAAGGCAGTTTTTTTTCTTCCTCACTCAGTCACTCCCTCACTCAATCACTCAGTTAAATAAACTCCGCCCCCCGCTCCTTGGCGGCGGCGACGAAGTCTTTCACGCGTTGTTCCTCGTCTTTGGGGCAAATCAGCAGCACGTTGTCGTACTCGGCCACGATGTAGCCGTCGAGGCCCTGGATCACTACCAGGCGTTCGCGGGGGGTTTTCACGATGCAATTGCGGGTGTCGAACAGCATCGTGTGGGCGTCGAGGGCATTTTCGTTGGGGTCTTTTTCCGACACTTCGTAAAGCGACTTCCAGGTACCGAGGTCCGACCAGCCGAAATCGCTCAACACGACGTGGACGTTGTCGGCTTTTTCCATGATCCCGTTGTCAATCGAAATGCTCTTGCACTGGGTGTAGGCTTTAGCAATGAATTTCTCCTCGTTGGGGGTATAGTAGGCGCGGGTGCCTTCGGCGAAAACCTCGGCGATTTCGGGCAGGTATTTTTCAAACGCCCGCCGAATGGCTTGCACATTCCAAACGAAAATCCCCGCGTTCCAGACGAACTCCCCACTTTCCAGAAACGTCCTGGCCAATTCAATTTGAGGTTTTTCGGTGAAGGTCTTCACTTTTTTCACCGGACTTTCGCCGGGAATAAACTGAATGTACCCGTAACCGGTGTCGGGGCGGCTGGGCGTGATGCCGAGCGTGACGAGGATGTCGGTCTGGGCGGTGGCTTCCAAGGCCGTGGAAACCGTTTGAACAAACTCAGCTTCTTTCAGAATGATGTGGTCGGCGGGAGCGACCACCACGTTGGCGGCGGGGTTTTTCACGCCGATTTTATAGCAGGCGTAGGCAATGCAGGGGGCCGTGTTGCGCCGGATGGGTTCGCAGAGAATCTGATCATCGCCAAGCTGTGGCAACTGATGCCGGATAAGGTCGGCGTAGTCGGTGCTGGTCACCACGTACACATTTTCGGGCGGGCACACCTCGGCGAAACGTTCGAAGGTTTGCTGAAGCATGGTTTTACCCACGCCGAGTACATCGTGAAACTGCTTGGGGTTGTTGGTGCGGCTAAAGGGCCAGAAGCGCGTACCCACGCCTCCGGCCATGATGATAACGTACGTGTTGGGATTCATGGAGTAGATTGACGGTTGGCGGTTGCCGGGTAAAGATGGCCTCGATAGCCCTCTGCCCCGAACAATCCGGAAAAATCCCGAGGCCAGCGAGGCGGCGGAATGCCTTGCAAAGCTACGGCTTCGGGGCCATTTCCCTAAAAATCCTGTTCCTACCCGTCACCGAACCCTCGATGCCTCCAATCGGGCCAGGAAGTTGGTTTCTAACACTTTTACAGAGTTTGCCGACGCTTTTGGTGGTTGGTTGCCCCACCCGATGTTTCCCACGTCTGACCATAACCAAGAATCAAGGGTATTTTTTTGCGAATTTGTGCTTAACGCTTAATTTTTTGTAAAAAATCAGTACGGAATTCTTAACATTGTTTCATTAAGGAAAGGAAAAACATCCCTAACCTCCACCTCTACTTTCACCCGTATGCTACTTTTTTTTACTAGAAAACGCCTGTTTCTGACGGCAACGTTCCTCCTGGCGGGCCTGCTGAGCTACGCCCAAGTCACCTTGTCGGGCAGCGTGAGCGATGCCGGTACCAGCGAGAGCCTCGCCGGGGTCAACATCGCCGTGAGAGGCAAAGTGATCGGCACCGTGACCGACACCAAAGGCCGTTTTTCGCTTACTACAACCACCCCCGCGCCGTTTACGATTCTGGTGTCGAGCGTGGGCTACGAAACCCAGGAAATCGACATCACCGGCAATCGCACCGACCTGCAAGTGAAACTCACTGAACGGGCTACGCTCGGCGAAGAAGTGATCGTGTCGGCCAGCCGGGTGGAGGAAAGCGTGATGAAGTCACCGGTATCAGTGGAGAAGCTAGACATTCGCGCCATTCAATCCACACCTGCCACTAGTTTTTACGAGGCGCTCCGCAATATCAAAGGCGTAGAAATGAGTACGCAGAGCCTGACGTTCAGTAATTTCAACGCTCGTGGATTCTCTGGCAACGGTAACGTCCGCGTGGTTCAACTGGTGGATGGGATGGATACTCAGGCACCAGGTCTAAATTTTTCAGTAGCCAATATCATTGGCCTTTCCGACCTGGATGTCGAGAGTACGGAGTTACTGCCGGGGGCAGCATCGGCCCTCTACGGTCCCAACGCGCTCAACGGCCTGCTGCTCACGACCAGCAAAAGTCCATTTCGCTACCAGGGTCTGAGCGCCTACGTCCGAGGAGGGCTGATGAACGCCAGCAACCGCACCAAACGCTACAGCGATGAAAAACTGGGAGCTACCCCGTTTTCTGATATTGGCTTTCGCTACGCCAAAGCCTTCAATAACAAGGTTGCTTTCAAAATCGGGGCTTCGTACTTGCAAGCGCAGGATTGGCAGGCCACGGATTACCGCGATCAGAGTTTAGCCAACGGCGTTGGGTTGGAAGGAACGCGCGAAACTAACCGGGCCTACGATGGCATCAACATTTATGGCGACGTGGATCCCGGTTTTACGGCCTACCAAGTGCTGCGGAGCGCACTGGCAAGCCCGGCGTTCGCAGCCCTCAACACGGGGGTAAACCAGGTCGCGGGCTTGCTCGGCCCCGCCGCCGGATTGACGCAGGCCCAGGCATACGACAAAATTCTGACCGATTTGTACGCGGGGCCGCTTGGGTTCCGGTATAGTCGCACGGGATACCGGGAACGGGATTTAGTGGACTACAACGCCAAAAGTATTAAGCTGAACGGCTCGCTGCATTACCGCATCAATGAAAACGTGGAAGCCTTGCTTCAAGCCAATTGGGGAACCGGCACAACGGTGTACACGGGTGCCGACCGGTACTACATCAAAAACTTCAGCATCGGCCAGTATAAAGCTGAATTAAGAGGCTCTAATTTCTTTTTACGGGCTTACACCACCCAGGAACGGTCGGGCGACTCCTACGCGTCGGGAATCGCGGGCCTGGGCGTTAATAAAACCTGGGTCGTAGCCAACGGTCGCGTGGACACGTCCCCGACTAGTGTTTACTTCGCTACGCTGGCCGGGGGATTTGCGGGGGCTACGTTTCCAGGGTTTGCTACTAATTTGCAAACCCGCATTGCCCAGGGCCAGAACCCACTCCTGGCCTACCAAACCGCCGTGGGAGCCGTGGCCGCTGCCGCGCCGCAGACGTTGGCGGGAGTGTATCAGCAAGTGGGCACCGGGCGGGTGTTCGTACCCGGTTCAGCTGAGTTTGAAACTCAGCTGAATACCGTCATCAACAAGCCCATTCCGGGAGATGCGGGTGGCGTGGGGGCGAAGTTTCAGGACAAGACCAACCTGTACCACTTTGAGGGGATGTACAACTTCAGCAAAGTAATTGACCCTAAAGACCTCGAACTCATCGTGGGGAGCAATTACCGCCGGTATCAGCTTAATTCGGGTGGGACGATTTTTATCAACGAAGATGGCGAAGAGCCGATTATCGGAGAGTACGGAGTTTATTCGCAAGTATCGAAAAACTTTGCTGACAAATTGAAACTGACGGCTTCGGCGCGGTACGACAAAAACGAAAATTTTAAAGGGCAGTTTAGCCCGCGCGTTTCCGCAGTGTTCACCGCCGGGGCCAACCATAATTTCCGAACTTCGTTCCAGACCGGCTTCCGGATTCCTACCACACAGAATCAGTACATCGACCTGCTCACACCCCAAGCCCGGCTCATCGGTGGTTTGCCAAAATTGATTGACAAATACCAGTTGCGTACCACGACGATTAACTTGGCGACGGGGCAGCCATTTGCCTTTCCTGAGTTTAAGCCCGAACGAATACAAACCTTTGAAGCCGGATATAAAGGTTTGATTGCCAACAAACTAGTTGTCGATTTGTATTACTACAACAGCGTTTACAAAGACTTCATTGGCGCCACTACCTTGATTAAGCCGACCAGCGCTACTACGCGCGAGGTATACTCGATCTCGACCAATTACGGCAAAGACATCAAAACGCAGGGTTTTGGTCTGGGCATTGACTATACGCTACCGAAAAGTTTTCAGGTAGGATTCAACGTCTCCAACAACACCCTCAACACTGGCGGTGTGAAACTCTTCAGCACCGAACCAAATAAAAATACGCTGGACGACGGCTTTCAGGCAGGTTTCAATACGCCTAAATACCGTTACAACGTCAGTTTCGGCAACCGAAATATCGGCCGTAGTGGCTGGGGTTTCAACATCGTTTGGCGGCATCAGGATGAATTTGAATGGCAGTCGTCCATCGGTAATCCTAACATTAATATCAGCAGCGATTCACGCAACCGGCCCATCATTCCAGCCTACGGTACGCTAGATGCACAAATTAGCAAAAAGATTTCTCCTATCCGTTCGATCCTGAAAATCGGAGGCACCAACATCCTTCAGAAAGAATATACGACGGGCTGGGCCAACCCGACCGTCGGGAGTATGTTCTACGTGGGGTTGACGTTCGACGAATTTTTGAATTAAATTCCGGGAAGTATTCCAACAAAAAACGCGGCCTACCCAGGCCGCGTTTTTTTGTTTCCGAATATCCGCTAAACCGCCTCACACCGAAGCAATCTCCACCAATTCCCGCACATTGTTGATAAACTGCACATTGTCGGGTGCGTCGAGGTCCTGACCCATGATTTGATAACCCGTCAACAAAATCTGCGAGGCCGGAAATTGCCGCGCCAGGCGGTACACGTAGGCCTGCACCTCGTCGGGGCCGGGCACGGTGGTGATGGCCGTGAAAATGTACTCCGGCTGATGCACGTTGTAGGCAAACACCAACTCGTTGAAAGGCAGACTTTGCCCCAGGTAAACGACCTGGTGCTGACGCACCCGGATGAGGTAGTTGGCAAAAAGCAAACTCAACTCGTGCAACTCGCCTTCGGGCAGGAACAGCAGAAATTTCTTCGCATCGGGCCGTAGGCGGCTCAGTTGCCCGTCGATGGCTACGATGACTTTTTGGCGGATTAGGTTGGTGATGAAATGTTCCTGTGCCGGGCCGATCGACCCAGTCATCCAGAGTGTCCCGATCCGGCCCAGGAAGGGGTAAATGATGTTGACCATCAGGTTCTCAAAACCAAACTGGAGGATGTTGGTGTTGATGATTTTCTCGAACCGGTCTTCGTCCAGATCGAGCATCGAAATGGTCAGGGCGTGAATCTGGTCGGGGTAGTTGAGTTGTTTTTCTGAAATCTTGATGACCTCCTGGTGCATGGCATCCTGGCTCATCCGCGCGATTTCGGAAATTTTGTAGCCGTGGTCTTTGAGCAACGAAATGTTCAGCACCAGTTTGAGGTCCTGGTCGTCGTAGGTGCGGATATTGGCCTCCGTTCGCTTGGGTCGGATGATGTCGTACCGCTGCTCCCAGATGCGTAGCGTGTGGGCCTTGATGCCCGAAAGGTGTTCTAAATCTTTTATCGAGTAGTCGCTCATGGCAATTCGGAAATCCGGTAACTACGTGGAAACCGGCCCGACGACGGGGCTAATTTCAGAAGGGTTGGATAAAAAGCTGGATAAACTAAGGAGTTGCCACAGGACGAAAAAACGGCAATAAAAATGCAATGAACGACGGACAATAGCGAAAAAAGAATCAAGTGCTCCCGACTGTTTACGAAAACATAACCGCCGGAGTGTAAAAATGTTAAAAAGTCTGGCATGGCGCTGGTCCTTCAACTAGGAGGAAGCAGGGAGTTTGGACTAGCGACCGGTCGGTTCACCCTCCCGGCACAAGCCTGTCGCGGGGACGATCGGCGTTCCGGCAAAACCGATCTGACGGATTTATTTAGTCCGTAGACAAATTTCGACAACTTATTTCCGCCGCATCCGGTTCAGAAAAGGGTGGACTGGTTAACTTAGCAAGCAATTGTAAAAACCAGTGCCCGCCGTGCCCCTTTCATTCCGCCGGTTGTTCGCTACGGCGCAGATCCTGAGCGGCTTATCACTAAAACCAAACTAACTTATGGGTAGATCAACCGAAACGTTTAGCAAAAAAGAAAAAGAAAAAGCAAGACAGAAAAAGAAACGGGACAAAGAGGAAAAACGCGAAGAGAAGAAAGCCAACCCGACGGGCGGACTCAGTCTGGAAGAAATGATGGTGTACGTCGATGAAAACGGAAACCTATCGAATACCCCTCCCGATCCCCGAAAAAAGAAACAAATCAACCTCGAAGAGGTGCAGATCGGAATTTCCCGGCAGGAAGACCGCCCCGCCCAGGAAACGATCCGGAACGGCATTGTCTCGTTCTTCAACGAATCGAAAGGCTACGGATTCATCCGCGACCTCCAAACCCAGGAGAGCATTTTCGTTCACGCCAGCGGGGTGATCGACCCGATCACCGAACAGGACAAGGTCACGTTTGAAGTGACCATGACCCCGAAGGGGCCGAATGCAGTCGGTGTCAAAAAAGCCGCCCCGGCTCCGCCGTCGGCTCCTACGCCGCCCCCCGCCCCGGCCCCAGTCACGCCCTGAGGGTTGGGTTTAGGCGCTCGCTACCCTTTCCACCCACTCCTAACCGGCGCATTCTGCCGTTCTGGTTCAAGTCACCGCAGACTTGAACCTTTTTTTTGCGATGGACCATCGCACGACCGTGCGACGGAATCGTGGTCAATTCAGCAATTGAGTAGCTTTGGAAATCTGTTGCCCATCCGCGTCCGGGTTGCCGACTCGAATGAATTGTCACGGAAACCCGTCACCTACCCACCCATGCGCCGAGCCTTCTACCCATTTTTCCTCCTTCTTTTCTTCCTTCCCATCCAAACTCCCGCCCAGAAATCGTACTACGGCGAGGAAAAATGGCCCGAAAGCGATACCGCCCGAAAATTCTATACCGTGAAAGGCGAGCGGCACGGGCTTAGTTTTTTCAAGAAACACGCGTTCAGAGATGTGGAATATATTCCGGGAAAAACGCTCGGTTTCAACGTGTACCACGCCCCGGAGGTGATGTACGCCTGGTGCCGCACCTGGGCCGGGCAATATCCGGAGTTGGTGGACTTGTACGAAGTAGCGAAGAGCTACGAAGGCCGCCCGATTCTGCAACTGACGCTGACCAACAAAAAAACCGGCAAGGCCACCGACAAACCCGCCGCGTACTTCGAGGGCGGGCGGCACAGCGGCGAAGTGACCAGCAGCGAGGCCGTATGTGGCTGGCCAAGCACCTGCTCGACAACTACGGCAAAGACCCCGCCATCACCCGCCTGCTCGACACCAAAACGATTTACCTGCGGCCCCAGAACAACCCCGACGGGGCCACGATGTACCTCTACTCGGCCCAGCGCAACCGCAGCACGGTGCGGCCGCAAGACAACGACAGCGATGGCCTGCTCGACGAAGATTCGGAAGACGACCTCGACGGCGACGGGGTGATTTATCAGCTTCGCAAAAAAGCGACGACGAAGGACGACCTCGAAAAAGCCGATTACGTGCTCGACCCCCGCGACAAAGCCGGGCGGCTGATGAAAAAAGTCCAGACCGGCCAGGGCGACTGGCTGGTGTACACCGAGGGCCTCGACAACGACGGCGACGGCAAGTACAACGAAGACGGCATCGGCGGGCTGGACAACCACCGCAACTACCCCGAAAACTGGCGACCCGACCAGAATGGCGACCGCACGGGCCGGGGCTACACCCAGGGCGGCGCGGGCGCGTACCCACTCAGCGAAATCGAGACGCGCTCGACCGTGCTCTGGCTGCTCGAACACCCCCACATTTCGGTCGTGAATTCAATGGATACGCGGGTGCCGATGCACCTCCGGCCCCCCTCCACCTCGAAGAGCGCCGAGAGTATGTTTCCCGCCGATCTATCGATTTACAATCGCCTCGACAGCGTCGGACTGGCGTTCACCGGCTACCCCTGGGCGGGGGATGTGTACGACACCTACAACACCCGAACCAAAATCGACCGCACGACCGGCGACCCGACCAAGCCCAATCCCCTGTTCGGGCACGGCCCCGACTTTGGCTATTTTTACTACGGCTCGGTGTGGTACGGCGACGAACTCTGGAACGGGGGTGCAATGAAAGACTACAACAACGACGGCGAATACGACGAGTACGACGGCCTGCGCTGGGACGAAGAAGCCAACCGCAGCCAGGGTTTTAAACCCTGGACTAAGCTCACGCACCCGCAATTGGGCGCGGTGGAAATTGGCGGGTTTCACCCTAAATTTTTTGCTCAAAACGGCCCCGCCTCGCAGTTGGAGACCTGGATTTCCCGGCAATCGCGCTTCAACCTGGCGATGGCGATGGACTTGCCCCAACTCGAACTGAAGTTCGTAACGGTGAAACCCATGCCCGCCAACGAGTACGAAATCACCGTGTCCTGGACGAATTCCGGCAAGCTGCCCGTGGCGCTCGAACAGGCCAAACGGGTGAAAATGGTGCAGGAAGACCGGGTGCAACTCGACGTGGACAAGGCGCTGCTGAAGGGTTTCCAGAACGCCAACGTCATCATCACCCAACCCGCCACCGTGGAAAAAACCATTTACGCGGGATACACCGGCGCTGGCGAAACGAAAGAAGTAACGTTTCGGGTAAAACTCGCGCCGCAAGCCGGGCCGGTGAAGGCGAAGGTGAAACTGCTTTCCACCCGGGGCGGGTACCTGGAACGGGAGGTGGTGATTGGGGGGAAGTAAGTCCCCTTTTTTACCGTTAAAAAAGTTCTCGCCGGGAAGCGGCCTCGCAGCGGGGTTGCTTCCCGGCGCTTTTTGTATCTTCCCGGCGCAACACCTCTCCCTGCTTTAACCCCATGATTACCAAAACCTTCGGGGCCGCCGTTTTTGGCGTCAACGCCGTGCTGATTACCGTCGAAGTCACCGTCGGCCAGGGCCAGGGCCTGTTTCTGGTGGGCCTGCCCGACGGGGCCGTGAAGGAAAGTTCGCAGCGGGTCGAGTCCTCGCTTAAGCACATCGGCTACCAGTTTCCGCGCAACAAATCGGTGGTCAACCTCGCCCCCGCCGACATCCGCAAGGAAGGATCGTCCTACGACCTGCCCATTGCCCTCGGCCTGCTCGACGCTTCTGGGCAGGCCATTTTTCCCACCCTTGACGGCTACGTAATCATGGGTGAGCTTTCGCTCGACGGCATCCTGCGGCCCATCAAGGGCGTGTTGCCCATCGCCATCGAAGCGCGGCGGCAGGGGATGAAGGGCTTTATTTTACCGAAAGAAAACGCGCCGGAAGCCTCCATCGTCAATAACCTCGACGTGATCGGGGTGGAAACCCTCCGCGAGGCGGTGGATTTTCTGACGGGAAAAACGCCCATCGAACCCCTCGTGACCGACACCCGCGAGTTGTTTTTCAACCAACAAAACGACTACGACGCCGATTTTGCCTCTGTGCAGGGCCAGGAAAACATCAAGCGGGCGCTCGAAATTGCGGCGGCGGGCGGCCACAACGTGATCATGATTGGACCGCCGGGAGCGGGGAAAACGATGCTGGCTAAACGCCTGCCCTCCATTCTGCCCCCGCTTTCGCTCCAGGAGGCGCTCGAAACGACCAAGATTCACTCGGTGGCCGGGAAACTCGGCGCGGCGGCTTCGCTCGTGGCCCGGCGGCCCTACCGTTCGCCGCACCACACCATCTCCGACGCGGCGTTGGTGGGCGGCGGCTCCAACCCCCAACCCGGCGAAATCTCGCTGGCGCACAACGGGGTGTTGTTTTTGGATGAACTGCCGGAGTTTCGCCGCTCGGCGCTGGAGGTGATGCGCCAGCCGCTGGAGGAGCGCCGGGTGAGTATTTCGCGGGCGAAATGGGCGGTGGAATTTCCGGCCAATTTCATGCTCATCGCCTCGATGAACCCCTGCCCCTGCGGCTACTACAACCACCCCGAAAAAGAATGCACCTGCCCGCCGGGGGCCGTGGGGCGTTACCTGAGCAAAATTTCCGGCCCCCTGCTCGACCGCATCGATCTACACGTGGAGGTGACGCCGGTGAGTTTTGACCAAATGACCGCCAACCGCCGCACCGAGCCGAGCGAGACCATCCGGGCGCGGGTCATCGACGCGCGCGACCGGCAGTCGGCGCGGTTCAAGGGCATGAACGGGGTGTATTCCAACGCGATGATGCCTTCGCAAATGGTGAAGGACGTGTGCCAACTCACCGACGCGGGCAAGGTGCTGCTGAAAACGGCGATGGAGCGCCTGCAACTCTCGGCCAGGGCCTACGACCGCATCCTGCGCGTAAGCCGCACCATCGCCGACCTGGCCGGAACGGAGGATCTCCAAATCGAACACCTCGCCGAAGCGATTCAGTACCGGAGTCTGGATCGGGAGAATTGGGCGGGGTAGCGGCGGAGCGTCGGGCGGCGCCCCGAGGCTGAGGGGTTGGGCAGGAGGCCCGTGCCAGGCATACCTCCGTTGGGGTTATTTTGACAGAACCTATTCGCTACCGAACTTAGACAAAAAAAGATGACGCTCGAACTCAACGACGAACTGCTCGCCACGGCGGGCCTGACTGCCGAGCAGGCGCGGTTGGAACTGGCCGTGCATCTGGTCGAAACGCGCCGACTCACGCCCGCCCAAGCCCGCCGGTTGACCAACCTCCACCGGCTCGAATTTGAGCAAGTGCTCGCCGAACGAGGACTTTGGCCGAATTACGACGAAGAGAATTTGCGGCGGGAAATTGCTGACCTGCAACATGCCGGGTTGCTATGATTGTCGTCAGCGATACGTCGGTGCTGAATGCGCTCGTCAAAACCAATTTGGTTTTCGTATTGCCCGAACTGTTTGGAGAAGTAACCATTCCTCAGGCAGTTCATCAGGAATTAAAGGCCGATGCCAGCTTAGCCACATGGTTACTTTCCCAGCCCGGCTGGCTTCGTATCGAGTCCGTTCGGAATAAAAGCGCCGTATCAGCCCTGAGCGGTTTCGTGGATATTGGTGAAGCCGAAGCCATTGTGTTGGCGGGAGAGTTAAACGCTGCACGACTTCTGATTGACGATTTGGCAGGACGGAAAGCCGCTGAATCACGCGGCATCGCCATCGTCGGCACGGGTGGTGTGTTGTTGCTGGCAAAACGGCGAGGGTTGATTCTTTCGGTTGAAACGGCTCTCGATGAGTTGCAAAACCGGGTTTCGTTTCGGCTCAGTGAATCCATTCGCGCCGTGCTGCTGAAACAAGCCAGCGAAAGGTAGGCAGATTTGTAATCCCGTGGTTCCGACCCGTCAGGGAAAAGGCTGGGGTGGGTTGCCGGCGCAGACCGAGGAGTAGGTTAGTGAG
The DNA here is from genome assembly GCA_964244295.1 of uncultured Cytophagales bacterium. Taxonomy (GTDB): domain Bacteria; phylum Bacteroidota; class Bacteroidia; order Cytophagales; family Spirosomataceae; genus JAJAZB01. The sequence goes on from CAXTIG010000003.1 coordinate 38,928, forward strand.
GACACCGACCATGGTAAAAACAATACTGAAAATATAGTCTTGAAAAATCCACCCGTTCAAATGAAAAAAATTTTAGCATTTTTATTTTTCACATCTTTCCAAGCATTTGCTCAAGATGAGAACCTCGTTGATAGCTTGGCAAAAGACTTTTGCTCAAATCTTAAGCCAAATCACAGAACAAGTAACCTGATACCTCAGGATTATCCATTCTTCGAAAATAAGACTTTTTTCACACCGTCCAATCATAGTTTCAAGCAGCTTTGGACAGATATTGGATATTCTTTCAATGCAAAATATGAAGCCGAAGCAATTGTATTGAGAAAAGTATTAAGCACTTGTCCAGCATATATTTATAATATTGCTGGCCGCGTTTCAGAGAATTTGGAGCGTAAAAAATTAATAGCTCAATTAAATAAATCTGCATGCGTATGTCTGAGAGATAGCATTGTTTTTTCGCAGAACAATTACAAAAAAAGCAAATCATTGAACAAATTATTCGAAGTCTATTCTGACTGTCTTCTGAATGAATTTCATCGTACCTCTGACAGAGAAGTAAAAAATATATTATCGACGAATGTGCCTCAGAATGAATTATTCGAGGACCTCGCTGCTGACTTAATCATGAATTGTCCAGAAGTGCAAGATGAGATTGTAGAAATGATAGTTTTGAATGACTATGAATCTACGGAAAAATTTCGTTTAGAGAAACAAGAAATTGCAATAAATGAAGTCATAAGCTTTGCACATACACAAATTCCAAATGATTCATTAGTTCACCGGTTTATCTCGAAACAATCTTTTTTAATTGGTGATGCTGTCATTAAAAGAGCTATTCCTTATTTCAAAGATTATCAAAACATTGAATGGTTTGATGGAAATCATGTCTCAACAAGGGGAATTATAATTTTTGCAGTAATTGGAAATATCGTAAAATTAGTAGGGCAATTTGATATAAGATTTGGTCAATTTGATTTCGACAAAATTTCATTTATTAGATTTATCAGACCTGATAATATCGAAAATAAGGACTTGTTCCTATTACGAGCAAAAGAATACCTGAAAGAAAAAAAATAAACCTTCTTTTAACCGGTTGAACGGCTCCTAAACGTCCTTGATAAATAAAGTTGTTCCGAGCCGTCCAACCGGTAGCTACCACTCACTCACCGACTCCGCTGCCGACTCCCAAACCAGCGCCGGTTGTTGGCACGCGACCGCTCCGACGAGGCCGGTTTTTCCGAAAACTGCTTCCGCGCCGGTTCCGATTTGGCCTGCTGCACAAACGCCCCCAGACTTGACGGATACGGGTGGTCTTCCACCACCGGAATACTCTTGGCAATCAGCTTGTTGATGTCTTTCAGGTAGGGGCGTTCTTCCTGCTCGCAAAACGAAATGGCCACGCCGCTGAACCCCGCCCGGCCCGTCCGCCCGATGCGGTGAACGTAGGTTTCGGGAATGTTGGGCAACTCAAAGTTGATGACGTGCGACAACTCGTCGATGTCGATGCCCCGCGCGGCGATGTCGGTCGCGACCAGCACACGGGTCTGGCGGGATTTGAAGTTGGTCAAGGCCCGCTGCCGGTGGTTCTGCGACTTGTTGCCGTGGATGGCCTCGGCCTTTACGCCCGCCTTCACGATGTCCTTCGTGATTTTGTCGGCCCCGTGCTTGGTGCGCGTAAACACCAGCGCCGACTCGATGGCCGGGTTTTTCAGCAGGTGAATCAGCAATGATTTTTTGTCGCCTTTTTCCACAAAATACACCGACTGCTCGATGGCATCGACCGTCGATGAAACGGGCGTTACTTCCACCTTCGCCGGGTTGGTTAGGATGCTGTCGGCCAGTTTCTGGATTTCGGGCGGCATCGTGGCCGAGAAAAACAAGGACTGGCGGCGCTGCGGCAGTTTGGCGATAACTTTTTTAACGTCGTGGATAAAGCCCATGTCCAGCATCCGGTCGGCCTCGTCGAGCACGAAAAATTCGATGCGGTTGAGGTGAACGAAGCCCTGGTTCATCAAATCGAGCAAACGGCCCGGCGTGGCAACGAGGATGTCGAGGCCCGCCCGCAGGGCGTCGGTCTGGGCTTTTTGCGAAACCCCGCCGAAAATCACTGCGTGGCGCAGGCCGGTGTGCCGCCCGTAAGCGCCGATGCTCTCGTCAATCTGAATCGCCAGCTCGCGGGTGGGCGTCAGAATCAGGGCTTTGATGGCGCGGGGGCCGCGTTCGGGGTGGCTTTCGTGCAGCAGTTGCAGAATGGGAATCGCAAACGCGGCGGTTTTGCCGGTGCCCGTTTGGGCGGCACCCAGCAGGTCGCGGCGTTGCAACAGCAGGGGAATGGCCTGTTCCTGAATCGGCGTTGGGGTTTCGTAGCCCTCCGTGTTGAGCGCCTTCAGAATTGGCTCAATTAAGTTTAAGTCGTTGAATGTCATTGGAATTTTTCAAAAATAAGGCGGTCACCCTGAGCGGAGTCGAAGGGTGTGCGGCTGGTCAACGTTGGCCCACCGCACACCCTTCGACTCCGCTCAGGGTGACCGACGCGTACAAAGTTCGTGAATTGCTCACACTTTCTTAGCCGGGTTGCCAAACACCGTCCCGTGGGCGGGCACGTTTTCGACCACCACCGACCCGGCCCCCACGCGGGCACCCTTACCAATGGTCACACCGGCGACGAGGACCGCCCCCGCGCCGATGAAAGCGTGTTCGGCCAGTTTCGCGCCCGTGCCGACAATCGCCCCCGCACCCACCTGCACGTAATCGGCGAGGCTGGCCTGGGTGTCGATGACCGACCGGGCGTGGAGCAGGCAATGGTTGCCAATTTTGGCATCGGGATTGACCACCACCCCCGCCCCCACGAGGGTGCCGTGGCCGAGGAGGGCAGTTTGGGAAATCAGCGCTGAATCGTGGATGGCGTTGACGGGCATCACCTTGCGGCGTTCAGTGAGCAGTTCGACGAGGTCTTCGCGGGTGGCGGAGTCGTCGGCGGCCACGAAAGCCTCGCATTTTTTGCCGATGAGTTTGGTGTAGCCTTCGTCGTCGGGATCGCCGAGCACGGGTACGGCGTTGATGTCGGTGCCGTGCAGGGCTTTGTCTTCATCGAGAAACCCGTACACGACCACGTTGTTGCGGGTAAAAATATCGAGGGCGACGCGGCCCAGACTGCCCGCGCCAAAAATGAGAACCGGGTTTTCCATTGCCCCCCTAACCTCCGAAGGGGGCTTTTCGTTCGTTGTTTCCCAAGTCACTGTCATCCTGGAAGGACCTTGTCAGACTACCGTGAGCACTCCTGAAAGGGGAATGGTCGTCCAACAAGGTCCTTCCAGGATGACAATGCTTTGGGGAGCAAACTATACTCAAGACTCATTGGGCTTTTTGCAACGCACCATTTTCCACCCGCCAAACCACATTTTTACTGGCATTTTTCAGGACAAAATCCGCCTTACTGCCCAGTTTCAGTGCTCCTTCCTGGGGTTCAAGGGTCAGGTCGGTGGCGTCGAGTTCGTCGGTGCCGAAAAAGGTGGAGAGGTCGCCGAGGTCTTCGACCGTGCCGCGCCGGTACCACTTTTCGGGACGGTTGAACAGGGCGGTTTCCTGGCGGTTCACGGCCACGTCGTAGGTGATTTTTTCGCCGTTGACCAACACCGTCGCGTTGCGGATGAGCAGGTCGAACAGGGCACGGGCGTTTTCGGGCAAAGCTTCGTAGCGGTCGATGGAAACGGCGGCGTAGCGCTCGGTGGCGATGGCTTCCAGCGCGCTCAGCATCGTGGCGAACGTCAGGCGGCGGACGTGCTGCTTTTCGGGGTCATTCGGAAAAATCCCCGATTCGATGAGCACCAGCGAGGTGCCCCACTTCTGAATGTTGTCGCCGAAGGCGCGGGGTTCGTACTCGATGCCCCAGCGGCCCAGTTTGCCCGGAATCAGCCCGTCCAGTTCGGTACACATCAGGGAAATCAACCGCATCGCCCGCTCGCGCACGGGATTCACACCCAGGGTTTCATCGTAAGCCGGGGATAAAAAAGAAAGCGTCGAAGGCTCCCGCGACCAGCCCGCTGAGTAGCGGTTGACGGGGTCGTGGAGGTTGAAGCCGACGAGCGGTTTCAGGCTTTGCTGCAACTGCTTGAGCAGACGGCCTTCGGGCGTTTGCAGGCGCAGGGCGTCGCGGTTCATGTCGATGCCCAGGGCGGTTTGCCGCTTCCAGGCTTCGGCCCCATCGGGGTTGAGCATCGGCACGAAATGCAGCGTGCAGCGATCGAGCATCGCCCGCCGGACGGCATCGAATTCATCGCCCGAGCCTCCCAAAAACCGGAACAAATCAAAAATCGCCATCGTGGCCGTCGGCTCGTCGCCGTGCATTTGCGACCAAAGCAGCACGGGCACCGGCCCATTCCCCAGTTTCACCTTAAAAATCGCCCGGTTCTGCGTGGAGCGCCCGATTTCTTCGACCCCGAAACCGGGGACTTTTTTCAAGGAATCGAACAACGGCAGCAAATCGGCGTGGCGGAAGCGCCGCTCGGCCAGGGCGGCTTCGCGAAAGCGCGGCTGCGCCTCGAAGGCCCGCCGCGTCAGCGACTGCGCCGGGGCAAGGGAAGATAAGAGCATCAGAAAAAATAGGAAGCGCAAGGTTGGTTTGAGGGTTTGAAGGGTTTGATGAGGTTTGACGGGTTTGAAAAGGTTTGATGGGTTGAAGGTGGGCGAAAACTGTAAACTTTCAAACCTCAAACTTCATCAAACCTTCAAACTCTTTCAAACCGTTTTCCCCAACCAAAGCCCCCCGAACGTCGCCACGATGCAGCCCGTCACGTTGAGCAGGATGTTGAACAGGGCGGTCAGGGGGCGCTGGTCGAGGAGCAGCAGCAGGTTGTCGTTGGCAAAAGTGGAAAAAGTGCTGAAGCCGCCGCAAAAACCCACCGCCACCAGTGCCCGGAAGTTCGGGTTGCTCAGATTTTTGGCCTCGACCAGCCCGATAAAAAAGCCCAGCACGAGGCTCGCCACGAGGTTGACGCCGAGGGTGCCGAGGGGGAAATCGGTGGTGTCGAGCGCGACCCGGGCGCGTTCCTGAATGATTTTTCCGAGAAAAAACCGGCTCAGGCTGCCGAGGCCGCCGCCGAGGAAAATGAGGAGGAGTTGGGTCATTGAAATGAGTTTATCCCCGCCAGTGTAAAAAAACACTCGCGGGGTTGGGAGGTTACCGCGTCAGCGTTTCTACCAACCCCGCGTGCTGCGGAAATCGCCCCAGCAGCGCCGCCCGGTCGGCCAGTTCAAAGTCCTGAAAATCGAAACCGGGGGCTACCGTGCAGCCCACCAGCGCGTAGCCTTCGCGCGAAGCGGGTTTGGCCCCGAACCAGCGCCCAGCGGGTACGGTGGCCTGAAACACCTCGCCGGCGTCGGGATTCTGGCCCAGGCGAATCGTTTCCAATTCACCAGTTTCGGAAATCACGAACACGTCGAGCGGATTTCCGGCGTAAAAATGCCAGATTTCGTCGGATTGAATCCGGTGAAGCGCCGAGACGTGGTGACCTTCCAACAAAAAATAAATGGCCGTTCCGAAGGGCCGCGCCCCCGCAAACCGGGGCGGCAGCGCCCCGACGGGAATGGCTTCGGGCGAGCGGTAGGTTTCGGCAAAATAGCCGCCTTCGGGGTGGGGCTGCATTCGGTAGCGGGCTACCCAATACGCGGCGGGGTGGGTCATGGGGCGTTTTTCCCGTAAAAATCGCTTCTCCTGCGTTACGTTTCCGTAAAATTTCCTCAACTTTTCCAAACGCCCGTGCAACAAAGCACCGGCTGCCTTGTCCTTTGTTCGCTGGTGAATTGCCAACTTCACCAGGTTTCCCTCGATTCGGCGACGGTGGCGGTCGCCCCAACTGAATATAGTTGCTTGGAACCGACGTTGTACACGGATCGCCACGCGCCGCTCGTCGAGGCTTGCCGTCGTGGCGAGCGCAAGGCGCAGTACGAGCTGTACCGGCTTTACTCAAAAGCCATGTACAACGTGTGCGTGCGGATTTTAAACCACCCCGCCGAGGCGGAAGATGTGTTGCAGGAAGCTTTTCTGGATGCCTTTCAGAAAATTGGCGACTTCCGGCAAACCAGCACCTTCGGGGCTTGGCTGAAGCAAATCGTGGTGAACCGCGCCATCAACCAACTCCGCCAGCGCCGGGTGCAGTGGGTGGGGGTGGAAGAAGCCGAAAATGTGGGTGAACTTGATACTTCGGGGTTGAATGACGCCGACATCACGCTGGAGGTAACCCAGGTACGTCGGGCCATCGAGACCCTGCCCGACGGCTTCCGGACGGTACTGAGTTTGTATTTACTGGAAGGCTACGACCACGAAGAAATTGCCGGGATTCTCGGCATCAGCGAATCGACCTCGCGTTCGCAGTATTTGCGGGCCAAAAAACGGCTGGCCGAATCGCTGAAACGCATTGAATTTTGAACCACGAAAACCGACGCATGAAGCACGCTTACGATAGGAGTACTTCATGGCCGTTCGGTTTTCCTGAAAAGGCCTTCCCTGGAAGGCGTAGGAACCGATGAAAAAAGACCGCATCGAACGATTCGTCCGCGACAACCGCGAGGCGTTTGATTCCCACGAACCTACCCCCGACCTCTGGGCACGGCTCGAAGCCCGCCTGGGCGAGCCGCACAATGGGCACGTTTACGAAAACCCCGCGAATCCCCGCGAGGATTTAACCCGCCGTGGAACGGACTCGCGGGGTTCGGGACGCCCCAAGCGCCGGGTAATGGTACTCCCCCTCCTTCAACGCACCTGGTACGCCGCCGCAAGCGTGGTCTTGCTGGTGGGGCTGGCGGGCTGGTGGTGGCTGAACACCGCCGCACCGGTCGACACCAACGCCGACCCGGTGCTCTCCCGCGTGGACCCGCAGGCCGCCCAAACCGCGTTCCAGTACGCCTCGCTGATTGAAACCAAGCGGGAGGAAATCCGGCAGTTTTCCAAAACCGACCCGGCGCTTTACAAAGAATTTTCCGGAGAGATCGAAAGTCTCAACCACGATTACCAAAACCTGAAAGCCGAACTGCCCCAGACGCCCAACCAGGAGGAACTCCTCCAGGCTATGATTCAAAACCTGCAAACGCAGGTAACCCTGCTCAACCGCCAACTCAGCATTATTCAGCGGGTGAAACAAGCCAAGCAACGCCATGAAACGACCATTTAACGGATACACCCGCGCGCTCGTCTGCGGACTGTATTTCCTGAGCAGCGCGCTGCCCTCGCAAGCAATCGAACCGGAGGGCCAGCCCCTCACCGACCTCAAGCGGATGGTGACCAAAACGGTTTCCGTCACGCCCCAGGACCGGCTCTACGTGTACAACCAGTTTGGCGAAGTGCGGGTCAATTTGTGGGAACGAAACGAAGTTCGGGCCGAAGTGACCATCATCGGCTCCGGCGAAGACGAGGACGAAGCCCGGAATTTTCTCGACAAAGTAGAAATCCGCGACAGCCGGGCGGGCAACCAGGTGCGCATCGAAACCGTGTGCGGATACAAAGCCCCACCCGCTCCGCCCACTTCGCCGAGTGTCTGGGCCTGGTCGGACTGGAAAGGCAAGCGGGCCGAACCAGCGGCTACCCAGCGCGGGGTGCGCATCAGCTACGTGCTCACGGTGCCGCGCTACCTGCCCCTAGAAATGAAGGCGCACTTCAGCAACACCATTATCGCCAGTTTTACGGCTCCGCTCATCATCAACTCGCGCTACGGCAACGTGTCGGCGGGGCGGCTCATGGGTGCCACCAACGACATCCGGGTGCAACACGGGCAGGCCAACATCAAGGCGCTGGAAAAAGGGCGACTCGACATCGAATACTCGAAATTGTTGCTCGAAAAAGCGGTGGAACTCCAACTCGAAAACAAACACGGCGAACTCCGCCTCGGCGAAATCAACAACCTCATCGGCGACCTCTCGTACTGCACCGGCAGCATCGAAGCGTTGAAAGAATCGGCCCAGTTGCGCTTGCAGTACATGAACAACTTCCGGTTTCCCTCGTTTTCCAAAACACTGAAAAACGTGGATATCCGTTCGAAATGCTCGGACATTCGCCTGCCGCTGGCCGAAGGAGCCAGCATGGGTTTCGACGTGACGGTCAACTTCGCCGAGTTCCGGTATCCGGAACAGAACGTCGAGTTCGATGAAAAAAACGAAGGCGATTCGGAGAAGGGCAAGCCCCAGACCCGCAAAACCTACAAGGGAAGGGTGGGCAAGGGGGGCGGCAATGTGCGTATCGTCTGCAATTACGGGACGTTGCGGATTGGGGAGTAGGTAACTGAGGATTGGGTAAATGGGTAATTGGTGAAATGCAGTCCTAATTACCGATTTACCCAATCCTCAGTTACCTACTCCCCAATCCGCAAATACGCCACCTCCACGGGCAAATCGGCCAGCAGCGCTTCCGTGCGGTCAGGGCGGGCGTCGGTCAGGAACACCTGCCCGAAGGTGCCGTCGGCCATCATGCCGATGAGTTGCAGGATGCGACGGTCGTCGAGTTTATCGAAAATATCGTCGAGCAGCAGCAGGGGCCGGAAGCCTTTTTCTTCGGCCAACAACTCAAACTGGGCCAGTTTCAAGGCCACCACAAACGACTTTTGCTGGCCCTGCGAACCGAATTTTCGGAGTGGGAAATTGTCGATTTCAAACGCGAAATCATCCCGGTGTGCCCCCCGCGTGGTGCGCTGAGCGGCCACGTCGCGCTGGCGGCTCAGGTGAAATTCGCGGCGAAAATCCTCGCCCCCCAACTCGGTTTCGTACTGAATATCCACCGCCTCGCGGCCATCGCTCAGGTTGGTGTAGTGGCGCTGGAACGCGGGCACGAAACGGGTCAGAAAATCCCGACGGAAGGCGTGGAGTTCGAGGGCGCGCTCCACGAGCGGTTCGCTGTACACGTCGAGGAGGTCGTCGTCAAGGTAATGTCGCTCGGCAAACTGGCGGAGCAGGCTATTGCGTTGCTGGAGGAGTTGGTTGTAGTGCAGCAGCGCCGTGAGGTAGTCGGGGTTGAGTTGCGAGAGCACACCGTCGAAAAACTTCCGGCGCTCGTCGGAGCCTTCGCGCACCAGGTCGGTGTCGTTGGGCGCGGCCAGCACCACCGGAAACCGCCCGATGTGTTCGCTCAGGCGCTCGTAGGGTTTTTTGTCGTGTAAAACGGTCTTGCGTTGCCCCCGTTGAAGACTGACGGTGATTTGCACCGATTTCGGATTGCGGATGGGGGATTGCGGATTGGCGTAGGCCAGGGGGTCTTCGTGGGCGGCGAGGTGGTGCAGTTCGGCAATCTGTTCTTCCAGTTCTTCCATCGGCAATCCAGCCTCCGAACTCCGAAATACTCCGTCCACGAGCATGAATTCTGCCTCATGCCGGATGCTGAAGGCGTCGAGGTTGGTGAAGGCGCTTTTGGTGAGCGAGAGGAAATAAATCGCGTCGAGCAAATTCGTCTTGCCGCTGCCGTTAGGACCAGTGAGGCAGTTGACGCAGGGCGAAAACCGGAACGCCGCCGACTCGTACGACTTGAAGTGGGTCAGGCTGATTCTTTCTAAATGCATCGTTGCGCTTCGGCGATTTGGTACTACTTTCGCGGTCTAAATCAGAACCCCGGTCACTGGGTTTGGTTCAAATGGCAATGGGTTATCTGCCCATTTTCCATTCTCAATTTTCCATTTTCAATTCAAAAAATGGCAGCCGTCCAAGACCAACCAGCCGCAACCAAGACGACCTTTTCTAAAGAAACGTACCTCTACTGGTACGAGTCCATGCAGTTGCAGCGCAAGTTTGAAGAAAAATGCGCTCAGTTGTACGGGCAGCAGAAAATCCGGGGCTTTTTGCACCTCTACATTGGGCAGGAAGCCTGCTCGTCGGGGGCTAAAACCGCCCTCCGCGAGGGCGACAAGTACATCACCGCCTACCGCGACCACGGCTGGCCGCTGGCCCTGGGCACTAGCCCCAACGCCGTGATGGCCGAGTTGTTTGCCAAGCAAACCGGAGCCTCGAAAGGCAAGGGCGGCTCGATGCACATTTTCGATAAATCGGTGGGTTTCATGGGCGGCCACGGCATCGTGGGCGCGCAGATTCCGCTGGGGGCGGGCATTGCCTTCGCCGAGAAATACCACAAGACGGGCAACGTCTGTATGTGTATGTTCGGCGATGGAGCCGTGCGGCAAGGTGCCCTCCACGAGGCCTTCAACATGGCGATGCTCTGGAAGTTACCGGTTATTTTCGTGGTGGAAAACAACGGCTACGCCATGGGTACCTCGGTGGCCCGCACCTCGAACGTGACCGAACTCTACACTATCGGCGAAAGCTACGATATGCCCTCCGAACCGGTAGATGCCATGCGGGTGGAGGCCGTTCACGAGGCCGTAGCCCGCGCCGCCGAGCGGGCCAGGGCGGGCGAGGGGCCGACCTTCCTCGAATTCCGCACCTACCGCTACCGGGGCCACTCCATGTCTGATCCGATGAAGTACCGCACCAAGGAAGAACTGGAGCAGTACCGCGAGCGCGACCCCATCGAAAACGTGCGGGCCTCGGTGCTCGAAAACAACTTTGCCAGCGAAGAAGACCTCGCCGTCCTCGACGCGAAAATCAAACAGCAGGTGGACGAATCGGTGAAATTTGCCGAAGAATCGCCCTACCCGCCCGTGGAGGAAGCCTACAAGGACGTGTACACGCAGGCGGATTACCCGTACCTGATGGAATAGCCGACAACTTCCCGGCAGTTTTAAAGCCGGAAATCTTTGGACGTTTTCGATTGACGGTGAACGAACAACGGTTAACTTTGCACCTCAATTTTTGAAAACCAAGCAATGGCTAAGAAGAACTCCGGTTTAGAGTTTCTGGAATCGTCGGAAGGACTGGCAAGCGAATTAGGGAAAGCGCAAAACCTCTTCGAGCGCAATCGCACCGTCATCCTGGGGGTAATCGGGGCGCTGGTGGCCGTGGTGCTGGGCGTGGTGGGCTGGAAAAACTACACCAACCAGCAGGACGCCGAAGCGCAGGAAGCGATGTTTCCGGTGGTGAACGAGTGGGAGAGCGATTCGCTCAAAAAAGCCCTCAAGGGCGACGGAGCCAACCAGGGCCTCACGGCCATTGCCGACGAATACGGCGCCACCAATGCCGGCAATTTGGCCGCGTTTTACGCCGGTGCCGCCCAACTCAAGCAAGGCAAGTACGACGAGGCCATCGAGCAATTGAAAAACTTCAGCAGCAGTGACCTGCTCGTGCAAGCCCGCGCCTACGCGCTGCTCGGCGATGCGTATTCGGAGAAAAAGCAGTACGGTGAGGCCGTCGATGCCTACAAAAAAGCGGCGGAGTATAAACCCAACAAGTTTTTCACGCCCGGCTATTTGATGAAACTCGCCGCCGCGCAGGAAGCCGCCAACCAGCCCAACGATGCCCTCGATTCGTACAGCCAGGTGGTGGACAAGTACCCCGAATCGGCGGAATATCCTACGGCCAAGAAATACCAGGCGAAATTGCAGGGCACGGTCTCAGAATAAATTTTCAACGATACTTCACTGAAAATGAGGGACAATGCCTGCGGGGGTTGTCCCTTGTTTTTTTTAATCGCTGTCATTCCGACGATAGGAGGAATCTCGTTGGCCTATCGTGTTACTTGTCCATAGCCAACGGTTCGGTAGGCAAACGAGATTCCTCCTATCGTCGGAATGACAAAATCGTCGGAGTGACAAAAAACGATATGGCTTCCACCCTCAAAAACCTCAGCGACTTCCGCACCACCGACCTGCCCGACGTGTCGGGTAAACGCTTCGCCATCGTCGTGGCCGAATGGAACGAGCAGGTGACGGGTGCCCTGTTGCAAGGTGCCTACGACACGCTACTGAAATACGGCGCGGTGGCCGAAAACGTGACGGTGCAGTGGGTGCCCGGCAGCTACGAACTGAGTTTCGGCGCGCAACTCGCCGCCCAGCAACGCGAAATCGATGCCGTGATTTGCCTCGGCTGCGTGATTCAGGGCGAAACCAAGCACAACGACTACATCAACCACGCCGTGGCCCAGGGGCTGACGAACGTGAGTTTGAACTACAACAAACCCGTTATTTTTGGCGTACTCACGCCCAACACCCTGGAGCAGGCCCTCGACCGGGCGGGCGGCCAGCACGGCAACAAAGGCGACGAGGCGGCGATGACGGCGATTAAGATGCTGGGGGTGAAGTTTTCGGATGGAATGCCGTTTTGAATTCGTATGAAATTAGAAGGTTTTCAAGGAGTTTATCCGGTGATTGAAAGGGTAAGTTTTGCTTTCAGAGACAAAATCGCGCTCCACCTGCGTGACGGACGCGTATTACTGGCTCCGCTGCAAAACTTCCCGTCCATCGAACAGCTTTCGCCCGCTCAACGGCGCAAATTGACCATCGTCGATGACCAGTTGCTCATGTTCCAAGACTGTGACGAAATTTTTCACCTGGAGCAGTTTCTGGGCAAGGAACAGGAGTATTCGTACCGGTTTAACTGAAAGACTATGCTGACGCAAACGCAGGTTCTTGACGTGCTGCGCGGTTCCAAAGATGAATTGCGGCAACGTTTTCACGTCGTCAAAATCGGCTTGTTTGGCTCGTTCGCCCGGCAGCAACAAACGGCATCAAGCGATTTGGATTTACTCGTCGAATTTGAGGAAAACACCGAAAATCTCTACGAAGTAAAAGCAGCATTGCGAACCTGGGTCAAGGAAAAGCTGGGGCTGGAATCGGACATTGCCCGTGAAAAATACCTTCGGCCTACCGCGAAACAACGCACCCTGAATGAAGCAGTCTTCGTCTGACCGCAGCGAACTCAACCTGCGGGGTATACTTGAATCCATCGAAAAGATTCAGGAATTCACAAGAGTAGTCTTTTTCAACCAGCGCTTATGCCTGTCATTTCCATGTTTTATGGCTTAATTGTTTCGCTGTATTACTTCGATAACAAGCAGCACAAATTGCCCCACATTCACGCCCGGTACGGTGAAATGGAGGGTGTGTTTTCCATTGGAAGTGGAGACATGATTGAAGGCAGTTTGCCGAGAAATAAGACCAAACTGGTCGAAGCCTGGATTGAAATTCATCGGGAAAGCCTGCTTGCGGATTGGGAACTGGCCGTGAGCGGGCAGAAGATTTTTTTGATTGAACCGTTGAGATAAATACGATGAATCCTCGCGTCAGTAACGTTGTGCCTTTGTCAAACTACCGGCTGAAACTCCAATTCACCAGCGGCGAAATGGGCATTTTCAGCGTGACTCCATACCTCAACAAAGGCCTTTTTTCAGAACTGAAAGATTTGTCGATTTTTAATGCCGTTCGCGCGTTCAACGGCACGGTCGTTTGGCCCAACGAGTTGGATTTTGACCCCGACACCTTGTACCTGGAGAGCGTGAAAACATCTCAATCCGTTTCGTAACCTTCTTCTTCCCAATCCCCATGCAAGTCTGGAAATTCGGCGGAACCTCGGTGGGCAAACCCGAGCGGATGCACTCGATTCGTACCCTCGTCACCGCCGATTCAGGCCGGAAAATCGTTGTGCTCTCAGCCCTGTCGGGCACGACCAACGCGCTGCTGTCGATGGGCGAAAGCGCCAAAGCGGGCAATGATGCCGAGCTTTCACACAAAATCAGCGACCTCTGGGCGCACTACGACGCCTTCCTGCCCGAACTGTACTCGACGCCCGAAGGACTGGCGAAGGGTCAGCAAATCGTGGAAAGCGAGTTTTCGTTCATCCAGTCGGTAACGGGCATCCGGCCCTTCACACTCAAGCAGGAAAAAGAACTGGTGGCCGAGGGGGAACTACTTTCGACTCAACTCTTCGCCACTTATCTCGACGAACAAGACGAAAATTCAGTGCTACTGCCCGCGCTCGACTTTATGCGCATCGATGCCGATGGGGAACCTGTCTTGAGTTTTACCGAGGAAAAACTCGGCGAAATGCTGGCCCAACACGCTGATAAGCAGCTCATCATCACCCAGGGTTTCATTTGCCGCAACCCGCGCAACGAGGTGGACAACCTCAAACGCGGCGGCTCCGATTACACGGCGTCGCTCATCGGCGGAGCCATCCGGGCGGAGGAAATTCAGATTTGGACCGACATCGACGGGATGCACAACAACGACCCGCGCATCGTGAAAAAGACCTTTCCCATCCGCCAACTCACCTTCGAGGAAGCCGCCGAGTTGGCCTACTTCGGGGCAAAAATCCTGCACCCCAGCACAATTACCCCCGCCAAGCAGCGCGGCGTGCCGGTGCGCTTGAAAAACACGATGGAACCCGCCGCCTACGGTACGCTCATCGCCGACAACACCAGCGAGCGCGACATCAAGGCCATTGCCGCCAAAGACGGCCTCACGGCCATTTACATTCACTCGACCCGGATGCTCAACGCCTACGGGTTTCTGCGGCGGGTGTTCGAGATTTTTGAGAATTACAAAACGCCGGTGGACATGATTACGACCTCCGAGGTGTCCGTGTCGGTGACCATCGACAACCCAGAGCATCTCGACGAAATCACGGCGGAGCTTTCAAAATTCGCCGATTTGGAAGAACACGACCGCGACCAGACCATCATTTGCATCGTCGGGAATTTCTCCGCCGACAAGGAAGGCATCGCCCTGAAGGTGCTGGAAGCGATGAAAAGCATCCCGATCCGGATGATTTCCTATGGACCGTCGGAGCACAACATTTCGCTGCTCGTCCACACCAAATACAAAGCCGAAGCCCTCAACGCCCTCAACGAGCGGCTTTTTTACTACGAAGACGCGATGCAGGGGATTTTTACGGCTCCGTGAATCTGACCTGATAACCCCGCGAGAGTTTTTTTAACTCTCGCGGGGTTAAAATCCTGCGAGGTTTGAGGGCTTGATTTCCTGCTAAGTTTACGTTAAACTTTGCTCCTGAACCGGCCTCCCGTCCGCGTGTTGCCCAACGGAACCGTCAAAGGAAACGCCGCCACTGCCGCCCTTTTTATGAAACTCAACTCCCGGATTGCGCTTTTGCTGGGTTGCGGGTTGCTCATCATTGTCCTCATCGGGGCCAATGCCTACCGCATCACCCGGCGGCTGGTCACGACCAACGAGCAGGTGGTGCAAACTCACCTGGTGCTTCAGCAAACCCAGCGCATCCAGGCCCAGTTGACCAACCTCGACAACAACGTCCGGGCGTATCTCCTCAGCGACAATCCGTACTTCAAGGCCGATTTCGAGCGCACAGCCCTGGGCATGGGCCGCCAACTGCGCACGCTGCAAAGCCTCACCGCCAACAACCAAAGCCAGCAAGAACGCCTGCGCACCGTCGATCGGCTTTTTCACGCCAAAGTTCGGCTTAGTGCCCCTTTGCTGGCCGACAAACTGCTCGACAACCGGATGGCCCGGCTCGATTCGGTGAAGCGGTTTCTGGAATTGAGCGAACGGGCGCGGTTTTTCCTGGTTGGCATGGAGGCCGAAGAGCGCACGATGCTCGACGAGCAAGTAACCCAAAGCCAGCGGTCGGCCACCTACGCCTTTGGGAGTAGCTTGCTGGGGGCGGCCCTGGCGCTGGCACTGCTAGTCTGGGCCATCACGCTGCTGTACAACACCCTGGGCAATCGCACCCGGCTCAACCGGCAATTGCAGGAAAATGAACAACGCCTGAAGCAAATTCTGGAAGCGATTCCGGTTTCGGTATCCGTGGTTGACCCGGAGGGGAAGTTGTTTTTTTCCAACCAGGCAGCCGTGGCCCTGTTTGGCGAGCAGCTCCTCACCGATTCCTACACCGACCTGCTGTCGTCCATCCAGACGTACCGTTTTCCCAGTGGCGAACCGTACCCACCCAAAGAACGCCCCCTGCTGCGGGCCATGCGGGGCGAAAGCTCGCAGGTGGACGACATGGAAATCCGCACCGCCGGGCGCTCGTTTCTGGTGCTGAGTTCGGCCCGGCCCGTGTTCGATTCCGACGGGACGCTGCGGTACGTGGTGTCGTCGAGCATCGACATCACCGAAACCAACCTCTCGCGGCAACGAATGCAGGAGGCCAAGGAACTGGCCGAGCGGGCTGCGTTGGTGAAGGAAAATTTCCTGGCCAACATGAGCCACGAAATCCGCACGCCGCTCAACGCCATCCTGGGGTTTTCCAACCTACTCGAAAATACCACCCTCGGCGCCGAGCAACAGGAGTTCGTGCATTCACTCCGCACGGCGGGCAAAAACCTGCTCACCATCGTCAACGACATCCTCGACCTTTCCAAAATCGAGGCGGGAATGCTCCAACTGGAGTCGATTCCCTTCAGCATCGCGTCCCTGGCCGATTCCATCCGAATCATGCTCCTCCCGGCGGCCCTCGACAAAGACCTCCGCCTGCGCATCGAAACCGACCCCATCCTGCCACCCGTAGTGCTGGGCGACCCCACCCGCCTGACCCAAATTTTGCTCAACCTGACGGGCAACGCCATCAAGTTTACCGAAAAAGGCTCGGTGCAGATGCACATCGAAACGATGGACATCAACAACTCGACCGTGCGGGTACGGTTTACGGTGCGGGATACGGGCATTGGCATCGCGCCGGAGGAACTGCCGCATATTTTCGAGCGGTTCCGGCAGGAAAGCAACTTCACCACCCGGCACTACGGCGGCTCCGGGTTGGGCCTGAGCATCGTGAAATCGCTGGTCGACATTCTGGGGGGGCGGCTCCGGGTGCAAAGTACGCCGGGGCAAGGCTCGCTCTTCGAGGTGGACCTGACCTACGCCATCGCCCACGACACGTACAAGGAAACCCTGCTGCCCGGCCCCAACCAGGGCCTGGCCGAAAACCAATCGGTGACGGTGCTGGTGGTGGAAGACAACCCCATGAACCAGAAGCTGGCCGTGGCCGTACTCAACCGGCTTGGGTACGAATCGACGGTGGCCGAAAACGGAGAACGGGCGCTGGCGCTGCTCGGTCAATTTTCGTTTGACATCATCCTGATGGACATCCAGATGCCCGTCATGGACGGCTACGAAACCACCCGACACATCCGCAACCGCCTCGGCAGCGAGGTGCCCATCATCGCCATGACCGCCCACGCCCTGGCGGGCGAACGTGAGGAGTGCTTTCGGGTGGGGATGAACGGCTTTATTCCGAAACCGTTTCAGATGGAAGAATTGCAGCAAACCATCCGCACCCACCTGCCCACCGTCCCGACGGTTCTGCCCCGGCCCGAACCCGATGAAATTCCCAACTCGGTGCCAGCGGCCTTCCGGCTTGATTACCTGCGCGACATCACGGCCAACGACCCGGCGGCCCTCGCCGAGCTGCTCAACGCCTACCTGAGCCACACGCCCGGTCAGATCCAGGAATTGCGGCGGACGATGGATTCGGGCGATTTGACGGCCCTCAAACGCGCCGTGCATTCGCTCAAAGCCCCCGCCCAAATGCTGGGCATGGACGAAGCGGCCCGATTGCTCATCGAGACCGAAACGCGCCTGGCGGCGGGGGATGACCTGCCCGCTGTGATGCTCCAACTCAACGCGGCGCTGGCATTGCTCGACGGGACGCTTCCGGCCATTCGCGAAGCAACCCGGACAGCGGCTGAAAGCCCTGTCAGCGGTTGTGGACTAAATCGGTAGCCGAGGTTCGGTTATCCGGCGAGGTGCAACCGCTGACAGGGCTTTCAGCCGCTGTCCGGGTTGCTTCGCCGGTTTCCGGCAAAAAAAGCCTACCTTTGCGCCTGAAAACGCCGCCTACTCAAGGCGTTGAGCACCTCCCAAAAAAGCCCTAACTTGTTTGTTTCGGGGCTTTTTACGGTCTTTCCGATGGAAGAATTTCCCAACCACAAAGCCGGTTTCGTCAGCATCGTCGGCAAGCCCAACGTCGGTAAATCCACGCTGATGAACGTGCTGGTGGGCGAGCGCCTGAGCATCATCACCTCCAAGGCCCAGACCACCCGCCACCGCATCATGGGTATCCTCAACGGCACCCACGATGGCGCTGATTTTCAACTCGTTTACTCCGACACGCCCGGTATCATCAAGCCGCAGTACGAGCTACACAAGGCCATGATGACCTTCGTCCACAGCTCGCTCGACGACGCCGACGTGATTCTGTTCGTCACCGACATCTTCGAAAAACACGACGAAGACGACGTCATCCAGAAACTTGCCCGCATCGACCACGTGCCAGTGTTGCTGCTCATCAACAAAACCGACCTCGCCACGCCGGAGCAGGTCGCCGAGAAAATCAGGCACTGGCGTGAGCGCTTCCCTACCCAGGCCATTCTCTCGATTTCGGCGCTGAAGCAGGAAGGCATCGGCGGCGTATTCGACGCCATCGTGGGCAGTTTGCCGGTTCACCCGCCGTACTTCCCGAAAGACGAACTGACCGATAAACCGGAGCGCTTTTTTGCCGCCGAAATCGTTCGGGAAAAAATCTTTTTGAACTACAAAAAAGAAATCCCGTACAGTTGCGAGGTGGTGATCATGAGTTTCAAGGAAGACGAAACCATCATCCGCGTTTCCGCCGAAATCTACGTCGAGCGCGTCACGCAGCGGGCCATTTTGCTGGGGCACCAAGGCGAGAGCATCAAGCGGCTGGGAATCCAGTCGCGGGAAGAAATGGAACGTTTTTTCGGCAAAAAAATCTTTTTAGAAACCTTCGTCAAAGTAGCCCCCGACTGGCGCAAACAAGCCCAGCGGCTGCGGCAGTTTGGCTACTCGGACTAAGTGGTGAATGGTGAGTGGTGAATTGTGGGTAAAACCCGATGATTTTCAACTCACCATTCACCATTCACAACTCAACCTTATGGCCAACATCGTCGCCATCGTCGGACGCCCCAACGTGGGTAAGTCCACCCTGTTCAATCGATTGATCGAGCAAAAAAAAGCCATCATGGACAACGTCTCGGGCGTGACCCGTGACCGGCACTACGGCTACGCCGACTGGACGGAGCAGTACTTCACCGTCATCGACACGGGCGGGTACGTGGTCGGGTCGGAAGACATTTTCGAGGGGGCCATCCGCGAGCAGGTTGAAATTGCCATCGAAGAAGCCTCCGTGCTGCTCTTCGTCGTCGACTGCATCACCGGCCTGACCGATTTGGACAAAGATTTTGCCCAGGTGCTGCGCCGCTCGAAAAAACCGGTGCTGCTCGTTGCCAACAAAGCCGACACCACCGCCAAATCCCACGCCGCCGTCGAATTTTACGAACTCGGTCTCGGCGACCCGTATCCGATTTCCGCCGAAAACGGCTCCGGTACCGGCGATTTGCTCGACGAAGTGGTGAAAAATTTTCAGGAACCCGGCGAGGAAGACCCCGAAGCGGGCATCCCAAAAATCGCCATCCTGGGGCGGCCCAACGTGGGAAAATCCTCGTTTCTCAACGCCCTGCTCGGCAAAGACCGCAGCATCGTGACCGACATCGCCGGCACCACCCGCGACGCCATCCACACGCGTTACAAGGCGTACGGCAATGAATTCATCATCACCGACACCGCCGGGCTACGGCGCAAGTCGCGGGTTCACGACAACATCGAATTTTACAGCACCCTCCGCTCGCTTCAGGCCCTCGAAGACTGCGACATCGCCGTCATTCTGCTCGACGCCACGCAGGGCCTGGAAGCGCAGGATATGAACATCATCGGCATGGCCGACCGCGCCAAAAAGGGCATCGTCGTGATGATGAACAAATGGGATCTGGTGGAAAAAGACACCAAAACGGCCCAGGAAATGACCAAAGCCATCCACCAGCGCCTGGCCCCGGTCGATTACTTCCCGATTGTGTTTACCTCCGTCACCGAAAAGCAGCGGATTTTTCAGGTCGTCGAGAAAATCATGGCGGTGCATGAAAACAAGCACAAGAAAATTTCGACCTCCAAGCTCAACGACACGATGCTGCCCGTCATTGAAGCCTACCCGCCACCGGCTATTAACGGCAAGTACGTGAAAATCAAGTACCTCACGCAGTTGCCCACCAAAAGCCCGACGTTCGTGCTGTTCTGCAACTACCCGCAGTACGTGAAGGAGTCGTACCAGCGCTACCTGGAGAATAAATTCCGGGAACACTTCGACTTTGAGGGCGTGCCGATTCAGTTGTTTTTTCGGAAGAAATGAGGGCAGATTTCGTGTTTTTCACGTGCGTGTCGGCGGGGCGTGGAGGGCAAATTTATTTACTTGCTTTTCCCAGCGTGGCCTCCACTTTTTCTAACGCTTTAGCTGCCTGGGCCGGGGAAATCACGATGCCCTCCAGCCGGAACGAAGCCTGCAAAGACTGGGTGATTTGCTGGCGAACCGCCGACCCATCGGTTTTTAATTTCGGTTTCATACTCCGAATTTAGCGGTTTAAAAAGTACCTCCAAGTTTCATGCTCCAACTCCCTTTCATCCGCGAAAACCGTGACCTGACCATCGCCGGGTTGCGTCGAAAGTACGTACCCAATCCCGAAGCAGCCGTTGACCAACTTTTGAGTCTCGACCAGCGCCGCCGCGAAACCCAGGCTGAACTCGATGCATCGCTGGCCCGGCAAAACGCCCTGGCCCGCGAAATCGGCGGGTTGATGAAAGCCGGAAAACGCGAGGAAGCCGAAGCCGCTAAAACCGAAACGGCGACGCTGAAAACCCGCTCGAAAGAGTTGGAAGAAACGCTGCAAAGCGCCGAAGTTGAGTTGCAAGCGTTACTCGTCACGCTACCCAACCTGCCCCACGCCAGCGTTCCCGAAGGCCGCACCCCGGAGGACAACGTGGAGATTTTTTCCTGGGGAGAAAAACCAGTCTTGCCCGAAAGTGCCCTGCCTCACTGGGAACTCATCAAAAACGCCGGGATTATTGATTTTGAACTCGGCAACAAAATCACCGGCGCGGGTTTCCCGGTGTACCGGGGCAAAGGCGCACGGATTCAGCGGGCGCTGATCAATTTTTTCCTCGACGAAGCCATCGCCGCCGGTTATTTTGAAATCCAGCCGCCGATTCTCATCAACGAAGCCTCCGCCTTCGCCACGGGGCAGTTGCCCGACAAGGAAGGGCAGATGTACGAGGCGACGATCGACAAGCTTTTCCTGATTCCCACCGCCGAAGTGCCCATCACGAATATCTACCGCGATGTGATTTTGAGCGAAAGCGACTTGCCCATCAAAAACGTCGGCTACACGCCCTGCTTCCGGCGCGAGGCGGGGAGTTGGGGGGCGCACGTGCGGGGGCTGAACCGCCTCCACCAGTTCGACAAGGTGGAAATCGTGCAAATCCGCAAGCCGGAAGAATCGTACGCCGCGCTGGACGAGATGATTGAACACGTGAAGGGGCTGTTGCAAAAACTCGAACTCCCCTTCCGCATCCTCCGCCTCAGCGCGGGCGACATGAGTTTTACCTCGGCGCTGACCTACGATTTTGAAGTCTGGTCGGGGGCGCAGCAGCGTTGGCTGGAGTGCAGTTCGGTTTCCAATTTTGAAACCTACCAGGCTAACCGGCTGAAATTGCGGTACAAATTGGAGGGAAAGACCCAACTTCTCCACACACTCAACGGCTCGGCACTAGCCCTGCCGCGCATCCTGGCGGCGTTGCTGGAAAACAACCAGACGCCGGAGGGCATTCGGATGCCAGAGGTGTTGGTGCCGTACTGCGGGTTTGAAATGATTTGATTTTTCGGGAAAAATTCTTCAAAAAATTTCACAAAAATTGAAGCAAAACGGGCTGACCGTCGTGGTCAGCCCGTTTTGCTTGAAAAGAAAGTTATCAACAATCACTTGAGGTTATCCACCAATTTTTGGTCGAAAACAGGCACTTATCCACATTCAATCTTCCGCTTTCTCGTTGCTGTCCGCCATTCGTACAATTTTTCGTAAAAATCGTGCCATCGCGGAGACCCCATCCGTCCGCGCAACCCTCCCGGTTTCGACGTTTTTTCAGCGCATCGAAGCCTCGCCCCAATCGCTGCCGATGAGCGACCCGCTTGCCGCACGGTTCAGCCGAAAAACCGGGTTTTTCAGAACGTGTCCCAAGCCGTAGGAGGGGAAAGTTAACATTTCCTTTCACCCCCGGTCTTTTTCCCTTCTCCCCCGCGCCCTACCTTCGCGGCCATGAAAAGTGTGTGCGTCTTCTGCGGGTCCAGCACCGGGCACCGCGACATCTTTCGCGAAACGGCGGCGGAATTGGGAAAAACGCTGGCCGAGCGCGGCATTCGCCTCGTGTACGGCGGCGGCAACGTGGGCCTGATGGGCGTGGTCGCCAACGCGACGCTAGCCGGGGGTGGCGAGGTCATCGGCGTGATTCCGCAGTTTTTGAAGGAATGGGAAGTGGCCCACCTCGACGTCACCGAACTCCTCGTCACCCAAACCATGCACGAGCGCAAGGCTCGCATGGCCGAACTTTCCGATGCCTTCGTGGCCCTGCCTGGTGGGTTCGGCACGCTCGACGAATTGTTCGAGATTCTGACCTGGAAACAACTCCGCCTCCACGCCAAGCCGGTTATCCTGCTCAACACAGACGGCTTTTTCGACCCGCTCCTCCTGATGGTCGATTCGATGGTAGCCAACGGCTTCGTCAGCCCCCAGAACCGCCAACTCGTACAAGTCGCCAGCACGCTCGACGGGGTTTTCGACTTATTCGCCAACCAGCCCGTCGAGGCTGAGGACAAGTGGGTGGATGCTTCAAAGGTTTGAGGGTTTGATGAGGTTTGAAGGAGAAAATACCCTCAAACCTCATCAAACCCTCAAACCTTCAAACGCTTTTTTCATGCCCAACTGGCTCCTTCTCCTGCTCGCCGTGCTGATCGGGGCACTGTTGCCAGTGCAGGCGGGCCTCAACGCCCAACTCGCCCGCGTGGCGGGCAATCCGGTGTGGTCGGCGCTGATTTCCTTCGGCACGGGTTCGATTGGGCTGGTGGCCTACCTGCTGGTGAACCGCGTCGGACTGACGACGGTCACTGCCCTGCGCGCCGCTCCCTGGTACCTCTACCTCGGCGGACTGCTCGGGGCGGTGTACGTCACCATGATTTTGCTGCTGGTGCCGCGCCTGGGCGTGGCGCTCACCTTCGGGCTGACCATCGCCGGGCAGATGCTGCTCTCGCTCCTGCTCGACCACTTCGGACTACTGGGCTTGCCGGTGCAGCCCCTTTCGGCGGGACGGCTGGCGGGGGTGGCCTTGCTGGTGGTCGGGGTGATGTTGATTCGTCGGTTCTGAATTTATTTCTGGAAAAATATTTTGGAACAATCGTTCCTTAAATTCTACCTTTGACCCGACCAACCGGAGGCAAACCGCTTCCGGTTTTTGTTGAATCAATTTTAAACCAATCATTCCAAAATGGGCAAGCTAACGGGGAAAGTCGCCGTCATCACGGGCGGCAACAGCGGCATCGGACTGACGACGGCGCAGGAATTTTTGCGTGAAGGGGCGCGGGTTCTCATCACGGGCCGCAACGAAACCGCCGTGACGGAAGCAGTGAGCACCCTCGGCGAGGGAGCCAGCGGGCTGGTATCGGACACCAACCAGATGGACGACGTACTCAGCCTGGGTGAAAAAGTGGCTGCGTTGGTGGGGAAAATCGACGTGCTGTTCGTCAACGCGGGCATGGGCAAGTTTGCACCCATCGAGCAGATGTCGGAAACGGTGTTCGACGAAATTATGGACACCAATTTCAAGGGCGCGTACTTCACCCTCCAGGCCCTGCTGCCGCTGTTGAATGAGGGCGGCTCGATTATCCTGAACACGTCCATCAACGCGCACATCGGCATGGCCGGGGCCAGCGTGTACGCCGCCAGCAAAGCCGCGCTGCTTTCGCTGATTCGCAACCTCTCGACCGAGTTGCTGCCCCGCCGGATTCGGGTGAATGCGATTAGTCCGGGACCGATTGGCACGCCGATGTGGGGAAAATTGCCCTTGCCCGCCGAACAGTTGCAGGCAATGGCCGGGCACGTGCAAAGCCAGATTCCGCTCGGCCGCTTCGGCACGGCGGAAGAAATCGCCAAAATCGCGTTGTTTTTCGCCTCCGACGATTCGAGTTTCGTGCTCGGGGCCGAACTCATCGCCGATGGGGGGATGGCGACGTTGTGAGGGGTACATTTTTTACTGTCATCCTGGAAGGACCTTGTCGGACCACCATTCCTTTTTCAGGAAACTAAACGGTGGTTCAACCAGGTCCTTCCAGGATGACAACGGGCGTAGAACGGGGACGTTTTAGCCGGAAACTCAGTTTTCGCCAAAACGTCCCAATTTTACGGCGTTGAATTTCCCGCGCTGATTCCCATGATTCTCGAACAACTCTACACGGGCTGCCTCTCTCAGGGGGCCTACTACCTCGAAAGCGGAGGCGAGGCTGCCGTCATCGATCCGCTCCGCGAAACGGCGCCCTACCTGCGCCGGGCTGAAAAAACGGGTGCCAAAATCAAGTACGTGTTCGAGACGCACTTCCACGCCGATTTCGTGTCGGGGCACCTCGATTTGGCCGAAAAAACCGGCGCGACCATCGTGTACGGCCCCCACGCCAACACTGCCTACCCCGCACATCACGCCAAAGACGGAGAGGAATTTTCGCTCGGCAAGCTCAAACTTCGCGCGCTGCACACGCCCGGCCACACGCCCGAATCGACCACATACCTGTTGTTCGACGAAGAGGGGAAACCCCACGCCATTTTCACCGGCGACACGCTGTTTATCGGCGACGTGGGCCGCCCTGACTTAGCCATCAAAGGCAACCTCAGCGAGCGCGACCTGGCCGGAATGCTCTACGACAGCCTTCATACCAAAATCATCCCCCTGCCCAACGACCTGATCGTGTACCCGGCGCACGGGGCGGGGTCGGCCTGCGGCAAAAACATGAGCAAGGAAACCAGCGATACGCTCGGCCACCAGAAAGAAACCAACTACGCGCTCCGGGCGGCCAGTAAAACCGACTTCATCGACGCCGTGCTCGAAGGACTGACCAAAGCCCCGGCTTACTTCGCCCAGAATGCCCGCCTCAACCAGCGCGGCTACGAACCCCTCGACGCCGTGATGGAACGCGGTCAGCAGGCGCTTTCGCCCGACGTTTTTGAAGCCGCCGTCAATGAAACCGGCGCGTTGGTGCTCGACGTGCGTCCCGCCGCCGCGTTTGCCGCCGGGTTTATTCCCAACGCCATCAACATCGGCCTCGACGGTCAGTTTGCCCCCTGGGTGGGGGCGCTGGTGCCCGACGTGCGCCAGCCCATCGCGCTCGTCGCGCCGGTGGGACAGGAGGCCGAAACCCTCCTGCGGCTCGCCCGCGTGGGCTACGACCAGGTAGTGGGGTACCTCGCCGGGGGCTTTGCGGCCTGGCTGGCGGCGGGCAAAGAACAGGATTCGGTGGAATCGGTATCGGCGGCGGAATTCGCCCGCCGTCGCGCTGCCGACCCGACCGCGCCGGTGTTCGACGTGCGCCGACCCGCCGAGTTTGCCGCCGAGCACGTAACCGGGGCCGAAAACACCCCGCTCGACACGCTCAACGAACACCTGGCCGAAATCCCCCGCGACCGCAGCGCCTACCTGCACTGCGCGGGCGGTTACCGCTCCATGGTGGCCACCTCTATTCTGAAAGCGCGGGGCTACGAGCGCCTCGTCAACGTGGAAGGCGGCATCGGGGCCATCCGGCAAACTGGCCTTATCGAATTGGCTCAGGAGTCGCTTACTTCCTGAGTTTGGTCGAAAAGTTGACCCACCACCCCCTGAATTTTGAGTACTTTTGCCCAGAGAATTTTCCGTTGATAAAGATAGAATTATGGCCCGCCCGAAGGAATTTGTCGAAGAGGATGTGTTACAAAAAGCCACCGAAGTATTTTGGAAAAAAGGCTTCAATGGCGCTTCCATGCAGGATTTGGTCGAGGCGATGGGCATCAACCGGGCCAGTTTGTACGATACCTTCGGCGATAAGCACCACCTGTACCTGAGTTGCCTGGGGCAATACCAGGAAGGCAACCGCCGCCAGTTTACCGACGTGATGGCCCGAAGTATTTCAGCCCGCGACCGGGTGCGAAGCCTGTTGATGACGCTGGTAGACGAAGCCGTACACGATGGGGACCGCAAAGGCTGTTTTTTGACCAATGCCGCGCTGGAACGCGCCTCCGAAGATCCCGCCACGCAGCAGGTGGTGTGCCGCAACCTGCGGTCGATGGAAGAAGAACTCCGCGATATCATTGCCAGCGGCCAGCAAAGCAGCGAATTAAATCCCGATTTGTCGGCCCCGACGTTGGGTCAGTATTTCGTCACACTGATTTCCGGTCTGCGGGTACGGGGCAAAATCAACCCCGACCGCGCCACCCTCGAAGCGATGGTGGACGTAGCGTTGCGGGTGTTGGACTGAACGCTGACTGAACGCGAACTTTTAGGGACAGGCCGGGTTTTGAAATCAAAACCCGGCCTGTCTTTTTAATGAAAACCCTCCCCGCGCAAGCGCCCTTCGAGATTCACCGCCTGTCGCGGATAGCTCGCGAGCGACCTACCCAAAACGAGGCCCCGCACCGCCACGCGTACTACGCGGTCATCGGCATCACCGAAGGCCAGGGCATCCACAACGTGGATTTTCAGCGCTACGAAGCCGGACCGGGTAGCTGGTGGTTTCTCTCGCCGGGACAAGTCCACCACCTGGCGATGGAGGAAGCGCACGATGGCTGGGTCCTGCTGTTTACCGACGATTTCTTCTGCGTGTCGGAGGCCAGCCGGGAGGTGCTGGTCACGAGCGGGTTGTTTAATAACCTGCTCAATTTCAAACCCTTTCTGGATCCGCCCGAAGCCGCTGACCGTTTCGATTTTTTACTTCAACCCCTTCGGCAAGAATACCAAGCTGCGCCGCTGGCCATGCACGAAGATATGCTGCGGGGCTGGCTTCAGCTTTTCCTCATCGAAGCGGCCCGGGCCTTCGCCGGCCAACTCGACAGTCCGCAGGAGACGTCGCGGACGGTGTGCCTGGTCCGGCGCTTCCAGGATTTGGTGGAACGCGACTTCCAAACCCATCCGAAGGTGGCCGACTACGCCGGAAAACTGGGCATTACGCCCAGTCACCTCAACGACACGGTGAAAAAAGTAACCGGTCAACCCGCTTCCGAACACATCAAGCAGCGGGTGATTATCGAGGCCAAACGCCGGGCTTTTTTCGGCGACACCTCGGCGAAAGAAATTGCCTACGCCCTCGGGTTCGACACGGAGGCGCACTTTTCCAAGTACTTCAAAGCCAACACCGGGCAGACGTTTTCGGCGTACCGGAAAACAACTCCCTGACCACCGAAGGGGGATTTTCCGAAAAATCCCCCTTCGGTGGTCAGGGGTTGTGGTTTCGCCAACTTTTTCCGCGATTTCTACCTGTTTCCGGTTATATGTATCGACATATATTTGCAGAGAATTTACACGAAAATCAAACCGACATTTTTATGGAAACCGCAGTAGCCACCCGCTGGGTCATCGACACCGCCCACTCCGAAGTGCAGTTTAAAGTAAAGCACCTCGTCATCACGACCGTTACGGGGCAGTTCAACCAGTTCAGTGGCGAAATCGACGCCACCGACGATTTTTCGGAAATCGACGCCACGTTTGAAGCCCAAGTCGCCTCCATCAGCACCAACAACGAAGCCCGCGATGGGCACTTGAAAAGCGAAGAATTTTTCGCGGCCGACCAGTACCCGACCCTGACGTTTGTCTCGACGGGTTTGAACAAAAAAGACGACGAACGTTTCGTTCTTCACGGCGATCTGACCCTCCGGGGCGTGACTAAACCCGTAGCGCTGACCGTCGAATACGGCGGTACAACCACCGACCCCTACGGCAACGTGAAGGCCGGTTTTGAGGTACAAGGCAAGATCAACCGCAAAGATTTCGGCCTCACCTGGGGTGTTGTAACCGAAGCGGGCGGGGCCGTGGTGAGCGACGAAGTGCGGCTCGTCGCCAATATTCAGGTGGTAAAGCAGTAGCCCCCTAGCCCCCGAAGGGGGAACATCAACTCCCTGAACGAAGTCACCGGTTCATTTAAATCCATTCAAAAACCAATGGAAACGACTCTTGAAACTTTGGTGAAAAAAACGCTTCACCGGGCTGATTCGCGGGGCCAGGCCGACCACGGTTGGCTCAAAACCCGATTAAGTTTTTCGTTTGCCGATTACCACGACCGCAACCGGATGAATTTCGGCGTGCTGCGCGTGCTCAACGACGACTTCATCGCCGCCGGGCGGGGCTTCGGCCTCCACCCGCACAAAAACATGGAGATCATCACCATCCCGACGAGCGGCGTGGTGAAACACCGCGACAACGTCGGTCACGAGGGCACGATCTCGCCCGGCGAAGTGCAGGTGATGAGCGCCGGACGGGGCATTCAGCACTCCGAATTCAACGGCTCGCCGACGGAAGCGCTGACGCTGTTTCAAATCTGGGTATTTCCGAACGAGGCCAACGTCGCGCCCCGCTACGACCAGAAACGATTTGACCACGCCGGGCGACAAAATCAGTTTCAATTGCTCGTGCATCCCGAAGGCGCGGGCGAGGGCCTCTGGATTCACCAGGACGCGTTTTTTAGTCTGGGAAAGTTTGACGCCGGGCAGGAATTTCAGTACCAATTCCACCGCCCCGGCAACGGCCTGTACGCCCTGGTGGTAGAAGGGGCAGTCGAGATGGCCGGGGAAACCCTGAACCGCCGCGACGCGCTGGGGCTGGAAGGTACCGACGAGGTGAATTTTAAAACCACGAACCAGTCAGCAGAGTTACTTTTGCTGGAAGTGCCGATGCAGTGACGACGTTTTTGTGAAAAACGCCCCGCTCCGGTTCGTCCGGGGCGGGGCGTTTTTCGTCAAATCCTCCAACCAACGCTGATTTATGGAATCTCCTCAAAACAACCACCTCGTGCGAGGCCTGCACCACGTCACGGCCATTGCCGGGAACGCCCGCCGGAATTTTGATTTTTACACCAGCGTGCTGGGCCTGCGGTTCGTGAAAAAAACCGTCAACTTCGACGACCCCCACACCTACCATTTTTACTTCGGCAACTACGCCGCCGAACCGGGCAGCATCCTCACGTTTTTTCCCTGGGGCGATGCCGTCCAACCGGGGCGGCGCGGTACCGGTCAGGCGACCGAAACGGCCTTTTCGGTGCCCGAAGGCAGCCTCGATTTTTGGGTAACCCGGCTTAAAGCGCACAACGTGATTTACAACAAACCCTCGCGAAAATTTGGCGAAGACTACCTCACGCTCCTCGACCCCGACGGCCTGAAACTCGAACTGACCATCTCGGCCCGGGGCGACAGCCGCCAGCCCAACGAAACCGAGGAAGTCAGCGCCGCAAACGCCATCCGCGCTTTTCACGCCGTCACGCTCACCCTCACCGACGTACAGCCTACGGCCCGAATTTTGACCGAACTGCTCGACTACCAGATGCTCGAACACCAGGTGAACCGCTACCGCTTCCTCAACCGCAATACCACGACCGCCGCCATCGTCGATTTGGTCGAAGCGCCCGGCGAAAAACGCGGCCTCGGCGCGGGCGGTACGGTGCATCACGTCGCCTTTCGGGTGGCCAACGACGCCGACCAGATGGCTTTACGCGAAAAACTCATGGCGCATGGTCTGCAAGTGACTGAGCAAATCGACCGGAACTACTTCCACAGCCTGTATTTCCGCGAGCCGGGCGGGGTCTTGTTTGAAATCGCCACCGACAACCCTGGCTTCACCGCCGACGAGCCACTGTTTGGCCTGGGCCGCGACCTGATGCTGCCCCCGATGTACGAATCGCGCCGGGCGGAGATTGAAGCGGCGCTGCCGGAACTCTGAGTGGGGTACCGGACGGAGTTGCCGTTTTGAATTTTACGCGCTATCCGCAAACTTCGTTTTAAGTAGTTGATCAAATCTAAACCGGTAGTTTCCAGGGGTTTTGTCATCCCTCCTTCGTCGGGATGACAAAACCCCTGGAAACTACCGGTCAACTTTCGATTGGATACTTAAGTACCTGTGCAGAAGTAATTGGCCGTCAGCATGGCGAGCGATCTCAGCACCGTTTGGCAGATGCTCCGTGCCGGGGTCGATGGGTACCTGGTCAAAAACACGAGCAAAACCGAACTACGGCAGGCGCTGGAGGCCATCAGCCAGGGGCGGATTTACCCTAGCCCCGAACTGGCTTCGGTACTCATCGGGTGGCGGAGCGGTCCCTACCGCAGTCGGCGCTGATGGAAACCAAACGCGAGCGGGAAATCGTAGCGCTCATCGTCGGGGGGATGACCAACGAGCAAAGCGCCAGACACTTATTTCTGAGTCCGCTTACCGTGAATACCCATCGAAAAACGTGCTTAACAAACTAGGCTGTTCCAACACAGCCGCGCTGGTCTGGATTAGGGGACAGGGTAGTTAATTGAATAGGTAATTGGTCGATTTGTCAAAAACCAAGTACCTATTCAACTAATTACCGAATTTTCCAATTACCGATTCACACCAACTTTTTATACTTAATCCGCTTCGGCGTGGCGTCGGTACCGAGGCGTTTGCGGCGGGCTTCTTCGTAATCCGAGAAATTTCCTTCAAAAAACGTCACCTGCGAATCGCCCTCGAAGGCCAGGATGTGCGTGGCGATGCGGTCGAGAAACCAGCGGTCGTGGGAAATAACCACGGCGCAACCGGCGAAGTTTTCGAGGGCTTCTTCCAATGCCCGGAGCGTGTTTACGTCGAGGTCATTGGTTGGTTCGTCGAGCAGGAGCAGGTTGGCACCCTGCTTGAGCATCATCGCCAGGTGAACCCGGTTGCGTTCCCCGCCCGAAAGCGTCCCCACTTTTTTCTCCTGGTCGGCTCCGCCGAAGTTGAAGCGACTCACGTAAGCGCGGGCGTTGACCGTCCGCCCACCCACGATCATCAGATCGTTGCCGCCGGAGATGGTTTCGTACACGGTTTTGTGGGCCTCCAGCCCGTCGTGGCCCTGGTCCACGTAGGCCCACTGCACGGTGTCGCCCACGGCGAAGGTGCCCGCGTCGGGGCTTTCGCGGCCCGTGATGAGTTTGAAGAGTGTCGTTTTTCCGGCTCCGTTCGGCCCGATCACGCCCACGATTCCCGCCGGGGGTAGCGCAAAACCGAGGTGCTCGAAGAGCAGTTTGTCGCCGTAGGCTTTCGCTACGTCGCTGGCTTCGATGACCTTGTTGCCCAGGCGCGGCCCGGCGGGGATGAAAATTTCCAGGCGGTCTTCCTTCGATTTCGTCTCCTCGTCCAGCAGTTTTTCGTAGGCACCCAGGCGGGCTTTCGATTTGGCCTGCCGGGCTTTGGGGGCCATGCGCACCCATTCCAGTTCGCGCAGCAGGGTTTTTTGCCGCTTCGATTCGGTTTTTTCTTCCTTCGCCAGGCGCTGCTGTTTCTGGTCGAGCCAGGAAGAATAATTGCCCTTCCAGGGAATGCCCTCGCCCCGGTCGAGTTCGAGGATCCAGCCCGCCACGTTGTCGAGAAAGTACCGGTCGTGGGTCACGGCGATGACGGTGCCCTTGTACTGGCGGAGGTGTTCTTCGAGCCAGAGCACGCTCTCGGCGTCGAGGTGGTTGGTGGGTTCGTCGAGCAGCAGCACATCGGGTTCCTTGAGAAGCAGGCGGCAGAGGGCCACGCGGCGTTTTTCCCCGCCGGAGAGCGGCCCCACGAGCGCGTCCGAAGGCGGGCAGCGCAGGGCGTCCATCGCTTTTTCGAGTTTGGTGTCGAGTTCCCAGGCGTCGAGTTGGTCGAGGCGTTCCTGCACCTCGCCCTGGCGGGCGAGGAGTTTGTCAAAATCGGCGTCGGGGTCGGCGAAAGCTTCGTTGATTTGGTCGAATTCTTTCAGCAGCGCCACCGTTTCGGCGGCTCCTTCCTCCACCACCTCGCGCACGGTCTTGCTGGGGTCGAGTTGCGGCTCCTGTTCGAGCATCCCGACCGAGTAGCCCGGCGAAAAAACGACTTCGCCGGTGTAGCTTTTGTCGCGCCCGGCGATGATGTTCAGCAGCGTACTTTTCCCCGACCCGTTGAGGCCCAGCACCCCGATTTTTGCCCCGTAAAAAAAGGACAGGTAAATGTTTTTCAGAATCTGGCGTTGCGGCGGAATGGTCTTGCTTACGCCCGCCATTGAGAAAATAATGGTTTCGTTACTCATTTTTTAGTTACTTTGGCCCTTGTATTCTTGCACTGGCAAATAACGTAAAACCCAGCGACTTGCCAGTCTCCCAGCCTTCAAACCCATGGAAAACCTCTCGGCCCAGCATCAATTTGGGTACGTCCGCGACAACAACGTTTACTTAAAAGGGTACCTTGATTTTCCCGACCGCCAGATTGGGGAAGTGCGCAACACCGAAGCCGAAGCCATTCAGTACTTCGTCAATCGGTTTCAGTTGGCCCATTCCAAAGTGGAACAACTGGAGCAGCAGGTGCAGGAAGCCCAGAACAAAGGCTCGTTCCTGACCAAGCTGCTGCAACTGCGCAAAACTCTGATTGAGTTCGACGGCCTGGGCGATTTCGTCCCCCTGCTCCTACGCCTCGATGCCCAGGAAGAAATTCTGCGTGAGTTGATCCGCACCAACCAGGCCAAGAACCTGGAAATCAAGCGGGCGCTGCTCCTGGAAATGCGGGAAATCGTGCAGTTGGAAGACTGGAACGAAGCCACCGACAAAATCCAGGAACTGAAAACGAAGTGGCTCAAAACCGGCCCGGTCGAAAAGCCCTACGAAGACGAAACCGAAGGCGAATTCCAGCGCCTGACCGACGATTTCTTCCAGCGCCGCCGGGAGTTTTTCGCCGAGAAAAACCGGATTATCGACGAGAAAATCGCCACGCTTCAGGACTTGGTTCACCAGGCCTTCGCCCAACGCCGGAAGGAGGACCTCGACGATGCCTTCCAGACTATGAAAGTGTTGCAGGCCGACTGGCGGGCCGTCGGCCCGGTGCCGCCCAAGAAGCAAACGATGCTTTGGAAGCAGTTCAAAAAAGCCAACGACCTGTTTTTCGAAAAATACAACAACGCGAAGGGCATCGTACCCAAGCCCCGCGTCAACCCGATTCTGGTGGCCCTGGAAGGCATGGCCAGCGAAGCCGAGGGATTGCTCAAAAACCAGCATGATTTCGCCGCCGCCGCCGACCGCGCCAAGCAACTACTCGTCAACTGGAAAGAAACCAGCGCCAAGCTCAAGGCCTCGATGGACCGGCACCTATCGGAACGCTTCCGCGCCGCCTGCGACAAGATTTTCGAGATGAATTACCTCATCCGGGTGATTGGTTATCGGCACCCGTTTTTCGGGGAAAAACCCCGCATCGAGCAGTTGAAAATCATGATCAACCAGATGGATTACCTCGTGCGGAAGGAGAAAACCGACCTGCTGCAATTCGAGGAAAATAACCCCACCACCGGCTACGCCCGCAACGCCGAAGCCGACCGCATGACGATGAACAAAATCAACACGCAGCGCCGGAAAGTGGCGATGAAGGACATCCTGCTGATTGATTTTAAGAAGGAATTGGATGAGTTGTTGCGGTGAGTTTTTGCATCGCTTGAAAACGAAAAAGGCCTCCGGTAATGCGGAGGCCTTTTTCGTTTTAAACCAGAAGGTTAGGGTTTCCTGTGGCGTAAAAAACCCGCAGAGTAAACCGACGGATTTTCCAGCCCTGGTCGGTTCGGGCCAATTCGTCGGTGTACGACCCCCGGAGGTAGAACTCGCTGCCTCCGGCGAAATCGGCGGTGTAGTGTTGCCCCAGAAAATTCGACACGCTGATGGCCCGGTCGCCGCTCAGGGTAATCCGAAAGTTGGTGTACAGGTGTTCCGTTACCAGTTCCGGGCGGCCGAACGCACCGCCCGAGAAAATCGCTACCAGGTCGGCTTTTGCCATCGTTTGCCGGGGGATGCCCCAGGCCGTCCAATCGGTTTCGACCTCGTCGGTGAAGAGGCTTGCCAGTAAGGTCCAGTCTTTGTTGTCGAGGGCCTCGGCGAAGTGGTAACGCAGGTCCTGGATGGCCACTTTGTCCCAGAGTGCCTGTACTTTTTGTTCGAATGGGAGCATGGGTAAATGAATTGGTTGATTTTACCCGACAAAAGTGGTAGACTCGTCTTCTGAAAGGCAAGAACGCACGAAATTGGTAGATACTATTTTAAAAGAAAGTACCTTGACCATGAGGAAATTAACCTCCTCTTCCTGGCGGAACGAGACCTCGTTGTACGAGATCTGCCCGTTGCAGTACGCGATGAGTCGGCTGGATGGCCGCTGGAAGCTCGTGATTCTCTACTACGTCGGAGCGGATTTCAACCGCTTCGGGATGTTGAAGAAACGGATTCCGAACATCACGGATAAGATGCTCTCGCAGCAACTGCGGGAGTTGGAGCAGGATGGGTTGCTGGAACGAACCGTTTTCCCCCAGGTTCCGCCCAGGGTCGACTATGCCCTGACGGAACGCGCCAAAACGCTGATTCCCATCCTGGACCAACTTTTCGAGTGGGGGAAGGGCTGGCCTGAACTTCCGGCTTAAAACCCGTGCCCCCGGCACGGTGTTGAAAAGCAACCGTTACTGCACCTTATAGGGCAGGGAAAGATTGCCCGACAACACGTGGTATACCGCGTAAACGCCCAGTATAGGCTTGGCCGAATGCGCCGCGTGGTCGGTCGTGTGGCCCCCGGCGGCGGAGTCCTCGTGGCTCATTTGCAGGTAACACGTCACGGCATCGAAGCTGAAGCGCTTCTGATTTTTGATGCGGTACGCGGGAATGGCCACCCGGATGCCCTGCCCGGCCGTGACCACGTTGTAGCCAGGGGAATCAAAATACAGGGGCACGCCCGGTGCCGTTTTGGGCAGCACCAGGGCTTTGTCTTCCCGGCGGGTAGCCTTCACGCTCAGGCCCCCCGGCACGCGCTCGTCTTTGGTCAGCACCACCCAGTGCGGGTGCCACACGAGGCCGTCGTTGTTGAAATTGCCATCGTTGTTTTCATCCCAGAGGGGCGTGTCGTCCATGTCGGGGTGCGAGGTCAGGGCCAGGGCCACCATGCCTTCGGTGGGCGAAAAACCCACGTCTTCCGACTTGAGCGAGGTGGGAAACACGTAGGCCAGCACGGGTGCCCCGTTGGCGCTGCCCACCGGTTTAGGCACCGTGCGTCCGGCCTGGCCCTGTACGCGCATTTCCAGCACCAGCAGGTCGAGGGCCGCGTTGTAGCGGGCTTCAGCGGCTGTGAGTTTAAAATCGGCGTTGTTGTAGGCCGCGCCCGGCGACTGGCTGCGAGCGGCCCCGCCCAGCGTCAGGCTTAGGGCAAGGGTACTCAGGATAACTCGGTTCATGGTTGAATTTGGTTTTGAAGACTCCGGCTTGCCAGGGTCGTTGTGGATTGGTTTAACGAAGCAACAAACATAGTTAGGATTCCTAATTATAAAAGAGAAAATTTCTTTTTTCGCCTTGAACAGAGGAAGAGCCGGGACTAAACCAGCGTTTGGGCCAAGCCACCAAGCCTGGCGGAGTATGGCCCTCTTTTCGGCACGGGCATTTAATTTTAGTTATGGCAATTTAGTTTAATTCTAAATAGATACCTTTGCCCCTGCTCCGCCGTGCGACCATCGAACGGCGGACCTGGTGCCAATGAATTGGGTCAAAAAAGCAATGCGTTCCCTTCACCTCTGGCTCGGACTCGCCTCCGGGATCGTCGTGCTGGTCGTGTCGCTAACGGGGGCCGCGCTCACCTTTGAAGAAGAAATCGAACGCCACCTCATCAGCCCCGAGCGTTGGTTGGTACGACCAGAAGCCAGGTTGCCCCTGCCGCTGGACTCGCTGATGCGACTGGCCAGCCCGGCCCTGCTCCAATTACCCCACGGCCACCCGGCCTCGCGTGCGTTCGTGTACACGGCCCCCGACCGCAGCGTGGTCGTCGGATTTAATTACCAGGATTGGACCGGCGAAAACCGCCGGGGCCACGCCTTCCTGAACCCCTACACGGGCCAACTGCTGGGCACGCAGCCGGGTAACCCCCACCACCCGTTCTGGCAAAGCCTCACCGAACTCCACATCAACCTCTGGCTGGGTGAAGTGGGTAGCGCCCTGGTCACGTGGGGAACGCTGATTTTTCTGGTGCTGGTGCTGTCGGGCATCGTGCTGTGGTGGCCGAAAAACCGGTCCGCCGCCAAACAGCGGGTCTGGTTTCGCTGGAAAAAGAGCACCCGTTGGAAGCGCAAAAACTACGACCTGCACAACATCCTGGGCTTTTACGCCTGCTGGGTGGTGTTTTTTATGATTACCACGGGGGCAATGTGGGCTTTCGACTGGTTCAACCGGGGCGTGTATTTCCTCACTTCCGGCGGCCAGGCGCTGCCCGTCGCCGCCGAGTCGGGCCAACCCGCGCCGGGGAGCGGCCTATCGGCCCGGTACCCGATTGCCCCGACCCAGTACAGGCTGGCCCTAAAGGCGTTTCGGGAGCGGTACCCCGCGATTTACGAATCGGCCACGGAAATCAGCGTCGGGTATTTTGCCGACGAAAAAGAACCCCTGCTCGACATCTCGGCCAGTTTCGACCCGCAGGGGATTCGCGGGCAAAAGGCGATGGCGGCGTATTTCGACAAAACCACGAACCGGCTGGTGAAGGACAACCTCGCCGATACCAGGAATTTCGGCGACGCCGTCCAGCTATCCACCAACGAACTGCACTACGGTACGTTCTTCGGCCTGGCCAGCAAAGTGCTCACGTTTCTGGCCTGCCTGGTGACGGCTACCTTGCCCGTCTCCGGTTTTTACGTCTGGTACGGTCGCCGGAAGCGCCCGGCCCGCCCGGTCCGTCAATCCGACCGCCCCCGGCGGTTTCCCACCAAACCCATCTACGCCAAAAGCTAACCCACCGACCATGCCCCCGATGCGTTGCCGCAAGGCGTTTTTCCTGCTGTTGTCGAGTCTGCTGACGCAGCCGCTGCTGGCCCAACCGGACGGGACGTCGCTGTTCGGCACCGTGACCGACCCCGACCGCCGGCCCCTGGCGGGCGTGCAGGTGTACCTGCGGGGAACCGCCCACGGCACCGCCACCGATTCGGTCGGGCAGTACCGGTTGGCCAACGTTCGCCCCGGCCAGTACACCCTTGTTTTTGGAGGCATTGGCTACCAGTCCGTCGTTCAGCCGGTGGCACTGGTGGCCGGGCAGGCCCTGCGCGTCGACCCGGTGCTGAAGGCGGAGGCCCACCAGTTGGACGAGGTCACGGTGAAGGCCCAGACCCAGGCCGAGGTGTTGCGGCAGTCGGCTAAAGCCGTGGACCTCATTGAAACCAACGAATTGAAACTCCAGTCGGGCGATATGAGTGCGGTACTCGCCCAGAGCAAGGGCGTGAATATCCGCCGCAGCGGGGGTTTGGGCAGCGAGGCGCGGTTCTCGCTCAACGGCCTGACCGACGACCAGATCCGCTTTTTCCTCGACGAGGTGCCGCTGGCCGTTTCGGGCTATTCGTTCGGCTTTGCCAACGTGCCGGTGAACCTCGTTGAGCGCGTGGAAATCTACAAAGGCGTGGTGCCCGTTCGCTTCGGGGCCGACGCGCTGGGCGGGGCGGTCAACCTCGTCTCGCCCGCCCCGGTCGCGGGCACGCACGGGTCGGCTTCGTACCAGGCGGGGTCGTTCGGCACGCACCGGCTGGCGGCGAGCGCCCAGTACGCCAGCCGCACATCCGGCTTTTTTGCTCAGGCCTCCGGTTTTTTGGATTACGCGAAAAACAACTACCGGGTGGCCGTGCGGGTGGCCGACGAAAAAGGCCGCCTGGTCGACGCCACGGTGCCACGTTTTCACGATGCCTACGCCGCCAGGGGCTTCAACGCCGTGCTGGGCCTGAAAAACAAACCCTGGGCCAACGAGTTGTCGCTCAAGGCGTTTGGGTCGGCGTTTTTCAAGGAATTGCAAAATAACAACGTCATGACCGTGCCCTACGGAGCGGTGACGTACGGCGAAAAAACGGGCGGCGTTTCGACCCGTTACAAGAAAAATCTGGGCAAAAAAGCCACCCTCGATTACGTGATGGGCTATTCGGCCTCCGAAACCCGCTTCACCGACACCAGCACCCACGTGTTCGACTGGTTCGGCAACCGGGTGGCCCGGCGGGCGCAGGCGGGGGAAATTAACGCGGCCAGCGACCAGGTGCAGTGGGAAAAAAGCGGCTACGCCCGCCTCAACGCCGAGTACATCCTGCGCGAAGGCCACGTGCTGCGGGTATCGTCGGCCCCTACGTTCGTAACCCGCACCGGCGACGAACGCCGACAGACAAACCCCAGCGGGCGCGACCCGCTCACGGCCCGGCGCGAGTTGCTGACCTGGGTCAACGGACTAGAATACGAGGCCAACGGCCAAAACGGCGCGTGGCAGAATTTCCTGTTCGTGAAGCACTACGGCCAGCGACAACGCTCCGAAGAACCCCTCCCCGGCGGGACGTTCCGGCAGCGAAACCGCAACTCCACCGACTTCGGCATTGGCAACAGCGCCCGCTACGCGCTCACGGAGCGGCTGCGCCTCAAGGCCTCCTACGAATGGGCCACCCGCCTGCCCGGCCCCGACGAAATTTTTGGCGACGGGGCGCTGACGCTCGCCAACCTGTTTCTGGAGCCGGAGCGGAGCCACAACGGCAACCTCGAACTCACCCTCACCAGTCGCGAGGCAGCCCCCTCGGCGTGGAATGTCGGCCTGACCGGCTTCGTGCGGGCGGCCAAAAACCTGATTGTGCTGCTGGGAACCGACAAACTGTTCGGTTACCAGAATGTGTTCAGCGCCAACTCGGTCGGGGTCGAGGCCTCGGCGGGGTGGCTGACGCTGAAAAAACGCCTCTCGCTCGAAGGAAATTTCACCTGGCAAAACTTCCGCAACGCCTCCGCCGACGGCAGTTTTGCCACCTACCAGGGCGACCGGATTCCGAACACGCCCTACCAGATGGCCAACGCCAGCGCCAGCTACCGGCTCCCCAAGCTCGCCCAGACCAACGACGAACTGTCGTTTTTCTGGAACGCCCGCTACGTCCACGAGTTTTTCCGGGGCTGGGAAAGCGCGGGCCTGCGGGAGTTCAAACAGGTGGTGCCCACGCAGGTGGTCAACAACGCGGGTTTCACCTACAAACTGCCGACTGGCAAGGCCAGCCACGCGCTGACGGTGGAAATTCAGAACCTGGCCAACGCCCGCGTGTACGACAACTTCGGCGTCCAGAAACCCGGCCGGGCGGTTTACGCCAAACTAACCAGTCAATTTTAAACCAACTCTTCTTTCTTCCCATGCTTTTCCGACTTCGTTTCCGGGCGCTGCCCGCCCTGGCCCTGACGGCACTCCTCCTGACCAACGCCTGCAAAACCACCCCCAACGACGTAGACCCCAACGCGGCGCGCGGCACCCAACCGGCCGTGATGGTCAGCGTCATCGGCTCCAGCCCCGGTCCGCGCGCCACCTACGTGGGAGCCTTTGCCGACGTGCCGACGGGTCCCGTCGATACCAAGACCATGCTGGAGTTTGGCAACGCTTACTTTTATTCCTTCGACGGCAGTGTTTTCGTCTGGGACCGCGACGCGGTGACGGTCACGCGCTACGAGGTCAGCGACCAGCTAAAATTGACCAAAGGGGCCACCGTGTCGTTTGCCAACTACGGCTTCAAGTACGGGGCCGACCTGACCTTCATTTCGCCCACGCGGGCCTATATGCTTGTGAGCGAACAAAACCAGGTCATCACCTGGGACCCTTCAAAAATGGAGATTTCGGGTAAATTTTCGCTGAACCTGCCCGCCCGCCCCGACCTCGACACGTTTCCCATCCCCATCGGCGTGTCGGGCAACAACCTGTACCTGTCGGTGTTCAGCGCCAACTACGACGACCAGATTTGCTACCCCAAAAACGTGGTGGCCATCATCCCCACCGACAAAGACGGGCCGGTGACGCTCGTCGAAGACGGCCGCACCCTGCCCGGTTTGGGCGGGTACGTTCTGCCCAATGGCGATGTGTACGTGGTCGGCGACGGCGACGCGGGCAACTTCAGCGCCTACGGCCCGGCTAGCAACCCGCCCGCCGGGGTGCTGCGCATCAAAGCGGGCCAGGCCGCCTTCGACCCGTCGTACTTCATCAACCTCGAAACGGCCACCAACTCGCCGGGCGTGGTGGCCAACTGGAAAATCGACCAAAATACGCTGCTGGCCCGCGTCTGGGACTCGACCACGCCCCTGCCCAAGGCCGTCGATGAATACTTCGCCGCCCAAAATTTTATCTCGAAAAAAGTGGATTTGACCACCGGCAAGGCGGTCGATTTCCCCGCCCTGCCCAAAGGCGGTTTTTCGAGCAACATCCAGGACGTGGTGGACGGCAAAACCTACTTCCCCCTCCCCAACAGCGACGGCAGCGCGGAAATTGCCTACCGCCTCACCGCCGACGGCATCCAGCAAGCCTACACCATCCCCGGCGCGGGGTACTGGGGAATGCGGCGCATCCGGTAAACAGACCTACTCAAAAACCGAGGGACCTGTATCTGCGCCGACGAGGAACCGACCAACGCGCCGAATTCGCCCGGCTCCACCACTTTTTTCATCGCGAGGTTGTAAAAACTCAGCTTGTCGGGCGTGATGGCGAAAATCACGGTGCGGGTTTCGCCGGGCTGGAGGGTGGGTAATTTTGGCGAAATTCTTCAACTCCAGCACGGGCCGCGTCACCGAACTGACCCGGTCGCGGAGGTACAACTACACCACCTCGGCCCCGACGCGGGAGCCGGTGTTGGTCACGTCCACGTGCAGAGTCAGGGTTTCGATTTTACGGAGTTGAGCCGCGTTCAGCGTCGGGGTTTTGTAGGGAAACGTCGTGTAGCTCAACCCGTGCCCGAAGGGCTGATGCTGCCCAGAATCAAATCGGCCATGGCGGTGCCGCCTCCGAAGTTACACAATCAGGTCGGCGTCCCCGGCAGGCTTCGATGGCCTCGCGGATGCGCGGGGCATTGTCGGCGTGGCTGCTGGGTTTCACGGGGTCGGCAAACCCGGGATCTACCTGCCCCAGGCCGTGGGGGCAACCAGGGCCAGTTTGGCTTCATCCACCGCCCGTTTGGTGAAGATTTTGCGTTTGGCGCTGGCTTCCCAGTGGCAGTAGAGCTGAACCACTTTTCCCTCCAGCGTCATGCGTTTGAGCAAATCGGCGACGCGGACGGCGGTGGGACGTTTAGCGTTTTTATAGGGCGGCGGCGTGGGTTGGGCCTGCGGTTTGGCCAGCAAGAGCACCGTCAAGGGGAGGGCGGCGAGGGTACGTTTTATTAAAATTCGGTTCATGGGTGGGTCGGGTCAAGGTTTGCGAAGAAACGGATAGTGTTGAATTAAATTCCGGGATGTCCCGGACGTTTACTCCTTCACTAATTTCAACGCAAACCCACCGCCGGGGGCCATTTCGACTTCCAGCTCGTAGCCTTTGCTTATCTTTTTCGTCTGGTGGCGGTAGTCGCTGCCGATGCGGTCGGCGTTGAGGCCATCGGTGAAGAGTTCGGCGGTGTAGGTCGCGTTGGCTTCCAGAAAATTGAACGTCACCTTTACCTTCCGGGGCGCGTAATCATTGATGACTCCGACGTGCCAGGTGCTGCCCTTGCGCCGGGCCAGCACGGCGAAATCGCCGATTTTGCCGTCCAGCGGCACGGTTTCGTCCCAGACGGTCGGCATTTTGGCGAGGTAGTCGAGGATGACCGGCTCTTTTTCGTAGGCCGTGGGTGCGTCGGCCAGCATTTCCATCGGGGCGTAAAACGGGGTGAACATCGCCAGTTGCTGGCAGCGGGTGCCCTGGGTCATGGGCCGCTGCATGCTGATGCGGAAGTCCTTTTTGTTGGCGTTGTACAGCCCGCCGGGGGTGTAATCCATCGGCCCGGCCAGCGCCCGGACGAAGGGAATGTGGGCCACGTCTTCGGGCGTAGCCAGGTTAGAAAACTTGTTCCATTCCAGGCCCCGCACGGCTTCGTGGTTGATGACGTTCGGGTAGGCGCGTTCGAGGCCCTTCGGCGAGTAGGCTCCGTGGAAATTGACGAGCATTTTCCGCCGGGCGGCTTCGCGGGCCAGGCGTTCGTAACAGGTCGAACTGCTCGCTCCAGCCCTCGTCCATCAGGATGTATTCGATGCCGTTGCGGGCGGCGAAGTCGATGTAGTATTGGTAGGTGTCGGTGTTGTAGCCGGTTTTGAAATCCACGCCGGTCAGGTTGTTGGCGTTGTACCAGTCCCAGGCCACCTTGCCGGGTTTCACCCACGACGCATCGCCGATTTTCGACTCGCTCGCCAGCAGGTAGCTCAGGTTGTTGTAAAGCAGGTCTTTGTCCTGCTCGGCCAGCACCACGATGCGCCAGGGAAAGGCGCGGGTGCCGCTGGTTTCGGCCAGGTAACCGGCGTAGCCGTAGGGAATGCGCTGAAACCGCCCGCCCCCGCCGATGGAATCCTGCGTGACCAGGCGTGGAAACGAGGCCCGCAGCCCTCCGCTGCCGTTGGCTTCGAGGAACATTCCGGGGTAATCGAGCAAATCGGATTCGAGGATGGCGGCCTTCACGGGCGCGTCCACCAGCAGGGGCAGGCAGGCCAGCCTCCCGTCGCGGAGGCTGGCCAGGGGCTTGTACTCGTGGGGGTCTTCGTACCAGTTTTTGTGGCCTTTCCCCGCCTCCACCCAGGCTTGGGTGGCGTTGGTGAAAGTAAACTCGGCCTGCTCGGCGTTCACCCGGATTTTCCCCGGAAATCGCGTGGCGAAGCGGTAGGCCACGCCGCTGTCGTACACCCGAAAAATGACCGAGAAGTTTTCCTTAAAATCAATCGTCAGCTCGTTGAACTGGTCGGGGTACTCGGAGGCCATGCCGTAGGGCGGCTTGACGATTTGGTTGACAGAGCGCTGGCTTTTTTTGGAAACTTTACCATTGACCCCCAGCACTTTGCCGTCGGCCAGCGTGAGGGAAATGGCGTTGTCCTTCGCCACGTCGTTGCCCTTGAACTGTACATCGTAGGTCAATTGCGGCCCGGCGTTGACGGTGAGCGTAATGGCTCGGTTGGGCGACGTGAGGGTTTGGGCGTGGGCGAAGGGGATGGAAAAAAGGCCAGGACGTGCAGGAGACGGGGTATTTTCATGCTTGAGGGGTTCATTTTTATTAATTCAACTGATGGTGTTTGACCGGGGGTATTTCCAGAAGGCTTCTACTTCCTCTCCGGCACCAACCCAATCTTCACCGGCTTCACCGCTTTCTTTTCCACCCAAACCACCAAATCCGTCCCCTCCAGACTGTCGCGGTAGCCGTAGCGGAAGGCTTTCCCACGCGGTACCCGCACCCCGTCCAGCGTCAAAGCGACGGGGCCGTTTCCCCAGCCCTTCACGACAAACGCCGGATTCTCGACGGGCGATTCGGCGCTGGCTTCGAGGGTGAAGTGCTGCGGTGCCGCCGGGCGGGTGGCGGTGAGCAGGTAGGCCCGTTCGGTGGGGTCGTACTCACCTACGTTCCCCATCAGCCGGGCCGGTTGCGACCAGGATTTTGCCAGCGAAACCAAG
The DNA here is from genome assembly GCA_964244295.1 of uncultured Cytophagales bacterium. GTDB lineage: Bacteria > Bacteroidota > Bacteroidia > Cytophagales > Spirosomataceae > JAJAZB01. The sequence goes on from CAXTIG010000003.1 coordinate 82,253, forward strand.
TCGGCGGCGGTTCCACCCGTTAGCCCGTGGAGCATCACCTTCGTCATCGAGTTCTCGGTTTGCCGGTAGGCATCCCAGTGGGCGTGCGACAGCGAGGAGTGCGAGGCGTAGTCGGCGTCCATCGCGTAGCGGCCATCCGAGGCTTTTTGCGCGGCGGGCCAGTGGTTCCACCAGGGGAACATGCTCACGGTCGGGCGCAATTCGCCGTGGTAAATGTCCCAGACCGGGTTGGCCGTGGGCGAAATAATCGTGAAGGGTTTCAGCGCCGATTTGGTGTTCACGAGGTGAATCGTGGCCCCGGTGGGTAGGTTGATGTACCCGTTTTTGCCCGCTTCCTTCGGAATGCCGTTCGCCCAGGAGTACGTGTGCGTTTCGCCCTTCAGGTTGGCGAGCGTCAGTGCCCCCGGCTCCAGCACCTGCTCGGGCCGCTGCCCCGGTCCCATCACCAGAATGCCCTCGTGCCACTCGTGCGCCGACTGCGGCTGCGGACTGTGCAGCGTGATGGTCCGGGTGCCCACGCCGTCGGGGTAAATCGTGTAGACTTCGTCGGCCCATTCGCCGAAGCCCGTCAGCGAATCGACGCGGGCCATGTGCTCGAAGTTGTCGATGAGGGCGTAGCGCCAGTGAACCACCGCGCGGGCGTCGGAATTTTCCAATACCCGCACGTGCGAATACTCGCAGCGCTTGTCGGACATCGGTTCGTGGGAACCTTTCGCGCTCCAGGTTTCCAGAAACTCGTTGTTGTACCAGATGCCGTTTTCGGTCACCCAGTGCGGGATGTAGCTCGTGCCCCGCCAGAAGACGAACTTACTCGGACTGCCGTCGAACTGCACCACCACGTCGGCCTGCTCGTTGACTGGCCAAAGCTTGTCCCAGGATTCGTAGTAGGCCAGTTTGGTGTACAGCGCCCCGAATTTCCCCGCTTTGGCCCCGGCCGGCGTTCCGGCCGCCAGCGGCAGCGAGCGGGTCGCTAACGCGGGCGGCGTGGCGGAAGCGGTTTTTTTGAAATACGCCGCTACCTCGGCGGCGTTCAGGGCCTGGTCGGAAATCTGGAGTTCATCGAGGAGGCCGTCGAAAAAGGTGTACACGGCGGCGGTGGCGTTGGGGCGGACGGTGCCTTCGGGTTTTTGCTGAATGCTGGATTTGCCAATCAGCAGTTTTGCACCGGTAGCGGGTTCAAAATCACCAACCGGCTTGGCCAAGGCCACGGGCTTGCCGTTGAGGTACAGCGTCAGCCCTTCGGCGGGTGAAAACACGCCTTGCAGGTGCGCCCATTTCTGAAGCGGAATCCGTTCGGTCGATTGGATTTCCACCCATTTCCCACCCACAAAAACCTTAAATCCCGCGTGGCCGTAGGCATCGACGCCCAGGAAAAAGCCTTCTCCTGAAGCCGTGTTCTGGTCGGCGACGGGGCACCAGTGGGTCGGATAGGCACCCAGCGCCAGCCAGGCTCCCACGCTGAAATCGCCGCTGACGGCGGGACCCGTGGCTTCCACGAAACTGGTGTTACCATCGAGTTGGAGGGCGTTACCGACCACGCCGGGCACCGATTTGTGAAAGACCCCGAATAGTTGCCCCTTCGCGCCGGTCACCGCTTCACTGACGGAGTACGCCCGGTTGACTTCGGGAAATTTGATGTCTTTCCGCGTCAGGGGTTTCACCGTTTCGGTGGTTTCGATTTTATCGAAAGTCCAGCGGGTGGCGGGCTTGGGCTCCTGCGCGAGGGCCGGGAGGTAGAAAAGTGCCAGGAAACAGACGGCGTTGGGTTTCATGAAGTTTGGAAGCTATCTGAAAGTACCCCCAACCCCCTAAAGGGGGCTTTTTCGTAGCTGAAATTTCCAGGCAGGAAAGCCCCCTTTAGGGGGTTGGGGGTACTTTCAGGCTGATTAAAAACTAATTTTCAGACTGTTTTTTACGCAAAAACCGAATACAAAATCACCAGCACCAGCAGCAGCAAACCCGCCAGCACTCGCACATCGCCGATGCCCGTGAGTTTTCCTTTGGTGAGGATACTCAGCGGATTCTCCCAGGTGTAGGCAGCCAGTACGGCCGGGTCGGGGCGCGGGGTGGCGTAACTCACGGCGAAATACACCGCCGAGCAACTACAAAACAGCCACCAGGCCTGCATCATGAACGGCACGCCCAGGCCCTCGGTGAGGTGCATGGCCCCGCTGATGGGCGCGAAATCGAGGCAAAACGCCGCCACCCCCAGCACGAAGCCGGTCCAGAGCGTCACGATGGCGGCTTCTTTGGTGCCGCGTTTGGAGAAGACTCCCCACAAAAACACCGTCGCCACGGGCGGGGCCAGCGCCGCCGCGATTTTGTTGATGGCCTCGAAAATGCTTCCGAAGCGCCCGCCCTGCGTGGACCAGGCGATGGCTAAAATCATGATGGCGACCGAGGCAATCCGGCCAACTTTGACCAACTGCGCGTCGGAGGTTTCGGGTTTAAAGCGTTTCACGATGTCCACCGCCACCAGCGTACCCGTGCTGTTGAGGGCCGAAGCGACGGTGCTCATCAGCGCCGCCAGCATGGCCGCGCCCATCACGCCCCGCAAGCCGACCGGCAGCAGTTCGTTGACCAGCACCGGAAAGGCCTGGTTGGCATCGGTGCCGATTTTATCGCGGAACAGCACGTAGCCAATTACGCCTGGCAGCACGAGCATGAACACGGGCAGCAGTTTGAGCACCCCGGCGAAGAGCGGGCCGACCTGAGCGTCGTACTGGGTTTTGGCCCCCAGCACCCGCTGCACGATGGTTTGGTCGGAGCACCAATACCACAGCCCCAGCACGGGATACCCCAAAAACACGGCGTACCAGGTCAGGCCGGAGTTGCTGCCTTGCGGCGAAATGGCCCGGATGGATTCGTCGGTGTGCAACATCCGCAGTTGACCGGGTTTCAACTGCGCCTTGAACTCGGCCAGCGTGTGGATGCCCGCCCCCGGCAACGCCTGAATCGCAAATACCGTCAGCACGATGGCTCCGCCGATGAGCACGACGGTCTGGATGGTTTCGGTAATCACCACCGCCTTCAAGCCCCCGATGACCGTGTAAATCGAGGTGATGACCGAAATGACGAGAATCGACACGAGCACATCGATGCCGAAAAACGCCTTGAACACCACCGCCCCGGCGTACAGACTCATGCCGATGTGGACGAACAGCGCGCCGAGCAGGGCCAGGAAGGCCAGGAAGGTGCGGGAAGCCGGACTGTAGCGTTTTTCGAGAAATTCGGGTAGGGTCGAAACCCGGCTTTTAAAATAAAACGGGGCAAAAACCAGGCTCAGGATGATGAGCGTGAACGTCGCCATCCACTCGAAATTTCCCCAAACCAGCCCTTCGTTGTAGCCCGAGGCCGCCAGTCCGACGAGGTGGATGGTCGAGATATTGGAGGCGAAGAGCGCCGACCCCACCACCAGCCAGTTGAGGTCGCGTCCGGCGAGGAAGTACACCTCGCTCGACATTTTTTTGCGGAACACCGAAAACACGCCCACCCCCAGAATCGCGACGAGGTACACGACGATGATGGCGGTGTCGATGAGGGAAATTTGCATGGGGTGGGGTGGTAAAGATTTAGGTTTTGGAGATTATCACGCTGACCCCATTTCAGGAGTTTTCTTCGAGCAAAACCGCCGTGATTTCATTAAAAATCGCCTCCGGCAAGGCCCCTTGCTGCCAGTCGGCAATGGTGCTTTGAATCTGGTCGATTTTCCGCGCACCCATCACCACGCGGGTGGCTTCGGCGATGGAAAACAGGTACAACTGCGCCAGCGTCGGCAGCGGGAAGCCGTACTTTTTGGCGATTTCGTTTACCCGAATCGCGTTGCGGATTTCCCGTTCGCCGATGTATTCGTCATCGACGGGCGGGACGGTCGGCCGCTGCCGTTGGGTGAAGGCCCCGAAGCGGTTGCCCAACAGCGAAAAATGCAGCGCCGACGCGGCGTACACGGCGATATTTTGTTGCCGGTACATCGGGATTTCTTCTTCAAACGCCGCCAGCGTGCAGGCATCCATCCGGCAAAACGTGGAGACCACGTCGAACACGTCGCCCCGGATGGATGGACGGAAGGCCAGCGAGGGGTTGCCGCCGATGCCGAGCATTTTTGTAAAACCGTCTTCCCGAAACGATTGCAGCGTGTCCAAGACCGCGTCGATGCGGTCGAGGGGCACCCACTGCGGCTCGTGGAGGAAGAGCAAATCCACCGAATCGACGCCCAGCAAGTCGAGGCTGCGCCGGACGCTGGCCCGCATTCCGGCGTCGGAATAATCGAGTTTGGCGTCAAAGGCCGTCGCCGATTGCAGCCGCCCGACTTTGGTGCTGACGAAGGGTCGCTCGCCCGTCCAGCGACGCAGCGCCCGGCCCACGTATTCCTCGGCCTTGCTGTACGAAGGCGAAGTATCCAGCGAGCTGATACCGTTCTCGAAGGCGTAGAGCAAACAGTCCACGGATTCGTCGGGGTTTACCTCGCCCCACACCCCGCCCAGCCCGGAGGTGCCGTACACCAGCCGACTGCCGTGGGCCGGAAAATCGCTGGCGTAGATGTCTGATTGGTAGGTTGGTTTCATAAAGGTTTTGAGTCAGCGTTGGGGGCTTAGCACTAGGCGAACGGGCTTATCGGTGCTGGTCTGAATCCAGACAATCAAATCCGTCCGGTCGATTTTCCGGTCAAAGCCGTAGCGAAAATCCGTGTTGCGTTGCGCTGGTTTGCCGTTTACCGAAAGCTGCACCCCATTTTCGCCCCAGCCTTCAATCACCAACGCGGGGTTTTGCAGGGGCGATTCGGGGGAAGCCGCGAGCGAGACGCTCAGCGTCGAAGACCCGCCCGCCGGGGCGCTCAGCACATAGGCCCGTTGCGTAGCGTCGTAGCCTTTGCTGCTAAAATCTTTGGTTTCAAGCACCAGCGCCGGGGCACGTAACCACGATTTGGCGAGGGGAATCAGTTCCTGGGCCGATTGGCGGGTCAGGCCGCAGAGCATCAGTTGGGTTTCGCTGGTTGCGGTCGTGGCCCAGGGTTCGCTGTCCTGGTTGGCGGCCCAACTGTGCGAAGGCCGGTCGGCGGCGGGGGCCACGCGCCCGTCGTTGGGAATCTGCGCCACCGGCCAGTGATTCCACCACCAAAACGCCGACTCCGCCGACATGACCATGCCTTTGAAGTTGTTCGCGTCATTCTTGACGTACTTGGGCATCCAGATGCGCGGCTTGCGGTCGGTCAGCACCAAAAACGGCTTGTAGTCCGACTTGTAGTTGACCACCTGAATATTGGCCCCGACCAGTTCCTGCTGGTCGGGTTTAGGGGGCCAGTGGTAGTCGCGGCCCTGCCCCTGGAGCGTGGCGACCGAGACGAACGGCGCCCCCTGCAACACGTCTTCGGGCCGCTGGCCGGGGTGCAGAATCGGCAGCGACTGCGTCCATTCCAGGAAACTCCGTTTGCGCGGCACACCCGACCAGCCGATGAACTTCCGCACCGCCACGCCGTCCGGGTACACCGTGTAGATTTCCTCGCCCCAGTCGCCCCAGGCGGTTTGGGGGTCGGTGAAGGGAAGCTGGTAGTGGATGTCCACCGGCGAGTACCGCCAGTACAGCACCGTGCGGGCTTCGTTCGATTCCAGAATTTTGACGCTTGAGAAGCGGGCCTGTTTGTCGGACATCGACTCGGCGCAACCCGCCGCCACCGAGCGCTCCATGAACTCGTTGCTGAACCAGTGGCCGTTTTCCGTCACCCAACAGGGCGCGTACGACACGCCTTTCCAACTCACCAACCGAATCGGGGCCACGTCGAAGGCCACCACCACGTCGGGGCCGGAGTTGCGCCAGAGCGCGTCCCAGCCCTCGGCGTAGCGGAGGTTTTCGTAAAATGCCCCGAATTGCTTCGCGTTTTTAGGCCCGGCTGGCAACGTGCGGTAGCGCAACGGTTGCGCCGCCGCCGGGCGAACCGCCCCGAATCGTTCCTGCGCCTGAAGGTCCGTCAGCGGTTCGGCGTAAAGGTTCAGTTCGTCAATCAGCCCGTCGAACACCATGCGGGTATTGGCGCAGGCTTGTCGGCTGGGTTCGCGTTCGGTGTTGGCTACGCCCATCAGTTGCTGGCTCGCGCCCAGCCAGAGGTCGGCGCGGGAGGGACTGAGTTTGCCCGGCGCGGCCAGCGCACCGACGGGCCGCCCATCGAGGTACAGCCGCAGGCCCGTAGCCGGGTCGAACACGCTCAACACGTGCGACCACTTGAGCAAGGGTATTTTTTCCGTGGAAACGACCGTCTTCCAAACCCCCTCCACGGCCACCGACAGGCCGAGGTATCCGGCGTAGTTGATCCCGAAAAAAAAGCCCGACAGGCTATCGGTGCTTTGGTTGGCGATGGCCGTCCAGTTCCAGGAATATTCCTGCGGGGCCAGCCAGGCTTCGACCGAAATTCCCCCCGCGAAAGCGGGCACCTGCGCGGCCTTTCGAATCACCGTCGTGGTGAACCCGTCGAACACCAGGGCGCTGCCCGTCACCCCGTCCCGGCGTTCGACGCGCCCCGCCAGGGAATCGGTCACGGCTTCGTCGAAACTCCAGTGGGCCAGCGGCGGGGGAACTTGACCCCAGGCGAGGGTGCTGCACAGGCAGGAAATCAGAAAAAAAGCCGTTCGGGTCATGAGGTAGTTTTACAGGTTTGTTCGGAAATATCGAACAATTAACAAGGAATACAGAATGTTGATTTTCAGTAGTTTACATTCATTATTTCTTATTTTTTGCGGTTCGCCGCTGCGATTCGATATTTTTCTACCTAATTGCTCAAAACCCAATCGAATTCCCCCCATCCACGGGCAACGACACGCCGGTGATGTAACGGGCGGCGTCGGAGGCCAGAAACACCGCCGCCCAGCCGATGTCGTCGGGTTGGCCGAAGGTGCCCATCGGCGTTCGGCGCATGGCCCGGTCGCGCCGGTCGGGGTCGTTGTTCATGGCGGTGCGGCTCATGGCCGTTTCGATGAAGCCCGGCGCGAGGGCATTGACCCGCACGCCGTGGGGCGAAAACTCCGAGGCCAGCACCCGCACCATGCCTTCCACGCCGGTTTTGGAGGCGGCGTAGGCCACCACCCGGTCGATGCCGTAGTAGGCCGCCATCGACGAAATCATCAGAATCGAGCCGCTGCGCCGGGCCACCATCCGCCGAGCGCAGGCCCGCGTGAGGGCAAAAACGCCACTCAGGTTGGTCTGGATGATGCGGCCAAACTCCTCGTCGGTGACGTCCAGCGCCGGTTTTTTGAGGTTAACCCCGGCGTTGTTCACCAGCACGTCGATGGGTCCCAGGCTAGTTTCAATTTCTTCGACCAGGCCCTCCAGCGAGGGCAAATCGGCCACGTCGCCCACCCGGTACTGCGCCGACGGCCCCAGTTCGGCAACGGCCGCTTGCAGCACCTCCTCCCGCCGACCGGTGATGACCACCTCGGCGCCGGCCCGAATCATGCACCGGGCCATGTCGAAGCCGATGCCCGTGCCGCCGCCGGTGATGAGGACGCGTTTTTGGTGAAGTGAAAAAACGGCTAAATCCATGTGTTTTTCGATTTGTTTAGAGGTGGTATTCCAAGGGTTGGGTTTCGGCCAGCGCACGGCGGATGCCCAGTTCCAGGCCGCGCAACTCGGCCAGCCCCCGCAGCCGCCCGATGGCCGAATAGCCGGGGTAGGTTCGTTTGGTCAAATCGTCGAGCATCTGGTGGCCGTGGTCGGGCCGCATCGGAATGACCGGGTCGCCGTCGTCGTGCTGGGCGCGGCGGACTTGTTCGAGCACGATTTCCCGCACCACAGCGGCCATGTCCACGTCGCCGCTCAGGTGGTTGGCTTCGTGGAAGTGGTTCATGCTGCCGGGATTTTCGCGCCGGGTGGCCCGCAGGTGCAGAAAATGGATGCGGTCGCCGAAGCGCCGAATTAGCCCGTGCAGGTCGTTGTCGGGGTGCACGCCCAGCGAACCCGTGCAGAACGTAAGGCCGTTGGCCCGCAGCGGGCAGGCTTCCAGCAGGCCCGCCAAATCGGCCTCGGTACTCACCACGCGCGGCAACCCGAGCAGCGGACGGGGCGGGTCGTCGGGGTGAATGCAGAGGTTGACGCCCACCTCGTCGGCCAGCGGCGCGACGGCCCGGATGAATTCGTGTAAATTTTCACGGAGTTGCTCGGCGGGGATGTCGCGGTATTCGTCCAGCAGGCCCTGAAACGTTTCCAGCGTGAAACTTTCTTCGGAACCCGGCAACCCCAGCAGCACCGTATCGGTCAGCGACTGCACGCCTTCGGAACTCATTTGGTCAAATTTCCGGCGGGCGGCTTCCCGCACGTCGGGGGTGTAATCGGTTTCGGCACCGGGGCGGCGCAGGATGCACAGGTCGAACACGGCAAAATCTTCCCAGACGAACCGCAACGCCCGTGACCCGTCGGGCAGTTCGTAGGCCAGGTCCGTCCGCGACCAGTCGAGCACGGGCATGAAGTTGTAGCACACCGTGCGGATGCCGCATTGGGCGAGGTTGCGCAGCGATTGCCGGTAGTTTTCGATAAAACCCGCCCGCGTGGGGCGGCCTTTTTTAATGGCTTCGTGAACGGGCAAACTTTCCACCACCGCCCAGTGCAGGGACGTGTAACGGCCGTTGTCGGCTTCGATGAGGGCCTTTCGCCGTTCGATTTCGGCCACCGGCCAAACTTCGCCCACCGGCACCTGGTGCAGGGCCGTGACCACGCCCGCGCAGCCCGCCTGCCGGAGGTCCATCAGCGAAACCGGGTCGTTCGGCCCGAACCAGCGCATGGTGTGCAGCATTCCTTTCATCGGATTAGTATTCCACCACCGCCTTAATCACCTCCTTCGCCGGGTCGTAGAGCGAGGTGTACTCCTCGGCCAGGGTGTCGAAACTCAGGCGGTGGGTCACGTAGCCATCGATGCTGAGCAGCCCGGCGCGGAAGAGGCGAATGATTTTCTGGAAATCGTCGGGGTAAGCCGCCCGAGAGGTTTTCAGCGTCAATTCCTTCTGCTGAAAATACGGGTCGTAAAACGAGATGTCGCCCAGAAAAAACCCGACGTACACCACCGTGCCGCCCGGCGCGACGTACTCGAAGCATTTTTCCATCGATTGCTTGTTGCCCGTCGCGTCGATGACCACCATGGGCAAATCGCCGCCGAGGACGGCTTGCAGGTCTTCCACCGTGGTGTCGCTCACCCGGACGGTCTCTACGCCGGGCAGGCGTTTTTTTACGTAATCCAACCGGCCTGGGTTGATGTCGAGGGCCATGAAGCGTGCCCCCTTCAACTGGCCCATCATCAGCGCGGCCAGGCCAATCGGCCCCGCGCCCACCACCAGCACGGTGTCGGAGGGTTTCACCTCGCCGCGCTCAATGGCGTGGCTGCCGATGGCGAGGGGTTCCACCATCGCAATCTGGTCGAGGTCGAGGCCGTTGGCCGGGAAGACATGGTCGGCCCCGTAGCGCATGAACTCGCGCATAGCCCCGTCTTCGTGAACGCCCAGGCAGCGCATATTCGGCCCGCAGTGGGTGGTGCCCCGGCGCACGGCCTGGTCGGTCGAAACGTTGCGGTAGGGCATCACGGCACACACGTCGCCGACTTGCAGGTGCGTCACGCCCTCGCCCCGTTCGACCACCTCGGCGGCGATTTCGTGGCCCAGAATGCGGGGGTAGGAAAAAAAGGGCTGCCGACCGTGGTAGGCGTGCAGGTCGGTGCCGCAAATGCCCAGCCGTTTGACCTTCAGCAAGACTTCCCCCGCCGCCGGACTGCCGGGATGTTCGGTTGTGATGCGTTTCAACACACCGGGTTGTTCGAGGAGGATGGCGTTCATACGGGTTGGGTTTTCGGGGAATTTGACCAGTTTAGCATTTAACAAAAATGGTGTTTAAGGAGTCACGCTGAGCGGAGTCGAAGCGCTACGGCGGACGTAACGACGCGCTTCGACTCCGCTCAGCGTGACTTCTTCTCGATACGTTACAGCCTATAAAATCGAGTCGCATTTCCCCCGAAAAACTTCCCCTGCTCCGCCTCGCTGAAACCGGAAAAATAATCCACTGCCAGCCCGTACACCGCCTCGTAAGACCCGGCCAGGGTGCAAACCGGCCAGTCGGAGCCGTACAGCACCCGGTCGATGCCGAAGAGGTCGAGCACGGTGTCGAGGTAGGGCCGGAAATCGGCCGGTTGCCATTTTTGCCAGTCCGCTTCGGTGACGAGGCCGGAGATTTTGCAGCACACGTTTTCGTGGGCCGCCAGTTTCGCCAGGCCGTTTTTCCACTCGTCCACCATCGCCGGATTCAGGCCCGGCTTGGCGATGTGGTCGATGACGAAGGGCTGGTCGGGGAATTCTTGCACCAACGCCAGCGAGGGAGCCAGGTGCTCGACGAAAATCAGCAGGTCGTAGGTGTAGCCGTATTTTTCCAGCCGCGAAATGCCGCGCCGGAAGGCCGGGCGGAGCATGAACTCGCGCTCGGGTTCGTCGTGCAACACGTGGCGAAAACCCTTGATTTGGGGAAATTGCCGGTAGTGCGCCAACCGTTCGTCCACGTTCGCCGCCCCTAAATCCACCCACCCGACGATGCCCCGGATGAAGTCGTTTTCGGCGGCCAAATCGAGCAAAAACGCGTTCTCGTCCTCCGACTGGTCGGCCTGCACGGCCACACAGCCGTCGAGGGCGCAGGCGTTCAGGTGCGGGCGCAGATCTTCGGGCAGAAAATCGGTTTTCAACGAACCCATCGCCTCGCTTATCCAGACGTGCCGGGCGGGGTTGTAGCGCCAAAAATGCTGGTGGGAATCGATGCGAGCGTTTTTCACGAAGCGTTAGAGGGTAGTTGAATAGTGCAAAGAAATGGGGATTTATTCTGGTAAATCGCCGAAAATTGACCGATGATTACCTGATTTTAACCTGATTCGGTTAGCTTCACCCGTATGTTTTGCCAAACGGATTCAACACCTCGTGAAACCTCACCTGCTTAAAGTCCCCGGCGGCCCCGACCACTCGTTTACCTTCCGGCAATTCCGGCAGGCCAACCTCAACAGCCGCTGGCATTTTCACCCCGAAATCGAACTCATCCGCATTCACCGGGGCGGCGGCACCCAATTCATGGGCGACCACATTCAGCGCTTCAGCGCCGGGGACATCGTGCTGGTGGGCAGCAACCTGCCCCACTTCTGGCGCTACGACGAGGAGTTGGTGGAAAGTGAAACGGAATCGGCCCTTTGCTCGACGGTGATTCATTTCACCGGGAACCTCTGGGGCGACCGGTTCCTGCAACTGCCCGAAAACAAGCTGCTGACCGGCGTGTTGGAAAGGGCGCAGCGGGGATTGCTGCTGAGGGGCCAAACCCGGAATCGGGTCGCTGGTTTAATGGAAAAGATTCGACAAGCGGAAGGCACGTACCGGCTTATTCACCTGCTGGAATGCCTGGTGGCGATGGCAGTCGGCACCGCCGAAGATCTGGTTCCGCTGGCTTCGTTGGGCTTTCGGCACCAGCCGTCGGCCGCCGAGCACGAGCGCATCAACGCGATTTACGAATACGCTTTCCGGCATTTTCGCGAAAAAATTCCGCTCGAAACCATTGCCGCCGAAGTGGGACTAGTGCCGAGTGCGTTTTGCCGGTACTTCAAATCGAAGGCGGGGAAACCGTTTTCCAGTTTTGTCCTGGAGTTGCGCGTGGGCCACGCCTGCAAACTGTTGCTGGAAAACCACCTGAACAACAAGCAGATTTGTTTTGAAAGCGGCTTCAACAACTTCACCTCGTTCCACAAGCACTTCAAGGCCGTGACCGGACTGAGTCCGCAGAGTTACCAGAAGTCGTACGCCCGGCAGGGGGCGGCGTGAACCCCACCGACGAAACCACCCGCCACCGGGGCCAGGCCACCCTGGAAGTCCACTTTTGCGCCCGCCTCGGCCCTGACGCCGCGCCTGCCCGAAGTGCTCGACGGGTTTACGCCCCAAAAAGTCCAGCGCAACGAGGGGCTGAATCCGGGCGTAGGGTTGGTTTCAACCCCTGGTTTTAACCCTGGGAAAGAAGCAGAAAAAGTGAATTTTAACGGCTTTAACCGTTTTCGCGCCGTTAACTTCACTCGCTTCGGCTACCACACACCCTGGATTAAAGGAGGAAAGCCACCTCGCGCGAGGCGGCTTTTTTCACTCAAAAAACAAGGGTTGCAGTTCCACCAACAACGCGTCCGAACGGGGCGTAGCTTGGTGATGGTTAGTCAACGTGATTCAAAATTCGTGTTAAAAACAGCCTCAATGGCTACCGGGCAGCCCCAAACGCCGCCCGCGCCCATTCCCGCAGCGTTGGCAGCCGCACGCCGAGGCGGTCGAGCACCGGACCGCTGTCGGGGGCGAGCAAGTCGCGGCCCGTCGAGCCTTCCCAGGCGTACATTTCGGCCACCTGCGCGGCCACCCGTTCGCCCGTCAGGGGCGTGAGCAGGGGCACGATGGCCTCGGGCGGCAGGGCCTGGTACGCCACCGGTCGGCCCAGCGCCTCGCCAACGACCGCCGCCAGTTCGGGGCCGGTGTGCGCTTCCGCGCCCCCGAAGCGCAGCAACTCGCCCGCCAGCGAGGAATCTTCGAGGGCCGCCACGACGAGGGCCGCGTGGTCTTTCTGGGAAAGGTACGCCACCGGCACGTCGGCGGGGATGGCCTGGGGAATCGCGCCGTACTCAATAGCTTGCCGCAGGGCCACCGAAAAATTTTCCAGGTACAGCGTCACGCTCAGGGTGACGGCGTTGGGCAGGAGTTCGCGCACCCGCTGGAGTAGGGCCAGGCGGGCGTCCGGCCCCGCCAGCCCAACGGGTTCGGTGGGCACGATGCTGCTTGATGGACAACACGGTGTGCGGACTGTCCGCCCGTTGGATGGCCCGGAACGCGGTTTCGGCAAACGCGACCATCTCGGCGGGCGTGATGCTCACCGGCACGTGGACGAACACCGCGTCGGCACCCCGCACGGCCTCCACCACCGAAGCCTCGTCGGCGAAATCCACGACGACGGGCGTGACGCCCGCGCGGGCCACCGCCCCGGCTTTTTCCGCCGAGCGCACCAGGGCGCGCACCCGGTGCCCCCGGTCGACCAAGGCCTCGACCACATCCTGCCCCTGCGAACCGGCGGCCCCGAATACCGCAACTTCGGTTGATTGATTGACTGCCATGTGATTTTTTACGTTTGATTTCGGGGCAAACGTAGGGTAGCTTTGCTTTCCGTTGGATACCAGTTTCCCGTTGGATACTGGTATCCAACGGGAAACTAAGCCCGTTTTTTACCATGAATTTGCGCGACGAACTGCCCTCCGCCGAGGGTTACGCCGAATGCACCCGGCACCTGCTGCCGCTGATGGACACGATGGAAGTCCTGAGTGGTCGCTGGAAATTCGTGATTCTGCTGGCCCTGTGGTTTGGCGGAAAAATGCGGTTCCGGCAGTTGCAGAAGGCCATTCCCGGCATCACGGGCAAGGTGCTGTCGAAGGAACTCAAGGACTTGGAAGAAAACGGCATCCTAACCCGCACCGTGTTGGCCACGGCCCCCGTTAGCGTGGAGTACGAACTGACCGACTACGGCCGCACGCTCGACAAGGTGATTTTTGAACTCCGCGCCTGGGGCGTCGAACACCGGCGGAAGGTGCTGGGCTGAGGAATGCCCGCTGAATCGTCGCCACTTGCCTGACGGGGCGTGGCAGGGCGGCTTACTGCACGGCGAAAGCTACTGATTTTCAATTCCCGCTACCCAGCCCCGAACAAATTCGGCGATCTCCTCCCAACCGGGCTGCACGCAGAGGCTGTGCGAGTGCCCTTTAAATTCCTTGAAATCGCGCCGGCTGTTGGGGTCGCGGTAGGCCTTGAAGTTTTTGACATTCAGGCTCAACGGGATGATGTGGTCGTGCTCGGCGCTGACAAACAGCAGGGGGTTGTGGGACTGGCGAAAATCAATCCGGCCGTCGGCGTCCTGGCTGCTGCGCGGAATGTTGCGGCTTTCGGGCACCACCGCTTCCTCGTACATCGCGTCCGACTGCGCCCGGCTGAGCGTGTTGGCGATGGCGTAATGAAACCAGGCTTTGCTGCCCAGGTACAAGCTGTCGCCCCGCAACGGATTTACCGTTACCAGGTTGGCTTTCAGGTAACTCCACGCAAAACTGACCACGCCTTTCGGCGACGCCGACGCGAGGCAGACCCCCGCCGCGCCCTTGCGGGCCTGAATCAGTTTCTGCACGACCAGCCCGCCCATGGAGTGGCCCACGAGGACGGGTTGCTTGTCGGCGAGGGCGTCGAGAAACGCCGCGTAGTGCGCCACCACGTCGTTCAGCCGGATGGTGCTCAGGCGGCGGTCCGGGTTGGCGCGCAGGTCGGCGGGGAGGCTGTCGTGGTAGGGGTAGTTGGGCGCGTGGCATACGTAGCCGCGCTGTTCAAAGTAGGCTTCCCAGGCGCTCCAACTCCGGGCGTTTTCGTGTAGCCCGTGGATGAAAACGAGGGTCTTAGGGGTTGCAGTGGGCATTTTGAAGGGGTTGTCCGGCCCTCGCGCTTGGCGGCGCAGGGCCGTTTTTTGAGTCGGCAAAATACACGTTTCGTTCCCCGTTTTTACCCGTCGCCGCGGTTTTTACGGCCGCAGCGGGGTTTGCACGAATTCGACGGCGGGGTTGCTCAGGAGCACCTTCCGGTACACGTTCTCGTTGAGTTCCACAATCCGCCACTGGGTCGCCTGGCCCAGGGCCGAGACTTCCACTTCCGTTTTTTCCGGGTTCAGGAATTTCCAGGTGCCGTCGATGCGCTGGCCGTCGAGCAGCTCGCGGGTACCCGTGCCGTCGGCGTTGTACTTCGCCGTTTTGATGCCAAACTTGGCCGTGATGTCCTGGCCGCTGGCGAGCACCCGGACCGAAAACGGCTGCGCGGTGATGAGTTGAAGGGTGTCCATTTTGGGTTTGCTTAACGTCGATTGGGCGAAGCCTGGGGTGAAAAAAAGGGAGAAAGCGATCAACAAAAGCAGGCTGTGGAAACGTCGGAAGGCGTTCATGCGGGCGTTGCGGTTGGTGTGCCGCAAAAGTAGGCGGCACCCACCGGGCGGAGCGTTGGCGGATATGCCAATCAACGACGGTATATTTGCCAAAATCCTGGTTCTATGCGCATCGCCCTCCTTGTTTACCCCGACTGCGTGGCCTCGACGGCCCTGGGGATGTTCGACATCCTCACCCACGCCCAGCGGCTCGCGCCAAGCGGGCCAGCCGACTCCGCCCGGTTTTCGGTCGAACTGGTTGCCGTTGGCCCGGAGCCGGTGGTGACGGTCGGCGCTTCCCGAATTACCTGCCGGACGTTGCTCGAAACCTGCGCCGACGCTGACCTGATTCTGGTTCCGCCGCTGGCCGGGGCACCGGACGCAGTGCTGGCCCGACACCCGGCCCTGCCCGGCTGGCTCCGGGCGCAACACCGCCGGGGGGCTACCCTGAGCAGCAGTTGCACGGGCGTGTTCTGGCTGGCCGCCGCCGGGCTGCTCGACGGCCGGGAAGCCACCACGTCCTGGTTTTCGGCGGAAGCCTTCCGGGCGCGGTTTCCCCACGTGCGCCTCCGGGCCGACCGCCTGCTGGTCGATGGCGGCAGCGTCATCACCGGCGGCGGGACGCTGGCTTTCGCCAACCTCTGCGTGTATCTGATTGAAAAGTACTTGGGGAAACGGCTGGCGAACCAGTCCGCCAACGTGTTTCTGGTGGACAAAGGCAAATGTTCCCAACTGCCCTACCACCGTTTCGCGGCCCCTTACGCGCACGACGACCCCCAAATCGGCCAGGCCCAGGCGTACATCGAAGACCGGGCCGATGCCAAACTCACCGTGCAGGAAGTGGCCTCGGCCAGTGCGATGAGCGAGCGGAGTTTCATCCGGCGGTTCAAAGCCGCCACGGGTCATACCCCTTCGGAGTACATTCAGTTGGTGAAAGTGGAGCAGGCCAAAGGTCTGCTGGAGGAAGGCAGCCGCTCGGTCAAGGAAATTTCCTTCGGCACGGGCTACGACGACCTCCCTTATTTCCGCACCCTGTTCAAACGGCACACGGGGCTGACGCCGGTGGCCTACCGGCGGCTATTTTCGTTTTAAGTGTTGGATTTACGGCGAAAAAATGGGCACTCGACGCGCCGGAACGCCGTCCGTCACGGTGGGGAAGTTTGCCGTTTGATTTGGGGAAGAGTTGACCCGCGCCGCGCCACTTCCAGGCAGGCCCGCGCGTTGTGGTACGGGCATTTCCAGAAACCGATTTTGTTTTCATCGACCATCGGCGACCCATCCGCGAAGCGGCCCCAAATCCACTCGCCGCCGCTGCGGTCGAGTAGGTTTTCCTGCGTGTAGCGCCAGGCGTTGAGTGAGTGGGTCAGAAAAGCCTCCTCGCCCGTCAGTTCGTAGGCGTTCAGAAATCCCACCATCGCCTCGGCCTGCACCCACCACTCGCGGTGGGCATCGACGTGGCCGGTGGCGGGATCAACTTCGTGAATCAGGCTGCCATCGGGTTGCAAACCCTCGGTGGCGGCGCGGGCCATGCGGATGGCGGCGGTTTTCACCCGTTCAAGCAGCACTTCATCGCCCAGTACTTCGGCGGCTTCGACCAGGAGCCAGGCCGCTTCGATGTCGTGGCCGTAGGAAACCGCCGCCGAGGTGGGTTGCCAGTCGGTTTCAAAAAACAACCGCAGGTGGCCGGTTTCGGGGGCAATTATTTTTTCGAGAAAAATCCGAATTAACCCGGCCAACTGCCCCCGCAGGTGCGCATCGGGCCAGACCCGGTACAGGTTGGCGTAAGCCTCCAGGACGTGGAGGTGGGTGTTCATCGTCTTGGGGTCGTTGCGGTCTTTGGCGCTCAGCCGCTGGTCGGGCAGCGGCGACCAGTTGCGGGCGAAGGCCTCGACGTAGCCACCCCGTTCGGGGTCGAAACTGCGGCCTTCGATAACGCCGAACAACTCAGTTGCTATTTTCAGCGCGGCCTCGTGCAGCAGGCCCCGGCTTTGCAAAGCCCGCGCGTACTCGCTCAGTCCGTACACCACGAAGGCGAGCGCGTAGGTTTGTTTTTTGGTATCCAGCGGCTGTCCATCCGGCGTCACCGACCAGTAGATTCCGCCGAATTGAGGGTCGAAAAAATGGGTAGTCAGGTAGTGAAAAGCGCGGTGAGCGACGGTCAGGTACACCGCGTTGCCGCCGTGGTTGAAGGCCGCCGCGAAGGTCCACAGAATCCGGGCGTTCAGAATTCCGCCCTTCGGGGCCTCGGTGTCCACGGTGCCGTCGCCGCGCATCCGCCCGATGAAGCCGCCGCGCTGGGGATCGGGAGCGGTTTTTTGCCAGAAATTCAAAATGCTGTGAAATTCCGCTTCGACTTCGGCTTGGTAGGGTTCCTGCGCGCGTTTCGGGGTTTCGGGGTGAATCATGCCAGGATGGCGTTTTGAATAAATTAGGGAGTCGTCATGCTGAACTTGTTTCAGCATCTTCCTATCAGCCCGCCAACTACTTTAGTTGCTTACAAACTGTTTGGACAGGGAGGGGAAGATGCTGAAACAAGTTCAGCATGACGACTGCGCTTACCTAAGTTGCCCATTGCTGGCCTGCGCGAGAACCGCTTCACCAGCGGCGAGGTAGGCCTCGTTTTTGTCAATCAGCGCGTTCAGTCGTTCCACCGAAGCCGCCGAGCGCAACCCGTCGGGCGGGGTGTGGAGCACGTAATCGAGCAGGCGGTCGAGGGAGGAGGTGGCGACGTGCATCCGCGTGTCGGAGGAGGCGTAGTAAATGAACACCATCCCGTCGTCGTCGAGAATCCAGCCGTTCGAGAAGGTCACGTTCGACACGTCGCCGACGCGCTCGCCGCCTTCGGGGGCGATGAAGTACCCGGCGGGTTTGTGCGTCACCTTCGTCAACTCGTGGAGGTCGGTCAAAAACAGGTACAGCACGTAGCGCAACCCGGCGGCGGTGTTGCGCACGCCGTGGGCCAGGTGCAGCCAGCCGTGGGTGGTTTTAATCGGGGCCGGGCCTTGCCCATTTTTGGTCTCGTAAACGGTGTGGTAGCGTTTTTCATCGACGATGAATTCTTTTTCAATCACGGCGCCCTCCATCGAATCGGCGAAGCCGAAGCCGATGCCGCCGCCCGTGCCGGCTTCGATGAAGCCGTCCTGCGGGCGGGTGTAAAACGCGTACTTGCCGTCCACGAATTCGGGGTGCAGCACCACGTTGCGCTGCTGGGGCGAGGGGGTTTTCAGGTCGGGCAGACGTTCCCAGGTGACCAAATCGCGGGTGCGGGCGATGCCGCACTGCGCCAGCGCCGCCGACTCGTCGCCGGGCCGGGCGGCGGGGTCTTTGCGCTCGGTGCAGAACAGGCCGTACAGCCAGCCGTCTTCGTGCCGCACCACGCGCATGTCGTACACGTTGCCGTCGGGAATGTCGGTTTCGGGCATGGTGATGGGCCGCTCCCAGAACCGGAACTGATCGACGCCGTTGGGGCTTTCGGCCACAGCAAAAAACGACTTCCGGTCGAGGCCCTCCACCCGCACCACGAGCAGGTATTTTCCGGCCAGCTTGAGGGCCCCGGCGTTGAAGGTCGCGTTGATGCCGAAGCGCTCCATCAGGTACGGATTCGTGGCGGGGTCGAGGTCGTAGCGCCAGGACAGCGGCGTGTGCTGGGCCGTCAGAATCGGGTGCGCGTAGCGCTCGAAGAGGCCGTTGCCGAGGGGCTGCGGCGGGTTTTCCTGCGTAATCAGCGCAAAATGCGCCTCCTCCAACTGCTCAAGGCGTTTTTGAAAAGCGAGGTTCATCGTGGGAAGAGGAAGTAAGTGGTTGAGGTAAAAGGTGTGCAATGGAATCGGGGTACTCGTTCAGCCAGGGGTGCCAGCCCGGAAGCATGGAATGGGGAAAAATTAAAAAAGTTGATGCCTATTCTTAATTGAAAATCAAGGACTTAGTCAGCCAGTACCCCTGCGTTCTCTGGATTCCCGGTATTAACCGGCGATCCTTGAGTTGTCCTTCTGGCGTAGATGTAGCGCAGTGCCCGGAACGGACTGCTTTCAACTTCTCAACATTCACAAGATCATGAAAACCTTAGCCGCACTTTTTAATCGCTTCGACCGACTCGATACTGGCATGAATCGCTGGCTGGTTGCGCACAGTATCACGCTGCTGCGCATTGCCCTGGGCCTGGTCTTCCTGGTTTTTGGGTTCTTAAAGTTTTTTCCGGGGATTAGCCCCATCGAGGATTTAGCCACCCGAACCACCACCGTGCTTACCTTCGGGGTGTTGTCGGGGCATTCCGCGATGAATTTTGTGGCTGGGCTTGAATGTGTGATTGGGTTGTGTTTCATCACCGGACGATTCCTTCGCGTTGGGGTGTGGCTGATGGCCGCCCAGATGATTGGGGCGATTTCGCCGTTGGTCATTTTTCCCGACGAACTCTTCCTCCACCCAAGTTATGCGCCCACGCTGGCCGCGCAGTACATCATCAAAGACGTCATCCTGGTTGCGGCGGGGATGGTCATTGCCTCGACCTGGACGGGTGCCCGCATCGTTGCGGAACCACAGAGCCTGCGCAGTACCCTCTACAAGCGAATTGCCAACGTGCAGCGTAGCCTGAAGGCATCAGGCTCATTCGAACCGGGCGCAGCCCGCAAAACGGCATTTTAAGGAGGCCGAACCCCGTCAGGCGATTGGGGTACCGCTCCAGCTGCGGCGCTGGTTGCTTACCCACTTACCCCAATCGCTTTTTTCCGCCCGGCGGGCACGGCTTCGGGGCGGTCGGTGGGGAGGCGGTCCCACCAGGTTTTTTTCAAAATCAGGGCGCAGACCAGCAGGATACCCAGGGTCACGAAAAACTCGGTATCCATTCGGACAATCAGGTACATCGGCAGCATGGTCAGGCAGCACTGGGCCACCACGCCGACGACCACGTTGAAGGCATCGAGGCGGAAGTTTTTGTTGGCCTGAAACGTCGGGTCGGCGGCCACGACCTGGGCGTGAACCGGCCCCCAGAATCCCCAGGGGCGGACGGTTCGGTAAAAATTCTGGAGCGTTTTCGCGTCGGTCGGGGGCGTGAGCAGCGACCCGGCCACGCACCCCGCCAGCGACAGCGCGAACAGGAGCGGGAAGTAATACAACTCCAGCGTTTCCCGGAAAACCGAGGGCAGAATCAGCGCCGGGACGATGCCCGCCAGCATTCCCCAGAAAAAACCGCTGGCGTTGAAGCGCCACCAGTGCCACTTGAGCACGTTGGCCGCCACGTAGCCGCCGTACAGCGCCGAGACAATCCACTGCAAAATGCTGTTGACGTCTTTCGCAAAAAAGCCCATCAGCACGCCCACGAACGCCACCAGCAGCCCGGAGGCGTAGTTAACGTGCGAAATGCGGCGGTTGGGCGCGTCGGGCTGGACGTATTTCAGGTACAAGTCGTTGACGATGTAGGCCTGCGCGGCGTTGAGCGTCCCGGCAAACGTGCCCATGAACGCCGCCAGCAGCCCCGCCAGCAGCAGGCCCATCAGCCCCGCCGGGACGAATTGCAGGATAGCCGAAGGCAGAATTTTCTCGAAATCAATGCCAGTGGCCGAGCGCAAATCGAGTTGGTCGTAGTGGAGCAGGGCCAGCACCGTGAAGCCCATGATCATGGCGTAGCGCACCGGCAGCAGCACGACGGACACGAACCCGCTCATTTTGGCGGCGTCCTGCGGCGACTTGGTCGAAAGCACTTTCTGCATGTCGTAGTTGGGCGCGGGGCCGGCCAGACTCGCCAGAATGCCCTTGAACACCATCATCATGAAGAAAATACCGAACAGCGAGTAGCCGTCGGATTTGATTTTGGCGTTCACTTCGGCGATGATGCCCGACCAGTCGAGGTCGTCGAGTTGGGCGTTGAAAAAAGGCGTGTACCACCCGGCGGGCACGTTAAGTTCCTTCACCGCCAGGTTTTGCATGGCGATGACGGCAATCACTACGGCGGCGATGGTCATGATGACGTACTTCAGCACGTCGCCGATGACGATGCTCGTCATGCCGCCCAGGATGGCGTAAAACACGGCGATGGCGGTGAAGATGATGCCGTAAAAATGCGGCACGAACTCCGCCGACACCGCGAAGGGCACGTAGGGCGCGACGTTTTCAAACGGAATAAAAATCTCGACGAATTTACCCAGCCCCACGAAGCCGTAGGCCAGAAAACCGAGGCAGGCCAGCAGCGCGAAGGCCACCACGATGGAATGCGAGGCCGTGACGCCCCGCCCGCTGGTGCCGAAGCGGGTGCCAATCCACTCGGCCCCGGTCGTGACGTTGGAGCGCCGCAGCCAGACCGACAGGTACATCATCATGAAAATCTGGTTGAAGACCGGCCACAGCCAGGGAATCCAGAGGCTTTTCATGCCGTAGACGAAGGCCAGCGACACCATCCACATCGTGCCCGAAATGTCGAACATATCCGAGGCGTTGGACAGCCCCAGCATGTACCAGGGCAGGGTTTTGCCGCCCAGCAGGTAGGCTTCCTTGCTGGCCGCCGCCCGCTTTTTGAGCACCAGGCCCATCACGATGACGGCCACGAGGTACGCGACGATGAGGACGATGTCGAGGGTGGAGAGTTTCATTTTTTATTGAGTGATTGAGTGAATTGAGTGATTGAGTGAGGGAGTGATTGAGTGAGGAAAAGGCAGGTGTCTTTCCTCCTCACTCAATCACTCCCTCACTCAATCACTCAATAACTTACTGCACTTCGTACCATTTCGGCACGTCGTTCTGAAACAGCGTCAGTGGGTCGTTGTAGAATTTCAGGAAATCCGGGACGCTGGCGTGGCCGGGGTAGGGGGCGTAAAAGCCGTTGGTGTCGCGGTTTACCCAGGTGGCCATGTACGAAATGCTCTGCGCATCGGGGTTGGCTTTGATGGTTTTCAGCAAAATCTCGGTGTACCAGTTCGGGTTGGTGAGTGTGCCGAGGCCGGTTTCGGTCAGGGCCGCGATTTTGCCGCGTTCTTTGGCGGTGCGGGCAATTTGCGCCAGCGATTTCCCGGCCCAGTCGGCGTTGTCGGCGTTGCGCAAATCCCAGTAGTTGTCGAATCCCAGCACGTCCACGTACTCGTCGCCGGGGTAGCGGTCAAGGTATTCCGAGAAATTCTTTTCCACCCGGTCGGGCGAGTAGGCGAAAAGCAGGTTGTGAATGCCCTTCGTGTCGCGGAGGTACTTCACCGTAAACTGCCAGAGCTGGATGAACTCCGCCTTGGTGCAACTTTTCTGCCCCCACCAGAACCAGGTGCCGGTGTGTTCGTGGAAAGGTCGGAAAATAATCGGAATGGTTTTGCCGTCGGCCCCTTTCAAACTCTGCGCGTACTGGGCGATGATGTCGAGGCTGCGCTTGAAGACGTCGTGCTTGGTGCCGCCGGGCAGGATTTCCTTCACGCAGCGGGTGGTGTCGTAGAAGTCCTTGCCGGTCACGAAGTTTTGCATGTGCCAGCAAAACGTGTTGATGCCGCCCCGGTTGTAGGCGTCTTCCGTCGCTTTTTTGATGAGGCCGGGGTCTTCGGCGTTGGTGCCGGAGTAGCCGAGATAGGTGCGAACGATTTCCCAAAAATCCCAGCCGTACACCGCCGGGTGCTGGCCGGTCACGCTTTTGATGTCGCTGCGGTCGGACTGGCCTTTCCAGCCGACGCCGAGCAGGGTGGCGTCCTGCTGGCCGAAGAGAATGCCCTTACCCGCGTTGGCTTTGAGGTTGTAAAACAGGGCTTTGGTTTCGTAGGTGGCCTGGGGATCCACCAGATTGACCGGGTAGGGGAATACCTTTTCGGTGGGGGTCGGCGGGGTGACGACGCCACCGCCATTGTCGTCTTTTTTACAGGACAGGATTCCCACGGCGAGCGCGGCGGCGAGGAGGAATGATTGGTTGAATTGGCGCATGGGGTTGGTGTTTAAAAAACTTCAACGGTGGGGTCACCCTGAGCGGAGTCGAAGGGCGTGCGGCTGGTCAGCGCTGGCCCACCGCACGCCCTTCAACTCCGCTCAGGGTGACCCCGCAAAAACAGGTTTTACGGTGAGTCGTACATCTTCTCCGCCGCCACTTTTTTCTCCAGCATCACCCTGGGATGCCGGACGAACTGGCTGAAATCCCCGGCGCTTTTTTGGCCCGGAAACGGCGCGTAGTAATGGTCAGGTCGCCCGTTGCGCCAGACCAGCACGTAGCTCAGGTTGAAACCCTGCACGATGGGCAGCAGCACGCGGGTCCACCAGGCGGGTTCCTTCACGCGGTCGATGCCGGTTTCGGTGATGGCTACCGGTTTTCCGCGTTCGGCGGCGAGTTGGGTCAAGTCACGCAGCATCCGGCGGGTGTTGGCGATGAAGGCGCTGTCGCCCTTCGGCGTGGCGTTGCGGTGGTAGGTGTCGAAGCCCAGCAGGTCGGCGTAGTCGTCGCCGGGGTAGCGTTCGAGGTAGTCGGCGGGTGAGGCAAATACGTCGGTCGAGTAGGCGTAGAGCACGTGGTGAACTTTTCCTTTTTTTCGGAGAAAATCCACCGTCAGCTTCCAGAATTTCGTGTACTCCTCGGGCGAGCAGTGCGCTTTTCCCCACCAAAACCAACTGCCGGTGTGCTCGTGCAGGGGCCGAAAAATCACCGGAATCGGCTCGCCTTCCGGCGTTTTCACGCTGTTCAGAAAAGCGGCCACTTTGCCCAACCAGGCCCGGTACTGCTTCCGGTTTTTTCGATTGGTCAACACCTTACGAATCGTGGAATCGGCTTTGTCCCAACTGCTCTTGGCCGGGTCGGTCGGGTTGTTGAGGTGCCAGCTTACCGTGTTGACACCGCCCCGACCGTGGACTTCCCGCATCCAGCCGCGCATCCGGTCGAAGGGCACGCCGTCGAGGTTGCGGGCGCTGTCGAATTCGATGCGGCCCAAATCCCAACCCACCACCGCCGGGTACTCGCCCGCCACCGCCCGCACGTCCGACCGCCCGGCTTCACCCACCCAGCGGGTGCTGTCGGGGTTGAGGCCGTAGGCCGGGTCGTCCTGGTGACCGAACAGCACGCCGTTGGCGGCGAGGCGATTGAGGTTGGTCAGCAGGTTTTTCGTGGCGTCCGTCGCTTTCCGGTCAACCTGGGCAACGGCGGTTTGAGCGAGGGTCCAGGCGAGGAAAAGGAGGAGGTGGGACGGTTTGGGGGTCATTTTGAAAACGTGAGTGTCTATTTTACTCCCACACCCCGTCATTGCGAGCGCAGGCTAACAAGACGAGCGGAGCGAGAATTGTTAGCCGGAGCGAAGCAATCCCCTGCCGGAGACCAAAAGAGCTAAGTCCAGCCGACTTCCACGAGCTATTTCGGTCTCCGGCAGGGGATTGCTTCGCTCCGGTTTCAAAACCTTGCTTCGCTCGTTTTGAAACCTTCGCTCGCAATGACGCAGTTGGGAAAGGTTTCCGCCACTACGTCACGCCACCGGGTTAAAACACCGGCCCGTCCGACAGCGTGATTTCGTCCACACTGATTTCGTAATCTGCCTTTTCGACGTTGCCGGTCGTGAAGCCGAATTTCACGTAATCGAGCACGCCTTTCGGGTCGAGCGCGGTGCCGGTACCGCCCCAGTTGCCCCAGCCCAGCATTTTAAGCGGGAAATTGTACCGCACCCACTGGCCTTTCGTGTCGAGCAGGTAGGCCTTGTTGTCGGCGTCGGCCCCCCACTTCGTGCCGCTCTGGGTGGTTTCAATCTGGAAATACCCCCGCGCCTTGCCCGTGTTGACCCATAGGCTGATGGTCGGGTTTTTCATGGCCGACAGGTCGAAGGGGCCGACTTTTTCGATGGCTCCCGTCCAGTTGAACTTGGCGACGTTGGCCGCTTTCACCGTCAAAAACTTGTCGCCGCTGATGCCGCTCGCCGTGCCGATGGTCGCCGTAGCCGTTCCGGCGTAGGGGTTGGTGCCGTCTTCAAAATTGAAGAGCGTAAACGTGGGCAGCGACTTGCCGTCGGTGATCATGATTTGGTCGAGGTTCAACTCGAAATTCTTGTTGCCGCCCGCGTTGCCGTTGCCTTGCTTGAAGGTGAACGTCAGGTTCTGGATGATGCCGTTGGGGTCGAAGGTCAGCTTGCCGTCCCCATTCCAGTTTTCCCAGGGGAAATTCTTCAGGCTGATGCTGCGCCACTCCCAGCCCGCCGTGACGGGAAAGGTGTAGTCGTCCTTCGGGTTGCTGGAGGTCTGGGCCGTGAAGTGCCCGCCGCCCCGGATGTTGCCTTGTTTGATTTCCATCTGGAAATACCCTTTCTGCCCGTTGGTGTTGACCATAAACGTCAGGTGCGGGTCGTGGAATTTCGCCAGGTCGATGGGTTTGGCGTAGCTCACCGAACCCAGGTCGCTCGTCCAGCCATCGGCGTCGTTGGTTTTCACGGTCAGGTAGTTTTTGCCCCGTCCCGCCTGAATTTTGCTCAGGTTGATGCCCGTCTGACTGGTTTTGGTACCGGCCACGTAGGGATTGCCGCCGTCTTCAAAATCGTATAGCACGAAGGGCAATTCGGGGACGAACGAACTGTTCGGGTCGAAATCCTTCACCGCCACGGCCATCGAAATGCCGTTGACAATTTTGCCGTAGGCCCTGGTGACTTTGATGACCACGCTGCCGGGCAACGTCAGGCCCGTGGTGGGGATGATGAGTTGGTCGGGCGTAACGCTGGCCGGGTTGGGTACGACTTTCACGCCGCTGATGTCGATTTCCTGAATCATGTCGAGGTTCGAGCCTTTCAGCACGATGTTCTGCGTCCGCTCGATTTCGCGGGGAAACAACGCCACCGTGGCGTCGGGATAACTCGGGTCGAAGGTACTCGGCGTCACGACCGTCCGGCGGAACGAGGTGCTCAGCGAGAGCGGCCCCGACGTGAACACGCGCGGCAATTGAATCTTCACCGAGGTCGGCGACACCGACACGACTTTGGCCGTGGCCCCCTCGGCCCCGACGGTCACGGCGGTGGTTTTGTCGAGGTTGGTGCCTTCGATGACCACTTCGGTGCCGACCATCGCTTTGGCCGGGGTGAAGCGGGTGATGGTCGGCACGGGCAGACCGATGTCGTAGTCTTCGGAGAAAACTTTCTCTTTCTGACAGGCAATCAACGTCAGGCCCAGCCCCAGCAAGGTGCTCAGGCTAAGCCGACGTAGGGAAAGGGAAGATGTATTTTTCATGGAGGTAAAATCGAAAAAATGTGAGAACCTCACCCGCACGGCGTCCGCCCCGGCCCCTCTCCTGCTGAGAGGGGAGGAAATGCACCTGCCTTTTCACCCCTCTCAGCAGGAGAGGGGCCGGGGCGGACGCCGTGCGGGTGAGGTTTAGGAATCAATACCCCGCGTTCTGTTCCAAATTCCAGGAACTCACCTCGTTGAGGGGCAGGGGCAGCAACGGCATGGGGTTCACTGTGCCCGTCGTCAGGCTGCGTGCCTGGGCGGCGGCGCGTACCGTGGCCGAGAGTTTGGGCAGGTAGCGGCCCGTGCGCACCTGGTCGTAGAAGCGCAGGGCTTCCATGCCCAGTTCGACGCGGCGCTCGTGCCAGACGGCGGTCATCATCGCCTGGCCTGTCACGCTGGCGGCGATGGGCGGCAGGGTGCCCGCCGGGACGGCGTTGGGTTCGTAGGTCAGGGTTTTTTCTTTGGAACCTTTCGGCAAACTGGCCTTGCGGGCGCGGTCGCGAAGTTGGTTGAGCAGGTCGCGGGCGTCGGCGTCTTTGCCGAGGTTGGCGGCGGCTTCGGCCTTCATCAGCAGAACGTCGGCGTAGCGCATTTTGCGGATGTTCTGGCCGGAGGCTTTGCCTTCGAGCGGCTTCAGAATCGCCGCCTTGCGGCTCAGGTAGCCCGTTTCGTTTTCATCCAGGGCGATTTGCTGCTTGATGCCCAGCACCACGTCGCCTTCGGTGTACACCGTGCAGCGCAGGCGGGGGTCGTTCGGCTCAAACTCGGCGACCAAATCTTTCGTCGGGTTGTTGAAGCCCCAGCCCCAGGTTTTGCGGTTGTTCTGGATGATGTTGTTGCTCGTGCCCACTTTCACGCCCACCTTGTCGCCGTCCTGGTTCCAGCCGATGGGCGATTCGTTGACCTGCACTTCAAAAATCGACTCGACGTTGTTTTCGCCTTCCTGCTCGAATAGCTCGGCGTAGTTGGCCGCCAGCGAATACTGCCCGGACGTGACCACGTCGTTGGTCACGTCGAAGACTTCCTGCCAGGTGTGCTTGTTGGAGTTGTCGGTGCCGAGTTGGTACATCATCACGCGGGCCAGGAAGGCGCGGGCGGCGCCTTTGGTGGCCCGGCCCAGGTCGGCGGCGGTGTACTGGTTGCGTTCGGGCAATCCGGCGATGGCGGCTTTGAAATCGGCGTCGATGAGGGCGTACACTTCGCCCACCGTGGCGCGTTTGGCGGTGCCGAATTCGGAGGGCGCGACGGGCTTGTCGAACAGCGGCACCCCGCCGAAACTCCGCACGAGGTTGTAGTAAAAGTATCCCCGCAGAAACTGCGCTTCGGCTTTAATCCGGGTTTTCAGTTTGGCATCGATGGGCGAACTGTCGATGTTCAGAATCACGTTGTTGGCCCGGTAAATGCCCTTGTACATATTCGACCATAGCCCCGCCGACTGCTTGAAGTCGGAGGTGACGACCCAGTCTTTCATTTGCTGCAACACGGCAAAATCGCTCGGCGTGCTGCCTTTGGCGGCGTCGTCGGAGAGCACGTCGCCGTACATCCAGTCGTAGGTGTGGTCGGCGCCGGGGCCTTCGTCCCAGGAAGCCACGTCGTACACCGCGTTGATGGCCAGCACCGCGTTGTTGGCGTCGGCGAAGAAGTTGACTTCCGTCTGGGTACCCAGCGGCGATTTGTCGAGAAAATCCTGCTTGCACCCCGTCACCACGAAAGCCGTGGCGGCGAGGAGAGAGGCGAGTAGTTGGGAGGTTTTCATTGGAAAAAATTAGTTGTGTGTGCCCGCCTGCAAGTACCCCCAACCCCCTAAAGGGGGCTACCTGCCTGGAAATTCCAGCTACGAAAAGCCCCCTTTAGGGGGTTGGGGGTACTTGCAGGCGTGGCTTTTCTCAAAAATTCAAATTCAGCCCCACCCGGTACGTCCGGGCTTGGGGGTATGTGCCGATGTCGATGCCGTAGTCGAGGGTGTTGCCGTACTGACCGTCGCCGATTTCGGGATCGAAGCCCACGTACTTGGTGAAGGTCAGCAGGTTGTCGGCGGCGGCGTAGAGGCGCACGTTGCTCAGGCGGAAGCGCTTGATGAGGTCGGGCGAGAAGTTGTAGCCGACGGTCACGTTTTTCAGGCGCAGGTAGCTGCCGTTTTTCACAAACCGGTCGCTGAACTGCGAATTTTGGTTCGGGTCGCGGAAGGTCATCCGGGGCTGGTTGGTTTCGGGGTTGTCGAGCGTCCAGCGGTCGAGGCGCTCGGTGAGCGAGTTGGCGATGCCGTTGGAATTGCTCAAACTCTGGTACATCGTGCTGATGATTTCGGCCCCCTGCACGCCCTGCAAAAACAAACTCAGGTCGAGGCCCTTGAACGAAAACTTCGAGTTGAAGGCGTAGGTGAAATCGGGCGTGGCGCTACCCAGGTAGGTGCGGTCGTCGGCGGTGATTTTTCCGTCGCCGTTCAAATCCTTGAATTTCACGTCGCCGATGCGGGCGTTGGGTTGAATCGCGCCGCCGTCTTTCACGT
This sequence comes from uncultured Cytophagales bacterium, assembly GCA_964244295.1. Taxonomy (GTDB): domain Bacteria; phylum Bacteroidota; class Bacteroidia; order Cytophagales; family Spirosomataceae; genus JAJAZB01. Next base: position 110,862 of record CAXTIG010000003.1, read on the forward strand.
AACTGGTCAGTTCGTCGAGGGTGTTAAAAATCCCGTCGGTTTGCAGGCCATAGAACGTCGCGATTTCGCGGCCCACTTCGGTGCGGGTGAGCGATGCACCGCGTTGCTCGGTGCCGTTGAGCGGCGCACCGCCGCCGAGACTCGTCACGCGGTTGTCGATTTTCGTAAAAATCGCCCCCAGTTCGTAGCGCAGCCCGCCCACCTGATCGCGGTAGTTGAGGGCCAGTTCGACGCCTTTGTTTTCCATGCTGCCCGCGTTGACGTTGGGCGCGCCGTACCCGGCGTACACCGGCACCGGCACCCGCAGAATCATGTCGCTGGTTTTCTTGATGAAAAAATCGGCGTTGAGGCTGAGGCGGTTGTTCAGAAAGGCGGCGTCCAGACCGATGTTCGTCTGGGTGGTGGTTTCCCACTTCAACTCCGGGTTGCTGCCGTCTTTGGGCGAAAACCCTTCGACAATTTGCCCGTTGAACACGTAGAGATTTCCCCCGATGACCCGCGTCACGTAGCCGTAATCCCCGGCGGCGTTCTGGTTGCCCACCTGACCCCAGCCCGCGCGGAGTTTGAGTTGATTGACGACGGGAAGGTTTTTCATGAACGCTTCTTCCGAAATGTTCCAACTCCCGGCGAAGGACGGAAACACGCCCCAGCGCGAGGCGGGCAGGAATTTGGAGGAACCGTCGTAGCGCAGCGTGGCGGTGAGCAGGTAGCGCCGGTCGAAGCCGTAATTGACCCGCCCGAAGTACGACATCAGTGAACCCGAACTCTGGCCGCTGTTGACGCGGGCGGCGTTGATGCCCGTGCCCTGGGCCGAGGAAATGTACCACAAGTCGGTGGAGGCGGGTACGTCGTAGGCGCTGATGGAAATGCTGCTCGACGTGCCGTTCTGGATTTCGTACCCCAGCAGCCCCGTCACGCTGTGCTTGCCGAAGTCGCGCTGGTAGGTGGCGGTGTTGGTCCACATCCAGCTCGTGCCCTGGCCCCGGCTTTCGTTGAGGTTGCTTTGCTCGCGGTTTTCCTTCGTGCTGATGAAAAATTTCGGGTAAAAACTTTTCGTGTTGCCAAAGCTCAGGTTGGAGCCAAACTGGGTGCGGAGCGTCAGGCCCTTGAGCACTTCGGCGTCGATGTACGCGTTGGCGTTGAGGAGGTTGGTGCGGCTGACGTTGTTTTTTACTTCGTCCACCAACCGGGCCGGGTTGAGGTTGTCGGGAAAATACGACCGTGCCCAGGTGCCCGTCACGGGGTCGATGGCCGGGGTAACCGGGTCGACGGCGATGGCGCTTTGCAGCGAACCGGCGTCGAAAAACGTGCTGCGCGAGTTGACGTAGCTAAGCGAAAAACCGCCCTTCAGCCAGGTATTGAGCCTCAAATCGTCGTTAAACCGCACGAAGGCTTTCCGCAGCCCCGAATTCAGCACGATGCCTTCCTGATCGACGTAGGTACCGGTGAGGCTATACCGGTTGGTTTCGGTGCCGCCCGTCATGTTGAGGCTGTACTGCTGAAAGGGCGCGGCCTGGAGCAGTTCCTTTTGCCAGTCGGTACCCCGGTAGTTGCCGGCTTTCACGAAATTGGCAATGGTGCTCACTTCCTTATCGATGACCGCGCCGTCGTTGTCGTAGGCTTCGAGGGCGAGGGTGGCGTACTGCGTGGCGTTGAGCAAGGGCAAGCGCCGCCAGGCTTCCTGGGTAGCGACGAAGGTTTGGAGCGAAAACTTGGGTTCGCCCGCCTTGCCGCGTTTGGTGGTGATGAGCACCACGCCGTTGGCCCCGCGCGAGCCGTAAATCGCGGTGGCCGAGGCGTCCTTCAAAATTTCCATCGACTCGATGTCGGTCGGGGCCAGAAAACTGATGTCGCCCGTCTGGAAACCGTCCACCACGTAGAGCGGGTCGCTGTTGTTGATGGTGCCCACGCCCCGGATGCGGATGCGCATCCCCGCGCCGGGCTTGCCCGATTGCGCCGTCACGTCCACCCCAGCCACCCGGCCTTGCAGGGCCTGCACCACGTTGGTGGTCGCGATTTGGGTCAGTTGCTCGGCTTTTACCGAAGCCACGGCCCCGGTCAGGTCGCTTTTGCGCTGGGTGCCGTAGCCGACCACCACCACTTCGTCGAGGGCTTTGGTGTCGTTGGCCAACGTGATGGTCAGGTTGGTCTGCCCGCCCGACAGGGACACTTCCTGGGTAATCATCCCCACCGAAGACACCGTCAGGGCGCGGGCCGAGGCGGGGACGCTCAGGGAAAAAGCCCCCTGTCCATCGGAGGAGGTACCGGTCTGGGTGCCGTTCACGCGGACGGTCGCGCCCGGTACGCCGACGCCGCTTTCGTCGGTCACGCGGCCCGACAGGCGGCGGTCCTGGGCCAGGAGGGCGGTGAGGCTACCCAGCCAGCAGACGCCGAGTAGAAAAAGTTTTCTAGTAAATAGGCTCATGCGATTGTGTAGATTTATCCCGACAAAATTATATCCCGTATTTCGCCAATGGGTAGTACGGATTTATCCGATGCTTTCATCAAAACGAGTAAAATCTTACCCTCTGCTGGTACTGATTGGGTAGGGACTTGTACTATTTTCCCCAGATTGAGTATTTTTGGCAAAAATCCTTAGTAACTAGCCGGGCAACTTACTCATCCAGGAACGGTATTATTTTATCCCGAATGGTTTAATAAAGACGTTCTTCAGAAAGCTACCGATTGATTTGTAAGGTCTTATCCCGCCGCAAAGCCTGAACGTCGGAGGCAATTTCATCCATCCACCCTCTGCCATGACGACACTTTACCGGGAAATCACCCCCCTCACCAAGCACGACTGCTTCACCATTTTTTCGCGGCACAAGCGCGAATTCGACTTTCCCCTGCACCACCACGAGGAGTTTGAACTCAACTTCATCCGCAACGCCCGGGGCGTGAAGCGCATCGTCGGCGACCACACCGACGTGATCGAGGATATCGAACTGGTGCTCGTGGGCAGCAACCTACCCCACGGCTGGTTCAACCACCGTTACCACTACCAGGAAGGCGACGAGGAAGTACTGGAAATCACGCTCCAGTTTCACCGCGATTTGTTCGATGAAAAGCTGCTGAGCCGGAATCAGCTCAGTTTCATCCGCACGTTGCTGGAGCGTTCGGCGCGGGGCATTTTATTTTCGCGGGAAACGGCGGAAGCCTTGGCGCCCCGTCTGCTGAGCCTCACGCGCAAGCACGGCTTCGATTCCGTGCTCGACCTGATGTCGATTCTGCACGACCTTTCCACCTCGCGAAACATGAAAAGCCTGGCCAACGCCTCATTTACGAGCGAGCCGTTCAGTTTCAACAGCCGCCGGATTGAAAAGGCGTTCGAGTACCTGCAAAACCACTTCAACCAGGAAATCACCCTGCTCGACGTCTCCAAGCTGGTGGGGATGACGGAGGTATCGTTCAGCCGGTTTATCCGCAAGCGCACGGGCAAAACCTTCACCGACAGCCTCAATGAAATACGCCTGGGCCACGCCTCGCGCACGCTCATCGACACCACGCTGACCATTTCAGAAGTGGCCTACAAATGCGGATTCAACAATTTGTCGTACTTCAACCGGCTGTTCAAGGCCAAAAACGGCTGCACGCCGAAGGAATTCCGGGAAAATTTTTCGGGGACGCGGATGTTTGTTTGAGGGGTCACCCTGAGCGGAACGGTCCGCCGCTGCGGTCGAAGGGTGTGCGGTGGGCCAGCGCTGACCATGTCATGCTGAGCGAAGTCGAAGCACGCACGCCCTTCGACCGCAGCGGCGGACCGTTCCGCTCAGGGTGACTCCACGCACGTAAAAAAAACAGTAATCCAACTTTGTATGCCTTTCACCTTCCTCTGGCTCCTTCTCCTCCTTTTCCCACCCGCGCCGCCCCCAAAAAATCTGCTCACCCGCCTAACCTCCCCCATTTTATTTCAGGGAAATAATCGCACGGCCTACCGCGACCCGGCGGTGCTGTACCACCGGAATACGCTGTACTTGTTTTTCACGCTCGTGCGGGTGGAAGACGACGGCAAGGTGTACTCCTACACGGCCATGAGTAGCTCGAAGGATTTACGCCGCTGGTCGCCCGTGCGCATCATCACGCCCCGCGACCAGCGGCTCGATTACAGCAGTCCCGGCAACGTGGTGCGGCAGGGCGAGGAGTGGGTACTTTGCCTGCAAACCTACCCGCGCCCCGGTTACACCGCCGCCCAGATGCCTCGCTTCGGCACCGGCGACGCCCGCCTGTTCACCATGCGCAGCCGCGATTTGATCAACTGGAGCGCCCCAGAATTGCTGCGGGTGAAAGGGCCGGAGGTAGACGAAAAGGCGATGGGCCGGATGATTGATCCCTACTTGCTGGCCGACCAAGACGAGCCGGGCAAGTGGTGGTGTTTTTACAAACAAAACGGCGTGAGCCTGTCGTCCTCGACCGATTTGCGGAACTGGACCCACGTGCGTCACACCGAATCGGGCGAAAACGCCTGCGTGTTGGTGGAAAACGGCGAGTACATTTTGATGCATTCCCCAAAAAACGGCATCGCCCTCAAACGCTTGACCGACCTGAAAACCTGGCGCGACTGGGGCGGCCTCATCACGCTGGGGCAGAAGAATTGGCCCTGGGCGAAGGAGCGCATCACGGCGGGTACGGTGCTGAACCTGAAGCCGATGCCCGGTTTTGGAAAGTACGTGCTGTTCTTCCACGGCTCCGGCCCGCTGACCGAAGAAGCCGGGGATTTCGACAAAAATGCCTCCCTGGGTATTGCCTGGAGTGACGATTTGCTGGAGTGGGACTGGCCGGGGAAGTGAGCGTGGTCGCCCTTAGCCGAAGGCGCCGCTGCCTTCTCGCTGAAACGAGAATGGTGGAAGCAAGACTACCTGGACCGTCTAACTGGGATAGGAGAAATTAGAATTTTTTAGTTTAAAATGGGAATAGTTTAAAATGAAAGGCATCCTTTTTTAGTTTTGTCTTACGGCTGCCTGGTTGTTGCCTGCCCAATCGATAGTGAATCATTCCCTGAAATCAGTTGACGATGCCGCGCTGTGGCTGCGATTTAAAGCCAGTGACGAAGCGGCCTTTACGGTGTTGTCTACGCGGTACTACCGTAAACTGGTGCATTACGGCCAGAAATTCACGAGTAACCTTCCCCTGATTGAAGACGCCGTTCAGGAACTGCTCATCCACCTCTGGCTTTACCGTGAAAACGTGGGCGAACCCGTTTCCGTCCGGTTCTACCTGCTCAAGGCATTCCGACACCAGCTTTTCAAAACCTTAAAACAAGCGGGCGTCGTGCGGCCTTCCGACGAGGCTGCCGACTTGCCCGCACTCGATTTTTCGGTGGAAGAAACCTACATCCACCAGGAATCTGACTCGGCGCTGCATCAGAAAGTCGAGCGATTGCTGGCCACCTTGCCCCCGCGCCAGCGTGAAATTCTGTACCTGCGCTTCTTCGAAAATCTGATGCCCGAAGAAATAGGTCAGCTTCTGACCATGCGCGCCCAGTCGGTGAGCAACACCATTCAGCGAGCCTTACGCAGCCTCCGAGCCACCTGGCTGATTGCCCTGCTGCTGCTGATGGGGGCAATTCTGAACGGCTGATTTCACAATTCTTGAAAAAAGTTGTCTTTTGGTGAGTAGTCGCCCGGAGTCACTGCGCTAGTAGCACCACAACCCCTCCTTCCCGATCCGCATGAATTCGTCCGAAAATGACCTGCTGGTGTTGCTGAACGACCCGACGTTCCGACGATGGGTGCTGGACGATTCCGTTGCGGACGCAAAAACGTGGGAAACCTGGCAAGCCGAGGACTCCACCCGGCGGCTACTCGTGGAGCAAGCCCGTTCGGTACTGCTTCAACTCCGAGGCGCACCCCTGCCGATGTCCGATGGGTACGTCGCCTTGAAATTACAGCAGGCCCTGGTGGAAGCCAAACGACGGGAAGCCGTTTTGACGGCGGAATTACCCCGGCGACGCCTCCGCTGGGGGGCCGTCGCCGGGCGGGTGGCCGCCTCGATCGTTCTGGTGCTGGGTTTGGGTTGGGGTGCCTTCCGGCTGCTGACCAACTCCGGTTCGGCTTCGGCCTACGAACGGCAGGTGGGGCAAGTCCGGCAGCATCAGGAATTGGTGGAAGTTCGGAATGATCAGGCAAAACCAAAATTGGTGCAACTCGCCGACGGAAGTTCGATTATTCTGCGGCCGCACAGCCGCCTGAGTTACCCGACGCGGTTTGCGTCGCAAAAACGGGAGGTGTATTTAACCGGAGAAGCTTTTTTTGAAGTGGCCAAAAACCCGGAACAACCCTTTTTTGTGTATTCGAGTGATTTAATTATCAAAGTGTTGGGTACCAGTTTCAGCGTCAAAGGATTCGCCGAAGACCCGCAGGTGGTGGTGGTCGTCAAAACGGGTAAAGTTTCGGTATTCGCCCAGGCCGACCAGCGGGCTTCCCAACTCAAAGCCAACCGGGAACTCGCCGGCCTGGTGCTGACGCCTAACCAGCAGGTGACGTTTCAGCGGGAAGAAATGCGACTCGTTCGCAGCCTGGTGGCCCGGCCCACGTTGCTGGCCATTCCCATCGAGGCCCAGCGGTTCGAGTTCAACGCCACGCCGCTGTCGGAAGTGTTTGCCACCTTACAGAAAGCCTACGGAGTCAGCATCGTGTTCGACGAAGAACTGGTGACCGGGTGTACCATCACCGCCTCGCTGGGCGACGAGCCTTTGTTTGAGAAACTGCGGTGGATTTGTGCCATCACCGAAGCCACCTACGAAATGACCGATGGGCAGATCATCGTTTCGGCCAAACCGTGTCAACCGAAATCAACAAACTGAAAATAACCTCTTTACAGCACCGGAAAATGCCCCGATTCAGGCTGCGAAAAAGGGCAACAACGCAGCGGTAGCCTTCCCCGAGCGGTTTCCCAGCCCGTTGCGGTTCGTCAACGTCCCAAGCCGGGATGCCGTGATTTGTTTGCCAAGTCGTTCATCAACAAACCAGTCAAACTCATGCATGAAAAAGGAGTACCGCGCAATTTTCTGCAAAAAGTGATGCGAATCGGGCTGATTCACTGGGTCTTGACGGTGGTTTGCGCCGGAGTAGCGGTCGCCCACGAAGGGCGTACCCAGAATCCGCTGGACCGCCGCGTGACGATCCGGCTGCAAAACCAGGAGGTCGCCGGGGTTTTGCAAAAATTAGGCAAAGCCGCTGAAGTGCGGTTCATGTACAGCCCCGAACTGATCCAGGCCAGCCGCCGCATCTCGGTCGAAGCCCGCCAGGAGCGCCTGGCCGAGGTGCTGGACCGGCTGCTACCGCCCCTGAAAATTAGCTACGAAGTGTCGGGAAGCCAGATTTTGCTCAAACGCAGCCCCAGCAGCAACGTCAGCCAGACCAACGACCAGGCTCAGGCAACGACAACTCCGCTGCCGGTGGCTCTGGCCGCCGCGACCGTCACCGGGCGGGTGATCGACGAAAACGGGGTGGGCCTGCCGGGGGTAAACGTGCTGCTGCAAGGCACCCAGCAGGGTGCTGCCACCAACGCCGACGGACGCTACTCGCTGACCGTGCCCGACCGTAACGACGGACCGGCGGGGGGCGTGCTAGTTTTTTCGTCGGTCGGGTACGAACGCCAGGAAGTGCCCATCCAGAACCGCAGCACCGTGGACGTAACCCTGAAAGCCGCCGTCGGCTCGCTCAACGAAGTGGTGGTGGTGGGCTACGGAATCCAGAAAAAAACGGACCTGACCGGGGCCATTTCCACCGTGACCGGCGCGGAAATCAGCCGACTGCCCGTGGCGGGTATCGACCAGGCCTTGCAGGGCAGAGCCGCCGGGGTGCGCGTCACGCAGTCGACCGGGGCACCCGGCGAAGGCGTGGCCGTGCGCATCCGGGGCGTGGGCACCATCAACGACAACAGCCCGCTGTTTATCATCGACGGCGTGCCGACCAAAGACGCCATCAACGTGCTTTCTCCGACCGACATCGAAAGCATTTCGGTGCTGAAAGATGCCTCCTCCTCGGCCATTTACGGAGCGCGGGCCGCCAACGGGGTGATTCTGGTAACCACCAAAAAAGGCCGCAGTGGTGCCCCCCGCGTGAATTTCAGCGCCTACGGCGGCGTACAACAACACGGCAAACTCATTAAAATGGTCAACACGCCGCAGTACGTGCAGTTGTACAACGAAGCGGTGGACAACGACAACCAGGGCGTCGAAAACCCACAGTTGTTTCGCCGAAAAATTCCCGATGGGCTGCAACTGGCCAACACCGACTGGCAGCGGGAAATTTTCCAGACCGGCCCGATTCAGAATTACCAGCTTTCGGTGAGTGGCGGCGGCGACCGCTCGCACTATTTGCTTTCGGGCACGTATTTCAACCAAAAAGGCATCGTTCTCAACTCCGGCTACGAACGCTACACGCTGAAAGCCAACGTAGACACCGACATCTCGCGCAAACTAAAGGCGGGCACGAACCTCAACCTGGCTTTTTCCGACCGGGCCATCATCGGCAGTTCGGGCGATGGCTACGGCGGCAACGGCGGCAGCGTGATTCGCTACGCCCTGTTTCGTACCCCCGCCATTGCGGTGTACGACCAGACCGGGCAGTTCACCGATTTACCCGCCAGTCCCAACTTTTTCGGCGACGGCTACAACCCCGTCGGACTGGCGCTCAAAGCCGACAACCACGAAAAGCAGTACCGCATTTTCGGCAACCTCTACGCCGAGTATCAGATTTTGGAAGCCTTGAAATTCCGCACCGACGGCGGGCTGGATTTCAACGTCATCAATCGTAAAATCTACAACGAAAACTGGGGGACAAATTTGCGCATCAACAGCCCGGCTACGCTCGTCAACCGGGTTGCGCTGGGCAGCGCCCTCAACTGGAACAACACGCTTACCTACGCCCGCACCTTCAACCAAAAACACAACGTGTCCGTCCTGCTCGGCACGGAAGCCATCAAAAACGTCAATCGGCTCATCGGGGGCACCGACCGCAATTTTCTCGACCAGGTCGACAACCTCCGCTACCTGGGCCGGGGCGTCGGGGTGGGCAACCAAACCAGCTTCGAAGGTGACTCCCGCTGGGCCTTGTTTTCGCTCTTTGGCCGGGCCAATTACAGCTACGCCGACACCTACCTTTTCTCCGCCAACATCCGGCGCGACGGGTCGTCGCGGTTCGCGCCCCAGTACCGCTACGGCACGTTTTATTCCGGTTCGCTGGGCTGGAACCTCGACCGGGAGGCGTTCATGGAGCCGTTGCTGGGTACGATTTCTACCCTGAAACTCCGCGCCAGCATCGGGCAACTGGGAAATCAGGACATTGGTAACTACCCCTTCGCCTCCATCGTGAGCAGTGGCTACAACTACCCCTTCGGCACCGATCTGCAATCCACGCCGGGCTACACGATCACCAGCCGGGGGAATTCACAGGTAAAATGGGAATCGTCTACCCAGGCGGACATTGGCCTGGACTTCGGTTTTTTCAACAACAAACTGCTGCTCACCCTCGACTACTTCAACAAGCGTACCTCCGACATGCTCATCCCGATTCCGGTACCCCGGTCGGGCGGGAGCGCGGGGGCACCCTACGTCAACGCGGGCAAGGTGGAAAATCAGGGGCTGGAATTCGACCTCAGCTACCGCAAGCGCAGCGGTGCCTGGACCTACGACCTCACCGCCAACGGGGCGTTTATCCAAAACAAGGTGCTTTCGCTCAGCGACGGGCGGCCCATTCCCGGCGGGCGGATCGACAACGGCGTGTTTGCCACGCTCACCGAGCCGGGCCACCCCATCGGGTCGTTTTACCTCTACCAGATGGAGGGCATTTTTCAGAACGACGGCGACATTTTCACCCACGCCTACCAGGGACCGAACATCCGCCCCGGCGACGTAAAGTTTAAGGACATCAATGGCGATGGCGTTATCGACGAAAAAGACCGCAGCCACGTGGGAAGCCCCATTCCGAAGCTCACCTACGGCGTGACGGGCAACGTGCAGTACAAAAACTTCGACCTCGTGGTGTTCGTGCAGGGTTCGCAGGGTAACAAAATTTACTACCAGGTCGCCACCGACATCGAAGGATTTTACCGGGCCTTCAACGTTACCCAGCGGGTGTACGACGAGCGTTGGCAGGGCGAAGGCACCAGCAATACCCAGCCGAGGGTGTCGTGGAAAGGGGCAGCCAACAACAAGCAGCCCTCCACCCGGTTCCTCGAAGACGGCTCCTACGCCCGGCTCAAAAACCTCCAACTCGGCTACACCCTGCCCGCCGCCCTGACCAAACGCTGGGGCATGACCAACGCCCGCGTGTACATCGGCGGGCAAAACCTGCTGACGTTCACGCGGTACCCCGGCATGGACCCCGAAATGCAGTCGAGCGACAACCTCAACAATGAGCAGTTTCGCGGCGACGTGGCCGTGGGCATCGATTGGGGCACGTATCCCTCGGCGAAGGTGTACACGCTGGGAATGAACCTGAATTTTTAACCACGGAGAAGCCCCCATGAAATCCTTTCGTATCCTCCTGGTTGCTGCCGTTTCGCTGGTCACGGCGGGCGGTTGCAAAAACTTTCTGACCGAAGAAGTCCGGGCCGATTACCCCGAAACGGCGTTCTACCAAACCCAGTCGCACGCGCTGCTGGCCCTGACCGCCGCCTACCAGATGGCCTCGTTCCAAACCGACCAGAACCGCCTCTGGGTGTTCGGCGACGTGGCTTCCGACGATGCCGACGAGGGCGGCAACCCCGGCGATCAGGCCGACATCGGCTTCCTCGACGATTTCACGATTTACCCCAACGGCGGCCCCATCGAGGCCCAGTGGGCGCAGTTTTACGAAGGCGTAAACCGCTGTAACCTGGTGCTGCAAAAGGTACCCCCCATCGCGATGGACGAAGCCCTGAAGGCCCGGATTCTGGGCGAAGCACGCTTCCTGCGGGCGTACTACTACTTCACGCTAGTGAACATCTACGGCCCGATTCCGCTGATTCTGGAGCCTAAAAACGCCAACGAATTGCAGATCAGGCAGTCGCCGGTGAGCGATATTTACCAGAATGCCATCGAGAAAGATTGCCAGGCCGCCATCGCCGCCCTGCCCGCCAGCTACGCCGGGGCCGACGTGGGCCGGGCCACGAAAGGGGCAGCCACCGCGCTGCTCGCCAAGGCGTATCTGTACCAGCAAAAGTGGCAACAGGCCGCCGAAACCGCCGCGCAGGTGACTACTGTTGGCGGGTACAAACTGCTGCCGGTGTTTTCGCAAAATTTTAACCAGGAATTTAAAAACAGCACCGAGGCTGTTTTTTCGGTTCAGCACCTGACGAACCAGGTGCCGTTTTTGGGCAACCGGCTTAACCAGTGGTTCGCCCCCCGTACCGAAAACGGCTATTTTTTCGACGTACCCACGGCGGGTTTCGTCAACGAATTCGAGAAAACGGCCACGGGCGTGGTCGATCCGCGCCTCGATTACACCGTGGCCAGGGAAGGCCAGCCCTGGTTCGACGGGGTACCCTTCGACCCGACCTGGTCGCCGACGGGGTATTTGCAGCGAAAAAACGTACAGCCGATTTCGGAGGTACCCGTCAACCGCAAGGGCGACGGTAACCTCAGCTACGTCGCCATCCGCTTCGCCGACGTGCTGCTCTGGCAGGCCGAGGCGCTCAACGAACTGGGCAAATCGGCGGAGGCGCTCACGTACCTCAACCAGGTGCGCAAACGCGCCCGCGAAAGCTACCTCAACGACCCGACGCTGCGCGGGACGGTTCCCGCCGTGCCGACGGGCCTGCTGCCCGACGTGACAACCACCAGCCAGAGCACCCTGCGGGACCTCATCCGCCACGAGCGGCGGGTGGAATTGGGCTTCGAGTTTCACCGCTACTTCGACCTCATGCGCTGGGGAAAAGCCTACGCCCAGGCCGCCCTGAGCGACAAAAAAAATTTCAATTACGAACAGAACCGCTACTTCCCGATTCCGCAGAGCGAGCGGGATACCAACAAAGCCCTTACGTTTTAATTTCTCAGTTTCATCCAAATCAATTTGTCAACCATGAAAAACGCACTCGATCAAGCAAAAAAATTACGGTGGACCTTCCTGGCGCTGGGCCTGCTGGTTACGGTATTTTACGCCTGTAAAAACGACGAGGACACGACTCCTCCGCTGGTCAAGACGGCCCTCAACGCCAGAATCACGTCGGCGGATTCACTTTACAATGCCTCGAAGGAGGGCACGTCGGTGGGGAGTTACCTGGCCGGGTCGAAGGCCACGTTTCAAACGGCCATCAGCGCGGCCAAGACGGTGGTCAACGACGCGGCTTCCACCCAAACTTCCATCGACAACGCCACGGTAAACCTGGGTAAAGCCGTCGAGGCCTTCAACGCCCAGAAGGTGGCGGAAATCGCCCCGGCCAACCTGGTGGCGTACTTCAAATTCAACGGCAACGCCAACGATGCCTCCGGGAAAAACAACAACGGCACGCTGAAAACGGGTACGGCCCCGGCCAGTGCGGCTCCATTCAAAGGCTGGGGTGGGGGCGTACCCACGCTTACCGCAGACCGGTTTGGGGTGGCCAACATGGCCTACAAATTCCAGCGGGGCGGCCACATCGAAGTGCCTTACAATTCGGCCCTGAACCCCGGCAAGGAAATCACGATCAGCCTTTGGGCCAAACTGGATTCGTCGCGGGCGGACAATTACCTGGTGGCCCTCAACCGCTGGAACGGCTACAAATTCCAACTCCAGTCGGCCAACAAGTTCTTTTTCACGGTGAAAACCAACAAACCGGGCATTTTCGACAAAGACGACGAAACCTTCACCGCCGAAGTAGGCAAGTGGTACCAGGCGACGGTGACGTACAAATCGGGCGAGATGAATTTCTACGTAGCCGGTACGCTGGTGAAAAGCTGGACCGACGTGACGGGCGATCCTGTGGCGGTGAAAAGCTCCATTAACCTGGTGATTGGCGCGGATTTGCCCGCCTCGTTGTACCAGAGCAATGAAAACCCCGACGCCGACGGCAACAACTTCAACGGCCCCTGGGGAGGCTACTTCGCGGGTGATTTGGATGACGTGCGCATTTACAACGTCGCCCTGTCGGCGGCCCAGGTCAAATCCATTTACGATGCCGAGAAAAGTCAGTAGGTTTCAGTGAGGCTGGTTAGAATTTTAAAAACCGGGTTGTTTATTCCGCCGGGCAGTTGCCATCCCGCCGGAATAAACAACCCGGTTTTTCAAAAATTCTAACCAGTTTCTTTTCATTAAAAAACTTCCTGAACGCCCTGAACCGTCCGGGAAGTTTTCTAGTCTGAATGGGAAAAAACGCTTTTTTCTGGGGGGTACTTCTGGTGCTTCAGGCGGGTTGTCGCCCGCCGGTGGAGCAGCGGGAACTCACGTTTTGGTACGCCAGCAACCCCGCCGAAGGGGCCTTTGCCAGGGAGCACGTTGCGGCCTGGAACCGGCGACACCCCGGCCAAGCCATTGCCGCCCGGCCCGTGCCCGAGGGGCAGTCGAGCGAGGAAATCATTCTGGCTTCGGTGGTGGGCCACACCACGCCCGACGTGTACGCCAACCTCTGGCAGGGCGACGTAGAACGGTACGCCAAAGCGAAGGTGCTCGTCGCCTTCGACACGCTGCGGGGCTTCATGGATTTTCTGCGCACGCGCTGCGACAGCGCCGTCATCCGCGAAATCACCTCCTCCGACGGGCACATTTACCAGGTTCCCTGGAAGGTGAACCCGATCATGACAATTTATAATCCGACGGCGCTGGCCTCCGTCGGCGAGCGCTCGCTGCCCCTCACCTACGCGGGTTACCTCCGCGCCGGAAAACGCTTTCAGCGGGATTTCAACGGAGATGGTTACGCCGACCGCTGGCTCGGCTACACCGAAGTGCGACCCGTGTGGCACCAGCGCTTATTTAATTTTTACCCACTTTACCTCGCCGCCTCCAACGGCGGGGCCTTGATTCAAAATAACCGGGCGGCCTTCAACAACCCCGCCGCCGTGGCCGTGTTCCGGTTTTTGCAGGCGCTGTACCGGGCCAATTATTTCCCGAAAGAAAAACTCTCGGCCACCCGCGATCCCTTCATCGCCGAGAAAATCGCCTTGAAATTCACCGGTCCCTGGGACGTGTCGTTTCTGGAGCGGTACAAAAATGAAGGCTTCGAGTACGACACCGGCCCCATGCCCGTGCCGGAGGGCCACCCCGGACTACCGTTCACCTACGCCGATCCGAAAAACATCGTGATTTTCAACACCTGCTCACGGCCGCAGCAAGCCTGGGATTTTATTCGGACGATGGTGGAAAAATCCGGCGACCGGCGGTTGCTCGAACTCACCGGCCAGTTTCCGCGCCGTTCCGGCCTGGACACCGATCCGTTTTTCCAACCATTTTTCGCCAAAAACCCCCGCCTGCTGCCCTTTGCCCGGCAGACGAAACGCATCCGTGGGGTGGACAACTGCGAGGTGATCGTGGAAGTATTCGAGGCCATTTCGCAGGAGTACGAAGCCTGCGTACTGTACAACCGCAAGACGCCCGAAGCCGCTGTCGCCGATGCCGCCCGAGCGGTGGATGTGTTGCTGGGAAATTGAATTTAGAGGACAGTGGGTAGCTGAAAGAGGATAGAGTTTTTTTTAAGTTGTCATCCCGACGCAGGAGGGATCTCGTTAGCCCTCCGAGACAATTGCCGGTAACCAGCCGTTCGGCACTCGAACGAGATCCCTCCTGCGTCGGGATGACAACACGTCGGGATGACAAGCCCTGTTTGGGACGGGACAACTTCGGTTTTCAAAATTCTAAACCGGTTCATCAAAATCTAATCGCTATCCTCTCTACTCTATCCGCTCCCCGCTATGAAAAACGCCCGCTTGCCGTACCTGCTGGTTTCGCCGTACTTGATTTATTTCGGGGTGTTTACGCTGTTTCCGGTCGTGTTTTCGGTGGTGCTGACTTTTCAGCGCTGGAACATCATTTCGCCGATGGAATTCATCGGGCTGGACAACTACCGGCGGCTGGTGAAGGATCGCCTGTTCTGGACGGCGCTTTGGAACACGTTGCGGTTTCTGGCGGTCCACATTCCGCTGCAAATCGGCGTAGCCTTGTTGCTGGCGGAGTTTCTGAACCAGAAAATCCGGGGCATGACGTTTTTCCGGGCGGCCTTTTTTCTGCCGGTGGTGGTATCGGGGGTCGTCGTCACGATTCTCTGGCAACAACTGCTGGGCTTCAACCTCGGTATCCTCAACCGGGGCCTGACCGGGTTGGGAATTCCCAAAATACCCTGGCTCGAAAACCCCGACATCGCCATGTACGCCATTGCGCTGATGGCCACCTGGAAAAACGTGGGGTTGTACGTGATTTTGTTCCTGGTCGGCCTGCAAACCGTACCGGAGCAGTACTACGAAGCCGCCGACATGGAAGGGGCAACGCACTGGCAGAAATTCCGGCACATCACCTTACCCATGATCAACCCGACGGTGTTCATGGTCGTGATTCTTTCGACCATCGGCGGGTTTTCGCTCTTCATCGAACCCTACATCATGACCGAAGGCGGCCCGCTCAACAGCACACTTTCCACGGTCATGTACATTTATAAACAGGCCTTTCAGTACTACCACATGGGCTATTCGGCCACGCTGGGGCTGTTTTTTGCCTTGCTCATCGTGGGGGTCGTCATCATTCAGCGGCGTTACATCGAAACCGACCATGCCTGATTTGTTCAAACGCGTTGTCCTTTACGCCGTACTCACGCTGGCCGCCGTGTCGTTCATTTACCCGTTTGTCTGGATGGTCAGCGCGTCGCTGACGGCGGAAAAAAGCATTGGACTGGTGACGCTCTGGCCGGTTGATTTCACCTGGAGCAACTACGCGACTATGTTCGCCACGATTCCACTCGGTCGGGCCTTTTTCAACAGCTTGTTTGTGGCGACGTTCACCACCAGCGTGGTGCTGATTTTGGGCGCGATGGTGGGTTACGCGCTGGCGCGGATGCGGTTCCGGGGGCGGGATCTGATTTTTTTCAGCCTGATTTTCACGATGACGCTGCCGTTTCAGATCACGTTGATTCCCAATTACATCACGATGATCAACCTCGGTTGGGTGGATACCTACCTAGCTCTGACCGTGCCGTTTGCCATGAATTCGCTCGCGGTGCTGCTGTTCCGACAGGCTTTTCTGGGGTTACCCCAGTCGCTCATCGACGCCGCCCGGATGGATGGCTGCGGCGAGTTGCGCATTATTTTTCAGATTCTGGTGCCCAACATCCTGCCTACCGTTTTGACCATCGCCATCCTGACGTTTATGGGCTTGTGGAACGACGCGCTCTGGCCGCTCATCGTGATTCGCGACGAAAACGTCATGACCATGCCGCAAATGGTGACCCTGTTTTCGGTGGGTGGGCGGGCCGATGCCCAGCTCGGCGTCAAGCTGGCGGCGGCGTTTTTACTCGCCTTGCCCATCATCATCGTCTATTTATTTTTTCAAAAACACTTCATCCGCAGCATGGCTTCGTCGGGCCTGAAGGACTAGCCCCGATTCGCCACGCCCTTTCTTTTTTCCCCCGTGACCATTGTTCGCACCCCCATTCGCTTTATCGCTTCCCCGGAACGAGTCCTTACGCAGTACCTGTTTTTGCCCGGTCCACAACGGGTGCAGCGCATCGCCGACCGCGTCGCCGGGTTATCGGACTCCGACGTAGCAGCCTTGCTCGACGAAGCCCGGAGCGATTTTGGCAACCGGCACCGTTACCTGGACGCGGCTTTCCAGAAAAATTACGCGCTGGGAGTGGCGCTCCTGAGCCTGACCACACCCTTGTCGCCGGAGCGGCAACGGCTCGTCGGGGCCTTTCTGACCAAGGAATACTCCACCCAATCGGCGGCTCTGTTCAACCCCTCCATCGTGCCGCACCCCGACCAGACGGGCCTGCCCGCCGGAACCCTCCGCTTCGTGATGAGCCTGCGGGCCACGGGGGAAGGCCACATTTCGTCGATTGAATTTCGCACCGGTACCCTCGACCCGGCGGGCGAATTGACCTTCGATCCGCCCAGCCAGTTTGCGACGGGTGTGGAGGAAGTAGAACGCCGCTACACCACCCGTTTTATGCGGGAGCGGCTGACTCATTTCCCGACTTCCGCTCCGGTTTTGCTGGATCAGTTTCCCGACGAATTCACCGAGGCGGAAGCGATCAGGATCCTGGATACACTAGCCGAGAACGGTGCTCCGCCCCACTTGGTGGCCACCAGCCTGGCCGTGCAAGAACTGCTCGACACCAACTACGATGCCGTCGCTGACCCCGCAACGTCCCTGGCGGAACGGGTGTTGTTTCCGGTTGCCAAAGGCGAAAAGATGGGGATGGAAGACGCGCGCTTCGTGCGCTTTTTCGACGGCAATGAAGTGCTGTACTACGCCTCGTACACGGCCTACGACGGCAAAACGGTAAAAACCCAACTCATCGAAACCGAGGATTTCAGGCAGTTCCGAATTCGGACGCTGTACGGGAAAGCCATTAGTGATAAGGGCATGGCGTTGTTTCCCGAAAAAATCGGCGGTCGCTACGCGATGATTGCCCGGCAGGGCGGACAGAACGTCACGATTATGTTTTCGGAAAACCTGTATTGCTGGAACGACTACCAGGTCCTGCTCGAACCGCTGTATCCCTGGGAATTTGTGCAGTTAGGCAATTGCGGTTCTCCTCTAAAAACCGAGCACGGGTGGCTGCTGCTCACCCACGGCGTCGGGTTGGTGCGGCGGTACGTACTGAGCGCGGTGTTGCTCGACCTCCACGATCCCACGAAAGTAATCGGACGGTTGAAGGAGCCGCTCGTTTGGCCGCTTGAATCGGAGCGCGAGGGCTACGTGCCCAACGTGGTGTACACCTGCGGCTGGCTGGCCCACGGCGACCGGCTCGTAATTCCCTACGCTATGTCGGACACGGCTTGTGGGGTGATTACCGCTTCGCAGGCGGAATTGGTCGGAAAACTTTTAAGCAGCCTTTAAAATGAAAAATCGAGAGCGGCAGGTAGCCCGGAGAATCATGCTGCTGGGGGTGTGGTTTCTGGCTTTTTCGTGCAAAAAAGACCCCGCTACCAGCAAGACCACGCCCCCCACCGACCGGTGGGTAAACACCGCGCACCTGGAGCACTTGTACTTGCCGGTAAAACTGGTCAGCGGACCCGACGTGGGCGTGATCAATATTTACAGCCAGGCCCCCGATTACAAGCTGGTCGGCGACGACGACGAGGGCTTCACCTGCGTGGATGACGTGGCGCGGGCGGCCCTATTTTACCGCCACGAACCCGACCTTTCGACCAATCCCGCCAAGCAGGCGACGCTCCGCAAACTGACCGAATTCGTGCTGGCCATGCAGGCCCCGAACGGGTACTTTTACAACTTCCTCTGGCCCGACCGCACGCCCAACACGGCGGGGCAAACCAGCGTGGCCCAACCCAACTGGTGGTCGTGGCGGGCACTGTGGGCGCTCTCGGAAATTTACCCGGTGTACCAGGGCACCGATGCGCCCTTTGCCGCCCGGATTCAGACCGCCACGCAGCGGGTCGTCGGCAACATGGTTCGTGATTTTGGCGGCAAGCCCCGCGAATACGCGTTCGTGAGCGGACTGAAAATTCCTAAGTGGCTGCCCTACGGATCCGGCACCGACCAGGCGGCGGTGATGGTGTTGGGCTTGCTTAACGGGTACCAGCAAAAAGCCGATGCGCCGGTGCTGGCCCTGATCAATCAGTTGGCCGAGGGAATCCTGACCATGCAGCCCGGTACCGATGCGGCACCGCCTTACGGGGCCTTTCTGAGTTTTGAAAACAACTGGCACGCCTACGGCAACGATCAGGCCTACGCCCTGCTGAAAGCCGGGAAAGCCCTCAACAAACCCGATTGGATTGCCGCCGCTCTGCGGGAAGTAGACCTGTTTTATCCCTACGTGGTGCAGGAAGGTTTTCTGGAATCATTCGTGCTGGATGGGTCGGGAGCGCTGCCCGTGATTCAGAAAAAATCGAAGTTTTCGCAGATTGCCTACGGCATCCGGCCCATGATTTCGGCGACGCTGGAGGCGTTTTCGCAGAAAAAAGACGCGAAGTACGCGCAACTCGCCGCCCAGCTCACCGCCTGGTATTTGGGGCAAAACCCGGCCAGCACTAAAATGTACAATCCCAACACCGGGCGCTGCTTCGACGGAATTTCGTCGGGATCCCAGGTCAACAAAAACTCCGGGGCGGAATCCACCATCGAAGCGCTCTGGGCCTTCCAGGCGGTGGAGGCAGTTCCGGAAGTGCGCAGTCAACTCGAAAAATACCGGTAACCAACCCCATGGCCGACGTCAAGTTAGTCCACCTCGCCAAAGCCTACGGCAACGGCCCGCGCGTGATTCGGGACGTGAACATTCACGTGGCCGATCAGGAATTCGTCGTGTTCGTTGGGCCGTCGGGTTGCGGTAAATCCACGCTGTTGCGGATGATCGCGGGCCTGGAAGACATCACCGACGGGCAGCTTTTTCTGGACGGAACGCTCGTCAACGACGTACCGCCCAAAGACCGCGACATCGCGATGGTGTTTCAGAATTACGCGCTGTATCCGCACATGACCGTGTACGAAAACATGGCTTTCGGGCTGAAGTTGCGAAAATTTTCAAAAGAAGAAATCCAACGACGGGTGACGAACGCGGCCCGGATGCTCGAAATCGAGCCGCTGCTCCAGCGCAAACCGAAGGATATGTCGGGTGGGCAGCGGCAGCGGGTAGCCATCGGGCGGGCGTTGGTGCGCGAACCGAAGGTATTTTTGTTTGACGAACCCCTGAGTAACCTCGACGCCAAACTGCGGGTGCAGACGCGCATCGAGTTGCAGAAACTCCACCGCGACCTCCGGGCCACGATGATTTACGTGACCCACGACCAGACCGAAGCCATGACCCTCGGCGACCGGATTGTGGTACTCCGCGATGGCGACGTGCAACAGCAGGATACGCCCGTGAACCTGTACAACCGCCCCGTCAACCTATTCGTGGCCGGATTTATCGGCACGCCCCCAATGAATTTTGTGCGGGGCCGCCTCGCCGACGGGCCGACGTTCGTGAGCGAAGGGGGCGAGGTGACCATCCATCTGGCCGCGATGCCGCAGGCCGATTCATTGAAAAAAATGGGTGGGGAAGCGGTCGTGCTCGGCATCCGGGCCGAGCACCTGACCACGCGCTCCGAGCCGGGCGGGACGTATTTCCGCCACCCAGTGGTGCTGGACGCCGTGGAACACCTGGGCAACGAACTGCTCGCCTACACCCACCTGGAAGGCCAGAAACTGGTAGCCCGCCTCAACGCCGATGCCGCCGTGGAATTCGGTCAAACCGTGGAGTTGGGTTGGAATTTGGAAAAATGCCATATTTTCGACCGGGAAACGGAGCGGCGAATCGACTAAAAAGCAGCGTGTGCCGTGCCGCTACCCGCTCAACCCGGTCACTTCGGGGGCCATTCGTTTTGTAGAACCCCAACTTTAAATACCTTCGTGATTGCAAGGCTGGTTTCGCCAGTCAATCTTTCCCTACGTCATCCAATCGCTCGCAACGCCAGTCCCGTGACACCCCGTAAGCAATTTGCTGCCCACCATCCAGATGTCCTTTTTTTAGAAGAAAAGACAAGCGATGGATTGGTTCAACTGGTACGCTCCCAGGGCTGGATAAGCCCGGATGAGAAAATTCTCTCCGTCGTAAAACCGGGTGAGGGAAACATG
Organism: uncultured Cytophagales bacterium; assembly: GCA_964244295.1. Taxonomy (GTDB): domain Bacteria; phylum Bacteroidota; class Bacteroidia; order Cytophagales; family Spirosomataceae; genus JAJAZB01. Next base: position 131,540 of record CAXTIG010000003.1, read on the forward strand.
AACGTCGTGGTTCGGGTCAGTACCGACCGCCAATCGTTTATTCTTAAACAAGCCCGGCCCTGGGTGCAGAAGTACCCGCAGGTACCCGCGCCAATGGAGCGAATCGAGGTAGAAGCCCGGTTTTACCAGCAAATTGCCGGTGAGGCGACCCTAACCCGATTTGCGCCCGGATTAATCGGGTTCGATCCCGCCCAGTATCTGCTGGCGCTGGAAGATGTAGGGGCGGGAACCGATTTTACGTTTCTGTATCAGCCTGGCCAGACGATCGGTACCACCGATGTGGCCGCTTTACTGGAGTTTCTTTCCGCACTCCACGCGGTTCGGATTAGCGCCGACCTGCCCGTTTTCCCGGAGAATCGGGCCATGCGTTCGTTGAACCACGAGCATATTTTTAATTTCCCTTTCCGGCAGGATACCGGCTTCGACTTGGATTCGGTCCAGCCGGGCTTGCAGGCGCTCGCGTTCCCTTACCAGGGCAATCCAGCGTTGAACCGGAAGATTGCCGACTTGGGGGAGGTCTACCTGCAACCGGGTCCTGCGCTGATTCACGGCGATTATTACCCCGGTAGCTGGTTAAAAACCCCGACCGGAACCCGAGTCATCGACCCGGAATTCAGCTTTTTTGGACAACCCGAATTTGACCTCGGCGTTATGCTGGCGCATCTGAAACTGGCCCAGCAGGACGACACCGTAACGCAACAGGTCCTGACGCACTACCGGCCAACGGCTGAGTTGAACCAGGCTCTCCTGCAAGGATTCGTCGGCACGGAGCTGCTACGACGGCTCATTGGGCTGGCTCAACTCCCGCTGTCGCTCAGTTTGGGGGAGAAAAAAGTTTTGCTGGACGAGGCGGCCAGTCTGATTCTGGACTCGGTGTAAATGCCCGTTCAGGGCGCTTTTTTAAGTGATTCGAGGATGATTTCCTCAAAACCCGGCAGGGTTTTGTAGGCGTAAACCGCCCGCCAGCGGGTGTCTTTGTAGTCGTAAGAAACTTCCAGAAACGGCTTTTCCTTGCCGTTCGCCAGTTGGCCGATGGTGGAATCGTTGGGCTTTTTGTTGATGCGCACCGGAATGTCGCGGTAATACTTGAAGTACTCAGGATGCGTCAGGTAGCCCAGGGGTGTGGCATCGTAGGGAATAAAGCCTTCGACCCCAAAAAGCGTTTTGGCTCGCTCCTGCCAGGGACGCAACTGGGCGTAAAGCCATTTGTCGCCTTCGTGCGTAGAACTGGCCAGAAAATCAATATCCGTTTTGCCGAGTAAGGTGTAGGCGCTGCACTCAAACCCGGATAGCACCACGCGGATGCCCGCGTCGAAAAGTACCCGGAATGCTTCGGGGTCCCGCTCGAAGTTATAATCGCCGACCGTCACTTTCCCCAGTCCTGGCTGGAATGGAAACCCCGGAGTTCTACCCGCACAAACCACGACTTCCTCAATTTGAGGAACCAGTTCCGGGTGATTTTTTACCACCGTTGCTACGTTGGTTACCGGCCCGATGGCCAGCATGGTGAGTTTCTCCTTTCGCAGAGCCTCGGCCATTGCCCTGGTCGCTTCATTTTCAATGCCGGTATCCTGCCCCGTGTTCGAGCCTTTGTAAACGGGAATCGTCTTGCCCGTTTTGTTATACCAACCCAGTAATTTCTTCGCCGTCTCGTAACCGTACTCTGCGTAGGTAACGGTGCTGATGCCAACCAGCTCGACTTTATCGGTTTGGCGGAGTGCCATAATCAGCGTTACGCCGTCGTCTACCTCGCGGGGTGCCCGCTCTGGCAAACCAATCATGAGGTCCGTATCAAACCAGACTCGTCGGGGTGTGGTGGGTTGTTGAGCAAGTGCAGTCGTAATGACCAGACTGAAAAAGAGCAATTTCATAGCGTGAGTGGTTCTGATGCAATGCATCATCAAAGGAGAATAAGCCCGGCGGAATTACCCATTGAGTACGGGTGCAGAGGCGAATCGGTAATTAGGTAAATGCCTGATTTTTAATTTTTTACTTTAAAAAAAACCAATTGCCAAATTACCGCAATGGCGGCCCGGCCGACTACAAGTTACCAACTTTAAAAGACGTACCGGGCGCCAAACTGAAACTGACGCGGTGGGGCCGCCGACCGAACGGTAATGCCCGATCCACGGGGACCCAGTTGAAACTGATTCGACGAACCCCGCACGACGTTGTATCCTGAGATATTCTGCGTGTTGAGCAGGTTATACACATCCGCCGACAGTTCGAGTCGGGGCCGACCAAACAAGGGTACGGTGTATTTTACCGATAAGTCTACCGTTTTAGCCCAGGGAAGCCGGTCGTTGTTGCGGGTTTCGCCGGGCTGAATGTCGGACGGTAAGCTAAAGCTCTCGCTGTCGCCGTTTAAATCCGTCACGCCGCCGTACTGTTTCGCATCGGCTACCCGGGTGATGGGCAGACCGCTTTGAAGGAGCACGGTCGGCGTGATGGTTAAATTCCGGAGGGGGTAGTAATAGAAAATGCCCGAAAACACGTGCCGCCGGTCGTTGTCGTCGAAGACGTATTCGGCCACAAAATCATTCGAATCCTGCGCCCGCGTGTTGACACCGGTGGTATTACTCCGAATTACCGATAGGTTGTAGCCCAGGCGATAGGCGTATTTATCGGATCCCTTTAATTTCTGAAACACGAAGTTGGCTGCCCAATACCGGGCGTACCCGTCAGTGCGGGTTTCAAAGATATTTCGGGCAATCCCGCGCAGGGTATCGGTACCGTTCACAACCGCATAAGCGCCCCGTTTATCCTGCTTAACCGGAATCGGACGCGTCAGGTCAGCCTGGGCAACGGTTCGTACTTTCACATCGGCCGGGTTCGTAAGGGGGTAGGGTGCCGCTGCGTTGAGGTTATAAATGTAGTAGAGATCGTTGGTGGCTACGTGGACTAAATCAACTGAAAACAAGGTGTTCGACGTTGGTTTGTGTTGAAAGCCAAGCGAAAACTGGTGTGAATACGGGTTCTGGAAACCATCCGAATTCATGATCCGAAAATTGTTGCTGAACTGCTGGTCGCGTCGGGGCTGGAGTTGCGCGGACGTGGGGCCGTTCAGGTACGTGACCGGTGTCGTGGCGCGGGCGTTGAGGTTGCCCGCGAAGGTAACCCGATCGAGATCGGCCGATTGCGAAAGCAGACCCAGCCGCTTCAGTTCGGTCAATTGCTTTTTGAAATCAACCCCGTTGTTGCTGAATTGCAGGTTGTCGCTGTAAATGGTGTACTTGATTTTGTCGTAAAACATCCCGTAGCCACCCCGAATTACGGTACGCTCATTGAGTTGGTGGTTAAAGGCTACGCGCGGGGCGATGTTGTTGTAGTCGCCCTTCGTACCGCCCGCTTTGCTTAAGTTGTCGTAATCGTAGCGCAGGCCGAACGTCAGGTTCAGGTTTGGGCGGACGGCCCAGAGGTCTTCGGTGTAAAGGCTAAGCACATTCTGCCGCTTGCCAAACGTGGTGGGGCGGAGTTCAACGTCGTACGTCCGTACCTGCACCTCTCGCGGAATGTCGGCTACATCCAGGGCAGAGCCAATGTTTTTGGCTTTGAGCGCATCGAGTTGAGCCTGCGTCAATTGCACATCGTAGGTGCCATACGGATTCGCCCCACCCAATAAGGCGTAATCAGACGTAATGAATTCGGCCCCGGCTTTGAGGGTGTGGCTGCCCCGCCGAAGCGTAAATTTCTGCTGAATCTGGTCGGTGTTTTCAAAGTCGTCGAAAATGGCTCCGCTCTGACCGATGGTTGCAATGGGAACCCCGTTAGGACCGCGCACGGTGGCCGAGGGATTGGTAGGATTGACGGGTTCGCGGTAGTTCCAGCGGTAGCGGGAATGCTGGTAATTCGTTTCGCCGGTTAGTTCCGGTCCGCCGTTGCGGTTGCCGAGTACGTACGCATTCTTCAGGGCAATCAGATACGTCCGATCTTTTTGCGCCGAGGCCGCCGATGGAAACAGAATGCCCCCCTCTAGTCCACCGCCCTGCCGGTCGATGTCGAACGCCCCAATGTTGGCCCGCAATGACGTTTTAAACCGGCTGCTCCAAACCTGGTCGAGCTTGCCCGATACGTACGAGAAATGGTTGTAGCCGGTCACGACTTCGTTTACACCGAGCAAGGGAGCTACCAAACGATTATCCTTGCGGTCGAAGGTCTGCTCCACATCGATGTAAAAAAACGTTTTGTCTTTTTTGAGTGCCCCTCCTAGGGCAAAACCAAGCTGGTGTCGTTGGAAACCATCTTTAACCGAATTACCCGACAAGTCGGCCGTTGCGAAATTCGAAGGACTGTCGATGACCGAACCGGGTCGGGTCAGGTAGTAGGCCTCGCCGCTGAGTTGGTTTGAGCCGGAACGGGTCGTTACGTTGATAACCCCATTGCTGGTGTTGCCAAACTCGACGGAGTAATTGTTGGTATACACCGTAATCCCTTCGGCAAAGCCCACCGGCGTGTTGAATTTCATATTACCCAGAAACCGCTCGTTGTTATCCATGCCATCGATGAGGTAATTGGTGTAGATACCATTCAGACCATTGATGGCCACGTTAGGCGCTTCGGCGTAGCCCTGGGTAGCCAGGGTCAGGTTGGGAAGGCGATAGAGCGCCCGGGTAATATCGCGGCCTTCGAGGGGCAGTGCCTGAAGTTCCCGCCGGGAAACCAGTGCCGATACTTCGGCATTCTGATTGTTTAAACGCGCCAGGCGCCGGTCGTTGATGACGACTTCTTCGAGCGTGCTTTCGCGCCGGAGCGGCAGTTCCAGGGTCACGGTGGTGAGGCCGCTGGATTTTATCACGATATCCGATACTTCCTCTTCGGTGTAATCGGTACCGGGGCGCGTAAAGACCCGGTACCGCACCAACGCCGATAAATTGCTGAACAGCGCTTTGCCCTGCGCATTGGTCCGAGTAGAATCTACCGCTCGACTGGTGCTAGCCTGAAGGTAGAGGACGGTATTGCCAATGGGTCGACGGAGCAGCAGGTCGGTGACGGTCACTTCGAGTTGGTTTTGTCCGTTCGGGTCCTGGGCCTGCACCCGCGCTAGGAGCAACGGGCAACCAAGGACAAAAAAGCGTAGGAGATGTTTCATCGTTGAATCAGGTTGTAAGTTGGTTAGATGACGCAAAAGCATCCGGCCTTTCCGGTTCCAGAAAGCGGATCAATTCAGTTGGAGGAGAAGCTATTTTTGAGCAAAATGGGACACGTTCCAGCCGCGTTGAAACAGTTTTCAACGGGTCAGAAAAAACACCGGGAGCCTTTAAACGAAGGGAGGTGCCCGACCAGAAATACGGCTATGGAAGCGTAAAGAGGTTTCCAGAAGAAGACAGGAAACCGTAGGAGGAAGAGTGACTAAAAGCAGCGCCTGCCGGATGGTCGTCACCAGTCGGCTGGTCGCCTGGCCAAACCAGCGGACCGCAGTCGCATCGACGCGCCGGTTAATATCAGCCCGAAGGGGCAAATCGGTGATTGTACTTCTTTGAGACCTGAAAAAATTACGGAGTGCGTCGGCTAAGTGCTCTGTTTGCCAGGGCAGTTGCGCTATCGCATCGGCATCGAACTGCTCCCGTCTGAAACCCGCCAGGTACACCCCGCCCCGCTGATCAGCCCCGAGGGGAAGTTTGTTGTCTGCCAAAGCCGCTGCTGCCCGGCGCAGATCAGGAACTGACAAATCCGGACAGTCATTACCGATGCAAATGATCTGTTCGTACCCCTGAGCAAATGCCACCGATAAAGCACTGCTGAGTTGTTCACCAAACGTACCCCGGTGATCGATGAGCCGGTGAGAATGCAGCAAAGGCAATCCGCTGGCGTGGGCTTTTACCCGCGTCAGCGCCCGCATAGCCCGCCAAAGGCTCACCGATTTTGGGGAGATCGTTTTGCGGCTCGACTCGATGGAATCGGGTAAAGCGAAAAGCAAAACAGCCGTCTTCGGGGTGGGCAAGGGCATCTAATAAAAAGGATTCTAGACCGGTTTTAACGGGACTATAGCGTTTGCGACAACGAATTTAGAATTGCAATTTTCAAAAAAGCTAACGCAACCGTTGTCCCATGCGCGTGGATGATGCCCGATTGCAGGAAGAAGTACTCCAGGAAACGGCCGATCCCAGTGCCGACTCAAAAGCCCTCGCGCTGCGCCTGGTTCACCAATATGCCGGGAACGTGGCTTTGGTTGCGGCCCAAACGGGCCTGCCCCGTCGACTACCCACGCGTGGTTAAGCCAGTGGAATCAACGGCCTGCCGTTCAAAAAAGCACTGACCAGCCAACGGGGGCGACACTTGTGAAGCAACTAAAAGACCCGCCCGTTAAACAAAAAGCCTGCTTCGACATCGGAGCAGGCTTTTTGTTTAACGGGCGGGTAGAACCTCAATACGCCGGTTCGGCCGTTTGAACGCGGCTCACGCTCTGCCCGGCAAAGGCCACGATGTCGTCGTTGAGGCGGTCGCGGAATTCGTAGAACAGGCCGTGCGGGGCACCGTCGTAGGGGATGAGTTGGGAGCCGGGAATCATGGCGGCCAGTTTTTCTCCGGTCAATTCGTAGGGAACCGTTTTATCGCTGGTGCCGTGGATGATGAGCGTCGGGATGGTGATGGTTTTCACGTCTTCGCGCAGGTCGGTGTAGCCGAAGGTCTTCACGCATTCGGTGAACGCCCGGGGCGATCCAGCCATCGCCAGGCTGTTGAACCACAGGAGCAGTTCGTCGCTGACGGGCTTGTTGAGCAAGCTGATGCCAAAAAACTGCTTCCCGAACGTCGCCATGAAGGCCGCCCGGTCTTCCTCAATTTTGGCAATCATGTCTTCTTCAAACACCTCCTGATCCACGCCGTCGGGGTTATCGTCGGTTTTAACGAGGTACGGAGCAGCGGCACCAACCAGAATTAATTTGGAAACCCGGTCGTTGCCGTATTTGCTCAAATAGCGGATGGCTTCCCCACCACCCATCGAAAAGCCGAGAAGCGTTACGTCGCGCAGGTCGAGTTCGGTGAGCAGGGCGTGGAGGTCGTCGGCCAGGGTGTCGTAATCGTAGCCATCCCAGGGTTTCGACGATTTCCCGAAGCCCCGGCGGTCGTAGGCGATGCAGCGGAAACCGCGTTGCGGGAGTTGGGTGAGTTGATACTCAAAACTTTCGTGGCTCAGCGGCCAGCCGTGCGACAGCACAATCGGACTTCCCGTACCCCAATCGAGTACGTGTAGTTTTACGTCGGGGGCTACTTCGATGTAACTCATGGTCGTTGGTTGTTTAAAAAAGTTGATGAGAATCTGTATTCTTCAGGGTGCGAGAATAATTCCGGGGCATCTTTTCAAAAAATCATACCGGAATTCAGAGAAGAGAGGATGGAGTAGAGAGGATAATGAAATGCATTTGCACAATCCGCGACTCTATCCTCTCTACTCTATCCTCTCTTCTCTACTTTTGCTCCATGCTCAGCGACGAGTTTTTTATGAACGAAGCCCTCAAACTGGCCGCCGAGGCCGGGGCACGCGGGGAGATTCCCGTCGGGGCGGTGGTGGTGAGCCAGCATCGCATCATTGCCAAAGGCCAGAACCAAACCGAGGGCCTGACCGACGTGACCGCCCACGCCGAACTCCTGGCCCTCACCGCCGCCGCGCAACACTTAGGCGGCAAGTACCTCCGCGATTGCACGCTCTACGTCACCCTCGAACCCTGCCCGATGTGCGCCGGGGCGCTGTACTGGGCGCAACTGGGCCGGTTGGTGTACGGAGCCAGCGACGAAAAACGCGGCTACACCCGCGTGGTCAGCCCGCTACTCCACCCCCGCACCCGCGTCACAACGGGGATTTTGAAAGAAGAATGCGAAGGTGCACTGAAAGCATTTTTCCAAACCCTGCGAACCTAAGCCCGCCGGAGGAGGTTAGCAGGGCAAGATTTTTTGGCACCAGCCACTAAACTTTTAATTTTCAATTCTTACTATTTAATTGAAAAAGCCATGGCTTTTGAACTCGCTCCCCTGCCCTACGCCAACGACGCCCTCGAACCGCACATCGACGCCAAAACGATGGAAATCCACCACGACCGGCACCACGCTACCTACGTGACCAACCTCAACAACGCCGTGAACGGCACGCCGAACGAGGGCAAAACGATTGAGGAACTGTTGAAATCGGTGAGTGGATTGCCCCCGGCCATCCGCAACAACGGCGGCGGGCACTGGAACCACACGTTTTTCTGGAATCTGCTTTCGCCCAGCGGCGGCGGCGAGCCGAAGGCTACGCTGGCGGCGGCGATTACCGCCAAATTTGGTTCGTTCGAGATCTTGAAAGAAGAATTTGCGAAAGCCGCCACGACCCGTTTCGGTTCGGGCTGGGCCTGGTTGATCGTGGACGAAAGCGGCGAACTGGCCGTGACCTCCACCCCCAACCAGGACAACCCGCTGATGGACGTAGCCGAGAAAAAAGGCACCCCCGTAATTGGCCTCGACGTGTGGGAACACGCCTACTACCTCAAGTACCAGAACAAGCGCCCCGATTACATCGCGGCCTTCTGGAACGTGGTAAGCTGGGACGCCGCCGAGCAGAACTACCAGGGGGCGAAGTAAATTTTGCTTGTAAGTTTTTGGGGTTGCGGTTATCTTTGCAGCCCATTCGGCAACTGACGCCAACGCCAGTTGCCAACACGGACGGTGTAGCTCAGTTGGTTAGAGCGCCAGATTGTGGTTCTGGAGGTCGCGGGTTCGAGACCCGTCTCTGTCCCCAAGCCCCCGAAGCAACTTGCTTCGGGGGCTTTTTCTTGGGCAAGACTTCACACCATCATCCCTTCCAGCAGTTGTTTACGGCGTTGCCAATCGGGTAAAATCCGCTCCAGGAGGTCGTAAAAATTCCGGTCGTGGGGACGGTGTACCAAGTGACAGAGTTCGTGAACAACCACGTACTCGATGCACCCGCTGGCGGTTTTGATTAGGTCCGGGTTTAGGGAGATCACGCCTGCGGGAGTGCAACTTCCCCAGCGAGTAGGCATCTGACGGAGTTTTAGCTGAGGCACGGGCAGCGAATACGACGCGAAACGGGGAACCACCTCCCGTAAAATCCGCTGAAAATTGGTTCTTGCCCGCTGACGATACCACGCGTTCAGGGCTTGGGCGACGGCTTCTGGCACCGGGTCAGGGAGCGTCACTTCGATAAATCCACCGGCCAGGCGAACCGATTTTTCCCCCTGAAGTAAGTTTAGCCGGTACTGCCGCCCGAGGTAGCGGTGCGTTTCGCCACTGCGGTACTGGCGCGGAGGCGTGAGGGGGCGAAACTGCTCGAAAAAGCGCAGTTGCTTCAAAATCCAGGGGGCTTTCCGCTTCACTACTTTCGCTACTTCCTCCGGGGTGAGTTCGAGCGGTGCAATGACCCGTACTATTCCGTCGGGATGCACTTGCACCCGCACCGCCTTCCGGGTCGTGCGTACCAATTCGTAAGCGATGGTGCGTTGCCCAAACTGCACAGTGGGCCGTGGCTCGTTCATGCGTAGCGCAGTTTGGCAATGTTCAAACAACCTTCGATGAGTTGATCGACCAAATCGAACGGCAAGGCAACGGCGTGGGCTTTACCGTGGTCGAAGATGAAATCATCCAGGGTGTTTCGGATTTTACCGGCCAGGTCGAGGTTGTTTTGCCAGTCTACCAACAGCCGGTTCTTTTCCAGAATGGCACCCCGAATTTGCTGATCGACGCCCAGAGCCAGGTCGATGGAGAAACGTTCCGGCTGCTGCGCCACGGTATCGGTCAGCAAGGTTTTTACGACGCCGTAAAATGCCATTGCTACCGGATTTTGTTGCAATACGGCGGGAGTGCCTTCGTGCCGACCGCCCAGAAAATCGCCTTCCAACTCCGTGGCTTTACGGAGATAATCGCCTTCCGAAAGCCGTTGCGCGTGGTAGGCATCGATGGTTTCCTGAATCAAATCGGCCAGTTTGCGGTAAAAAGCAGGGTCTTCGTTGGTACGCACTTCGATGGCTTTCAGCGTCCGGCTGGCGATGTGATCCGCCTGCGCAGCCTGGCCCGTCAGTTTGGCTACTTCCGTCTGGCGTTGTTCGGCATCGAGCAGCGCAAAGCGCGGCGTGACGAGGAGCGTTTCGCCTTCGGTGCTGATGTACTTGTCAATCAGTTTTCGCACCTGCGGCTCGTAGGCGGCGTAGTCGAGTTCGTCAAAGTACCGGCGTTTCACCGAAGCCCGCAGACCGAGAAAAAAACCAGCGTCGGCCGTGTACGCATCCACTTGTTCGGCGGACGTTTTTTCCATGAACGACACGCTCGAACGGGCCAGTTTGAGCAGTCGGGCAAACCGGGACAGTTTTTCGTAGAACAGGTACCGCTTTTCTTCGTCAAACAGGACTTCTTCGTAGGCTTCCTGGTCGCGCTTGTTTCTGACTTCGTTGAAAATGGCCCAAAGCTCGGCGTGAGCCTGGGGCAGTTTATCGGCTTCGGAATCGAGGCTTTTGAGTGCCCCTTTCAAATCGTCGGCCTCGAAGTTTTTCAGCCCGGCATACAGGTTCAGGGCTTGGTCGAGGTTACCCAGGTTGCCGAAGTAGTCTACGATGAGGCCGTGGTCTTTGCCGGGAAACACCCGGTTCACCCGCGCCACGGCTTGCAGCAGGGTGTGGTCTTTCAGCGAGCGGGTCAGGTACAACACCGTATTGGCCGGGGCGTCGAAGCCGGTCAGGAGCTTGTCGACCACAATGAGCAGTTCAGGCACTTCCGCTTTTTTGTAAGCACCGATCATGGTTTTCTCGTACCGGTCGGCATTGTTGCCGTGGCGGTCCATCAGGCGTTTCCAGAAATTCCGCACCTCGCCGTCGTAGCCATCGTCGTCTTCGTCGTCGCCTTCCCGCACGTCGGGCGGGGAAATCACCACTTCGCAGGTCACGCGTTTGTCCGGGTTCAATTCCCCGATTTCGTCCAGGTACTTTTTGTACTTCACGGCCTGCCATTTTTTGCCCACCACGAGCTGCCCTTTCATGCCGGTACCCTGAAAGTTGGTCGTGAAGTGCTCGGCAATGTCCCAGGCGCGGGCGTAAATCAACTGGTCGGCTTCGTTGAGGGTTGTGAGGCGGCTGTACTTGTTTTTGAGCCTGGCCTTGCCGTAGTCACTGAGGGTTTCCGAAACCTTGTCGAAATACCGGTTGATGGCGGCGGAATTGGCCTCGATGTGGTGGTGCCGCCCTTCGTAGAGCAAGGGTACGACGGCCCCGTCTTCCACGGCGTCGCGAATGGTGTAGGCAGGTTCGATTAGCCCTCCGAACTGACGGGCCGTATTTTTCTCGGCCTTCATCAGGGGCGTACCAGTGAAGCCCAGAAAGCAGGCATTCGGAAACAGCCGCCGCATGCTGGTGTGGAAGTTGCCGTGTTGGGTGCGGTGGGCTTCGTCCACGAGAATAAACAGATTGGGCGAGGTCACCGGCTCGGCGCTGCTTTTCAGGGCGGTCTCAAACTTGTTGATGACCGTCGTGACGATGTCGTCCGATTTCTCGTGCAGCAGGGCCAGCAGGCTGGTGTCGCGGGGGGGCTTTTTCAGACTCAACCCGGCAAGGGGTTGGCGCAGGCTTTCCGGCTCGGCTTCTTCGCCGGAAAGTTTCTTCCTGATTTTCTCCGAGGCTCCCGTGGTGGCCTGCACCACGTTTTTTTTACACTTTCGGAAGGTTTCCGTCAACTGGTCGTCCAGGTCCACCCGGTCGGTGACGAGTAGGATTTTCGGGTTCGGAATGTCCGGCGTTTTGGCGAGTAGTTGCGCCAGCATCACCATCGTGAGCGATTTGCCGCTGCCCTGGGTGTGCCAGATGACCCCACCCGGCCGCTGCCCGGTGGCGGGGTCCACGCGGCTCACCCGCTGAAGCGTTTGCCGGATGGTAAAATACTGCTGGTACCGGGCTATTTTCTTGACGTTGTCGTCGTACACGATGTAATTCAGCAGCAGGTCGAGCAGCCGCTCCGGGCGGCAAAGGCTGTACAGCAGGCGGTCCTGCTCGCTGAGGCCGACGGTTTCGTGGCGTAATTCCCGGTAAACCTTTCTCGACGGTTCGGCCATGCCCGCCATGACCACGGCTTCGTGTTCGGGGCTCAACGGACTGTTGACCAGGTGTCCCAACCGGGCTTCGTCGGCCTGCGCCACGTCCTTCGGGGTTTGCTCCCGCCAGGCCGCCCAGAATTCCTCGCCCGTGTCGGTGGTGCCGTAGCGGGCTTCGTTTACGCCCAGCGCCAGCAGGATATTTGAATACTGGTACAGCGCCCGGATGCCATCCGTAGCTTGGTTACGGAGGTGCTGCTGGATGGCTTCGTGTACCGGCGCTTTCTGCCGGGGGCTTTTGCACTCGATCACGCCCATCGGGATGCCGTTGACAAACAGCACGAGGTCGGGCCGGAACGGGTCGGCCCGCTCGGTGCGGAGGACGCTGAATTCGGGTACGACGTGATACACGTTTTTCTCGGGCCGTTCCCAGTCCACGTACTTGAGCGAGTAGCTCTTCCGGTCGCCTTCCACGGCCTGCTCGAAACTCTTGCCCAGCGTGACCAGGTCGTAAAACGCCTTGTTGGCACTGGTGTAGCCGTCCTGCACGGGCAAATCGCGCAGGGCCAGGATGGCCGCGCTCAGGTTGGTTTCCGAAAACGGATACGCCCGCCCCCGGTAGCTGATGCCGTTGAGCGCCTGGAGTTGCTGGCGCAGAATGCCTTCGAGCAGCACGGCACTGCTGCGCCCACCCCGCTCGGCCAGCGCCTGGGCGGGCGTGAGCGGCACGTAGCCCATCTGCACGAGCAGGTGCAGGGCGGGGATTTTGCTGGCGTCGTTTTCGAGCAGGGAGGGAGTCGTCATGGCTTTTTTTGCGTTGGTGAAAAAATAGGTTTTGTACGGCGTTGAAAATTTTTGAATCAGGTTCCAAAAAAAGCAGCCGTTTCGACTGCTTTCCCCGTTTGGGCCACCTGGCCCTAAGCCGGGGCCGGTTCCGTCACCCGCACCCGCCCGGTGAGCAGGCTCTGCATCAGCCCGCGCTTTTGCTCGCGCAAGGCCTCCAGTTTGGCTTCCCGCTGCTGGATTTCGCGCCGCGAGGCGTCGAGGATAGCGGCGATGGCGCGTTGTTCAGCGAGGGTGGGGGGGATTGACACCTTCACTTTGGCAAATTCTGGAAATTTACAGTTCAGGGTATCATCGACCAATCCCTGCGAATTGCGGAAAAACCGGTGAATCATTTCCGGGAATTTGAACAAGTGACCCATAAACCGAACGTCGGCGTTGTCTTTCGGGGTGACGATGGTGTAAGCCGGGCTTACGATGCCTTCGAGTGAAGAAACGGCAGAGCGGCCTTGCCACATTCGCATCGTGTTGTAGCCAATGTCGCCGGGGCAGATGCGCTTGTATTTCGATTTGTCTTCGTTCGACGTGTCCCGTTTTACCAACTCATCCCGGTGAATTACGCCCTGTTCGGCGGTGATGGACAGCAGCGGCAGGTGATTGTGGCCGGATTGATTCCGTTCCTTGAAAACTTCTCCCAGTTTCACCTCCCGCCACTCTCCCCCAAACCCCTTCGCCCGCACTTTACCAGTCAGTAAGTTTTGCATGAGCCCCCGGTGGCGGGTGCGCAGGGCGGCGAGCAGGGCGGTCGTTTGTTCGAGGGCCGTATCCCAGGTGCCCAGCACGGCGGCAATTTGGCGCTGCTCGGGGAGGGGGGGAAGGGGAATAAGCAAATTCGCCAACATCCCCTGACTCAGATTCGAGATATTGGTACCGCCTCCCTCTTCTAAAAGCTGCTTTTTAATAGCCCCGGTTTGAAAGTAATAAGCTGCGATTACTGGCAGCATTTCCCTTGCTTTCAACCTTGCACGAATCGTAAAGCCGGAGTGTGTAACCCGCTCGTTCAAGTTTTGTATGAACAAAGCACGCCCCACTAAATCTTTGCTCCCATTTGACCTTACGAATAGTAAATCATTGTTTTTCAAAAGATATGATTCATGAATTCCGTCGAATCCTGAGAGTTCTTCCAAGCCGTCGTAGCTAATCGTAAAGTTTTCTTTAAAATCACCAACACCGATGATTTTTAACCCCTTTCCAGAATTCTCTTGAGAGTAATTCAGGCCATTCTTGAATTCAGCTAATTCTCCCAGTCGTTTCATCTCCCACCCTTCAGGCAGCGGGTGTGGTGGTTGGGTTTTCATGCGGGGGAAGTTTGGAGTGTATGCAAGCGGATGCCCTACCGGTATCATGCACGTAAAAACGGCTTTCTCGTTTGCGTTTTCTTTACAGTTTGTTTGCATTGTCTTTGCGAAATGCAAAGGGAAAGTTTATTAATATCCTTAAAGCCAGCTATTTATCTTTAAAATTCCTTCGCATCTTTTCCATTTGTGCAAAGGGAAAAGTCAAAAAATGCAAAGGAACTTACGGGTTGGCCCGGCGGTACACCCGCTGGTTGTGCCCGTCTTCGCGGTCGATAATCAATAATCGTTTTTCAATCATGTCTGTAAACAACCTCGAAATGGTGTGGGCCTGCTCAGGGGGCAGGTTGAGAATCTGCCGGGCCTTCTGGTTGTCGATATCGCCGAACTCATCGAGGTAGCGCAGAATGGTTGCTTCCTGGCGGAACCGGTCTTGTTTTTTCTGCGAGAGGTACTGCTGTTCGTCGCGGGCATCGGTGAGTTTCGATTTGTGAATCAGGTACTTGACGGCGTTGGTGCGACCCGTCGTTTCGATGAATTCCAAATCGAGCAAATCGTCGAGGATGGCACGTAGCCGGGTTTCGTTCACAAACGGCGCATCCACCAATTCGCGATAGGCCGACCGCTTGCCGGTGTAAATGGCGTTGAGCACGAGGGCCGTCTCCAGGTCAAGTTCGCGTTGCCGGAGGCTCCGGTACTGCACGCTGAGTTCCACGAGTTTTTCGGAGAGCGTCTGGGCTTCAATCCGAAAAATTACGCTGACGTCCGTTTCGGTGGCCACGGGGAGGGCCTTGCCGTTGGTAATCAGAGCCTGAAAGATTTTGTCGAAACCGCTGCCCGCTTTTTCGGCGTAGTTGACTTCCCGCAGCACGTCCATGACATTGGGGTTGCGGGGGTTGGTTTTGCGCAGGTAATTTTCGGTGGTGATGCCTTCGGGAAACGTGCCGGGGCTTTCAATCTCGATGTACGAGGGGTATTTCCGAATCTGAATGAGTTGCTGGCGGGAATAATCGCGGTGGGCCAATGCGTTGATGAGCAACTCGCGCAACGCGATGCGTGGGTAGTCTTCGACGTACTCGCGGAACAGTCCGAAGTTGAATTCTTTCAGGTTAATTTCAGAAACCAACTGGGCGTAGCAGGCATCGGCCATCGCGATAAGGTCGCCGGTGTATTCGTAAGGCGTATAGCTTCCATCGACCTGGTAGCGGACGTATTTAATCTGGTTATAGGGAAATTGCCGCCGGGCCTTGTCGGAGCCAATGAACAAAACGCCGGTGGTAGTGGGAAGCTGGGTTCCATCGTCGTCCCGCACCAATCCCAGCGTTTCGATAAATTCAGTGGATGTGCTTTTCAGGTAAGGGCTTTGGGGTTTCTCGGCCTGGATGCGGGTGTAAAGCGCCCGTGTGCGGGCCAAACTCTGCCAGCCCGGTACGGGGGTGCCCTCGCGCTCCTTTTCCGTGGAGGAAAACGAGAACGTCCAGGTTTTGGCATCGAAAGCGACCAAGCCTTTTTCCGACATGATGGTAGCCAACTCGTGCGGGCCAATCGTGCGGTTGCCGTCGTTGCTGCGAATCAGGTATTCGCCCTTCGTCGTGCAGTGAAGTTGATTGCTGAACGGGATTTCAAGCACCAACACGTCCTTGCTTTCCACCCGCAAGGTGTGGGGAGTCAGGGTGATGGACGGATTGGTGCGGTCCTGAATTTGCCTGATGAGTTTGAACGTCTCTTCGTCGCTGGCCTTGAAATCCGGATTTAGCTCTTTGGTGCCGTCCACGATGCCCAGCACCAGAAAGCCGCCTTTGCGATTGGCAAACGCCACTACGTCGCGGGCGAAGTCCTCGTAATTGGAGCTAAAATTCCGTTGCGATTTTCCAAACAGGTTTTTGTCACCAAGCTGTTCTTTAAAATCCACGAGTTCACACTCCCCCTTGACGAGCAGGTTGTAGAACCACTGGATGCCAAGCTTGGTTTGTTTTTTCATGGCTAAAATCCGAGTTCGCTCAGGTACGCTTCCATCTGCCGTTCGGTTTCGGCGAGTTCCTGGCGGAGGTCGGCGATTTTCTGTTTCGTGGCGGCAATGTCCACCGTTTCTTCTTCCTCGAAGGTATCCACGTAGCGGGGCAGGTTGAGGTTGAAGTCGTTGCCCCGGATTTCGGCCAGCGTGGCGCGGTAGGCGTATTTTTCTTCGAGTACCCGGCCTTCCAGGCCCGCGTTGGGTGCATCCGTTCGGAAGTTTCGCACGGTGTCGAGCACGTGGGCCATGTCGCGGTCGCGGAGGCGGTTCTGGTTTTTGCCGTTGTCGAACTCCCGGCTGGTATCTACAAATAATACGTCGGTATTCTGACCCTTGCTACGGTTGAAAAGCAACAGTGCCGCCGGAATGCCCGTGCCGAAAAACAGGTTGGCGGGTAGTCCGATCACGGCCTCCAGCAGGTTTTCTTCGACCAGTTTTTGGCGGATGGTGCCCTCCGAGCTGCCCCGGAACAACACCCCGTTGGGTACGATCACCCCCACGCGGCCGTCGGTCTCGTAGGTGGTTTCGATCATGTGGCTGATGAAGGCAAAGTCGGCCTTCGACTTGGGCGGTACCCCCCGGTGGTAGCGGTTGTGCGAATCAGCCAGGGCTTTTTCGGCCCCCCACTTGTCGAGCGAAAAGGGCGGGTTAGCCACCACCACGTTGAAGCGCATCAGCGCGTCTTTTTCGAGCAGCTTGGGGTTGTTGAGCGTGTCGCCCCACTCGATGCGGGCGCGGTCCATGCCGTGCAGGAACATATTCATCCGGCACAAGGCCCAGGTGCTGCCATTGGCTTCCTGACCGTACAGCGAAAAATTATCGCCACCCACCTCCTGCCCTACTTTGATGAGCAGGGAGCCGGAGCCGCAGGCCGGATCGCAGATGCGGTCGCCGGGGCGGGGGTCCACCAGCCGGGCCAGCAAGGTGGATACTTCACCGGGCGTGTAAAATTCGCCGGCCTTTTTGCCCGCTTTTCCGGCAAACTCGGCGATGAGGAATTCGTAGGCATCGCCGATTACGTCCGCGTTTTGCAGGTGAGAGGGTTGCAAGTCAAGCGCCTCGAAATCCACCAGCAGGTTTTTTAGTCGCCGGTTGCGATCGATGGTTCGCCCCAACTGTGACTCGGAATTGAAGGAGACACTGCGAAAAACGCCTTCCAGTTTGGTTCGGTTGGCGTCCTCCAAGCCCATCAGGGCCATATCGATCAATTCGCCGACGTTGTCGGCTCCCCGATTTTGGTGCAGGTGCTCAAACGTGCAGTCGGCGGGCACGTAAAACCGTTCGCGGCGTAAGGCCCGCTCAATGCGCTCGGCGTCGCCCTCGTATTTTTCGGTGTATTGAGTCACCTTGTCTTTCCACACGTCGGACAGGTACTTGACGAACAGCATCGTCAGCACGTAATCCTTGTACTGGGTCGGATCAACGGCACCGCGCAGGGTGTCACAGCCACGCCAGACGACGGCGGCTATTTCTTCACGGCTTAGGGTTCTGGTCAGGGGAAGCATGAATCAAACGGTTTATAACGGTTTCAAAAAGCGTCTGCTTTTCGACCAGAAGGTGATGGAGCAAGGCGGCTTGTTGCTGGTGGAGTGCCTGGATTTGGGCTACCGTCCGCTGAACCTTCAGGCTGGGAAGCGGCACGGACAGGTCACTCAATTCATTTTTACGGATGGAAGGAATGCTGGTTCCGGCCCCCAGTTGCCGCAGGTAGGCTTGCGTTTGAGGCAGGTTGAAAAAGGTAGTCAGGTATTCCGGCAATACGCGGGTCTTATTTTTTACTTCGATGACGAAGAACAGGGTAGAGGCCACGGCGGGGCTGGGTTGTCCTTCGTACTGCCAGGCAAAAAGTCGGTACCCTTTTCCTGAAAGCAGGATGTCGCCGGGTTGGAGAAGGTGCTTCCGGCTTTTCTCGTCAAGTGGGATGTATGACTCATCAAAGCGGGTCAGTTCACCCGAATCGTCAAAGTGCTTGGCCTGTAAATAGGTCAACTCCCCCTTATCGGAAGGCGTGTCGTAATAGCCGAACTGAATGTGGGCGATTTCGGACAACTTGGTGGTCATATGTGCGCAGTACCCCACAAAGGTAAACCAGAAGATGCTATTTTTTAATAATTTGTTTTGTAGATTTATTCAAATATTTCCTATGTAGCATCATTTAGCGCAGTGATGCCCTGCTAAAGGTACTCTACCTAACCACGCAACGAATCAGGGAAAAATAGACCCGGATGCCGCATGGATGCCACTAGCCAGTTGGGCCTTGACCGTTGAGCAACTATCCGTTTATTCGGCGACCGCGTCGGGCCACACCTGAAAGTCTAAAGAATAACACCCTTCGTTGAATATTCCCTAAGCACATCAAATGACACGGGTCCGGTATACGACCGGACCCGTGTGCTGTCCTGCTTCTGAGGTGATTATTTCACCACGGTTGCTTCCAGTTCAACCGTTAAAGTTGCGTAGAGGCCTTTCACTTCAATCAACGAAGTCGCTTGCTTGATGCCATGCTTGGCGATCCAGTTTTGATAGACATCCGAGCAGGTAGTGAAAAACTCCAAGGTTGACGTGGTGAACACATTCAACCGCACAATTCCTTTGCATTCGTACCCAGCCTCGCTGATCAGGTGTTCCAGGTTCTGAATGGTTTGGAGCAACTGGGTTCTCATGTCGGCGGCACTGGGTTGTCCCTCCGCGTCGATGGCCACCTGCCCGGAACAATAGAGGGTGCCTTCGGCCTGTTTGATTTCAACGGCCTGCACCGAATTGGTGAACTCACCCCATTTCCAGGGATCAACGGTTCGCTTTTGCATTTGCTTTGCTTTTTGAGTTTGTGTAAACAAGGACGTTTGTCCCTTGACTCCACAAAATTCGCCGTAGCTACTGACAGCCCTATGTCAGACCCTAATCGGGGGCGCAAAAGAAATCGTGTGCCCGCTGGGCCAGCTCACGCAGGTGATCCCGTAACGCCAGCGGTTCGAGGATGGTAACGGCACCCGCGTAGGGCAGCAGCCAGGTAGCCAGGTAGAGGAGTGAGCCGATGAAAAAGGTCATCTCCACGTTGCCATCAGCCAGGATCTGATCGTGGGTCCAGCCGTACTGGCGTTTGGTATCGTGCACGTGCTGCGCCGAAGCGGGCAGTACGGCGGTAGCCTGAAAGCGGATAACGACCTTTTCCTTCGACCGCCGGTTGGCCTCCTCAGCCCAGTACTGTTGCAAAGTTTCGGGGCGCGCCGCAAAGACTTCCTCGCTGATGGTCAGGTGCTGGATGCGGTCGAGACGAAAATTCCGGAATGCCTGCCGCAACCGGCAATACGCCACGACGTGCCACTGCCAACTCAGGTACAGGCCGATTGGTTCCACGTCCCGGTAGGTTGCTGAGTCGGTGTCACCGGCACGATAGTCCAGGTGAACCACCCGTTGAGCCGTGATGGCCGTCACCAACTGCTGGTAGGCATTCGGGCGGGCGGGTGGGGCGGCTGGCCCCAGCACCTGGATGTGAGGGTCGAGGGTTTCGAGGTAATCACGGTCGGCGCGCCGTAACGCGGCCCGCAACTTGTCCATCGCCGCGCCACTGCGTTGAGCCGTGGGCGCGTCGGTGAGCCGGGCGACCAGCTTTTCCGCCGTGAGCAGGGCAATGGCTTCTTCCCGCGTAAACATGACGGGCGGCAGCCGGTACCCCTCCAGCATGGTGTAGCCTTTCCCCTCCTGGGTGACCACCGGGATTCCCGCTCCTTCGAGGGTTCTGATGTCGCGGTAAATGGTACGCGTACTGACCGAAAAGCGATGCGCTAACTCGCTGGCGGTCAGGAGCCGTTTTGTTTGCAGCAGCGTCAGGAGGGCAACGAGGCGGGAAAGGCGGGTTATTTCGGGGTCAATCATCGGTTAGCAGGGTGGGGAGCTGGTTCAGGCGCATGTCGGTGGCGCGGGCGGGCGAATAAATTTACTTACCGAACCTAACTCTCCCTAAAACTATCGCTTCGTCATCGACTCGAAAAAATCCCCCTGCTTCCAGGTAGGCCGGGTTGTGGCCTGGGCGATGAGGTAGCTGATTAGGAAATTGACCTGCGCGTACTTCCGGCCCGCCGACCAGACGAAGAAGCCGTCGGGGTTGTCGGAGGGGCGGTGGTAATTGGCCTCCCGCCAGGTCTTCACGTTCGCGGCGAGGTTCAGGGCCGGATTCGCCTTTTTGTACCCGTATTTGATGTGCAGCGCCGGAATTCCGGCTTTCACGAAATTGTACTGGTCGCTCCGCACGAAACGCCCCTCGGTCGGGTCGGGGTCAGGTTCAACGCTCAGGCTCACCAGCCGGGCGGCTTCTTCCACCACGGCTTGCAGGCTGCTGTGCTCGGCTCCGAGCGGCGCCACCGATTCCAGCGGGGCCAGCAATGTGGGCATGTCGGTGTTGATGCCGGCAACAATCTGGGCTTTGGGAACGGTCGGGAAAGCGGTGAAATACCCCGAACCCAGCAGGCCCATTTCTTCGGCGGTCACGCATAAAAACAGCAGCGAACGTTTAGGCTTCGGCGTCAGGTTGGCGTAGGTGCGGGCAATTTCCAGCGCGCAGGCGATGCCCGAAGCGTTGTCGTGGGCACCGTTGTAAATCGAGTCGCCGTTGACGGCCCGGCCCACGCCGAGGTGGTCGAGGTGAGCCGAGTGAATCACGTATTCGTTTTTCAGCTTTGGATCCGAGCCTTCCACTTTCCCGACGACGTTGTAACTCACCACGTCCTCGAACGTGCTTTCGTAGTGGCCACTCAACGTACTTTTCAAGGCCTGACTGACGAATTTCCCCCGTTCGAGCACCTGCCAGGTGCTGTCGAGGCCGGCCTTTTCGGCGGCCATCAACGCTTTCAGGGTGGGCACCGCCAGGCCACCCGCCACCTGAATCGGCCCACCCAGCACCGAGGCCGAACTGACCCGCTTGCCCTCGGGCGACATCGCCGCCGTGATGCCGTTGAGGACGGTATTAGTGGCCCCGGCTTTAAACTGCACCATGTTCAGCGCGTAGTTGCAGACCAACACCCCCAGCGCCCCGTGCCGGGCAGCAAAATCCTGCAAGGTGGAGGGGTAGCCCAAGTGCAGCGCCACGTTGGCGGGGACGTTTTCGGGCGTTTTCCGCAACACCACCACGATTTTGCCCCGCACATCGATGCCCTTGTAATCGTCGTAGCCAAGTTGGGGGGCGTCGAACCCGGCCCCGACGAACACCAGCGGCGCGCTGAAATCGACCGATTTTTTCTCCGGGTGCGGGTACAAAAACGCGTCGGTGCCCAGCGCCAGGGGGCGTTTCTCGCCGTTGGGCAAGGTCAGGGTGAGCGAGACCGATTCCCGAATCAATTTTGATTTCCGCAGTTGCACCGTTTGCAGGTAGGTGGCTTTTTCCCCCGCTGGCTTCAGGCCCATCGTTTTGAACTGGCCCACCACGTAATCGACCGCCATCTGGTAACCCGCCGTGCCGGGCTTGCGCCCCAGGAGGCGGTCGTCGGCTAAGTACATAACGTGGGCTTTGATGCGGTTGGAATCGACTTGGTCGAGTTGCTTTAGGAGTTGGGGGGAGACCTGGGCGTGGGTGAGGAGGGGGAAGAAAAAAGGGAGGAGATGAAGTAGAATTTTCATTTGACGTGGAATAGACTGGAGACAATAGGAGAAACCGAATGCGCATATCGCCAAGAGGGTCGACGGCTTTGGTTCGTAAAAATCGCCTAATTTTACAAAATGGCCCGCGATTTATTTCATCAGGCAGTTCGGTAGGCGTTGCACGCCGACGGTTGGTTCATCACGCACGACCCGCTTATTTTGAAGACCGGGGGGTTACGGATGGAAATCGATTTAGCGGCTGAACACGTACTGGCCGCCGAGCGCGGGACTGAACGCATTGCTATCGAAGTGAAGAGTTTTCTAGGGAAATCAAAACTTAACGACTTTTACGAAGCAAAGGGTCAGTACGACGTGTACCGGCTGGGTTTGCAGAAAGAAGAGCCGTCTCGAAAACTGTATTTGGCCATCGATTCGGACATTGTTCAAACGTTCTTCCAAAAAGCCCTTATTGCCGAGTCGCTGGAAAATGATGCCATTTCTCTACTCGTTTTCGACGTGACTACCAACCGAATCACCCAATGGATACCCCGATAACCCGCTACCGCGAAATCATCGTTGCCTTATTGGAATCGTATGCCAACGCCCCCTCGGTGGGCATGGCCGGGGAGGAGATTGAAGAGCAACTCATTCTGGATGCCCAACGCGATCATTACCAAATCCTGACCATCGGCTGGGAAGCCGGAAAGCGGGTGTACTATCCGGTGTTTCACCTCGACATCCGCGACGGCAAAATCTGGGTTCAGGAAGATGCCACCGACTTCGACCTGGTCGGCGAGCTTGAACGCCGGGGCGTGGCAAAAAGCGACATCGTCCTCGCTTTTCAGGCTCCCTACAAGCGGGTGTTTAGTGGGTATGCGGTGGGGTAAAAAGTGGTCGAAGATTAGAGGTATTTGCGTCTAATGTTGCAACCACCCGAAAACTTCCTCATCACGATTTTCTTCGAAAAATTACGGCCAATGGGGCGATCAGTTCTCGCTTTACCCCCTCTTCCCCACCCGTTATTCACTCAAGCCCACCAGCTACCAAGTCCGGCTGGCCGCCCCGTACCCATGACCTTACTTTTGGGTCACGGCTCAGGCACCTGCGCTTGCTGCCCTTTCCAACGCAATCATGCAAAACGTACTTCTTCTTCTCGTACTGGCGGCTGGGCTGGTACCCCATTCGATGAGCGCCCTTTGTCCTCCCGTGATGACCAACGGCAAATTGCACGGCATTCTGCCCGTGGTCAACCAGCGCGTCCGCTACTCGGAGGTGGTCGATTGCGGCAGCGTGTCGCAGGCCGAGTTGTTTCGCCGCGCCCGGTTGTGGGTGGCGCAGTCCTGCCATTCGGCTCAGGATTCGTTCGCCCTGAGCGACAAAGAAACCGGCGATGTCGTGGGCCGGGTTACGCAGGTAGTCACGGTGCCCCATTCGGAAACGTCCCCCGGTGGCGTGTACACGTTCCGGTACAACCTGGTGGTGGAATGTACCAACCGCAAGTACCGGGTCACCCTGAGCCAAGTCGAACTGGAAGACGGAGGCCGACCCGCGCCGATTGAAACGTACTGCCAGAAACCGGAAAAAGACCTTCAGGTGGTCTACGCCGCCCTCGATACCCAACTTCGGGGCGTGCTGGCGGGGCTTCAGGAAGGGGTGAAGAACTACCAGGCGTTTTAGGTGCGGAAATACTGGCCTACTCCTAAGCTCACCTCGATTCACTCAACCGGGTTATCTCGCCGAACATCGCCTTGAAACAGTCCGCCTGCGTGGCACCTTCGGTGGCGGCGGCGGTCTTTTCCCCGTAAAATTCGTCTAAAAACGGCCCAACTCCCGACCACACGGTTTGCACCATACCCTGAAACCGCTCCCGCATTGGGGGCGTCAACGAGGCCCGGTACCGCACCATGTCCTGGGTTTGGGCCACGGCCACCTGCGGCATTTTCCAGGGACACGTCACGACGCTGAATCCTTTCGTGGCAAAATATACGGCGGTCTGGTCGGGGCGTTCGTAGTGCCAGTCGCAAATCAGCACGTCTTTTTCGATCAGGTCGATGGCCCGGTGGGTGTTGTTGAAACTGCCTTCCCACAACCCAATCCCGGTGGTTTTGCCGTCGATGAGGCGGTCACCCCAAATCCAGAGTTTCCGGCCCGTTTGCGCGAGGTGATCCCGAATTTTGTTGACCTCTCCGGCGAACAACTCGGCTTTGTCCCGTCCCGAACAGCGCGGGCATTTCTCGTCGCCGAGGTAAAATACCTCGTCCATGCCCGCGTGGAAGGCATCGGTTTCAAACACCCCGACGATTTCATCGACCAGCGCAAACACCACCCGGTGAACCTCCGGGTGCAGGGGGCAGTAGCTTTTGCAATACAGTCCGTCCGGGTTGGGCCAGGCGTAGGTTTTGGGCATCATCACGTGCGGCGTCTCGTCAAATTGCGGGTACACGCGCAGCAGGTTCGTGGTTTTAGTTGCCCAGGATTGGTGACCCAGCAGGTTGATTTGCGGAATGATCCGAATGTTGTTTTTCCGACAGGCCGCCACCAGTTTTTTAACGTCCCGTCGGGAAAGAGCCACGCTGTCCCGCAGTTCGGGGTGACTTTCAAACTGGTAGTTGAAATCGATCCGAAGAATCAGCGTGTTTACCCGCCGGGGAGCCAGTTCGTCGTCGATGAACGTGACAAACCGGTCAAGCTGCTTAGCCGACGGAGCCGCGATGCAAAACCCCCGGATGGGCAGTAAACTATCCGCCTTGCTCTGGGCCTGGAGGACCGGACTCATTAAACTCAGGGTGGCTAAAACAAAAAAGCGTAGGGGGACAGTCATGGAAACTTGGGTAAAAAGCTGAATCTGTTTAAGAGTTTCAAAAAAAGTGGCTGAATCGGGCGGGGGTCACCCTGAGCGGAGTCGAAGGGCGTGCGGTGGGCAGACTCGGCGGCCTGCGCACGCCCTTCGACTCCGCTCAGGGTGACCCCCGCAGCTAAAGAATCAAAATCCTAAAGAGCTTCTAAGCATGAGTTGAACCAATTCGGGTCAGAAAACACGGAAGCAGACGCCCTGAAATTCGGGGCTATTCACCAAACGTACGTCCCGACCGCTCCGGCGTTCAGCGTCGTGCTGACGCCTTTTTCACCCACCCGAATCGTGAAGGATTGCGGCCCCGGACTGTCGTTGAGGACGATCAGCACGGTGCGGCCTTCGGGATTTTTGAAGGCTACGTTGGGCAATCCCCCCGGAAGTGTGGAGGCGACGCGCACCGAGCCGGGCCGCACCAATTTGGCCGCGTGGGCCACGATGTAGTACGCCGGGTTGCGGGTCACGGCGCTGCCGGCAATCGTCACCGCGCCGAGGCACTCGGTGCAGCCGCCTTCGGTGTGCGGGTTCTGGGCCGGGTCGGCGGCCAGGTTCCACTCCAGCACGGTGCGGCACCAGTTGCGGGGCGCGCCGATAATCAAGTTTTTAACGTGCCAGCCCAAATCGCCGCCGAAGTTGCCCGGCGCGCCAATCCACTGTTCGGTAAAGTAGAGCGCCTTGTCGGGGTGCGCCTCGTGCAGGGGCGTGAGGGCATCGATGCTGCCGCCGTAGAGGTGAAACGCCGAGCCGTCCACAAATTGCCGGGCTTCCGGGTCGTTGAGAATGGATTGGGGGTAATCCACCCGGTCGGCGTTGTGGTCGTAAAGGATGATTTTCGTGTCGAGCTTCGCGGCGCGGAAGGCCGGACCGAGGTTTTTTTTGATGAACATCGCCTGCTCGTCCGCCAGCATGAGCAGGCTGGGGTTGTTGCCGGGGTGCAGGGGTTCGTTTTGAATCGTGATGGCGTCGATGCGGATGCCTTCCGCCTTCATGCCCTCGATGTATTTCACAAAATACCGGGCGTAGGCCTCGTACCACTCGGGCTTCAGGCTGCCGCCCTTCGAGTGCCCGTTGGTTTTCATCCAAACCGGCGGCGACCAGGGCGATCCCATCAATTTAATTGCGGGGTTGATAGCCAAAATCTCCTTCAGCGTCGGAATCACGTCGGCCCGGTCGGGGTCGAGGCTGAAACGGCTCAGGGTGGGATCGGTTTGCCCAGCGGGCAGGTCATCGTACGAAAACACCCGGTCGCTCAAGTCCGAGGCCCCGATGCTCAGCCGCAGGTAACTCACGCCAATGCCCGTGCCCTCGGTGCCAAACAACTCGGTCAGCAGCGCGGCGCGGTCGGCGGCGGGCATTCGCCGGAGGAGCTGGGCGCTGCCTCCGGTGAGGGTGTAGCCAAAGCCATCCATCGTCTGGAAGGTTTTACCCGTGTCCACGTCGATACGCGTACCGCCGGGGGCTACCGGACCGAACGCCAGGGATTCCGGCTGTTTCTGGAAAAGTGCGGAACGGTCGGGGTTGGTGAGCCAGCGGGAGACGGACGGCGACGTACCTGCCGTCGTGTGGTCAGTCGGATTTTCCCGGCAGGCCACACTGACCCAGCAAACGAAGGCCAGCCCGAGGAGGGGTGTTTTCATGGGTGCAACCTACGAAAAACGAAGGCGTCACCGACTCACCCAAACACCGTCGCCGCCAAAAACTGATTCTGAAACTTCCCCTGCGGGTCGAACTCCCGCGCCAGCGCCCGAAACGCGGTCAGCTTTTCGTAGCGCGCCTGGAGTTGGGCGGCGGGTACCGTGAACAGCTTGCCCCAGTGGGGCCGCACGCCGAAGGGGGCCAGTTCGCGCTCGATGATTGGCAACAATTTCCGCACGGCGGGCCAGTCCTGCTGCCAGGTGAAGTGAATCGCCACGCTCGCTTGCCGGTAGCAGGGACTCATCCAGAATTCATCGGCGGCGATGGTGCGGATTTCCGAAATCATCAGGTGCGGACTGACTTGCGCGTGGAGTTTTTGCACCGCCAGAATGGCCTCGACGGCGTGGCGGCGCGGCACGAAAAACTCCGATTGTAATTCCTTGCCGCTGCTGGGCGTGAAGCCCATCCGAAAGTGCGGCATCCGCTCGTACCAGGGGCCGGGCACGCCCATCTGCTCGGTGCAGTTTTCGGCGGACAATTCCACAATCGGGTGGAGGTTGCGGGTGGCGCGTTTTGCCCCGAAAAACTCCGGCGCGGCAGCGGGCTTCGTGCCCGGTTCCACGCGGCGTTTGATCCAGACTTCGTTGCAACGCTCGGCCCGCCAGTCGGTGAACAGGCTGACGCTGTCGCCGCTCGTGGTGATGGCGTCGAAGTGGGTTTTCAACTGCGAAAGGGGCAGGTTTTCGTACACGTCCTGCCGCATTTGAAAGGTGGGTTGCACGTCGAGCGTCACCTTCGTCACCACGCCCAGCGCACCCAACCCCACCACCGCCCCGCGAAACCGCTCGCCGTCCCGTTCCCGCGAAAGCGTCACGACCTCGCCCGCCGCCGTGACCAGTTCAATCGCCGCCACCGCCGTCGACAAATTCCCATTTTTATCCCCCGACCCGTGCGTGGCCGTGGTGCAGGCCCCGGCGATGGAAATGTGCGGCAGCGAAGCCAGGTTGTGCAAGGCAAAACCTTTTTTGTGCAGCGTGGGGCACAATTGCCCGTAGCTCATCCCCGCCCCGACCGTGACCCGGCGGGCCTTTGTGTCGAGGGAAATAAGTTGGTCGAGGGGCCGGACGGAAATCAGGTTGTCGCGGCTGTCGGCGATGCCGTTGAAGCAATGCCGGGTGCCGAGGACTTTGAGTTTTTTGTGCTTTTTGACCAACGCCTGTACGTCTGCGACGGACTTCGCCGGAAAGAGCCGGTTCGTGCTGTACTCGTAATTTCCCGCCCAGTTTTTGAGTTTTTCGTCCCTGGCCCAGGCGGTGAGCGGGGCGAGAACGGGTGCAGCCAGCGCGGCGGCGGAAAGGTGGAGGAAGGTGCGTTTTTTCATGGGGGTAGAGGTTTTTGTTGGAGCAAGTTAGGCGAAAGGCCGTTCTACGGAGGCCGTCATGCCGAACTTGTTTCGGGATCTTCCCGCTGGATAGCAAATTAGATAGGTTACCGGCGAGTAAATTGAACCGAAAGAGGAAGATGCCGAAACAAGTTCGGCATGACGGGCACTTTCTTTGCTCTTGCTATTTCTCCTACATCTCCCCGTCCGCTCCTTCCTTCGCCTTCTTCTTCGCCTGCCGCAGCCGGTACTGAAACGTCAGGTTAATCTGGCGTAACCGCCCCTGCGAGTTGGTTTCGGTGTAAAAATTCGGCCCTTCGGCGATGCTGCGGAAGCGGCGGGAGTTGAACACATCGAGGACGTTGAAGGTGAGGGTACCGTTGTTCTGAAGAATGTCGCGGCTCAGCGAGAGGTCGAGCGTGGCGAGGGCTTTGCGACGGCCCTGGGGGATTTGCTGCGGGGCTTCGTAGTTGCCCCGGAGTTGAAAATCGGTGCTTTTCGAGACCGTAAACCGGGAGGTCAGGCGGGCGAAGCCGCTGAAGGTATTGCTCCGGTAGCTGGCGTCGAGGTTGCCGCCGTCGGTGATGGCGCGGAACACGTTGAGGCTGCCGTCGAGTTTCCACCAGGGCTGGGGCGCGTAGCTGCTCGTGAGTTCGGCCCCGAAGGCGTTTTCGGTGGCTAAATTTTCGGGGCGGGTCGTCGAGAAACCCTGCTCGTTCACCCGGCGGATGCGGATGATTTTGCCGTCGGTGTGGCGGTAGTACAGCGAGGCCGTGACGGAGCCTTTTTCCACGTACTTGATGTGCCCGATTTCAAAAGCATTGGTGAATTCGGGGTTCAAATCGGGGTTGCCGCTGAAGAAGTTGCGGTTGTCGCTGAACGTCATGAACGGGCTGAGGTCGTTGTACTGGGGCCGCCGCACCCGGCGGCTGTAGCTCAGTTGCAGGGCGTGCTGACGCGGCAATTCGTAGGTGAGGTGGACGCTCGGAAACAGGTTGGCGTAGCTGCGCGGGTTCACCTCGGCGGTTTGGCGGAGGGTCGTTTTCACATCGGTCCACTCGGCCCGGAGGCCCGCCTGGTAGGAAAATTTCCCCGTTTTGTTGCCCACGATGCCGTACACCGCGTTGATTTTTTCTTCGTACAAAAAATCGTTGGTCAGCCCCGGCAGTGGCCGGAAAGCCCCGTCGGAGCCGCGCTCGGTCACGGAGTAGTCGTTGGTCATGTCGCGCGAACTGGCCCGCAGGCCCGCTTCGGCCTTGCCTTTTTCGCCGAAGGGCCGCACGTAATCCACCTGGAGCAGAATCTGTTTTTCAGTTTCGTCGTTGGGTGCCCGTTGCAGGCTGACCGCCCCGGAAGGACTGCCGTCGGGGTTCATCGTTTTTTGAGCAAAAAGCTGGTCGGATTTTTCCCAGTTGTCGAGGTAGCGCAGGTCGGCGCTGAGTTCGTGGCCTTCGCGGGCGAAGGTTTTTTTGTAGGTCAACGCGTACTCCGAGTTCGGTTCGGTTTCGGTTTCGTCCTGGGTGCGGTTGGTGATGCGCCGGAGGTTGTTGAGCGTGCCGACGTAATCGAGGTAGTTGAGGTCGGTGAAGCGCTTGCCCTTGCTGATGCGCCAGGTGTAGGCGGCGGTGAGGATGCTTTTCGGAGAGAAAAAATAGTCGAGGCCCGCCCGTGCGTTGTTGTTCATCCCGTCGAGGCGGCTGGTCGAGGTCTGTTGGGTGATGAACGTCGAATCGTTCCGGTACACTTCCTGGTAGAGCCGGTTCCGGCCCGGCGTGTTGCGGTAGGAGGCGGTGTAGTTGATAAAAAAATTGAGGTTTTTGCGCCGGTAGTTCACGTTGGCCGCCAGCCCGAAGTTGCTCGGGTAGCCCGTAATCACGTCGAACGAGCCGTTGAAGCCTTCCTTCCGCTCTTTTTTCAACACGATGTTGATGACCCCGCCCATGCCTTCGGCTTCGTAGCGGGCCGAGGGGTTGGTAATCACCTCGATGCGCTCCACGCTGCTGCCCTGCAACTGCTGCAAACCGCTGCCACCCTTGAGGCTCACCAGCCCGGAGGGTTTGCCATCGATGAGGATGCGCACGTTGCTGCTCCCGCGCAGGCTCACGTTGCCTTCCACGTCCACCGCCACCGAGGGTACGTTAGTCAGGATGTCGGCGGCGGTGCCGCCCGCGTTGGCGAGGTCTTTCCCAACGTTGAACACCCGCTTGTCGAGCGACAACTCCATCGAACTTTTCTCGGCCTGCACCACCACCTCGTCCAGGGTTTTCGAGGAAGACGTGATTTTCAGGATCCCCAAATCGAGCGGAGCAGTCTCCGGCGAAAGGCGCAGGGCCGCACTGCGGGCCGGTTGGTACCCGACGAATTCCCAGGCGGCGTAGTACGTCCCGGCCCCGGCTTCGAGCAAAAACTGGCCGCTTTCGCCCGTAATCGTCCCTGCCACGAACGAGCTATCGGCCTGCCGGTACAACCGAACCGTGGCGTAGGGCAGCGGTGCGGCGGTTTGGGCGTCGTGGATTTTGCCGGTTAGTTTTAGTTTGGTGTCCTGGGCGTGGAGGACGGCAGACGTGCTCAGCAGGAACAGCAGGCCGAAGAGGCGAAGGAATTTTTTAGGGAACGTTAACGAAGTAGTGCGGTGCGGCATCAGCAAAAAAGGTTCAGGCAGTTCTGGAAGTAGAAAGCAGAAAAAATCCGTTTTTACCCCAAGTTGTCATCCCGAGGAACGAGGGATCTCGTTGGGGTACCGAATTGTTGGCTACCGGCAAAGGGTCAGGCAGGCCAACGAGATCCCTCGTTCTCGGGATGACAACTTGGGGCACTTTCTTACTTCAACGGCACACTCACCTTCGTCCGGTCCCAGGCCAGCACCATCGCGGGCGTGGTTTCGTCGAACGAAATCAGGAATTGTTCCAGGGGTTCGTCAGTCGGTTCCACGGGCACCTGCACCTGGAGCGCATCTTCGGCGGCTTCGCGGCTAGCCTGCTGGTCGAAATTCACGCCCCAACTGTACTGTTTTTTGTTGAAAATCACCGTCCAGGACTCTTTTTCGGGAATCGTCCAGAGGGTGTACTCCCCGGCAGGAAGGGGCTTGCCGCCGATGCTCAGGTCTTGGTTGGTCGTAAACGTCGTGGCCTCGTTGGCACCCGTCCGCCACACTTTGCCGTAGGGCACCAGACCGCCGAAAATTTCCCGGCCTTTTTTCGAGGGGCGGCAGTAGGCCACTGCCACTGCCGTGCCGTTCGATTTGTACGATGCCGTGGCTTCGGGGCTGGCTTTTTTGGTGTTGGCCTGGAGGACTTTGAAGGCAATGAACAAGCCGACAACGAGGACGCCAACGACGATGGCCGTCCATTTCAGCACTTTTTTCATGGGGATGGAAGGGGGAAAGGTGAGGGGGTAAAGATAGCCGGTTTGGTTGGCTCTGACACATCCCCTAACCTGTGTTTTGTCATCCTGGAAGGACTCCGGCATGGAATGCTTGTCGGGGTCCTTCCAGGATGACAAGGGGATGGTTATTCCACCACCCCCACGTAGTTAAACGGCGTCACCGCCCGCATTTCCGTTTTCACCGCCTCCGAAATTTCCAATGAAGCAATAAACGCTGCGATGGTGTCGGCGGTGATGGCTGCGTGGGTGCGGGTCAGGGCTTTGAGGGCCTCGTAGGGTTGGGGGTAGCCTTCGCGGCGGAGAATCGTTTGCAGGGCTTCGGCCACAACGGCCCAGTTGGCTTCCAGGTCGGCGTGAATCGCGGTTTGGTTGAGTTCGAGTTTGCCCATGCCTTTTTGCAGGGATTTCAACGAAACGACGAGGTGCGCCAGCGGTACGCCGAGGTTGCGCAGCACCGTCGAATCGGTTAAATCGCGCTGAAGGCGGGAAAGGGGCAGTTTGGCGGCGAAGTGTTCGAGCAGCGCATTCGCCAAGCCGAGGTTGCCTTCGGCGTTCTCGAAATCAATCGGGTTGACCTTGTGCGGCATGGCCGAAGAGCCGATTTCGCCCGCCTTGATTTTTTGTTTGAAATACCCCATCGACACGTAGGCCCACACGTCGCGGCTGAAATCAATCAGGATGGTATCGAGGCGCTTGAGCGCATCGCAGAGGGCGGCGAGGTGGTCGTAGTGCTCGATTTGCGTGGTGTAGCGGCTGCGGCTGAGGCCGAGGCTTTTCACAAACCCGTTTCCAAAAGCCACCCAATCGGTGCCGGGGTAAGCGACGTGGTGGGCGTTGAAATTGCCCGTCGCCCCGCCGAATTTGGCGGCGAAGGGCACGTTGGCGAGCAGTACGAATTGCTGGTTGAGCCGCTCGACGAATACTTTCAACTCCTTGCCAAGCCGGGTGGGCGAAGCGGGCTGGCCGTGGGTGTGAGCGAGCATCGGTACCTCGCGCCAGGCATGGGCGAGGGCGTCGAGTTGGGCGATGGTTTCGGTAAACAGCGGTCGAATCACGCTCTCCATCGCCTCGCGCATCGAGAGCGGAATGGCCGTGTTGTTGATGTCCTGCGAGGTGAGGCCGAAGTGGATGAATTCGAGCGTGTCGGCGGGGACGTGGGCCGATAGTTTTTGTTTCAAAAAATACTCGACCGCCTTCACGTCGTGGTTGGTGGTTTGCTCGATTTCCTTGATGCGCAGCGCGTCGGCTTCGCTGAAATTTTCAAAAACGGCCCGGAGGTTCGGAAAAACCGCCGCGTCCACGGCGCTGAGTTGGGGCAGGGGCAATTCGCAGAGCGCGATGAAGTACTCGATTTCCACCCGGACGCGGTAGCGGATGAGACCAAATTCGGAAAAATACGGGGCCAGTTCCGCCGTCTGGCGGCGGTAGCGGCCATCGACGGGCGAAATGGCGGTAAGTTCGGTGAGGGTCATGTCGGGAAGCAAAGGGCAAAAGTACCGCCCCGCCGTTGAAAAAACGCCGCCGCCGTTGGGCGGGTCGGGGGGAAGTCTTTTCTTTGTGCAAAAACCTCTGAACTAAACCTGCGCTTGCCTGCGCCTCCCGCCCCGTCATTGCGAGGAGCGAACGAAGTGAGCGACGAAGCAATCCCCCTGCCGAAGAGGGAGGTAGCTGAATCCAGCCTGTTCGACCGATGCTATTTTGGTCTCCGGGAGGGGATTGCTTCGTCGCTCGCTGCGCGCTCTCCTCGCAATGACGGGGTTGGAGGCGGCTATCGCAAAATCCAACCTATGTCCCCTTTCCTCGGTGAACTCATGGGCACGCTGGTGCTCATCCTCCTCGGCGACGGCGTTGTCGCCAACGTCATTTTGAAACAAACCAAAGGCGAAGCGGCGGGCTGGATCGTCATCACGACGGGCTGGGCCTTCGCCGTGACGCTGGGCATTTTCGTCGCCAATGCCTTCGGCAGCAAAGACGCCCACCTCAACCCCGCCGTCACGCTGGCCTTCGCCTTCACCACCAACGACTACGCGATGATTCTGCCCTACTGGGGGGCGCAATTCATCGGGGCGTTTCTGGGAGCCACGCTCGTTTGGCTGCACTACCGCCCGCACTGGTCCGCCACCGACGACCCCTGGACTAAACTCGGCGTATTCGCCACCGGCCCGGCCATTCGCAAGCCCGCCGACAACTTCGTCAGCGAAGCGATGGCGACGGCCATCCTCATCATCGGCGTGAACGCTATCTCGAAGGCAGGCACGCTGGCGGTGGGTTTCGGGCCGTACCTGGTGGGCGTGCTGGTGTGGAGCATCGGGCTGTCGCTGGGCGGTACCACCGGCTACGCCATGAGTCCGGCCCGCGACCTGGCCCCGCGCATCGCCCACGCGCTGCTGCCGATTCCGGGCAAAGGCTCCTCCGATTGGGGCTACGCCTGGATTCCGGTGCTGGGGCCGCTGGTGGGGGCGGTGATTGGGGCGTTGGTGGTGGGACTGGCCAGGTAGCTACGGACTTTAGTCCGTAAGAAGGATGCCGACTACGGACTAAAGTCCGTAGCTACCCTTCGTTAAAGAACGTTAACGCCGTGTGGAATCCCGCCGCTGCCTGCATCTTCAGGGCGTAACCAATTTTTCAATCATGAAGAAAGTCCTGTTTTCGCTCGCGCTGGCTACCCTGACCACCGCCGGGCTGTTCGCCCAAAATTCCGCTATCTTGCCTTCCCCCGACCACCGCATCGTGGTACTGGGCGAGGCCACACTCAACCTCCCCGCCGACCGCGTGGTGCTGACCGTCAACCTCAGCGCCCGCGATTCGCTCAGCGTACAACGCGCCTACGACAAGCACAAACGCCTGGAAGCCAGCCTCGTTCGTTTTCTGAAAAAAGCAGCCTTACCCGATACCGCCGTGCGCTACCAGTTGTTCAACGTCCGGCAGGAGTTCGAGTACGCCGGGCCGGGTCGCCGCCAGGTGGGGGCCTACGTCACCACGCAATCCGTTACGCTTACCCTGACCGACGTGCGGCAGTACGCGACCTTTCTGGTGAAACTCATTGG
The DNA here is from genome assembly GCA_964244295.1 of uncultured Cytophagales bacterium. Taxonomy (GTDB): domain Bacteria; phylum Bacteroidota; class Bacteroidia; order Cytophagales; family Spirosomataceae; genus JAJAZB01. The sequence goes on from CAXTIG010000003.1 coordinate 165,568, forward strand.
GGCCGGGTTCAGCGACGTGAATGCCAGTTTTATGGCCTCGAAAGCGGAACAGTTTCAGGGGAAACTTTTGGAAAATGCCGTCGCCATCGCCCGACGCAAGGCCGAAACGCTGGCAACCGCTTCCAATCGCCGCATCAAGCGCGTAAGCAAAGTCATGGACACCGAAGAAACCGACCCGACCTTCAACCGCGTCATCCCAATGGCCCTGTCGGCCGAGCGGGTCAGTTACAGCAAAGCCGGTGGAACCGACCTCACCGACATCCCCCAAACCATCCGCCTCGCCACGCAGGTGAAGGTGGTTTTTGAATTGGAATAACCTCTTTTAAACTTCCCGGAAGTTCAGAACTTCCGGGAAGTTAAACCTAACCATGAAATACCTCGCGGCCATCGACCAGGGCACCACCAGCACCCGCTGCATCATTTTCGACCGGCAGGGGCGCATCGTTTCGGTGGGCCAGAAAGAACACCGGCAGATTTACCCCCAACCCGGCTGGGTCGAACACGACCCGGAGGAAATCTGGCGCAACACGCAGGAAGTGGTCGCCAAAGCCCGCATCGCGGCCAGCATCCAGGTGGCCGACGTGGCGGCGGTGGGCATCACCAACCAGCGCGAAACCACCGTGGTCTGGAACCGCCGAACCGGCAAGCCCTACCACCACGCGCTCGTGTGGATGGACACGCGGACGGGGGACCTGGTGGCTGAATTTTCCCGCGAAGGCGGCCCCGATCGGTTTCGCAAAAAAACGGGTCTGCCGCTGGCGACGTATTTCAGCGGGTTAAAATTGAAATGGTTGCTGGATAACGTCCCCGGCCTCCGGGCCGATGCCGAACGCGGCGAAGCCCTTTTCGGCACGATGGACAGCTTCCTGATCTGGCACCTGACGGGCAGCACCAACGGCGGTCAGCACCTCACGGACGTAACCAACGCCAGCCGCACCCAGTTGATGGAGCTGAAAATCCTCGACTGGGACGAGGACCTGCTCGCGGCCTTCGGCGTGCCCCGCGCCATGCTGCCCCAAATCCGGCCCAGCAGCGGACTTTTCGGTACCGTCACCTCGGAAGTGCTGCCCGGCGTGCCCATCGCGGGCGTGCTCGGCGACCAGCACGCGGCCCTCGTCGGCCAGACCTGTTTCGAGCCGGGGCAGGCCAAAAACACCTACGGTACGGGCTGCTTTCTGCTCCTCAACACCGGCACCGACCTCCGCGTTTCCACCTACGGTCTGCTCACCACGGTAGCCTACCAGTTTGGAAACCAACCCGTTTGCTACGCCCTCGAAGGCTCGGTGGCTATCACGGGTGCGCTAGTGCAGTGGCTGCGCGACAATTTGGGTTTGATTAAAAACAGTGCGGACGTTGAAACACTGGCGCAAACCGTCGAAGACAACGGCGGGGCGTACTTCGTGCCCGCCTTCTCCGGGCTGTACGCGCCCTACTGGAAAGCCGACGCGCGCGGCGTGGTGGCGGGGCTGACGCGGTTTGTCAACAAAGGCCACATCGCCCGCGCCGTGCTCGAAGCCACCGCCTACCAAACCGCCGATGTGGTGCGGGCGATGGAACAGGACGCGGGCGTACCGCTCAGAACCCTGCGCGTGGACGGCGGCATGGTGCTTAACCGCCTGCTCATGCAATTCCAGGCCGACGTGCTCGACGTGCCCGTAACGGTGCCGACCATGACCGAAACCACGGCCCTCGGTGCCGCCTACGCCGCCGGTTTGGCGGTGGGCTACTACAAAAATTTGGAAGAATTACGGGAAAACTGGGGCGTGGCCCGTACCTACAAGCCAGGCATGGACGATGCCCAACGCCGCCGCCTGCTGCGCGGCTGGGAAAAAGCCGTGGAGCGGTCGTTTGGGTGGGAGGAGTAAGTTTTTTTTCTACTGAAAAGGGGGTCACCCTGAGCGGAGTCGAAGGGTGTGCGGCTGGTCAGCGTTGGCCCACCGCACACCCTTCGACTCCGCTCAGGGTGACCCCCTTTTCAATTCAGAATTTAGGTCAGCGCGGATTGCTTGGCACGTCCACTTTCGTGTTGCTGTAGGCCGGGCAGTTGTTTTTGCGGGCGCAGGAAGCCAGCGAAAGGCCAGCCAGCAGGCTGAGGAGAAGAATCTTTTTCATTATCGAAGAAAATGTTCTATTAGCAATGCTCAACGCTCAACGTTGATTGGCAGTTGAAAATTGAGCATTGCGCATTGAAAATTAGTTGTTTATTCTGGTTTACTGCTCCACCACCTCGGCTTTTTCTTCTTCGGCCACGAAGGCCTTCGTCCGGTTGCCCTCCGGCGAGGCAGCGTTGACGCCCAATTCGTGCGCGTCGCCTTCTTCCTTCGGTTTCAACTCATACCCCAAAATCGGCAGCATGGCCTCGTGGGTTTGCTCCGGGGCAAAGAGCCGCGTGGTGATGTTCCCGGCTTCGTCGCGGTCCACCAGGACGTGCTTCGGGGCCGGAATCAGGCAGTGCTGAATGCCGCCGTAGCCTCCGAGCGATTCCTGGTAAGCCCCGGTGTGGAACAGGCCGATGAATTGCTCCTCGGTTTCTTCGTTGTAAATGGGCAAATACAAATCGGCGCTGTGCGCTTCGGAGTTGTAGTAATCCTGCGAATCGCAGGTCAGGCCACCAAGGTTTACCTTCTGGTACGGCGCGTCCCAGTTGTTGATGGGCAGCATGATGTACTTCTGGTTCAGACCCCAGGAATCGGGCAGTTGGGTGATGAAACTACCATCGATCATGTACCACAACTCCTTGTCGTTCTGCAATTTCTGGTCGATGATCGAGTAAATCACCGCGCCGCTTTCGCCCACCGTGTAGCTCCCGAATTCGGTGAACAGGTGTGGGGGAGGGACGTTGTTTTTCGAACAAATCCAGGCGATGCTTTCCACGATTTCGTCCACCATCGACTGGTAGTCGTAGTTGAATTGCAGCGAGGTCTGGATGGGCAAGCCGCCGCCGAGGTCGATGGAATCGAGTTCGGGGCAGACCTTTTTCATCTCGCAGTATTTGTAAATAAACCGGCTCAGTTCACTCCAGTAGTAAGCGCTGTCCTGGATGCCCGTGTTGATGAAAAAATGAAGCATTTTCAGCTTCAGCTTCGGATTGGGGGCGATTTTTTCCTTGTACAAACTCAGCACGTCGTTGTAGCGAATGCCCAGGCGGGAGGTGTAAAAGGCAAAGTTCGGCTCCTCGTCGGTGGCGATGCGGATGCCGAGGTTGACGGTCTCGGTGGTGGTGTTTTCGGCGTAATCGTGAATTTCCTTGAGGTTATCGAGGATCGGAATTACGTTGAACCCGTCGTTAATCAGGTTCGAGATGTACTTGCGGTACAGCGGTTGCTTGTAGCCGTTGCAAAGAATGTACGTGCTTTTAGTCAGCTTTTCCTGCCGGAACAACTCCCGGATGATGGCGATGTCGTAGGCCGAGGAGGTTTCGAGGTGTCCGCCGTGGCTGAGGACCTCCTCGGTGATGAAGCGGAAGTGCGAGGACTTCGTGCAGTAGCAGTACGTGTAGTTGCCCTTGTAGTTGAACTTCTTGATGGCGTTGCGAAACAACAACCGCGAGTTTTCAAGGTGCTCGGCAATTTTGGGCAAATACGTCAGCTTGAGCGGCGTACCGTACTGTTTGATAATGTCCATGAGCGGGACATTGTTGAACAAGAGCGTGTTTTTGTCGTCCACCCCGAACTCCCGCGTGGGGAATTCAAAGGTTTGTTCGATGAGATCGATGTAGCTGTTCATCCTTGCGGGTATGGCATGAAGGGCAGAAACGGGTGGTTACGGTGTTAAAAAGCGGCTCCTGTTCAGTTGGTGTTGCCCTTCGGGGCGGGAGTGGCCGAGACCCCCGGTGGTTAAAGCGTGCGAAATTGGGGTGAATTTGCGTCCTTTGCAACGTAAAAAATCGTGCGAAAGGTTTGGGGTGGGAAGCAACTTTCTCTAAAATTCAAGTGCAATCTGCTCTGCTTTCTTGACTGTGACGGAATTAGACCGCTGTGAATCATAAAACTGACGACGAATCTCCTCAGCTAGTTGGAAAGCAAACAGAGGTGGTACCGCGTTTCCGACTTGAGTGAATTGTCGGGCTATCGGGCCAGTGAAGACGTAATCATCAGGGAATGTTTGCAGCCTCGCTGATTCCCTCACCGAAAGTGTCCTCGGGATATATGGATGCAGGTGCGACCGTCCCCCACCTTTGACCCCCCCAGCGATGACAGTCTTCGAGGGTAATGCAGGATTAAGGCGGTCAACGCGCCCTAAGTGATCTCGCTGACCGTATCCCAACCGAGCATACCGAATTACTGAATCGGCTTTATGCTCTCTCGTTTCATGATTTGGAACAGCATCCAAACCTTTTTCAAAGGCATAATGACAAGGAATTAGCTGCTTGTGTTTTTTAGGAAAAATGAATTCATTATCTGTTCTGGAACCGATAACAATAACCCGATTTCGATTTTGAGGAATTCCATAATGTGCCATATTTACCACTTTGGGGGCTGCAACCGTATAACCAGCCTCAACAAGCAAAGAAATGGCTCTTGCTACTTGCTGACCTTTATCCATTTCCAGCAAACCCGCTACGTTTTCAATTATAAAAACTTTGGGTTTAAATGTGGTGATGTACCATACATAATCGAATAATAAATTTCCATTCTGAGTGTGCTCAAAGCCAACTCTTTTAAAATTTTCATCATTTCTTGAAAATCTTTGATTTGAGGCGATACTGAATGGTTGGCAGGGTGGGCCACCATGAAACACCCCTTCAAAAGGCGATTCAATCCCTAATTTTTGAGATAAAATATCGAATATCTCTTCTCTATTTTTAACGTCTCCGGACGAATCAGGAGGGCCAATTACTATTTTTTCAGGGAAATTATGTTTAAGAGTTTCGCAGAAGATTCTATTGAATTCAATCGAGGCCAAATTTGTATATCCGGCATACTTAAATCCAATGTCAAATCCTCCGGCACCTGCAAAAAAACTAATTGCAGGAATATTATTTTCTTGAATATCAATTTCATCTATAAAATGATATTCAACTTGAGGTATATTTATCTCCGGAGAATTAATGTATCTTAGCGAATCATACGAAAGTGATCGATTCGCTAATTCATCATATAAATTGAGTTGTTCGGCAACACATTTTTCAAACAAATCCTCTTGTTCGGTTTTGGAGAAATATGTTTCATTTTTCATAATCTGATTAATTCTTTTGCTTGACGGTAAACGTCAATCGCTTGAGCAGCGTTGGTAAAATCGTTAACAATATTGGTATTTAGCCAGTTGCGATAGTAAGAATGAACCCCTCTATGGCAGTTAGGGCACAGTGGAACAACGTCATCAAATGTAGTTCCTTTAATGTCGTAAGCAATTCCCGAAGACAAAGGTAAAACATGATGAATCTCAAGAAGAGCACTTACCCATGGATAACGGTCAGGAGGATTCAAGTCACACATATCACAATGTGAGTTAGGGTATTTTGTAAAATACAAACGTCTGAGCAACGAACTACGTTCTATCTTTGTGTGGGTAATGCGTACTCGCTTTCCCTCTGTAAAAAACTCTTCTCCTGAGTATTCTTGAGGAAGTAGAAGAGGGATAAATTTAATTTCATTTAAGGATAATTTGGTTAAATTTATAAAATCCATATTCCGATCAGGTTGAATACTTATCGGCTTAGGAGTAATTATAGATGAGAAGTTTTTGTCATTGATTACCTCCAAAGGAGAGATGTCAAGGTAAATTTCACGCTTGTGCAATTTGAATATACTCATTTGACTCATAAAAGCAAGCATTTCTCTAACCTGCCGTTCTTCATCCCCATTTGGGATTCCCTCAGTTCTTTTCAAAGAATTATAATGTTGCAAAGATTCGGTTCCATCACATTCATTACCAATCACATAAGCAAATACGTCATTGAGATTTAGAGCAAAAGAACTATTCATCAATGTCCTTGAGAGTAAGAATTTGATAACGGCGCAGAACGGGTAAATAGTTTTAGACTGAACTGAAAACGTACTAAAGGCGGGAAACGGAAATCTGAATCTTGGAAAAAACAACGATAAATATTCATCAACACCAATAGTATTATCAGATGCCAACAGCCTACCAAAATCTGAAACATACAACCTATTTTCGATATTTGTGGCAAGCAAAGCGCATTCAAATACTCTTTTATAATTGCGCCACACCTTATAATCGCTTGGAGCGAAAGGTAGCCCTGTACCGTGCTCCAACACCATCCTCAACGGGTCAAGATTAGGTGAATTGAGGATTTCACCCTCCACTTCCATCAGGCATTTAGCGATGATTCTGAGGTTGTTAAATTGAAAATAAGTTGATCGGCCTTGATCCCAGTGCCAACGTATCATGTGGGTTTGCTTATCTTTGGGCTGCTAAATTCAAAAATTTTTCTGAAAGTTAGCACTTGATCTCCATAATTGACGCGATGAGAGTTTCCCAAGTGGTAGGCTCGATTCGGCTATTCCCTGCAATGCCCTCCATGCTGCAACTCCGAATCGCCCGGACTGAAGAACTGCTTGCCATGTCGCGCGAAGCCCTTGCTCGCTACGAGCAGCAACTGCTCGAAAGCCCAGATGATTGGCTTCGCAAGGGTCAGGTTCGACAAACCAAGGACTTCATTGAGGAGTTGACTCAAGATTTGAACGAACTCCGCGAAGAGCAAGCCCGCCTAACCACCCAGCCCCACGAATCGCTTCACACCTGACCCCTTCGCCCGCCGCCTTTCGTTTTTTTGAACCCGTTTGATTTGATGAGTACTTCTTCTCCCGGCATTTCCCCCCGCGTTCATTTCATCGCCATCGGCGGGGCGGCCATGCACAATTTGGCCCTGGTGCTGCACCAGAAAGGCGACCACGTCACCGGCTCCGACGATGAAATTTACGAGCCTTCCCGCACCCGACTCGCTCAAAATGGCCTGTTGCCCGAGTCGATGGGTTGGTTTCCCGAAAAAATCACGTCCGACCTCGACGCGGTCATCCTGGGTATGCACGCCCGGCCCGATAACCCCGAACTCCGGCGCGCCCAGGAACTGGGCCTGCGGATTTATTCTTACCCGGAGTACGTCTACGAGCAAAGCCGCGACAAACAACGCGTGGTGGTGGCGGGGAGCCACGGCAAAACCACCACGACGAGCCTGATGCTGCACGTGTTGCGGCATTTCAACCGCAAGTTCGACCACCTCGTCGGGGCGCGCATCGAGGGCTTCGACAACATGGTGAGCCTCTCGGAGGATGCGCCGCTCATCGTCATCGAGGGCGACGAGTATTTTTCCTCGCCCATCGACCGCCGCCCGAAGTTTCTCCACTACCACCACCACATCGCATTGGTGAGCGGCATCGCCTGGGACCACATCAACGTGTACCCGGAGTTCGAGGCCTACGTCGACCAGTTTGAGCTACTGGCCGAATCGACGCCGAAGGGCGGCATTCTGGTTTTCGACGAAACCGACGACGTGGTGTCGGTAATTTGCAAAAAAGAGCGCCCCGACATCCTCGCCCTGGGCTACGGGGCACACCCGCACGTCATCCGCGACGGGAAAACCTACCTGGTCGCCCCCGATGGGCGCGAGGTGCCCGTGCTGGTGTTCGGCGAGCACAACATGAAAAACCTGAACGGCGCACGGCTGGTGCTCGAAAAACTGGGCATCGACGACGATCTGTTTTACGAAGCCATTCAAAGTTTCAAAGGCGCGGCCAACCGGCAGGAACGCGTCGGCGAAAATAGTCACACCGTTATTTTCCGCGATTTCGCCCACGCGCCCTCGAAGTTGGAGGCCACCACCGAGGCCGTGAAGGCGCAATTCCCGGCGCGTAAACTCGTCGCCTGCGTGGAGTTGCACACCTTCAGCAGCCTCAACAAATATTTTCTCGACCAGTACCGGGGCCATTTCGACGCCGCCGACGTGCCCGTGGTGTACTACAGCCCCGAAACCATCGCCCACAAAAAGCTGACGCCCATCGAACCCGCCGACGTGGTAGCCGCCTTTGGCAACCCGAACCTGAAGGTGTTTACCGACAACCAGGAATTGAAGGCCTTTCTGCTCGGCCAGGATTGGTCGAACACGAATTTGCTGATGATGTCGTCGGGGACGTTCAACGGGCTGAATTTGCCGGAGTTGGCGAAGGAGATTTTGGGGTAATCCCCTATCCCCGCGAGAGTTTAAACCCGTTGTGGAGCAATCTCGCGGGGTTAAGTACCGACCACTTATTTCCATGAAAACCCTCCTCCTGCTCCTCCTTTTTCTGACCATTACCGTCACGGGTTTTGCCCAAAAACCCACCGGCATCCTGCGCGGCACGGTGGTGTTCAAACGCGGCAACCTGATGCCCGGCCCCAACCGCCCGCCGGCCAAAGGCCAACCCGTGAAGCGCGAAATCCGAATTTACGAACTCACCAAAATGGCCCAGGCCACGCCCCGCAGCGACGGCTTTTACGAAAAAGTCAGTACGAAACTGGTTAAAAAAATACGGAGCGATAGCCGGGGCCGCTTCCGCGTCAGCCTGCCCGCCGGGACGTACTCGGTGTTTGTTCTCGAACCCGGCAAGGGCCTGTACGCCAACGTGTTCGATGGAGAAATGAACGCCTTGCCAGTGGACGTGAAGGCGGGGAAAACGACGACGGTGGAGGTGGAGATTAACTACGCGGCGGTGTACTAACGCAGCTTGGTTAGTTGTTGCTCAAAGCTTGGAGAGCGGTAGAAAACCAATTTGTTCCCCACGGTTTTCGCCTCCAGGAATCCGCGACTGGCCAAGTCCAGTAAATCGGTTCGAGCTGTTTGATACACCACTTCAAAAAGGTGTTGCACTTCTTTGATTGTCAATGCTTTCTGTCCATCCGTCATTAATTTACGGAGCAACTCCATCTGCCGTTCGTTGATCCCTTCAGCCCTGACGACTTCAAACAAGGCCCGCTTCTCCCGCATTTTCCGAGCGATGTAACTCTGTAAGCTCTTGAAGGCCAAGTCGAGTGCCTTGAGTTGATAATTGATGAAGTACGTTAGGTCATTATCGTCTAGTTCGGTGTGCAGATAGGCCTTGGCATATTGCACGTTCGACTGAAGAATAATACGGGAAATGGACATGAATTCAATCAGCCAATAGCCCTTCGCTATCAGGTACCAATAGAAAACCGCACGGGCTGTGCGGCCGTTACCGTCGGCGAAGGGGTGAATGTAGCCTACCAGAAAGTGCAGGATGGTGGCCCGAATGATAGGATGAATGAATTCGCTGCTAGTTTCTTCGTTAGCGAACGCACAAAAGTCTGCGATAAGTTGGTCAAGGTGCTTCTGGGCGGGAGGAATGTAAAATACTTCACCCGTTGTCACGTCTTCCACCCGGACTTCGTCGTTCTGCCGGAAATGACCTTCTTTTTCTGGGTCGGAGAGAGTGTCTTTCGTAATGGTTGCGTGGATGTCCAGCAGCAGTGCTGGCGTCATTTTATGGTGTTTGGTTTCCAGAATTTTCCGCATCGTGAGGTAGTTGTTCAGAATCATTTTTTCAGAATGATTCCGAGGTTTGCGTTGCGTCCGCAGCATTTTTTTCGCTTCCTCACGCGTGGTAACGGCCCCTTCCAGTTGGCTAGACGCAATGGCTTCTTCCATGATGGAACTCAGCAGGTACCGATTTTTGTCTTCGTTTGGAATCAAACTACCGGCCTCAAGAATTCCGCCCATGTTGAGGTCGAACTCGTGGAGGCGGCGCAGGGTGTCGTCGGTCACTCGGTATTGAAACTGGAAAAGCGCCACCTGGCTCATAACGAGTTTTTTCAGGTTGCTCCGCCGTAAAAACTTCACTACTTTCCACAAGAGGTGAGGAGCCGTTCGTAAGTCTTTAACTTTGTGCTTGAATTGTTCCCAGTACGGATGCTCTTTTTCGATTTCGCTCAGTTCAATCATTAAGGTGCGATTCTGGAACAGAATGCCAATTTCCTGAAGTGAGTCCTGGAAGTCGGCGGTAGGAGGTGGCTCTGGATGTTTCATAAAATCTACTAATTTTTAACAAGATTAGTAGACTTTAGTAGGAAAAGCAAGATTATATTTACTAAAATCTACTAATCTGTTTTAAAATTAGTAGTGACTGATGAATGAAAACGAAGACCTTAAAGAAAAATAAAGTCAACATCGTCACCCTGGGCTGCTCCAAAAACGTGGTGGACTCGGAGGTGATTTACACCCAACTGCGCGGCAACGGCTACGAGGTAGAGCACGAGGGCAAGCGCGACGACGCGAGCATCGTCATCATCAACACCTGCGGCTTCATCGACAACGCCAAGCAGGAAAGCATCGACACGATTCTGCGCTACGCCGAGGCGAAACAGGACGGGCTGGTGGACAAACTCTACGTGACGGGTTGCCTCTCGCACCGCTACCGCGACGAACTGGAAGTGGAAATCCCGACGGTGGACGCGTTCTTCGGCACCAACGAACTGCCCCGCCTCCTCAAAACCCTCAAGGCCGATTACAAGCACGAACTCGTCGGCGAGCGGCTCCTGACCACGCCCACGCACTACGCGTATTTGAAAATTGCCGAAGGCTGCGACCGCCCGTGCAGCTTCTGCGCCATCCCGATCATGCGCGGCGGGCACGTCTCCCGGCCCGTCGAGGAACTGCTCACCGAAGCGGCCTCCCTGGCCCGGCGCGGTACGAAGGAACTGATTCTGATTGCCCAGGACCTGACCTACTACGGGCTGGATTTGTACCGGAAACGCGGCCTCGCCGACCTCCTTCAGCGCCTGTCCGACGTAAATGGCATCGACTGGATTCGCCTCCAGTACGCCTACCCGGCGGGGTTCCCGATGGACGTGCTTGACGTGATGCGCGAGCGCCCTAACGTGTGCAACTACCTCGACATGCCCCTGCAAAGCGGCTCGACCGAGCAACTGCGGCTCATGCGGCGCGGCATCACGCGGGAAAAAACCGAGGCGCTGATTCACTCGATTCGGGAACGCGTGCCCGGCATCGCCCTCCGTACCACGCTCATCGCGGGTCACCCCGGCGAAACCGAGGCGATGTACGAAGAAACCTACCGCTTCGTGGAAACCATGCGCTTCGACCGCCTGGGCGTGTTTACCTACTCGCACGAAGACCAGACCCACTCCTACTCCATGCCCGACGACGTACCCGCCGAGGTGAAGCAGGAACGCGCCGACGAGTTGATGGAACTCCAGCAGGGCATCAGTGAAGAATTGAACGGCCAGAAAATCGGCCAGACCCACCGGGTGCTGTTCGACCGGAAGGAAGGCGGCTACTTCATCGGGCGCACCCAGTTCGACTCGCCGGAGGTGGACAACGAGGTGCTCGTGCCCGCCACGCAGTTCGTGCGACTGGGTGATTTTGCCGACGTAAAAATCACCTCGGCGGAGGCCTTTGATTTGTACGGGGTGGTGGTGTAGCTTTGATTGCCATGAAACTCACGCCGATTGACCTGCAAACGATTCGGGCGTTTTTCGCCGATAAACCGGTTATGCGGGCGTACGTGTTCGGTTCGTACGCCCGAGGTGATGCCGACGAAACCAGTGACGTAGACCTGCTCGTTGAACTGGACTACGCGCAGCCGGTTGGTCTCGAATTCGTCGGCATGAAACTGGATTTGGAAGAGCGTCTGGGCCGCCGGGTGGACTTGGTTTCGAGCCGGGGCCTTTCCCCTCGCCTGTTGCCGTATATCGAACCCCAAAAAACACTGGTGTATGAGAGGGCGAATGGGTGACAAAGAGCGCCTCGGGCACATTCTCGACGCCATTTCAGCAATCGAATCGTACCTGACCGGAACCGACCTGGCCGATTTTTCGGGTAATTCGATGATGCTTTTTGCGACAGTCAAGCAACTCGAAATCATCGGCGAGGCCAGTAACTACCTCACGGCAACCACGAAAGGGGCCTCATCGGAAATCGAATGGCGTAAAATCATCGGGCTACGGCACATTCTCGTTCACGAGTATTTTGGCATTGACGCCGCGCTGATTTGGCAAATTGTACAGTACGACCTACCCGTTTTCAAGCAGCAGGTGGAACAACTTCTTGTTACGTTTACGGGTGATTCCAATAGTTGACGAACAAAATCCCCGCCGTTCGGCGTTAGTCCGCCGCAACCCCTCCGATTTCCACCCCACCGATGCCCGTTCAGTCGTTACCGCTTGAATCCACCCGGCAGTTTCCCCCGCTTCTTCTCGATTACCTTCGGCAAAAACCGGAACTGAAGCCGTTTTACGGCGAATTCCCCGATCTGGCGGGTTTCGAGCGGCAACTTTCCCGGAAAACATTCGACGCGGAAAAGCGGAAAACGATGGTGGACGTGCTACAACGCCAGTACGCCGGAATTCCAGCCCCGCCCGATTTTAAGAATCTTCTCGACGAAAAAACCTTCACCGTCACCACCGGCCACCAACTCAACCTTTGTTCCGGCCCGCTGTACGTCGTTTATAAACTCATCACGGCGGTGAATCTGGCCCAAAAACTGGCCGAACAGTTCCCCGCCTACCGCTTCGTGCCGGTGTACTGGATGGCCTCCGAAGACCACGATTTTGCCGAAATCAACCACTTCACCCTCGACGGCCGCACGCACATTTGGGAAACCGAACAGACCGGGGCCGTTGGTCGGATGGACCCGCGCGAACTGAAAGCACTTTTCTCGAAAATCCCCGAAAAACTACCCGTTTTTGAAAGCGCCTACGCCAACCACGAAACCCTCACCGACGCCGTCCGGGCCTACGTCCACGACCTCTTCGGCGCGGAAGGACTGATTTGTCTCGATGCCGACGACCGCGCCCTGAAGGCCCAACTCGCCGACGTGATGCGCGACGACGTGCGCCAGCAAACCGCCTTCAAACTGGTTAACGCCACGACCAAGCAGTTGGAAAGTTTGGGCTACAAAGCCCAGATTCATCCCCGCGAAATCAATTTCTTCTACCTCGCCGAGGGCCTGCGCGAGCGCCTCGTGCCCACCCACAGCGGCTACGACGTGCTCGACACCGGCCTGCAACTGCTGAGTGAAGAACTGGACGAACTCATCGACGACGAACCCGAACACCTCAGCCCCAACGTCATCCTGCGCCCGCTCTACCAGGAAATCATCCTGCCCAACCTGGCCTACATCGGCGGGCCGTCGGAAGTGCCGTACTGGTTGCAGTTGAAGGGCGTGTTCGACCACTACGGGGTGCCGTTTCCGCTGTTGCTGCCGCGCAATTTTGCGCTGGTGCTCAACCCTTCGACCGCCCGGCGGGTGCGGGGCCTCGACCTCCAACCCGCCGATTTGTTCGACGACGAAGCCACGCTGCGGCGGCGTTTCGTGAAAAAACACAGCGAACTCGACCTGGAAGTGGACGGCGAACTGGCCCGCTTCACGCAGGTGTTCAACGGGCTGTACCAAAAAGCGGTGGACGTGGACCCCACGCTGGGCGGGGCCGTCCGCGCCGACCAGCAGCGCCTCTTCAACCGCGTCGAATGGCTCGAAAAACGCCTCATCCGGGCCGAAGCCCGGCGGCAAGAAACGGGTCTGCGCCACCTGACCGAACTCCGCCAGCACCTGTTTCCCAACGGCAGCGCCCAGGAACGGGTCGAAAACGTGATGGCGTTCCTCTTGCCCTACCCCGATTTTTTGCAACGTATGGCGGCGGTATTCGACCCGCTCGACTTTCGGTATGTCGTGGTGGAACTGGACTAATTTCGTTAGTTTTACCAACAATCCATTCCCAGAAACATGAACGCCGTTCGTCAGGTCGTCAAAGTAAAAAACCACCGGGTTACGGTGGATCTGCCCGCCGATTTTACCGCCGAAGAGGTGGAAGTCATCGTGCTGCCCGCCGAAATGCCCGAGCCGGTCGCCGCTGACCAGTCCGTCCCCGACAAACCGCTGACTAAACTTCAGCAATTGCTCCTCGATGCGCCGGTGATGAGCGACGAGGAATATGAATTCATCATGGAAAAACGTCGGGCCTTGAACGCATGGAAGTAATTTGCCTGGATACCAGCGTGCTGATTGAACACCGCCGGTCGGCGCGGCGCAACACGTTCGATAGTTTTCTTTTCAAACTGTCGCAGCGTTACACGTTCGCCATTCCATCCGTCGTGATTTTTGAATTGATGCGGGGTGAAAATGAAGACGAAGGGCCTTACTGGCAACAGTTGTTTAGCCAGATGCGCGTCCTTGATTTCGATTACCCGTGTTGCCTGGAAGCCGCCCGCATCTACAAAATTCTCCGAACCAAAGGCCAGCCCATCGGCGTCGAAGACGTACTCATTGCCGCCGTAGCACGTGCCAACGGCCTCCCACTCGCGACCGGCAATCAGCGGTATTTCAGCCGTGTCGAGGGGTTGAGCCTGCTCGCCGAATGACCAAAGCCGACCTCCGCCGCCTCTTCCGTCAGCGCCGGGCCGCCGTTTCCGAGGCCGAAGCGGCCCGTTTCGACCAGGCCCTGAGCGAACGATTTTTTCACCAAATCGACCTCAGCCACGTTCGTACCCTCCACGCGTTTTTACCGGCCCAACGACTGCGTGAAGTAGATACCCGCCCGATTCTCCAACGTCTGCACGCTGATTTTCCCCAAATCCGATTGGCCGTGCCCCGCGTTACCGAAGCGGGTGGGATGGAAAATTTCGCCTGGACACCCGCCGCGCCGCTGATCCTCAACCGCTGGGACATTCCCGAACTGACCGGCGGCGAACTCGTTTTTCCCGAAGAAATCGACCTCGTGCTGCTACCGCTGTTGGCCTTCGATGGGCATGGGCAGCGCGCGGGCTACGGCGGCGGTTTCTACGACCGCTTTCTGGCCCAGTGCCGCCCCGACGTGGGGAAATTGGGACTGTCGTGGTTTGGGCCCGTGCCGGAACTTTCCGACATCCAGCCCAGTGACGTACTCCTCGATGCCTGCCTGACGCCAGAGAAAGTTTTTTTCTTCGCCCCGAAACCACCCGTTTTTTTGAAAACGCTTTCGTAATTTGGTAGGCCCTTACCCTACCTTATTTTATGAAAAACGTTTTATTGCTTTTCCTGCTCCTGGCGGGTGGCGTGGCCTGTGCCCAAACCCCCTCGTTTCCTTCCGTAACCCGCTCGTTTACCCTCAAACCCATCGAAGTCGGCGAGGGCATGGGCGGCCCCCGGTATTTTTACGATGGGCGCCGCCTGGGCAGTAACCCCGAAGCCCTCCAGGTGCCCTTCCTCCAACTCGCCGACGGCGACGTGCTTCGGCAGTACCGCAAGGCGCGCACCCTCACGCTGGTGGGCGGCGCAGCGGCTTTCGCGCCCCTCGCGCTGCTGGCTGCCAACACGGGCGATGGCGGTGGCCTCAATACCCGCACGTTCGTGGGTGTCTGCGCGGCCACGGTGGGCGTATCGATGGGCTTTGTCATCGGGCGGAATTTCACGTTGCGCCGGGCCGTGCGGCTCTACAACGAGCGCATCACGGGCGAACGCTACGGGCGGGTTTCGCCGGATTCGTTTTCTGAAGCTGTCGTGAAAAAGTAACCCATTTCGCCCGCGAAAGACCCCCAACCCCCTAAAGGGGGCTTTTCCCGCCTGGAAGTTTCGATGGCAAAAAAAGCCCCCTTTAGGGGGATGGGGATCTTTTGCGGGCGAATTTTTAAGGATAGGCTGGTTTTCTGCCCGTTTCCCCCTTTCTTTGCGGCGCAAAAAACAGAGAATCGTCACGGTGTTTACGAAGAAAACGAAATGAACTTCTCGGAGTAAGGCGGGCCATCGCCCCCGCTTTGCCAGAGGATTCACGTCGCTTTCTCCGCCAAACGCGGTGACGATTTTTTTATAGCCCCCCGACCCCCGAAGGGGAGCTTTTTCACAAAAGAAACGCCCCCTTCGGGGGTCGGGGGGCTTTGCTTTTTTCTTATGAAAGTCGCAGTCGTTGGAGCCACGGGCCTGGTCGGTGGCGAAATCATGAAGGTGCTCGCCGAGCGCAATTTTCCGGTCACGGAACTCATCCCCGTCGCTTCGGAGCGGTCGGTGGGCAAAACCATCGAGTTTAAGGGCAAACCTTACGTCGTCGTCAGTTTTGAAGATGCCATCGCCGCCAAGCCCGACGTGGCGATTTTCTCGGCGGGCGGCGGCACCTCGCTGGCCCTGGCTCCGAAGTTTGCCGAGGCGGGCATCACCGTTATCGACAACTCCTCGGCCTGGCGCATGGACCCGACCAAGAAACTCATCGTGCCCGAAATCAACGCCCACACGCTCACGAAGGAGGACAAAATCATCGCCAACCCCAACTGTTCCACGATTCAGATGGTGGTGGTGCTCGACCCCCTGCACCGGAAGTACGGCATCAAGCGCGTGGTGGTGTCCACCTACCAGTCGGTGACGGGCACTGGTAAAGCCGCCGTGGACCAACTCTTCGCCGAGCGCGAAGGCCGAACCGACGTACCGAACGTGTACCCCCACCGCATCGACCTCAACGTGCTGCCGCACATCGACGTGTTTCTCGACAATGGTTACACGAAGGAGGAGATGAAAATGGTGAACGAAACCAAGAAAATCATGGGCACCGACACCATCGCCGTCACCGCCACTACCGTGCGCATTCCCACCATCGGCGGGCACTCGGAGGCGGTGAACGTAGAATTCGAGCGGGAATTTGAACTGGCCGAGGTATACGGAATTTTGGAAAACGCCGAAGGCGTCATCGTGGAAGACGACGTGAAAAACTTCGTGTACCCCATGCCGCTCAATGCCCACGGCAAAGACGAGGTGTTCGTAGGCCGCATCCGCCGCGACGAAACCCAGCCCAGCACGCTCAACCTCTGGATTGTGGCCGATAACCTGCGGAAAGGGGCGGCGACGAACGCGGTGCAGATTGCGGAGTATTTGGTGGCGAAGGGGTTGCTGTAAAAAATTGATTTTTTTGAAATGAGAAAGCCCCGCCTGTTTGGTGGGGCTTTCTTTAGGGAAGTAACTCCATTAACTCATTTTAGAACGAATGGAAGATACAACTGCGTCTCAAGTAGGAGGTATTACAGATTGAAGAACCACCACTTTTTCGGCTAACCTGGCTAATTCGCCTGGCAAAGTATCATCATCTTCAGTCAATCCAGTAATGAGCGCATGAGCCGAGTTGTAGGGTAGCGAATCATGCACTGCCTGCAATTCGAGCCTAATAACATCCCTCACGCTTACCTCAAAAAGCGCATATTTCCCGATAGGATCTTTGTAATTCCCTGTTACGGAGGCTTCGGGGGTTGTTAAACTCTTCGCGTCAACTGAAAGTGCATCTTCCCCTGCCCTAAGTTTGAACGCCCTTGACGTTGCCTTCCCATCTGGAGATACGTATCTTCTCTGTGGATATGTCCTTCTATACAACCCGTCATCTGGTGAAACAGGCCCATTTGGAGGACTAACGCTATCACTCATTCAGCCAAGAAATTAACTGGGGTAATGATTCAGCAGTGTAATTGCCCTGTGAAGCTCTTTCCATGGGACTAAATTTAACAAACCGCGTTTTATCAGGATAAAACAGGATTTCAACGGATTTATCCCCACTTCTTAAATCGACCAGCACCTCTCCCCAGGGGCCTGGAGCAACATGATATACTGCTATATTAAGACCACTTAGCATATTAATAAACTCTCTAGCACTGGATATGACATGGATTGGTAGAGCTAATGCACCCGCTTCATCCCAGTTATTTTCCAACTCACTGAGTTCCTGCAAAATGCTCAGTGGGTCGGCGTTAATACCCTTTTTTTCTTCGAGTTGAGGTTCGGACGAGGATACAGGGCGAAATAAATAGAAAAACGTACTTACGCTTGCAACGCTGTTAAGCCATTTCCTACTTCTCAAGGCTCCAAACAACCACGAAGAAGGTGGCGTAGGGTTAAATTTTCTCTCGACTCTTGTTGCCGTGGGCTCTTCTAGTACCTCGACAAAGTGTTGTGGAGTAGTCATATATTATTGGTGAGGTAGAGCGTTTTCGAGAACTTGGATCTTGTCGTTTAGCCAAGTTATAAGACTCTTCGCCGTGTTCAGATCCATTATTATTCCGATTTGAACCTCTCGGATAATACCCTCCCGAACCTCTAAGGTCTCTTCTTTCACAGTCGGTAGGGATCCTTCAGCAGCCGAATCGGCAACCGGTCTGAATACACTTTTCACGGGAATTGGCGGACGGTCAATGAACGTGTTCATACTGATCAAACCTTGGGCACTGATCCCACCGTGGAAGCCACTAGCAAAAACCGTCCTGAAGTCGTTTGATTTGATGTAGTGAACGGGAATTTCTTCTCTGGGGGCTTCCATTTGGTATTTACGTGAATTTAACCGTTTAGCAACCATCAAATGATTCGCTTAAATCTCCATGTCTGAAACGGGGTGCAAATTTACCAGGATTTTGGGAGATATGCAGAGAACTAAAGGAAGTGCATTTAGATTTCAAGAAACGCTCAAAGAATTATCTTTTTCCAAGAGCCGAAAACTGAGGTAAACGATTTTAAGCTCAGTTTCTACATTTGCGCTGAGCGCAAATGTAGACTTTGTATTCAGAAACGCAAATCCGTCCGTCAAAACTTGGACTTTTGGGGTATTTGCGCACAAGCATCGTGCCATGATACAGACTAAGCTCTTATCTTGGTTCAGCCACGCAGACGAATAGAATGATGTATACAGCGAAGCAGAAGTGCTTCCCTTGCCGTTTCCACGCCTTTTCGCCACCTTTCGCCAAATAATCCTCCCTCCCGGTCATGCGCCCAATTCGCCTCCTGCTCCCCCTGCTGGTCTTGGTTTCGGCTTGTTCCCAACGCGGCGAAGTCGGTTTGAGCAACCGCAATTTTGCTGACGAAATCGGCCTCACCCAGAATCTGATTTTTACGTTCGATCAAGACCTCGTCGGCGAGCGCGACCTCGATGCCTGGAGCGCGACACCCTACGTGAAATTCGAGCCAGCGGTGGCCGGAAAATTCCGCTGGACGGCCCCCAACGAACTCGTCTTTTCGCCCGCCGTCGGTTTCGCCCCGGCCACCGCCTACGAAGCCCGCCTCAGCGACCGCCTCCTCGACGACGTGAAGGACAAAGCCCTGCGCGTAGCCGAAGAAGACCTCGACTTCCACACGCCCTACCTCAAAGCCAGCGCCCCGGAAGTGTTTTGGACAAAAAGTAAGCCCGACGGCAAGCCCCTGGCGCGGGTGAAATTACTGTTCAACTACCCCGTTAGCCCCACCGAAGTCGCCTCTCGCCTGAAGGCCGAGGTGGACGGTAAATCCACGCTGGCGCAGGTGGCCCCGACGATGGCCGCGCCCGCGCTGCCGGTGAGTTTGCCCGAAGCGCCCAGCACCAACCGGGAAAGCGTCCCGCTGAAAATCACCCTGGCTGAAGGACTGGCCGTGCCGAACACGAGTTTCAAAAACAAGGAACTCATCGAACTCACCGCCGCGCTGCCCAGCCCTTTCCGACTGGAAGTCACCGACGTGCAAGCGGGTTTTGAGAACGGCGAAGGCTTTATCCGCGTCGTCACCACCCAGGAACTCCGCCCCGAAACCCTCGCCAGCGGTTACCGAATCGACGGCACCGCGCCCGAACCCGAAGTGCGCTACGACAGCCTGGGCAACCCGATTAAAACTGTTGCCCCCGACGCCAGCGTGCGGACGCGGGTGGAGGCCACCGAAAACGGCTTTGTCGTGCGCGGGCCGTTCAACGAAGCCGATACCTACTCACTCACGCTCAGCGAAAGCCTGCGCGGGGTGCTGGGGGCCAAGTTGGACGAGGAGTTTACGAAAGACGTGTTTTTCGGAAAAATGCCCGCCCGCATTTCCTTCGCCCAGCGCAAGGCGATTTACCTATCGGCCAAAGGCAGCCGCAACGTGGCCGTGGATTTAGTGAACGTGCCGAAAGTGACGGTGAAAATTTCCCGGCTTTACGAAAACAACCTCCTCGGCTACCTCCGCCGCAACCGCTACGCCGAGTACGACGAAAGCGGCGAACAGTCGAAGGTCTACTCCTACAGCGAAGACTACGACGGCACCCTCACCGACGTGCTGGTCAGCAAAAAAATCA
Organism: uncultured Cytophagales bacterium; assembly: GCA_964244295.1. GTDB lineage: Bacteria > Bacteroidota > Bacteroidia > Cytophagales > Spirosomataceae > JAJAZB01. Next base: position 185,551 of record CAXTIG010000003.1, read on the forward strand.
GCAGCGACGATTTACCCAAGAAAGCGGGCGCGTCGGTCTTGAATTTAAACCTCCCCAACGCGGGCGCGACCCCCGGCGTGTACCTCGTCAGCGTGGGATCGGAGGAGGAATATTACCAGAAAGACGTCCGGCTGGTGAGCATCTCCGATCTGGGGCTGATGGCCCGGCAGGCGGCGGACGAGGTGCTCGTGTTTGCCAATTCCATCCAAACCGCCGAGCCGTTGAGCGGGGTAGAAATCCGCCTCGTCAGCACGAACAACCAGACGTTTTTAACCGGAAAAACCGACTCGAAAGGTGTAGCTCGGTTTAAAGACCTGAAAACCCAAAGCGGCGGATTTAAACTCGCCCTGCTCACCGCCCGCACGAAGGACGATTTCAATTACCTGCTCCTCGACGACGCCCGCGTGGAAACCAGTCGCTACGACGTGGAAGGCCGCCGCGATACCCCTGGGGGCACGGAGGCGTTTTTGTACGGCGACCGTGACATTTACCGCCCCGGCGAGACCATCCACCTCAACACGGTTTTACGAACGCAGACTTGGGAGACGGTCGAAAAGGTACCGCTGAAAATCAAGCTACTGATGCCCAACGGGCGCGAGTACCAGAGTTTCCGCCTCGAAACCAACGACCAGGGCGCGGCCAGCCTCGACGTGCCGCTCGACCGTGCCGTGGTGACGGGCACCTACGCCGCCGAGGTGTACTCCGGCAACGACGTGCTGCTGACCGCGCGCGCCATCAGCGTGGAGGAATTCGTACCCGACCGCATCAAAGTGGAGTTGAGTACCGACAAACCCGCCTACGCCGTCGGCCAGACGCTCACGCTGTCAGCCACGGCCACCAACCTCTTCGGCCCGCCCGCCGCCGACCGGGCCTACGAAGCCGAGTTGCAGGTGAAGCGCAAGGCGTTTTCCCCGAAGGGCTTTGAAACCTATTCCTTCGACCTCACCGACAACACCGAGTTTCAAAAAGACCTCCGCGAAGGCCGCACCGACGCGACCGGTCGCGTCACCGAAGTCTTCGTGCTGCCCGCCACCTACCGCGACATGGGCGTGCTGGAAGCCAGTTTGTACCTGACGGTGTTCGACGAAACCGGGCGGCCCGTCAACCGGCTGCGCCGCGCCGAAGTGTACACCCAGCCTGTGCTGTACGGCATCGCGCTGCCCAGCCGCTACGTGGGCACGGGCGCGCCGGTGCCCGTCAACCTCGTCGCCCTCGACCCGAAAGGCCAGCCCGCCAACGCCAGCGCCCAGGTGGAAATCCGGCGCATCGAGTACCAGACGGTCATCGAAAAACAAGGCGGGACGCTGCGCTACGCTTCGAAGCGCCAGCCGAAATCGGTGTTCAGCCGGGCGGCCACGTTCAGCGGTGGAAAAGCCCAGGTCAGCTACGTGCCCACGCTGTCGGGTGAGTACGAAATTTCGGTGAAACGGGTGGGCGCGGCCAACGGCACGACCACGACGTTTTACGCCTACGGCTACGGCAACACCTCGGCCACGGCCTTCGAAGTGGACAACGAGGGGCGGGTGGAGATGAGTTTTGACCAGGAAAAATACGAGGTGGGGGAAAAAGTGAAGGTGTTGTTCAAAACCCCCTTTCCCGGAAAACTCCTCGTCAGCGTGGAGCGGAATCACGTGCTGGAGTACGAAACCCTCGACACCGACGGGCAGTCGGCGGAGTGGAGTTTCAAGCTCGACGACGCGCATTTGCCCAACGTGTACGTGGCCGCCACGCTCATCCGCCCGCTCGACGGCGCGAACCTGCCGCTTACCGTCGCGCACGGCTACGCGGCGGTGGCGGTGCAAAAACCCGATACCAAGCTGCCGGTGGAAATTAGGGTGGCGGAAAGCTCGCGCTCGAAAACCAAGCAGCGGATTACGGTGAAAACCGGCCAGCCCCGCGCCGAAGTGACCGTGGCCGTGGTGGACGAAGGAATTTTGCAGTTGAAAAATTTCCAGACCCCCGACATCCACGGCTTTTTCTACGCCAAACGGGCGCTCGAAGTCGAGGGCTTCGACCTCTACAACGCGCTCTTTCCCGAACTCAGCATCGCCTCGGCCAGCAGCGTGGGCGGCGACGGCTACAACCTCGAAAAACGCGTGAACCCGCTCTCGAACGGGCGCGTGAACCTGGTGGCCTACTGGTCGGGCCGGGTCCGCACCGACGGCGACGGAGAGGCGACCATCGAGGTGCCCATCCCCCAGTTCAGCGGCGATTTGCGGGTGATGGCCGTGGCCTACAAAGCCGATGCCTTCGGCTCGGCGACGAAAAACATGAAGGTCGCCGACCCGCTCGTGCTCAGCACCGCCCTGCCCCGCTTCCTGGCCCCCGGCGACGAGGTGTCGGTGCCGGTGAGCATCACCAACACCACGAAGAACGTAGCTAAAGCCACGGCGACGCTCAACCTGACGGGTGGCCTGGAATCCGTCGACGGCGCGGCGCAGACGATTTCGCTCGCTCCCGGCAAGGAAGGCCGGGTGAATTTTGCGCTACGCGCCAAACCCGCAATGGGCACCGGAGCCGTGCTGGTGACGGTGCGGGGGTTGGGCGAAACGTTCACCGAAAAAATAGACCTGACCGTGCGCCCGGCCAGCAGTTTGCTCAAAACCAGCACCTCCGGGGCGATTTCAGGCGGACAAACGGCAGCGGTAAATCTACCCTTCGACTACCTGCCCGGCACGGTGCGGAGCCAGTTGCTCGTGAGCCGATCGCCGCTGGTGAGCATCGGCGGGGCTTTGCAGGACTTGCTCGGCTATCCCTACGGTTGTCTGGAGCAGACCGTTTCCAAAGCCTTTCCGCAGCTTTATCTGGCGGATTTTATCAAAACGATGAAGTCGGCGAAAACCCCGGTGCTGGCGGCGGGGCAGAGCGACCAGAACCCGGCCGCCACCGTGCAGGCGGCGATTCGCAAGCTCGAAACCCTGCAACTCGCCAACGGGGGCCTGAGCCGCTGGCAGGCGGGCGACGCGCCCGACGCCTGGAGTTCGGCCTACGCGGGGCATTTTTTACTGGAAGCGCAAAAAGCCGGTTTTGAAGTAAACACGCGGGTGCTGGCCCGCCTGCTCGACTACCTCAGCGCCCAAACCAGCGCCCCCGCGACGGAGACCGAGGCGATTTACAACGCCGACGGCAGCATCGCCAACCGCCGCGTGGCAAAGCGCGAGGTGGTGTACAGCCTGTACGTGCTGGCGCTGGCAGGCAAACCGGGTCGGGCCGTGATGAACTACTACAAAGCCAACGGCGCCCTGCTCCCGCCCGACGCCCGCTACCTGCTCGCGGCGACCTACGCCCAAGCGGGCGACCGGGCCGGATTCGGACAGCTTTTACCGAAAAGTTACCCCGCCGACCGCACCGCGCCGCAAACCGGCGGGAGCCTGAGTTCGCCGGTGCGCAACGTGGCGCTGACGCTCAACGCCCTGCTCGAAGCCGACCCGAACAACCTGCAAATCCCCACGCTGGCCCGGCTGCTGTCGGAGCAACTCAAAACCGACCGGTTTTTAAACACCCAGGAAACCGCCTTCGCCACGCTGGCGCTGGGCAAACTGGCCCGCCGCGCCGCCCAAAGCACGGCTACGGCCACCGTGCTGCGGGGTGGGAAACCGGTGGGGAATTTTGATGGGAAAGATTTGGTCTTGAAAAACGGCGCTTTTCCGCTCAGTCTGAAAAGTGCCGGGCGGGGAACGCTGTACTACTTCGCCGAGGCGGAGGGGCTGGGTTCGGGTGCGAATGCAGTGCCGGAAGTGGACAACGTGCTGCGGGTGCGTCGCACCTTCCTGACCCGCGACGGGCAACCGTTGGCCGAGGCTCGTTTCAAACAAAACCAGTTGGTGGTGGTGCGCCTGACGGTTGAAAGCGTGGGTGGCCTGACGGTGGACAACGTGGTCGTGACCGACCTGCTGCCCGCCGGGCTGGAAGTGGACAACCCCCGGATTACCGCCGAGCGCGAACTGGTCTGGGTGAAAGACCAAAGTACCCCCGAACACTTCGACCTCCGCGACGACCGCATCCATTTTTTCACGACCGTGAGCGGCAAACCCCAAACATTTTACTACCAAGCCAGGGCCGTATCGCGGGGCAGTTTCGTGCTCGGCCCCGCCTCGGCGGATGCGATGTACCGGGGGGATTACCGGAGTTATTCGGGGGCGGGAAGGGTGGTGGTGGAATAAATTTTTCGCCGCTGCGTCGAATGCCGTAGCCGCTGCGCCACGCAAGACACGAATTTTTGAATAGATTTGAAGTAGACTAGAAATTCAAGCCCATGTCTGTCCTTGAACTGAAAACCGAACTTCACAAGCGCATCGATGCCGTGGACGATGAAGAGCAACTCCAACACGTCCTGTCTCTGCTTGCCGACCCGGAATCACCCGACGATGTGGAAATAGCAATGACTCCTGAGTGGGAGGCACGCCTTAAAAAAACGGCGCAGGACATTCAGGAAGGACGTTTTACGTCCCATGAACAGGTTCAATCCGAAATCAGGGAATGGCTCAGGAACAAACAAAAGTAGTGTGGTCGGACGAGGCAAAGGAAGACTATCGGCGGCTGGCAGGCTACCTCTACGATACCTAGTCGGAAGCGCACGCGGAGCAATTCACCGAGGCAATCGACGGGGCCATTCAACGGATTTGCCAGTCGCCTCGTTCCGGGAAAGCCTTGTCGGCACTACCTTCCATTCGACAGATTTTGGTCAGGCCACACACGGCGCTTTTTTATTCGGTTGCCCAGGATCTGATTTTCATCGTCAACCTGCGGGACACCCGTCGAGAGCCGGAAGGACTGTTGTGAACCAAATTTTTTTGCCCACCGCAACTTCATTAAAAAGCCCACCCTGACTTCTCAGGGTGGGCTTTTTCTCGAAAGAACAAGGTTATCAATTCCCCGTCCCAAACGCTTTTTTCAACTCCGTCGCAGCCAAATCCTGGGCTTGCCCGGCTTCAGGCACGAGGTCGTGCGTACCGAAAAATTCGTGAGTGACGCCCGTGTAAAGCTGGTACGTCACCGCCACACCCGCCTGCTGGAATCGGTCGGCCAATTGCTTGCCTTCCGTCTGAAGCGGGTCGATTTCGGCCCCGATAATGGTGGCCGAAGGCAGGCCCGTCAGGTCGGCCACGTCCACGAGCGAAATCAGGCGGTTGTCGCAGTCGGCGGGGCTGTTGAAATACTTGTCCACGAACCACACGACGAGGGGGCGGTTGAGCGGAACAGCGTTGGCGTACTGGTTGTAGGAAGCCGTGTTGAGGTCGTTGTTGGCCACGGGGTATACCAGCAGTTGGTGAATGGGAAGGGCCAAACCCCGCTCGCGGGCCAGGATGCACACGGCGGCGGCCATGTTGCCCCCGGCGCTTTCGCCCGCTACGGCCACTTTGGCCGGGTCACCGTTGAGGGTCGAGGCGTTTTCCTTCACCCATTTGTAGGCGGCGTAGGCGTCTTCGTGGGCAGCGGGAAACTTAAATTCGGGGGCTTGGCGGTAGTCCACCGACACCACGATGGCCCCGGCTTTGTCGGCCAGTGCTTTCGCCGAAGGCTCGTAGGTATTCAGGCCCGCAATCACCCAGCCACCGCCGTGGTAGTACACGATCACCGGCAAGGCACCGCTCCGGCCCTGGGGGGTGTAAATGCGCAGCAGAATGCCCTGCGGGGCCGGGCCGGGAATGACCCGCTGGGTAATGGCCAGGTTTGGCTCGCTGGGCTCCCGGCCATTTTTGGCCAACAGGGTTTTGACGGCATCCGTTACCGAAGTTTTACCCCCGCGCTGCCGATTCAGTTGCTTAACCATTGGCCAACAGGGTTTTGACGGCATCCGTTACCGAAGGCGTCATCCGGGCCTGGGCGGGCGCTAAAGTGGGGAGGGGCGGAGTTCCGAAGGCCTGAAACTGTTCGATGACGACCTGCATCCGGTCGGTGATGGTCGTGCCCCAGTCGGGTTTGGTACCGGTGGGTTGGAGGTCATCGTCGTCATCTTTGCTGCACGCCGCCAGGGTCAGCAGGGCGAAGAAGGCCCCGGCCACTAGCAGAGGACGAAAAAAGCGGCGGGCTTGCGTCCGGGCTTGCTCAAATGGGATGCCCGGCCGGGCGGAGAACGGAGGTGAGAAATTTTTCACGATTCAATAAAGTTTTAGTTGATGAAGTGATGATGGATAAACCCGTTTTCAACGGCTTTTCGGTGTCGGTTAGGGCACCTTTACCTCCAAGCCCGTGCCAACGTCCTTGAGATATAAAATGGACGTTCGGTGTGGAATTTTTACCCGGTATGTTAATCGGGGTTGGTTAATAACGACCCGATTTTTTTATCGCCTATTCGCCTAATGCTGCGAAAATGAAAGGATTAGCGACGGAAGGTATAGGCGCTCCAAGTTGCTTTTCAGGTCACAAAAAAAGCTCCGGTCAGCATTGACCAGAGCTTTTTTTGTGACCTGAAAAGCGTTTATCGGACAATAAACGGCCCAACGATAAACAACACTTCTTCTTTGGTGAGTGGCTCATCGAAGGCTTCCGAAACGGCACGGGGGTTGAGGACGGGCCGGGTTTCGTTGGGGCCGGTAATGACCGGAATCTGGAGGTTATCCAGTTCAATGCCGGCTTGTTTGGTCGCCCCTTCGCCTTTGTAATTGGTCGAAATGAGCGGATTGGCGGCACCGGCGGCGGGGTCGTCGCCCGTAATCCAGGGCTTGATGTTGGCTCCCTGCGCCCGGCGCACCTGCCGGATGTACGAGGCATGGCGGGCTTCGACCGAGTGAATGTTGAGCGCCGCCGTGAGGACGTCGCCTCCTTTCACCAGAAAACCCGCCTGGCCTTTGTAGGCCCGCACGCCGGTGTCTTCGAGGGCTTGCGCCACGACCAGAAACGTGGGGTAATCGGTAAACACCGCCGCAAGGGGGCCGGGGGTGTTGCTCCCGCCGTTGGCACTGAAGTCGAACTTGGGCTTGGCGACCGGGGTGGCACCCGCCCCGGTGATGGCCCCGGCCAGGAACTTCACGTGGGCCGCCTCGTGGGCGGCAATGGTGGTGATGCCGTTGCGCACCGGTCCCGCCGGAATCAGACCGGGAGCGGCCAGGGCGGTGGCGTAAAACTCGGCTTCGAGGTATTCGAGCGTGAGGGCGAAATTGAGAATTCCGAGCAGGGTTGCGGCGGGGGTCTGCCCGTAGGCTTTGTTGAGCATCGAGCCGAGGGCCACCGGCACGGCGGCCACCGCGAGTTTTTTCCCGACATTGGCAAACTGGCGCATGGCTGCCCGGCGGGTGTCGAGACGCTCGTAGATTTCAGGATCTTCCTGCTGGATGAGGTCGAGTATGTGGAGAACGTTCATGGCGATACGAAGGAGTTGGAAAGTTGAAGGGTTGAGTTGACCGAGGGGTTGAAGCTTTTTGAAAAACCGTTCAAACCCTCAAACTCTCACACCAAGCACTTTTTTATTGCGGCAGGGAACTGAAGTCGATTCTGGTTTTCACGAAGGGCGCGGCGGCGGTGAGCACCTGGGTGGGCGTTTTGGCCATGTCCAGCCCGTTGGCATCGAGAATGGTGGCGTCGGCAAATGACCCGGCGCTGAGCAGTTCGCGGATGTAAGCCGCGTGGCGGGCTTCGACCGAAACAATTTTTCCGGCGATGGTCAGGTAAGCCGGATCGGCAATGAGTTTACCGGCCCCGTTGTAAGCCTGTACGCCCAGATCTTCGAAGGTCTTGGCGGCTCCGAGTACGCTGGCCCGGTCGCTGAAGTTGATGGTTCCGAAGTTGGGTTCGAGGTTGGCGATGGCGTTGGGGCCGAGGGCGAGCCGGAAAAATTCGCGGTGAGTAATTTCGTGATCGCGGATGTCGGTCAGCAGTGCCAGTTCGCCGGGGGCGATGCCGGCGTAGGGCGTCAGGATGACCTGGGTGTAAAACGCGGCTTCGAGTTGCTCCAGGGCGTAGGCGTAGTTGAGAATGCCGATGTCGCCCGCGCCGAGGTTCACGCCCAGGTTGGCGGGGGGCTGGTTGTCGTCCAGGGTGTCTTTGTCGCAGGCGGCCAGCACGGCTACCGACGTGACGGCCACCGAAGCGCCCGCAACCCGCAAAAAGTGACGGCGGTGCATCGGGTGGACTTGCGGCTCGCTACTCGAAGTACGTTTCATACGATACAGAATATGGAGGTTGGTTGATCGAATCGAGATTGGACACCGGTGCGAGGCATCCGGTTTGCCCTGAAAAAATACATGCCATCAGCGGATAGTGACGGATTTACCCTTGCAAGTTGCAAAACATGCCGTTGTGATTGCGAAGGCATGGCGTTTTTTTTTGCCCCAAAACGTCAACGCGGCGGGATCTCCGATCGATTGGAGACCCCGCCGCGTTGACCAGGAGGTGGTTTAAAAACCGATTACGGCTTGATGAAAGGCCCTACGATGGCCAGCACAGCGGCTTTGCTGAGGGGTTCGTCGAACGATTCAGTAGCGGCATTAGCCGAAACCATACCGCTGACGCCGTTCAGTTTAGTGATGTCCACCCCGCCCATGCCATTCACGCTACCCTGGATAACGGCATCTTCCCCGGCGTAGTTGGCCGCAACCAAACTGTTGGCAGCGCCCAAGGCCGGATCGCCCCCCGTGATCCAAGGTTTCACCGTCATCGAAAAATTAGCAGCGCGGCGCATCTGCCGGACGTGCGAAGCGTGGCGGGCTTCGACCGAGTGGATGTTGAGCGCCGCCGTCAGCACGCCGCCCGTTCCGAGCAAGGCCGGAGCCTGGCCCTTGTAGGCCCGCACGCCGGTGTCTTCGAGGGTCTGGGCCACGGCCAGGAACAGTTCGTAGCTGGTGAAGGCATCCTTAAACGGCCCGGCACCGCTGCCGCTACCGCCCGAAAAATCGAACGTCGGCTTGGCTACCGGCGTACCACCCGCCGTAGTGATGGCCGAACGCAGGAACGCCACGTGCTGCGTTTCGTGGGTGCTGATGGTCTGGATGGCGGCTTTCGCGGCGGCATCGGTGATCAGAGCCGGTCGGCTGAGGGCCGTCGTATAAAACTCGGCTTCGAGGTATTCGAGCGTGAGGGCGAAATTGAGCACATCGAGCACCGCAGCGGGCGTTTGGCCGTAGGCTTTTTGAAACATACTGCCCAGCGCGAGGGGAACGGCGGCGGCGGTCAGTTTTTTACCCAGGTTGCCAAACTGCCGCATGATGGCCCGGCGGGTGTCGAAGCGTTCGAACAGCTCAGGGTCCTGCTTTTCGATTTCGCCAAATAGATGAAGGATGTTCATTGGTTGAATGCGTTGAAAAAGTGAACGAAACGGGTCATTTCGGCAGACCGCTGAAGTCGATGGGGTTGGTGACAAACGTGCCCGCAATGGCCAGTACGGCAGCGGGAGTTTTCGACATATCCAGCCCGTTGTTGTCGATGACGGTGTTGTCGGCGAAGGAACCGTTGCTGATCAAATCGCGGATGTAGGCCGCGTGACGGGCTTCGACCGAGACGATTTTTCCGGCCAGGGTCAGGTACCCAGCGTCTTTGATAAGCGACCCCGCTCCGTTGTACGCCTGCACGCCCAAGTCTTCAAACGCTTTGGCGGCTCCGAGTACACTGGCACGGTCGGCGAAGTTGATGGACGAAAAATTGGGCGTCAACCCGGCGATGGCGTTGGCTCCCAGGGCCGCTTTGAAAAATTCGCGGTGGGCCACTTCGTGGTCGCGGATGTCGGTGAGCAGGGCGGTTTCGGCGGCGGTGATGCCCGAATAGGGGGTCGTGATGACCTGAATGTAGAAGGCCGCTTCGAGTTGTTCGAGGGCGTAGGCGTAATTAAGAATGCCGATGTCGTTGGTACCGAGGTTGACAGCGGCACCCGTTCCACCACCCGGCGTGGTCGTGTCGTCGTCTTTGCAGGCGACCGTCACGAGCAGGGCCGAGGCGGCGGCGGAAGCACCCGCTACGCGAAGGAAATTGCGCCGTTGCATGGGAGTGGTCAGCGAGCGGCGGAAGAGGCCTTCATCCGAAGGACGTTCCGCGAGTTTGTCAGTTGAAAAGCGGTTCATGAAGAAAACCAGTTTTTAAAAAGTTGATAAATAAATCCGGGGGTGTGGGAGCAATCCAGTCGGACGAAAGAAAGGACAGTGCCCTGAAGAAGCGATGACTGGCTTAAAAACACCTACGGGGTTTATGGAAGCGCGGTTTCAAAAACTATTTTTTAAATAAATCAGGGACTCGTTTACGCGTTCTGAATCAGAGGCTCAGGAGTGACCCGAATCTGGGCCGCCTTGCTTCTACCTCAAGGGCATACCTTTTTTTTGCCACTCCGGTCGTTTACTTTCAAAAAACTGCTATTTGCATCGCATGAAAAAACTGGCTTTGTTCCTGACTGCCGCCACCGGCTTGTTCTTCACCCACTGCGGTGTCAACCGCCAAATCACCGAGGCGAAGACCCTCGGCGACTGCACCTACGCCATTTCCTCCGCCGACAGCATCTACCTCGCGGGCATTGACGTGCGCCAACTCCGCGACCTGAGCGGCCCGACGGATTTGATCAAATATCCCCAACTCGGCCTGGCGCTGCTGCGCAAAAACGTCCCGCTCGACGTGCGCATCAACCTGGGCATCACCAACCCAACCAACCGGCTGGCGGGCCTGAACCAACTCGAATACCGGGTGCTGCTGAAAGGCAATGAACTCGCCAACGGCTTCCTCAACCAGCGCATCGAAGTAGCCCCCGGCGGCGGGCGCACGACCGTGCCCATCCGCCTGAGTACGAACGCGTACCAGTTGATCACCGACGAGAAAACCCGTGATTCGTTCGTGGACCTGGTACGCAACCTAGCCGGTGCGCAGGACGCGAAGGCCACCCGCGTGACCATCAAAATCAAACCCACGCTGGCCCTGGGCAACAAGCAAATCAACTACCCCGGCTACATCACCATCGACCAGGACGTGACCAATAAGATTTTGTTGGGGGGGAATTGAGGAGTGGGCAGTAGCAGTTTATCAGTAGGCAAAAAACAAAAAGCCCGCTCGGTGGAGCGGGCTTTTGCGTGCCGAAGGCGAGACTCGAACTCGCATGCCCGTGAAGGCACACGCCCCTGAAACGTGCGTGTCTACCAGTTTCACCACTTCGGCAGCACTTTGGGAGGGCAAATGTAATCGGCCCGCCCCCCTTTTTCCAAGCAGTTTTTAAAACTTTTGCGGGTAACTACGAACTAAAGTTCGTAGCGCCTGCGGTCAGGATACGAGTCGGAGCTACGAACTAAAGTTCGTAGTTACCACCCTGCGACGGAATCTCCACGCTCGGCCAGCCGTCGGCCAGCAAGCGCTCCCGAAAGGCCTGCTGCACGTCGTAATCCCCGTGGACGAGGAAGAGGCGCTTCACCTTCGCTTTTTCCTGGCAATCCAGAAAATCCATCATTTCCTGGTAATCACCGTGGGCCGAAAACGAGTCCATGACTGCCACGCGGGCTTTTACCTGAAATCGTTCCCCGAAAATGGTCACCTCCCGGTCGCCGCGCTTGAGCGCTCCGGCTAGGGAACTGGGCGTGGCGTAGCCCACGAGCAGAATCGTGTTCCGGGCATGCTCGACGTTGTTTTTAATGTGGTGCTTGATGCGCCCCGCCTCGGCCATGCCCGAGGCCGAGATGATAATGGCCGGGCCGCGCAGCCCGTTGATGGCCTTCGATTCGGTCACGTCCGACACGTAGTGCAGGTTCGGAAAATCGAAGGCGTTGCCGTCGTGGGCGATGTAGGCGCGGATGTCGGGGTTGAAATCCTCCGGGTGCTGGTTCATCACGCGGGTGGCATTGACCGACAGCGGGCTGTCCACGTACACCGGCAGGCGCGGCAGCAGCCCTTCGCTCGAGAGCTGGTCGAGGGCGTACACCAACTCCTGGGTGCGGTCGATGCTGAAGGCCGGGATGATGATTTTCCCGCCTTTTTCCACGCAGGTTTCCCGAACTACGTTCAGCAACCCCGCCTTCACATCGGCCTCGGCGGGGTGTAGCCGGTCGCCGTAGGTGGATTCGCAAATGATGAAATCCGCCTGCGGAAACGGCTCCGGTGCGCGGAGGATTTTGTCGTGGGGCCGCCCGATGTCGCCGCTGAAAAAAAGGCGTTTTTCCGTCCCATCTTCTTCCACCACCAGCGATACCGCCGCACTGCCCAGGATGTGGCCCGTGTCGGTGAAACGCACGCGCACGTCGGGGGCGATGCGGGTTTCTTCGTGGTAAGGAATGGGTTTGAACAAGCGCAACGCCGCCGCCACGTCGTCCGCCGAGTACAGACTTTCAAGCGCCGCCTCGCCGCGTTTCACCCGGCGGCGGTTCACGCGCTCCAGGTCGGTTTCCTGAATCCGGGCGCTGTCGCCGAGCAAAAGCTGGCACAAATCGAGCGTGGCGGGGGTGCAGTAAATCGGCCCGCCGAAACCCTGCGCCACGAGCCGGGGAATCAACCCGGAGTGGTCGATGTGGGCGTGGCTGAGCACGAGCACGTCCACTTCTGACGGGTCGAAACCGAAATTCTGGTTCAACGCGTCGGTGTTGATGCCCTGAAAAAGCCCGCAGTCGAGCAACACGCGGGTGCCGCCCTGGGTGCTGACGAGGTGCTTGCTGCCGGTGACTTGGCGCGCCGCGCCGTGGAAGTGGAGTTGCATGAGTTGGGGTAAACCCTGTCAGCGGTCGTAGACCCTGACAGCGGTTGGGCTTGAGGTGTTGGGGGAGACGGGCGCCGCTCAACCGCTGTCAGGGTCTACGACCGCTGACAGGGTTTCGCTACGGTTCTCCGCGTTGAAAAGTAATCTCCGTAGCCAGCCCGATGGCACTAAACCGAATCGCCACCGAACGGGCTTCCGAGGGTTGTTTAACATCCTGGCAGTGCGGGCCGGGTTCGAGGAAATAAACGTAATACTTCTGGTTGCGATCGGCGAGTTGGTTGATGTCGGGGCGACCGAACAGGTCGGCAAAATCGTTGGCCGAAACGCCCTTTAACTCCCCGCGCAAGGCTTTGAACGGTTCGGCTTGCGCCAGTCGCTGTCCCCGGCAACCGCCCCGGTCGCCGCGCCAGCGGGGAAGGTCGAAGCCCACCAGGTCGGGTTGTTTGGTGCAGGAAAAGAGAAGAAAACTCAGGCCCAGGAGGCAGAAAAGTCGGAACATGAAACGCGGCATTTGGGGCGTAAACCTAAAAAAATTAGGCCCGGTTTTGGCCGTTTGCCTCATTTGTTTCTAAGTTTGCCCCGTAAGTTTTTCAACATGAACAGAACGCAATTCGCAAACGGCTGGTGGTGGCAACTGAAATTCCTCAGTTGAACAGCCCCGTTTTGCCTTTTGCCTGAATTTATATTCTTGCCGAAAGCCCCGCTGTTCAGCCGAACAGCGGGGCTTTTTTGCATTCGCGGGTGTAGCTCAGTTGGTAGAGTAACGGTCTCCAACACCGTCTGTCGTGGGTTCGACTCCTACCGCCCGTGCTAATTTTTAAGCCAATGACCCAGCATCCAGCATCCAGTATCTTCCGCATCACCACCACCCACCGCCGCCTCCTGGCCGACCTGCTCACCCCCGTGGGCGTGTACCTCCAACTGCGCGACAAGCTGCCCAACACGGTGCTGCTCGAAAGCGCCGACTACCACGCCAGCCAGAACAGCCTGAGTTTCATCGCCTGCGACCCGGTGGGTAGTTTTATTCTCGACGACGACGTGGTCACGCAGACCTTCCCCGACGGGACGAAGGAACAGTTTCGCCTGGAAAAAAGACGCGATGCCGTGGGTGCCCTGCAAGCCTTCGCCGGGCGGTTCGAGGAACCGAAATCCGACTTTCCCTTCCCGACCAACGCCCTCTTCGGCCACCTGAGCTACGATGCCGTCGAGTATTTCGAGGACGTGGAAATTCAGCCGAAAAACGAGGAAACGTCGATTCCCTCGGTCGTGTATTTCGCGTACCGCTTCGTGATGGTGTTCAACCACTTCCGCAACGAAGTCCACTTTTTCGAACACGTCTACACCGGGGCCGATGGCGCGGCCACCCGGCCCAGCCGCCTCGGTATGAGCCTCGAAATGCTTGAAATGCTGGCCCGTTCGCCGAAAACGACGACGAAGAGTTTTCGGATGACGGGCGAGGAAACCTCGAACGTGAGCGACGCGCAGATGCGGGAAACCATCAACCACTGCATCGCCCACTGCCTGCGCGGCGACGTGTTTCAAATCGTGCCGTCCCGGCGGTTTGCCCGAAAGTTCGAGGGCGACGATTTTCAGGTGTACCGCACGCTGCGCTCCATCAACCCCTCGCCGTACCTGTTTTACTTTGATTTCGGCGCGTACCACATTTTTGGTTCTTCGCCCGAAAAGCAGATTTTGATTGAAAAAGGCCAGGCCGAAATTCACCCCATCGCGGGCACCTTCCGGCGCAGCGGCGACGACGAGCGCGATGCCGAACTGGCCCGCCAACTCCTGGCCGACCCCAAGGAAAGCGCCGAACACGTGATGCTGGTCGATTTGGCCCGCAACGACCTCAGCCGCAGCAGCGACGTGGTGCGGGTGGAGACCTTCAAGGAAGTGCAGTTTTACAGCCACGTCATCCACCTCGTCTCGAAAGTGACGGGCAAAATGACGCCCGGCACCAACCCGCTCCAACTCGTGGCCGACACCTTCCCGGCGGGCACGCTTTCGGGGGCACCCAAGCACATGGCCATGACGCTCATCGACCGCTATGAAACCACCAACCGGCACATTTACGGCGGGGCCATCGGCCTGCTCCGCTTCAACGGCGACTTCAATCATGCCATCGCCATCCGCACGTTTCTGAGCAAGGGCAACACGCTGTTTTACCAGGCCGGCATGGGCGTGGTGGCGAAATCGGACGTGGAGAGCGAAATGGCCGAGGTGGGGAATAAACTGGCGGCGTTAAGGAAGGCGATGGAGGTGGCGGAGACGGTGTGAAAAATCTAATAGCCTATTCTAAACTTACTCAAAATGCAACCCTCTGAAGAAATTATCTTTGAAAAACGCGACCTTGAGATTTTTAAAATTCCTGATGTTAAAACTAAACTTGACACGTTGCAAAACTATTTCTTTCCTCGTCTGAAAAGATTGATAGATAAAAGCTTAGAAATAGTAACCGAAGTGTATGCGATAAATCCGCATGATAAATTCACTTTTAATTACACGCCATCTCACCGCAAAAATGCCAAGAACAATTCTTACTTCGGTGTAGTCAAAATTGGAATTGGAGGAAAACGAGCTGCATCAAAAACATTAAAAGTATTGAATTCTCAAGGTAAACCTTACGTATTTCACCCATCTGAATTATCTTTTGAAGTCCTGCCTAACGGTAAAATTTTTGTTCGATTGCTGCCATTTAAATACGCTGTTGAGAAGAATTACGTACTAAAAATTAAGAGAGCGTTAGAAGAAAACTCTGATACAATCCAAACTTTGTTTTCTCTTTTTCACATTGCCCACAATACCTTTTCGGATAATTTGGTAACTTTCAATAAGTTAATGAATAATCTTGATGAATTCGATTTGAAATCATCTCATTATTATTTTCCGGTTGATATCACCTCAGGACTTGAGGAATTAGTTGTCTCCTTTCTTGTACTTTACCCTATACTGGAATTATGTTTTGACATTGCAGAGGGCAATGATACTTTTTTGGAAACCCGATTAAAAGTTTTTATGGATTGGCTGAACAAAGAGCAAACGGAAGAAGCCATTGAATCGGATGAAGCAGATGTTGCCAAAATTACTATTCCAGTTTTAGACAATTATAGATTTGTTCGACCTGGTCTATGGTGGCAAGTGTTAGCTCGCGACCACTGGACTTGTTGCAGTTGTGGACGAAAAGCAAAAGACGGAGTGACTCTGGAGGTAGATCACATTTTGCCGCGTTCGAAGGGAGGAAAAGATGAAATCAAAAACCTTCAAACTCTTTGCAAAAAATGCAACATTGGTAAAAGCAACAAAGACGACACCGACTTACGTAGCCTGTAAATCAGCGTAATCCCATGAATCAGCGGTCAAAAATCCTCGTCCTCGACAACTACGATTCCTTCACCTACAACCTCGTGTACCTGCTCCGCGAACTGGGGCAGACGGTGGAGGTGTTTCGCAACGACAAAATCACGCTGGAGGCCGTCGGCAGCTACGACAAAATCCTGCTCTCGCCCGGCCCCGGCATTCCCGAAGAAGCGGGCATTCTGCTCGACGTGATTCGGGAATACGCCCCCACGAAATCCATCCTCGGCGTGTGCCTCGGCCACCAGGCCATCGGCGAAGCCTTCGGCGCGACCTTGCTCAACATGGGCGACGTGCTCCACGGTGTCACCACCAAATGCCTCGTCACCGACCCCAACGAGCGCCTGTTTCGCGGCCTGCCCGCCACGCTCGAAGTCTGCCGCTACCACTCCTGGACGGTCGTACCCGAAACGATGCCCCCCGAGTTGAAAATCACCGCCGTCGATGAGCAGGGCTACGTGATGGCCGAGGCCCACACCCGCTACGACGTGCGCGGGGTGCAGTTCCACCCCGAAGCGTATCTGACCGAGTACGGGAAGGAATTGCTGGTGAACTGGTTGCGGAATTGATTGCGTACTTTTGGGAAAATGAAAACACCATGAGCCGAGCGACCATCGAATTGCCCGAAAATGACATGGAAGTTGTACTGACCCTGGTGCGACATCTGCAAGGAAAAGTGCTGGACACGGAGTCAGCGCGTAAACCTGACCCAGAGCGGGCATTTGCTGCGCTGAATGCCATCGTGGCAAGCGGTGGAATTAAATCCATTCCTGACCCCTCTGCCTGGCAACGGGAGATTCGAAAAGATAAACCGCTGCACGGACGCGAAGAATGATACTCGACAGCAACATTGTCATCTACTACGTTGACCCACAGTACACGAAACTTCGTGCCTACGTAGACCGGCAACGCCCAAACGCTTTTGTTTCGGCCATCAGCCGGGTAGAAGTGCTAGGTTACCACTTACTTGACCCACTCGATAAGGTTAGGTTGGAAGGTTTTTTCGACCATACACTCCTGTTCGCCGTTGAAGAAACTGTACTCCGCGAAGCCACCCTCCTCCGCCAGCAACGCAAAATGTCCCTCGGCGACGCCATCATCGCCGCTACCTGCCTGCTTCACGACGAACCGCTGCTGACCAACAACGAGGCGGATTTTCAGCATATTCCCAACCTGACGGTGATTCCGATGCGCACCGTCCTTTGATTTTGATGAACGACTTCCTTCCCCAGCTCCTCCAAAACCAGCCCCTTACCCAAGCCCAGGCCCGAGAGGCACTCAGCCGCATCGGGCGGGGCGAAGTAAACTCGGCCCAAACGGCGGCTTTCCTGACCGCCTACGCGATGAAGGGCATCACGGTGGATGAACTCGACGGCTTCCGCGAAGCCATGCTCGACCTGGCCCTGACCGTGGATTTCAGCGACCTTGACCCGATGGACGTCTGCGGCACCGGCGGCGACGGCAAGCATACCTTCAACATTTCCACCACGGCAGCTTTCGTCGTGGCCGGGGCCGGGCAGCCCGTCGCCAAGCATGGGAACCACGGCGTTTCCTCACCGGTGGGTTCCTCGACGGTGCTGGAATACCTCGGCTACCGCTTCACGAACGATTACGAAACCTTACGCCGCCAACTCGAAACGGCGGGCATCACCTACCTCCACGCGCCGCTGTTTCACCCGGCCATGCGGCACGTGGGGCCGGTGCGGAAAGAACTGGGATTCAAAACGTTTTTCAACCTGCTCGGCCCGCTGCTCAACCCGGCGCGGGTGCGCACGCAACTTTCGGGCGTGTACAGCCTGGCGGTGGCCGAACTCTACGCGGGGGTGTTGGGAAAAGCCGGGGGACGTTTCGCCGTGGTGCATTCCCTCGACGGCTACGACGAGGTGTCGCTGACGGGGAAATTTTTACTGCTCAACGGCAGCGGCTCGGGCACGCACGCGCCGGACGTGTTTGGCTTTGAAATCCTCTTGCCCGAAAGCCTGACGGGCGGCGCTTCACTCGACGAATCGGCGCGAATGCTGGTTTCGATTTTAAAAAATGAGGGAACTCTTTCTCAAACCAACGCCGTGCTGGCCAACGCCGCCCTGGCGCTGCACGCGGCCAACCCGGCGCTTTCGCTATTGGAAGCGGTGGCCGCCGCCCGTGAGTCGCTGGAGAGCGGGCGAGCCTTGCGGAGCCTGGAGATTTTATTGAAAAATTAGCGGGAAACTACTTTTTGGGGCTTCTGCTTTTTCGGCAGTTCCGGCCCCGGACTGCCAGCCGCTCCACGCACAGGCCCTCGACGGCTGGCAGTCCTCTCCTCGTTTTTCACCTCACCACCATCACCGCCCCGCGCTTGTATTCGATGCCCCGTTCGGGGAAGTACGCCGCCCGGTAGGCGACCACCCAGGCGTAGCTCTGCGTGGGGTATTGTGCGCCCTTGTAACTGCCGTCCCACTTTTCGTTGATGTCGTTGGTGCGGAACACCATCTCGCCCCAGCGGTTGTAAATCCGGAGTTCGTACTCGCTGATGTGGGCCACGAACACCTGGAGATCGTCGTTTTTGGCGTCACCGTTGGGCGTGAAAATATCGGGTACGATGATGCGCGGATCGCATTCGTCGAACACATTCACCGGCACCTCCTCAGCGCAGCCGTCCACCGTGGTGGCCCGCACCGTGTAGCTGCCCGTTTGGCTCACCAGAATGCGCCGGGTGGTCTGCCCGCCCGGGTTCCAGCGGTAGGTATAGCCGGCCAATCCACCCGCGTCGAGGGTGACGGTATCGCGGTCAATACCGCACAGAGGCACTTCTTTTCGTACGCTCAAAATCGGGCCGGGCAGCACCCGGATGGTCACGGTATCCGCATCGCGACAGGTGCCGAGCGATACCGACACACTGAACGCACCCGATTGTTTCGGCACGATGGATGACGTGGTTTCGCCCGTCGACCAGCGGTACGTGGCTCCCGGTGATTCGGGAATGCTCAGGGTCTGCGTCGAACCGGTGCAAAACGAGCGGTCCGGGCCGAGGTCGGCGATGGGCACGGGCAGCACAGTGATGATTTTGTTGGCTTGGGCCGCGCAACCCGTTTGGTTCACGGCGTAGGTCAGCGTGACCGGCCCGGAGGTGGCCTGATCAGGTCGGAACAGCCCGGTGGGCGTGACGCCGCTGCCCGTCCAGGCGCCCCCGGCGGGGGTCGCCGTGAGTTGAATCGGCGCGGCGCTGGCGCAGTACGAAACCGCCGGGCCGACGTTGGCTACCGGCTGCGGGTTGAATGTCACCTGCACGGTATCCGCCGACTGGCAACCCGTGCGCGAATCGGTCACGGTGACGATGTAACGGCCCGTGGCGGTTACGGCGACGGTGCGGGTGGTCGCCCCGGTGCTCCAGCGG
Organism: uncultured Cytophagales bacterium; assembly: GCA_964244295.1. GTDB lineage: Bacteria > Bacteroidota > Bacteroidia > Cytophagales > Spirosomataceae > JAJAZB01. The sequence continues at coordinate 204,867 of CAXTIG010000003.1, forward strand.
TAGGTATCGCCGAGGGTGCCCGCGTCGAGGCTGATGGGCGCTCCGGTGCAGCGGGTGGTATCGGGACCCAATTCCACGAGTTTGGAAGGAGCCTGACGCACGAGCAGGTTGGGCAAGGTGAATTTACACCCGGCGGCATCGCTCACTTCCACGCTGTACGTGCCGGCCGCTACGTTGGTCAGCGTCGGACCGGTCGCGGCGGGAATTTGCACCCCGGCGGCGTTGCGCCACACGTAGGTAGTGGGTGTTCCCCGCACCGGGCGCAGGGTAATGCTGCCGCTGGCCGGCGCGAGGCAGGTGGGGTTCACGATGCGGTCTTGCGCGACCTGCACGTCCGGGTTTTGGGCGTTGATGGTAAACGTCGTGTCGAGCGTACACGTGATTTGCACTGCGGCGGCGTTGAGGCCCACCACCACAAGCCGGTACGAACCAATGCTTAGGTTGGTGATGCGGGGGTTACTCGGACCGGGCAGGGGAGCGCCGTTTTTAAACCAGGAAAACAATACGCCCTGCGCGGGAGAGACGTTGATGTCGAACGCATCGATGCTGCCGTCGTTGGTTTGGCATCCACTAGCGTTACGCAAATTAACCCGCACTGTGGGCTTAGTGCCCGTGCCCACCACTACCGTGTCGCTATTGACGCACTGCTGATTTGCCCCGTTGGTAGCATCCGTAACGGTCAAAATATACGTTCCTGGTTGACCGATGGTCAGCGAGGGCGTAGTGGCCAGGGGCGTGGTACCCCGAGTCCACTGGTAAGTGGCTCCGGGGGCCTGATTAGGCCTCGCCTGGATCGTCACCTGCTGGCCCCCGCACAGCACGGTATCTGCCCCCAGGTTGAGTTGTCGGGGCCGGGTGAGCGTGACTCGAATTGTGTCGAGGTCTTCACAGTCGCCGTTGGAGACGGAAACCACGTACTCACCCGTGCTGTCCGCCGAAAGGGTTGGCCCGCTCGTCGATATCGTCACCCCGTTTCTAATCCAGAGGTACCGAAAAGACGTATCCTTTGCCGCCGGACCTACGTCGAGCGTAACGCTCGGTCGGCAGGCTTGCACGTCGGGGCCGAGGTCGATTTTTGGCGAGGCTTTAATCGTGACCTGGGCCGTCATCGTCGTGTCCTTGCAGTCGTTGAATTGCCGCAATTTCACGGTGTAGGTGCCCGGCCTAGCGTACAGGTGCGATTCCTGCTGCATGGTGCCGGTGCTGCCGTCGCCAAAATCCCATTGGTAGGTATCCTTGCGCGGTTCGCAAATCGGGCCGCTCTGAAACTCGGTTGGCGTGCCAAAGCAGGTATCCGAGTAGCTGATGCCCGGCCCGGAGGGGGGCTGGATGATGCTTTGCACGAAGTTGGGCAAACCGAGTAAACTCCGCTTGCCGTCGAGATCAAGCCCGTCGCGAACGAAGTCGATGCCCACGACCGTCGTGCTGTCGGGGTTGTTGATGACCCCCAGCGAGCCGCTGTTTTCAATGGCCAGGTAAATCTTCCCGTCGGGCGCGTACTGCAACGCCCCGTAGCGCACCCCTTTCGTGCTGTCGACGGTGACTTTGGTCCGCGCGATGGCCGTCGAATCCATTCTTCCGACGTTGTACCGCACGATTTGCGAAGCCACCGTGCCCGCGCTGTCGCCCGTCAGCGACACGAACATATTCGTGCCATCGGGCGAAAACTCCACCCCGTAGGCCCTCGGCGGCGAAGGACCGAGGTCGATGGTGACTTTATTGCTCGTTGCTCCGGTGGAGTCGTTGAAGTCGTACACCTCCACGAAATTGCGGGGTGGCCCCGGAATCACGATCGCCAGTTTTTTCCCGTCGTTCGAAAATTTCAGGTAGCCTTCGCTCTGCGGATTGGTCAGGTTGGGCGTACCGAGGGGACGAGCGGGACCGGCCTCCACGACTCCCGCTTTCGTAACCCGGTAAAACCGGTAGTTGTTGGAAGCCGTGTCGCGCGTGACGACCCAGTACGTCGAGTCGGTCGGATTCTGCACTGACGTCACACGCTCGGTGCTGCCACCGTGCAGGGGGACGTTGGCTTCCACGATTTCACCCTTGCCCCGGTTGCCCCGCATGTCGATGATCGTGTAGCTGAGTTGCTTGGTGACGTCGTTGGTGGTGAATACGTAGTAAATCGTTTCGCAACCCCGGCATTCGGGTTGGGGCACGATGAGCGCCGACTGGGTCGAACTCGCGCTGCCGGCGAGTTTACCACCCGCGAGAACCGAGTCGGCGGGATTGCGCCAGCGGATGCGGTTGCCGTCTTTGTCGAACACGCTGATGCCGTCGGTGTAGAAGAGCAGTTCGCCCTGTTTGTTGGAAATGGAGGAAACGCCTTCGGGTGTGTTGACCTTTCCATCGCCGATGGCCGAGGCCTGACCGCCTTCAAACGACACCCCGGCGTTGGCCCCGAAATACCACTTGGCGGCTTGCTGCTGGTCGTTTTGCCCGCAAATCTTCACGTTGATGCGGTCGGTCACGAAGCAGCCCGTGAGCGTGTCTTTCACCTCGACCGAGTAGCACTTGGCTTTGTCGGCCATGATGGTCTGCGTCGTGTCACCCGTTGGATACCACGAATACGACACGCCCGTCGGAGCCGTCCGGCCTTCGTAGGGATCGAGCTTGATGCTTTGCTGGGGGCAAATCAGCGTATCTTCTTTCCCGCCGAAAAACTCGAAGCTCGGCGGCAGGGCGTTGATTTGAACGGATTTGGTGATGAGCGTATCGGGCCGGTTGCCCGTGCGCCCCACGGTGAGCGTAACGGAGTAGGTGTTGGGCTGGCCGTAAAAGTGCCGAACGACGCGCCCGGAAACGGTATTTGCAGCCCCCGAATTCGGGTCGCCGAAGTTCCAGAGCCAGCTTCGCGCGCCCCGAATGGTGGTGTCGGCCCGGAATACCGTCGAATCGCCACCGCAATCGCCTTCGGGAACGCACTTGCGGCCGGACACGCTGAAACCGGACGTCTGCGCGTAGCCCGTCCCGCCGAGCAGCAGCAGGATTCCCAGAAAAAACGAGTAGCGGAATATCTTCATTTGGTCAAAGGCAACGTTAGCTGTGAAGCCGGGGCGAGGTTGAAACGGGTACGGCCTGCTTTCACCGGTTTTCCCGGATTTTGTTTAAAATTACGCGTTAAATTGCCCGGCGGTTGCCCGGTTCCGTTTGCGGTTAAGTGGCACAGCGTTTGCTTTGACTTAACGAAACAGTAGCCTGCAAATAGTATGCACGGCTTCGCAAAACGGCTTCCTCCAGCCCGGCGCGGCAATGAACCCCGCGATTTCCGCTCCTCCTTCGCCCTATGTTACGACGTTTCCTGTTGGTGTGTTTGGTTCTGATTGGCGGTCTGGCTTCCGCTCAGGACCCGCAGATGTCGCAGTTTTACGCGGCACCGCTCTACCTCAATCCGGCCTTCGCCGGGTCGGCGCTCGCTCCACGGGCCATCCTCAACTACCGCAACCAGTGGCCCGCCCTAAGCGCCAACTACGTGACCTCGATGGCCTCGTTCGACCACTACTTCGACCGCTTCAACAGCGGCGTGGGTCTGCTCGTGGTCAACGACCAGCAATTCAGCAACCTGAAATCGGTCAGTGCGGCCTTGCAATACGCCTACGAATTGAAAATTACGCCCGACGTGTCGGCGCGGGTCGGGTTTGAGGCGGCCTTCGTCACACGCAGCGCTGATTTTTTCAAACTCACCTTCGGCGACCAGCTTTCCAATTCTGGTTTCACGGGTGCGCCCACCCTCGACCCGGTGGCCGACCTCGGCCCCCGGGTGCGCTACGCCGATTTTTCGACGGGTGCGTTGGTCTACTCCGACCGTTTCTGGGCGGGGCTTTCGGTCCACCACCTCAACCGGCCCGACCAGGCGTTTGGCCCCGTACCCGACCGGCTGCCGATGAAAATCAGCGTGCAGGGCGGCTACAAAATTCCGCTGGCCGATTACGAACTCGGCAACAACCTGGGCGATGAAATCGGGCGGGAAAAGAGCATTTCGTTCGCAGGTTTGTACAAAAAACAAGGCAAGTTCGACCAATTAGACCTCGGTGCCTACCTGACCTACGCCCCGCTCACGTTCGGGGTCTGGTACCGGGGCATTCCCATCAAGCAGTACGAGCGCGGCTTGAACAACCACGACGCAGCCGTTTTCCTGCTGGGCTACCGGCAGGAGAGTTTCAGCTTCGGCTACAGCTACGACGCTACCATTTCGTCGCTGGGCTTTTCGAGCGGCGGTTCCCACGAGATTTCGCTTTCCTACATATTCCCCTACGAATCCGAACGCCACCCGCCGTATCGTAAGCGGCGGAAGGAGTTGTCGTGTCCAAAATTCTGATTCAGTGAAAAGGTAAAGCGGTCCGCGTGCGGTAAAGAGTGAAAAGTTGAGAGGCAAGTTGCCTGACTAACTTTTCACTCTCCACCGCGCGGCGGACCGCTTTTACCTTTTCACTCAAACCAGTTTCGCCTCTTCCCGGTGGTAAATCTTCGTGAACGGGGGGATGGACGCCGTTAGCCAGACGTTTCCGCCTACGATGCTGTGGTGGCCGATGATCGTATCGCCGCCGAGGATGGTGGCGTTGGCGTAAATAATTACGTCGTCTTCCACCGTGGGGTGGCGTTTCAGCGAGGCCATTTCCTTACTCACGCTCAGCGCACCGAGCGTCACGCCCTGGTAAATTTTCACGCGATTGCCAATCACCGTCGTCGCCCCGATGACGATGCCCGTGCCGTGGTCGATGTAGAAGAAAGCCCCGATTTCGGCTTCGGGGTGGATGTCGATGCCGGTTTTGGAGTGGGCGTATTCGGTGAGCATCCGGGGCAGCAGGGGCACTTCCAACTCGTGCAGGGCGTGGGCCAGCCGGTAAAACGTGATGGCGTAAAAACCGGGGTACGCCCGAATGACCTCGTAAGCACTGCGGGCCGCCGGGTCGCCGAGCAGGATGGCCTGCACGTCGGTGCTCAGGGTGCGGTAAATTTCGGGTAGGTGCTCCATGAATTGACGGGAAACCTGGGCGGCATCCTCGGACAGGTGGGCCTGCATGGCCGTGAGAATGCCCGTCAACTCCTGCTCTATTTTATCGAAGGCCGTCCGCAACTCGTCCACCGACTGGTAGTGACGTTTGGTTTGTTCGGGAAATAGCGTCAGCACGATGCGGGTCATCAGCCGGGCGACCAGCGAGGTGGGCGGAAACGGCTCGGTATGCCGGTGTTTTTGAAGAAGTTCGTTCAGGAAAGAATCGGACAGCATACACGAAGGTTGAGGGGAGACGGCGACCTAACGCGCCGCCAGGGGGATTGGGTTCAGCGGGCTTTTAATTCGGGGAAAATTTCCCAAAGGGAACATTTTTTTAGGGGTCGTTGCAAGTTTCACCCTAAAACTTCATCGACTCATGGCATCGCACCGACGCGACGGTGGACACACCGACGACATCCCCCAGGACGACAATAAACACGTCGTCGCCGCCGGAACTCCGCTCAAGCCGGAATCTGAAATCAAGAAAACGGTACCCCCGAACCAATCGCCCACCCAGGCGTACCGCGAGGAGGAGAGTATGCTGCCCTTCGCGCTTTCGAAGGAAGGCGCAGGAAATCATCAGTCAGACGCTGCCCACGAAACAAAGGCCTCGACGCTGGAGAAACAAAAAGTAGACGCGATTCTGGACGAGGAGGAAGCCCGGCGGGCGGCAAAAACAGCGAAGTAGGGTTCACGAAAACCCATTACTTTTTCGTTTAAAATAAGCCAGCAACCAACCGGGTGGTTGTGTCGTTAAACCATCCGCTCCGGGGTTGTTTCTAAGTCCGTTCCGATTTTCTTTATTCACCATGAAAACTACTAAAAACCGCTTTCTAAAAACCGCCGCGCTGTTGCTGACCACGCTCAGCGTCGGCCTCGTGGCCTGCGACCGCGATCCGGTCGATGACCTCAGCCCCGACGATTCGCAGGTGTTCATCACCAACCACGACAGCGCGGTCGATTTTGCCCAGTACAAAACCTTCGCCATCGTCGATTCGGTCACGATTCTGAGCAACGAGCAGGACGCCCGCCCCTCGGCCACCTCGCGCGATTTGGCGCTGATTGCCCGCATCGCCGAGAACCTCCGTAACCGGGGTTACGTGCAGGTAGCCCGCACCGAAAAGCCTGATTTGGGCCTGAATGTCTCCATCATCAGCAACACCTACGTAGGCGTGGTCAACAACAATCCCTACGGGGGTGGTTACGGCGGCGGGTACTGGGGCGGCGGCTTCGGCGGTGGCGGCTTCTACTACCCACCCAGCTACAGCTACTACGAGGTGAGTGACAATTACTGGTACACGGAGGCCATCGACCTTAAAAATCCCGTGACTGGCCAGGGTAGCCAATCTCAACTGAAGGTAATTTGGAACGCTGAAATCCGGGGTGACGGAATTTTCGACACCGTCAGCACCAACCGCATCGTGGATGCCGTTTTTGCCCAGTCGGCTTATTTGAAAACCACCCGCTAATTTTCTCCCATTTTGAAAAAGCTATTGATTTTGAGCGGTTTGCTGGCTACGCTGCTGGCCCCGCTGACTGGCTGGTCGCAAGACCCGTACTACCAGCCCCAGCCCAACTATTCGGCCATCAACCCCGGCGGCTCGCCCTACGACCGCTACACGACCTACCAGATTTCGGCCCGCTACACGGCGGCGCTGCCCCTGGGCGATTTCAAGAATTACATCGATCAGGCTTCGGTGCGGGGTTTTACCCTCACCGGCGAATGGATGTTTCCCAACAACGTTTCGGTCGGGGCGCAGCTGGGTTACCAGGCGTTTACGCAGCGCCTGCCCCGCGCCGTTTATCCGTTGAGCGACGGCTCTGACCTCTCGGCGGTGCAGACGCGCACGTTTACGGCCACGCCGATTCAATTGATTGGGAAATACCACCTGGCCCCCTCGAGCGCGGCGTTCCGGCCTTACGTGCAGGTGGGGGCTGGCGGTAGTTTGACCGAAAACATCACCTACTACGGCACCCTGTCGGACGGCGGCAACGGATTCCGTTTCGCCGCTAACGCTGCCGTCGGAACGCGGTTGTTGTTTGGCAAAACCGGGAATTTCGGGGCCGACTTGAGCGTGGGCTACCAACACATCAGCGCCAATTTCGATTACGTCAAAACCTACTCGGCCCTGACGGGTTCGGTGGGCTTGGTGTATCGGTGGTGGTGATTGTCAGTTTTCAGTTTCCAGTCGTCAGTTTTCAGTTAAAATGCAGAACCCCATCCCGCGTACGCGGGATGGGGTTCTTTTTTGACCTATCGATAACTGAAAACTGACGACTGGAAACTGAAAACTGATGGACTACCAGTAAATCGGCCCGGAACCCAGATACTTCTCGGCGATGGGCAGGTAGTAGCCCTTCAGTTCGTCGAGGTCATAGATTTTCGGGGATTTCGTGTACAGGTCGTACTGGTTGAAATCCTTGATCCAGGCTTTGTACTGCTCGTCGCGGGCGTTGGTCAGTTTGGTGTAGCTGCCGCCCGTGTGCCAGGGGTAAAACGAGTGGTAGCGAATCATCACCATGCCCTCTTCGGGGATTTTGTTGTCGACGTGGTGGCTGAGGACCTGGTACAAATATTCGTCGTGGCCCCAGGCCAGCGTGAGCGCGTCGAGGCCGCAACCTGGCTCGTAGCGGCCCGTTTCGGTGTTGTAGCGCGGGTCGTTGCGGTCGGGGTTGAGGGCGTTGAATTCGGGGTACACGGCGCTGTCGGGCAGGGCGCAACCCACCACGAACACGTCGCCGACCAGCCCCCACTGCTCGGCCTGGCTGGTGCCGTCTTCGTCGCTGCCCCAGAGGTACATCGCCTTGCCCAAGTCGTGAATCAGGCCGACGAGTTGCATCCAGTCGGGGCGTCCGTCGGCGCGCATGGCTTCCGCCGATTGGGCCAGGTGCTGGACATTGGGCAGGTTCAAATCCGGGTCGCTGACGTCGATGAGGGCGTTGAGTTTCAACATCGCATCCCAGAGGTGGAGCGGCTTGTCGAACTTCAGGTATTTTTTCTGCATCCGCTCCACGTACCCGACCGTCTGGTAGAGGCGCATTTTGCGGTAGTGTTCGCGCACGGCGGCGGTGATGTCGCCCTGGTCGTAGTTGCGGAACTGCTTTTGGGGTTTGTCGAGCACGTCGGCTTCCATATCCGGTTTCGGTTTGAGGTTTGACAGCGGGCGGCGATCCGCTTTGAGGCTTTGAAGGTGGTAATAATTTTATAATTTTCAAACCTTCAAACTTTCAAACCACCTCCACCGCATCCCCCACCCGAATCGCTCCTTCCTGAAGTACCCGCGCCGTGATGCCGCCGTGGCCGCGCAGGGCGTTGTAGCCGCCTTCGCCCAGGGTTTCTTCCATCCGGCTGCAAGGGTGGCAGTCGCCGGTGAGTTCAAAAATGGCCTCCCCGACGCGGAAAGGACGATTTTTCAGGGAGTGTAAGTTGATGCCCTGCACTACGAGGTTGCGGCGGAGCAGGGACGGGTCGAGGGTGTCTTTTCCCAAAAACGAAGCCACCGCCGCAAGGTGTTCGGCCTGGATGAGCGTCACCTGGCGCTTGCTGTCGGGGGTGCCCCGGTAGCGGTCGCCGTCGAGGCCAGTGCCGGGGCGTGCGTAGGTTTCCGTCACCGATTCAACCGGTTGCCGCCGGGCGGGTCGCAGGCCAATCCACTCCACCCGGCCCGCCTGGGCGTCGTGGCGCATGAGTTCGCGCATCGGCGAGTTGGAAGCGAAATCGGGTTCGGTCATGGCGTGGGTAAATAGGTAATTGGGTAAGTAGGTAATTGGCTTTTCCTGAATTACCCAATTACCCAATCCCCAATTTACCTCTGCGGCGCTTTGGCTACGATAACCCCGTCGTAGGAATGACTTTCGGCCAGCGGCACCGAGCGGATAATTTCAAAATTCCGTTCCCGCAAAAACTGTAAACAGCTTTCGTGCAAGTCGTCGCCGTGAGTGGAAATAAAGACGCAGCCCACCTTTTTTTGATCGAACAACTGCCTTGCTCCTTCCAGCATCTCCAGCTCATAGCCCTGAATGTCGCTGTGGAGCAAATCCAGGAAATCAATGCCTTTTTCCCGCACGAAATCATCCACGCTGACGGTGGGCGGCTGACCGGTTTTAGACGCTTTGCCGACGAAGGCATTCGTAAAATTCCCCTTGAAGCCGTTGGCGCGAAAATTCAGTTTGCCGTTGGCCAGCCCGGCCCGTTCGGGTTCAATCATGAAATTCCGCGCCTGCGGCACCACCTGGTGAAACCACAGCGAGTAAAACGCCCAGAAACTGCCCAGTTCGAGCATCGTGCCGCCCGCTGGGATTTGGGGCAGAATGCGTCCAAATTCCAACTCTTCCTCCGGCTCGTGGATGCCGCCTGTTTTGAGCAGCATATCCAGCACCGGGTAGCCGTAGTAACTCAGCGGCTCGATTTTCAGGCCGTTGTGCATCACGAAATACCGCCCGCGCAGGCCGCCCGTGCCGGGAAGTTGGGGGATTTTCGGGTAGTCGGGGCTGGCCAACACCTGCTCGGTGCGCCGGAGCCAGGTTTGGCGCTCGGCTTCGGGGCGGCCATCGAGCAGGGTGCCGTTCCTGATTTTCCGGCGCAGGCGAAAGCTGCGCAGCGGGGCGATGAGGTCGTTGAAAAAGGGGATTTGCTTGGCGCGGCGGATGAGGGAGTTCATGCTGATAAGGCCGAAATTTTCGCAAACTTAATGGCTCGTTGGCATTTCAGCGGTACATGCTGCGTGTGTCGCGGATGTTCAGCAAATTGATGTACTGACCAATGACGGCTAAGAAAGCAGGCTGTGCGGCGGAATCAGCACTTCCCGAACCGCGCTCAAAGTAGGGTGGTGCTTGCCGATAAACGGACGCTGTTGCAAGCGTTCCAGCATTTCGGCAAATCTATCCGCGAACCGGTCGGCGGTGGCTTCCCCAAAGTTTTCCTCCAGGTAGTCGAGGATATCCCGAATGTTTTCCCGGGCCTCGTCCGACCATCTTATTTGGTACGCCATTGCTTGATTTCTTTCATCACCTCCTCGTGGGTTTCGGTACGCCCCTCTTCCACCTGCTGCAAGGCGCGCTCCAGCACGGCGATGTGTTCGGGCGACGTATCGCCCAGTTTGGGAAAATTGCGGTTTTCCGCGAAATCGAGGATGGTCTCGTACAAATCCTGCAAGTCTTCCTCGCGGTCAAAACCGTCGATGAGTCGGATAAGCTCTGAGCGGAGCGCTGTGGCTGACATTGGTTTGCGATTTTTGTTAAAAATAAACGAGAAATCAAAAGGCTTCTCTCAGGGCAAGCCCTCCAAATCGCCGAGGTCCTTACCGCGACCGGTGGCCGCTTTATTCTTTTTCAAATCGTCCAGATGAATGAAATTGACCAAGAGGCCGTCAAAATTAGCTTTTATGCTTCGCAAAAAGCAGTCGTCAAAACTCAGGGCGGTCACCGAGGTGAGGATGTCGATGCGGTTAGGCTCGTAACCCAACTGAATCACAATGTCTTCTTTTTGTAAATCATCGGCGGTAATCGCCAGCGAGCCAAACCCAAATTCGCGCAGCGTCTGCAACATTTTTTGGGAATTGTCCGCTGAAACGGCAATCCAGAAATCAATGTCGCCCGTGTAGCGAGGCCGACCGTGGTAGCCCACCGCATAGCCGCCCACGACCAGGTATTCAACCCCGTTGGCGTTGAGTAATTCGATAAACTCTCTGAAGTCGGGATTGAGCAGCATATTGACGGCGTAAAAATTCGATGGCAGAAAGGCGCCTTTCAGGCGACTGCTGAAGCCAGTACTCGTGAGCGGGTGGCTCGTTTTCCTGGGCTACAATTTTAACGGCGCTGCGGTCTAATCGAAAGTCATCCATTGGCTTACGCAGGTTGGTTTTCCATTTTCTTCTTCAACGCCAGCATCTCGTCCCTCAGCCGCGCCGCCACCAGAAAGTCGAGGTCTTTCGCGGCGCGTTCCATCTCGCCTTCGAGGCGCTTCACCTGCCGGGCCAGTTCGTCCTTGGTCATGTACTGGGTGACGGGGTCGGCGGCGAGTTGGAGGTGTTCGGTTTCGGAGTAGTAACTAGGACGGCTGGGCTTGCCCATCACGTCGGCGATGCTGGTTTGTTCCAGAATCGACTCCTTCGAGCGAAGAATCGTCTTCGGCGTGATGCCGTTTTCGGCGTTGTATTCGGCCTGAATCGTGCGGCGGCGGTTGGTTTCGTCGATGGCTTTTTGCATCGAACCCGTCATCCGGTCGGCGTACATGAGCACCTTGCCCCGGTCGTTGCGGGCGGCGCGACCGATGGTCTGAATCAGCGAGCGGATGTCGCGCAGGAAGCCTTCCTTGTCGGCGTCCATGATGGCAACGAGCGATACTTCGGGCAAGTCCAGTCCCTCGCGGAGCAGGTTCACCCCCACCAGCACGTCGAACACGCCGAGGCGGAGTTCGCGCAGGATTTCCACCCGTTCGAGGGTTTTCACCTCCGAGTGAATGTAGCGGCACTTCACGCCCACGCGGTCGAGGTATTTGCTCAGTTCCTCGGCCATGCGCTTGGTGAGCGTGGTCACGAGCACGCGCTCGTGGCGCTCCACCCGGTCGTGGATTTCTTCCAAAAGGTCGTCGATTTGGTTGAGGCTGGGCCGCACCTCGATTTCGGGGTCGAGCAGGCCCGTTGGGCGGATGATTTGCTCGACCACCACGCCTTCGCTGCGGCGGAGTTCGTAGTCGGAGGGCGTGGCGCTCACGTAAATGCTCTGCCCGGCCATGCCCTCGAATTCCTGGAAAGTGAGCGGGCGGTTGTCCATCGCCGAGGGCAGGCGGAAGCCGTAGTCCACCAGCGCTTCCTTGCGGGAGCGGTCGCCGCCCCACATCGCCCGGATTTGCGGCATGGTCGCGTGGCTTTCGTCCACCACGAGCAGGTAGTCGTCGGGGAAAAAGTCGAGCAGGCAGAAGGGGCGCTGGCCCGGCAGCCGCCGGTCGAAGTAGCGCGAGTAGTTTTCGATGCCCGAACAGTAGCCCAGTTCGCGCATCATTTCCATGTCGAACTCGGTGCGCTGCTTGATGCGGTCGGCTTCCTGGAGGCGCAAATCGCCCTCGAAGTATTTTATCTGCGAAACCAGGTCGTCCTGAATTTCGTGGATGGCGTTGAGCAGCGTGTCGCGGCCCGTCACGAAGAGGTTAGCGGGGAAAATGCTCACCAGGCTGTCGTCGCCGAGTTTTTTGCCGGTCTGCGGGTTGATGCGCTGGATGGCCTCGATTTCGTCGCCGAAGAAAATCACCCGGTAGCCAAAGTCGGCGTAGGGCAGGTGGATGTCCACCGTGTCGCCCTTCACCCGGAAGGTGCCCCGCGTAAAATCGGCCTCGGTGCGGGCGTAGAGGATTTCGACGAGTTTGTACAAAAACTGATTCCGCGAAATGACCTCGCCCACGCCGATGCGCAGGATGCTCTTGCGAAATTCCTCCGGGTTGCCCATCCCGTAAATGCAGGACACCGAGGCAATCACGATCACGTCGCGCCGCCCCGACATCAGCGCCGAGGTGGTCGAGAGCCGCAGCTTGTCGATTTCCTGGTTGATGGCGAGGTCTTTTTCGATGTACGTGTTGGTCGTGGCGATGTACGCCTCCGGCTGGTAGTAGTCGTAGTAGCTGATGAAATACTCGACGGCATTTTGGGGGAAAAACTGCTTGAATTCGCCGTAGAGTTGGGCCGCCAGGGTTTTGTTGTGGCTCAACACTAGCGTGGGGCGGTTGACCTGGGCGATGACGTTCGCGACGGTGAAGGTCTTGCCGCTGCCCGTCACGCCCAGCAACACCTGCGCTGGTTCGTTGTTCTGAAGTCCTTCCACCAGTTGGGCAATGGCCTGGGGCTGGTCGCCGGTGGGTTGGTAGTCGGAGGTTAATTCAAAGTTCATGAAGTTGGTTTTTGGCCCCTGCCCTGCTCCGTAGCCGAGGGTTTAAACCCTCGGCTACGGAGCAGGGCAGGGGCCGTGCGGAACGAGTAAAAGTACGAAAAACCCCTCGAAGCGCCGAGACGATTTCGAAGATTTCCCGGAAGAAAGCCGGGATTTTCTCCGAAAAAATCCCGACTTTGGAAGCCACTAATCCGCCCCTCCGTGTCCCTAGCCCGCTGTTGCTTTTTCCTGCTTCTCGTCCCCGTTGCGTTCCTGCCCGGCTGTAGTTACCGCCTCGGTGCGGGTTTGTACGGCAACGACCTTACCTACCTGACCAAGCCCATTTACCGGGGAGACACGGCGGGGCGCTCGGCTACCTACCTCTCGGCCAGTGGCAACCTGGGGCGCGGCTTTACCTGGGCCTCCCGCGATGCCAACGCCTCCGGGCTACTCAGCCTCCACCGGGCGCACACCTGGGCGCACGGCAACCTGGCCTACGGCGGATTTCTGTTCGCGGGCACGTACCGGCTCGACGGGGACGGGTTTTCGGTGTACGATTCCCTGAGCCGTAAAACCACCTACCCCTTTCAGGGTTCGTACGGCTACTTCGGCGGGGGGCTGCGCGGGTCGGCCAACCTCTCGATTCCCTTCCGGCGGGTGGACTGGCGCGCGATTGGGCTGGACGTAGCCTACAGCCGCGAAAGCGGGGCCTTTTCTGACCTGCGCGAGCGGATGGAGCCGTTTTTTCGGGGCAGGGAGCGGGCTTCGCTCAACCCGGTTTACGACCGCGAACGCGTTGAGGCCAGTCGTGACTTACTTTCTTTGGGCCTGACTTCGGAAGTGTGCATTCGGCGAAGAGGAGACGAAGGACAATTCAACCTGCGCTTCTACGCCGGAACGGTGTTGGGGGCTTACGCCGATTTCTATGATCCGGCTCCCACGCAACTCAATGTCACGTTTGGCTATCAACACGAACTTTCGGGCTGGAGTGGCTACGCCCAACTGGCTAATCCCTTCACGAAAACGACCCTCCAAGTGGGCGCAACCCGGCGCTTGGGGCGCTGAGTGGCTCACCCCTCCTTTTTCTTCTCCACCCACCAGCGCTTCTCCTCCGGTTTTTCCTGCTCGATAAAATCCTCGATTTGCGCCACGATTTCTTCCACCGAAAGATCCGGGTCGAAGCGGAGGGGCGCTTTGAAACGCACCGACAGGCGCGTACCGCGTTTTTTGAGCAACAATCCTTTTTTGTCGAAGGCCCGCCGGAAGCCGTTGATCACCACCGGCACCACGAGCGGGTTTGATTCTTTGATGATGTGCGCCGTGCCCTTGCGGATGGGCGCGTAGGGGCTGGTGGTGCCCTGCGGAAAACTCACCACCCAGCCAAATTTGATGGCCTGGTCGATTTTGCTGCCCGCCGAAAGGTCCACCTCGCGCTTCACGTCCTGGCCTTTGGCCCGCCAGGAGCGTTCTATTTGGATGGCCCCGCCCTGGGCCAGGATGCGCGGAATCAGCCCGCCTTTCATGGTTTCGGAGGCCGCCACGTAGTACACCCGCACGCGGGGCGCGAGCAGGTAAATCGGGAAGTCGATGCTGTTGCGGAAGCCCCATTTTACGCTGAAAAATACGTGGAACAGGGCGATGACGTCCATGAAATACGTCTGGTGGTTGCTCAAAAACAGCACACCCGAATGCGGGAGCCCCTGGAGGTGTTCGGTGCCTTCGACGTGGAGCCGGTTGGTGAGGTTGAGCCGCCCGTAGGTCAGTGCGCCCAGCACCCCGACCAAGAGCCGTTTAATGAACAGAATGTTGCCAAACGGGTCGCGCTCGAAGAACCCGTACACGTCGGCCATGACCAGAAATTTTCGGAACAATTTTCTCATTCGTTCGGGGTGGAATGGCCTTTTTCTCCGGCCAAAGATAGAGTTTTGAGGGGCTTTCAAAACCGGAGGTCCCAGCGATGGGTTAATCTCTGGCAATCTGGTAGGGGCAACTCCGGGCGGCGTTCCGCTTGCGGTTGCCCTGACCGGTTGCCATCCGACGCCTCAGGGCAACCCTTGCGGTTGCCCCTACCAGCATTTAATTATTTTCGCAATGTCCAATACCGTACTCCTCACCGGCGGCACCGGTCTCATCGGCACCCGGCTCACCACCTTGTTGCAGGAAAAAGGCTACGCCGTGGCCTACCTCGTGCGGGGCACGGAGAAAAAAATCCCCAACGGCGTGAAAACCTACCGCTGGGATGTAGTGAAAGACCAGGTGGACGAAACCGCCCTCCTCAGCGCCGACCACCTCATTCACCTAGCCGGGGCGGGCATCGCCGAGGCCCGCTGGACGGAGGAGCGCCGGAAGGAACTCATCGAAAGCCGCACGAAAACCATCGGATTGATTGCCGAAAAACTAGCGGTTTTACCCCACAAGCTGGCATCGTTCGTGTCGGCTTCGGCCATTGGCTACTACGGGGCCGACACCGGGTCGGAATGGATGTCGGAGCAGCACACGCCGGGGCTGGATTTCCTGGCCCAAATTTGCGTGGCTTGGGAAGGCGCCGCCGATCAAATCGCCGCGCTGGGCATCCGCACGGTAAAAATCCGGACGGGCATCGTGCTGAGCGCGGAGGGTGGGGCGCTCCAGAAAATGCTGGTTCCCATCCGCCTGGGCGTCGGCTCGCCGCTGGCTTCGGGGCGGCAGTACCAAAGCTGGATTCACCTCGACGACATCTGCCGGATTTTCATCGAAGCAATGGAAAACGAATCCTGGTCGGGGGCGTACAACGGCGTGGCTCCGACTCCCGTTACCAACGAAACCCTGGGCCGCACTACCGCCGGAGTACTCGGCAAACCGTTTTGGGCACCCAACGTGCCGGAGTGGTCGCTGCGCTTACTTTACGGCGAAATGGCCGTAGTCGTGACGGGTGGCGAATACGTACTCAACCAGCGCATCCGCCTGGAAACGGAGTTCGAGTACAAATTTTCGGAACTGAAACCGGCGCTGGAAGATCTGTTGAACTGAATGAGGAGTGGTGAATGCTGACTACAAAATAACTTTGCAGACGACACCACCACTCCGCAAACCCGTCAAGCGCCTAATTTTTCATTCAGCATTCACTACTCACTATTCACCATTTAATGCCAACCACCCCGCAAAGAAAAGTCTGGCTCGTCACGGGCTGCTCCACCGGCTTCGGGCAGGAAATCGCCCGAGCCGTGCTTCAACGCGGCGATTTTCTCGTCGCCACTGCCCGCCGCCTCGACCACCTCGCCAACCTAGCCACCCAGTTTGACGGGCAACTGCTCTCGCTGCAACTCGACCTGACCAACTCCGGCAACATCGACCGCGTGGTAGCCGCCACGTTGCGGGAGTTTGGGCGAATCGACGTGCTCGTCAACAGCGCGGGCTACGGCCTCACCGGAGCCGTGGAAGAAGCCACCGACGAAGAAATCCGGGAGCAGTTCGACACCAACGTGTTCGGTACCATGCGCCTGACCCGCGCCGTGCTGCCGCATTTGCGCGAGCAGCGCAGCGGACAAATTATCGCGGTTTCGAGCGTAGCGGGCTTGGTCAGTACGCCGGGCATGGGCTGGTACAACGGCTCCAAATTCGCGCTGGAAGGACTCTTCGAAGCACTTTCACACGAAGTGGCCCCGTTGGGCATCCGCGTGACCATCGTGGAGCCGGGCGCGTTCCGAACCCAGTTTGCGGGTTCTTCGATGAAACTGACCAAACCCATCGCCGATTACGACGAAACGGTGGGCAAAACCAAAGCCTTTTTCAGTACCCTGACCGGCCAGCAACCCGGCGACCCGGTGAAAGGGGCCAACGCCATCGTGGCCCTGGCCGATGCAGAAGCGCCACCCCTCCGCCTCCTACTTGGCAACGTGGCCCTGCAACGGGTACGAACCAAGTTGGAAGCTTGGCAGCAGATGATGGCCGAGTGGGAGCC
Source organism: uncultured Cytophagales bacterium (assembly GCA_964244295.1). Taxonomy (GTDB): domain Bacteria; phylum Bacteroidota; class Bacteroidia; order Cytophagales; family Spirosomataceae; genus JAJAZB01. The sequence goes on from CAXTIG010000003.1 coordinate 221,663, forward strand.
GGTGACGCGGTCGGTGGATTTTGAGTGAACATAAAATTCCACCTTCCCTAACCCGTCATTGCGAGCGGAGGGTAACGAGGCGAGTGAAGCGAGACTTGTACCCGGAGCGCGGCAATCCCCTCACGGAGAGGAAAATAGTTCAGGCAAGCACTTGGTTTAGCTATCCGGTCTCCGGTAGGGGATTGCCGCAGTGGCGGACCGCTTCGCTCCGGCCATCAGTTCTCGCTTCGCTCGCCCTGGCGGCCTCCGCTCGCAATGACGCCGAGGTAGGGCGCGTACCCATAGAATTTTTGACTTCATGCGTTTCACTCCCGAACAAACCCAAACACTCCCCACTCACGCCTTCGCCCACCTCCGGGTCGAATCGGCCAACCACGTCCTCACCCTTACCCTCGATCGCCCCGAAAAGAAAAACGCCCTCGACCCGACCTTGCTCCGCGAACTGGCCTTTGCCCTGGCCCACGCCCAGCACAATTCCGACGTCTGGCTGGTGGTGCTGGCGGCGGCAGGCGATACGTTTTGCGCGGGAATGGACTTGAAGGCGATGGCGGGCGGTGAAACCGTTGAAACAGTTTCCAACCTACCCGAACCCGCCGGACCCATCCGCCTCGGCGAGTTGATGAACGGGTTGACCAAACCCAGCATCGCCGCCGTGCAGGGGCCGGTCTGGGCGGGCGGGTTTTTGCTCGTGGCGGGCTGTACCTGGGTGGTTGCCGTCGAACACGCCACGTTTGGGTTGCCCGAAGCAAAGCGCGGCTTGTTTCCCTTTCAGGTGATGGACAGCTTGTTGCGGCTGGGCATTCCGCCGCGCCGGGTACTCGACTGGTGCCTGCGGGGTCGGACGCTCCCGGCGCAGGAAGCGCAGAAACTTGGGTTGGTATCCGAAATTTCCGACCAAGAAACGCTGACGGCCACCGTCCAGCGCCTCGTGGAAGAATTGCTCCTTCTTTCGCCGACGGCGCTGCAATTCGGGCTGGATGCGTACCAAAAGTTGCCGGGCATCGCGCCGCAGGACCGGCAAGCGTACCTGTTCGAGCAGTTTCAACGCATTCAGCAAACTGACGACGCGCGGGAGGGACTGGCGGCTTTCGCCGAAAAGCGAGCCGCGAAATGGACGGGGCGGTAATTTTTTTCGTCATGCTGACAAGTTCATTACGGACTCGTTTCCGTAATGAACTTGTCAGCATGACGGTCTATTTTACCATCGTTACCAACTCAAAATCGGCTCCCGCCCGATTGACGGTTTTGGAAAGTTCTCTTACCTTTAGTTTCGGTTTTTAAATTATTTCCGAAAAAATAAAAAGGTTCCGAGAATGGAAGCACCCCTCACCGCGCCGCTCGTCCGGCCCATCCGCACCGACCGCCTGTTCGACCTGCTCGCCAACCGAGTGGCGAAGCACCAAAAGCCCGACGTTTTTGCCAATAAGGTGGATGGGGGGTGGAAAACCTACTCCGCCGCCGAAGTCATCCGTTTGGTCAACCAGGTCAGTTTCGGCCTGATGAAACTGGGTATTGGCAAGGACGACAAGGTGGCCATCATCTCGCCTAACCGGCCCGAATGGAACCTCGTCGAATTCGGCATCCAGCAAATCGGAGCCATCAGTGTGCCGATGTACCCCACGATTACGGTCGAAGATTACCGGTACATTTTCAATGACGCGGGCGTAAAAATCGTCTTCGTGGGCGGCGAAGACCTGCTTCGTAAAGCCGAACTGGCCGCTTCCGGCGCGGCGAGCGTCCAGACGATTTACACCTTCGACCAACTTCCCGACGCGCACTACTGGACGGAGGTGCTGGAACTGGGTAAAAACGGCGACGAAGCCGCGCTGGAAGAGGCAAAAGCCCGCGTCGAGCCGGAGGATTTGCTCACGCTGATTTACACCTCCGGCACGACGGGCGTCCCGAAGGGCGTCATGCTGACGCACCACAACATTGCCAGCAACGTCGAGGCCGTCAAGGAATTTGTGCCCGTCGACCACACGGGCCGGGCACTGAGCTTTCTGCCGCTCTGCCACATTTACGAGCGCATGGTGGTGTACATCTACCTCGAACGCGGCATTTCGGTGTACTACGCCGAAAGTATGGAAACCATCGCCGACAACATCCGCGAGGTGAAACCCCACGTGTTTACGACCGTGCCGCGTTTGCTCGAAAAAGTGTACGATAAAATCGTGGCGAAAGGCCACGAACTCACCGGCGTGAAGCGCAGCCTGTTTTTCTGGGCGCTCAACCTCGGCCTGCGCTACGACCCTATGAAGCCAATGGGCTGGTGGTACGACCAGCAACTGGCCCTGGCCCGCAAACTCATCTTCAGCAAGTGGCAGGAAGCCCTCGGCGGCAACATCAAAATCATCTGTTCCGGCTCGGCGGCCCTGCAACCCCGCTTGGCGCGAATTTTCTGGGCGGCGGGCATTCCCGTTTCGGAGGGCTACGGCCTGACGGAAACCTCGCCGGTGGTGGCCTTCAACGTGGTCAAACCGCTCGACGTGCACATCGGCACGGTGGGCCGGGTGATTCCGGGGAACGAAGTGAAGATTGCCGAGGATGGGGAAATTCTGGTGAAAGGCCCCAACGTGATGAAGGGCTATTACAAAAAACCGGAGCAAACCGCCGAGGTCATCGACGGTGAGGGCTGGTTCCACACCGGCGACATCGGGGAACTGGTGGAGGGCAAATACCTGAAAATCACCGACCGGAAAAAGGAGATTTTCAAAACCTCGGGTGGAAAATACATCGCCCCACAGTTGGTCGAAAACAAGCTGAAAGAGTCGGTTTACATCGAGCAGGTGATGGTGCTGGGCGAAGGCCAGAAATTCCCCTCGGTGCTGATTGTCCCCGAATTCACCGCCCTGAAAACCTGGTGCGGCCTGCAAGGCATCCCCGCCGACTCACCGAAAGACATGGTGGCCGACGAACGGGTGATTGCCAAAATTCAGCAGGAACTCGACGGTCTGAACCAAAGCCTCGCGAAGTACGAGCAAGTGAAAAAATTCGCCCTGCTGTCCCAACCCTTCAGCATCGACGGCGGCGAAATGACGCCAAAACTTTCCCTGAAACGGAAGAACATTCTCGCGAAGTACAAGCCTCAGATTGAGAAGATGTACGCGTAGGAATACGGGGGTCACGCTGAGCGGAGTCGAAGCGTGTGCGGCTGGTCAGCGTCGGCCCACCGCACACGCTTCGACTCCGCTCAACGTGACCCCTATCCGTTTTACCGACCATTCGCCAGCAACCACCCCTTAAATTCCTCAAACCCCGTCCCCATCGCCACCGCTTCCTTTTTCTTACCCATTAAATCAGCCAAACGCGGTGGCAACGGCAATTTTTCGCCAATGGCTTCTTCCACCGTTGGTAAAAACTTAGCGGGATGCGCCGTGGAAAGAACTACGCCCGTCACGGCTTCGTCGGTGTGGCGGAGGTAATCGGTCAGGGCCAGGTAGGCTACCGCCGTGTGCGGGCACAGCACGTAGCTGGTTCGTTGATGGACTTCCAGGATGGCCTGCCGGGTTTGGGCATCGTCGTAAAAACGGCCCGTCACCCGCGATCGCACGGCCTCGAAGTCTTCACCCGCCAGTAGTTTCATCCGCACGAAATTGCTCGGATTGCCCACGTCCATCGCGTTGGAAATCGTCTCCACCGACGGCTGCGGCGCGTACTCGCCCGAAGCGAGATAATCGGGCACAACGTGGTTGAGGTTGGTCGCCGCGATGAATTGCTTGACCGGCAAACCCATGCGCCAGGCCATTAGACCCGCGCTCAGGTTGCCAAAATTTCCGCTCGGTACGCTGAAAACGACCGGTTTCCCCGTTTTCTTCAACTGCGCATACGCCGCGAAATAGTAAAACATCTGGGGCACCAACCGCGAAATGTTGATGGAATTGGCCGAAGCCAGGTTGAACCGGCTGCGTAGTTCCGGGTCGAGAAAAGCCTGCTTGACCAGCCGCTGGCAATCATCGAAGGTGCCGTCCACTTCCAGCGCGGTCACGTTGCCGCCGAGCGTGGTCAGTTGTTTTTCCTGAATGTCGCTGACTTTGCCCGTCGGGTACAAAATCGTGACCCGGATGCCGGGCGTTTGGAAAAAACCCTGCGCCACGGCCCCGCCCGTATCGCCCGACGTCGCCACGAGAATGTGGATTTCCTGCGCCTCTTTTTGCAGAAAATACGACATCAGCGCCGCCATAAACCGCGCCCCGAAATCCTTGAACGCCATCGAAGGCCCGTGGAATAATTCGAGCACGAACAAGCCCGGCTCCAGTTCCACCGTTGGGGCCTCGAAGGAAATGGCCGTGTCGATGATGCGCCGCAAGTCCTCCGCCGGAACGTCTTCGCCGAGCAGCGCGTGGGCCACTTCAAACGCGATTTCGGGTAAGGTCAGGGCCTCGACTTTGTCGAAAAAAGCCGGGGGTAACGTCGGAATTCGTTCCGGCATGTACAGGCCGTTGTCGGGGGGAAGGCCGCGAAACACGGCTTCGCGCAGGGATACGTCGGGGCTTTGATGGGTCGTGGAATAAAACTGCATCGGCTAGGCTGAAAATCGAAGCCGCAAAGCTACGGCATTCCGCCCGCGTGCCCAACCCAGGGTTCCGCCCAAACGCCGGATTTTCGCTACCTTCGCGGCACTCAACGAACCATAAAACCCATGTCAACCGGCTTTTTCAAGGTCCCGATCCCGAAAAACGAACCCATTCTCAGCTATGCGCCCGGCACGCCCGAACGGGACAAGCTGAAGGAAGCGCTGGACGAGTTGCGCGGGCAACAAACCGACATTCCGATGATCATCGGTGGCGAAGAAATCCGCACCGAACGCACGGTGCCCGTTCTTCCGCCCCACGATCACCAGCACCCGCTGGGCCAGTTTCACGACGGCGACGCGAGCCATGCCGAAGCCGCCATCAGCGCCGCCCTCGCCGCCCGACAAGCCTGGGCAACGCTGGCCTGGGAACACCGAATCACCATTTTCCTGAAAGCCGCCGATCTTTCGGCCACCAAATACCGCTACCGCCTCAACGCCGCGACGATGCTGGGGCAGTCGAAAAACGCTTACCAAGCCGAGATTGATTCGGCTTGCGAATGGGTGGATTTTCTGCGGTTCAACGCCCACTTCGCCACCGAGATTTACGCCCAGCAGCCCATTTCCGGTGAGGGCATCTGGAACCGGCTGGAGTACCGCCCGCTCGAAGGCTTCGTGTACGCGCTGACGCCCTTCAATTTCACGGCCATCGCCGGAAACCTGCCCGCCTGCGTGGCGATGATGGGCAACGTGGTGGTCTGGAAACCCGCCCCCACGCAAATGCTCGCGGCGCACGTGCTCCTGCAAATCCTCCGCGAAGCGGGCCTGCCCGACGGGGTCATCAACCTCATCCAGGGCGACGGCCCGGCGCTGGGCAAGGTCATTTTCGAGCACCGCGACTTCGCCGGAATCCACTTCACCGGCAGTACGAAGGTATTTCAGAGCATTTGGAAACAAATCGGCGAGAACATTCACCGCTACAAATCGTACCCGCGCATCGTGGGCGAAACGGGCGGGAAGGACTTCGTCGTGGCGCACCGTTCCGCCGATGCGCGGGCGCTGGCGGTAGGGCTGCTGCGCGGGGCGTTCGAGTTTCAGGGGCAAAAATGCTCGGCGGCTTCGCGGGCGTACATTCCCGAAAATTTGTGGGACGAAACCTGGGAACACCTGAGCGCCATGCTCGCCAACCTGAAAATGGGCAGCACCGAAGACTTTTCGAACTTCATCAACGCCGTCATCGACGAGCGGGCTTTCGACAAAATTGCGGGCTACATCGCCAACGCGAAGGCCGACCCCGCCGTTGAGATTCTGGCGGGTGGGACGGTGGACAAAACCGTCGGCTACTTCATCGAACCAACCGTCATCCGCACCAACGACCCCAACTACGTGACGATGTGCGAGGAGATTTTCGGCCCCGTGCTGACGGTGTACGTGTACGACGAAAACGAGTTTGAAGAAATCCTGGATATCGTCGACCGTACTTCGCCCTACGCCCTGACCGGGGCTATTTTTGCCCAAGACCGGTACGCTATCGAGTTGGCGGCGCAAAAATTAGTCAATGCCGCCGGGAATTTGTACCTCAACGACAAACCCACCGGGGCCGTGGTGGGCCAGCAGCCCTTCGGCGGAGCGCGGGCTTCGGGCACCAACGACAAGGCCGGTTCGGCGCTCAACCTGCTCCGCTGGGTATCGGCGCGAACCATCAAAGAAACCTTCAACCCGCCGGTGGATTACCGGTATCCGTTTTTGGGGGAAGGGTAGCGAAGGGAAGATAATCAATCTTGGAAGCTGTTTGAGTTGATTCGGGTTCGTCATGCTGAACTTGTTTCAGCATCTTCCCATTTCCTGACGACCTGTTTTCTTGTAATCCAGTAGCTGGCTGGCTGAAGGGAAGATGCTGAAACAAGTTCAGCATGACGATTCCGCCTTTTTTACCAACTCAAACCATTTTTTCAAAACCAAAAATTTCACCCCCCGTTTCCAACCCTTCGGTAACGAAGGGGGTCAATGCGGACGAACCAACCCGTTCCGCTCATGAAAACACACAACCGCCTGATTGGAATGCTGGGGCTGCTGATGGCCTGCCAGCCTGATGAGCCAAACTGCTTGCCTTACGTAGGCGAAGTGGTAGAAAATGATGGTACCATTTGTGCGGGAATGCTCGTCAAAGTCACTAACCGAGACGTCGGTTCCCGGTACGGAACGGTGGACAACGTCATCAGCGTCGTGAATTTTGATGTCGGGGTAGATACCAGCGCCATCAACTTTACCAAGAAAATCTACTTCGATTTTCGACCCGATGGATTGCACTGTCTGGCTATATTTCGCTTTTTTAGCCCTCATTAGCCCTCACACGCCTTTCCAACGAACCTTGTCCAAGTGGCAGTCGCTAAATCCAATTTGGTAGGAAAACACGCTGCCGCTTGTCGGGTCTTTTCTCAAAAAGCCTTCCCAACCAGGAAGGTTTTTTTGTTGGAGCCGGGGTTGTCCGGTTGTCGAAAAAACACCCGCCCATTGCCGAACATCCGCTAACTTCGCTCAACCATGAAAACTTTCCTCCTGCTCCTCTTCGCCACGACCAGCCTCCTGGCCCAATCGCCCACCAACATCACCCTCGTCCTCCACGGCGGGGCAGGGACGATTACCCGCAAAAACCTCACTCCCGAAAAAGAAAAAGCCTACCGCGAAGCCCTCGAACTGGCCCTGAAAACCGGCTACGACGTACTCAAACGCGGCGGCACCAGCCTCGACGCCATCGAAGCGACCATCCACGTGATGGAAGATTCGCCGCTGTTCAACGCGGGCAAGGGGGCCGTGTTTACCCACGAAGGCAAAAACGAACTCGACGCGGCCATCATGGACGGTAAATCGGGCAAAGCCGGCGCCGTGGCGGGCGTGACGACCATCCGCAACCCCATCTCAGCGGCGCGGGCGGTGATGGAAAAATCCGAGCACGTGATGCTCATCGGCAAAGGAGCCGAGGAGTTTGCCAAGCTGAAGGGCCTCGACCTCGTCGACCCGAAGTATTTCTACACCGAAAGCCGCTGGAAGGGCCTTCAACAGGCGCTGGACGAAGAAAAAGTGAAACTCGACCACTCGGCTACGGCGGACACCAGCGGGCGGGCCGAGGAATTGATTTTCACGGAGGGCAAAAAATTCGGCACCGTCGGCTGCGTGGCCCTCGACCAGTTTGGCAACCTCGCCGCCGGTACGTCGACGGGGGGCATGACCAACAAGCGCTGGAACCGCGTCGGCGATGCGCCCCTCATCGGAATTGGCACCTACGCCGACAACGCCACCTGCGCCGTGTCGGCGACCGGCCACGGCGAGTATTTTATCCGCTCGGTCGTGGCTTTCGACATTGCCAAGCTGATGGAATACAAAGGATTTTCGGTGAAAAAAGCCGCCGAGGAAGTGGTGATGAAAAAGCTCGTGGCGCGCGGCGGCGAAGGCGGCGTGATTGCCCTAGACCGCAAGGGAAATTTCGCCATGCCCTTCAATTCCGAAGGCATGTACCGGGGATACATCAAGGCCGATGGGTTGCTGAAGGTGGAAATTTACAAGTGAAAAACCCAGGCTGATGGCAGTATCCGATACCTTTGCTCCAGTTCAGGCGTTTAGTTTTACGTTCAACCAATTCAATTCTCTACCATGAAAAGTGTTTTTTTAACCACGGTCTTGTTTGCGGCAACGACCGTGGCCGTGCTGGCCCAGGAAGACAAATCGAAGCGCCCCAGCCCCCCGGCGAAGGTGTCGGAGACCATCAACGGCAAAACCATCACCATCGACTACGCCCAGCCCGCCGCGAAAGGCCGGAACGTTTGGGACTCGAAGGGTTCGCTGGCGCCTTACGGCAAAGTCTGGCGCACGGGGGCCAACGAGGCCACGGTGTTTGAAACCAGCAAAGACCTGATGGTGGAAGGCAAAGCCTTGCCCGCCGGGAAGTACGCGCTGTTCACCATTCCGGGCGAGAAGGAATGGACGGTGATTTTCAACAAAAAAGCTGACCAGTGGGGCGCATACGATTACAAAGAATCGGACGACGCGCTGCGGGTGAAAGTGCCAGCAAAAAAAGCGCCCATGACCATGGAGCGCTTCACCATCAAACTCGATAAAAAAGGCACCGTAGGCCTGTTCTGGGCCGATGCAGGGACGGAGTTTAAGGTGAAGTAAATATTGTCTGAACCGCGATTGGCCTGGATTTGAGGATTTTCAGGATGGCAGATTTCTGAATTTTATTATCCTGAAAATCCTCAAATTCAGGCCAATCGCGGTTCAGACAGAAAAACAAAAGCCCCGCACCAAACTGGCGCGGGGCTTTGTGATTTTCACTAAACACCTGCTAAAAACTACTCGACGAAACCGACGCCAACCGTCGAGTGTGAGTATTCGTCAATCAGGATAAACGCGCCGTTGGCGGGGTTGTCGGCGTAGCGGTCGGCGAAGAGGGGTTTGGCGGTTTTGAGGCGAATCGTGCCGATTTCGTTGAGGTTCAACTGCGGCGCGTTGGGACTGCTTTCGAGGGTTTGCACGTGAACCACTTCGTCGATAGCCAGCACTTTGGCTTTGGCTTCGTTAATGCCGTGCTGAAGCAAATACGTCCGTCCCGCACTCAGCGCCTGGCCGTCGAGCCAGCACACGCGGGCGGTCAGTTCCCGCCGTTGCTCCGGCTCCTCCCCTACCCGCACGAGCATATTCCCCCGCGACACGTCCACGTCGGTTTCAAGCGTGACGACGACCGACTCTTTCGGCCCGGCGACTTCCAGTTTCTGACCAAATTTCTCGATTGTTGCAATGCGCGAGGTCTGGCCGGTGGGTAGCACCCTCACCTCGTCGCCCGGTCGCAGGGTGCCGCTGGCGAGTTTGCCCGCGTAGCCCCGGTAGTCGTGGTATTCTTCGGTTTTGGGTCGCACCACGAATTGCACCGGAAAACGGGCCGGTTGCTGGGTGGCGCTGCGGTTCACCTCCACGGCTTCCAGCGTTTCGAGCAGCGTCGGGCCGTCGTACCAACTCAGCGATTCCGTGCGCTGGGTCAGGTTTTCACCGTAGAGCGAGGAAATCGGCACGAAGCGGATGTCCTGCCCGGCAAAGCCGATTTTCTGCGAAAACGCCCCGAATGACGTTTGAATTTCGTTAAACCGTTCTTGGCTATATCCCACCAAATCCATCTTGTTGACGCACACCACCACCTGCGGGATGCGCATCAGCGTGGCGATGAAAAAGTGCCGGAAGGTTTGCTCCACCACGCCGTGGCGGGCGTCGATTAAAATAACCGAAACCTGCGCGTTGGAGGCGCCCGTGACCATGTTGCGGGTGTATTCGACGTGGCCGGGCGAGTCGCCGATGATGTACTTGCGGCGCGGCGTGGCGAAGTAAATATGCGCCACGTCGATGGTGATGCCCTGCTCCCGCTCGGCAATCAGCCCGTCGGTCAGCAGCGAAAGGTCGACAAAATCGAGGCCCTTGCGCTTGCTGGCCGCTTCGAGGGCTTCCAGCTTGTCGCCGGTGATGGAGTTGGTCTCGTACAAAAGCCGCCCAATCAGGGTACTTTTCCCGTCATCGACGGAACCGGCGGTAGCAATGCGTAGAATGTCCATAGCTTTTTAGAAACAAGGGATAAGAAACAGGAGGCAAAACAACTCTCCATAGATTACAGATTAAGAGTCTCGTTTCTTGCCTCTTATTTCTTGTCTCTACTCAAAAATACCCCTGCTGTTTCCGCTTTTCCATGGCGGCTTCCGAGCGTTTGTCGTCGATGCGGGCACCGCGTTCGGAGATTTTGGCGGAGCGAATTTCGTCGATGATGTCGTTGAGTTCGGTGGCTTCCGAAAACACGGCCGCCGTGCAGGTCATGTCGCCGACGGTGCGGAAACGGACGGTGGCTTCGTAGGGAATTTCGTCCTCGTCTTTGTTGAGATAGGGCGAATCGGCCCAGATTAACCCGTCGCGGTCAAAAACCTGGCGTTGGTGGGAAAAATACAGGGAGGGCAGTGGGATGCCTTCCTCGCGGATGTAATTCCAAACGTCGAGTTCGGTCCAGTTGGAAATCGGAAATACCCGCACGTTTTCCCCCACCGAAATCCGTCCGTTGAGCATGTCGAACAATTCCGGCCGCTGACGCTTGGCGTCCCACTGCCCAAAATCGTCGCGGACGCTGAAAATGCGTTCTTTGGCGCGGGCTTTTTCCTCGTCGCGCCGCGCCCCGCCCAGGCAGGCATCGAACTTGAATTCTTCGATGGCATCGAGCAAGGTCACGGTTTGGAGGGCGTTGCGACTGGCGTATTTGCCGGTTTCTTCGCGGGCTTTGCCCGCGTCGATGCTGTCCTGCACGTAGCGCACGAGCAGGTCGGCCCCGGTTTCTTTCACCAGCCAATCGCGGTACTCGATGGTTTCGGGGAAGTTGTGGCCGGTGTCGATGTGGAGGAATGGGAAGGGGATTTTTCCCGGAAAAAATGCCTTCTGCGCCAGCCGCACCAGCGTAATCGAATCTTTCCCGCCCGAAAACAGAATCGCCGGTTTTTCAAACTGCGCCGCCACCTCGCGCATGATGTAAATGGCCTCGTCTTCCAGTTCGCGGGGAAAGGCCGATTGCGGATTGACGAGTGCGGACGGTTCGCCGCGCGATTGCGGATTGGAAATGGATGATTCTGGATTCACGACGATTTCTGGCAGACTCATAAAAAGTTCTTTTCACCGAATACGGAAGTTTACTCCGCATTCTGCACTCTCAATTCCGAAATTACCCCGCGTGCAGGCCGCACTCTTTCTGGGAGGCTTCCCACCACCAGCGCCCGGCGCGGGGGTGTTCGCCCGGTTCGATGGCGCGGGTGCAGGGGGCGCAGCCGATGCTGACGAAGCCCCGGCGGTGCAGCGGGTTGTCGGGTACGCGGTTGGTCTGGAGGTAGGCCAATACCTCGTCGTAACTCCAGTGAATGAGCGGATTGTATTTCAAAACCTGATTGGCCGCGTCCCATTCCAGGATGTCCATGTCGGCGCGGTTTTCCGATTGCTCGCCGCGCAGGCCGGTAATCCAGACCTCTGCCCCCGCCAGCGCCCGCTTCAACGGCTCGATTTTACGGATAAAACAGCACTGCTTCCGGTTCTCGACGGATTCGTAAAAACTGTTGAAGCCTTTTTCCTGCACCAGGTTTTGCACCCCTTCGGTAGCCGGAAAATACGTCTCGAAGTTCGCCCGGTAGCGGGCGCGGGTGGCGTCCATCAGGTCGTAGGTTTCCTGGAAAAGCCGCCCGGTGTCGAGGGTGAAGACGCGGATGGGGAGTTTTTGCCGGAAAATCGCATCGGCAATGACTTGGTCTTCCTGCCCGAAGGAGGACGAAAAAACGACTTTTCCCGGAAACGCATCCGCCACCAACCGCAGCCCTTCGGCCAGGTCGGCGGCACCCAGGCGGGCTTTTAAATCGAGGATGTTTTGTGCGTCAACCATGCGGCTGTTTCTGAACGAACGGAAGAAGATGGGAAAGCGGAGCGCAAAATTACGGCAACTCTATAAAATAAATAGACTGATGCCGAAATAATTCCCCGCGACAACAAAAACCAGCCGGGGCCGGTTGTGATTTTCTATCAACAATGCAACCTTTTTCTTATGGCAATAACCTACACCGCCCAAGTGCATTCGACCAATGGTCGCGAGGGCCACGTTCGTTCCAGCGACGGTGCCCTCGACCTCGCCACCCGCAAACCCCTCCCGACCGGCGGCGACGCCGGAGGCACGAACCCGGAGCAACTGTTCGCCGCCGCCTACGCCGCCTGCTACGGCGGTTCCATCCATTTCGTGGCCGATAAACAAAAACTTGCCCTCCCCGACGGCTGGTCGGTCGATGTGGCGGTTTCGATGAACGTGGAGGGCGGGGGAGTTTTTCTTTCAGTGGCCTTAACGGTGAGTCTTCCCGGTTTTGAACGCGAAAAAGCTGAGCGCCTGGCCCAGACGGCCCACGGGGTTTGCCCGTATTCGAAGGCGGTGAAAGGGAATGTGGAGGTGGAGTTGAGTGTGGAGGTGTAAGGCGCTTGCGCGGTTGATGCCAGCACCCCCAACCCCCTAAAGGGGGCTTTTCCTGCCTGGAACTTGTCTTTTAGCCCCCTTTAGGGGGTTGGGGGTGCTGGCAGCGAATTTTCGTCTCAGTTCCCAAACAAAAAAGTCACCTGATTTCCAGGTGACTTTTTAAATGATTCATTCCGCAATCGCCACTCCGAACTCAATTCGGGGCCACCAGAAACTGATCGGCCAGTTCGTCGGGGCGGATGCGGAGCACGTTGGCGAGCACGAGGGTGATGAGGGTTTTGGAAGCCAGCCAGAGTGGAATCTGCGCCAGTTGGGCGAAGCTTTCGACGGTCACGCTGGGGTGGTCGCCGAGGTATTTCATCAGCACCTCTTCCTTCCGACCGTAGCGAAACTGCACGTTGCGGGCCTTGTCTTTCCACTTCAGAATCTGGCGCACTTCCTTGCTGGCCTGAATCGAGCGGTCGCGGTGGCGCACGTAAGCCTTGCGGTCGGTGCCGGTGGAGTCGAGCGAAACGAAGTGGGGTTTGCCCTCGCTGGGCGGGATTCGGAAGATGAGCACCTCGCGCTCTTCGCCGACGGAGAGTCGTTCGAGGCGGTAATTGATTTCGGGCGTACAGAACTTTTCGATGGCCCGGACGAGGATGAATTCCTCTTCGTCGGCAAATTTCAGCCCTGGGATGCTCTTGTCGTCGCCGACGCCCACCAGCAGCGTACCGCCGTCGGTGTTGGCGAAGGCAACCACTTCGCGGATAATTTTTTCGGGGTGGTTGGCCTTCAGCTTAAACTCCAGATTCCCACTTTCTCCTTTCCTGACCAACTCGCGGAGCGCCCTCAAATCCATGCTGGCCCTCTTGCTGCGGGTGGCGGTTTTCTCCGCCAGACCCAACAAACCATCTTTCATGGCGTTACTGGTTACAGGGTTTACCAAAGATAAGGAAGCCGCCGCCGGATTCGCCAAGGTATTTCCAGAAATATTTTCAGCGGCGGGTTTCCCCTAAAACCGAAATGGACCCTGGATTAGTTGAAACAATTCCGGTTAATTTTGGGTCATCATTTCCATACCAACCCGACGAACGCATGGCAGTGGGCATTAAAATTCTGTTGGTGGTGGGCACCTTCTTTTTCATGGAAGGCGTGGCCTGGTTTACGCACAAGTACATCATGCACGGCTTTTTGTGGACCTGGCACGAAGACCACCACCACCCGCACAAGGGGTTTTTCGAGAAAAACGACTACTTCGCCGTGGTCTTCGCGGTGGCGTCCATCAGCTTTTTTGCGCTCGGCAGCTTCGTGCCGGGGCTGGAATTTTTGTTCTGGATTGGCCTGGGCGTGCTGGCCTATGGTATTTTCTACTTTATTTTCCACGACGTCATCGTCCACCGGCGGGTGCGGATTAAGTTCGTCGCCCGGAGCCGCTACATGAAACGCATCATGCGGGCGCACTACGTTCACCATAAAGTCCACACCAGGCAGGGCGCCGAGGCTTTCGGCTTTTTGTACGCGCCGAAGAAGTACGAGAAGAGTAAAATTTGAAAATGTGCTAATTTGAGAATGCGCTAATTGCTTGATTTTCAAATTTTCAAAATTGCCACATTTTCAAATTAAACGATGCACCGCCCCACCCACTTCCACCAAGCCCAAACCGATTCGTTCGACCTCTGCGTCATTGGCGGCGGGGCAACCGGCGCGGGCGTGGCGCTGGATGCCGCCCTGCGGGGTCTGAAGGTCTGCCTCATCGAGCGCGAGGATTTTGCCGCGCAGACCTCTTCTAAATCCACCAAACTCATCCACGGCGGCGTTCGCTACCTCGAACAGGCCTTCAAGAAATTGGATTGGGAACAATTCAAACTGGTGCGGAAGGGCCTTTGGGAGCGAAAATATTTACTGCAAAACGCCCCGCACCTCAGCCAGCCGCTGGCCTTGCTCACGCCCTGCGCCTCCTGGTTCGAGCGATTTTATTTCGGAACGGGCCTGAAACTCTATGACGCCCTGGCGGGCCGTCACAACCTCCAGCCGAGTCGGCAACTCTCGACGGCGGAAGCCCTGGACCGAATTCCTACCCTCCGAAAAAAAGACCTGCGCGGAGCCGTGCTGTACTACGACGGCCAACTCGACGACGCTCGCTTCGCCCTGGCCCTCGTGAAAACCGCCGTCCGGCAGGGAGCCACTGTCCTCAATCACGCTTCGGCCCTTTCGTTTGGCAAAACCGATGAGGGTCGTTTACAATCGCTCCGCGTGCAGGACGAACTGGCGGGCGAAGCGTTCACCGTGAAATCCCGGCTTTTCGTCAATGCCACCGGTCCCTTCGCCGACGGCCTCCGGCACCTGGCGAATCCCGCTTTGCCGGCCCGGATGCGGGTGAGTAAGGGCGTTCACCTGATTTTGCCGAAAAAAATTCTGGACAGTGAAACCGCGTTGCTAGTTCCCAAAACCAGCGACGGGCGCGTGATTTTCCTGATTCCCTGGCAAGGCCACACGCTCGTCGGCACCACCGACACCGAAGCGGAATTGCACGACGACCCCGCCCTGCAACGCGAAGAAGTTGGTTACCTGCTCGATTACGTGCGCCAGTACCTCGACGCGGAGGTATCGGAAACCGACGTGCAAGCCGGTTTTGCGGGCCTGCGCCCGCTGCTCCAGGCCGCGCCCGACGCCGACACGAAGGCGCTCGTCCGCGACCACGAAGTAGAAGTGGACGCGGCATCGGGTTTGGTCAGCATCATGGGCGGCAAGTGGACGACCTACCGGCTCATGGCCCAGGATACGGTAGACGAATGCCTGCGCCAACTCGGCGAAACCCACCGCCCTGCCCAAACCCAACACCGGGCGCTGGCCGGAGCCGAAGGCTACACCCCCGACGGCTGGAACGCCCTTACTTCCAACTTCGCCCTGCCCGCCGACGTGGCCCAGCACCTCTGGAAAAAATACGGCACCGAAGCCCTCGACGTGGCAAAACTGACCCGAGCTTTGCCCGAACTGGCCGAGCGACTGGTCGCCGGGCATCCCTTCATCGCCGCCGAGGTGGTGTTTGCTATGCGCCACGAAATGGCCCTCACCCTGCCCGACGTGCTGGCCCGCCGCCTGGGCCTGGAGTGGCTCGACTGGCAGGCCGCTGAATCGGCGCTCCCGCTGGTCGCTTCGCTGATGGCGAAGGGAATGAATTGGTCAGAAACCGAGGCCCGGCAAGCGGAAAGCGCCTACCTCGCCCGGCTGGAGGCTTTGCAAACCAGCGCCCGGCTCGTGCCGCTGGCCCAACAAAAAAGCACCGCCTGAGGCAGTGCTTTAGAGAAATTTGCGGTAAAAAAGTGTCGCTTGTCTGAGTGTCAGTACTCGTCTTCGTTGAAAAAGAAGTCGTCTTTGGTGGGATAATCCGGCCAGATCTCCTCGATGCTTTCGTAGGGTTGCCCATCGTCTTCGAGTTCCTGCAAATTTTCCACGACTTCCAGCGGCGCGCCCGTCCGGATGGCGTAGTCAATCAGTTCGTCTTTCGTCGCGGGCCAGGGAGCGTCTTCCAGGTAGGAAGCCAATTCTAGGGTCCAATACATAGATTTTCCCTCCTAAAGTGAGTGGTTTTTTGAAAATGACTGCAAAAGTAACCGAAAATTCGGTCTCCAAAATTTGTACTCTAAAATTTTGCTCTTAATTAACCGGTTTCTTTTTGAAAAATTATGGCGTTCTCAAAAAAAGTGGGGAAATTTTACCGAATGCTTCAGATTCAATGAATTACGAAAAGCAAGTCGAAGTGTGCGCGTACTCGCTGGAAGCGGCCTTGACCGCCCAACGCGCCGGGGCGCAGCGCCTCGAACTTTGCGCCAGTCCACCCGAAGGCGGCACCACGCCCCCGGCGGGGCTGATTCGCTTGGTAAAAGCCCAAACGACCCTGCCCGTGTGCGTGATGATTCGCCCACGCGGGGGGGATTTCTGCTACTCGGAAACTGAATTTGAGCAGATGCAGGCCGACCTGGACATCGCCGTACACCTCGGTGCCGACGGCGTGGTGCTGGGCCTGCTCCACCCCGACGGAACGGTGGATGTGCCCCGCACCCACCAACTAGTCGAACAGGCCCATCCGGTACCCGTCACGTTTCACCGCGCCTTCGACCTGGCAGCCGACTTGCTGGATGCGCTGGAAGCCATCATCGAAACGGGTTGTCGGCGGCTGCTGACTTCGGGCGGAATGCCCACGGCTTACGAAGGTCGAGACACGCTGGCCGCGCTGGCCTGGCAGACGCGGGGGCGGATTGAACTGCTCGCGGGCAGTGGGGTGAATGCCGGGAACGCGGCGGAATTACTGGAAACCGGCATCGACACGCTCCACCTCACGGGAAAATCCACTCGTCCGAGTGCGATGACGTTTCGCAAGCCGGGCCTTTCGATGGGGGGCAGCGCGGGGTTCGATGAATACGAAATTCAGGTCGCCGACGAAGCAAAAATCCGCGCCGTAGTCGATATTGTGGGGCGGTTTAGCAAACCGTTTTTCACGTAACGACCTTTCCCCCACTTACCCCAAACGCCCATGCTTTCACGCCGACGTTTTCTCGAAAAATCCGCCCTCACCGCGCTGTCGGCCCCACTCCTGGCCGAAGCCGAAGCGCCGCCCGCCCCGCCGATGGTCATCGCCACCTGGCCCAACCGCAAGGCCACCGAGGCGGGTTTTCAACGGATGCAAAGCGGCGGCAGCGCCCTCGACGCCGTGGAAGCCGGGGGCCGCGTGCCCGAAGCCGACCCCAACGACACCAGCGTCGGCTACGGCGGCCTCCCCGACCGCGACGGGCACGTCACCCTCGACGCCTGCATCATGGACTGGAAGGGCAACGCCGGGGCGGTTACGTTTCTGGAAGGCATCATGCACCCCGTTTCGGTGGCGCGGCGGGTGATGGAAAAAACCCCGCACGTGATGCTGAGCGGGCAGGGAGCTTTGCAGTTCGCTCTCGCCGAAGGATTCAAAAAGCAAGACTTGCTGACGGCGAGTTCACGCCAGGCCTGGGAAAAATGGAAGAAAACGGCCAAATACGAGCCAAAAATCAACGTCGAACTCCACGACACCATCGGCATCCTGGCCCTCGACGCGCAGGGCCGGGTGTCGGGCGCCTGCACCACGAGCGGACTGGCCTATAAAATGCACGGGCGGGTGGGCGATTCGCCCGTTATCGGAGCCGGGATGTTCGTCGACAACGAAGTGGGTGGGGCCTGTGCCACTGGATTGGGGGAATTTGTGCTGAAAACCCTCGGTTCGTTTCTGGTCGTCGAACTCATGCGTCAGGGCCGCAGCCCGCAGAAAGCCTGCGAAGAAGCCATCAACCGCATCGTGAAACGCTACCCCAGCTACCGGGATTTTCAGGTGGGTTACGTGGCCATCAACAAGCGCGGCGAGGTGGGGGCGTATTCCATTCACAGCGATTTTTCGTACACCCTGACGCGGGGCGGAAAAACCGACGTCGTGCCCGCCCGTGCGGTGTTGAAAGATAAATCGCCGTGACGATTTGCAAGGATTGCTAAAACGTGGGGAGGTCCCCCTGAGCGGAGTCGAAGGGTGGTGCGGTGGGCCAGCGCTGACCAGCCGCACCACCCTTCGACTCCGCTCAGGGGGACCTCCGCACCTAAAAACTAAACAGCCTCACAACCTCTAACCATAAATCCCCATGAAAACCCTCCTGCTTTTTCTGTTCACCGGAACCTCGCTGTTGGCCCAAACCCCCACGCAGCGCCTGAAAGACGAAGCCGCCGACGCGGCCCAAACGTTCCTGACTTCTCTTTCGCCGGAGCAACGTAAAAAAGCCATTTACCCCTTCGGCG
>CAXTIG010000004.1:0-180271 GCA_964244295.1 uncultured Cytophagales bacterium
TTGACCATCAAGTTCAGCTCATTTAGTCTAAACTAATTCAGCCCAAATACTTAATTCAAAATCTTCTGACAAATACCAAATTTCAACGAATTTGGAATCATAATCCCCTTTAAGATAGCGGTTAGCATGGTTTTTTAACTCTTTAATGTGTTCTGCTTTATGGTAATCAAAAGAGTAAACACGAATATAAATAGTTGTAAATCCTCTTATGTTTTCAGCTCCACTAAGAACCTCAATTGCTTCTACTTTTGATTTATGCCTATCAATTTCAATAAATAGAGGATTCTGCACTCCAACTTTCTCAGGACTATTTTTCTTAGAATTATTGTCAGACTCCTCATCTTCATCAAGAGGATTTATTCTCTCAAGAGAATTTTTATTTTTTATTTTTTTATTTTGAGTTAGATTCGACTTTTTCTTCGCTTTTTGTTGTGCAAACAGATAGTTGCTACTCATCATAAATAAAAGGGTAAACAATATAAATAAGGAACCAAGTTTTGGCTTGGAAGTTGCCGCCCAGCTTTGCGTGCGCTTGCGCGTTTTTGATTCTGACGCCGTTTCATTTTCAAATAACCACACCCCCACAACTGCCCCCACGACGCTACCGACCACGATACCAACCGTACCGGCCAAGCTTCCAATCGTGGTTCCACTGGATGCGCCGAGAATTACTCCTTTCATGAAGGTATCCCCCTTTTTCTTTATGGCAGTTGGCATTTTGAAACTTGTTAGTTGCTCGAATGTAAGGGATTGACCAGAAAATAAGTCGGGTCAGTTGCATTTTTGGTCACTTGCTAAAAAAGAGTCGAAAGCATTGATAACTTTCTAAAAGTTGTCAATGCTGCTCACGATTCCACAATCCTCAACTTCGCAAAGCTCAACAACAGCGTCTTCTCCCCCGCTTTTTCAAAGTCAATCACCGCCTTGCGGTCGGTGCCGTTTACGTCGAGTTCGCGTACTTTCCCGAAGCCGGAGTTTACCGTTTGATGGGCAAGCGCCGGATTTTAAACATCCGCTCGTCCACAGTTACCAACGCGCCTTCGGTTAAGTCGGCCTCCAGTTCGGGCAGGTAATTTCCCAGAAAAGCGGCCATGTCTTCAACGTGAGGCCGTTGCAACCGAAACTGAATTACGGAAGGTTTGGCTTTGCCCGAAAGCGCGAGCAAGGTGCCAAAATCCAGGTCGTGCGTCAGGATGATTTCTCCGGTTTCTGCCGCCAGTTCCAGAATTCGGTCGTCCTTCGTCGAGGCCCAACCCATCAAAATGATGTGGCGGGCCTTGTAGCCCATCCCGACCAGCCGGGCCACCAACGAAGGCGGCATATTTTCATCAAGCAGAAAGTTCATGACGCCTGCCGTAGCGGCACTACGCGCTCATCGAGCATCGCCGAAGCAAACGCCATCGCGTCCAGTACCTGTTCGCGGGAAATCCAGGAAAATTCCCGAACGAACTCTTCCACGCTCATGCCGCCACCCAGGTAACCGAGCACCGACACGACCGGCATCCGCGTTCCAGCCAGCACGGGCTTGCCCATGCAGACTTCCGGGTCCACGGTGATGTTGGGAAAATCGGGATAGGTGTAGGTCATGGCGTTTACTTTGGGTCGTACAAGCTTTGGCAGATTTTCAAAATCTGCCAAAGCTAATCTGTTTCACTCCACAATCCTCAACTTCGCAAAGCTCAGCAGCAGCGTCTTCTCCCCCGCTTTTTCAAAGTCAATCACCGCTTTGCGGTCCGTGCCGTTGACGTCGAGTTCGCGTACTTTGCCGAAACCGAATTTGGCGTGTTCCACCCGCTGGCCCACTTCCAGTTTTTTCGTGTCGCTGGGGGCGAAGTCGGCGCTGGGT
The DNA here is from genome assembly GCA_964244295.1 of uncultured Cytophagales bacterium. GTDB lineage: Bacteria > Bacteroidota > Bacteroidia > Cytophagales > Spirosomataceae > JAJAZB01. The sequence goes on from CAXTIG010000004.1 coordinate 1,847, forward strand.
TTGTGGTCGGAGGCGGGCGTGGGGAGCGAACGGGCCGGTTTGTTGGTCAGGTTTCGCACGAAGGACATGGAGCCACCGGAGCTTCCGCCCAACGCACGCGAACCGCCCGATTCACCGCTCAGTTCGCGGCTTTCCGCCGCCCGTCGGCTGGCGCTGCGGGAGATTTGCAGGTAGGTCGGATCGATTTCTTCGAGGAAGCGGCTCGGCTCGCACATTTTGGGGCGGCCGTACTGGTAGCGGCTTTCGGCGTAGCTCACCACGAGGCGCTTTTCGGCGCGGGTGATGGCGACGTAAAAAAGCCGCCGCTCCTCCTCCAAATCGGCGCGGCTTTGCAGCATCATCTGGCTCGGGAAAAGGTCTTCCTCCAGCCCGACGATGTACACGTGGTCGAATTCGAGGCCCTTCGCGCCGTGGATGGTCATCAGCGTGACCTTGTCGTTGTCGTTGGGGTCTTCGTCGGTGTCGGCGGTGGTGAGCAGCGAGACGGTTTGCAGGAAGGAACCGAGGCTTTTGTCTTCGTTTTCGGGGTTGTCCACGTACTCCTTGATGGCGTTCAGCAATTCCTGCACGTTTTCGTAACGGCTGAGGCCCTCCACGGTTTTGTCTTCGTAAAGTTCCTTGAGCAGCCCGGAGGTTTTGGCGACGTGACTGGCTACTTCGTAGGCGTCTTTTTTGTCGAGCAGCAGGTGAAACGACTTGATGAGGTCGGCGAAACCCTCGACCGTCGCGTTCCAGCGTCCGGCGGCGTACTTGCCGATGTCGGCCACCACTTCCCACACCGAAATGCCTTGCTCCGCCGCCACGACCGCGATTTTGGCGATGGTGGTGTCGCCGATGCCGCGCTTAGGCAGGTTGATGATGCGCTTGAAGGCCTCCTCGTCGCTCTGGTTGATGGTGAAGCGCAGGTAAGCGAGCAAATCCTTGATTTCCTTGCGCTGGTAAAACGACAGCCCGCCGATGATGCGGTACTTGATGTTGAGCTTGCGGAGGGATTCCTCGAAGGCCCGCGACTGCGCGTTGGTGCGGTAGAGAATCGCGAAATCGTTGTTGCGCAGGCCGTGGTTGATGCGCTCCTCGAACAGGTGCGTCGCCACGAGCCGCCCTTCCTCGTTGTCGGAGGCCGCCTTGATGACCTCGATGAGCGGGCCTTCCTCGTTGCTCGTCCAGACTTCCTTGCGCAACTGCGCCCGGTTGCGGGCAATGACCGAGTTGGCGGCCTTCACGATGGTTTGCGTCGAGCGGTAGTTTTGTTCGAGGCGGATGGTGGCGAGGTCGGCGTAGTCTTTCTCGAAATTGAGGATGTTCTGGATGTCGGCCCCCCGGAAGGCGTAGATGCTCTGGGCGTCGTCGCCCACCACGCAGATGTTCTGGTGAATGGCCGCCAACTTCCGGGTAATCAAATACTGCGACACGTTGGTATCCTGAAACTCATCGACCATCACGTGCCGGAATTTGTGCTGGTACTTGTGCAGCACGGCGGGGTGGTCGCGGAAAAGGATGTTGGTGTTGAAGAGCAAATCGTCAAAATCCATCGCGTTGGCCTTGAAGCAGCGGTCCACGTAGATTTTGAAAATCCGCCCCACTTCGGGCAGGCGCGCCGCCGCGTCGTCGGCCTGGATGATGGGGTTGGTGAGGTAATCGTCGGCGGAAATGAGGCGGTTTTTGGCCCCCGAAATCCGGTTGAACACCACGCCGTGTTTGTAGATTTTATCGTCCAGCCCGCGCTCTTTCACGATGCTGCGAATGAGCGACTTGGAGTCGTCGGTGTCGTAAATCGAAAAGTTGGAGGTGAAGCCCAGGCTCTTGGCCTCGAAGCGCAGGATTTTGGCGAACACCGAGTGAAAGGTGCCCATCCAGATGGACCGCGCCTCGGTGCCGACCACCTTTTCAATGCGCTGGCGCATTTCACCGGCGGCTTTGTTGGTAAACGTCAGCAGCAGAATCTGGTAAGGGTCCACGCCCTGGCGGATGAGGTGGGCGGTGCGGAAGGTCAGCACGCGGGTCTTGCCCGACCCCGCCCCGGCGATAATCATCAGCGGCCCATCGGTGTGGAGCACGGCCTCGCGCTGGGGTTCGTTCAGGCCGCTCAGGAAATCGGTCATGTTCTGGTTTTTCGTTCGCGTTTGGGGGAACGAAGATACGAAAAAGCCGAACCGGGCGGAAGGGGCGGGGAAAGGAAAACCCCGGCGGTGAGGCCGGGGTTTTGTCCATTCAGGAGTGGTTATGTATCTTACGAGGGAAATCTTAAAAGCCCAAGAGTGTATGAGAATTACCTTAAGAACCAGCGGAGGTAGAGGAGAATTTGAAGTTGCAGGAACTCACGGTAGCGTAGCTACTTCCGATTTATTCGACAAACACTTTCTCGTAGAGGTAGTCCCAGGTGTCAGAATCGCAACAGATTTGTATCTAAGATTAAAAGACGGCAAGCGAAGGATGCGCCTGCCTGAGGGGTCAGCAGAGCGAGACAGGCATATCCATGCATTGATGGCAGCGGTACTGATTCTTCCCAAACCCATTCGTCAATTAAGTGAAACAGGTTTTGGTAAACTCCAACTTGTGAATGAGAGATTTGCGGTGGCGGATGTTGAATTCGATATCGTAAATATGGGAGTGGATATAATCGTGATCAGGCCTACTTTTTTGAGATTAGCAAATTGCGATCACAATGAGACATTGGATGTAATTGAAAGAATGAAAATCATTTTTAGCCTTTGGAATGCTGTTGATTTAGAAACAAGCACCACAGAGTTTTCTTACTTTATCAAAGCTCATCGAGCAGCTTTTTTTAATGGAAACGCTAAGGAAATTATTTCAGTTGTTACTAAGTTGAGGAAGGTTACAGATCCAGATGAAGACCCGCTTAACCAACTTATTCAGGTTTATGGTTTGAAAAGTTCCGACACCTATAATATGGGCTTGGAGGGATCCGTGACATATTTTTCAGATGAGAATTCAGCAACACTTTCAGAATCTACTCAAGAAGCTATTAAAAAATGGAAACGAGTCGCTGATAGAGGGGCGGCAGGGGAAGCTTTCAAAAAGGAGGTAAATCAGGTCTATAACTATACCTGCTTGTTTACGGGAAACCATCTTCCACGTGTTCCTCCAATAAGTTCGCCAGGTGTAGACGCTGCTCATATTCTGCCTTGGGCAGCGCATAACATAAATTCAATTCAAAATGGAATTTGCTTAAATAAGCTTTGCCATTGGGCGTTTGACGAAGGAATTTTAAGAATGGATTTTGACGCGAAAGCAAGAGAATATATTCTTTCTGTGCCCGCTATTATTAAGATCAAACATCCAAAAATCATTGAGCTTTCTCCGTTTCTACAGTTAGAAGGAATAATTCCTAAGGAAAGATTGCCGGAAAATCAAAATCTTTGGCCAAGTCCAGATTTTATATCTCGCTTCAATGATAGTTTCAAATAGTATGGTGGTGTAGATTCAGTGAACAAGCATATCATATTCAACTGATTCTGTTTCACGGGGAAACTCTATGCTTTGAAAGTAAGACTTTGATTTTTGTAAGTATGATTTGATTCGTTGCGCAAGCCAATAAGCCACTGGCGGGGTTACTGCGTTACCCAAAGCATGATAGCGGGCGGAATCAAGTTGTTCTTGGTCGAGACGAAGTCCATCAAGTTTCGTCCAATTGGTGGGGAAAGCCATTACGCCTTCGCATTCAGCGGGAGTTAGCCGACGTATTTTTCCTAACGCAGGATAGCAAGCATAATTTCGGCTCCAATCTGTTCCTGTGTGCCGTGCTGAAGTGGCATATAAACAATAGGCAATGGCTTGGATTACTGGTCCTTCTCCGAAAGGATCTCCAACGATTTCCTGAAATGAGGCCGTAGATTTCTTCCCATTCGATCCGCTCTCCGAAGGATCCCCCGCGCTGCGTTCGGACTCAAAAAGTATCTCTCCGGGACCTCGGCTGTCTCTAAGACATCCGACAATGTAGATTCTTTGACGTGATTGGGGGACTCCGAAGTATCGGCTGTTAAGAGTACGCCATCCAACAGCATACCCGAGTTCGGCCAGCGTGTTGAGCAAAACGGCAAAGTCTCGCCCTCCATGAGAGCTGAGGAGACCCGCAACGTTTTCGATAACAAGAACTCTGGGCTTTCCTTTTCTAACCAATCCAGCAAACTGATGAAAGAGTCCAGATTTAGTTCCTCTAAGTCCTTCCCTCTGGCCCATTCTCGCAAGAGAGAGGTCTTGGCACGGGAAGCCTCCAACCCATACGTCGGAAACAGGGATTGTTGCATAATCAAGTTTGGTTATATCCGTGGCTTTTGGGACTTCGGGCCAATGTTTTTCGAGTACGCTTTGGCAAAAAGGCTCTATCTCACATTGAAATTTGATATCAAAGCCCGCCTGTTGAAAACCGAGTTCAAAGCCACCAATTCCTGAAAAAAAGGAAGCTACGCCATATCCACACTTGTACTCCCCAGCTTCTTCTTCAGTTTGAAATAATCCTGAGCGAGGGTGATTAAGACTTTCCGCATAGTTTTTTATTCGGTGGAGGTCATCGTCTGTAAACACTCGGTAGCCGTTACGGTCACGGGCTACGTCCTGAATTTTTCCGTCAGTAATCCAGCGGCCTAAGGTGGCATATGAAACACCTATCTTCTTCGCTGCATCCCTATGGCTATATCCTTTTTGCATGAATGATGGGCTTTATCAACCTTTAGCAGGTTATTGCAAGCAAACATACAAAACCTTTTAAATTTCGCTGCTAATGCATTATTTTTATTTTTTTATGGTCGCCAGGTAATCATACAAAAGTCTTAAGTGTCACGCGGTTACCCACCCACGTTCGGTACACTCGCTAATGCCCAGCCGCCCGGCGATTTCAGCGTGCGAGTAGCCTTCGAGGGCGTAGAGGTTGAACACCGTCCGGTAGCCGTCGGGCAGTTGGCGGATGAGTTCGTGGATTTCTTCCGCCGACAGCCGATCGAGCGCCTCCTCGTCCACCGCCATCTCGGCGGCTTCCAGGTCGGACACCAGCGCGAAACTGCCCCGCCGCCGCAACTGCATCAGGCACTCGTTGACGACGATGGTTTTCAACCAGCCCACCAGCCGGGCCTCGTCGTGAAACTCGAAGCGGGGCAGTTGCTCAAAGACTTTCTGAAACCCCCGTACGAGCGCATCTTCCGCGTCGGGCCGTTGGCGCAGGTAGCGTTGCGCCACCCGGAACAACCGCCCGGCGTAGCGCTCGTACACCTGGCGCTGGGCGCGGGCGTCCCCACGTCGGCAGCGGTCAATGGCATCGGAAAGGAGGATTGGGGGCGGCATTCAGTGCAGGAAATGCAAGGCGACGGGGAAGGGTTGCCCGGCGGGGCAAAAAAAAGCTACTTTTGACGAAAATAACCCCCAACGGTCATGGTCAAGCACGTTTCGATTCAGAATTTCAAATCCATCAAGAGCCTGGAGTTCGAGGCTCGGCGGGTAAATGTGTTCATCGGGGAGCCGAATACGGGGAAATCGAATATTTTGGATGCCTTGGGGCTGCTGGCTATGCCGCTGATGAACGGACGAGACCTGGATTTCAAAAAGATTTTCAGGTTTCAAAGTATCGATGACCTCCTATACGAAGGAGATTTTACGAATCCATTCCACATCCGCGCCGACGATTGGTTCGCCAGATTAACTAAAAGTGACTTAGGAAATTCTGATTCAGGTTTTGGAATCGGAGTGGGATTGCTCGACTGGCAGAATTATGTGCATAAACCTGCTTACGTTGATTCCTGCACTCTTTTCGATGAAACGACCAACGAAGCTACACATCGGGTGTATTTGAATGAGGAACCAATGCCTCCGTTTAAAAAATACGTGTTCAACAACGCTTTTCAGTACCGTGATAATTCTAACCTTTTTCTTTCTTCACCATTTGGCGAAAACCTGCTCATGTTGATACGCTCCAATAGAAAGGTGAGGCAGTTAGTTTCAGATATTTATGAAAGCAAAGGATTAAAAATGTTAATTAAAAAATCTACTCAGGAAATTGAGATGACAAAGGGATTTGAAGACGGCGTTTATTTTCCATACCCTTTTCGCTTTACTTCGGACACGCTTCAGCGTATTTCGTTTTACTACGCGGCCATCGAGACAAATCAAGACGCTACTATCCTTTTAGAAGAGCCGGAAGTATTTACTTTCCCCCCATTTATCAAGCAATTGGCCAAAACCATCGCTGTCGACGAAGCAAACCAATATTTTATTGTCACTCACAACCCGTATCTGCTTGATATTTTAATTCAAAAAACTCCTTCGGTTGATCTAAACGTTTTTAACACGTACATGGAAGACTATCAGACTAAACTCTATCGCCTTACTAACGATGAGCTTTCTGAGGTTTGGGATTACGAAGAGAGTGCTTTTTTCAACTTAGACCGCTACCTCCCGGATGACGAAGTTCATCGTTGAGGACGATGCCCACCGGGTTTTGGTGACAACGTTACTGGGAATTTCCAAGAAGGAAATTGCATTGGGTGGCCCCAGGGGTAGGACGTGTCGCTTACTCGCAAGAAGCGCCGGGATGATTGGTCTGGTGGATGAAGACCCTCAGGCGCAAGGACTGCCCAGTTACCTCAAAAACCTTCCCTCGGAGCGTCTGTCACATGACATCAGGATTTTCCGGGATACTCAACGTGGCAACCGCATCCTGATGCTATGCCCCTCGGTGGAAATATGGGCCTTCGACAAGGCTCGCCGTAAAAAGGTTGATTTGCAAAAATTGATGGGTATTGCCTTGCCAAGCGAATTTCACCGAGTTGTGAATAAAGAACCCGAGAAATGGATTCGCCTTATTCAGCACCTTGAAGACTTGTCAACTGAAGGAATCGCACTTCTGAAAAGTATGCTAAACGCCTGACAAATAGAAAGTTGTTTCAGAAGATACTGCATGGGAAAGAAAAGCCTTTCCGAGAAGCCGGGAGGCTAAGGTACCAACAAATTCCGAGCATCCAAGCGCCGCAAATTTTTAGCCAAAAACACTTGGTACCGATTAAAAAACGGCCTTAACTTTCCGAGAAACACCACCAGTATGGACATCGCCCGTCAGAAACTCGACCTGATTGAGTGGATCTCTAAAGTGCGCGACCCCCGGCTGTTGCGCCAATTGGCCGATTTGAAACACCAACAACCGACCACCGAACCGACCACTGGCCGACACGCGGGCTGGGGCCGGGACATCTTCGGGCACGTAGCCGACGAACACCTCGATGCCATTCCACCTGGCTTTGAGGAATACCTGACTGCATGAAATACCTCGTGGACACGCACGTGCTCATCTGGCACGCGCTCGACGACCCCCGGCTTAGCCCGGAGGCACGGCAACTCCTCGACGACCCCGCCCACCAACTCGCGGTCAGTCAGGCGACGCTGTGGGAAATCGCGCTCAACCTGAGCGCCGGACGTTTATCGCTCAACGTTCCCTTCGCCCGCCTCGAAACCGAACTCCTCGACAACGGCTTCGGCGTGCTACCCTACGACTTTGAGCACTATAAAATCCTGCTCAACCTTCCGTCCCACCACCAGGACCCCTTCGACCGCTTCATCATTGCCCAGAGCATCGCCGAGGGCATGGTCATCGTCACGCACGACGTGCGCTTTCAGTTGTATCCGGCGCGGGTGTTTTTGGTTTAAAACCAGCCCGTCATTCTAAGCGCAGCGAAACGGTACGTCCACATTTATGAACCCGCTCCTCTGGCTCTGCCTCGCGCTCGGCTTGTCCACCTGCCAATCCAGCACCCCGACCCAAACGGCGGCGGTTGAACCCCCCGTTTCGGACGACTACGCACCGGGCGTATCCACACCGGGCAACAAAATGGGTGGCGTGAGTTTCGTGGCTCCTCGCCAACCCATCGACTCGACCACGCTGGGAGCAGTGAAGCGCGTGAATGCCAACTGGGTGGCGCTGATTCCCTACGCGATGGTGGGCCGCGAGGGCGGCGCGCCACTACACGACAACCATCCCCGCCAAATGTGGGGCGAAACCCACGCGGGCGTGGCGGCCTGCGCCGGCCTCGCCCACCGGCAGGGCCTGAAGGTGATGGTGAAGCCCCAGGTCTGGCTGCACCAGGGCACTTACACGGGGCATTTTTTATTGAAAAACGACACCGAATGGCGGGCCTTCGAGGCGCAGTACCGCGACTACATCCTGGGCTTTGCGCGGGTTTCGGATTCGCTCGGCGTGGAGGTGTTTTGCCTGGGGACCGAGTTCGATGCGTTCGTTGAAAAACGGCCTGATTTCTGGAAAAGTCTCATCGCCGACGTGCGCGGTGTTTTTCACGGAAAATTGACCTACGCCGCCAACTGGAATTCGTACCGGGCTTTTCCGCACTGGCAGGACCTCGATTACGTGGGCATCAACGCCTACTTCCCGCTTTCCCCCCTCAACACGCCCACGGCGGCAACCCTCGACGAGCACTGGAAACCCTGGGTGCGGGAGGTGGAAACCTTTCAACGGGCCCAAAAAAAGCCCATCCTCTTCACCGAATACGGCTACCGCAGTCTGGATGGCTGCGCCAAAGAACCCTGGGAATCGAGCCGCGATGCCCCGGCCAACGCGGAGGCGCAGCGCCTGAGCTACGAGGCGCTATACCGGCAGTTTTGGCAAAAACCCTGGGTGGCGGGTGGCTTTCTCTGGAAATGGTACGACCGCGACCAGCTCGCCGAAGGCGACTCCCGCTGGTTTCGCCGCCAGACGGATTACACGCCGCAAGGCAAGCCCGTCGAGGCCACGATTCGGGAATGGTACGGGAGGAGAATTGAGAATTGAAAGTTGAGGAGGCCTTTTCATTTTCAATTCTCCACTTTCAACTACCTTCGCTCATGCCTGCCCCGTTCTTTTCGCCCCGCAATCTCCGCTTCGTTCTCTACGAACTACTCCGCGTGGAGGGGCTGACGGACTACGCCTATTTTCAGGACCATTCCCACGAAACCTTCGATTTGGTGCTCGACACCGCCGCCCGGCTGGCCGAAACCCGCCTCCGTCCGCTGTTGACGGCAATGGACCGGCAGGAACCGCAACTCGTGGACGGGCAAATCCGCATTCACCCGGCCATGCACGCCCTGGTCCGGCAGTTTGGCGAAGACGGCTGGATCAACGCCACTTTCCGCTACGACGAAGGCGGGCAGCAACTGCCCGGCGTGATTCACAGCGCGGCGGGGTTTATTTTTCAGGCCGCCAATTACTCGGCCAGCGTGTTTCCCTTTCTGACCACCGGCGCGGCTAACTTGCTGCGGAGTTTTGGGTCGAAGGAGTTGATCGAAACCTTCACGCCTCAACTGTACTCCGGCGAATGGCAGGGCACGATGGCCCTGACCGAACCCGACGCGGGCAGTTCACTCAGCGACATCACGACCAGCGCTGAACCCACCGACGAGCCGGGCGTGTACAAAATCAACGGCCAGAAAATCTACATCTCAGCGGGCGACCACGACGGCGCAGAAAACGTCGTTCACCTAATGCTCGCCCGCATCAAAGGCGGCCCGACGGGAGCAAAAGGCATTTCCCTTTTCGTCGTCCCTAAATTCAGAATCAGGAGGCAAGAGACAGGAGACAAGAACCAGGGGGTGGGAGGCCCGAATTCATCAACAATTCACAATTCACCAACTCACCAATTCTTAGTTGATAATGACATCGTCACCACTGGGATTTACCACAAAATGGGCTACAAAGGTGCGCCCATCGCCCACCTCACGATGGGCAGCCGCGACAATTGCCAGGGCTACCTCGTCGGCGAGGCGCACCAGGGTTTGCGCTACATGTTTCAGATGATGAACGAAGCCCGCGTGGGCGTGGGCCTCAACGCCACGGCCATCGCCACGGCGGCCTACTACGCCTCGCTGGCCTACGCCCAGGAGCGTCCGCAGGGGCGGGTGGTTTCGGAGAAAAACCTCGGTACGCCCCCGGTGCCCATCATCCGCCACGCCGACGTGCGGCGGATGTTGTTGTTTCAAAAATCGGTGGTGGAAGGGTCGCTGGCGCTGCTGTTGCGCTGCGCGTACTGGGCTGATTTGGCGCACGTGGGCGAGGCCGAAGAGCGCGGACGCGCCGGAATGCTGCTCGATTTGCTCACGCCGGTGGCCAAAAGTTACCCTTCGGAAATGGGCTGCCTCAGCACGTCGGCGGCGGTGCAAATTCTAGGCGGCGCGGGCTACACCACTGATTTTCCCGTCGAACAATACTACCGCGAAGCGCGGATTCACCCCATCCACGAGGGCACGACGGGCATTCACGGGCTGGATTTACTGGGTCGAAAAATTGGATTGCACGGCGGCAAAGCCCTGCGTTATTTCGTGGCCGAACTCCAGGCTACCGCCTACGACGCCCGGCGGCACGAGTCGTTGAAGCCCTTCGCCGAAACACTGGAACACGCCCTCGGCACGGTGCAACGGACGACCCAGCACTTGCTCAAACTGGCCGCCCAGCACCCCGAACGTGGCCTTGCCGATGCCACGCTGTACCTCGACGCCTTCGGCATCCTGACCATCGCCTGGCAATGGCTCGACCTGGGCCTCGTGGCCCGGAAAGCCCTCGACGCCGGGGCGACGGGCAGCGAGGCGGATTTTTACGAAGGAAAAGGGGCCGCGATGCGCTACTTTTTTGAGTACGAACTGGTGAAAATCGAAGGCATCGCCCGCCGCCTGACCAGCGCGGACGCGGTGACGCTAGAGGTGAGGAATGAGTTTTTTTAAAAAAGCCCCCCGACCGAAATGTCGGATCACCCCGAAGGGGGAGTTACGTTTACGTTCATAAACATGCCTCCTTCGGGGTGATCCGACATCTCGGTTAGGGGGCTTGAATTTTCACCATCATGCCAAAATACCAACTCGTCGAAGCAGCGGCCATCGAGCACCACAACGAATACTTCGAGATTCGTTTCAACGACCACCGCAACAGCCTGTTTTTCACCACCAACGAGGAAAACCTCGAAACCACCGCCGACGCCATCGTGGCCGAACAGGCTCCCGGCGAGATGGGGTACCACGTGGTGCCGCACCGGAAGGAGTGAAGTGGTTTCCTTGACCTCACGTAACCCCTGCGAGCTTGTTCCACGGTGGGTTTAAACCCACCGTGGAACAAGCTCGCAGGGGTTAGTATCACCTCTAACCCCTGCGCCGACTAGAGGTCAGCACCACCTTTTCATGGAAAATCTCTTCGCTACCGACCATACCCGCGCCCTGCTGCCGCGAATCCGCACTTTCGTGGAAACCGAACTCTACCCGCTCGAAACGAGCGAGTACCTGACGGGCAAATTTTCCAACGTCGCCAAAATTCTCGATCAAAAACGGGAACTGGTGAGGAAAGCGGGCCTTTGGGGCTTGCAATGGGGGCTGGACGAAGGCGGGCTGGGGCTGACGCTCTGCGAATTCGGGCAGGTGTCGGAGGTGCTGGCGGCTTCGCCCTTTGGGCACTACACCTTCGGCACCCAGGCCCCCGACATCGGCAACATGGAACTGCTCCACCGCTTCGCCTCGCCAGAATTGCAGCACCGTTGGCTGGAGCCGTTGAAGGAAGGGAAAATCCGGAGTTGTTTCTCCATGACCGAACCCGATTTTGCCGGGTCGAACCCGGTCAATCTGGGCACGACCGCCGTGCGGGACGGGAACGACTACGTCATCGAAGGGCGCAAGTGGTTTACCTCCAGCGCCGACGGGGCGGCTTTTGCCGTGGTGATGGCCGTCACCAACCCCGATGCCGCACCGCACCGTCGCGCCAGTCAAATCATCGTGCCGACCGACACGCCCGGTTTCCGGCTGGTTCGCAACATTTCGATCATGGGCGACGCCTCCGACCACTGGGCCAGCCACGCCGAGGTGGAGTACGTGGCTTGCCGGGTGCCGGTGACCAACCTCATCGGCACCGAAGGCCAGGGCTTTGGCCTCGCCCAGGAACGCCTCGGGCCGGGGCGCATCCATCACTGTATGCGGTGGATCGGCATCGCCGAGCGGGCTTTCGACCTGCTCTGCCGCCGCGCCGCCAGCCGCGACATGGGCGACGGGCAGGCCCTCGGCCACAAGCAATTCGTGCAGGGCTGGATTGCCGACAGCCGCGCCGAAATCGATGCCTGCCGTTTGTTGGTACTCCGCACGGCCCGCAGCATCGACGAGCGCGGGGCGGCCAACGCCCGCAACGAGGTTTCCGAAATCAAGTTTTACGTGGCCGCCATGCTGGGCCGCGTACTCGACCGGGCCATTCAGGCCCACGGCGCGGCGGGCCTCACCGACGATTTGGTGCTGAGTTTCTGGTTCCGCCACGAACGCGCCGCCCGGATTTACGACGGAGCCGACGAAGTTCACAAAACCGCCCTGGCGCGGAGCATTCTGAAGGGCTACGGGCTGGATGTGAAGCGGAAAGTGGAGGCGTGAGGGAGTGGGGGCACTTTTTCGAGAAACCCCACTTCAACCTGTCATCCTGAGCTTGCGAAGGACCTTTCGCCTCTACTCTCTGGACTACTTGGCTGGTAGCCGCTGGTAACCTCCCAGTCGAATTGGAGGTGAGCGCGAAAGGTCCTTCGCAAGCTCAGGATGACAGATTAAAGTGGGGCGGGGAATGGATTTAGTACGAGAGTTTTACGATGAAAAACGGCTCTACCCTTTCCCTCTTTTTTTACGCGATCCTGGCGCTTAGTGCTGTTCTTCCGGCCGTTGGACAGCGTCAGCGCCGCGCACCCTCGCCGGTCGATACGGCCTACGTCCGCACTTTCCCCCGGCACGTCGTTGGACGATTATTCCTGGCCCAGAAGTACACCAACGCCGATTTGCTGGCTCCCAGCGAGTCTCCGCGTCTGAAGTACCGCCCCAACACCAAACTTAACCTGGGCGTAGGGGCCACTTACGGTCCGCTGACGGTCAACCTGGGCTACGGATTCGGATTCCTGAATAACGACACGGAAAAAGGCCGCACCCGCTCGCTCGATTTGCAGTCGCACCTGTACACCCGCAAGTGGGTCATCGACCTGTTCGGCCAGTTTTACAACGGCTACTACCTCGCCCCCCAGGGCACGGCCACGCCCGACCCCGACGCGTACTACCAACGCCCCGACGCCCGCCTGCGGCTCTTCGGCCTTTCGGGCTACCGGATTTTCAACCCCCGGCGGTTTTCGTACCGGGCCGCCCTGACCCAGATCGAGTGGCAACGGAAATCGGCCGGTTCCTGGCTGGCGGGGCTGGAGTTATACACGGGTACGTTCCGGGGCGATAGTTCCCTGGTGCCGGGGGCGCTGGCGGCGGAGTACCCCCAGCCTTACGTGCGCGAAATCCGCTTCGTCAAGTTTGGGCCGGGCGGGGGCTACGCCTACACGCAGGTGATTAAAAAACGGTTTTTCGTGACGGGTTCCCTCACGCTCAACCTCAATCTGACCTTCAGTGACGAAACCTCGGAGGCGGGTTCGGTCGATGCCTTCAGTCTGCGCCCAAACCTGTTGCTGCGGGCGGTGGCCGGGTACAACAGTAACCGCTGGATTGCGAGCGTAGCCTGGGTCGAAAATTCCGTCACGGTGGGTAGCCGCGAATTTCAGTACGGGTATTTACTCCGCACCGGTACCTACCGGCTTACGCTGGCCCGGCGGTTTGTGGCGGGAAAGCGGCTCCGCGCCATAAAGCGAGATTTTGAAAATAAGAAGCGGGACCTCGAACGCCGTCTGCCGATTTAGATAACGCCTTGAATTTGTTTAGAATTTTGAAAAAAGACGACAGTTCCACTGGGGCGGTCATCCCGACGAAGGAGGGACCGGGCGGCGTTCCGCTCGTTGAGATGCAAGAACGTTGGCTACCGGCGAAGTAGCTTGTATTCCAACGAGCGGAACGCCGCCCGGTCCCTCCTTCGTCGGGATGACAAACCACTTTCTCATGACCCCTCCCCTCGATTCGGCGGCGCCGGTTCGCCCCGGTGAAGAACTGGATATACCCGTTCTCAACGCTTACCTGCGTCCGCTCGGCGTAGCCGAAATCACGGGCATCCGGCAGTTTCCCGGCGGTTTTTCTAACCTGACGTACCTGCTCGAAACGGCCTCCGGGGCGGCCTTCGTGCTGCGCCGTCCGCCCTTCGGCGCGCAAATCAAGGGCGGGCACGACATGGGGCGGGAGTTTCGGGTGCTAACGGCCCTGCGAGGCGCGGGCTACGGAAAAGTACCCGCGCCGCTGGTATTTTGCGAAGACGAAACCGTGCTCGGTGCGCCGTTTTACGTGATGGAACGGGTGCCGGGCATCATCCTCCGCGCCGCCGATGCCCGCAGCCTGAACACCCCGCCCGAAACGAGGCGGTCGCTCTGCGAAAACCTCGTCGACACCCTCGCTGACCTGCATTCGCTTGATTTAAAAACGACCGGGCTGGGGACTTTGGGCAAACCCGAAGGCTACGTGCCGCGCCAGGTGGAAGGCTGGATTGGTCGCTACGAACGCAGCCAGACCGACGAGGTGCCCGCGATGAACGAACTCGCCGCCTGGCTGCGCCAAAACGGACCGCCTGAGCAACCGGCGACTTTTCTGCACAACGATTTTAAATTCGACAATGTCGTGCTTGACCTCGAAACCGGCATGGAAATCCGCGCGGTGCTGGATTGGGAAATGGCTACGGTCGGCGACCCACTGATGGATTTGGGCGCGACGCTGGCCTACTGGTGCGAAGCGGGCGACCCGGATTTTTTGAAAGCCTTGAACCTGACTCACCTGCCCGGCTGCCTGACCCGCCGCGAGGTGGTAGACCGCTACGCCGCCCGCACAGGCCGCAACGTGTCGGCCATCGGATTTTACTACGCCTTCGGGCTGTACAAAAACGCCGTCATCATCCAGCAGATTTACGCCCGCTGGAAAGCGGGCCTGACCCGCGACTCCCGGTTTGGGAGTTTGCTGCCGGGGGTGTTTGAGTTGGGGCGGATGGGGGTGGTGGCGGGGGAGCGGGGTGGGGTGTAAATTCATTAATCGCTCAGAGAATCCTCCGAGTATTTTACTACGTTTGCATTACAGTCAATCTTTTTTAAGTATGGAAGATCTTCTGATTTTACAAGAACGCGTCAAGAATACCATCGCGCTGGGAGAAAGTCACTTTCGAGAATTTAAAACTGCTCTTGAAGGGAGACCGGAAAATAAAAGACCACGACTTGCTAAAAAAATTTGCGAAGATATAGCTGAAGCCCTCGTATCTTTTGCTAACGCTGATGGTGGAGAAGTTCTCATTGGTGTTGAGGATGATGGGTCAGTTACAGGGATTCCACATGGACAACAAGATGTAGATATGATGCTTTCTTCAATTAAAACTCACGTTTATCATCAGCAAAAACTACCCTTAATAATTGTCAGTAAGTTAATCATCGATGGGGAAAGTATCCTTTACTTTGCTGTTAGTAAAGGCACTACAATGATTTATCAACTGCCTGACGGACGTTGTGTTAGGCGTAAGGACAGAGAGACTCTACCTGCTTCTGTAGATCAGATTCAATTTGAACGCCAAGAAATTAGATCAAGACAATTTGATAGTGAATTTGTTGATGGTGCTACAGTAAACGACTTAGATATTTCCGTTCTTCAAGGTATTGCCGATCAATATATTAGGGGATTAAGCGTTGAAAAGTATCTTCAACAAGTCGGTTTGGGTGAATACGGTCAAAGCGGATTGAGACTTCGCCGAGCAGCACTGTTATTGTTTGCAAAGAATATTCAACGTTGGCACCCACGTAGCCAAGTTAGGTTTTTAAAAATAACGGGAACAAGACTTGAATCGGGTGAAAATTATAATGTAGTTAGTGATGAAATTGAATTAGGAAATATTTTTGACTTAATCCTGAAGGCTTGGGAGTCTTTGAGACCTTATTTGGCATTTAAGACTGAGTTTGGAAACGATTCTAAATTTGAACAACGTTACACTTATCCTGAGGATGCTTGTCGCGAAGCTTTGTTAAATGCAATTGCTCATAGGGATTATAGTACTCAAAATGGAATTGAAGTATATATTTTTAATGATAGAATGGAAATCAAGAATCCGGGTGCTTTACTTTCTACATTGAACGTTGCGAACCTTTACGAGTTAGAAGGCAGCCACGAATCAAGAAACCCGCTCATTGCCAGAGTACTAAGAGAAAATAAATTAATGAGAGAATTAGGTGAAGGTATGAAGCGTATTTTTGAGTTAATGCAATTAAATGACCTCGAAAAACCAAAACTGTTTTCCAACGGGAGTTCATTTACAGTTGTTTTATTGAACAAATCAGTCTATTCAAACAAACAAGAAGAATGGTTAAAGCTGTTTGATAGGTTTAGTTTAAGTAAAAACCAAAAAAAAATTATGTTGCTTGGACAAGATGGTAAGGCGATAGCCCCTAATGACATCTATAAAGTAATGAATACTAATGACCGGGATACTTATGATAGAGAAATTACTGGTTTGCGAAACAAAGGACTATTGCTTCAAATCAGATCAAATCTTGAGGCAGGAAACTTAGCTAAATCAACTGGTAGACCTAAGAGCGAAATAGCCAGATTTAAGGTCAGATTACCGTAGTCTTCCGCTTGGATGCGTTTCTGATCCCAATTCATTCGGACTGACATTGCAACGTCGCATCGCCCGCAGAACAAATCCCATGAACGCCCTCCTCTGCAAGACCCACGGCCCGCCCGAAACCCTCGTTTTGCAGGAAATCGACCCGCCCCACCCCGGCAAGGGCCAGGTTTTGATCAACGTCAAAGCCTCCGGGGTCAATTTTCCCGACACGCTGCTTATCGAAGGCAAGTACCAGTTCAAACCCCCGCTGCCCTTCGCACCGGGTGGCGAGGTGGCGGGCGTGGTGGCCGAAGTCGGCGAAGGCGTGACCCACCTTCGGCCTGGCGACCGGGTATTTTCACTCACGGGTTGGGGTGGTTTCGCCGAACAGGCGCTGGGCGACGCGGCCAAAACGCTGCCCATGCCGGAGGGCATGGATTTCGTCACCGCTGCGTCGGTGATGTACACCTACGGCACCTCGTACCACGCGCTCAAGCAGCGGGCGGCGATTCAGCCCGGCGAAACGCTGCTCGTACTCGGGGCCGCCGGGGGCGTGGGGCTGGCCGCTGTGCAACTAGGCAAATTGCTGGGCGCACGGGTCATTGCCGCCGCATCAAGCGCCGAAAAGCTGGCCGTATGCCGGGAACTCGGGGTCGACGAGACGATCAATTACGAAACTGAAGACCTGCGCGAACGGCTGAAAACTCTCACCGCCGGGCGCGGCGTGGACGTGTGCTACGACCCCGTCGGCGACCGCTTCACCGAACCGGCCCTGCGCTCGATGGCCTGGCGGGGGCGCTACCTCGTGGTGGGTTTTGCGGCGGGCGAGATTCCGAAAATTCCGGTCAACCTGGTTTTGCTGAAAGGCTGCGCGCTGATGGGCGTGTTCTGGGGGCAGTTTGCCGCGTTGGAACCGAAGGAAAGCGGGCGTAATTTTCGGGAAATTTTCGGCTTTATTGGAGAGGGCCGCTTGAAACAACACATTCACCGCCGGTATTCCCTGGCCGAAGCCCCGCAGGCTCTGCGGGATTTGCTGGATCGGAAGGTGGTGGGGAAGGCGGTGGTGGTGGTCTGAACCGCGATTGGCCCGGATTTACGGATTTTCAGGATAGTTGATTTCTGGATTCTAAATTTATCATCCTGAAAATCCGTAAATCCGGGCCAATCGCGGTTCAGACAGCGAAGAACGGATTCAGTCATTCACTCATTCTTTCATTCAATCCTTAAAAAATGAACTACCGAACTTTTGGCCGCACGGCCTGGGACGTCTCCGAAATGGGCTACGGCATGTGGGGCCTGGCGGGCTGGACCGGCTCCGACGAGAGCGAATACACCCGCGCCCTCGACCAGGCCGTCGAACTGGGCTGTACCTTTTTCGACACCGCCTGGGCCTACGGAGCAGGCGTCAGCGAGCAGGTACTCGCGGCGTTGCTCAAGCGGCACCCGGACAAAAAGCTGTACGTTGCGACGAAAATTCCGGCCAAAAACTTCAAATGGCCCGCCCGGCCCGACTACCGGCTGGAGGATTGCTACCCGGCGGAACACATCGTCGAGTACACCGAGAAGAGTTTGAAAAACCTCGGCGTCGAGCAGATTGACTTGCAGCAGTTTCACGTCTGGACCGATGAATGGGCCGAGCATGACGAGTGGAAACTGGCGATTCAAAAACTTACGCAGGAGGGCAAAGTGGCCCACTGGGGCATCAGCGTCAACCGCTGGGAACCCACCAATGTGCTCAACACGCTCCGCACGGGGCAGATTTCGGCGGTGCAGGTGATTTACAATATTTTCGACCAGGCCCCCGAAGACGAGTTGTTTCCGCTTTGCCACGAATTGAACATCGGCGTCATCGCTCGCGTACCCTTCGACGAAGGCACCCTGACGGGTACGCTAACCAAAGAAACGACCTTCCCGAAAGAAGACTGGCGTTCGACCTACTTCGTGCCCGAAAACCTCAATGCCAGCGTAGACCGCGCCGAGGCGCTCCGCCCGCTCCTGCCCGAAGGCATGACTCTGCCCGAACTGGCACTGCGCTTCATCCTGGCCAACCCCGACGTGGGCACCATCATTCCGGGAATGCGCAGCCTGAAAAACGTGCAGGCCAACATGGACGCCTCCGACGGGCGAATGCTGCCGGTAGAATTACTCGCAAAACTTCGGGAACACCGCTGGGATCGCCGCCCGACGGAATGGTCGCAGTAGAGATTGAAAATGAAAAACAAGGAATGAAAAATAAGAAATGTAGAAGGTCGTTCATCTCCTTTTACATTTCTTATTTTTCATTCTGAATTTCAATGACCTCCTTCCCTACCCTCACCGCCCTGAAAGCCGCTGTCGGCCAGGCCCTCGGCGTGACCGAGTGGCTGACCGTCACCCAGGCCACGATCAACGACTTCGCCCAGGCCACCGGCGACCAGCAGTGGATTCACGTGGACGTGGAACGGGCGAGGCAATCCAGCCCCTTCGGCGGCCCGATTGCCCACGGCTTTCTGACGCTTTCGCTCGCGCCCCGGTTCATGGCGAGTCTGTTCGAGGTGTCTTCGGCGAAAATGGGCGTGAACTACGGCACCAACAAAATCCGCTTCACCGACGCCCTGCCCGCTGACTCCAGGGTGCGGATGCGGGCCACGCTGGCAGCGGTCGAGGATTTTCCGAACAACGGCGTGAAAATCACGCTCAACGCCACCTTCGAGCGCGAAGGCAGCGATAAGCCGGTGTGCGTGGCGGAGTTGATTTCGTTGGTTTTTGAATAACTTTCTAACCTTAGTTTGTCATCCTGACAGGACCTTGTTGGCCTACCGTTCAATTTGCTGAAACGGGAACGGTAGGCCAACAAGGTCCTGTCAGGATGACAGATTTTACTCAATTTTTCCACCTGTGCGCTTAAAAAACCGCGTCGCCATCATCACCGGGGCCGCCCGGGGCATCGGCAAAGCCGCTGCGGAATTGTTCTGCCGCGAAGGGGCCAGCGTCGTCATCTGGGATTTGCTCGATGCGGGCGAACAAACCGCTGCCGGTCTGCGCGAACAGGGATTTTCCTGCGAATTCAAACGCGTATCGACCACCGACGTACCCGCCCTGGAAGCCGCCGCCCGCGCGGTGGTGGAGCGTTTCGGGAACATCGACATCCTCGTCAACAATGCGGGCCTCACCCGCGACAAAACCCTGCTCAAAATGAGCCATGCCGACTGGCAACAGGTGCTCGACGTCAACCTGACGGGCGTGTTCAACTGCACCAAAGTTATTGCGCCGTACCTGGTTGAGCGCGGTTACGGGCGCATCATTTGTACTTCGTCGGTGGTAGGAATTCACGGGAATTTCGGCCAAACCAACTACGCCGCCACGAAGGCGGGCGTGGTGGCGATGTGCCGCACCTGGGCCAAAGAACTCGGCCCGAAGGGCATCACCGCCAACGCCGTTGCGCCCGGTTTCATCGCCACCGACATGATCGACGCTATGCCCGACGAAGTTCGCCAGCAGGTGATTGCCACCATCCCGGTCAAGCGCATGGGCAGCCCCGACGACATCGCTTACGCCTACCTTTACCTCGCCTCCGACGAGGCTGCGTTTGTCAATGGACAGGTGTTGGGCGTGAACGGCGGGCAGGCTTCCTGAGCGTAGAGAGAATAGAGCAGAGAGGATAGCGTTTAGATAAAACGCCAGTTTTACTCTCTGATCTATTCTCTCTACTCTATCCTCTTTACTCTCTTCCATGAAGCAATTCCTAATGTACCCGATGGCCGCGTTTTACGTCTACACGGGCGTGATGCACTTCGCCAAACCGAAACCTTTCCTGCGCATTGTACCGCCGTACCTCCCGGCGCACGATTTATTAGTGGCGCTGAGCGGCGTGGCCGAAATCGCGGTGGGCATTGGATTGCTGATTCCGGCCACGCGGGTGTGGGCAGCCTGGGGGCTGGTTGCTTTGCTGATCGCCGTTTTCCCGGCCAATGCGTACATGGCCTACGGCGAAAAATTTACGGCCATCTCGCCCTGGATTCGCTGGGGACGGCTGCCCTTGCAGGCGGTGCTGATTTGGTGGGCGTACCAGTACACGCGAACCGGGTAAAAACTTAATCGGAAGGGCCTGAGCAAAAAGATCCGGCTCTGGCGGTAGCGAAATTACCCTGGAAACCCGTCCGTCTCCTACAAACTCAGCCCTTGTTCCTGCTTCTGGCAGCGTAAAGCCGCCGGTTTAAGAACGGAAGTACCCATGCACCCCAACAACCACGAACTCAGCTTTCAAACCCTCTCACCCGCCCAGCAGGTTGACCTGTTGCGCCGCCACAACCTTACGTTATTACGCGAACTGGCCCGGCTGGAAGCCGAAAACCAATCCCTGGTTGACGAAAACGACGCGCTCCTGCGCCGAATCCAGCAACTCGCTCCGAGGCCCGGCCCCGAGACCGATGACGAAACCCTGCGGGAACAGGTGCGAAGACTCCGCCTCAACGCCGAAGCACATCAGCAAGAATTCGAACGCTTCAAAATCACGCTGGGCCGTCCTGATTCTCCTGAACAGGCGCGGGAGATCCGGCGTTTTCTCACGCGACGGGGTTTCTGGAATGACCTTATGACGTACCTGAAATTTATCGGTGAAGGCGGCGACCCCAGTACCTACTTCCGTTCTGAGGGGCCAAACGGCTAATCGGCACACCGTTTGCGGGTCTTCCAAGCCGGAACTACCCTCCCCGTCGCTGCCCCGTTTACCGCCGCGCCCGGAATCTTTATTTCCAGGCTTCTGCGCCCGCGCCCATGAACGAATTGTCACGCCTTCTTTTGTTTAAAACCAAGCGTAAAAGGAGCGTAGCGCCCTTTTTATTCTTGCTTTTGTTTGCCGCGACGAGCCTCGCCCAAGCACCGGACCCCCTGAAATTCACCGAAACTTATCCTGATTTTACCGAGAAAATCCGACGGCAAACCACCCAAAACCACCGCGAAGCTTACCACCTCGCCGAGAAAAATGGCTGGATAACCCGCCGCACTGACCAAACTGGCCGGGTATTTGCGCTCGTGGGCCTCGACTCGCGGGGGCAGCCCGTGTACCTTGCCACCCACGCCGCCCCCGCCACGCTTCCGGCGCGCCTCACCACCCACGTCGATGCCCTGCACCCCGGCGGAACCAGCGGTCTGGCTCTCAGCGGGGCCGCCGCCGTGACCGACCGCCTCGGTCTCTGGGACGGCGGCACGGTGCGGGCCAGCCACCGAGAATTCACGGGCGGGCGACTATTGCCCCAAACGGCGGGCGCGGCCTTGAGCGACCACGCTACCCACCTGGCCGGGGTACTCGTGGCGCGGGGAGCCAGTGCCGACGTGAAGGGCATGGCCTTCGGAGCGCGGCTCAAGACATGGGATTTTACCGATGATTTGGCCGAAATGACCACCGCCGCGCCGGGCTTGCTCGTGTCCAACCATTCCTACGGCATCGTGGCGGGCTGGGTGCTCAACCCCGACCGCCCCGGCCCTGACCCAACCCGTAAGTGGGAATGGTGGGGCGACGAAACGATGAGTAAAACTGAGGACTACAAATTTGGTTTTTACGACCAAAAAGCCCGCGACTACGACGCCCTCGCCTACCGACAACCCCAGTACCTGATCGTAAAATCGGCGGACAACAAACGCGCCGAAACCGGTCCGCCCGCCGGAACGCTCCATTTTTTGCGCAACACCTCCCAAACCAGCACCGCCATCCGCAGCCCCAACAGCGGCTACGACGTGCTGCCCGCCGATGCCACAGCCAAGAATATTCTGACCGTCGGGGCCGTCTTCCCGGCGGAGGCAACGGGCACGATTCACCTGACCGACTTCAGCGGCTGGGGACCCACCGACGACGGGCGCGTAAAACCCGACCTGATGGGCGTGGGCGTGGGGATCGCTTCCAGCACCGCCCGCGCCGACGATGCCTACGCGACACTGACGGGTACTTCGGTGGCCGCGCCCAACGTGGCCGGGGTGCTGCTACTGCTCCAGGAATTGGCCGCCCGGCAGCGCAACGGCCAATTTTTACGAGCGGCAACGCTCAAAATCCTGGCCCTCCACACCGCCAGCGACCTGGCCCTGCCCGGCCCCGATTACCAAACCGGCTGGGGCCTGCTCGATGCCCGCGCCGCCGCCGCCGTGCTGACCAACGAGCGCCAGAATCACTTTTTACTGGAAGGCACCCTGCGGCAAGGCGAGGTTTTTACGAAAACCATTTACGCCTCCGGCAAGGGGCCGCTCACCGTCACACTCGGCTGGACCGACCCCGAAGGCACCCTCACGCCGCTCAAAGCCACCTCGGTGAACAGCCGGATTCCGAAACTGGTGAACGACCTCGACCTGCGAATTTTTGATGGGAAAACGGAATCATTGCCCTACACGCTCGACCCCCTCCGCCCCGAAGCCGCCGCCCAACCCGGCGACAACCTCCGCGACAACGTGGAGCGGGTCGTAGTTGCCCGGCCCGTGCCGGGGCAGGAATACACGATCCGGATCCGCCACAAGAATTCTCTGCAAAACGGCTCTCAACATTTCTCCCTACTCGCGAGCGGGTTGGACGAAAACTGCGGCATTCAGGCCAGGGTGACCACGCCCGATTCGGCGCTGCTTTGTTCGGGGAAAAGTGTCCGCCTGCTGGCGGCCACGAACCCCGCCTACGGCTACCAGTGGCAGCGCAACGGCAGCGACATCCGCCTGGCTACCGCCCCCACCTACACCACCGACCAACCCGGCGCGTACCGGGTGCTAATCCGCCGCGAAACCTGCGCGCTGGCCTCGGCGGCGCTCGCGCTGGGCAGCTCGAACGTGCAGGCGAAGGTCACGCCGACGGGACTGCTGGCCTTGTCGGCGAGTACGGCGCTGGTGCTACGGGCCACGACCGGAGCGGGCTACTCGTACCAGTGGCTCCGCGACAACGCCGACTTAGCGGCTGCCACCGCGCCGACCTTCGTTCCCACCCAGCCTGGCCGCTACGCGGTGCGCGTCAGCGCCGGGGGCTGCGCGCTGACGTCTTCGTCGGTATTGGTGACGGGTCAGGCGCTGGTGCTGACGGGGCTGGAACCGCCGGTTTCGACGGCACCGACGCTGCGGCTTTCGCCCAACCCAACGAGTGGGTGGCTGACTGTGGAATTTTCTTCTTCGGAAAAACCCCTTGAATTACCCCTGACGACGGTTTTCGGGTTGAGCGGGGCGGCGGTGCTGAGTAGGCCGCTTTCGGCAACGAACGAACCGGGCCGTTTTTCCGAAACGCTCGATTTGCGGGGCTTGCCCGCCGGGTTGTATTTGTTGCGGGTGCAGCAGGGGGCGGCGGTGGGGATGAGAAGGGTGGTGAGGGAGTAGCAGCAGGAACGAAGAGCAACGAATTCCCCTCCTTTTTGAGGAGGGGTGCCCCGTAAGAGCGGGGTGGTTGGTCGGCGGATGAAAGCACTTGGCAGGTAACCGAACCACCCCGGCCTAAAGGCCACCCCTCCTTTATCAAGGAGGGGGATCGTTGCTGTTTATTGCCCCTACCCCTTCGCTTGAAAACCCGCCCCGCCTGCGTATTTTCGCCCTACATTTTCTGAAAATGAGCGAACTCAAGCGCATTCCCCTCTACGACCTTCATCAGCAACTCGGCGGCAAACTCGTTCCCTTCGCGGGGTTTGAAATGCCGGTTCAGTATTCCAACCTCATCCAGGAACACCACGCGGTGCGTAACGCCGTGGGCGTGTTCGACGTCTCGCACATGGGCGAGTTTGTGGTACGCGGGCCGGGGGCGCTGCCCCTGCTCCAACGCGTAACGAGCAACGACGTGGCCGCCCTCTACAACGGCAAAGTGCAGTATTCCTGCCTGCCCAACGAACGGGGCGGCATCGTGGACGACCTGCTCGTGTACCGCTGGGACGAAAACGAGTACTACCTGGTGGTGAACGCCTCGAACATTGAGAAAGACTGGGATTGGATCAACCAGCACAACACCTTCGGGGCGGAGTTGGAAAACATCAGCGACCGCCTCTGCCTCTTTGCCGTGCAAGGCCCGAAGGCACTGCCCACCCTCCAGAAACTCACCGACCTCGACCTGGCTGCGATGGAGTATTACACCTACCGGGCGGGCACCGTGGCGGGCATCGCCGACGTGTTCGTGTCGGCTACGGGCTACAGCGGGGCGGGGGGATTCGAGATTTACGTCTGGAACGAGGACGCGCGCCGAATGTGGGATGCTATTTTTGAGGCCGGGGCCGAATTCGGCGTCCTGCCCGTGGGCCTGGGTGCCCGCGACACGCTCCGCACTGAAATGGGCTACTGCCTCTACGGCCACGACATCGACGATAGCACCTCGCCCATCGAAGCCGGGCTGGGCTGGATTACGAAATTTAACAAGGACTTCATCGACCGCAATTTTCACCTGAGTCTGAAGGAAGGCGGCGTTTCCCGCAAACTCGTCGGTTTCGAGATGATCGACCGGGGCATTCCGCGCCAGCACTACGAACTGATGGACGCCACCGGCCACATCATCGGCGAAGTGACCAGCGGCACCCAGTCGCCGAGTTTGGGCAAGGGCATCGGGATGGGCTACGTCCAGACGGGTTTCAGCAAGCCGGGGACGGAGTTTTACGTCAACATTCGCAGTAAATATTTAAAAGCGGTGGTGGTGAAACTGCCGTTTGTGAAGTAAAGGTGGCTCCGACCTCTGGTCGGAGCTTAAACCCGGATTTATCCCAGGTCTGAAGTACGTTCATTCCCACCTGCTCCGACCAGAGGTCGGAGCCACCTTATGAAACAAATCGACGTTTGCCTTACCCCCGAACTGCTGCATTTACACCCGATTGAAAACACCATCGTGGTGGTGGTGGATGTTTTTCGGGCTACCTCCTGCATGGTCACGGCTTTTGCCCACGGCGTGGCGAAAATTCTGCCCGTGGCGACGCTGGAAGAGTGTCGGCAGTACCGGGAACTGGGCCACCTCACCGCCGCCGAACGCGACGGGATGAAGCCGGAGGGCTTCGAGTTGGACAACTCGCCCTTCAGCTACATGACCGGGCAGCTAGCCGGGGCGACGGTGGTGGTCACAACGACCAACGGTACGCTGGCCATCACCCGCTCGCGTTCGGCGGTGAAGGTGCTCATCGGGGCCTTTCTCAACCTGGGGGCGCTGGCCGGCTATCTGCGCAACCAGCAATACGACGTGCTGGTCCTCTGCGCGGGCTGGAAAGGCAAACCCAACCTGGAGGATACGCTTTTCGCCGGGGCGTTGGTGGAGCGGTTGCAGGATGAATTTATCGTCAACGACGACTCGGCGCTGATGGCCCTGCGGCAGTTTGAACAGGCCCGGCCCAATTTGCTCAACTACGTGGCCAACTCCTCGCACGTGCGGCGGCTGCAACGGCTGGGCATTCAGAAAGACATCGTCTACTGCCTCCAAACCGATCTCTACGACACCCTGCCCGTGCTGCGCGGCAACGTGCTGGTGCCGATGTGAAAATCCCCCTGTCCTCCTGAACTTGCGAAGGAGGACCCTATGGATTAGCTTAACCGACAAACTGGTCATAACCCAACCTATTTCCATGAAATCAGTCAGAATCGACGTAGCAAAAAAAGCCCTGCTTTTCCTGCTCCTCGCCCTGCTCAGCACTGCCGGTTTTGCCCAAAAATCAAAACCCAAAAAACCGGCGAAAGCGCCCCGAAAAGCGGTCACGACTAAAGCCCCGCTACTCGCTGCCACCCTCGACGGTACCCGCCTCGCCGACGGTCAACCTGTGGCGTTCGACTCCACAAGTGGTACGCTGGTGGGTACCGACGCGGTAAACCTCAACGATGAAAAGCAAAAACGCTACTTCGACCGTTACGCGCTCACCCTCCGGCAGGGCGATTTGCTGCTGGTGGAATACGCCTCCGAAAATTTTCGGGTGATGCTGGGGCTGGAGTACCCCAAAGAGGCCGGGGGGAAAACCACATTTGCTTACGATTCACTCAAGTTCGACATCCTGAGCAAAACCCTCTTTCAACTTAATATCCCCGCTACGGGCGTGTATACGCTGCTGCTCACCTCCGCCGAGCCTCAAAAAATCGGGGCCTACAAAGTCCGGAAATTCATCCTGCCCGCTAAACTCGTACCACCCGCCACCGGGGCCGATTTTTGCCAGAAACTCACATTTTTAATGGCCCAGGGCCTGCTCGATTTTAACCGCTTGCAGGGCAAAAAAACGAAGACAGATAAAAAAACCGGCTTGGTCGAAACTTACCAGAGCAGCTATCAGGTGGTGCCGGGCAAACCCACCGACATCGTGCGGGATTATGATTTGGGGAAAACCAAGTTTAATGCTACGCTAGCCGAATTCAGCAAAAAAGAAGAGGCCCTGAACGCGCTGGAGACCTACGCCGCCCAACTCAAGGCTTGCACCCCCGGCTGGCAGTACGAAACCCTCGAAGGCGACACATTTAAAGAAATCAGCGCCGCCACCTACGCCGATTTTCTGAGTGTGTCCATGCGGATTTTAGGCAAACGAAAATTTGCGGTGGTGCTGGGAGTGGATTGATTTCTACGGCAAGGGAACCCGACCAAACTGCACTGGCTGCTAGAGGAGAAGCCGTTCCGAACCGGCATGGGTTTTTGAAAAAAATCGCCTCAAACCCCAGCCCCATGAACCCCAACCCCAGCACGTACGCCTCCCTCAACGGCGATTTTTATCATTTTCTCGAAACCACTGCTACGCAGCGCCAGCAGGTAAAACTTCAATTTTTCAACGAATTCCGCGAACTCCACGCCGCGTCGGGCCTGATTCATTCACTCGTGACGGAAGGCGGGGAAGAATTTCTGGAAATGGCCACCGGCGAGCGCATCCGCCTCGACCGCATCATCCAGGTAAACGGGCGGTTTTTCCCTGGCTACGAAGGCTACGAAGAGGCATTGGGCGCGCGGTGTTCGTTGTGAACGGTTTCGTCATACCGAACGTGTTTCAGCATTTTCCTCTCCTCGACCAACAAGCTGGTTGATAACGACCCGGTTTGATGACCCCTGGGAAGATGCCGAAACAAGTCCGGCATGACGGCCAAATTCAATTTTCATGCAAAACAAAACTGCCATCATCACCGGCGGGGGGCAGGGCATCGGGCGGGGGATTGCCGAGCACCTGCTACGGGCCAACTACCGGGTGGCCCTCTGGGAAGCCGATCCCGAAGCCGCCGAAGAAACCGCCGCCGACCTCAACCGGCCCGACGCGGTCTTGGCCCTGCGTTGCGACGTATCGAAAGAAGCCGACGTGCGCCACGCGCTGGAGCGTACCCTGAAGCAATTCGGACGGGTGGATGCGCTAGTCAACAACGCGGGCCTTTCGGAATTTAAACCGCTGACCGAACTCAGTCTCGCCGACTGGAATCGCGTGCTGGGCGTGAACCTGACCGGCGCGTTTCTTTGCGCCAAACACACCGCGCCGTTTTTAAAAGAAATTCAGGGGGCCATCGTCAACATCGCCTCGACGCGGGCCTTTCAATCCGAACCCGCCACGCTCGCTTACTCCGCCTCGAAGGGCGGTTTGGTGGCGCTGACGCATTCGCTGGCCGTCAGCTTGGGGCCGGAAATCCGGGTGAATTGCGTTTGTCCCGGTTGGATTGACGTGAGTGGGGCCAAAAAACGCACGGAGCGTCAGCCGGAAAAATTGAGAGCCATCGACCACACCCAGCACCCGGCGGGCCGCGTGGGTACCGCCGAAGATGTGGCGCGGATGGTGCTGTTTTTGCTGGATGAGGCGAACTCGTTCGTCACCGGCCAGAATTTTATCGTGGACGGGGGCATGACGCGGAAGATGATTTACGCGGAATGAGCGGGGCGCTCATTGCCCTGGTTTCGGAGCTTTCCACTCGTTGAGTTCAATCAAATACCCGTCGGGGTCAGGGAAATAAATCTGCTTCACGCCGTCGAAGCGGGTTTGGGCGTGGTAAGTGATGGTACGGGCTTTCAAAAACGCCTCCGATTTGTCAATCGACTCCACGAACACGGCGATGTGGCTGCCGTTGCGGTCGTTGGTTACGTCGACGGTGCGGCCCGCCATGAGGTGAATCTGCTGGTCGGGGCCGATTTTAAACCAACCCCGAATGGCCTTCAAATTGTCGGGTACGGCGATGGGTTGCAGGCCCAGGATTTCGCCGTAAAATTTTTTGGAGGCTTCGAGGTCTTTCACCTGAAGGGCCAGGTGATTGTGTTTGATGATGCCGAGCTTGTCTTGCGCCTGAGCCAGTTGAGTGGTCAGCAGGAGCGCCAGGAAGAGGATTTTTTGCATGGGTTCAGACGTTGTTTTTAAAACGAAATCGTCAGCACGACGGCCTGAAAGCTGTTTATTTCGGCCTGCTACCCCGGCAGCGAAATCTTCCCCATCGCCACGCTCGGCACTCCCTCGCGGCCACCAAAATCAGTCGTTCCCCCAACCAGCGCCTCGTTCGCCAGCACGGCGAAGAGCACGGCTTCCTTCGCATCGCCCGCAATGCCGAGGTCGTCGGTGCGGCCCCAGGTTAGGGTGGGGAGCGAGTCGCGGAGGGTGGCGGTCAAGGCGGGGTTGTGGGCACCACCGCCGCTGAGGTAGGCGTGGTAGGTTTCGCCCGACTTCATCACGCGCTGCATTGCCTCGGTCACGGTTTCGGCGCTGAAGCGCACCAGCGTCGCCAGCAGGTCTTCGGGCGAAAGGGTTTCGGTGCCCGTGGCGGCTTGGGCGGTTTGCACGTAAGCGAGGTTGAAGAGTTCCGGGCCGGTGGTTTTCGGGAAAGGTTTTTCAAAAAAAGGATTCGTTTTCAACGTTGCCAGCAAGGCCGCATTCACCGTCCCCCGCCGGGCCAGTTCCCCGTTTTCATCGTAACTTTTTTCCGGAAAAAAATACCGGGTGAAGGCATCGAGCAACGTGTTGCCCGGCCCGGTATCGGTCGTGAAGACGGCGGAGGCGTCGAGGGTGCCGGGTAGGTAGGTAAAGTTGGCGATACCCCCCAGGTTGAGCAGGAGCCGGTTTTCGCCTTTTTTTGAAAACAAAAAATAATCGCCGTACACCGCCAGCGGGGCCCCTTCTCCCCCGGCGGCGACGTGTTTTTGCCGAAAATCGCTCAGTGTGAGGATGCCCGTGGTCACGGCCACGTGGTCGCCGTCGCCGATTTGCAGCGTGGCGTTCGGGAAGTCGGGCCGACCGTGCAGGATTTTCGGGGCGTGCATCACCGTTTGCCCGTGGCTCGCCACCACGTCGATGGCGGCGGCGGGCACGTTCCAGCGACGCAGGCAATCGAGCACCATCCGCCCGTGCAGGGTGCCAATCCAGGGATTGAGCAGCGTCAGCAATTGAAAATCGACGGTTTCTTTGGCAAAAACCGACCGGATGCGGTCCTTGATTTCGGGCGTGTAGGGCACCGTGTCGAAGTGCGTCAGCTCCACCCGTGTGCTGCCCCCGCTGCCCGAAATCCGGCACAGCGCCACATCCAGCCCGTCGAGCGACGTGCCCGACATGAGGCCGATGATCGGGCGGGTTTCTTTTTGGGCAATGGTGAAGAGACGGGCGAGGGAAGGGTTCATGCTGGGTTTGTGGTTTACAGGTAGGAGCGATTATACTTTTGGAATTGCCCCATAAATCACAAATTACAAATCGGTTTAGGATTAAAAAAACAGGACACCCCTTTTTCAAAACACTAAACCGTTTTTACTTCTTCCCCGTAAACTCATCCAGTGTGCCGGTAATTTTGGCCACGATTTTGCTGCCTTTGTTAAATTCCTTCTCCGAAGCGGAGTGGAGCGTGACGAGCAGTTGCACCGGGGTTTCGCTTTTGTCGAAAAGCGCCTGTCCGATGAGTTTGCCTCCTTGCTTGATTTCCGCCCGGATTTGAACCGGGATGATGGTCGAACTTTTCTTCGGAATCTTCGTCAGGCCCGCCCGCGTCCCGACGGCCTGGAGGTTGTCCTGTTTTCCCACCGTGAGTTCGTAGCGAAAATCCCTCACTTCCAGATCGAACACGTTGGGATTGTAGAAATCGATGAGCACTTCGAGTTCGGGGTGCTTGAGGCTAAATTTTTCGATGTTGATTTTATCGATTTTCAGCGTCGGGATCTGGTAAGTAGGCAAACGCTTCGTCCGTTCCCAGTTAAATTCCTTTTCACCCACCACGGGCAGGTCGGCAAACACGGTGGCTTTGATGGTGTAGTTGGCACTGTCCTGACCCCGGGCGGTGATGCCTTTGATGACCCGCCCGGCCGCTTTCGCTTTGATTTCCATCGGCAATTTTACCACCGTGCTGTCGCCCGATTTAATGGTCAGCGGTTCGTCGTAGGCACTTTCGATGATGCGGGTAGAATCGATGAAAATCTGGTAATCGAGGCGACGGGTGCGCAGCTCGAAGGGGTACGGATTGCTCAGGTACAGCCGCGCCGTGAGGTTGATGTTTTCTTCGCTGATGTCCGACACGTCCACCGCCAACACGCGCAGTTGGGGCTGTAAGCCCGCCGTGGCTTCGTCGGGGGTTTTGGTGGTACGCCAGTAAAACCAGCCGCCGACGACCAGCAGCAGGAACAACAGGACGGCTCCGGCCAGAAGCCAGGGGGATTTTTTCATGGTGGTGTTGCGAGGAAGTTTGTTCTGATAAAAAACGTCCCGCGCCCCGGTTGCCTGCGCAGGCAACCGGGGCGCGGGACGTTCGCTAAATCTACCGTTTATTTTTTAAGGTCGGCTAATGTGCTGTTGACTTTAAACGCCATTTCGCTGTTTTGGAGACTTTCCAAGTCGGAAACCAGCTTGCAGCGGAAATCGAGGCGGAAGGGCGTTTCTTTTTTCTTGAACAACGCTTGCCAGGCCAGTTTGCCCGCGTCGCCGGTGCTGACGTTGAGGTACATCGGCAGCGGGCCGGTGCCTTTGGCGGGGATGTTGGTCAGGCCCGGCACGCCGCCGTTCATGGTCAGTTCCTCGCCGACGTTGATGGTGTAGCGGGCGTCTTTAAATTTCAGGGGAAACGTGTTCCGGTTTTTAATCAGCAGGTTGCACGACAGTTTGGTCTCGTGCAGGCCGAGTTTGTCGAGGTCGATTTTCTCGACTTCCACGTCGGGAATCTGGAAGGCGGGCAGGCGCTTGGTTTTGTCAAAGTTAACCTTTCGTTCGCCCGCGATGGGTACGTCGGCGTAGAGCGTGGCGAGCAGGGTGTAGTTGGCACTGTCGATGCGCCGTTCCTTGAAGCGCTTCAGCACCCGGCTCATCGGTTCGGCCAGAATTTCCATCGGAATTTCCACCGCCGTGCTGTCCGACGAACGGATGACGATGGGCTTGGTGTACGAACTTTTCAGCACCTCGGTCGAGTCGATGAGAATCCGGTAATCGAGGCGACTGGTTTTCACTTCGATGGGCGATGGATTTCGAAGAAACGCCTTGACGGTCAGCTTGATTCGCTCCGAACTCAGGTCGGTCACGTTCACCTGCGCCACGCTCAGTTCGGGCTTCAGGCCCTGCGCCGATTCGGAGGGCGTTTTTGTAAACCGCCAGTAAAACCAGCCGCCGAGCGCCAGGAGCAACACGACGACGGCGAGGATGATCCAGTTTTTTAATTTCATGATGGTGTTTATTCAGGCTTGTCATCCCGAACGCAGTGAGGGACCTCGTTGGCCATCCGGCTAATCGGATGCGAGCTATCGATAAACTACTCGGAAGTCCAACGAGGTCCCTCACTGCGTTCGGGATGACATTTTTTACCCCTCCTTCGCTGGTTCACTCCCCCGAAACGCATCCAGTTTGGCCACGGCGGGCAGTTTCACCGGCTTGCCTTCCCGCGCCGACTGGTAAATGGCTTCCATGATTCGCTGGTCCTGGAGGCCTTCTTCGCCGGGTGTGAAGGGCGTTTTGTTTTCCTGCACGCAGGCGCTCATGTGGTCGATTTCGGTGGCGAACTGGTTTTTTTCCGCAATCCCCACCGTTTCGGTCAGTTCCATCGTGCCTTCGGCGCGGGCGCGTTTCAGTTCCAGGCCCTTGTAGGCAAAAGCCGGTTGCATCATCACCCAGCCTTTTTCGGCCAGCACCCGGTACTGTCGGTGTTCGTGGTAGCCGTAGCCCGAAGCGCAGTTGGCGATGACCCCGCTGGGAAATTTCATCATCCAGTTCACCTGCTCTTCCACTTCCTTAAACAGCGGGTCGCCGGGGGTGCTGTACTGGTAGGCCGATACCTCGGTGGGTTCTTCGCCGAGCAAAAACCGGATGGTGTTGAGGCAGTACAGCCCGATGTCGGGCAGGGCACCGCCCCCGGCCAGGGCCAGTTTGTGTCGCCAGTGGGCGGGGTTGCCGGTGAGTTGACCGTTGCTGGCTTCGATGAGCTTGATTTTGCCGTACTCTTTTTTGCGCACCAGCTCGCGCACGTACCGGTTCATCGGCTCGTACTGAATCCGGTAGGCAATCATCAGTTTGCGGTTGGCGGTTTTGCAGGCGTCAATCATCCGCTGGGCTTCGGCGGAAGAGTTCGCCATTGGTTTTTCGCACAAAATGTGCTTGCCCGCCTTCGCCCCGCGTACCGTAAATTCCTCGTGGAGGCCGTTGGGCAGCACGATGTAAATCACCTGTACCTCCGGGTTGTCGCGGAGGGTGTCGTAATTCTGGTAGTTGTAAATATTTTTCTCCAAAACGCCGTACTGCCTGGCTACTTTCAGCGCCTTGTCACGATCGCCGCTGACGAGGGCCACGAGCTTCGATTTTTTGCACTGGCCCAGGGCCGGTAAAATCTCCTCCAACGTCAAATGGCCCAAACCCACCACGGCGTAACCCACGCGCTGGTCGGGGGGTTGGGGCGTCGGCGTCGGCGCGGCTTTGCGCTCGGTAGCGCCCTTCCACTCTTCGAGTTTGATGGGATCGGTCGGCTGGGCGGGGTTGGTATTTTTAGCCGGGGGCGATTCGGGTTTCAGCGGCACGGCGGGCCGGTTCGGGGCCTGGGCGCTGACCTGACTCCCCACGAGTCCCGCCGCCGCGAGGCCGATGCCCGTGCGGGCGAGAAATTGCTTGCGCGAGAGCGGCGCGGCGGGGCCGTCGAGCAGGGGTTCGACGGGGGGTTCGAGTGGATGCATGGCGAAGCCGGGTTTGATGAAGTGTGCGGAGAGCGGGTAAAAAAGCGTTCCCGGCACGCCTGAAATCGCGCCAGTTCGCGAGCGTTTTAAAAAGTAAGAACGGATGGGCACACAGCGACCAAAACGAGAAACGATTCCCCTCCTTAAAAAGTAGGAGTGCCGCGTAGCGGCGGGGTGGTTCGTCGGCGAATGGAACTACTTGGATGGCAACCGCTGTAACCACCCCGGCCTAAAGGCCACCCCTCCTTAAAAAAGGAGGGGAATCGTTGCAAGGCACTTTAGTGGGAGAAGGGCAGGACTAGTTAGTTCGCTGGCAGAACGGTTCTTCCTGCCTTACTCACTCCTCAAACTCTTCACCGGATTCATCAAGGCAGCTTTGATGGATTGAAAACTCACCGTCAGCAGCGCAATGCCCACCGCCAGCAAACCCGCCAGCGCGAAGACTTCCCAGCCGATGTTGATTTTGTAGGCGAACCCTTCCAGCCACTGGTTCATGGCCCACCAGGCCACCGGCGACGCGAGGACGAGGGCAATGAAAACGAGTTTCAAAAAATCACGGGAAAGCAACGCCACGATGCTGCCCACGCTGGCTCCCAGCACTTTGCGTACCCCAATTTCTTTGGTTCGCTGCTCGGCGGTGAAGGCCGCCAGCCCGAACAGCCCCAGGCAGGCAATCAGAATGGTGAGGCCCGAAAACACCAGGAACACCTGGGCCGTCCGCTGCTCGGCGCGGTAGAGGTTTTGGAGGAAACTATCCAGGAAAACCGCCTCGAAGGCCGCGTTGGGCAGGCGCTGCCGGAAGGCCGCTTCCAATTTTTTCATCGTTTCCGAAAGCTGCGCCGTGCGGAGTTTGACCAGCAAAAAACGGCGACCCTCGGTTCTGGCGTTGTGAAAAGCATACGCCCCGATGGGCCGGTGGAAGGTGTCGAAATGGAAATCATCGACCACGCCCACGATTTCGGCCCCGCTGTAGCCGAACAAATTGAGGACGGGTTTGCCCAGGGCCTGCTCCGGCGTATAGCCCAGGGCGGTCACGGCGGTGCGGTTGAGCACCACCTGCACAGTGGAGTCGGTTTCGGCTTTTTCGGCAACGGGCAGGCTGCGCCCGGCCAGTAGTTTCAAACCCAGCACGGGGATGAAATCCGACGTAATCCGGTTGGTCTGGACGGCGACGGCGCGGTCGGGTTGGCGGGGCGGGCTGAGGGTGCGGCCACTGCCCCCGTTGCCCGGAAAACTCTGGGCGCGGCATACCTCCACCACCTCGCTCAAGCTGCGCACCTCGTTGGTTAGCGCGTCCAGTTCGTCGTTGGTTTTGGCCGAAACCGTCGTCAGCGCCACCACCTGCTCGGGCTGGTAGCCCAGTTTCTGCTCCCGCACGAAGCGGAGTTGCTGGTAAAACACGAGCGTGCAAACCAGCAAGCCGATGGACGCCGCGAATTGCAGCACCACCAAGCCTTGCCGGAACCGCACCAGTGCCACCCGCCGCTGGGTTGTTTTTTGCAACAAGTGCTTGGGCGAAAATCCCGACAGGTACAGCGCCGGGTACGCCCCCGCCAGCACCGTTACCACGGCCCCGATGCCGAGCAGACCGAGGAACAACTCCGGCCGCAAGCCCAGCGCGAGGGTTTTGCCGGTGAGTTGCTCGAACAGTGGTCGGCCCAGGAGTAGCCAAGCGCCGCTCAACACCAGCGCCAGCCCCACGAGCAGGGCCGTTTCGAGGTAAAACCGGCGGGCCATTTCGGGGCGCGTCGCCCCGACGGCCTTGTTGATGCCCACTTCCTTCATCCGTCGCTCGGAGCGGGCGGTGGTCAGGTTCATGTAGTTGATGCAGGCAATGAGCAGCACCAGCAGGGCCAGCCAGCCGAGCGTGCGCACCAGCCGGGGGTCGCCGAGGCGGGTGCTGTAGGAATTGGAAATGTCGGCGGAGTGCAGATGCAGGTCGGGCAGAGCCTGGAGCGAGAGCGAAAACCATTGCTCGGCTTTCGGCACGTTGCGGGTGAGCAGAACGGCCATTTGCCGCTGCACCTGTGCCGGGTCGGTGCCGGGGTTCAACAGCAAAAAGGTCTCGAAACTGGCATTGCTCCAACTGAGGTTCGTCGGGTCACTGGCCCATTTGACGGTTTGAAAGGAGCCAATCAAATCGGCGTCGAGGGTGGAATTGCCGGGGAAATCCTCGAACACGCCCGTGACGCTGAGCGGCTCGCCGTTGTCGATGGTGAGGGTTTGACCGACCGGATTTTCGGCCCCGAAATACCGTTCGGCGGTGCTCCTGCTCAGGATAATCCGGTTTGGCCCTACCAGCGCCCGTCGGGGATCGCCCCAAACCAGCGGCACGTCGAATACGTTGAACAGCGTGGAGTCGACCCAAAACAGGTTTTTTTCCACAAAATTTTCCTCCCCCACGCCCACCGAAGCCGACTGCCCGAAGTTGTGCTTGAGCAGCCGCACCTGCTCCGCCACCCCGCTGACGCGCTCGCGCACCGCCGGACCAACCGCGTTGGGCGCGTTGGCCCAGCGCTGGGATTTTCCGTCGAACCGGGCCGTCACGATGACCCGGTGAATCCGGTCGGCCTGGCGGTGGAAGCGGTCGAAGGCCAGTTCGTCGCGCACGTAAAACAAGAGCAGAAACGACACCGCCAGCCCCAGCGACAGCCCGAGGAGGTTGAGGCCGGTGAAGAGCGGATTTTTGACGAGGTTTCGCCAAGCGATTTTGAGGTAGTTGCGGAGCATAGCCGGGGTTGGATTTAGAAAACGGTTCGGAAAGTTCGTACAACGAACGTTTCGAGGCAAACGGGTTTGGTTTTGAAACCACTTGTATCCGCCACGATTCCCCTCCTTGATAAAGGCCACCGTGGCGCGGAGGGGTGGCCGAAGGCCGGGGTGGTTCGGTTGCCAGCAAGCTGCTTTATTCTTACGAAGCGGTTGGGCTGGCTGGAGGAAGATTAAAAGGGCTTCCAATCCGACCCAACCACCCCCGCCGCTTCGCGGCACCCCTCCTTAAAAAGGAGGGGAATTTTTCCGTTACTCGCTCCTCAAACTCTTCACCGGATTCATCAGCGCCGCTTTCACACTCTGAACACTCACCGTCAGCAGCGCAATCCCCAGCGCCAGCAAACCCGCTCCGGCGAACACCCACCAGGCGATGTCAATTTTGTAGGCAAAATCCTCCAGCCAGCGGCTCACGCCCCACCAGGCCAGCGGCGAAGCCAGCACGACCGCCACTCCCACGAGCAGCACAAATTCTTTGGAGAGCAGCCCGACGAGGCTCGCCACGCTGGCCCCCAGCACCTTGCGGATGCCGATCTCTTTGGTGCGGCGCTCGGCAGTAAAGGTCACCAGGCCAAACAGCCCCAGGCAGGAAATGAACACCGCGATGCCCGTGGCGAGCGAGACGAGTTTGCCCAAATTCCGCTCCTTGCCGTAGAGGGCGGCGACGGATTCATCGAAAAATTTCGCCTCGAACGGCTCGCCGGGGTAGGTCTTTTCCCACAACGTTTTGATTTGCGCCAACGTCTGGTCGAAGGCTTCGCTGCCGCTCCGCCGGAAGCGCACGTTGAAGGTGTACAGCCCGTCTTTTGAGCACAGCATCGCCGTGGGCTGGATGGCCGTGTGCAACGAGCGGTGGTGAAAGTCGCGCACGACCCCGACGATGGGTAATTTCTGCTGGTACCGGCCGTGGCCCAGAAACTGCCCCACGGCCTCGGCGGGGCGTTGGAAGCCGAGTTGCCGGGCGAGGGTTTCGTTGACGACCAATTCCCGCGCCGTGTCGCTAGTCATCAGGTTGCGCCCGGCCACGAGGGTCAGTCCGTACAAACCGAGGTAGTCGGCATCCGCTTCTTTCCGGTACACGTTGACTTTGAGTTTGTCTTTTTTCCCCGAAAATTCCATCACCGAGGTAGAGTAGCCTCCGGCAATGGGCGTTTGGTTGGCCATGCTCAGCCGCTCGACCCCGGCCAGTTTGCGGATGCGTTCGGCGAGGGTGAAGCGGATGTCGTGGCGGTCGCCGTTGAAAAAAGCGCTGGTCGGAGTATGGAACGTGACGATGGCTTCGCGCTGAAAACCTAAGTCACTGTTCATCAAAAATCGCAGTTGCTGCCCCACCAGCAAGGCCCCGACGATGAATACCTGCGCCACCACAAACTGCCCCACGATGAGTACCCGCCGCAGCCCCGCGCTACCCGCCGCGCCGCCGGTCTGGTTGCGCAAGGCCGCCACCGGCGACAGCCGCGACACCAGCGCGCCGGGGTACAATCCGGCCAGCAGCGCCGTGACGAGCGCCACCGCCAGCAAAAATCCGTAGAGGTGTGGGCGCGACAGGTCGAGCGCCACGCCTTTCGGCACGATGTCGCCGAGGTAGGCCAGTGCGGCCTGCGCCAGCCCCAGCGCGAGCACCGCCGCCGCCAGGGTGAGCAGCAGGGTTTCGCCCAAAAACTGAAAAATCAACTGCCGCCGCGCACTGCCCAGCGACTTGCGCACCCCGATTTCCTTCGCCCGCTGGGCGGATTGGGCCGTGGCGAGGTTGATGAAATTGACGCAGGCCAGCAGCAGCAAAAATCCTCCCACCACGCCGAGCACGAGCAAAGTCGGGCGGTGCGCGATGGGCCTGCCGCTGGCGTAATCGGCGTTGAAATGCACGTCGGCCAGGGGTTGGAGGTGCAACCAGCGATTGGTGCGCTCTTCGCCCACGGGCAGGTGGCGCAATTGCATCGCCGTCGCCCAGTCGCCGAAGCGCTTCGGGTTCACGCCGGGGGCGAGTTTGAGCAGGCATTGCGAGGAGGAATTGGTGTTGTCCCAGTGGTCAAAACTCAGGTCGTCGCGGCGTTTTTTGCTGGTCGTCACCGTGGCAAGCGACACGAAGGCCTGAAAATCGAAATCGCTGGGCGCGTCGAGGTCGCGCACCAGACCCGACACCGTGAGCGAGAGCGTATCGCGGTACTGCATCCCCACGAGCCGACGACCCAGCACGGCGGGGCTGGCTTCGCCGAAGTACAGCCGGGCCTGCCGTTCGGTCAACACGATTTGGCCGGGTTTCGACAGCGCCGACTTCGGCGAACCGGCCAGCCAGTGGCGGGGCAGGAGGTCGAAAAACGATTTTTCGGTGAAAACCAACCACTCGGACTCGTCCTTCGGACCACGAAACCGGGTTGGGTCGGCACCGGGCCGGGGCACTTCGACCACCTGAAAACTACTCGTGTGAAAGGCCGCGACGGTTTCCACGCCCGGCACTTCCGCCCGCACCGCCGCCGGAATCGGGGCCGCCAGGCCGGAATTGTGGTAGTCTTCGCCGCCAAATTTGAAGTCGGAAACCAGCCGGTACACCCGCCCGGATTCGGGCACGCGCTGGTCGAAGTTCAGTTCAAACTGCACGATGAGGTAAATGACCAGACAGGCCGCCACGCCCACCGACAGGCCCGCCACGTTGAGGGCGGTGGTGAGGCGGTTGCGTTGGAGGGTGCGGAAGGCGATTTTCAGATAGCTGCGAAGCATGGCCGGAGAAAGAAAAAAGGGTTGTTGAATTTCAGTTGACTGCCGTTTTACCGCGAAGGGGCCATCCAGCCGGGGTCTGAGGAATCCCAGCACTTCCCGCCAGTACCAGCATCGCGCTTTTCGCTCGCCGATTCGTTGCACCTGGAACTCAAATTCCTCGTGCAAATCCCCCTGCACGGCTTCCAACAGGTGTGGAGCGCAGAACAGGGATAGCAGGCGATCGGCTCCGGGCGGGGGGGTGTGAGGAGGGGAATTCATAAACCACTTTTGTTATCTTTGAAAAAAACTCCTCCGGTTTATGGAAGCGGTCGTTGAACAACTCTCTGCCTACGAACTCGAACGCGGTAAGCCCATGCCTGACACCATTCACGGGGCCGTACAGGCCAACCTTCTTGCCGAATTGGCGGTGCGCTACCGTCAGCAATTTCGATTTCTTTCAGAATTAAGTCTTGCTACCCTGCCGGATGGTACCACACCCGACATCGCCATCTACCCCTATTTTGCTCTTGACTACGAAAACCGCAAAGCCAAACGAACCGATGCGCCCCTGATTTGCATCGAAATTCAATCGCCTTCGCAGAGCAACGAGGAAATGGTTGATAAATCCGTCGTCTATTTCGACTTTGGTGTGCGTTCATGCTGGATTGTCGTCCCGGCCGTTCGAGGGGTGTTCGTCTACGACCGCCCCGGTCACTACCAGTTTTTTCACGACGATGAAACCCTAACTGACCCAATCATCGGTGTTGAGTTGAGCCTGCCCGCCATTTTTGCCTGATTACTCCGTTCGCAAACTCTTCACCGGATTCGCCAGCGCTGCCCGAACGCTCTGAAAACTGACCGTCAACAAAGCAATGCCCACGGCCAACAAACCCGCCCCGGCGAACACTCCCCACCCGATGTCAATTTTGCAGGCAAAATCCTGTAACCACCGGTTCATGGCCCACCACGCCAGCGGCGAGGCGATGAAAATGGCCAATACAACCAGCTTCAAAAAGTCGGTGGAGAGCAGGGCCACGATGCTCGCCACGCTCGCCCCCAGCACTTTTCGCACCCCAATTTCCTTCGTGCGCCGCTCGGCGGTGAACGTCGCCAGGCCGAACAGGCCGAGGCAGGAAATGAAAATGGTCAGCCCCGAAAACCAGGCGATGAGGGTGCTCAACTTCGCTTCGCGGCGGTACTGCTGGTTGTACGAATCATCCAGAAACGCGTACTCGAAGGGGTGGTCGGGGAAGAGGGATTTCCAGGTTTGACGCACTACCCCCAGGTTTTCGGGTTTAACGCGCACCAACAGCGACCCGGGCCGGTCGCCGCCGTAGTAAAACAACAGTGGCTCGATGGCGTGGTGCAGCGATTGGTAGTGAAAATCCTTGACCACCCCAACGACCCGCGCCGTGAGCGAGTCGGCGGAAGACGGGTTGAGTTTCCGCCCGAGAACCTCTCCCTGCCAGCCCATCCACTTCACGAAAGCTTCGTTGACGAGAACGCGGCGCTCGCGGTCGGCGGGCGAGGTGAAATTCCGACCCGCGACGAGCTTCAATTTCAGTAGGTCGAGGTAGGTTTCGTCGATGAATGCGAGGTTAATAAACTGGTTGGTCTTCTGGCCCTCCGTTTCTTTGACGAAGGAACCTCTAAAACTCAAATCGACCGGCTTAGACCCCGTGGAAACGCCTTCGATGCGGCTGTCGGCACGTAACCGGCTTTTCAACGTCCCCATTTTTTGCTGATCATCGTCCGGGCCTTGAACCACCAGCACCTGTTCCCGGCGAAAGCCCGGATTTTTCAGGCGCAGGTACTCCAGTTGCTTTTGAACCAGGATGGTTCCGGCCACCAGCGCGATGGCAATGCTGAACTGCACGACGACCAGCACCTGCCGGAGAGTCGGCCCCCGGAAGGCGGTTTTGCCCGGCCCGGCCCATGATCCCTTCAGCACCCGAACCGGGTCGAAGCGGGCCAGGTAAAACGCGGGGTAACTGCTGGTGAGCAG
Organism: uncultured Cytophagales bacterium; assembly: GCA_964244295.1. Lineage (GTDB taxonomy): Bacteria > Bacteroidota > Bacteroidia > Cytophagales > Spirosomataceae > JAJAZB01. The sequence continues at coordinate 42,818 of CAXTIG010000004.1, forward strand.
ACCTACGAAGACCAGCCCCCCCACCCCAGCCGCCACGAAGGCCCAATTCCAGTGGGCCAGGGCCACGCCGGATTTTTCGGTGAATTCCTGAAAAACAGGACTGACCAACTGGACGATACCCAACGCCAGCGCCACGCTCAGCCCGATGACCAGGGCCGATTCGGCCATGAATTGCGCCGCCAGTTGAGATTTTCCCGCGCCCAGCGTTTTCCGTACCCCCACCTCTTTCTGCCGGTGGATGGATTGCGCCACGTACAGGTTGACGAAATTGATGCAGGCCACGAGCAAGAGCAACGCGGCGATGGCGGCAAAAATGAGTAGCGAACTTCGGTTGCCTTTGGGCGTGTCCTCCGCCAACCCTTCCGCAAAATGGACTTCCCGGAGCGGCTGCATCTCATTTTTAACCGAAAAATCGAACGCGCCCATCGCTTTGATTTTAGCCCCGAAGTACGAACGGGCAAATTGGGCCAGCTTTTTTTCAAACCCCGCCGCCTGACGGGCGTCGCCAAACAGCAGGTACGTGTAGCAGGCTTCGAGCCAGTCTTCCCGTTCGGCCTCGGTCGAGCGCCAGGAAAGCAGCGCCGTGAAGGGCAAATCCGAGTTGGAGGGCACGTCGGCCACCACGCCGGTCACGACGTAGGCTTCGCCGTTCACTTGCAGGGTTTTTCCGAGTGCCTTACCCGACCGAAGGTATTTTTTAGCCAGCGATTCCGTCAGCACGATGCTGTTGGGCCGGTTCAGGGCGGTGGCATCGCCCAGTAAAATCGGGTACGAAAACACGGTCAGCACGGAGGGGTCGGCGTGGAAAACGTCTTTCTCATTCACCAGCTCCGACCCGTTCCGCAGGGTAACCGCCGTCGGTTTCAGCCGAACCACTTCCTTAATTTCCGGGTAATTCTGCTTCAGCAGCGGCCCCACGTCGAGGCCCGCGCGGGCAATCCCGTCGTCCGAACCGCTCGCTTTGACGCGGGTCGTGAGCCGGTAAATGGAGTCGGCCCGCTCGTGAAAGGCGTCGTAGTGCAACTCGTGCCAGACGTAGGAGGCAATCAGCAGAAACGACGCCATGCCCACGGCCAACCCGACGACGTTGAGCAGGGCATACACCCGCTGGTTGCGCAGGTTGCGCCAGGCGATTTTGAAATAGTTTTGAAGCATGATCGGATTTGGAAAAACGGATTGAGAAAACTCGGTTGGTTTATTTTTTACGGCAAATGGGCTATCCAGCCTGGGTTTCAAAAACCCCAGCACTTCCCACCAGTACCACAGCCGCGCTTTTCGCTCGCCGAGGCGTTTGACCTGAAGGGAAAATTCCTCATGCAAATCGCCTTGTACCGCTTCCAGCAGGTGCGGGGCGCAGAAGAGCGATAGCAGGCGGTCGGCGTGGCGGGGTGGTTTCATGCGGTCATTTGATTACTTTTGAATTCCATTCCAGGGAAAAATCTTGCTTCATGGAAACGCCCTACTACGACCTGATTGAAGAATACCAATCCGAAGACATCATGTCCGTCAACCATTCCAAGTTGATTCACCGAATTAGTGTGGCCCTCGCTCAGTACGAAGACCAGTACGACATTCTACCGGAACTCGAACTTGAACTGTCGACCGGCAAATGCAAACCCGATGTCAGCATATTTCCCAAACTTCCTGATGATTGGGAAAACGACATTATTTTTTACTCGAAACCGCCCATCATCGCCATTGAGATCCAGTCGCCAAAACAAGCCACTGCCGACATCACCGGCAAGATGAACATGGTATACTTTCCGGCTGGCGTTCAATCGGTCTGGATTATCGTCCCCCCGCTACAGATGGTTCAGGTTAGAACCCCAGATGGGGGGAAAACCACGTACACCGACGGTGTTGTAAAAGACCCGGTGACCGGTTTTGAAGTGCCTTTCGACAAACTATTTCGGTCATTTGGACCGGCTTCTATTCGCTCCGCAGGCTTTTGACCGGATTCATCAACGCCGCTTTCACACTCTCAAGACTCACCGTCAGCAGCGCAACCCCCACCGCCAGCAAACCCGCCCCGGCGAACATCCACCACGAAAGGCTGATTTTGTAGGCAAAATTTTCCAGCCATTTCGTCATTGCCCACCACGCCAGCGGCGAAGCCAGGACGATGGCCACCAGCACCAGTTTCAGGAAATCTTTCGAGAGCAAGGCCACGATGCTTGCCACGCTCGCGCCCAGCACTTTCCGCACCCCGATTTCTTTGGTGCGTTGCTCGGCGGTGAAGGTGGCCAGGCCGAACAGACCGAGGCAGCAAATCAGCACGGCCAACCCGGCAAAGCCGCCGAAGAGGTAGCCCAGGCGTTGCTCGCTCCGGTAGAGGTTTTCGAGTTGCTCGTCGGCGTAGTGGTACTCGAAAAGCCGGTCGGGGAAAAGCCGCTTCCACAGCCGCTCGACGTACACCGTTGTTTCGGCCAGTTTCCCCGCCCGCACCCGAATCAGGGGCGAGCCGTAGCGGTTTTCCGGGCTGGCTTGTAAAAACATCGCCGGAATCGCCCGGTGCAACGGGCCGCTGTGAATGTCTTTCATCACCCCGATGATGCGCCCCTTCAGCGATTTGTGCGTCAATTGCTGCCCCACGGGATTCCGCAGGCCCAGTTTGCGCACCAGCGTTTCGTTGACAATAATCGACTTGTCCTTCCGGGCGGCTTCGTGGGCACTCCCACTTTGCGCCAACAGCGAATCGAGGTTGAGCCGGTCGCTGGCAAACGTGGCGTCGAACTCACGGCCCGCCACCAGTTGAATTTGCAGTGTTTTCAAAAAATCGAAGTCGGCGTTGATGCCCCAAACCGTCAGCTTCTGGCCCCGCTGCTTCGGGTCTTCCATGTCGCTCGACTGACTTCCTTCCGACTCGGTGCCGGGTTGCCAGTTGGTCAGCGAAACGCCCAGGATGTTGGGGTTGCGCAGCAGTTCCTGCTTGAACGTCGCCGCTTTTTCCTCCGGCTGGCCCTCGATGAGCAGCAGGTTGTCTTTGCGGTAGCCGAGGTTGACTTCGTTGACAAACCGCAACTGCCGGTACACCACTAGCGTGGCCACGATGAGCACCAGCGACACGGCAAACTGCGCCACCACCAAGCCACTCCGCAGGCTGAAGGCCCCCGCCTCGCGCCGGAAAAGCCCCCGCAGTACCCGCGAAGGCTGAAACGCCGAAAGCACGAAGGCCGGATACAAGCCCGCCAGCACGCCCACCGTCATTGCCGCACCGATGACCGCCGCGAGCAGACGAAAATTCGCGAAGGGCGTGACGGTCAGTGTCCGCCCGATGAAGGCGTACAGCGCGGGCAAACCCAGCGCGTACAGCCCCAGCGCCACCACGAGGCTGCTGCCGAACACCAGCAACGATTCGGTCAGAAACTGCCGCACTAGCGCGGCGCGGTTGGCCCCCAGCACCTTGCGGATGCCCGTTTCGCGGGCGCGTTGCAGGGCGCGGGCGGTGGTAAAATTGACGTAGTTGATGCAGGCCAGCAGGAGCAAAAACACCCCGATGGCGCTGAACAGGTACACGTAACGGATGTCGCTCTGGCGGTCGGAAGTGTCGTCGCGGGCACCGGAGCGCAGGTGAACGTCGGTGATGGGCTGGAGGTCGAGGCGGATTTTTTCTTTTGGCTTAAACGTGCGGTTGAAGTAATCGCTGGCTTTGGCGGCCAGTTGGCCCGGATTGGCATTCGGAGTCAGCAGCAGGTACTGCGGAAACACGTACCCAAAGTCGATGGCTTCGTCGGCGCTGGCATCCAGTTGGGTGGGCCTCAGCGCGTCGGCGCGGAGGTGCGAGTTGCTGGGCAAATCGCGGATGACGCCTACGACGGTGAAGGGCTTCGCCGGGGCGTAGGGAATTTCCTGCATCACCGTTTTCCCCACCGGATTCTCCTCCCCAAACAGCGCCTTCGCCGTGGTTTCGTTCAGCACCAGCGTCGGGTGGTGAAAGGCCGAGGTGTCTACGCTGCCGCGCAGAAACTGAAAATCGAACATCCGAAACGCCCCCGATTCCACCCGCCAGACGTCGGTTTTGAGGAGTTTCCCTCCGTGGCTCAGGTGAACCCGCCGCGCTTTGGTGTCGCGGGTGTAGGCGCTTACTTCGGGAAAATTGGCCTGAATTTTCGGCGCGAAGCCCGAAATCAGGTACGCGCTTCGCTCCTCGGCGGCGCCGTTGCTGCGCACCTGCACGAGCCGGTAGAGTTGGTCGGTTTTACTCCAAAACCGGTCGAACGACAACTCGTCGAGCACGAACGTGGCGATGAGCAAACAGGCCGTCAGCCCGGTGGTCAGGCCCAGCACGTTCACGAACGTGGTGGCGCGGTGCCGCCCGGCGTTGCGCAGGGCGAGGGTGAGGTAGTTGAAAAACAGGGCCATGCTGAAGGGGTTGGGGGTACAAATTGAATTTGGTTGCCGACTGACGGCAAAGGGTTTGAGGAATCCCATCACTTCCCGCCAGTACCAGCATCGCGCTTTTCGCTCGCCGATTCGTTGCACCTGAAAATCAAATTCCTCGTGCAAATCGCCCTGGACGGCTTCCAGCAGGTGCGGGGCGCAGAACAAGGCCAGCAGGCGGTCGGCCAAGCGGGGTGGGTTCATTCGCTGCGCAGGGATTTCACCGGGTTCATCAGGGCGGCTTTCACCGATTGAAAACTCACCGTGAGCAGCGCGATGCCGATGGAAAGCAGGCCCGCCAACCCAAACACCCACCCGTCGAGGGTCGTGCGGTAGGCAAAGTTCGCCAGCCACTTTTGCATCAACTGCCAGGCAAGGGGCATCGCCAGCACGAACGAAATCAGGGCCAGGACGACGGTTTCGCGGTTGAGCAGCACCAGCAAGCTGCCCACGCTGGCACCCATCACCTTCCGGATTCCAATTTCTTTCTGGCGGTTGAGGGTCATGATGCCCGCCAGTCCAAACAGCCCCAGGCAGGCAATCAGAATCGCCATGCCGGTGGAAATCGAGGCCATTTTGAGCCAGCGCTCGTAACTCTCGTACTGCCGGGCAACGCGTTCATCCTGAAAATAGTAGTCGAAGGGCCGACCTGCGGCGATTTCTTTCCAAACGCTCCGCACTTTTTCCAACGCCACGGGCACCGAACCGGGTGCCATCCGCACCACAAGGTGCCGGGCCGCGTCGTAGCGGCGGGCGTACAGAATGACTGGCTCGATTTTGCTTTCGAGCGAAAGGTTGTGGTAATCCTTCACCACGCCGATGATGCGGTCGGGGTCGTTTTTATCCAGCCAGGGCAAGGTCTGACCGATGGGGTTTTTCCAGCCGTACTCCCGCACCAGCGCTTCGTTGACCACGATGGCATCGGTGGTGTCGGTGCTGAAATTGGGGGAGAAAAACCGCCCCTGCGTCAGGGTGAGGCCCATCGCCTGCTGAAAATCGTAATCCACTTTGTACGTAAAGGCTCCGTGTTCCTTCCCGGCCACTTCGTAGCCTTGTTTCGACCAGTCGTTGTTGTCGGGCGGTACGCTCGTCGCGCTGATTTTCAGCACGGAGGGGTCGCCCGCGAGGCGGTTGCGCAGTAACCCGGCGAGTTTGTCACCGTCGTCGCTCATCCCCGAAAACGTGGAGATAATCAGCAGTTGCGCCTGGTTGTAGCCCAGGCTTTTGGTGGTGACAAAGCGCATCTGCCGTTGCATGACCAACGCGCTCACCATCAGAAAAACCGACACCGCGTACTGCACCACCACCAGGCCCTTGATGAGGCCCGGTTTGAAGCGGTACGTTCTCCGGCCCTGTACTATTTTTACGGGCAGCAGCGACGACAGAAACAACGCCGGATACCCCCCGGCCACCAAACTGATGACCAGCCCGATGGTCGCCAGAAAACCCGCCACGCCCAGGAGTTCGGCCAACGAAATCGTCAGGGTTTTCCGGGTCAGTTCGTTGAAAAGCGGTAGGAAAAGCTCGGCCAGCAGGCCCCCCAGCAGCATGGCCGCGAAGGCCAGCAGCAGCGAGTCGCCCCAGAGTTGAGCGGTCAACTGGAGGCGGGTCGCGCCCGTCACTTTGCGGATGCCCACTTCGAGCGTCCGGCCCGAGGCACTGGTGAGGGCCAGCGAAATGTAGTTGATGCAGGCAATGAGCAAAATCAGCAGCGCCACTCCCCCCAGAATGTAGCTGTACTGCGGGTCGCTGCTGCCGTCCCAATCCACCTGGGGGCTGAGGTGCAGGGCCGTCAGGGGCAGCAATTCCAGTGAAATCACCGGCGCGTCGGCGGGCAGTTTGTCCCGCGTGCGAACGAGTTCGATCAGCTTGGCAAAGCGCGTTTTCGTGAACGACGAAAGTTTACGGGCTACGATTTCCGGGCGGGTACCCGGCGCTACTTCCACGAACGTTGGCGTTGAAAATGCTCGCCAGTTTTCCTGGTTGCGCTCGAAAAAAGGCCGTTTCTCGATGCGCATCAACAGGTTGAATGTCAGGCTCGAATTTGTCGGCGGCACCTCGGCGATGCCCGAAATCAGGTAGGACTCTTCGTTCCCAAACAGGCTGATCTTCAGCGATTTTCCGAGCGGATTCTGGGTACCGAAATACTTGCGGGCCAGGTCGGTGGTCAGCACGACGCTGTTGCGTTGCGCCAACGCCGAGGTAGGAGAACCCTGCACGAGGGCAAAGGAAAACAGGGAGAAAAAACCGGGGTCGGTAAACGATACCGGTTCGGCAAAACTTTTCTCCCCCACTGTGACGACGGCCTCATCGCTGGTGAACCGAACGGTTCTTTTTATTTCGGGAAAATCGGCTTGCAGCGCAGTGCTCAGCGGAACGGGCTGGTACACGGACGTGCGGGGCGACCCCGAATGCGAACTCGTCGAGGTGACGACAAACAGGTTATCGGCTTTCGCGTGAAACCGGTCGTACCCCCGCTCGTGCCGAACAAACAGGTAAATCAGTAGGCAAAACGCCACGGCTACCGACAGGCCAAACACGTTGATGAAGCTGTACAGGCGGTTTTTGGCAACCTGCCGCAGGGACATTTTAAAATAGTGTCGAATCATGGCCGGAGGAAGAAAAAAGGGTTGGGAAAACGCATCGGGTTGTCGTTTCAGGGCGAATGGTTTCAAAAACCCCAGCACTTCGCGCCAGTACCATCCCCGCGCTTTTCGCTCGCCCAGCCGCTCGACTTGCAAGGCAAACTCCTCGTGCAAATCCCCCTGCACGGCTTCCAGCAGATGCGGAGGGCAGAACAGGGTTAGCAGGCGGTCAGCAGCAACGGGTGGTTTCATTCGCTGCGCAGGGAGTTGACGGGGTTGGTCAGGGCGGCTTTGAGGCTTTGAAAGCCGATGGTCAGCCAGGCGGTGACGAGAACCAGCGCCACCGTTCCGGCAAACATCCACCATTCCACCTCGATTCGGTAGGCGAAATCCTGGAGCCATGCCCGCGTTGCGTACCAAGCGACGGGCACGGCCACGAGGCTGGCGACGACGATCAGTTTCAGGAAATCTTTCGACAGCATCAACACGATTCCGCCCGCCGTAGCGCCCAACACTTTTCGGATGCCGATTTCTTTCACCCGTTGCGCAGTCGAGTGGGTGATCAGCCCATACAAACCGAGACAGGCAATCAGGAGCGAAAGCACCGAAAAGATGGACACGATGGCTGAAAAACGCTCTTCGGCCCGGTATTGCGCATCAAGCTGTTCGTCCATGAAACCAAAATCGAACAAGGCGTCCGGGAAGCGCTTCTTCCAAGCCCGCTCCACCAATTTCACGCTTTGGGCCACGCGTTTGCCGTCGATCTTCAGCGTGATTCTCGAAAAGTAGCCGTCTCCTGGGTACATCGCCAGCGGTTGGATGTCGTGCTGTAACGAATTGAAATGGAAATCCCGAACGACGCCCACTACGTTTCCCGCCTGCCCACCCATTGAAAACGGTTTGCCGATGGCTTTCTCCGGACCCGGCCAACCGAATCGTTTCACCGCCGTTTCGTTCAAAATGACTTGTCGGACGGCCCCGCCTGGTCGCCGGGTCGTGAAGTTTTGGCCGGCAATCAACTTGATTCCGTGAACCTTCAGGTAGTCGGTGTCTACCTGAAGTCTGGCCGTGTTCACTTGAATGGATTTATTTTCCCGGTCCACGGTTTGGGCACCGCCGTCCGACAATCCGTTAAAAATCAATGAATTTGAAGTTGTCATTCCGGCAACCAGCGGGTTGGCCGTCAACGTTTGCCTGAACGCTTCGTAGCCTTTGATTACGTCGGCGTTGCCGTTCAGCCGGACGAACAGCAACGCGCTTTGGTCATAGCCCAGGTTCTTGGCCTTGATGAACGCCAGTTGCGCGTACACGACGGCAATGCCACTCACCAGCACCAGCGTCACGACGAACTGCAAAACGACCAGGGACTGGCGCAATAAAACCCCTTTGTTGCTTCCTTTGAACGAGCCTTTCAACACGCTGGCCGGCTTGAACGAGGAAAGCACGAAGGCCGGATACACCCCCGAAAGGACGCCCAAAACACCGGTTAAACCGACCAGGAAAAAAAGCAGCGCAGGCGAGGCAAACAGCGAGAGGTTTTTGCCGGTGAGGTCGTGGAGAAATGGTTGCAGCAGCAACGCGAACAGGCCCGAGAGCACCAGCGCCAGAAAGGCCACCAACGCTGATTCCACCAGGTACTGCGCGACCAGTTGCGTTTTGACGGCCCCCACCACTTTTTTGATGCCAACTTCTTTCGCCCGACCGACGGAACGCGCCGTAGCCAGGTTGGTGTAATTGATGCACACCAACAGCAGAATAAAAATGCCGATGCCCGCAAACAGGTACACCTGCTCGACGCTGCCGTTGGCGGCAATTTCGTGATCCAGGTGAGAACGAAGGTGGATGTCCTTTAGGGGCTGGACTTGATAGGAATAAATGGCCCGCCAGACCGGTGCCAGGTCACCAATGTATTTCGTGTAAAACTGGGCAATCTTGGCTGTGAAAGCCTGCGCATCGACGCCTTTTTTCAGGAGCAGGTACGTGTAGAAACTGCTGTCGCCCCAGCCGTCGATGGTCAGCACGTCCGGGTTGGCGGTTTCAATCGTTTTGAACGAACCGAGGATGGAAAAAGTGAAATGCGCGTTTTGGGGCGGGTCGGGCGTGATGCCCGTCACGGTGTAGTTAGCTCCTCTGCCGGTGCTGTCGAACATGAAAATCGTCAGCACCTGCCCCATTGGCTCCGCCGTGCCAAAGTATTTGCGGGCCGCCGATTCGGTGAGCACGACCGAATACGGCTCGCTCAGGGCAGTGGCGGCGTTTCCCCGGATCAAGCTGTAACTGAACACGTCGAAAAAAGAAGGGTCGGTCAGCACGATGTCGGGTTCCATCCAAGATTGGTTTTTGTACCGCACCACCTCCCCGCGCGTGTCGAGCCGCACGGCGTTTTCCACCTCGGCAAAGTCGTGTTGGAGCGCCTTCGCCATCGGGGCGCTGGTCACCGCCGATTCGGACGTGCCGGTTTCCGTTTGCTGCGTTCCCACCACGCGCACGATCCGGTCGTAATTCCGGTGGAACCGGTCGTAGCTCCGCTCGTCGGCTACCCACAGGGCGATGCCCGCGAAGCACGTCAGCCCCGCCGCCAGCCCGAACACATTGATGAAGGCGAAGCCCGGTTGCTTGCGCAGGTTCCGCCAAGCGATTTTGAAGTAGTTGCGAAGCATAGCCGGATGGAGGAAAAAAGCTTGATTGAATTCATTGGATTGCCGTCTTACGGCAAACGGTTTCAGAAACCCCAGCACCTCCCGCCAGTACCACCACCGCGCTTTTCGCTCGCCCATTCGCTCAACTTGCAGGACAAATTCCTCGTGCAAATCGCCCTGCACAGCCTCCAGCAGGTGCGGGGCGCAAAACAGCGCCAGCAGGCGGTCGGCGGCGCGGGGTGGTTGGGCGGGCGGTTTCATTTTGGAAATTCTTATCTTTGAAAAAATCTTTTCCCGCTATGGAAACGTCCCAGATTGAACTGGTTGAAGAGTTTCAGACTGAAGACATCATGTCGTACAACCACGCTAAACTCAACTACCGGCTCACCAAAGCCCTGGGCCGTTACGACCACCAGTTCGACATTTTACCGGAACTGGAATTTGAGTTGTCCCACGGACGCGCCAAGCCTGATGTTGCCATTTGCCAATCCGGTAAGATTGACTGGCTGCGCGACGTAATCCGCCCCACCACGCCGCCACTGCTGGCCATCGAGATTTTATCGCCCCGCCAGGCGTTGTCGGATTTAACCGACAAATCGCTCGAAGTTTATTTTCCATCGGGTGTTCCCGTGGTCTGGGTGGTGATTCCTCAGTTTAAAATTGTCACCGTCATGGTGCCTACCGGCCAGAGTACCGTCACGTCGGGCACGGTAGTTGACGAGCAAACCGGCATCGAGTTGGATTTAGGAGCCATTTTTGAAGCGTAGCTACTCGCTCCGCGAACTCTTCACCGGGTTCATCAACGCCGCTTTTCGCCGCCGTGAAATCCCGGTCAGGGTGGCTGCCAGCAACCCGACCAGGCCTAGCGCCGTCAGCAATAGCCCCGGCATTTCGCGGAGGGGCAGCATCAGGCCCGCCGAACGAAAGGCGTAGAATTTCAGTACCTCTTTCTGCAACCGGCCCGTCTTCGCCACCGGGAACGTCTGGTCGTAGTGAATCTTTCGCCCGTTTTTCAGGCCGTCGATTTGAATCGAGAGGGTTTTCTCGTTGTCGGCAATGCGTGTTTTCAGGACGGTGGGGGCGTCGTTCCGGGCAAAAACGCCCGTGCTGACGCCGAGGAACAGAACCAGGAGTCGAAGTTTCATGCGGATTGGCGTTGATGGGGTTTATTCGTTTCGTAAACTCTTCACCGGGTTCATCAGGGCGGCTTTCACCGTTTGAAACCCAACCGACACCAGCGCGATGAACACCGCGCTCAGGCCAACCCCCACGAAAACCCAGCCGCTGATTTCGATGCGCTGCGCGTAGTTGGCCAGCCAGGTGCGCATGGCAAACCAGGCCACCGGCACGGCAATCGCCAGGGCAATCAGCACCAGTTTGACGAAGTCGCGGGAAAGCAGCAACACGATGCCGGGGATGCTGGCCCCCATCACCTTGCGGATGCCGATTTCCTTGGTGCGCTGCCCGATGGCCAGCAGGGCGACGGCAAACAACCCAATGCCCGATAGCAGGATGGCAATGCCGGAGGCCAGGCTCAGCACCTGCGAAAGCTGCGCTTCGTTCTGGTACCAGGCATCGACATTTTCGTCGAGAAACGACCCCATGAACTCCGACTGCGGGGCCACCTCGGCCCACACGGTTTTCAGTTTATCCATCGCACCCGCCAGGCTGCGGGGTGCCATTCGCACGAACACGTAGCGGATGGGTTCGCCGTTGGAGAGGTACAGCGTAATCGGTTTGGTTTCCTCCGCCACCGAGTACAACTGAAAATCGGCCACGACCCCGATGATCTGCGACTTGGTGCCGGTGGTGTCGGTGTCGTCGCCGAGCAGGCTGCCCACCGGATTGGGGTTGCCCAGCCGCTTGGCCATGCTCTGCGTTACGAGCACCCGATTGGCCGAATCACCCGCGTAGGTCCGGTCGAAATCCCGTCCGGCGAGTAGCCGGATGTTCAGCGTTTTCAGGTAGTCGTAATCGACCCGCAGCAGGTCGGTCGAGATTTCTTTTCCCCCGCTCGTGAAGCCGAGCGTACTCCTCGAACTGACCCGGTCTTTGCCCTTGCCCAGATTAACATTCGTGCCCGTCACGGCCAGCACGGCCGGGTCGCGGGTTAGCTTGTTGCGCAGCCGTTGGAGCACCTGGCGACCATCAACCTGATTGCCCACCGGGATGCTGATAACCTGTTCTTTGTCAAAGCCGACCGGAATCTGGCGCAGGTGCCCGACTTGCTGAAAGGCGATGACGGTGCAGCAGGCCAACAGGCAGGACAACGCGAATTGAGTGACGATGAGTGAATTGCGCAACGCGCCGGGCCGCTTCGCGCTGACTTTTCCTTTCAGCACCTCGACCGTGTTGAACCTGGCCATGTGCCAGGCCGGGTAGCCCCCGGCCAGCAGCGTCACCAGCGCGACCACCCCCGCACTCAGGGCCAGGAACCCCGGCTGGAAGGCATCGGCCAGCCGGAGTTTGGCCCCGAACGCGGCATTGAAAGCGGGCATCAGCCCGTACGCCAGTACTGAACCCAGCCCGAAACCCACGCCGCAAACCAGAGCCGATTCGCTCCAAATCTGCACGAACAGGCTGCTTCGGAAGGCCCCCAGCGACTTCCGCACGCCCACCTCCCGCGCCCGGGTAAACGAACGGGCCATGCTCAGGTTGATGAAATTGATGGAGGCAATGAGCAGGATGAAGGCCGCCATCCCCACCAGCACGTAAATCACCACGATGGGGGTGCCTTTGTTATTGGAAATTTCCCGGTTGAAATGCACGTCCGCGAGTTTTTGCAGGCGCACCGCAAACACGTCGCCGCGCGAATCGGGACGGGCTTTTTTCTTGGTAAGTTCTTCGATGGTGCCTTGAAAATACTTTTGGGCAAACGGCTTCAGCCGGTCCTCAAATCCGGCCTGACTGACCTGGGGCGGCACTTTCACGAACACGGTGTGCGAAACGTCCCCCCAACTGGCTTTTCTATTCTGGTAATTCGGGGAATTTTCAACCCGGACCAGCGCGTCGTAGCGGATCGACGAATTGTCGGGCGCATCGGCCACGATGCCGGTCACGAGGTAGTCGCGCTGGTCGCCGAGGGTGCCGATGCGCAGGCGTTTGCCCAGCGGATTTTCCGCGCCGAACACGTTCCTCGCCGTGTTTTCGCTGATGACGACGCTGCTCAACTCGCGCAGGGCCGTCTGCGGATTCCCGTTGCGGAGCGGAAACGAAAACAGGGTCAGAAAATCGGGATCGGTGAAGGTGACCAGTTTTTCGAAGTACTTCCCGTTGGCCTCCACCAGGCTTTTGCGGCCCGTCATCACGCGGGCGGCTTCCAGTTCGGGAAAATCGGCCTTGAGGGCGGGCACCAGCGGCAGGGGCATCGACCCGGCTTTGGTCGGCTTTTCGGGGTCGTTCGAGAAAAAATAGGTCTGGAAAATCCGGTCGCCGTCGCGGTGAAACGAATCGTAGGTCAGGTGCAGGTAGGCCGTCAGGAACAGGAAAACTCCGATGCAGAAGGCCGTAGCGAGGCCCACCACATTGATGGCTGCGTAGCCCCGGCTTTTCCAGAGGGTGCGAAAGGCGATTTTCAAATAGTTGCGAATCATGACTGAGTTCAGGAAAAAAGGTTGTTCAACTTCGGTTGGTCGGCGTTTCAGCGCAAACGGTTTCAGGAATCCCAGCACCTCCCCCCAATACCATCCCCTTGCCCGCCGCTCGCCGATTCGTTGCACCTGAAAATCAAATTCCTCGTGCAAATCCCCCTGCACGGCCTCCAGCAAGTGCGGAGCGCAGAATAGCGCCAGCAGGCGGTCGGCGGCAGCGGGTGGTTTCATTCGCTGCGCAGGGAGTTGACGGGGTTGGTCAGGGCGGCTTTCACCGATTGAAAACTCACCGTCAGCAAAGCAATCCCCGCCGCCAGCCCGCCCGCCAGGGCAAAGACCCACCACGCCACGTCTACCTTGTAGGCGAAGTCCTTCAGCCACTGGCTCGCGCCCCACCACGCCAGCGGCGAGGCGATGACGAGGGCCAGGAACACGAGTTTTAGAAAATCGGTCGAAAGCAGGGCCACGATACCGGCCACCGACGCCCCAAGTACTTTCCGAATCCCAATTTCTTTCGTCCGCTGCTGGGCCGTGAACGTGGCCAACCCGAACAGCCCCATGCACGAAATCAGGATGGCGATGGCCGTGGCGGCGTTGACGAGTTGGCCCGTTTTCTGCTCTTTTTCGTACAGCCGGGCGATGGAATCATCCACGAACGTGTACTCGAAGGGCAGGTTGGGGTGGACGGTTTTCCAGATTTTCTCCAGCCCCGCCAGCGTCGTTTGGAGCGAACCGAGGTCTTTGCCCTGGGTGGACAGCTTGACCCCGATGTTGCGGGCCTGGGGCAGGTTGAGAATGCAGGCGGCGGCGATGCGCTCGTGGAAGGATTGTTCGTGAAAATCGGCTACCACGCCAACGATGGGGTATTTTTTGCCCTTAAATTCGATGACTTCGTTCAGCGCGTCGGCGGGTTTCTCGAAACCCAACTCTCTGGCGTACGTCGCATTGATGACGAACTCGCGGAGCGAATCGCTCTTGACGTAGTTGCGCCCCGCCAGCAGCCGGAGGTTGTAGAGCGGGATGAAGTGCTCGTCGCCCACCTTCACCGACACGTCCTTTTCAACCTCCCGCTTGCCCTGGTACTTCAGTTTGGTCATCATGTAGGATTCGCCCATCGGCGGGAACCACTGCATGGCCACCCGCTCCACGCCGGCGAGGCTCTTCATCTTCTGGGTCAGCACGTCGGTTTTCCCGGCCCGGCCAGCGGTAATTTCCAGGATGGCGTCGGTCGAAAAACCGAGGTCTTTTTCGCGCATGAACCGGAGTTGCCGCCCCACCATAAGCGTACCGATGATAAACACCAGCGACACGGTGAACTGAAAGACAATCAGCCCTTTGCGCAAATACCCCCGCTGCCCGCCCCGCAACGCACTCTGGCCCTTGAGCGTCAGCGCCGGTTGAAACGCCGAGAGTACCCACGACGGGTACGCGCCCGCCAGCACCGACGTCAGCGCCGTGACGGCGAGCAAAAACAGCAGCGTTCCGCCCGTCAGCAGGGTGTACGTCAGGCCCGGCGGCGTCAACGACGGCATAAGGTTGAGCACCGGCCCGACGAGCAGCAGCGAAACGCCCACGGCGAGCAGCGTGAGCAGGGCCGTTTCGCTCAGAAACTGGGCCATCAGGCCCGTCCGGCTGCTGCCCAGCACCTTCCGCACACCAATTTCTTTGGCCCGCTGCGCCGACTGCGCCGTGGCGAGGTTGACGAAATTGATGGCCGCGATGAGCAGAATGAACCCGGCCACGCCCATCAGGCCGTAGAGCGTCGGCAGGTGGGCTTTGCGGGAATAATTGTCCGTGTAATCGGCGTCGAAATGCAGATCGGCGAGGGGTTGGAGGGCGAGTTTGAACTTGAATTCGCCCGGAAAGCGGGTTGTAGAGAATTGTTGAAACGCCTTCTCGAACTGCGCGGGCGTCGCGCCCGCCGGCAGTTTGACGTAGGCCTGCGAGGATGACCAGGTGTCGTCCCACTGGTCGAGGTCGATGCTCTGTTTCAACATTCTGCTGGCCCGGATGGTGGGAAACGACAGGAACTCGGTGAAGGTCAAGTCGGTGGGTTTTTCAAAATCCTTCACCACGCCCGTCACCTTCGTGCGCACCGAATCCCAGTAAATGACCTCCTTGCCGAGGATTTGGTCGAGGGGCAGCGAGCCGAAATAGGTGCGGGCGTTGCGTTCGGTCAGCACCACCTGGAACGGTTCCGAAAGGGCCGTTTTCGGGTTGCCCGCCAGCCACTCATACTTGAATAGCTCAAAATACCCCGGCTCGGCCACCACGAGATCCACCACGCCTTTGCCCCGCCGACGGCCTTCAAACCGCGCCGGTTTGGCCTTGCCCTTTGGCACGAGCGCGTGCGAGTGGTTGTTGTGAAAGGCCGCGAGGGTTTCCAAACCCGCCACCTCGGCCCGGAGGGCGGCGGGCACGGCGTTGGGGATGAAACCCATGGGGACCATTTCGCCTTTCGCCCCGAATTTTGCCTGGCCCACCAGCCGGTAAATCCGCTCGCGGTCGGGGTGGAAGGTGTCGTAGCTCAGTTCAAAATTCGTGACCAGGTAAATGGCCAGGCAGGCCGTCACGCCCAGCGTCAGCCCGGCGAGGTTGATGAGCGAGCTGACCCGGTGCCGGGTCAGGTTGCGAAGGGAGGTTTTCAGGTAATCACGAAGCATGGCTGGATGGAGGAAAACGGGTTGATGCAATTCGGTCGGTTTACGTTTGAGGGCAAAGGGCCGGACAAAACCCAGGACCTCGCGCCAATACCACCACGTTGCCCGCCGCTCGCCAAGGCGCTCGACTTGCAGGGCGAACTCCTCGTGCAAATCCCCCTGCACGGCCTCCCGCAGGTGCGGAGCGCAGAACAACGCCAGCAGGCGGTCGGCTCCGGGCGGGGGGGTGGGCGCAACGCGGTTCATACGGCGGGCAGCGGTCCCGACGGGTTGGAATCCGGCACCAGACTCCACAGGTGCGCGCGCACTTCCTTGATTTCCCGCAGCACCCGGTGCCCGTAGGCCGTCACGGTCACGAGGCGCTTGCGCCGTCCGCCGCGTTCGGCGGTGGCCCCGCCGAGGTGGGTACTCACCATGCCTTTTTCCTCCAGTCGGTACAGGGCAGCGTGGACCTGGTTGAGCCGCACGGCCCGGCCGGTTTGTTCGGCAATGGCGTGGGCGATGGCTACGCCGTAGGCCTCCCCTTCTTCGAGCGCGGCGACGGTCAGCAGCACGATTTCTTCAAACTCACCGAGGTAGGTTCGTTTCATCGGTTTTGGTTAGTTCTATTTTTGCTGAACAAATAGTTTGCCAGCAAAAACGCGTGGCGTTATCATTTTGAAAATGAGAGGATTATCAAAAGAAAAGCGTACAGCCCTTGTCCGGTACCGGACAAGGGCTGTACGCTTCAGGACGCGGGAATGAGAAAGAAACTGCCGCGCTGACGACGCTCACGATACCTGAATCCTTATTTTTAACCCATGCAAATCCAGTTGCACGAAATCACACCGGGGCTGCGGCCCTTCGTGAAGATGATTTGCTCGCTGGAGCGCGACGGGCGCAGCGAGCCGTCCGCGCCCCTGCGGGTATTGCCCGACACCTGCGTGGAGCTTTTTGTCAATTTCCAGGATTCGGAAGGCCTGTTTCCCACGAAAACCGCCGCGCGGATACCGGGCCGGTGTTTCATCACGTCCCGTATGAACCAGTTCATGGACGTGGACACGCTCGGCAGCGGTGGGTTTCTGACGGTTTGCTTTCACCCCGGCCAGGCATACCCCTTTTTTCCGATGCCGATGGCCGAAGTCACCAACCAAATCACGGATTTGGGGGACTTGTGGGGCCGGGTGGTCGCCGAGTTGGAAGAGCAGGTCGAGCAGGCCGGCGATCTTTCCCAGCGCGTGGCGATCGTGCAACGGTACCTGATCGCCCGCCTGCGAGCGCAGGATAAATTGGACCACACCATCGGCTTTTGCCTGGCGCAACTCAACCAGCCCAACCGGCCACTTTCGGTGGAAGCCCTGGCCGAAAAGGCGGGCATCAGCAACCGGCAGTTGCTCCGGCGTTTCAACCAGTGCGTGGGGCTTTCGCCCAAAGAACTGGCCCGGATTCAACAATTCCTTCACGCACTGGAAGGGCTGAAAGGCCGTCCGGCGTCGAGTTTAACCGAAATTGCCTACGAAAGCGGCTACTACGACCAGGCCCATTTCATCCACGCCTGCCGGGCGTACGCCGGCCTGACGCCCCGGCAGTTGCGCACGGCCACCCACGTGCTGTACTGATGGCGGATTTTTACAATTTCGTCTGGTTTTGAGGGCGCAACTTTGGCGGTAAACTTCTCAAAACCCCTATGCGCAACGTACTTTTAGGCGTGGCCGTCAGCCTCGACGGCTACATTGAAGGCCCCCACGGCGAATACGACTGGTGCCTGGCCGACCAGGATTACGGCATGGCCGAGTTTCTCGACCGGGTCGATGCCCTGTTTCTCGGTCGGAAATCCTACGAAGTTTTCGCCAGTCAGGAGACCCCGGCGGGCAGTGACCCCTTTGCCGCCCAGAAAAAATACGTGTTTTCCAACTCGCTCCGCGAGGTACGGGAGGGCCTGGAGTTGGTCAGCGGCGACTTAAAAACGGCGGTTACCGCCCTCAAAAACGAGCCGGGCAAAGACATCTGGCTTTTCGGTGGGGCAGAACTGACCGCCTCCTTCCTCGACGCGGGCCTGGTCGACGAGTTGTTTCTGGCGGTTCATCCGCTGATTCTGGGTGGCGGAAAACGCCTGTTCGCCGACCGCCCCGACCGCCTTCCACTCACCCTCACCGACACCAAAACCTATTCGACCGGGCTGGTTTCGCTGTACTACCGGCTCAATTCGCGGTAAATCCGGCGAAAGGATTTCAGAACCGGCGACCGGACACCACGTTCTCAACCTCCTCCCGGTAACTCCGCCCGATGGGCACCTGACTGCCCCTCAGCACCAGCCGGTTGCGTTCGATTCGGGTGATGCGCGACACAGCCACGATGAACGACTTGTGAACGCGCAGGAACCGCTCCGGCGGGAAAATCGCGTGCATGGCCTTGATCGAGCCTTTAAGGACGAGTTTGCCGGTGTCGGTGTAAATAATGGCGTAGTCCTTCAGGCCCTGAATGTGCGTCACGTCGTCAAAATTGAGTTTGATGCGCTGGATGCCGCTTTTCACGAAAATCGATTCGGGCGGCGTATCGACTGCACCGGGTTCCAGGTTGGTGTTTTGGGCGGAAAGGGCCAGGAAATCGCGGACTTTTTCAACGGCCTGTACAAAACGAGGGTAGGCAATGGGTTTCAGCAAAAAGTCGATGACGCCCAACTCGAAGCCCTCGAAGGCGTAGTCGCGGTAGGCGGTGGTGAAGACGGTGATGGGCGGCTGGGCCAGGGTTTTCAGAAACTCGATGCCGTTGAGGCCCGGCATTTCGATGTCCAGAAACAGCACGTCGACCGCGCCGGATTCGAGGTACGGAAGGGCGTCGCGGGCCAGGCCGAACGAGCGAACCGGCCCGACGAAATCGAGCCGACTTAGGTAGCCTTCCAGCACCTCGCGGGCCAGGGGTTCGTCGTCGATGACGACACAGTTGAGCATATTTAAGCAGGTGATGAATTGTAAGCGGGTGGTTTTAGGGATTTTGTCATGGCTCCGGCCACCCGGCCCGACGAAGGAGGGATCTCGTTGGGAGGTAAGGACATTGGCTACCGGCGAAGTAGCTTGTACTCCAATGAGATCCCTCCTTCGTCGGGCCGGGTGGCCGGAGCCATGACAAAATCCCTAAACACTACCAGCACTTACGGTTACGGTTGGGTACTCAATTCAGTTGACGACCCGGTTCAGCGTGTAGCTCAGGTAGGCACCGCCGACCCGGAAGTTGCGTTGCTGGTCCAACACGAACAGCACGTTGTCATCGCCTTTCAGCAGGTAGACGGACACCTCAGGTTTATCCGAATCCAACTGATAAACCACGGCCTCCGGGTCGGTTTTGGTGCCCCGGACGAGCGCCCATTTCCCCTCGCGGACGTTGCGATTTAACCGGTAGGTCGTTGGCTGACGGGTTTCGGAATCCTGGTACAGCGTCAGGCTCCACTTCATCTTTTCGCATTCCGGGCGGGTGGGTTGCTTCCAGTCGTTGAGGATTTCGGCGCAGGGAAACCGCCCGTCAAAAACGCCCAGCACGGAGGGGCCACTAGCAACGGGATTGCGGGAAGTGGTTTTGGAGGGAACATTCGTCAGCCGGGCTTCCTGGGCTTGGACTGGCTGAAGGCGCAGCAGCCAGCAGGCCAGCAGTAGTAGTCTCGTTTTCATCGGTTTATCTTTTGCGATTCAGGGTATAACTCCAGCCCGCGTGCCCAATCAAGAGCTTCCCCTGCGGATCCAGCAGGTGGAGCAGGTTGTCGTCGAGTTTAGTAAAGGAAATGGCCGTTTCGGGCGTATCCGGGTCGAGGCGGTACGTCTCCCGGTTTCCCGTACCCTTCAAAATCGCCCATTTTCCTTCCTTCGTCGCCGGGGTGCCGCCGTCGAGGAACCCCTGCGTACCGGGTTTGGACATCCCGTAGGTGTAACGGAGGCGGTACGCGGTGGGGGCCTGGTTCCGGGGGTCGCGTTGGAGAGTCAGCGTCCAGGTGATGAATTCGCACGGTGCCTGGGTCGGAATCGACAGCATCGTTCTCGGAATGCCGTCGCAGGGGGTGCTGGCGACGAAAATCATCGGTTCGGGGGAATGCCGGTTGGCCCCGACGAAGCCGACGGCCAGGAGGACGAAAAGGAGGCGTTTGAACGCGTTCATGGGTGAGTCGGCTGAAAAATTACCGCAACGAGATTTGTAAGGTGACGCTGAACCGCGTCGGCTGCTCGTCGATGTGCAGCCGGTGCAGACCGGGGTAGAGCAATTCCAGCCGTTTCCGCAGGTTAGTCAGGCCAATGCCGCCTTTCTGACCCGTCGGCGAGGCCGTCGGCTTGTTGTTTTCGATCGTCATTTCCACCGCCGTGGGTTGGAGCCGGAGCGTGCCGTGCAGCCAGGCCCGGTCGGCCTGTTTACCGATGCCGTGTTTGAAGGCATTCTCGACCAGCGGCAGCAGCAACAGCGGCGCGATTTCCTGCCCGTTCGGGGTTCCGTCGATTTCCAGGGCAATGTCCGACTGGTCGCCGCAGCGGAGTTTTTCGAGTTCGATGTAGCTCTGCAAGTAACTGATTTCCTTTGCGAGCGGTACCCGCACCTGGTCGCTGTCGTAGAGCATATACTCCATCAGTTCCGATAATTTCAACACCATTTCCGGGGCCAGGTCAGATTTTTTGAGCGTCAGGGCGTAGAGGCTGTTGAGGATGTTGAACAAAAAATGCGGGTTCACCTGCGACCGCAGGAAATTCACTTCGGCCTGCAATTTCTCGACGATGATTCGTTGCAGCATCCGCTGCTGTTCGTACCAGTCAATGCTCAGTTTGAGGGCCACCATCAGCCCCAGGTACCAGAGCGTGCTGAAGAAATTGTACGACAGGGTTTCGGCCCAGTTCCGGTTGTAGGTAGGCGCGATGACGAACCCGTACAGCCAATAATCGTAAAATCCCTGCACGACGAGGTACCCCAGGATGGACAACAGGATGAGCGAAAAATAACGGAGGTACCGCCCTGTGAGCAGGTAGCGGGGCAAAAAATAATGCAGGTTCAGGTAGGCAATCCCGATGAGCAGGCCGACGCGCCCCACCACGCACAACACGAAATACGGCAGGCTCGCCTTGTAAATGAGGTAGCGTTTTTCGTAGAGAAAAAAGCCCGTAATCAGCACCCAGTACGCCGTGTGAACCAGCGCGTACTTGAGGGGGATGCTGCGGTTGGAGAAGGGGATTTTTACTTGTTTGTCCAGAAAATCCATGGTAGCACGGTGCAGGGCGTGAATTTTCGCATCCCGTTGTAAATGAATGAAAAAGCGGGGTGCCCTGAAAATTTAGTCGACCAACGACCCGAAAAGTAGAGGAACGGGTGGGGGCCGTGCGACTGGTCTATTTTTCGAGTCGTTGCTCTATTATTTTTTGGAATGACTCGAGTAAGCCGTTGGTTTGTTGGGGCGGCGGCAAGCCTGCTCAAAGCACCCCACCCCACCCTCCCCTACTGGGAGGGCTTTTCCCGGCAGATTAAGCCCTCCCAGTAGGGGAGGGTGGGGTGGGGTGCTCTCGGGTTGAAATCAACTTGCTGATTTTCAAAAACGAACAAGTCTACCAACCTTTCAACATTCCCCATGAAAAAGCACTGGTTTTCCCTACTCGTCGTCACGCTGGTCAGCGCGGCGGGCGCATTCGGCCAAGACAAAAACGTAGGCGGTCCCTGTGAAGGCTGCGAAGCGATTCACGAAAGTCCGGTTCCGTTCGATAAACTGGACAACTTCCTGAAGCTGCCCGACGCTACCTGGGAGGGCAAAAAACCGCTGGGCATCAACGGCACCGTGTACAAGGCCGATGGTAAAACCCCGGCTCCGGGCGTGATTCTGTACATTTACCACACTGACGAAACCGGCCACTACACGGCAAAAGCGGGAGCCAAAGGCTGGGAAAAGCGGCACGGCTCCCTGCGAGGCTGGATGCGCACCGATGCAAAAGGGGCGTACAAATTCGTCACGCTCCGCCCCGCTCCCTACCCCGGCCGCACCGACCCGGCTCACATTCACGTCACCGTGAAAGAACCGGGCTTCAAGGAATATTACATTGACGAGTACCTGTTCGCCGACGACCCGCTGCTCACACCCGCTATGCGACAGAACCAGGAAAACCGGGGCGGCAGCGGCATCATGGCGCTCAAGGACGTCGGGAATATGTTTAAGGCCGAACGGCACATTTACCTGGGCCGGAACATTCCGAATTACCCGGCTGCGCAGTAAAATCACCGATTGATAAGATTTTCGCGTTTTCACCCACTGCCCCTTGAAGGGATGAAAACGGGGGAGTATAAAGGTAATTCAAACAGCTTCCGTGTCCCGAATACCGCGCACGGAGAAAGCCGATCGCTCACTTTTTTAACCGTTCGTTTTTTCGCGCCGCCTCCACCACCTCCCGAATGGCTTCGGTGACCAGGTCCGGAGCGTCCACTTCAATGTGATGCCCGCTTTGGTGGGCGACAACCTGTTTGCTGTTGAAGGAGAAGCCTTGCAGGGCAGCCTGGGCCTGCTTTCTTTCCTGTTCTCCAGGAGCCGAATCCGGCGCACCGCTTTGGCCGCTGGTGAGGACAATCAACGGAATCGACCCCAGGTAGTGAGGATGTTGTTTCTGATGCTGAAGCATTGCGGCCAATTCATCGATTTCGGAATGATTGTCATTGGCGGCATAATACTCGTACCGGCTCGTGGCCCAACGACGGTAGTTGCGGGCAAACTCGGGTAACTTTTCGTAAGCGGGGTTTACTTTAGGACTGGTCACACTCAAACCCGATTTGGCGAGCACGTCGTCGAGAAATTTTCGTGCTTCCGGCGTCTGAGCCAACCGATTATCTTCCGGAGTAGCCACTTTTTTGACCGGTGGTACGGGTTGGCCCACTACTTCGGCTGCCCGCACCGGTTTGCCATCGACGTACTTCAGGCTGTTTTCAAGCCCACTATCGACCAGAACCATCCCGGCTACTTCGTTGGGATAGTGCTCGGCGAAAAGCCGGATCAGCAGCCCGCCGTACGAAGCCCCCACCAGCACGTAGGGGCCGGGAACCTGGGCGCGGTGGAGCAGGGTGTGTAACCCATAAACGAGTTGGTGCATGGTGTGCGGCCTCGGCCCCAACTCGCTCCAGGCCGACCCCGCCCGGTCGTAGGAGTACACCCGCGCAAACGAGGCTACGTTGGGTTGAACCAGGCTCCAATCAAACGAAAAGTCCCCGATTCCAGATTCCAGAATAACACTTGGCCCCGGCAGCGAAGCCGCCCCTTGCCCGTGTAGGTGCAGCCGCCAGCCGCCGATGTCGACCAACTGACCGGGTGGGGGTGGTTCCTCGGTGACCGGACGGTTTTGCGCCCACGCGTTTCCACCCATGCCTAACCCAAACAAAATCAGAAAAACGAGGGTAGCGGGAGCCACTGGCCGACCAAAAAAGGAAGGGGCTTGCCGATAGAGGGCGGGCATTCCCCGCTTCAATTGAAACGACGCCGCAACAATCAGCACCGTATTAGCCAGGTAAAGAACCCCGACGCCCATCATCAGGTAGAACGGCAGGAACGGATCCATGCCCGCCGGGCGAGTAACCGCACTCAACAGGGCGATAAGCAAAACGCCGTAGCACAGACAAGTCCAGGTAAGTTGGACATTCAGGAGCCGGATGCCCAGTTCGCCTGCGCCTTTCACCGTGTCACGGTACATCCACCACAGAATAGCCGGACCGATTAAATTGCCAAACGGAATAATCCAGAAGGCCAGCGCCGATATATTTAAGAACTGTAAAACAGGATAATCCTCCCGCAACGGCAGACTCGGCTGGCCGTTCGGCAGGCTTACCAGTTCTTCTGGGGTTTGGTGAAGGGCCGTGGCCAGGAGCCGAAGGGTGTGACCTCGGGGTTCGGTTTTACCCTGCTCGATGCGTTGCAGCGTCCGCAGGTTGATGGAGGCTCGCTCGGCCAGTTCTTCCTGCGTGAGTCCCTGGCTTTTTCGCAACCGGAGGATTCGTTCAGCCACTGTTGTTGTGCTCATCCGTTTTCGTTTTGAGACAAAAGTAAGGTGTCAGGCAAGCGAGCATACCGGTTTACTGACGGCTTTTCTACGACTTTCTCGTCATGCGATCACCTTTGGGGTCTGCCTCTGACGAATGTCTCTGAAAAATCCCAAGCGGCCAGCCCAGCAGGGCCAGCATCGGGTGAAGCAGCGTTCGAAGAATGGTTTTAAGAGCGATGACTGCCCATGATTCTACTCGGTTTTCAGGCTCTTCACTGGATTTATCAGGGCCGCTTTGATCGCCTGATAACTAACCGTCAATAAGGTGATGAGCAATGCCAGAGCCAGCACAACGATGAATACGCCAGCCCCAATCGTTATTTTATACGTGTAGCTTTCCAGCCATTGATTCATGGCGTACCAGGCAATGGGGGACGCGATTAAACAGGCAATCAGGACGAGTTGAACAAAGTCTTTTGACAGCAACCCACACACACTGGCTATGCTGGCGCCCAGTACTTTACGGATGCCTATTTCTTTGACCCGCTGCTCGGCCATGAACGATGCTAACCCGAATAAGCCTAAGCACGAGCCGTAGATTCAAGTTTCAAACGCAACAAAGCGGGCCAGGGTAGAAAAAAGCCAGAAGAGCATGGAGACCCCTCTGGCGAGTCAAGGAGTACAGCGGTAAGTTTGTGGTACCACCCAACAAGCTCTACCCATGTCCCACCTGACCTTAGCCCAAAGATACCCGATTGCCACCTTACGAGCCGAATCCTATTCTCAAAGCCAGATCGCTACCCGCCTCGGTGTCAACCGTTCAACTATCAGCCGGGAGTACTCCCGCAACCAGAGCGGGACAAGCTACCAAGCCGAAAAAGCGCACAAAAAAGCATTAAAACGGTGTAAGAGAGGTGTCTACAAAGCAAAAGGTGCGCGATGGCAAGTCGTGGTCGAAGCCCTGGGTCAGCAACACAGCCCCGCTCAGATTGTCGGTCGCTTGCGTCAGCAAGGCCAGGTGAGCCTGAGCCACCAGACGATTTACACGGCCATTTATGCCGACCGACTGCGGGGCGGGCAGTTGTTTAAAGACTTGCGGCGAGGCCACAAACGCCGTCGCAAACGCCGGGTAGGCAAAGATCGCCGAGGCGGAATTCCGCACCGGGTCAGCATTGAGCAGCGTCCGGCCGAAGTCGAGACGAAGCTGACGCTGGGTCACTGGGAGGGGGATACGGTGGTGGGAGCCGAGCGACAGGGAGGTATTCTGACCTTAGTGGAACGGGTGACGAAGGTCTTGCGGATGGCCTATCTCCCTCAGGCTACGGCGCAGGCCGTTGAAGCGGCCACCATCGAGTTGCTCAAAGACGTACCGGGGGGCGTTAAAACCATCACGTTTGACAATGGCAAAGAGGTTACATATCATCAAAATATTGCTCAACGCCTTGAATGTCAAGTGTATTTTGCTCACCCCTACTCCCCCTGGGAGCGGGGCTTAAATGAAAATACCAATGGCTTGCTTCGACAGTATATCCCTAAAAAAGTGCCCTTACTAGTACTGACCCCTCAGCGCCTGGGCGAGATTCAAAACCTGATTAACCACCGACCACGACAGACGTTAGGCTTTCTGACACCCCTGGAGTTCCTCGACCAAAAACTCAAAAATTAGCCTGTTGCGTTTGAAACTTGAATTCACCGGACGAAAAAATGAGGGTTGTTGAAAATCGTTTTGTCTTCGCTCACGTCTCCGCACAAACGGCGGCAGCACGGATACGACATTGAGCAGATACCGCAGCGTAGCCTGCGTCTTCCCCGCCCGCCGGTACCAGTAGGCGTACAGTTCGTCCAAATCCCCTCCGACCTCTTCGAGGGTTTCTTCCGGGTGCAGCCGAGCCAGCAGCCAGCGTGCCCAGCGGGGTGGGTTTGAATCAGGCGATTTCATAACCCACTGAGGCGAAGCGCGTGGGGTGGCACCAGTTGCCAAAGTCCCTGCCGCAGTTGCTGAACTTCCTGCAACGCCCGGCCACCGAGGGCTGTGACCCGAAACAGCCGTTTGCGTCGGCCACCCCGTTCGGCGGTGGCTCCGCCCAGTTCCGACTTCACGAAACCCTTCTCTTCCAGCCGGATGAGCGTGTTGTGGACGGTGCCGAAGGTGACTACCCGGCTCGTGTGCTCCTCCAGCGCCTGGCTGACGGTGACGCCGTAGGCTTCGCCGTCGAGGATGGCGACCATCAACAAGACAACTTCTTCAAATTCCCCCAGGTACGTCCGGCGCATGGCAGTCAGGCATTAGTCTCTATTTTATCGTACAAATACTTTACCAGCAAGACTTCATTTATTCAATTTATTAAAAATCAGGCTTTTACTAAAGCCCAAAGCGTACAAGACCTGTCCGAAACTGGACAGGTCTTGTACGCTTTGGGACAGCGAACGGCCAACGGAATTGACCAGCACGGGACAATGTAGGGGAGCGCGGCGGTGCCGTTCGTGTCTTTTTCCCGTCGTTGCTCTAAAAAATTTTGGGGATGGATTCCTGAAATTGTTGGCTTGTCCTCACGCCCGCCATCCGGCAGAACCGGGGCGGCAGCGGTATCCTGACGCTCAAGGATGTCGGGACTATATTCAAGGCTGAACGGAATAGTTACCTGGGCCGGAACATTCCGAACTACCCGGCTGCGCAGTAACCCTACCGATTGGTACGCTTGATTCGCGCTAGTCGCTACGCAAGCTCTTCACCGGATTCATCAGGGCCGCCTTCACGCTCTGAAAACTCACCGTCAGCAGCGCAATCCCCACCGCCAGCAGGCCCGCCCCGACGAACACCCACCATTCGACGCTGATTTTGTAGGGAAAATCGTCCAGCCAACGGCTCGTGGCGTACCAGGCAATCGGCGAGGCGAGGACGATGGCCACGACCACCAACCGCAGGAAGTCTTTCGAGAGCAGCGCCACGATGCCCGTCACCGAGGCGCCCAGCACTTTTCGGATGCCAATTTCCTTCGCCCGTTGCGCAATCGTGTACGACGACAGCCCGAACAGCCCCAGCGAGGCAATCAGCACGGCGAGCAGGGAAAAGAAGCTGGTGATTTTTCCAAAAAGCTGATCGTCGCGGTATTGCCGGTTGAACTGTTCGTCCATGAAAAAATAGCTGAAGTTGTTGCCGGGGAAAAACTCGGCGTACTTCTGCTTCACGGTGGCGATGGTCTGGTCCAGGTTGTCGGTGCCGACTTTAAACGAATAGTACCCCCCGTTGGCGTAAAATGGCTGGAACACGATGGGCTCGATGGCGTGCCGCAGCGATTGCTGGTGAAAATCGGGAACCACGCCCACGATTTCCCAGGGCCGGTTGAAAAGTTTAACCTTCTGCCCTACCGCTGAAGCCGCATCCGGGAAACCCAGTACCCGAACCGCCGAGCGGTTGATCATCGCGGTGTTCACCTTGTCGCCGTTCACGTTGGCATCGGTCAGGCGAAAATTCCGGCCCGCCAGCAGGCCAATCCGGTAGGTATCGAAGAAATCATGATCCACTTCCATCCGGCTCAGGGTCACGCCCTTCTCGGAATTGGCCCCAATCCGGCTGATGTTGAACGAACGCGAAAGCCGTTCGCCGAACAGATCGACCGAAGCCGTGGCGGCTTTGATGGCGGGGTAACGTTTGAGTTCGGTTTTGAAACTGGTAATCCGTTCGATGGAGGTCGAGTCCCAGCCGGTCAGGTCGGGGCCGGTGATCACCAGCACCTGCTCCATGTTGAAGCCGAGGGCCTTTTTTCGCATGAATTCGATTTGGCGAAACACGATGAAGGTGCCCACGATCAGCACCACCGAGGCCGTGTACTGAAAAACGACCAGCGATTTCCGTACCCAAACGCCCCGCGCCGAGCGTTTGAAACTGCCCTTCAGCACTCCAATCGGCTGGAACGACGAGAGCGCAAAGGCTGGGTAAAACCCCGAAAGCAGCATTCCCAGGCCAAATACCCCAATCAACGCGACGACCATCCGGCTACCGCCGAACCCCTGCCCCGTCAGCAAATTCAGCGAGAGCGGTTTGCCGATCAGGCTGCTCAGCACCGGCTGCAAGGCCACGGTCAACCCCAACGCCAGGGCCAGCGCCAGCAGGTTGAGCAACACGGATTCCGACAAAAACTGGCCAATCAACTGCCCGGAGGAGGCCCCGGCCACTTTCCGGACGCCCACTTCTTTGGCCCGCTCCAGCGACCGGGCAGTGGTCAGATTCACGTAGTTGATCCAGGCGATAAGCAGGATGAAGGCCGCGATGAGGAGCATCGTCCAGACCGCCTTGCCGTTGTTGACGACCCCGATTTCGTACTCGTAATCGGATAATCGGAGTACAGGTGCGCCCGGCGGAGCGGTTGGAGGTAAAATTTTTCGACGCTGCCCGACACCTTGTCACCTTTGAAATACCGCTCGCTGAAGGCCGGGAATTTACGCTCCAGCGCGGCGGCATCGCCCCCCGGCCTGAGCTTGAGGTAGTGCCACATACTCGAATTGTTCCAGCTTGTTTTCATCTCGCTGCCCCAAACTTTTACCAACGTTTCGTAGGAAATCAGCGCCCCGAATTGCAGATGCGAAGCCGCCGGAACATCGCGCAGGATGCCCGTAATCCGGTACGGCTCGGTGTCCCGGTCGATGCGCAGCGATTGGCCGAGGAGTTTGGCGTAGTCGGCGGGGCCAACCCCGAAAATCCGCCTGGCGTTGGTTTCGCTCAACACCAGGCTATTGGGGGCTTTCAGGGCGGTTTTGGGGTCGCCGACCAGCAGGGGGAACGTGAAAAACGGGAGGAAGTGCTCATCGACGAACAAGCTTTGTTCCTCTGGAAACACTGCGTTTTCCCGCCTTAGCTTGATACGCCCTGCGGTGAAGAGCATGGTGGACGCCTCAACTTCGGGGTAGTCTTTCGCCATCGTCGGCCCGATGGTCGGGTAGGTGATGGTGCCGTGCTGGACGAGTCTGCCCTGCTGGAAGCGGTCGTTGGTGACGCGGTAGATGCGGTCGCCGTCGGTTTGAAACTGGTCGAAACTCAGTTCAAAACTGACGTACTGCAAAATCAGCAGGCAGGCCGTAATGCCCACGACCAGCCCCAGGAGGTTGATGCCGGAAGAAACCTTGTTTTTCAACAGGCTGCGCCGGGCGATTTTCAGGTAGTTGCGAATCATGTTGGGTCTCAGAAAAAAGGTGGTCCGGCATTCCGGTTGGGAATACTCACTGGGTTGGCGTTTGATAAAAGCTGGTTGCAGGTAAGCCAGTACCTCCCACCCGTAGCGCAGGCGGGCCTGGGCCGCCCCGACCCGCTGTACTCGCAGGAAGTAGCGTTCGTGTAAAT
The DNA here is from genome assembly GCA_964244295.1 of uncultured Cytophagales bacterium. GTDB lineage: Bacteria > Bacteroidota > Bacteroidia > Cytophagales > Spirosomataceae > JAJAZB01. The sequence goes on from CAXTIG010000004.1 coordinate 71,965, forward strand.
CGCCCAGTACTTCCTCCCGCAGGTGGGGAGCCACCAGCCAGTTCAGCAGGCGGTCGGGCCACTGGGGCGGGGAGGGCGGCTGGGACGGGGTGGGGTTCATGCGAAGGCGGCGCTGTTTACTCGGAGCGCAGGCTTTTGACGGGGTTTATCAAGGCGGCTTTGATGCTTTGGAAACTCACCGTCAGCAGGGTGATGGCTAATGCGCCGAAACCCGAGGCCGCAAAAATCCACCACGCCAGGTCGATTTTATAGGAAAAACCCTGCAACCACTGGTTCATGGCATACCAGGCAATGGGCGACGCAATCAGGATCGCAATCAGTACCAATCGGACAAAATCTTTGGAGAACAGCGTAACAATCTGGCTCACCGAAGCGCCCAGTACTTTTCGGATTCCGATTTCTTTGGTGCGTTGTTCGGTGGAAAACATGACCAGCCCCAGCAGCCCAAGACAGGAAATCAGAATCGCCAAGACCGCAAACACGTTGGATAGCCCGGCCATCACCTGCTCGCTGCGGTACAGGTTTTCATATTCCTGGTCGAGAAATTGATAATCAAGCGGATAATTTGGATTGATAGCTTTATAAACCTGCCCTAAACTCGCCAGCGCTTCTTTGGTTCTACCTGCTTCGGTGCGAATGAGAATCACGCCGAAATATTCATATTCTTTCACATCCATAATCAACGGCTTTATCGGCTCACGCAGCGAGTGGGTGTGATAGTCTTTGAGCACCGCAATGATGTGCCCTTTCTTGTTCCAGGCAGATACCCATTTCCCAATCGGATTTTTCAGGCCCATTTGCTTCACGGCTTCCTCATTAACCATGAATGCATCCGTAGAATCAGTAGCGTTGGTTCTTGAAAAATCACGACCCTCGGCAATCTTCAGATTCATAAGCTTTACAAAATCGAATCCGACCGAGGTAGGCTTAAACCCAACGGAGGCATTCTTTTCCTTGCCTTCCCACTGGATGGCATCGTCTCCGGTATTGGTCTCCGCAGAGCCGTCATTATCATCCACCACAAATCCCATGGCGTGCGGTGCTTCGCTGCTGCGATCGACCATCGCAATACCCGGCATTTTGGATACCTGTTCTTTGAATAGTAAATAGTTACGTTGAGTCATCAATTCACCTTCAATGCGAACGTACAACAGGTTTTCACGATCATAGCCCAGGTGCGTCTTCTGTACGTAGTTGGTTTGCCGGGATATAACGATGGTAGCAACCAGAAGGACGATGGCCAGTCCGAATTGAAAAACCGTCAAGCCCTGTCGAAACCAGATGGCACTTTGCGTAAAGCGCAGGACACCCTTCAGAATGCGAACCGGTTGCAGCGAAGAAAGAAAGAGGGCCGGATAACTGCCCGCCAGAAGACCCGTAAAAACCGTCAGGCCAATCAGTGAAGCCCAGAAGGAGGCCTGCGTAAGTGGTGAGGGAATCTGCTTACCCGTAAAATCATTGAAGGCGGGTAGTAAAAGAACTGCCCAAAGCAAGGTGACCACAACGGCCAAAAACGCGAGCAGTAACGCTTCGCCAAAAAATTGCCCGATGAGGTAGCCACGCGTTGAACCGAGCACTTTTCGTACGCCAACCTCCTTGGCCCGTTTTACGGAACGGGCGGTGGCCAAATTCATGAAATTAATGCAGGCGATGAGTAAAATAAAAATGGCTACGCCACTGAATATCCGTACGTATTCGATCCGCCCGCCTTCGGGTTTTCCATTCACAAAAGTGCTGTGCAGGTACTGATCGCTCAGGGACTGAAGCCCGATTTGGGTTTTAACTCCTTTATTGGTAGCCAATCGGGGTTGAAGAAACCGATTGATTTTCGTTTCTACCGTTTTTACGTCCGCCCTTTCTGCCAGTTTAATGTACGTCCTGAAGTCGTTGGAAGACCATTCCAATTTGGTCTTTTGCGCTTCCCAGTTGAGCAAAAAATCAAATTTCAGGGAGCTTTGCACGGGCAGGTTTTCAAATACGGCCGATACCCTAAAATCCAGTTTATTCTCATACCGGAGACTTTTACCAAGTGCATTTTGGGCGTTTCCAAAAAACAGTTCCGCCATTTTTCGGGAAATAGCCACCCCCCCAATATCCTTCAGCGCCGTTTTTGCATTACCCGCAATAAGTGGGTAGCTAAGAATTTTAAAGAAATCCTGGCCCGCACGGGAGCCTTCCAATTTGAATTTCTTTTCACCCACCTGAAACGTTTCGGCGTGCCCCCACGGGAGTTCGTAGCCGGTGGCATAAAAAGCTACCTGTTGGACTTCAGGAACGGCTTCTTTTACGTCTTCCAGTAAAAAAGTCAATCGCTGACCCTGACCCTGCACTACGCGAATTGGTGTTGTGTAGTTGCCCTCCACTTTTCCGCCCGTCGAAATGGTCTGGTAGGCGACGTACAGATTTTTGCCATTGGCGTGAAACGTATCGACGCTTTTTTCATCCTGCACCCAAAGAAAAATAAACAGACAGCAGACCATCCCCAGAGCAAGGCCAACGATATTGATGGCGGAGAAAGCCTTGCTCTTGACTAGATTCCGAAGGGCGATTTTTAAATAATTGCGTAGCATATCAGGACTCAGGAAAAAAGATGAAGAACACTCAGATGGTTTGCGTTTAATAACCGACGGCCTCAAATAGGTCAGCACCTCCCAGCCGTACCGCAACCGGGCTTTGTTCTCCCCGACCCGTTGCACCCGCAGGGCGTATCGTTCGTGCAAATCGCCCAGTACCTCCTCCCGCAGGTGCGGAGCGCAGAACCAGGTTAGCAAGCCATCCAGCCAACGCGGTGGGAGCAACGGGGACTGCTTGGGTTTTTGCGGGTTCATGGTCCTGAATCAGGTCAAATCCAAGCCAGACAGGGTCCGGGCGGTAATCCGGTTCCAGAAACTGGTCCGCACCGAATGAACTTCCTGCAACATCCGATGGCCCAGGGCGGTAACCGTAAACAGGCGCTTGCGCCGTCCGCCCCGTTCGGGCGTGGCCTCGCCCAACTCGGAACGGAGGTAGCCCTTCTGTTCGAGTCGTTGCAGGGCGGCGTGTACGGCACCCGTGCTGACGGTCTGGCCGGTTTCGCGTTCGAGTTCTTCGGCCACCACGACCGAGTACGCTTGCGGAACCAATACCGCCACCGCCAGCAATACCACCTCCTCAAATTCACCTAAATCGCTGCGTCGCATGGGCGAGAGATTGATTTAATCTATTTCGGTATGTAAAATAATTTGCCACGCTTCGAAAGTGGCCTGGTTTGCCCGTAGAGGGCATTACGGGGATGGAATGTTGTCCGAAAACGTACAACGGTGTCCGGGCGTGAACACTGGACACGCAGGGTTAACCCCTGAAATCAGAAGATTGACCGAAGCCCCAGGCCCGGTTTCATTCGCTGCGCAAACTCTTCACCGGATTCATCAACGCGGCTTTGATGCTCTGGAAACTCACCGTTAGCAGCGTAATCGTCAACGCGCCCGCGCCCGCTACCGCAAAAATCCACCACGACATCTCGGTGCGGTACTCGTAGGTCTGAAGCCAGTCGTGGAGGAAATACCAGGCCAGCGGCGTAGCGATGCCGAAGGCGATCAGCACCAGCACCACGAAGTCTTTCGAGAGTAATCGCCAGAGGTTGAACACCGTCGCGCCCAGCACCTTGCGAATGCCGATTTCCTTCGTCCGCTGCTCGGCCACGAACGAGGCCAGGCCGAACAGGCCCAGGCAGGAAATGAAAATAGCGAGTACGGCAAAAACGCCCGCCAACTGCCCAACCCGCTCTTCGCTGGCAAACTTGCGGGCGTACTCCTGATCGACGAATTGGTACGCGAAGGGACTGCCCGGATTGAATTTTTTGAAAACACCCGCGACTCGTTCCAGTGATTCGGCGGCGCTCTGGGCCGGATTCAGTCGAATCAGTATCAGTCCCGCCCAGTCGTATTTCATCACGAATACCACCGGCCGGTTTGGTTCGTAGGGCGATTCCATCACCATGTCTTCGACGACCCCAATTACCGGGTACTCCGAATCACCCCGGCGGATGCGTTGCCCGACTGGATTTTTCAGGCCGGTGTACCTGACGGCGGCTTCGTTGAGTACCATCGCCGAGGAATCGGTTGAGAAGGCCCGCGAAAAATCCCGCCCGGCTTTGAAGCGCCAACCGACCGTTTTTCCGTAGTCGTGCGTGACGGCAATCATACCGAATGAGGCGTCGAAGTTGGGGTCCTTGCCCGGCCAGTTGAAGCCGCCGTTGACCAACGCAATCTCCGTCGTGGTACTATTCGATTCGGTCATGTCGACCACGGCCCCCGTCTGGAGCAGTTCGGCGCGCAGGGTGTTGTAGCGGCCTTTGAGTTCGGGGGTGTTGATGGGCAGGGTAATCAGGCCCGCGCGGTCGTACCCGACGGGTCGGGCCTTGGCGTACTTCACCTGCCGGAATACCACGAGGGTACCGATGATGAGCGTCACGCTGACGGTGAACTGCACTACCACCAGCACCTGCCGAGGCAATCCCGCCAGCCGCCCGGCCCGGAAGGTACCTTTCAGCACCTTAACCGGCTGGAAACCCGATAAGTACAGGGCCGGGTAGCTACCCGCCAGCAGGCCCGTCAGCAACGTGAAGCCGAGGCCCAGCACCCAGAACACCGGATTCGTCCAGGGAAGTACCAACTGCTTGTCGGCCAATTGATTGAAAAACGGCAGCGAAACCGCGACCAGCAGCAGCGTCAGGCCGAAGGCCAGCGTCGTGACCAACAGCGATTCGCTGAAAAACTGCCCGACCAACTGCGCCCGCAGCGAACCGACGGCCTTGCGAATGCCGACTTCTTTGGCGCGTTTTTCGGAGCGGGCCGTGCTGAGGTTCATGAAATTGATGCAGGCCAGTAGCAGCACGAAAACACCAATCAGCCCGAAGAGCCACACGAACTGAATCCGCCCGCCGACGTTCTGGCCGTTTTCAAAGTCCGAATACAAATGCCAGTGCGCCATGGGGTACAGCAGCAATTGCGATTTCTCCGGCGGGTAGTACTTGCGTTTGACATTCCGGATTTTGGCGGAAACCTGCGCGAAATCGGCCTGGGGTTTCAGTTGGGCGAAGATTTGCAGAAAGTTGTAGTCCCAGTTGGTTTGAGAATCCCGAATCCAGGAATTCGTTGTCAGGTACAACGACCAGGGTAACAGAAACGACGTCTCGGTCCAGTCGGTGTTTTTCGGCAGATCTTCGTACACGCCCGTTACTTTCAAAGCCGTTTTGTTGTCCAGTTTCAGGACTTTATCGAGCGGGTCGGCGTTGCCGAAAAGCGCCTTCGCCACGGATTCCGAAAGCAAAATCGAAGCCGGGTCGCGCAGGCCGTCGCGGGTACCCCGGCGCATGGTCAGGGTGAGCATCTGGGGCAATGCCGGTTCGGTAAAGTTGCCCTTGCGGGCGATTTTCGTCTGACCGTGCGAGAGGATGTGGTCGTCGGTCCACGAAACCATCGCGACCCGCTCAAAATCGCCGCCGTACGCCGAACGTAGTTCAGGCCCCAAAGGCATGGGTTGAGAAAACACCGTGCGGATGTCGCCGTCGTGCGGGACGTTGCGGAGGACCCGCGCCAAGCGGTCGTAATTTTGATGGTACTGGTTAAAAGTCAGTTCATCCCAGAGCCACAGCCCGATGAGCATGGCCACGGCCATGCCCACCGACAGCCCGACGAGGTTGATGGCCGAATAGACCCGGTTTCGGGCGAGATTCCGCCAGGCGATTTTGAAGTAGTTGCGAAGCATCATTGGACTCAGAAAAAAAGGGTGAGAATACTCGCTCGCTGTTTTCGATTTGGCCAGGGGCCGCAGCAACTTCAGCGCACTGAGGGCGTAGCGCCAGTCGGCCCTCCGCTCGCCCACCGTCTGCGCCCAGTGGGCGTAGAGTTCGAGCAAATCGCCCTGCACTTCTTCCCACGTGTCGGGGTCACCCCAGCGGGCGAGCAAGGCGGTGGCCCAGCGGGGCGGGCGGGGCGTTTTCATTCGCTGCGTAAGCTTTTGACGGGATTGACCAGGGCAGCTTTAATGGCCTGGTAGCTGACGGTTGCTATGGCGATGGAGATGGAGAGTGCCCCCGAAACCACAAACACCCACCACTCCACCTGGATGTGGTACGCAAACTCTTCCAGCCATCGGCTGGTCGCCCACCAGGCCAATGGAAAGGCAATGCCGTTGGCAATCAGGACCAGTTTCAGAAAATCCGTCGAGAGCAACGCGGTGAGGTTCAGCACGCTGGCACCCAGCACCTTTCGTACGCCGATTTCCTTGATGCGTTGCTCGGCGGCGTAGGTAGCCAGGCCGAAAAGCCCCAGACAGGCGATGAAAATCGTTGCCAACGCGACCCAAATCAGCAGGGTTTCCCGGCGCTGGTCTTCGGCGTAAAAGCGCGCCAGTTGCTCGTCCAGAAAATGGTATTCGAGCTGGTGCGTGGGGTCAATTTTGGTCAGCACGTCGTTCATTCTGGCCAACGTGGTGGGAATGTCCCTGCCTTCGATTCGTGAGGTAAAATAATCAATCAGGTGTACTGGATTTTTCTGGTAGGCCAGTACCATCGGGGCGATTTTTTCGCGCAACGACTGAAAATGAAAATCCTTCACGATTCCGATGACCCGTGCTTTAAAGGGCTGATTGTCCGCATTGAGTGGCGTGTAGCCTCCTAAATTCGCCCGGGATGGGATTTCGATTCGTTGCGCCGAGGCCTCGGTGATGCCAAGTAGTTTAGCGGCTGTTTCGTTGAGCAGGACGGAAGTCGAATCGTTCATTCCGCCAAAATTCCGACCTTTTAAAAGCTGTACTTCAAACGTCTTCGCGAAGTTTTCGTCGGTGGCGATCAGGTAAGCGACCTGGTGTTCGTCGGTATTTCCCTCGGGCCTGATTTTGACGGTCGGAATCGTCTTCCATTCGCCCGGTACCCTCGACGTAACCGATACGTTTTTAACCGTCGAAATTCGGCTGAATTCCGTCTTGATCGTTTCGGCCCCGTTGCGTACCCGACCGCTGTTGATGTCGACGACCACCAGCAATTCCTTGTTAAAACCCAGGTTCTTGTTGTTGGCAAAGCGGACTTGCTGGAAAAGCACGATGGTAGCAATCATCATCACGACCGAAATCGTAAACTGAAACACAACCAGCCCCTTCCGCAACGACAAAGCCCCTTTGTTCTGGATTTTGAGGTTTTTCAACAAGGAAAGCGGACTGAACCCCGACAGTAACAAAGCCGGATAGCTACCCGACAGCAGACCCGTGACAACGAGCGCGAGGAGCGTGTAAACCCAAATCCGGTAATTGCTGTGAATACCGAGCGAGAGTTGCTTGTTGGTGAATTCGTTGAAGGCAGGCAACAGCACATTGACCACCGCGACGGCCAAAAGAAACGAAAGGCCGGTTACGACCAGCGATTCGGTCAAAAACTGATGAACGAGGTGGCTCCGAAAAGCGCCGCTGGCCTTGCGTACGCCGATTTCCTTCGCGCGGTTGGAAGCCCGGGCCGTGGCCAGGTTCATGTAATTGATGCAGGCAATCAGCAACACGAACAGCGCGACAATCGCGAAGATGTTGACGTACAGCAAAACCCCCTGACTGACGGCTTCCACGTTGGAATTTCTGGCCCCGTCCACGATGTGCTCGGAGTAGAGGTGAATATCCTTGAGGGGTTGCAGGGTGAAGTCCATCGAATGCCCCGGCTCCCACTTCACGTTGGCGTTGAGCAAGCCGGTGATTTTTTGGGCCGTGGCTGTCGGGTCCGCTTTTTCCTTCAGCAGAAAAAACGTCATGAAGTTTTGGGAATCCCAGTCAGCTATCCAGGCGGCAAAATCCTCGCTGTTGCTGATGGTCGCTTCCGAAACCACCGAGTTGAAGTCGAAACTCGAATTGCGGGGATGGTTTTTCAAAACCGCCGTGATTTTCAACGGCTTGTCCGGCATGAACTCAAAAACGACGGTTTTGCCAACAACCTGGGTGCTGTTGAAAAGTCGTTGCGCTAATTCTTCGACCAGAATAATCGAATTAGGTTCGTTCAAACCCGACTTACTGTCGCCATCGACGGCCTCGAAATCAAACAGTTCCAACAGCCCTGAACTGCCAAAGGCGGTGGTTTCCTGAAACGTATTTTTGTTTTCGGGATTGGACAGGTTGGCTCTTCCCGTTCGGATGATACGCGCTGAGTTTTCAATTTCGCCAATGCTTTTTTTCGATTCTTCGGCCACTTTGTAGCTCGATGCCGCAATGGTCAGGTCGTCGGTGGGCGTTTTCTTATGCTGAATCGCCCGGTAAATCCGCTTCGTGTTGCCGTGTTGCTGGTCAAACGTCAGTTCGTCGAAGAGGTACAACCCGATCAGCAAAAAGCAGGTGATGCCGAAGGTCAGACCGGCCACGTTGAGGGCGGTGTACAGCCGGTTGCGGCGGAGGGTGCGGAAGGCGATTTTGAGGTGGTTGCGCAGCATGGTGGAGCTGAGGAAAAAAGGGGAAACGGAATCCGGTTTGCGTTGGGCCAGGGGCCGCAGCAGTTTCAGGGCGTTCCAGGCGTAGCGTCGGTCGGCTTTGGTTTTGCCCCTGGTCTCGACCCAGTGGGCGTACAGTTCAAGCAAATCGCCCTGCACTTCTTCGACCGTGTCGGGGTGGCCCCAGCGGTTGAGCAGGAAGGTGGCCCAGCGGGGTGGCCGGAGCGTTTTCATTCGCTGCGCAGGCTTTTCACCGGATTCATCAGCGCGGCTTTGATGCTTTGGAAACTGACCGTCAGCAGGGCGATCAGAACGGCAAGCCCGGCGGCAAGCCCAAACGTCCAGGGGCTGATGTCGATGCGGTACGGGTAGTTTTGCAGCCACTTGTCGATGGCGAAGAACGCCGCCGGGAACGCCACGACGAAGGAAATCACCACCAGTTTGAGGAAATCCGAGGAAAGTAACTGGACAATGTTCGTCACCGAGGCCCCCAGTACTTTGCGAATCCCGACTTCTTTGGTCCGCCGCTCGGCGGAAAGCGTAGCCAGTCCGAACAACCCGATGCAGGAAATAAAGATGGTCAACACGGCCCCGAACAGCATGATTTGCTTCCACTTGGCCTCGGCTTCGTACTGTCTGCGGTTTTCTACGTCCAGAAATTTATACGAGTACGGGCTGAAGGGAAACAACTTCCTGAAGGTCGCTTCGAGGTGGCGCAGGCTGGCGGTTTCGGTGTTGGGCTTGATTTTGATGAAGGCCTTGCCGTATCCGTTTTTTGGCCGCATGGTGAACACCTGCGGACCGATTTTCTCGTTCAGCGCCTTGTAGTGGTAGTCTTTCACGACGCCAATGACGCGGTATTTTTCCTCGTTGTACCAGAAATTAACCACCTGCCCCAGGGGTGTTTTCCAGCCGGCCGTTTTGACGAAGGTTTCGTTGACGAGCACCGACTGCGTCGAGTCGGTGGGCAAGTCGGCGGAAAAGTTGCGTCCTTTCACGATGGGAATCCTGAACAGGGGCAGGTACGTGGGGTCGATGGTTTCGTAACTGAAATTCACCTGCGTTTCCCCGTTGATCTTCGCCACGGTGCCCCAGCTTCCGCCGTTTTTAGGGGCCACCGCCACGATGCCCGGAGCCTTCAACAATTCGGCTTTCAAAACTTCCAGGCTAGGGTTAAAGCCCGATTTTTCGATACTGATGACGTGGGTGTCGTCGTACCCTAACGCTTTGTGAGTCAGGAAATCGAATTGACCGTAAATCGTCAGCGTCCCGATGATGAGGAAAGAGGCAATCGCAAACTGAAGCACCACGAGCGTTTTTTGCAGGTAGTTTTTCCCCGAAAGCTGGAAGCGGCTGTACAGCGTTTGAACGGGATCGTAGCTAGACAGCACCAGCGCGGGATAAAATCCGGCCAGCAACCCGGTGGTCAGGAACAGTGCCACGTAACTCGCCACTAACCCGGTGTCGAACAAATACGAGAGCGATAGTGCTTTGTTGGCCAGTTGATTGAACGTGGGCAGCACCCACAGCACCAGCAGCAGGGCGAAGCCAAACGCGCCGAAGCAAAGCAAAAACGACTCGCCCAGAAACTGCAACGTCAGTTGGATTCGTCCGCCGCCCACCACTTTCCGGATGCCGATTTCCTTGGCCCGCTTCAGCGACCGCGCCACGGTCAGGTTGACAAAATTGATGCAGGCGATGCCCAGGATGAACAGGGCAATGCCCGACAGAATGTACGAGAACAAGGGATTGCTGCCGTCCACCAGCCCGTTGTCGGCGGGCAGGGCTTTGTTGAGGTGCATGTCGGTGAAGGGCTGGAGCGTGTACTCCACCTTGTTTTTCATGCCGTACTTTTCGGCCACCATCTTGATGGTTTCCTTCGCATCGGCTTGGTAAATCCGGTTCATGTTGGCCTCCACCTTCCCGACGTTGGCCGTTGGCCTGAGCACCACAAACGTGTTGAGGAAGATGTTAAACCAGTTTTCCCGGTTCACTACTTCTTCCGGCTTTACCACCAACGGCATCAGCGCATCGAATTTGATGGAAGAATTCTGCGGGCTTTTTTTCGCTACGCCCGTGACGGCATACGGCTCAAACGGGCCGTTTTCGCCTCCTCCGTAGGATACTTTAAAGAAAATAACTTTCCCCAGGGCGTCGGTAGTCCCAAATTGGGTTTGGGCCAATTCTTCCGAAATCACCACCGATTTTGGCTGGCGCAGGGCCGTTTTCGGATCGCCACTCAACAAGGGGAAGGAAAAAACCGAAAAGAAACTGGTGTCCGTCAAAAACACCTGCTGGCTTTTCACCTCCGTGCCCTGCTTCATGGCGTAGAGGTAATCCTGAAAGCGCACAAACGATTGAATTTCGGGGATGCCCGCCGTGAATTTTGGCCCCTGAAAATACCCCGTGTTTCCCACCAAGCTTTCCAGGGTGCCGCCCAGCGCGATGCGTTTGCTCGTAATTCGGTGGATGTTCGGGTTGTTGGCGTGAAAGCGGTCGTAGCTAACCTCGTCTTTGGTAAAGAGCAGGATCAGCATCGCCGCCGCCAGGCCAATGCTCAGGCCAATCACGTTGATGAAGGCGTACACCCGGTTGCGGGATAGCGTACGGAAGGCAACGGTCAGGTAATTGCGAATCATGGCCGGATGGAGAAAAAAAGGGGTAGAATACGCAGGCGATCGTTTCGATTTCGCCCAGGGACGCAGTAATTTCAAAGCACTCCAACCGTAGCACCAGCGGGCCTTTCGCTCGCCCACCGTCTCGATCCAGTGGGCGTAGAGTTCGAGCAAATCGCCCTGCACTTCTTCGCGGGTGTCGGGGTGGCCGAATGCTTCGAGCAGCCAGGTGGCCCAGCGGGGTGGTTTCGTCGGTTTCATGGCGCGGCGCTCAGTTGCCCATCAGTTGCAGGGTCTGCGGCGGCAGGGCGTCCCAGAGTTGCTCCCGCACTTGCTTCACCTCAGTCAGGGCTTTGCGCCCGGCGGCGGTCACGGTGAAAAAGCGCTTGCGCCGCCCGCCCCGTTCGGCGGTGGCCCCGCCCATTTTCGAGGTCAGATAGCCTTTTTCCGCCAGCCGTTGCAGCGTCGTGTGGACCGTGCTGAACCCCACCATCCGCCCGAGCTTTCGCTCGATTTCCTGCGTGACGCTCACGCCGTAGGCCGCTTCGTCGAGCACGGCGACGGTCAGCAACACCACCTCCTCGAATTCCCCTAAAAAGGCTCTTTTCATGCCGTCCGTGATTTTAGTTGATCATGTCGAACAAATGCGGTGCCACGGGCGGGCCAAGCCTCAACCGGCGCAGGAAAAGCCGTTTTTGCCAAAAAAAGACGAATCGAGTTGTCCGTTTCTGGACAGGAACCGTACTGAAATGGACAAGGCAATCCGGTTGGGGTTGCCTTGTTTGGGCTTACGTCGCTGAGGGCTGGGTATTGACCGGATCTCAGTTGCTTCGCATGATTTCGACGCGATACCGGGTTACAACGAGCAGGCGGGCCTCGGGCAATTGAGCCAGGATGCTGGCCCAATTCTCGGCGAAGAATTGGTGCAGTTCGCGTAGCAACAAGTTTCCTAACCGCAGGTAAATGACCTGAGGCGGATTAGAATCAAGCAGACAGCGATCGTGGAAATCGGCATCCTTCGTCACGATGACCAGACGATTTTCTTTGGCATACTCCCAGATGTCACGGTCGGGCCACCGACCATTGATATCGATGACGAACTCAAATTCGTCGGAATTGAAAAACTAGAAGTATTTCGGCAGATTGACGTCGATCAGAAACCGCTGCGTAGGCATCAGGCAGAGAGCGCGTAGTAGGAGTCATCCGTCAACCGGGCGGCAAATTGCAGGCAAGCCGCAATATCTTCTTTCTCCAAAAATGGATACGCTTCCAGTAGATTTTCTTCCGTTTCTCCCGCCGCCAGGTACTCCAGAATCGTCCGAACCGTGATGCGGTACCCGCGAATCGTCGGCTTACCGTTGCAGACCATTTCGTCGATGGTAATTCGGTGGAGCAAGGATTCCATAGTCTAAAAAGTAACGAATGCCAGGCGAAGGTACTGTTTTTCAAGCCACTCACCACCCGTCTTCGCCGAGCCGACGGTAGCGATACCGGGGTGTTGAAACCGACTTAGTTCTCGTCTGCCTGGCTTCGACGGTTACTCACTCCGCAAACTCTTCACCGGGTTCATCAGCGCCGCTTTCACGCTCTGAACACTCACCGTCAGCAGCGCAATGCCCACCGCCAGCAACCCGGCCCCGGCGAACACCCACCACTCCAGGTCGATTTTGTAGGCAAAATCCTGGAGCCAGCGGTTCATCGCGTACCCGGCCAGGGGCGCGGCGAGCACCATCGCCACCAGCACCAGTTTCAGAAAATCCTTGCTGAGTAGCCCCACGATGCTGGTCACGCTCGCGCCCAGCACCTTCCGCACCCCGATTTCTTTGGTGCGCTGTTCGGCGGTGAAGGTGGCCAGGCCGAACAGGCCCAGGCAGGCCACGAAAATGGTGAGTCCGGCGAAGATTCCCAGAATTTGGCCCGCCTTCTGCTCCGCCCGGTAGGTGGCTTGGAACCGCTCGTCGAGAAACGAGTACGCGAACGGCCCTTCCGCCCTGAATTTCTTCCAGGTGCGCTCCAGCGCGGCCATGACCCCGGCGATGTTCCCCGTTTTCACTTTTACAATCATGGTTCCGCCTGTGTTGCCCAGCGTCATCACCAGGGGGGAAATGCGCTCGTGCATCGATTTGAAGTGAAAATCCTTCACCACCCCGACGACCCGGTACGTCGTTTTCCGACCCTCGTTGTTTGAGTGGGTGATGGGATGTCCGAGGGCCTTGCCACCCCAGCCAAAGGCCTTTGCCGCCGTTTCGTTCAGGATTACGCCCGTCGAATCGGTGCCGAATTGGGGCGAGAAATTCCGCCCCGCCGCCAGTTGCATCCCCAGCGTCGGGATGTACTCGGCATCCACGTCGTACCGCAGCGTTTTCACGAGTTGGGCGGATTGAGCGTCGGGGTAAACAAAGAAGTTGTTGTCATGACTTGGCCCGGCGGGCAGGTAGCCGGAGGAACTCACGCTCACCACGCGGGGGTCCTGGCGGAGTTGCTGACTGAACGCGGCCTCGCCTTTACCCAGCATCCAGGTTTCGGGCAACACCAGCACCTGGGCCTTTTCGTAGCCCAATTTCTTGTTCTGAATGTAGCTGAGTTGCCGGTACACCACGGTGGTACACACCGTCAGGGTGATGGAAATGAAGAACTGAAACACGATTAAGCCGCTGCGCAGGCTGATGTTCCGGCCCGGATTCGTGCCCAAAAGCACCCGGCCTTTCAGCACGGCAACCGGCTTGAACGACGACAGAAAAAACGCCGGGTAGCTACCCGCCAGCACCCCAACGAGCAGGCCAAAGCCCAGCAAACCCGGTAACAACCCCGGATTGGTGCTGAAATTCAGGCTCAGGTTTTTCCCCGCCAGGTCGTTGAACACCGGCAGGGCCAGGTACACCAACCCAATGCCCAGCAGCAACGCAAATGCCGTGAGCAGGATGGATTCGAGCAAAAACTGCCGGACCAACTCCCCGCGCACCGACCCCATCACTTTCCGAATCCCCACCTCCCTGGCCCGCTTCGAGGCGCTGGCCGTGCTGAGGTTCATGAAATTGATGCAGGCGATGAGCAACATAAACAGCGCGATGGCCCCGAAAATGTACACGTACCGGATGTCGCCCGCCGGGGAGAGGTCGTTGGCAAAATCCGAACGCAGGTGGATATCGGTCAGGGGTTGGAAAAAAAAGCCGAGGTCGTTGCCTTTTTTGTGGTATTCGGCCAGACTGAGGCCAAAACCCTTTTGAAACTGCGGCCCCATGTATTTTTCCACGACCTGCGGCAGTTTGGCTTCGAGTCGTTGATACTCGTAGCCTTTCGGGAGGACGAGGTAGGTGTAAAACCCGGAGGTCATCCACGAAGGCTGCCGGGCCTCGGGAAAACTGGCCATCGACGCGAAGAGGTCGACGTGGAAGTGCGAGTTGGTTGGTACCGGCTCGATGACCCCGGTGATTTTCAGCGTGGCGTTGAAATCTTTGAACGCCAGTGTTTTCCCGATGGGATCGGCGCTGCCGAAATACCGCTCCGCCGCCTTCCGGGAAATCACGACGGTGTTGGGTTGCACCAGGGCCGTTCGGGCGTCGCCCTGAATGAAGGGTAGGGTGAACACCTGGAAAAAGTTGGAATCGACGAAGGCGAAGGCGTCTTCCCGGAAGATTTTATCCCCAACCGTCACGCGGGGCACGCCGTAATCGCGCAACCGGGTGGCTTCCTGCACCTCCGGGTAATCGGCCCGGAGCGTTTGGGCGACGGGCGGCATCACGGTCGCTTCGTTGAGGCGTTGCCCTTCCATCGAAGCCCGGAAAATAACCCGCACGATGCGGTCGGATTTCTCGTGGAAACGGTCGTAACTGAGTTCATCGGCCACGAACAGCAGAATCACCAGGCAGGTCGCGATGCCGATGGCCAGCCCGGCGATGTTGAGGCCGGAAAACGCCCGCTGCCGCAACAGGTTGCGCCAGGCGATTTTGAAGTAGGTACGGAGCATGGCGATCGGGGTTACCAGAAAAGTACCCAGCACCTCCGGCAAGAGACGTGCCTCTCCCGGAAAGAGGCTACATTCCCTAAATGAGCTTTTTCGTCGTCCGAAACCGAACAGGGTTTTGTCCGCAACTGGACAGCGTCAACGTTTCGGGCGGTGCGGGCGGTTTCACTCGTTGCGCAGGCTTTTCACTGGATCGGCCAAGGCGGCTTTGATGGCCCGGTACCCGACCGTCAGCAGGGCAATCAGAAACGTGCCCGCGATGGCCGTTACAAATACCCCCGCGCCCAGGTCGATCTGGTACTTGAAGTTGTCGAGCCAGGCCCGCATGGCAAAGTAAGACACCGGCGCAGCCACGAGAAAAGCCAGCAGAATCAGGCGCGAAAACTCGTTGGCAAAAATCCACACGATTTGCCCAACGCTGCTACCCAGTACTTTACGGATACCGATTTCCTTCGTTTTCTGCGCGGCCATAAACGACACCAACCCGTACAAACCCAGGCACCCGATGAACATGGCGATGGCGGCAAAGACCTGGATCAGCTTGAGCATCAGGTCGTCGGCTTGGTAAAACGCCGCGATTTCTTCGTCGAGAAACTGGTACTCGAACAACTGATCGGGGTGCGTTTGGGTCCAGGTTTTCTCCAAAGCCGCCAGGGTAGTCTTGGCGCTGCCCAGGTCGATTTTCACGGCATAGCTACTGTACTGGTCACTGGCGGTGGTGATACACACGGCGTTGATGTCTTCGTGAAACGAGCGGTCGTGAAAATCATGGACGACTCCGACGATTGGCCCTTTCATCTCACCCCCATCCACACTCATTACCTTTCCAATCAGTTCCTGCGCGGATTTCAGGGCTAATTTTTTGGCAAACTGTTCATTGACCACAAATTCCCGCGCCGTATCCGAGGGGTAGAGGTTCCGACCGGCGACCAAGTCCAACCCGAATAGCGGCAGGTACTGCGCGTCCGCGCACTTTACGCTAACCCGGAAGGCTTCGTCTTCCGTCCGGTTGTCGTAGCGGGGCGACGTATTCCAATCATCCTCCGAGGCCGGTGCGGCATAGCAAAGCGATGCGTTTTTCACCCCCGCCAGGCCCGAAAAGCGTTGTTTCAGGGTGTTCATCGTTGATGCCTTCGAGTCGGATCCGGTAGGAACCATCACGACCGCGTCTTTGGTGAAACCCAGATCGGATTGCTTCGCGTACCGCATCTGGCTGGTGACGACTATCATGCCGATGATGAGCACCTGCGAAAGGGCGAACTGGACGACGATTAAACTCCTCCGGGTGTTGAAGCCGCCGATGGCCCGCTGGGAAAGCTTGCCTTTGAGGGCCAGCACCGGCTGAAAACGCGCCAGAATGATTCCCGGATACGAACCCGCGAAGAACGTGATGAGTAATCCCAGCAGCAGAATAAACCCGGGAACCCGCCAGTCGGACCGCAGGGGGATGCTCAGTTGCGTACCAAACCAGCCGTTGACGAAGGGAAGAACGAGGAACGAACAACCGACGGCAAGCAGCAACGCCGTGGCCGTGATGAGGCCGGTTTCGGCCAGAAATTGCCAGAAAAGCTGCCCGCGCACACTGCCCAGCACTTTCCGGACGCCCACTTCTTTGGCGCGGGTGAGGGCCTGGGCGGTGGCCAGGTTGATGAAGTTGACGCAGGCCGTGAGGAGAAGAAACAGCCCGATCAGCCCCAACACGCCCAGGTTGGTTTTGGTCATCGTCCCGCCGTACCGGGCGTTGAAATGGATGTCGGCCAGCGGTTGCAGTTTGTAATGGTGAACGTTTTTGCTGGTGGGGCGGTATTTTTTGACGTAGGCGGGCAACACCTGCTCGACCTGCGCGGGCGATACCCCCGGTCGCAGCCGAACGAAGCACTGCATGGCACTGCTAATTCCACCCCAGGCGTCGTCGCTCGCCAGCCAGTCGTCGTGCTGCCGGAGGGTGTTGTAGGAAGCAAAAATCTCGGTTTGGCGATCGGTGTTGGCCGGTATGTCCTTCAGCACACCCGTGATTCGGAAATCGACTTTGTTGTCCAGCCGAAACGTTTTGTTGATCGGGTTGGCCTCGCCGAAATACTTCCGGGCCATGCGCTCGGTCAGAATCGCCGTGTTGGGTTGGGTCAGCGCCGCTTTGGCATCCCCTTGCACCATCGGGTAGCTGAACAGGTCGAAGAAGTCGGTTTCTACGAAGGCCACGCCTTCCTGCTCTTTGAATTTCTGGACGTTCCGGCCATTCTTGACGGTAATCAAAACCCGGTCTGCGGTGGCAATCCGGGCGACTTTTTCGGCAAAGGTGTACTCATTCCGAAACGCCTTGCCCAGCGGACTCGGCACGCTGGCGATGTAGCTCACCACGTCGCGGTGCTGCTCGGTCACGATGCGGTACGTCCGCTCCGAGTCGGGATGGGCCGTATCGAAACTCAGGTGATGGGTGATCAGGGTAAAAATCAGCAGGGCGCAGGTCATGCCCAGCGCCAGCCCCAGCACGTTGATGGAGGCGTACGCTTTGTTGCGGGCGAGGTTGCGGAAGGCGATTTTGAAGTAGTTGCGGAGCATATCGGGGCGTAGAAGAAAAGGTTGTTCAACTTCATTGAGTTGGCGTTTCAGGGCAAAGGGACGCAGGAAACTCAGCACTTCCGTCACGTACCGCCTTCGCGCCACCCGCTCACCAAACAGTTCCACCCTTCGCTGAAAGCGCTCTTCCAGGTCGCCCTCCACTTCTTCGAGCAGGTGCGAGGCGCAGAAGGTTTCGAGCAGGCGGCTGGCCCAGCGGGGTGGGGTTTTGGGGTGGTGAGCAGGTGGTGCTTTCATGCCGAATTTTCTTACTTTTGAAAAAATCGAATTGTGCCATGGAAACGCCTTACCACGACCTCATCGAAGAGTACCAATCCGAAGACATCATGTCGGTCAACCACTCGAAACTTATTCACCGCCTCAGCGTAGCCCTTGACCGTTACGAGCAGGAGTACGACATCCTGCCGGAACTGGAACTGGAACTACCGACGGGCAAATGCAAACCTGATGTCGCCATTTACCCCACCCTTCGCACGAATTGGTTCAATGATCTTATTTTTTATACCCAGCCGCCCCTGACGGCCGTCGAAGTGTTGTCGCCAAAGCAGGGGGTTTCCGACTTGACCGACAAAGCGTTTAAAATCTACTTCCCCGCCGGGGTTAAAACGGTCTGGTTGATTGCCCCCATGCTCCACGTATGTCAGGTTCTGCTGCCCGACGGCACTCAACTGACCTGGACGAGCGGGCTGCTGAAAGACCCCGTTACCTCGTTCGAATTGGACGTTGACCGCCTGTTGCGCTGACTTCATTCGTTGCGCAAACTTTTGACGGGGTTGGTCAGGGCCGCTTTCACCGACTGAAAACCCACCGTGAGCAGGGCGATGCCCACCGCCAGCAGACCCGCCCCGGCGAACATCCACCACTGGATGGTGATTTTGTAGGCGAAATCATCCAGCCAGCGGCACACGCCCCACCACGCCAGCGGCGAGGCGATGACCACGGCCACGCCCACCAGCAGCACAAACTCCCGCGAGAGCAGCCCGACCAAACTCGCCACGCTGGCCCCCAGGACTTTCCGAATGCCGATTTCCTTCGTGCGCCGCTGGGCCGTGAAGGTCACCAGCCCGAACAGGCCCAGGCACGAGATGAACACCGCGAGGCCCGTGGCGAGGGTGACGAGTTTGCCCAAGTTGCGCTCCTTGCCGTAGAGGTCGGCCACGGCCTCGTCGAAAAACTTCGGCTCGAAGGGATCGTTGGGGTAGGTGCTGGTCCAGAGGGGTTTGAGTTGCGCCAGCGTCTGGTCGAACCCTTCGGCCCCACTCCGGCGGAAGCGGACGTTGGTGGTAAACAGCCCTTGTTTGCCGCCCATCAGCGCCGTGGGCTGGATGGCCGTGTGCAGCGAACGGTGGTGAAAATCGCGCACGACCCCGACGATGGGCAATTTTTTTCCGTCGGATTCCAAAAACTTCCCGACCGCCTCGGCGGGGCGCTGGAAGCCGATTTGCCGGGCGAGGGTTTCGTTGACGAGCATCTCCCGCGCGGTGTCGCTGGGCAACAGGTTGCGGCCCGCCGCGAGTTGCAGGCCGTACAGCCCGAGGTAGGCCGTGTCGGCATTCTTGAGGTACACGTTAATTTTGAGTTTGTCTTTTTTCCCGGAAAATTCCATCACCGTCGTGGACCAGCCCCCGGCGATGGGCGTTTGGTTGGACATGCTGACCCGCTCGACCCCCGCCAGTTTGCGGATGCGCTCGGCCAAGGTGAAGCGTGCGCCGTTTTTGTCGCCGCTGAAAAAAGCGCTGGTCGGCACGCCGAACGTCACGATGGCTTCGCGCTGAAAGCCCAAGTCGGTGTTGACCAGAAACCGCAGTTGCTGCCCCACCAGCAAGGCCCCGACGATGAACACCTGCGCCACCACGAACTGCCCCACAATGAGTACCCGCCGCAGGCCCACGCTGCCCGCCGGTCCGCCCACCTGGTTGCGCAACGCCTTGACCAGCGAAAGCCGCGACACCAGCAGGCCCGGATACAGCCCGGCCAGCAAGGCCGTGACCACCGCCACGGCGAGCAGGAAGGCGTACAGGTGCGGGCCGGTCAGGTCGAGCACCACGCCCTTCGGCACGAGGTCGCCAAGGTAGGCCAGCGCGCCCCCGGCCAACACCAGCGCCAGCACCGCCGCCGCTCCGGTGAGCAGCAGGGTTTCGCCCAGGAACTGCAACACCAGTTGCCGCCGGGCGCTGCCCAGGGTTTTGCGTACGCCGATTTCCCGCGCCCGCCGGGTGGACTGGGCCGTGGCGAGGTTGATGAAATTGATGCAGGCCAGCAGCAGCAAAAACAGCCCAACCACGCCGAGCACGAGCAGCGTGGGGCGGTGCGCGACGTGACCGCCGCCGTAATCGGCGTTGAAATGCACGTCGGCCAGGGGCTGGAGGCGCAGCCAGCGTTTGTCTTCGTTCGCATCGCGTTTAACGTGACTCTCGGCCAGGCGCGTCGCCTGCTCGCCGAAGCGCTTCGGGTCGGTACCGGGGGCCAGCTTGACGAGGCACTGGGAGGAGGAATTCGTGTTGTCCCACTGGTCGAGGCCCACGTTGTCACTCCGCTTTTTGCTGGAGGTCAGCGTCGAAAGCGACACGAAGGCCCGGTAGTCGAAATTGCTGGGGGCGTCAAGGTCGCGCACCAAGCCCGACACGGTCAGCGCGAGTGTGTCGCGGAACTGCTGTCCCACCAGCCGGCGACCCACCACGGCGGGTGTAGCCTCGCCGAAGTACAGCCGGGCCTGCCATTCGGTCAGTACGATTTGGCCAGGTTTCGAGAGCGAAGCCTGCGGCGAACCCGCCAGCCATTCGCGGGGCAGGATAGCGAAAAAGGCTGGTTCGGTAAACGCCACCGCGTTGTACTCGCCTTTTTCGGGCCGAAACTTCAGCGGTTCGGCTCCGTCCCTCGGCACTTCGACGCCCTGAAATCCGGCTTCGTGCAACGCCGCTACCGCTTCGGCCCCCGGCACGTGCCGCAGGGCAAGGGGAATCGGAGCCGAGAGGCCACGGTTGTGGTAGTCTTCGCCGCCGAATTTGAAATCCGACACGAGCCGGCAGACCCGGTCGGCCTGCGGCACGCCCCGGTCGAAGTTCAGCTCGAACTGCACGATGAGGTAAATCACGAGGCAGGCCGCGATGCCCACCGAGAGGCCGGCCACGTTGAGCAGGGAGGTGAGCCGGTTGCGGGCCAGGGTGCGGAGGGCGATGGTGAGGTAGTTGCGAAGCATGGTTGGGTTGAAAAGTGAAGGTTGCCGGAATTCGCTGGGGCGTCGTTTCAGCGTGAAGGGCCGGAGGAAACTCAGCACTTCCATCAGGTACTGCCTTCGCGCCACCCGCTCGCCGACTAGCGCCGCCCGCCGTTGAAAGCGCTCCTCCAAATCCCCCTGCACTTCCTCCAGCAGGTGCGGGGCGCAGAACAGGGCGAGCAGGCGTTCAGCGAGGTGAGGTGGCTTTGGCGACGGCGAATTCATACACGACTTTTGTTATCTTTGATTTCCATCATGGAAAAAATGGGTACGCTATGGAAGAGACCATCGAATTGACCGAAGCCGAAATCTTACGGGGAAAGCCAATGCCAAGTCGCAATCATTCCATTCTCGAAGTCCGCATCAGTCACCAGATTATGGAGAAATATGCCTCCCGATTTGATGCGCTGACCGAACTCGACCTCGACTTAGTGGCCGGCCCGGCCATTCCGGATATTTGCATTTATCCCAAAATGCAGTTCAATTGGGAAGACGATGACGTCCTCAAAATGACGACCCCGCCCATCACCACCGTCGAAATTTTGTCGCCCCGTCAGGCCTATGAAGTTCTGGCGAGTAAAATCAGGAAGGTTTACTTCCCCTCCGGTGTGCAGTCGGCTTGGGTGGTCATGCCGTCGGTCAAAACCATCCAGTTGTTTCTTCCAAATGCCCCGGTAAAGTATTTCAACGAAGTGCTTTTTCATGACCCGGCGACTGGGATAGAACTGGATTTGACCCAAATTTTCCGTTGACTAGTCGCTGCGCAAACTTTTGACGGGGTTGGTCAGAGCAGCTTTCACCGACTGAAAACTCACCGTTAGCAACGCGATGCCCATCGCCAGCGACCCCGCCCCGGCGAACATCCACCAGTCGAGGTCGATTTTGTAGGCGAAGTCTTGCAGCCAGTGATGCATGGCATACCAGGCCAGCGGTGAAGCGATGACGATGGCAATCAGAACCAACGTCAGGACGTCTTTCGATACCAACGTGACGATGCTGACAACACTGGCTCCCAGCACTTTGCGGACACCGATTTCTTTGGTGCGTTGCGTCGTCGTAACGTTCGCCAGGCCCCACAGCCCCAACGAAGCGACGAGAATGGCCAGCAGGGCGAACAGGCCCGCCATCTGCGCAAACTGCCAGTCCGCCCGGTATTGCTGGTTGAACGAATCGTTCAGGAAAAAATACGAAAACGGGCTGCCCGGAAAGGTTTTCTGCCAAAGCGACTGAATGGCGGCCAGGGTGCGCGGCAAATCGTCCGGACTGAGGCGGAGGGTGAAATAGCCATCGGGCGCTTCGCCGAGTTCAAAAATGAGGGGATCGAGGATCTTTTTGAGCGAAAGCTGATGGTAATCCTTCAACACCCCAATAATCGTCGGCGTGCTCTGAACGCGGTAGTTAATCCGCTGACCGACCGCCTCAGCGGGAGTCGCAAAACCCAGCAGGCGGGCAGCGGTTTCATTGATGACCACCGCCTGGTTCGCGTCGGAGCCGTAGGCCGGTGAAAACCAGCGGCCCGCCGATAGCCGGGCACCGACTGTTTTCTGAAAATTGAAATCGACCTGGGAGAAGTAATACCGACCGGAAGCCGTTTCCTCCGGTTGATTTAGCCGCCGGACTACCCCGGCCTTTGACAACCCACGGATTGGTTTACCGGGAATCAGGTTGGAAACCGTGACTTGCTGCACCGTTGGGTACCGCGCTAACTCGGCTTTGATCCGCTGAAGTTTAGCCGGATACGTGGAATCGGTGGTTCCTGGGCCGTCGAGTACCAGGAGTTGATTCAGGTCGATGCCGACGTCGTACCGCTGCATAAACGTCAGTTGCCGGTACATAACCAGCGAACCGGCGATCAGCAGCATGGAAAGCATGAACTGGAAGACGACCAGCCCTTTTCGTAGCGACAAGCCCCGTCCTGGATTTCCTAAGTGTCCGCGCAGCACCACGGCGGGCTGAAAGGCCAGATTGACGAGGATCGGGTATAAACTCGATAGCAACACCCCGCCCGTAAAAAAGCCAACGCCGCTCAGGAGCCACGACTGATTCGTCAGCAGGTGGAGCGACAAGGACTGACCGACCAACTCGCTGAACGCCGGTTGAACCAGGCAAACCAACCCCAGCGCCAGGCCTAAACTCAACCCATTCAGCAAAACGGCTTCCAGCAAAAATTGCCCGATCAGATCCCGACCGGATGCACCGTTCACTTTCCGAATGCCCACTTCTTTGGCCCGTTCGGTCGCTCGTGCCGTGGTCAGATTCACGTAATTGATCCAGGCGATCAGGGCAACAAACCCGGCGATGATGAGCAGCACCGTCACCATCAGCCGACTCCCGTTCGGACCCAGTTCGCCGAGCAGGTTGGAATTTAAATGAAGATGGGTCAAGGGTTGTAGCTGCAAGCCATCCTTGCTGGTTTCGCCCAGTACCTGCTTGCTAAAACCGGGCAGTTTGGCCTCCAGCGCCGGAGCCGATGCGCCGGGCCGCAGAGCCAGGTAGGTGTAAAAACTGTCGCCCCAATTCGACAATTCGGCTTCTCCGCGCGAAAACAAGCGAAACGACACCAGGGCGTTGAATTGCAGGTGGGAATTGGCGGGAACGTCGGCCAGTACGCCCGTCACGGTGAAGTAACTTACTTCCTGGTAGTCATTTCCTTTCCAGTCGCCGTAGCCGCCGGTCATTTTCAGCGTTTTGCCGACCGGCTCTTCCATTCCGAAATACTTCCGGGCCAACGCCTGCGTGATCACAATCGACGTTGGCTCAAGCAGGGCGGTACGCGCGTTCCCTTTCAGCAGTGGAAACGAAAAAAACGTCAGGAAAGACGAATCAGCGGCCAGGATGTTTTCTTCGCGAAACACCCGGAGTTGCCGGTTGGCTTCGTAGCTCAGTAACGCGTTCGAGCGGTGAAAACGCAGGACGGAGTTAATTTCCGGGAATGCACCCCGAAGCCCCCGCCCCACCGACGCAGACGTCGTGGCTTTGGCCGTCACCGCCCCATTGTCGTTTTGCTGATTGTACTGAATCCGGTACGTATCGGTCGCCTGACGGTGGAAGGAATCATAACTACGCTCAAAACTGACGTATTCCAGAATCAACACGCTGGTGGCGATGCCCAGTGCCAATCCAGCCGCATTGATCGCGGTGAAGGTTTTGTGCTTCCATAAATTGCGAAGGGCGATGGTGAGGTAGTTCCGTAGCATGTCGGGATTGTAGAAAAAGGGACTTAGAAACTCCCTCGGTTGGCGTTTGAGGGCGAAGGGGCCACCCAGCCGGGGCCGCAGAAAGCCGAGCACTTCCGCCACGTACTGCCTTCGTGCCACTCGCGCCCCGAACAGCGCCACGCGCCGCCCAAACCGCTCCTCCAAATCCCCCTGCACTTCCTCTATCAGGTGCGGGGCGCAGAACGTTTCGAGCAGGCGGCTGGCCCAGCGGGGTGGACGGTCCCGCTCCGGCGTACCGGACGTTTCGGGGGCCGGTTTCATTCGCTGCGCAGGCTTTTGACGGGGTTGGTCAACGCGGCTTTGATGCTTTGGAAGCTCACCGTCAGCAGGGCAATCGTCATGGCCAGCACTCCGGCCACGGCGAAGACCCACCACTCCAGGCTGATTTTGTAGGCGAAGTTTTGCAGCCATCGATGCATGGCGTACCAGGCCAGCGGCGTGGCCAGCAGCAGGGCGAGCAGCACCGGCTTCAGGAAATCCCTGACCAAGAGCGCGACGAGGCCCGTAACCGAAGCCCCCAGCACTTTGCGCACGCCGATTTCTTTCGTCCGTTGTTCGGCTGTGAACGTAGCCAGTCCGAATAACCCCAGGCACGCGATGAAGATAGTCAGCAACGCAAACACGATGAGCAAGCGGCTCGTCGTTTGTTCGGCTTGGTACATGGCTTGGGATGCTTCGTCTAAGAACGAGTACTGGAATGGTTCGCCGGTACCGAGAGCATCCCAATGGCGCTTCGCCGATGCCAGTAATCCGGCTACGTCTGCCGCACGGGCTTTGACGATGATCGAGCCGCTGTTGTCGCGCAACAGCATGGCCATCGGTGCGATGGGTTCGTGCAGCGACCGTGTATGAAAATCCTTCACCACGCCAATAACGCGATACGTCTTATCGACCCTTTCCGGTACGCCGGGTGCGACCAAGACACGTCCCAACGCCTGCTGGGTCCAGCCAAAGAACCGGACAGCGGCTTCGTTGATGATGACTCCCGCCGAGTCGGATGGGAAATTGACTGAAAAATTGCGCCCCGCCTTCAATTGAATACCCAGCGTGGGCAGGTACTGATCGTCCACCCCAAAATACGTCAGCCGGGCCATTTTGGCGTTCTGGCCTTCAGGCTGCATTGCAATCAACCCAACGTTGTATCGGTCATTGGGCAGAAAACCCGATACACTGACGCGTACCACCCGGCTGTCCTGCGCCAATTGGCGGGCCAATGCCGATTCTTTGTTTTCCAACAGGCCCGTGCGCTCCAGTACCACCACCTGCTCTTTGTCGTAACCAAGTTTAGCGGACTGGATGTACCGCATTTGTTGGTATACGACGAGGGTGGCAATGATAAGACCA
Source organism: uncultured Cytophagales bacterium (assembly GCA_964244295.1). GTDB lineage: Bacteria > Bacteroidota > Bacteroidia > Cytophagales > Spirosomataceae > JAJAZB01. Next base: position 97,341 of record CAXTIG010000004.1, read on the forward strand.
ACCGATACAAAAAACTGAAACACTACCAACCCGCTCCGCAGGTTGAAGCGTGATGGACCAGCCGTTGGGATGCCGCCTTTCAGGGTTGCAACCGGTTTAAACGAGGCCAGGAAGAACGCGGGATAGCTGCCTGCCAGCGCACTCACCACTAGCCCAAATCCCACCAGACCGGGCATCAGCCAGGGCATCTCCGTCAGTTGAATGCGCAGCGTTTTGCCAGACAGGGTATTGAAAAAAGGAAGCAGTACCCACGCTAAACCAAGCGCCAGCATCAGCGATAGGGCCGTGAGCAGGGCTGATTCGCTCAGAAACTGCGCAACCAACCGACCCCGCGTCGAACCCAGCACCTTTCGGATGCCCACTTCTTTGGCCCGTTTGGTAGCTCCGGCGGTACTGAGGTTGGTGAAATTGATGCAGGCCAACAACAGCATGAACAGCGCGACGGCTCCAAACAAGTACACGTAGCGGATGTCCCCCCCCGGCTCCAGTTCGGTTTGGGGTTTGAGATCGGAGCGAAGGTGAATGTCGGTGAGGGGTTGCAGGAAGAGTCCCAAATCCGTACCCTTCTGACGAAAGGCCGAACGGCTGACGCCCAGAAGTTTCTCAATCGGCGGAATCAGGTGCGTTTCGACTACTGGTTTCAATTTAGGCTCCAACTGCCGGTAGTCGTACCCTTCGGGCAACAACAGGTACGTAAAGAAGTTGGACATCAACCAGCTATCGCTGGCCGCAGCTCGATCGGCCACCAGCGACAGAAAGGCATCGGCATGAAAATGGGACTGCGACGGTACGTCGGCCATGACTCCCGTAACCGTGTAAGCCACCTTGTCGTCGAAAATGGTCAGCACCTTGCCGACGGGATCAGTTTCTCCGAAAAACTGTTGCGCCATACGATGGCTAACCACGACCGTGTTGGGCTGCGCCAGGGGCGTCCGGGCATCACCATTCAACAAGGGCAGACTAAACACCCGAAAAAGCGTCGGATCGGCCAGGGCGACCCGGTTATCGCGCAGGACTTTATCGCCGTAACTGACGCGGGGCGTTCCGGCCGAGCGTATCCGCACGGTAGCCTCAATCTCGGGAAAACGTTGCTGCAAGGCTCCGGCGACGGGAGCCATGACATTGGCTTCCTGGACGGATTCCCCGTTCAGCGTACCCCGTAGCACCACGCGCACGATGCGGTCGGCGTTGGCGTGAAAGCGGTCGTAGCGGAGTTCATCGTACACGTACAGGCCCATTAGTAGGCAAGCCGCAAGGCTGATGGTCAGTCCTACTACGTTGATAACGGCGTGGTGTTTCTGCTTCAGAAGATTACGCCAGGCGATTTTGAAATAGTTCTGCAACATGAGCGAGTTGATTGAAACAGATTGATTGGAATCGTTGGGTGTTCGTTTAAAAGCGAAAGGCCGCAGGAAACCCAGTACTTCCGCCACGTACTGCCGCCTTGCCACCCGCTCGCCAAACAGATTTGTCCGTCGCTGAAAGCGCTCCTCCAAATCCCCCTGCACTTCCTCCAGCAGGTGCGGGGCGCAGAACGTTTCGAGCAGGCGAGCAGCCCAGCGGGGCGGAGACGGTTTCATTCGCTGCGCAGGCTTTTGACGGGATTGGTCAGGGCGGCTTTCATAGACTGGAAACTGACCGTCAGCAGCGCGATGCCCACCGCCAGCAGACCGGCCCCGGCGAACATCCACCACTCAATCGAAATCTTGTACTCGAAATCCTGAAGCCACGCAGTCATGACGTACCAGGCCACCGGCGAGGCGATAATCAGGGCCACCAGCACCAGCTTCAGAAAGTCGACCGAAAACAACCCGAAAATGTGGAGCGTCGACGCGCCGAGGGTTTTGCGAATGCCCACTTCCTTCGTCCGCGATTCGGCCATGAACGCCACCACGCCGTACAGCCCCAGGCAGCCGATGAACAGCGCAATGCCCGCCAGCAGCCGGAAGAGCACGAAGAACCGCTCTTCGTTGCGGTAGAAATTATCGAGGGCTTCGTCCAGAAACTCGTACCGGAACACGAAGTCGGGGAAGGTACTCGTCCAGGATGTTTCAACCGTTTTCAACAGTTGGCTGACGGCCTCCGTACCGCCCTGCCGGGTAGAGAACTTGATGCTCAACCGGCTGTACGTGTCCTGAAGAGTGGTAATGACGGCGGGCTGAGTCCGCTGGTGCAGCGAGAAGGTGTTGAAGTCTTTCACGACACCCACGATGGGTTTTTTAACCTTGCTCCCACCAAATCCACTCAGGTTTTTGCCTAGAATTTGCTGCGGGTCGCTGATGCCCATTCGTTTCACGAACGACTCATTCACCACAAACTCCCGCATGGTGTCGGCGGGTTGGTGAATGCGGCCCGCCACCAGCTTCAAGCCGTAGGTGTGGAAGTAGGCGGTGTCCGCCGGGCGCATCACCACGACGAAGTCAGCGTCTTTGGCGGCGTTGTCGTACCGAAAGCCCGTGTACCAATTGCGATTCGCCGAGGGCGTCGATAAGCTGTAACTCATCGACTGGATGCCTGCCTGCCCCGCGAGTTTTGCCCAGAACGCCTGGAGTTGAGCGGGCTCTTTTTTGTCGGGAAGGGGCACCGTCAGGATGGCTTCCTGGTCGTAGCCGAGGTCGGCCGAGCGGAAGTGGCGCATCTGCGCGTAAGCCACGAGGGTAGCGATGATTAGCATCTGCGAGATAGCGAACTGCCCCACGATCAGGCCCCGGCGGAGCGTCAGCGGACTACGGGATGTCGAACGGATTTTGCCTTTCAGGGCCAGAACCGGCTGGTACCCTGAGAGCACCAACGCTGGGTAAAAACCTGCCAGCAGGGTCGTGACGACGGCCAGCAGCAGCAGAAAACCGAGAATTGCCGGGTCGAAAAGCGCCGCCGGCTTCAGCCGGACGTTGAGCAGTTCGACTACGCAGGGAAGCGCGAGGTACGCCACGAGCAGCGCCAGCACCACGGCCAGGCCCGTGAGCAAGCCGGTTTCGCCCAGATACTGCCGCACCAACTGCGCCCGCGAACTGCCTAGTACCTTCCGCACACCCACTTCCTTCGCCCGCCGAAGGGCCTGCGCCGTGGCTAAATTGATGAAGTTGACGCAAGCCGTGATGAGGATGAACAGACCGATCAGCGCCATGCCCCAAATCGTTTCCCGGCTCACGGTACGATTGGCAAAGTTGCCCGTGCGGGTATCGACGTGAATCTGCGTGAGCGGTTGCAGTTCGTAGCGCAGGTTTTTCGCGTCGTCGGGTTGGTGGTATTTGTTCACGAACGCGACCAATTGTCGCTCCATCGCCACCGAAGTCCGTTCGACAGGCAGCTTCAGGTAAATCTGCGCCTGGCCGGAGTTCGACCGCCAGTCGTCCCACGCTGTATTCGCGCCGTAGGCGTTCAGCGAAGCAAACGACAGCAGGACCTCAAAGGGTACGCTGCTCGTGACGGGCGGGTCTTGGACGAGGCCGGTCACGATGAAATCCATCTTGTTTTCCACCCGGATCCGTTGTCCCATCGGGTTTCGGTTCCCGAAATACTTCCGTGCCATCCGCTCCGAAAGCACGACCGTATTCGGGTTGGCGAGCGAGGTTTCGGGACTGCCGTTTTTCCACTGGAAATCAAACAGCCGGAAATACGCGGGTTCGACGAAGGCCATCGTGCCCACTTCCTGCTCGAATTTCTTCATGGTACCCGTTCGGACGATGCCTTCGACCTCGTGGACCAGTGTCACCTGGCGGCTGAGATCCGGGAAGTCGGCACGCAGGGCGGCTAAGGCCGGAAGCGGAACGCCCACGTTGCGGCTATCGCTTTCGGCATTGCGGTATCCCGTGACGAGTCGATAAATCCGGTCGGCCTGGGCGTGGTGCCGGTCGTAGCTGAGTTCGTAGCGAATGGCCAGAAACAACAGCAGGCAGCAGGCCAGCCCGAGCGTCAACCCGACGACGTTGATGACCGTGTAATTGCAGTTGCGGCGCAGGGCGCGGAGGGCGGTGGTGAGGTAATTGCGGAGCATATCTGGGTTGAGAAAAGAGGTGGTCTGGCATTCCGGTTGAGAAAACTCACTACGCTGGTGTTTCAAGAAAAAAGGGCCACCTAGCCTGGGCCGCAGAAACCCCAGCACTTCGACCGCGTACTGCCGCCGCGCCACCCGCACCCCGAACAGCGCAACCCGTCGCCGAAAGCGCTCCTCCAAATCCCCCTGCACTTCCTCCAGCAGATGTGGAGCGCAGAAGGTTTCGAGCAGGCGAGCAGCCCAGCGGGGCGGAGACGGTTTCATTCGCTGCGGAGGCTTTTAGCGGGATTCGTAAAAACCGCCTTCAGCGATTCGTAGGAAACGGTGAGGAGCGTAACCGCGACGGTGAGGGCAAACGTAGCCGCAAACACCCACCAGCCCAGGCTCACGTGCGAGGCGTAACGCTGGAGCCAGCCGCTCATCAGCCAACCGCCCAGCGGAGCCGCCACCAGGAATCCCAGCACGGCCAGTTTGCCAAACTCCCGCCCAAACAGCCAAAGGAGTTCGTTCAAGCCCGCACCGAGTACCTTTCGCACGCCAATTTCTTTGGTTTTCACTTCGGCCATGTAGGCCACCAGACCGTACAGCCCCAGGCAACCAATCAGGATGGCGATGAGGGAAAATACTTGAATCAGCCCCAGTAAAATCTGCTCGGTAAGGTAAAACTCGCGCACCTGATCATCGAGGAAACTGGCCCGGAAGACCCGCTCAGGAAACTGCTCGTTCCAGACCTGCTCCACGGTCTTTAGCGTTGCGGGTAGGTTGGCGGGGGCCAGTTTGAGAGCGGCCATGTGGTTTTCGGAAGTCTGATTCAGCAGGGTCACGGGTTGAATCCCCGCCTGCCAGTCGCCCAGGTGGAAATCGGCTACCACGCCCACGATGGTTCGCTCGGTATCCCACAGCCGGAGGCGCTTGCCCAGCACCTCGGCGGGCACGCGCAGGCCCAGTTGCCGAAGCATCGTTTGGTTGATAAGCGCCTCGCGCCGGGTCGAGTCATTAGAGCGGAAGTTCCGCCCGGCCATCAGCTTCAGGCCAAACAGCGGCACGTACTGGTCGTCGCCGACTTTCACGGTGGTGGGAAATTTCTCAGGAGCGCGGCGGTCTTCAAACGTGAACGGAACCGGTCCCCGCTGGAACGCGGCGGGTGGGTCGGCCCCCAGCGCCACCGCTTCCACTCCCGGCACCTGCCGCAGCCGCTCGCGCAGGGTTTGCTGTTTCAGGGGGTCGGGCGTCGTGACGGGTACGGTGAGGATGGCTTCTTTTCGAAAACCCAAATCGGCTTCCTGCATGTGGTGAACCTGGGCCGTCATGACCAGCGCCACGAGTACAAAAAGCTGGGTGATGAAAAACTGCACCACCACCAGCCCCCGCCGTACCGAGGTACCGCCCACCTGCCGGGCCGTCAGGTGCCCACTCAAGGCGATCACCGGGCGAAACCGGGCCATCATCAGCGCGGGGTACAGTCCCGCCAGCAAAATAACGCCGAGCACCAGCCCGCTAAACCAGCCGAGCGAAGCCGGGCGGAAAAGCTGAAACACAGAAAGGTCAGCGTTGAGCATCGCCAGGGCCTGGTTGAGCCGGGGCAGGTTAAGCTCCACCAACAAAAGAGCCAACGCCACTGCCGCCAGCGTGACGAGGGCGGTTTCAAGCAAAAACTGCCCAACCAGTTGCCAACGCGTGCTGCCCATCGCTTTCCGGACTCCCACTTCCTTGGCGCGTTTGAGCGCCCGGGCGGTGGCGATGTTGATGAAATTGATGCAGGCCGCCGCAATCAGGAAGAGTCCCACCAGAATCAGCGCGTAGAGAATCGGCAGCGGTGCCCGACCGCCGTAGCGGGGGTTGTGGTTCAATTCACTTAGCGGCAGGGCGTGAAATTCAAAGTGCCGGGCATCTTCGGCGGAAAGGTATTTTTTTCCAATTTCCGGAAAAACGCCCACCAACCGCTCCACGGGCGTGCCTTCGCGCAGGGCGACGAAGCACAGCGTCGAGGGACCTTCCCAGCGTTGCATCAGCAGCGGATTGCCCAACACGCCGGGCAGGGTGGCGTAGGAAATGAAGACGTCGAAATGCAGCTTGGTGTTCGAGGGCAGGTTTTTCACGATGCCCGTCACCGTCAGGTTGGTTCGGTTGTCGAGCCGCAGAATCCGACCGATGGGGTTGGCGTCATCGAAGTATTTTTGGGCGTAGCGTTCCGACAGCACTACCGCGTTCGGGGCCGACAGGGCCGCGTTGGGGTCGCCCTGCGCCCACTCCACGTCGAAGACGTTGAAAAACTGCGGTTCGGCGAAGCAGACGTTTCGCGATTCTTCAAATTTCCGGCTAACGCCTTTTTTGCCGTCGGGTACCCCCAGCGTTTTCCCAAACGCCAGCTCGACCCGGGCGGCGGTTTCCACGAACGGGTAGTCGCGCCGCAGCACCTCGCCCAGGGGACGGGGGACGGCATCGGTCGGCACCACGTTTTCGTGCCGGATGTCGGTCACGACCCAGTACGTTCGGTGGGCTTTGGCGTGGTAGCGGTCAAAGCTGAACAGGAAACCGACCAGCAGGAAAATCAGAATGCCACTGCCCAGGCCAACGGAAAGGCCCACGATGCTGATGGCGCTCGTGGTGCGGTCGCGCCGAAGGTTGCGAAGGGCCGTGGTGAAGTAGTTGCGGAGCATGGTTGGTTTTGAAAAAAGGTTTTGAACCTCGTCAGGTCGTTGTTTCAGGGCGAAGGGCCGCAGGAAACTGAGCACCTCCGTCACGTACTGCTTGCGGGCTACACGCACCCCGAATAGTCTCACCCGCCGCTCAAAGCGCTCCTCCAAATCCCCCTGCACTTCCTCCAGCAAGTGCGGAGCGCAGCAGGTTTCGAGCAGGCGGCTGGCCCAGCGGGGCGGTGAGTGGGGTGGTTTCATACCCCGAACACCGGCAACGTCTGCGGCGAAATCGCGTCCCACAACCGCTCGCGCACGGCGCGGATGTCGCTCAGGGCACGACTCCCCAGCACGGTCACGTTGAACAGGCGCTTGCGCCGCCCACCACGCTCGGCGGTGGCTTCGCCCAGGCGCGATTTCAACATTCCTTTTTCTTCCAACCGGTGCAGGGCCGCGTGAACGGCGCTCAGGCTCACGGTCCGGCCCGTTTGCCGCTCCAGTTCGTCGGTGATGGCCACGCCGTAGGCTCCTTCGCCGAGCACGGCCACGGTCAGGAGGACGACTTCTTCAAACTCACCCAGGTACGTTCGTCGCATGATTTCAGGATTACTTCAAGTTTTGCAGAAAAAACCTTTGCCAGGGGGCTGAAACCTGATTTGCCGCGCAGAATCGGCTTTTTTGGAAAACTCAGCTGTCCGATTCTGGACAACGTTCGTCCGGTAGAGGACGGGCTGCCCGCCTGATTCCTACTTTTTTGAACAACCGGGTTGTTCACTCCCAACCTGGCCTCGAAGCGTAGTCAGGCCGGAGGAGGTTTGGAAGATAAAACAGGCAACAAAATTGGAAAGCGATCGATTTCAACCGCTAATCCCGGCGGCTCCGCCGCTCGTCCCACCCGTGCAACCGACCCGTGCCGTTGCCCATCTTCCCCGCAAACAACCAAAATCAACGCTTCAGCCATGAACCGCTTCCTCCTTTCCGCTGCGCTTTTCGCCACGCTCGCCACCGGCTCCGTTTTCGCCCAAACCGCCGATTCGCTCCGTCACCAACCCGAATCCCGCCACGCCCACTGGACCCGCGCCGCCGTCGGCGACGTAGCCGTTTCGGTTGGGTTCAACGCCCTGACGGGCAGCGACGCCCCAGCGCTCAAACCCCTCGGCTCGCGCTACGTGACGCTGGGCTACGGGGCCACGTTCCGCCTGAGCGAAGGCCGCCGCGCCGCCCTCAAACTCCGCACCGGCCTGGAAGTAAGCTGGTACAACCTGATGCTCGACGACGACCGCCTCGCGCTCCAAACGCCCGCTGGCGTGACCTTCCCCGACGCGGGCCGCTCCCTCGATAAAAGCAAGTTGACCGCTGCCTACCTCAACCTGCCATTGCTGCCCACGGTTGTGTTCCGGCGTGGCATCGTGCGGTCGGTCGGTGCCGGGGGCTACGTGGGCATGCGCCTCGACAGCTACGCGAAGGTGAAGGAAGAAGGCGGTCGCAAAGACCGCGAGCACGGGGCTTACGCCCTCAACAACTTCCGCTACGGCCTGGCTGCTGAAATCAACTTCCGCCACGCACCGACCTTCTTCGCCCAGTACGACCTGAATCCACTCTTCCGCGCCGGGCAGGGGCCGGACACGCGGGCGTTTAGTTTCGGGATTCGACTGTGATGATTTATGAACGGTCCGCCGTTGCGGTACGGTTCATAAATCAGGGCACGGGTTTTTAGCCCTGGCTTTCATCAACCAACTAAAAACAGCCATGAACAAGAACGAAAAAGACCTGGAGCAAGTCCGGAAAGACCTTGAAGGGGGAGCGACCGGCAGCAAGGCCGATAACGGCACCAACCACGGCGGTAACGGCGGCGGTACGAGCCGGGGCGGGGGCAACAAAGGCGGGCATAGTTCGGGTGGCTCGTCGGGCGGAAACAAAGGTGGGCACAGCAATTAAGCGCTCACCGTTGCCGGTTAAAACCAACCCCGTCAGGATTTTAAATCCTGACGGGGTTGGTTTTTTTAGTCAAAATCCGACTGAAACCCCGGCGGTAGCGCCTGCCCGTGGGCGAGTAGGAAAGCGTCTTTCCCCCCAAACCAGCGCAGCACTTCGTCCCGGTACAGCCGTGTGGGTTTTTGGGACAAAACGGCCCGGTACGAGGAGTACGGCCAGGTTTCCAGGCTGGCGCAAAACCCGTGGTGAACGGGGTTGGCGTGGATGTACCGCACCAGTTCGCCAAAATACCGCTCGGTCGTGACGGCCTTGCGTTGCAGGGTATCGACAAACGAACTGCCCGGCCGGTTAAACGTCTGCGAATAGCCGTTGAGCAAGTCGCTGAATTGCCGGGCCACTAAATTGGGAAGTTCTGTTGAGTTGACCCGAATCAGTTCGCGGGCATTGACGGGCGTGACCGGGGATTGCCGCCGTAGCTTTTTCCATTTTTTATTTCGAAAATAGGCACTGAGTTCGGCTGCCGGGCGGATGCGAATCAGGAAATGGAAATGAGTCGGCATCAGGCAAAACGCGTAGGTTTCGGCTACGGGCTGGGCGTATTCCGCGAATTTTTCGAGAAAGTACCGGTAGTTTTCGGGCGTTTTGAACAGCAGGTCGTTGCCGTTGGCGTGGTAATAGACGTGGTAAAACACATCCGGCAGGAAGGGGACGCGGAAATTGCCCATGAGAGGAGGGATTTCCCCCAAGAAAACGATCTCCAGAGCAACCATGCTTACCGTAAAATAACTATCCATTTTTACACAGACTTGTCATCCTGGAAGGACCTCGTTGGCCTACCGTTTAGCTCTGAAGAGGGGAACGGCAGGCCAACGAGGTCCTTCCAGGATGACAAGTCTGTGTAAATTTTTAATAAGGCAAGTCAATACACCGCCATCCCCACCTCCACCTCCCGCGCCCAGGCGTCGATGCCGCCTTCGAGGTTGTAGAGGTTGCGGAAGCCGTGGGTTTGTTCGAGGTACTGAATCACGTTGGCCGAGCGGATGCCGTGGTGGCAATGCACCACCACGGGGCGATCCTGGGGAATGCGGCGGACGTTGTTGGGAATCGTGTTCATCGGAATCAGCGTGGCCTGGGGCAGGTGGCAGATGTCGTACTCATAGGGGTTGCGCACATCGAGCACGAACAGGTCCTCGCCCGCGTCGAGACGCTGACGTAGGTCATCCACCGTTAGCGTTTTCAGGCCGTCGTCGTCGGTCAGGGTGGCGGCTTTACTTTCCGGGAAAATCAATTCTTCCGCGTCGGGGCGGCGTTTGAGTTTAATTTTCTGGTGGGTGTTTTCCAGCACGTCCACCACCAGCAACTGCCCCGAGAGCACCTTCCCTACACCCATCAGCAATTTCACCACTTCCGAAGCCTGGTACATTCCCACCAACCCCGGCAATACCCCCATCACGCCCACGTCGGCGCAGTTGGGTACGCTCAGGTCGTTGGGTTGTTCCGGGAAAAGGCAGCGGTAAGTCGGCCCCCACACGCCTGCCGTATCCTGAAAATTGAACACCGACACCTGTCCCTCGAACTGGTGGATGGCCCCGTACACGAAGGGCTTGCCCAAGCTCACGCACACGTCGTTGATGAGGTAGCGCACGGTAAAATTATCGGTGCAATCGACCACCACGTCGTAATCCTGAATGAGTTGGGTGGCGTTCTCCCGGCGCAGCGCCTGATGGAAAAAGGCGTATTCGATTTCGTTGTTGAGTTTCTTGAGGTGGGTCACGGCCATCAGCGCCTTAGGTTGATCCAGTTCGTCGGTGCGGTACAGTACCTGCCGTTGGAGGTTGCTCAGTTCGACCGCGTCGGGGTCGATGACGCCCAGTTTGCCCACGCCCGCCGCCGCCAGGTACAGCAACACCGGACAACCCAAGCCCCCCGCCCCCACCACCAGCACCTGGGCGGCCTTGAGCTTTTCCTGTCCTTCGGTGCCGATTTGTGGGAGCAGCAGGTGTTTCTGGTAGCGGTATTGTTCGCTGGGCGAAAGCATGGGTTCAACACTAAATTTGACGTGGAAATAATACGCTGGCAAAGGGCCAAATCGTATGTGGGGATTGGGTAAATGGGTAATCGGGGATTGGGTAAATAGGTAATCAGGAAATTGACCATTTCCACAGCCCCTAATTACCCATTTACCCAATCCCCAATCCCCATTTACCCAATCCCCAGAATTTGGCTTTGGGAAAAAACCTGCTTGCTCACCCGGTCGAAGGTGAAGTCGATCCGACCGAGGTTGATGCCCGCGAAGCCGACCTGGTTGACGAGCATCGGCTTGCCGTCCGCGTTTTTCACCACGGTCGGCTCGTTGAGGAAGGTGTGCGTGTGTCCGCCGATGATCAGGTCGATGTTGCGGGTTTGGGGAGCCAGGGTCAGGTCGGAAATTTCGCCGCCGTTCATTTTGTAGCCCAGGTGCGAGAGGCAGATGACCAGACTGCACCCTGCTTCGTTTCGCAGAAAAGCCGCCGTTTCGTTGGCTTTCGCCACCGGGTCAAGGTAGCGGGTACCGGCGAAAAGCGGGAGCGGAATCAGCCCATCGGGGGCGATGCCGAGGCCGAACACGCCGATTTTCAGCCCGGCTTTTTTGAAAACCTGATACGGCTGTAACGTGCCCTTGAGCGGCGAAGACGACACATCGTAGTTGGCGACCAGCACCGGAAAATTGGCGTGGGCCTTGATTTGTCGGGCGAAAAGTTCGGCTCCGCCGTCGAAGTCGTGGTTGCCCATCGTGATGGCGTCGTAGCCGAGCAGGCGCATGGCCCGAATTTCGGGTTCGCCGTGAAAAAAGTTGAAGTACGGCGTGCCCTGAAAAGCATCGCCCGCATCGAGGAGCAGCAGGTTTTTTTCCTGCGCCCTAATCTGACTCAACAGCCGCGCCCGGTTGACAATCCCACCCCGGCCCGCGTTGCGCGGGTCGTTGGCCGGGAAAGGGTCGAGGCGGCTATGGACATCGTTGGTGTGCAGAATCGTCAATTTCACCGAAGTTGCTTCGGTTTCGGCCAGTGCTGCCAGTGGCCAGGCACCCAGCGCCAGGGCACCCCCCGCGCCGAGCGCGGTGCGCAAAAAGTCGCGGCGGGACGACTCAGTGGAGTTGAAAACGGCCATCTTTTTGCGGGTTTAGCGTTTCGCCGCGCTGGCCTTTCCGCCGGAGGTAGTCGGCGATGGCGTCGCGGTAGAGGTAGTGGATGTCGTTGTAGGCGAGGCGGGTTTTCAGGAAAGCCGCCGCGTCGCTACTGTTGGCGATGTAGTCGGTCGTGATGAGCGTGTAGGTGCGGGTGGAGTCGAAGGCCCTCCCGCCGATGGTAAACTCCCGGAGGGTGCCGGAAGTTTTATCGACCACCAACCGCAGCCCGGCCTGGGGTTCTTTCCGGTCCGCCACGTACTCGGCAAACTGCCGTAGGGTAGGGCCGTCGAGGGTGAGCACCACGAGAGTATTGTCGAAGGGCATCATTTCAAACACGTTGCCCAGGGTGATGGGTCCGGCGGGAAACTCGTTGCGGAGGCCGCCGTTGTTGGTCATGGCGACGTCGAGGGGTTTGCCCGTTTTTTCCCGGCCCATTTCGAGCATGAGGTCACTCATCAAATTGCCCAGTTCCGACTCGGGCTGTCCCTTCCGCAAGCGCTGCGTCGACTGCACCAGCACGGCGTTCATGGTGCGTTCTAGGCTGTCGTGCAGGGGCCGGAGGTAGGCAGCGGTTTGCACGACCAGTGGCCCTTCGGCGCTCCGGCTGCTCGTGTCGCTGACGGCCAACAGGCGGGGTTTGGCTTCTTTTTGCGCAAAATACGGGCGCTGGCAGGCGACTGTCAGTACGCAGCAGGCAGTAAGCAGTACCCAGGATGGAAGTAGTCGCACGGGGTGGGGAGTTTCGGAACTTAGTTAAGGCGGTCACGCTGAGCGGAACGGTATCACCTATTTTTTCACTTCACCGGCACCAGCCGAAACACGTACCCAGGGTCTTCGACCGACACGTAGGCGTAGCCATCCGGCCCGATGTCGATGTTGCGAACCCGCCCGATGTTGGGGTAGAGCAGTTCTTCTTTCACGATTTTGCCGTTGCGCACTTCGCAGCGGTTCAGGTACTTAAACCGCAGCGACCCCACCAGCGCGTTGCCGCCCCAGGCGGCGTACATCCCGCCGCTCGGCACGAAAGCCATGCCGCTCGGCCCGATGGAGGGAATCCAGTAGTGGACGGGTTGCTCCATGCCGTCTTTTTTGGTCAGGTTGGTGATGGGCTTGCCGTCGTAGTTGATGCCGTAGCTGATGGTGGGCCAGCCGTAGTTGCGGCCTTTCTGAACGATGTTCACCTCGTCGCCGCCGCGCGGGCCGTGTTCGTTTTCCCAGAGTTCGCCCTGGGCGTTGAGCGCCATGCCCTGCGGGTTGCGGTGGCCGTAGGAATAAATCGTCGGGTGGGCCGACTTGGCGAAGGGGTTGTCGGCGGGAATGCCGCCGTCGTCTTTGATGCGGTGAACTTTCCCGGCGTCGCTGTCGAGCGACTGCGGGTTGGTTTTCTCGCTGCCCCGGTCGCCGACGCTGAAGTAGAGCAGCCCGGCTTTGTCGAACACCAACCGCGAGCCGTAGTGGTGGCGGGTTTTGGCCCAGGGTTGGGCTTCAAACAGGATTTTCTGGTCGCTGAGGCGGTCGCCGTCGAGTTTGGCCCGCATCACCGCCGTGGTGGAAAGTTTGCCTTCCGGGGCGTCTTTCACCGCTGAATACGAAAAATAGACGAGGCCATTTTGGGCAAACTGCGGATGAACCTCCACGTCGAGCAGGCCGCCCTGCCCTTCGGCCAGCACCGTCGGGCCACCGGAAACGGGCGTGCGGCTGCCGTTTTTAGCCACGCGCGAAATCGCCCCGGAACGCTCGGTGACGAGCATCCCGCCGTCGGGCAAAAAAGATAGGCCCCAGGGACTACCCAGGCCCCGCGCCACCGTATCGAGGCGAACCGTCAGGCCCGCCGAGGAGGCGAAGGTGGGCGATTTGGGCGCGGCGTCCACGCGGAATTTCGCGCCTTTTTCGAGGGCCACGGCCACGTAATCGGCCAGGGCGCTGATTTCATCAGGTTTCAGCGAGGCTTCCCAGGCGGGCATTCCCAGGTCGGGGTGGCCTTTAGCGATGCTGGCGACGAGTTCATTTTTCGTATTGCCAAATTTCCACTTGCGGTCGACGAACATTTCGACCTGCTCGCCGTGGCAACTGGCGCAGTAGGTTTTGTAGTTGGACTCGGGCGTGGCGACGGGTTTGTCGGGCAGGAAACTCAGGCCGGTCACGACGAGGACCGTGCCCAGAACGGCGTAGTTGAACATGGGTAGACAGGTTTAGGAAACGGAGCGGTAAAAGTAGGGGATTTTGCTAACTAGGGCGCAGGAAATACGAAACCGGAGGGATTCCAGCCAGCGTGGCCCGGCCGTAGTGGGCCGGTGCGCAGCGCGGATAGAACCCCGGCCCCGCCACCGAACCCAACCAAAATTCATTTTTTCAATCTCTCAACACCAAGTCAATATGCCCTCTCGCATCAATTACTATCCTCCGTTGCTTCCAGGCCATTGGTTTCACGTGTACAACCGAGGTAACAACCGCGAACTGCTTTTCTACGGTCACGATAACTATCGGCATTTTCTGGAACAGTTCGATGAGTTCCTCGGCAGCTACCTCGACGTGTACGCCTTCTGTTTACTCCCAAATCACTTTCATTTTCTGGTCCGTATCAAGCTGGAAACCGAATTGACCGTTTATATCGACCCTAAAAAGAAGATTGGATTCGATTGGCTGAGTAAGCGCGTCAGCAAGCAGTTCCAGCGCTTTTTCCAGGGCTATGCCCAAGCCATCAACCGGCAGGAAGGGCGGATCGGGAGTTTGTTTCAGAAAAATTTCAAACGCCGTCCCGTTACTTCTGATGCCTATCTGACCCGTGTCATTTATTACCTGCACCTGAATCCGGTAAAACACCAGGTTTGGGCCGATTACCGAACTTACCCGTACAGTTCGTTCGCCCGGATTCTTTCGCCTCGTTCGACAAAGTTACAGAAACAGGCCGTGCTGGATTGGTTTGGCGGGGCAGAGCGGTACGTTGCTTACCACGATTCGGAAATCAAAATCGATCCGTGTGCTTCCTGGATAATTGAATAGACCCGCGTAGCTGCCAGCCGTGAAAGGCCTGTGCGCAGAGCGGCTGGCAGCGCCTCTCCCGGTAGCCAAACTACGTTTCAACCCTACCCCCGCTGCCAGCCGCTCTGCGCACAGGCCTTTCACGGCTGGCAGCTACGCGGGTTACAAAACGGTTTTAATCTTCAACTCCTCCATCTGCTTGGCCGCAATCAAACTCGGCGAGTCGATCATCACGTCGCGGCCCGCGTTATTTTTCGGGAAAGCGATGAAATCCCGGATGGTTTCGGCCCCGCCGAAGAGCGAGCAAAGCCGATCGAAGCCGAAGGCGATGCCCGCGTGGGGCGGGGCACCAAACTCGAAGGCATTCATCAAAAACCCGAACTGGTTCTGGGCTTCTTCTTTCGTAAAACCCAGCAAATCAAACATCTGTGACTGCAAGTCGCGCTGAAAAATCCGCACCGAGCCGCCGCCCACTTCCACGCCGTTAATCACCAAATCGTAGGCATTGGCCCGCACCGCGCCGGGGTTCGTCGCCAGCAGGGCGAGGTCTTCGGGTTTGGGGGAGGTGAAGGGGTGGTGCATGGCGAAGTAGCGGTTTTCTTCCTCCGAAAATTCCAACAGCGGAAAATCCACCACCCAGTGCGCCGAATATTCGTCGGGCTTGCGCAGGCCGAGGCGGCTGCCCATCTCCAGGCGCAATTCGTTCAATTGCTTCCGGGTTTTGTCGGCGGGACCGGCCAGAATCAGGAGCAAGTCGCCCGGCTTCGCGTCGAATTTCGCCACCCAGCCTTTCAGGTCTTCTTCCGAGTAGAACTTATCGACCGACGATTTCACCGAACCATCGGCGTTGACGCGGGCGTACACCAGACCTTTCGCCCCGATTTGCGGGCGTTTTACCCACTCTGTTAGCTCGTCCAGTTGCTTGCGGGTGTACTCGGCGCAGCCGGGGGCGCAGATTCCCACGACGAGTTCGGCGCTGTCGAAAACGACGAAGTTTTTGCCCGAGGTCAAATCCAAAACCTCACCCCTGCCCCTCTCCTGCTGAGAGGGGTTCTTAAGTTCGCTAAACTCCATCCCAAACCGCACATCCGGCTTGTCGGAGCCGAAGCGGCGCATGGCCTCGGCGTAGGGCATCCGCACGAGCGTGTCGGGTAGTTCGAGGCCCTTCACGCTGCGGAACAGGTGGCGCACGAGGCCCTCGAACATCGTCAGCACGTCTTCCTGCGTGACGAAAGCCATTTCGCAGTCGATTTGGGTGAACTCCGGCTGGCGGTCGGCGCGGAGGTCTTCGTCGCGGAAGCACTTCACAATCTGGTAGTACCGGTCGAAACCCGACACCATCAGCAGTTGCTTGAAGGTCTGCGGCGATTGGGGCAACGCGTAGAACTCACCGGGATTCATCCGGCTCGGCACCACGAAATCCCGCGCCCCTTCGGGCGTGGATTTGATGAGCACCGGCGTTTCCACCTCGATGAAATTCTGATTGTCAAGGTATTCCCGCGTGGCGCGGGCCATGCGGTGGCGGAGTTCGAGGTTTTTGCGAACCACGCCCCGCCGCAAATCGAGGTAGCGGTACTTCATCCGCAGGTCGTCGCCGCCGTCGGTTTCGTCTTCGATCAAAAACGGCGGCAGTTTGGCAGAGTTGAGCACCTGGAGGGTTTCGACCCGAATTTCCACCTCGCCGGTGGGCATTTTGTCATTTTTGGAAAACCGTTCGATGACCGTCCCCGTGGCCGTGATCACGAATTCCCGGCCCAGGCTGCGGGCGGTTTCGAGCACGTCGGCGGGGATTTTTCCTTCTTCGAGAATCAGTTGGGTGAGGCCGTAGCGGTCGCGGAGGTCGATCCAGAGGATGGCCCCTTTGTCGCGGGTGCGCTGCACCCAGCCGCTGAGGGTAACGGTTTGGTTGACGTGAGAAAGGCGGAGTTCACCGCAGGTGTGCGTTCGGAGCATACGAAAAAAGAAAGACGGGACGAAAAGGGCGGAAGCGGTAAACTGCCTACCGCCCTACAAGACCGGCGCAAAAGTAGAAAATCGGGCGTTAGGAACGAACGGACGGCTGGATTTAACCCGATTACCCCAGCGGATGGAGACCAAATCCCTGGGTCAGCGATTTGACGATCCGCCTGTTTTTTACGACATTCCGCCTTCTGTTTCTCCTTCACTCTGCACAGTTGCCGCCTTCAAGGACAGGATGACGGAAACGGGTAGTTTATCGCGACCATGTTCATCCTTCTCCGATCTACTCATGAAATTCCTGCCCGGCGTTCTCGTTCTGACGGTTTTGCTTACGCCGCTCGGCGTGGTGCGGGCGCAGCAGCGGGTCGTGTTCGACCAACCCGACCAGTTTCTGCCGCTGGGGCCGCACGCCCTCGTGTTCGCCGATTCGTCGGCCAGCCTGAGCCTGGAGCAGGTCCGGCGGCTGCCATTGACGGCCTTCACCCCCAACGCGGCCCCGGACCTGCGTTTCGACGTGCCCGGTCGCCTCTGGTTGCGCTTCGATCTCGACAACCGCACACCCGAACCCCTGCGGCTGATCATCAAAACCCAGATGGTCGAGGCCATCGACGTGTACGTGGTTTCTTCAACCGGCGTGCAGCACACCGCTACCGGGCTGAAGCGGCCGTTTCGCAACCGCTATTTTCTCATCAACTGGATCACGCTTTCGCTCGGGGCGCAGCCGAAGCAGCTTTTCGTGGTCGTGCAGCACCCGTACCGGTTTTACCTGCCGCTGAGCCTCACCACCGACCAGCCCCTGGTGCGGCTGGTGTACCGCGAAACGCTCTACAACGGCAGCATCATGGGCCTGATGCTCGTGATGGCGTTCGTGAACGTCTGCCTGTTTTTCCTGCTCCGCGACCGCACCTACCTGTTTTACAGCGGCTACGTGCTGGTGTCGCTGCTCACGTTTTTGTCGTTCGAAGGACTCCTCTTCGACCTGCTCTGGCCCGATTTTCCGGCGCTCAACGATGGTCGGCTGGCCCTGATGCTGCGTGCTTCAACGTACGTGCTGGCGGTGCTTTTTTCGGTCAATTTTCTGCACACGAAGCGGCTGCTGCCCCGGTTTCACCGGGTGTTGGTCGGGTCGGCCTGGGCCATGGCGGGCGCGGCCCAACTCACGCTGGTTCACGCGCCGTTTGCCGAATCGCTGATCTACCTGCTCGTGGTGCTGGGGCTGGTGGCCCTGATCGGAGCCGGGGCCGCTACCTACCGCAAGGGCTACGGCCCGGCGCGGTATTACCTCGTGGCCTGGGGATTCTACGCCGTGGGCGTGATTTCAACCTTGCTCGCCTTTTTCAACCTGTTGGATTTCAATTCGTTCCTGACCTCCTACGGCTACACGTTGGGAGCCGCCTGTGAGGCTACGTTTCTGTCGTTTGCCCTGGCCGACCGGCTGAACACGTTTCGGAAAGAAGCCCGCGAGGCGCAGAGCCTCGCCATTCAACGGTTAGAAGAAAACGAGGGCCTGCTGGCCCGTCAAAACGAGTTGATGGCGAAAAACCTGGACGAAAAAGTCGCCGACCCCAGCCGCCGCGACGTGGACCAACTCGTACGCCTGCTCCGCGAGGAGCGCGACCGGGTGCGGAAAATCTCGATTCCCACCCTCGACGGCGTGCTGCTCTTCCCGCTGGCCGACATTACCCGGCTCGAAGCGGCGGGCAGCTACACGAATCTGTTTTTGTCGAATCAAAAAAAGGTCATGGCTTCGCGCTCCATCGCCGAGTTTGAGCACCTCTGCACCGAGGGCGAGCCGTTTTTTCGCACCCACAAGTCGCACATCGTCAACCTCAACTACGTGACCAAGTACCTGCGCGGCGAGGGTGGGCAGGTCGTGCTCACCGACGGCACGGCGGTGGACGTGAGCCGCCGGGCCAAGCCGGAGTTGATGCGGAGTTTGCTGGGGGAGGAATAAAAGAGACCTGAGGCGCAGAAAATCGAATTAAAAAAGCGAAAGCCTGGCGGGGGCCGGGCTTTCGCTTTTTCATGGAATCGGAAAACCTTCCGTTACTCAACCCGATGCCGCCGTTGGTGAAACGGGGCTGGTTTCAAGACCGAACCACCGCGCACTTTTGAGCTGGAAGCCGCCGATGTCCTGCTTCAATTCTTTTCAAAAACCCCCATGAAATCGAATCGATTCAGTGAAGCGAAAAACCTATTTTTTCTGTCAACGGGCCTGCTGCTCAGCACCCTCGCTCCGGCGCAGGTACCCCCGGATTCCACCCGACTCGATTCGGTGCAAAACCGCCCCTACCACGTCGTCCGGCTGCGCGGCGACGTTCAGACCCTGCGCAGTTCGTTCGGCTTGGGGAGTTTCAAATTCCCGCTTTACCGCGTCACCGACAGCACCGTCAGCGTGCTCCGCGCCCGCCGCCTGACGCCCCAGGCTGAAATCGTAACCGTGCCCGTGCGGCTGATCGATGAACTACGAATTCAGCGCAGCACCCAGCGTGGCGGGGCCGGGCGGGGATTTCTCATCGGGGTTGCCACCGGAGCGTTGATTGGCCTGATTAGTGGCGACGACCACAATGGGTTCATCGAGTTTACGGCCGGTCAGAAAGCGCTGGCTTTTGCGCTGCCTTGCGGGCTGACTGGCCTGATTGTGGGCGGGATCATCAGTTCCCACAGTCTGAAAATCCCGCTTGGCCGCAGCCAAACGAAACTCGCCGCCGAGCGGAAACCGCTCCAACCATACACCCTCAAACCCGACTGACCTCATGAAACCAACCCGACTCCTCCGACTGCTTTGTTCTCAAGGACTGATTAAGAACCATTCTCTTTTGTTTAGCCATGAAAATTTTCTTCTTTTTGTTGTTGCTGACTGGCCTTACCGCCTGTAAAAAAAGTGACGGCCTCACCCGTGAGGATTACGTGGAAAGCCTCGTCGCCGTGCAGGAAACCAGCTTCGGTGAGTACCTCGTCGCCCTTTCGCACTACAACCTCACGGCCCGTTACGACGACCTCCTCGGCCCGGCCAGCTACGTGGATCCGTCATCGACGTACTCCGACGTGCAATTGATCCAATTAGGACCCGACGGAGCGGTGGTTTCCAACCAGGTGTACCGCCAACCCGGTGACAACAGGCCCGAAGACCTGTCGGCGAGCTACACGCCGTCGGTTTTGGTTCGGACCCGAGCCGATAAGGCCTCTCCGGGAGACGATTTTGTGGTGTACCGGCTCAATCATAACTTACTGCTGGATAAAATCATACCTCAGAACAGCCCTGCTTTTTACGTTCGGGAAGGACGATTTTCGGACAACTCCGAGTCCACGCTGGTGGGCCAGGAGCGCGACGGCGGTACGCTCCTCTACCAGGCCCGTGCGGCGGCAATAAGCTTCGACGGCAAGGGGCTGTTCGAGAAAACATACCCCGGCGATTTTGCGCAGTGGCGCTACGAGTTGACAAAAGTTGCGGATCGTGGTGCCTGGTTTGGTGTACGAACTCATAAGCAAACGTCCGCCACCGAAGCCTTCTTCTGGCGGGCCGACAGTCAGGGTAACCTCGTCAGCGAACAGAAATTTGGCTGGGCCCAGTTGCTTCAGGTCGCGCGCATCTATGATGCTGACTTCGTGCTGGTGGTTCAGCCCACCACTGCCAACACCCAGGAACGGGCCGTGGTGCGCCTCGATGCCAGCGGAAAACTGCTCTGGAGCCAGTCGTTTTCTGAACTCGGTAACGTAAACAAGTACCAAATCCTGCGCAACTCCGGCGACGATGGATGCAGCATCTGGTATTCTACTCCCGGCGGTTTGGTAAGCATGATGCGGCTCGACCGGCAAGGCCGGAAATTGGACTCGAGAACCTACCCCGGCGAACGGACGACGAGTTGGGCCGTTGCGACCAAGAGCGGCATCTACGGCGGTGGCGGCGAAGGCTACGTGCTGGCACAACTTCAACTGCTGCCAAACGCGGGTTTTAAAGAGAAAATACTCCAGTTTCAACTCATCAACCTAAACGGCAGCGTAAGCAAAACCATGACGGTGACTCCGTGATCCTGATTACCAAGCCAGTTTACGGGTCCGACGCCGTATTTTGCAATCCCATGAAACACGCCTACGCCCTCCTCCTCCTGTTTTTTCTCGGAAAAACGGCCCTCGCCCAAAGCCTCACCCAAACCGTCCGGGGCCGGGTTCTCGACAAGGACACCCAAACGCCCCTGCCCGGCGCGGCCATCCGTCTCCCCGATGACTCGACCCGCACCCTCGGCACCGCCACCGATGCCAACGGCGAGTTTCGGTTGCCCAACGTGCCGGTGGGGCGGCGCACTTTCGTCGTGTCGTTCATCGGCTACCAGCCGCGTACACTGGCGAACGTCATCGTCACGACGGGCAAGGAAGTGGTGCTGACGCTGGACCTCGAACCCGACGCCCGCCAACTCGGCGAGGTGACGGTGAAGGCCAGCCGCCAGGCCCAGGTGCTGAACGAAATGGGCACCGTGAGCGTGAAGGCCTTTGCCGTGGAAGAAACCGGCCGCTACGCCGCCAGCCGCGACGACCCCGCCCGGATGGCCTCCAACTTCGCCGGGGTGCAGGGCAGCGACGACTCGCGCAACGACATCGTGATCCGGGGCAACTCACCGCAGGGCGTGCTCTGGCGGGTGGAGGGCGTCAACATTCCCAACCCCAACCACTTCGCCATTCCCGGCACCCAGGGCGGTTCGGTCACGATGCTCAACGCCAAAACCCTGGCAACCAGCGATTTTTTCACCGGAGCCTTCCCGGCAGAATTCGGCAATGCGCTGGCGGGCGTGTTCGATTTGAACCTGCGGGCGGGCAACAACGAAAAACGGGAATCGACCATCCAGGCGGGTTTGCTGGGCCTGGAAGCGGCCATTGAAGGGCCATTTTCCAAAAAATCGAAGGCTTCGTACCTCCTCGCGTACCGCTATTCGACGCTGAAAATCTTCCAGACGCTGGGCATTCAAATCGGCACTTCCGCCGTGCCGAACTACCAGGATTTGACGGTGAAGCTCCATTTCCCGACCAAAAACGCGGGTACGTTTTCCCTCTTCGCCCTGAGCGGGAAAAGCAAGGTGGACATCGTGGTTTCGGGCAACAAGGATTTGCAGGAAGACCTCTACGCCGACAAAGACCGCGACCAGTATTTCCGCTCCTCCACCTACGTCGTGGGCGCGAGTCACGTGTTGCCGCTGGGCACGACCGCTTCGCTGCGCACGGTGCTGGCCCACAGCCAACTCCGCAGTTGGGCCAACCACGACTTGCTCGAATACCGCCAGGGCCAACTCAGCGGCAAGCACTACCACATGGGCTACGATTTCCGCGACGACAAAACCTCACTCAATTCCACGCTGACCAAACGCCTCGGTTCGCGCAGCACGCTGAAGGCTGGTTTTTATTTGGAAAAACTTCATTTCAACGTCCTCGACAGCATCCTGCGCGAGCCGCCGCTGTACCCGCTCACGCGCTGGGAACGCCGCTGGGATTTTACGGGCGGGGCCTGGCAGATTCAGCCGTTCGCGCAACTCAAGATTCGCGCTTCCGAACGCCTGACGCTCACGGTGGGGCTGAACGCGTTCATTTTCACGTTGAACGACAACTCACGCGGCTTTGACCCGCGCCTGGGGGCACAGTACAAACTGAGCGAGAGCCAGTCGCTGAGCTTCGGCTACGGGATGCACCACCAGACCCAGCCGAGCTACGTGTATTTTCAGAAAAAAAGGGAGGGAACCCGAACGACGTTACCGAATCTGAACATGGGCCTGACCCGCAGCCAGCATTTCGTGCTGGCCTACGACCGGCGGGTGTCGGGCACGGTGCGGGTGAAGGTGGAAACGTACTACCAGCGGCTCGACAAAATCCCGGTCAGTACCCGGCCCGGCTCCTCGTTTTCGCTGCTGAACCAGGGTTCGTCGTTCAGCCGGATTTTCACCGATACGACCCTCCAAAACACGGGCGTCGGCTACAACGTGGGCGGGGAACTGACCATCGACAAGTCCTTCAGCCGCAACTACTACGCGCTTTTCACCGCCTCGCTCTACGACTCGAAATACCGGGGGAACGATGGCCTCTGGCGCGACACCGACTACAACGGGCGCTTCGCGCTCAACCTGCTCGGCGGCGGCGAGTGGGCGGTGGGGCGGCGGAAACGAACGACGCTGCTGGCGGGGGCCAAACTGACCTGGGCCGGAGGCCGGCGCTACGGGCCGGTCAACACCACCGCTTCGCTCGACCGGCGGGAAATCGTTTTCGCCGACGCGGGGCGCAATTCGCTGCAATTCCCGAACTACTTCCGTTTCGATGTGCGGGCGGGTTTTCGGAAAAACGCGTTTGGTGTCAGCCATGAACTGGCGCTGGATTTAATCAACGTCTTCGGCATCCGCAACGTGCTGGGCCTGACCTACGTGCCCATCCCCGACGCCCCCGGCAGCACGGCCTCCATCAAGCAGCAGTACCAGTTGGGGTTTTTGCCCTTGTTTTATTACAAGGTGGATTTTTGAGGGGGAATGTTAGGCAAACTGAACAGCAAGGGGTCACGCTGAGCGGAGTCGAAGCGCGGTGCGGTGGGCCGACGCTGACCAGCCGCACGCGCTTCGACTCCGCTCAGCGTGACCCCATATCTGTTCAGTTCCTCCCCCTACTTCTCCCCCATCCGCTCCACCCCGTTCCAATCCGCCGCCGGGGTTTCGACCAGGTAGCGGGCGGCGTGGAGGAGGTAGCGCTGGGCGGTTTTGTCGGCGGGGTTTTCGTTCAACACTTTTTTGAGCGACACCGCCGCCTCGGCGAAGTGCCGACCGAAGTAGTCGTTGAGGCCGGTTTTGAACAAGTCCAGCGTTTGCAGTTTCTTGTCGCGCAGGGCGGGCGGGTCGGCGTTGATGACCTCGTACACGTCGAGTACGTCTTCGCGGCCTTTCACCTGAACCCGCCCCAGGAAGCGGAACGCGAATTCGTCGCCGTTGCCCACGCCCACCAGCGTACGCTCGCTGAGCACGATGGTGCTGCCGAAGAGTTTGGTCAGCCCTTCGAGGCGGACGGAAATGTTGACGGCGTCGGAAAGCACGTTGGCGTCGTGGCGCTCGGCGTCGCCGATGATGCCCATCATCACCCGGCCCGTGTGCAGGCCAATGCCGACGTGAATCGGCACCCGCCCGTCGGCCTGACGCTTTTTATTGTATTCGTCGATGACCCCGCAAAGTTGGAGCGAAGCCCGAACGGCGTCTTCGGGGCGATCTTTGAAGAGGGCGATGAAGCCGTCGCCGAGGTAGTGGTTGATGAAACCTCCGTTTTCGCGAATCACCGGCCCCACCCGGCGCAGGTATCCGTTGATAAACCGGAAATTGTCTTCGGGTGACATCCCCTCGGCCAGACCCGAATACGCGCGAATGTCGCAAAACAGCACCGTCATGTCCTGGTCGATGGTGTCGCCGAGGCGGGCCTGCAAAATGCTGCGGTGGCCCAGCGCCCGCAGAAATTCGTGGGGCACGAAGCGCTCGTAGGCCGCGTTGAGGTCGGACTGGTGTTTGTACAAACTGGCGTTTTCGAGCGAAGCGGCCATCTGGCTGGTCAGCGTGCGCAGCACGTTCAGCCCGGCGGCGGCGAAGGCCTCGGTGCTGGTCTGGTGTTCGAGGTACAAAATTCCCTTCGATTCACCCTTGAACAGCAGCGGCAAGGCGAGGTACGAAGCCGGTTTGCGGCTGAGCAGGTAGGGGTCGCGGTCGAAGGTTTTCTGCGGCCCCTCGGCCCCCGACATCACCTCCGCGCCGGTGCGAATCACGTAGTTGATGAGCGTCACCGGCAGGTTGGTGGCCTCGTCGAGGTCGGTCGGCGTGAACAGTTCAGCGCGGGGGGCCTCCAAATCCAGTTCGGCCACCACGCGCCACTTGCCCCAGTCCTGCAAAAGCAGCACGGCCCGCTGCCCCCCGGCGTTTTCGAGGGCGATGCCGAGGGTTTTCTCCAACAGCCGGTCGAGCACGATTTCCTCCGACAGCGCACTGGCCGCCTTCAGCACGCTTTGCAAATCAAAATCCTCCGCCCGCGTCGAGGTGGTGCGGGTCAGGTAGGTTTTCGAAGAAAGGTATTCCCGGCCCGTTCGCGCCGCGCCGACCCGCGCCGGGGCCGTCAGCAGCGACGCGAAGGCAGCATCCAGCCCTTCGGTCACGCGGGTGTAGCCCAGCAATCCGAACAGGTAGCGGGCCGTTTCGAGGTGCGGACGGGCGTAGAACGAGTTGCCCGCCTGAAGCCAGAATTCCCCCGCCCGGCGGTGAATCAGGGCCAGTTCCCGCTCAAACCCGTGCCGCTCCGCCGAGGCCAGCGCCCGGTTGTAGCGGTCGATGGCCCCGCTTTTTTCGCCTTTCACCCGCGCGATTTCGGCCTCCACGAGCAGGAGTTTATGCTCAAAATTCGCAGGGTTGTGGACGGCCCAGGTGGCGAGCTGCTCCCGGAAGCCTTCGATTTGGGTCCAGTACGCGGTTTGGGTTTCGGCGTCGGCCTCGTCGAGCAGGGCCAGCAGCGTGAGCGGGTACGTGAAGCGGAACAGCGTGTCGAGCGAGACACAGCCGTTCATGGTCACGGCCAACGGCAGGGCGGTTTCCAGGCAGGTGAGGGCCTCCTTCGGGCGGTCGTTGAGGTACAGCGCCTGGGCTTTGAAGGCGAAAAAGACCGTGCTGGCAAAGGCGTTGTTCACCTCCCGGCAATACGCCAGCAGGCCCGATTCGGTGATTTCGGGCGTGTCGAAGGCTTCGGCCCCGGCGGTTTTTCCCGACAGGTTTGCCATCACCAGGTACAGCGCCCGGAGGGAATCGTGGGCCAGGTCGTGGCGGATTTTTTTGGTGAATTCCAGCGCGTCAGGCAGGCGACTGAGCAGCGATTCGAGCGAGTCTTTGCCCAAATAAAACGCGTTGAAAAACGGGAACTGGCTCAGGTAGCCCGCGAAAATCAATTCCCCGCTTTCGAGGCTGCGCTGGTAGTATTCGGGGCTGAGCGGAAACGTTTCGCCGATGTGCCGCACCCAGGGCAGGTTGTAATTGGTGTACAGGTGCCCCGTGCGGCTCAGGTGCCGGGGCGACTGGTGGGCGTATTTTTCGGCGATGCGCTTGCTGAGTTGGGCCGAGGGAAAGGCAAACTCGTACTGCCCGAGGATGAAAAACACCAGCCCCAGTTCCGAAAACGCGTAGCCGCCCTGGGGCGTCAGGCCCTGCGCCACGCTGAGGTTGGCCTTGAGCAACACGTGCAAGACCCAGAGGCTCAGTTCGCCGGAGGTGTAAGTGGGCGCGGTGAGGTTGTCGAGGATGTCCATGATGCTGAGCAGGCGCGGGTCGCTCATGGTTTCTTTTTCGTAAACGCCCTCCACGCCCTGCTCGCCGAAGTAGGTCAGGATTTTTCCCATCTCGCCCGGAATCAACGCCTCGGCCTCGCTGCCCTGGCCGGGAAACTCGAAGTCGAGCAGTTTCAGGCCCTGCCGCGCCGATTCGATGGCTTCGTGGTAGCGGGCCGTGTTGCTCTGAATCTGCATCGTCAGGAAATAAATCCCGGATTTTTCGGCGGGCGTCCGGGCTTTTTCCAGACACTGCTGCAAGAGGTTTTGGGCTTCGGCGAAATCCCCGGTCAGGTATTCCACGTCGGCGGCGGTTTTGTACAAATCGCGGGCGAAGGCGTAGTCGTCGGCCCAAATGCTTTCCCCGGCCAGCCGCCGGGCCTGGTTGACGTACACCAGCGCCGACTGGTAGGCGCTGGCGTCGCGGGCCTTGACGGCGGCGCGGAGGTTGAGCCGGGTCAGGACGGCGCACTCGGCGGGGTCGGTCATCAGACTCGACCCGGCGTTGAGGTGGTTGACGAGGTCGAAGAGGATGGGGTCAAGTTCGTCCGGCCCCGCGCTGCCAGCCGCTCCGGGTGCGGGGTACTCCCCACCGGGGCCGCTGCCAGCCGCTCCACGCACGGGCTTCTCACGGCTGGCAGCTACGCGCGTTTTCTGCAAATGCCGACCGATTTTCAGGTGAATTGCCGCCCGTTCCGCCTCGTCGGCCAGCGAGTAGGCGGCTTGGTGGACGCGGTCGTGCGAGAACTCAAATTCAATTTTAAAGCCCGGTTCATTCCGCAGGATGTCGGCGTACTGGTAGGCCTCGCCCACGGGCGACACCAGCCCTTCTTCGGTGGCGGTCCAGAGGGCTTTCATCGTTTCCTTCGGCGTTTTTTCGGTCAACAAAGCCAGCAGGTTCAACTCAAAAAGTCCCCCGACGCAGGCCGCGATTTTCAGGGCCGTCTGCGTGGCCGGGGGCAGGAGAATCATCCGCGAGAGCAGCAAATCCACCACGTTGTCGGTAATGGTCTGCCGCCGGATTTTCTCAAAATCCACCTCCCACTGCCGCCGCAGGGGACTGAACTGAATCATCCCAATCTGGTTGAGCGACTTCAGAAATTCAAGGGTAAAAAACGCATTACCCCCGGTTTTGGAAAACACCAGTTCGGTCAGGGCCTGCCCCGTCGATTCGTCGGTCTGCAACGATTCGCGGATGAGTTGGAACAAGTGCTCTTCGCGCAGCGGACGCAGGGCGATGCGGTTGAGCACGGCCCCGGCTTCCTGGGCGGCATCGAGCAGGTTGAGCAGCGGGTGCCCGGCGCTCACCTCGTTGTCGCGGTAGGCCCCGATCACCAGCAGACAAGTCTGGCTCACGTCGGTCACGAGCAGGTGGATAAGGTGCAGCGAAGCGGCATCGGCCCATTGCAGGTCGTCGAGAAACAGCACGAAGGGGTGCTCCGGCTTGGCAATGGCCCGGATGAAGTTGGAAAACGTCAGGTTGAAGCGGTTGGTGGCTTCCTGACTTTCCAGCCGGGGCACCGCTGGCTGCGGCCCGAGCAGGATTTCGAGTTCGGGAATCAACTCGAGCAGCACCTGCCCGTTGTCGCCCAGGCTGGTCTGAATCCGCTCGCGCCAGCGGGCCAGGGTATCGGGGCGCTCGGTGAGGAGCAGCTTACAAAATTCGCTCAGGGCCTGTTTGAAAGCAAAATAGGGCAGGTTGCGCTGGTACTGGTCGAATTTTCCCCCGACGAAATAGCCCCGTTTTTCGGTAACGGGTTTGTAAATCTCGGCGATGAGCGCCGTTTTCCCCACCCCCGAATAGCCCCCCACCAGAAACAACTCGACGCTGCCCCGGCTGATGCGGTCGAAGGCCTTGAGCAGGGTTTTCACCTCCTCGTAGCGCCCGTAGAGTTTTTGCGGAATCTGGAATTTTCCCGAAAAATCGGCCTTGCCCAACTCGAAGGCGTCGATGCGGCCTTTTTCGAGCAATTGGGTCAGGCAGTAATCGAGGTCGGCCTTCAGGCCCTGTGCCGACTGGTAGCGCTCCTCGGCGTTTTTCGCTAGCAGTTTGGCGACTAAGTTCGCCAGGGCTTCGGGCACTGCCGGGTTGAGGTGGTGCGCCAGGGGCGGATTGCGGGCGATGTGCGCGTGAACGAGTTCGAGCGGGTCGGTGGCCTGAAAGGGCAACTGCCCCGTGAGCACCAGAAACAGCGTGACGCCCAGCGAGTAAAAATCCGAACGGCGATCCACCTTGCGGTTGAGCCGCCCGGTTTGCTCCGGCGAAAGGTGCGTGAGGCGGCCCTTGATGCGCTCCGGGTTGCCCAGGTGGTTCGCCATCAAATCGAGGCGGACGGCGATGCCGAAGTCGATCAGGACGGGGGCCTGCTCGGCCTCAACCCAGAGGATGTTTTGATCGTGCAGGTCTTTGTGGATGATGCCCCGCTCGTGGAGCCGTCCGAGGGTATCGGCCACCGTGCTGAAGAGGCGCAGCACGGTTTCGAGCGGGCGGTTCTGCCCCACAAACGCCTCCCCCAGGGTTTGCCCGTCGATGTACTCCAGCAGGAGCGAATACTGCCCGTTTTCGCGGCTGAGGGCGAAAGCCTTCCGCACGCCGGGGAGTTGGAGGGCTTTGGTGTACTCGAATTCGTTGGTGAATTGCAGAATCTGGTCGGGGTCGGGCGCGACGGCCCGCAGCACCTTGCGGATGCGCGGGCCGTCGGGGCTTTCTTCCCGGTAAATCAGCGTTTCCTCACTTTCGTACAGCAAACGGGACGCGGGCTTCATGGGGATTTCAGTAGGGTTGTTTCATTGGGCGGGGTTGGTGTGGGTTGGAGATTCTAAAGGTAGGGGAAATAGGGAAATGAATCGTAAAACCTTCCCCAGCGCGTCATTGCGAGCGTCAATTACCCCGTCATTGCGAGGAGGGCGCGTAGCGACCCGCAGCGGCGGACCGTGACGAAGCAATCCCCTCCCGGAGACCGAGAGAGCTAAAACCAAGTCACTTGCTCAACGCTATTTCGGTCTCCGGGAGGGGATTGCTTCGCTCCGGCCCCCATCCCTCGCTCCGCTCGTGCTGGTGGCCTCCGCTCGCAATGACGGGGCCGGGGGCCTTTAGGTTTTTCAACTCCCCGGCTTTTCCCCGTAAAAAAAAAGGTACTGCCAAAGCCCCTGCCGGTAGGCCCGGTACTGGTAGTACGTGGACCAGGTGTTGGCCGTCTGCGTAGCGCTGCGCAAGCCCAGGGCCTGCGACAGGGTGGTGATGACGAGGCCGGGGAAAAACGAGTAGTACAGCCGCCGGATGCTTTTCAACACGCGGCTGGTCACGTCTTCGCGCTGCCGGTTTACGAAACCCACTGCCGCCAGCTTCTCCCAGAATTCCTCCCGGTCAGCGTAGCTTTTGATGGCCCAGGTGCGGGTCCATTTTTCCATCAACTCGGCCTGTGGGGTGTTAGCAACGACTTCATTGCTGAAAAAATCGGCCACTACGAGCCGCCCGCCGGGCTTGAGCAGCCGGAACGCTTCCCGCAGAAAATCGGCCTTGTCGTGGGCGTAACACACGCTTTCGATGCCCCAGACCACGTCGAACGAAGCGTCCGGAAACCCGGTAGCCAGGTAGTTTTGCCGCTCAAATTCGCAGGCTTCGGACACGCCGTGCCGGGCGGCGTTTTCCCGGCAGGTCTGCACCTGCTTGTCGCTGAGGGTGATGCCCACAGTTTGGCAGCCGTAGTTTTTAGCCAAAAAAATCGAGGCCCCGCCCACGCCGCAGCCCGCGTCGAGCACCCGGTCGGTGGGGCCGATGCGGGCCAGTTCGGCCAGTTTGCGGTTCATGTTGCTCAGCGCGTCGCGGAGGCGGGGTGTGCTTTCGTCCCAGTACCCGTAGTGCATGCACATCTGCGACTTCAGGTGCCAGACGATCTCGTAATCCACCTGGCACTGGTCGTAGTACCGGACGATTTCGGCTTCGTTGAGTTCGGGGGCGGCTTTTTTTTCAGGGACAGGGAGAGGTAGGGGCATAAGAGGAGGTGGGTGGGTAGGGGTGGAAATCAGGGGTTTTTCTAAAAGAAAGAATACCGCGTCATTGCGAGCGAAGGCGGACGAAACGAGCGAAGCGAGGGTCGGCTGCCGGAGCGAAGCAATCCCCTCCCGGAGACCAAAATAGTCAAAACCAAGTACTTGCCTGAAGCTATCTCGGTCTCCGGGAGGGGATTGCTTCGTCACGGTCCGCCGCTGCGGGTCGCTTCGCTCCCTCCTCGCAATGACGCGCGAAAAGGCTCATTTGACTACACTCGAAATCGCAACCTACGTCCGCTCCCCCGCCAGCACCCCATCCATCTTCGCCGCCGCCGAGCGATCCATGCCTTCTTCGGGAAATTCGCGCCGGGCCAGGCGCTGCAACACCGGGCGCAGCGGCCAGGGCGGGGCCACGATTCGCTCGACCTGCGCCAGCACGAGGGCCTGCGGCGCGGTTTCGTTTTCGGAAAAAACACGCCCAGCTTCGGCCAGAAATCCATCGAAGGCCCCCGCTTCCCAGCGCCGGGCCGGGCCGCTGACCAGATCCAGCAGCGCCTCGGTCGGATAGGCCCGGTCGAGTTGGGCGCTCAAGTCGGCGTACACGCGGCGAAACAGGGTGGCGAGTTGCCGGTACGCCGGCCCGAGCTCCGAGCCTTGCGCCGCCGCGACCTGGGGCAGGTCGTAGCCCAGCGATACCGCCGCCGCTGCGTACACGACCTGATCGAGACTGAGCCGGGTCGTGGCTAACCCGAATACCCGCTGCCAGGCTTCGGGGGCGCTGCTGCGCTGGGGTTCTGCCGCCAGAAAACGATCGAGGGTTTTCGTGAAAATTCCCTCTACCCGCGCCGGGTCGGCGAAGGGTTCCGCCGGGAGGCGCTGGGCCATCCGGCGGAGGGTGATCGTAAAAAATCCCAGCGGATTGTTCTCCCGTTTAAACTGCAACGTCAGGTCCTCCAGCGCGGCAATGGCCCCGGTCAGGGTTCGGGCGGGAGAAAATTCGACGCTCGCCGGGCGGTCGGGCAAGACCGTGTCGGTGAGCGAGGCGGGCGTGACGAATTGCCGATCGGCGCTGGTGTTGACCAGGTTCAGGAACGTGTCCACGCTGCCGTTGATGACCGTCCGGGCGAGGAGTTTGAGGAGCAAATTCCGCTCGGCGGCTTCGTCGAGGTGCTGGCCTTTCAGCCGCAGGCCCGCATCCGCCGCCGCTGCCTCTTCCGCCGTCTGGCCGGGTTTTTCCGGAATTCGCAGTAAATCGGCGGAGGCATCGCCCACAAAAAACCGCATCAGCCGGGGCGTAAACGTTTTTTTGAACGGCCCGACCGAAAATTTATCGTCCAGAAACAGGATGCAGGCTTCGGTCAGTTCGGTGCCTTCCACCGAGGGTTCGGCCTGCCGGGTCATCATCCGGTCGAGCAGGTACAGCCCGTCGGCCTGGTTGCGGGCGATGAGGTCGTCCTGAATGCCCAGCACGTGCCCCGCCACCTGCCAGAGGTGCAGGTAGCAGTCCTCCTGCTCCGGCGACACGTCGATGCCCAGTTGGCGCAGCCCTTCGACGATGGTGGTGCCGAAGGTAATCAAACCCAGGGCGAGGTCTTCCTGGTTGATGGGTTCGCCCATTTCTGCCACGTCCCAGGGTACGTTCTGGCCGGTTTCCAAAATGTCCAAGCCGTGCTGTTTGGTGTAAAAGCGGATGGCCGCGTGCATCAGTCGCACTTTCTGGATGGTCACGATGGCGTTGCCCGTCACGTCGAAGCCGTTGGCCGTGAGAAGGTTATCGACAAACTGCGCCGTTTCGTAGAGCCGCCGGGTGAAGGGCCGCAGCGAGCCGTCGCGCACGAGCATCCGCCCCGCCTGGTGGAGCACCTTCGCGCCCTTGCGGCAGGTGTAGCTGATGGGCAGCGATTTGCAGTGGAGGATGAGCAGGATTTTTGGCAAATGTTCCTCGAACAACACCGTGGCGAAGTTGACCCGGTCGAGGTCGGCCCAGTCGGGCAGCCGCGCCGACTGGCTGAAGTAGGTGCGGAGCGCCTCCTGCACCGCCGGGTGCAGCCCCGCAAACGTGACCTCGGTGTAGGTGTTGTTGCGGGCCAGGAGCCGGAAAAGCTGGTCCACTTCGGCCCGCTGGCTGTACTGCCCGATGGCCGTAATCACCGCGTCGGCCAGCGGGTCGCCGATTTTACGCTTGGCGTCGAGAAATTCATCGGTCCAGAGGGTGGGTACGGGTGGGGTCATGGGTGGGGAGGTTGAGATTCCTAAATGTTTTTTTGCGAAGGTCACCCTGAGCGGAACGGTCCGCCGCTGCGGTCGAAGGGTGTGCGGCTGGTCAGCGCTGGCCCACCGCACACCCTTCGACCGCAGCGGCGGACCGTTCCGCTCAGGGTGACCCCCGCGTGACTAAACCGCTGCGCGTTGGCCCGGCGGGACTCACCCGCTGATTGAGGTACGCCTCCACCGCCCGGCCCATGTCGGCGTACTTGCGGGCCAGGGCGGGTTGCTGGTTGAGTTCGTAGCTTTCGCTGATGTCCTGACTGCTGGTTTTCAGGTTTTTAAGTTGAATACTCGTCACGTTGAGGCCGCCGCTGGCCTGGTCGTTGAGGGCGTTCCAGTTGTTTTTAAAATCATCGGGAAATACGTCCTGGGCGGTCGCCAGTTTTTGTTCCACCTCCCGGTAAAGCTGGTGCGCCTGCACGAATACCGGGTACTGCTGGCACAGCGCGGCCACTTCGGGCACGGCCCCTCGAAAGGGCTCCCGCGCCAGACTGTCTGCTTTTCTCAGCCGACCATTCACGAAGCGGTACACGGCTTCCTGCTGCCGGGTCAGAGCGGTTCGGCGGGCGGCTTGCTGGCGGATGCCCGCAAAAAACGGCTTCAGGCTATCGGGGCTGATGGGTTGGCTTTTCACCACCAAGCCATCCGCCAGGCCGTACTGGCGGATGGCTTCCGTAAACGAGTTGCCCAGGGCCAGGCGGTCTCCTGAGTTGAGCATCGCGGTGATGCTGTTCTGAAGTTGCGTCAGGGCGGCGCGTTGCCGGGCCAGTTCGGCCTGGCGTTCCGCTTCGAGGTTGATTTCCAACACCACCGTACTGCTTGAAATCAGCGCCAGCAAAAAACCCAGCGTCAGCAGCCGGGTGCGGCGCACGCCCCCCAGGCTTTTCCGCAAAAACCGCCGCTCCGGATCCGACACCCAGGCCAGCGAGCCGAAGTTCCGCCGGAACGTCAGAAACACCCAAAAATACGTGCGTCCGCTGAATCCCAGCGCACTGCGCAGCCATTGCCAGCGCGAGTGCGTCTTCGTCAGGGCCTGGGCGGGACCGGGTTTGGTGGCCCGCAGCAGGCTGAGGAGTTGGGCGTTGGAGTACCGCGTGACCTCCGGATTCCGGTCGGTGGGGTTGCCCTGCCAGACCTCGTCGCGCTCGGCTTCGGGCGTTTTTTCCAGATCCGAAAGGCTCTGGGTTTGCAGCCCCGTGAAGTACCGGCGGGTGGCCTCGGCCAGTTCGACCCGCTGGGCGAGTTGCTCCGGGCGCAGGGCGCGGAAGGGTTCCCAGGCCAGGATGAGCGCCTCGTGGGCCAGTTCGCGAAATTCGGCCTGGGGGCCGCTTTGCTTTACTTCGTTGATGAGGCGGTTTTTAGCCAAAAACTCCAGCAGCGCCCGGCGGGCTTCGTTCTGGGCCGGCTCGAAGAGCAGTTCGCCCGCCGTGACCCGCCGCCGGACGTACTCGCCGTTTTGAAACGTGACGAAACGCCGCAGCAGGTTTTGCCGGAATTCGTCGGAAATGGCCCCGCCCGACGCGGTGGTGACGGCCTTCAAATCCGATTCTTTTCCCTTCAGCACCGCCCCGATTTCCACGAAATCTTCTTCCTTGATGGTGCGGTCCTTCCGCCCGGCGCAGCGGCGGAACAGGTCGTCGAGCGTCAGCGAGAGCAGCGGCAGGGCGTTGGGGTAGAGGCGAAATTCGCGGATGATGCGGGCCACCAAACTCCGTTCGGGGTAGTAAAACCAGCCCATCCGCAGCGCCGGGGTGATGATGATGTCCTGCAAATCGTCCACGTCGAGCACGGGCACCGGGTACTGTTGCCAGCCGCCCGGCCGCAGGCTTTCGACCGCTTTTTTGAGCGGGTCGACAAATTCGATGCGGAGGGTGCCGAGGATGCCGCTCACCTTTTTTTGCTCGTACAACCCGAACAGGGTTTTGAAAAATGTCGGGATCAACGTCGCATCGCGGCGGTTGTCGGCCTGGGTGACGAGTTCCTCCAACTGATCGACCACCAGCACGGGCGGCGCGCCTTCGGGCGCGGGCACGGCGGCCAGGCTGGCGAGCGGGTCGAGGCCGGGCCGGATGATGAGCGGCTTCGGACTCAGGTGCGGCACCACGCCCGCCTTCACCAGCGACGATTTGCCGCTGCCCGACGCCCCCACCACCACCTGAAGCGGGTGTTCTCCGAATTGCGCGCAGCGTTCGCGGAGGTCTTTCACGGCCTGCTCGCGCCCGCAGAACAGGGCCGCGTCTTTGGGTTCGTACGACTGGAGGCCCTTGTAGGGATTCTGCGCGTCGCCGAGCGATTCCAGGCTGGCGTAGTCGAACGACTCGGTCAGAAACACGAACTCGCCGCCCTCGTGTTCGGGCAGGGTAAACACGCAGGTGTTTTGCTCGTGCTGCTGCCCCCCGGCGAGGCCGCTGAGGCGGCGGTGGATGTAGGTCTGAAGTTCGGCGATGGTGATCACCCCGTCGCGGTTGTCGACGGTGGCCGGGTCGTTCAGGGCCTGGCAGAGCACCTCGGCGAAGGGTGAGAGCGGGTTCGGCACCGGCGTGGCCGCGCCGCTCTGGTACGAGTCGAGGGCCTTCTGGTTGTAGGCAGTGGAGGTGTACACCTGCCGGGCCTGGTAGCGGGTGTAGTAGTCGAATTCTTCGAGTTTGATTTTCTTAAGCGGGGCCTCGGCCTCGTCGAGCAAATCGCGGAAGCGCGAGCTGGCCTGGCGAAACATCCCCGCGTAGCAACAATCGAGGATGAGCAGTACCTGTGGAAACCGCAACGCACTGACCGCCCCGGCAATAGCCTCCATCGAAATGGCGGTGGTTTCCAAGGCCCCCGCCTGCGCATCGACCGGCAGCACGTAACCCTGCACCGACTGCCGCTGGCCGTCCTCATCGCTCACTTCCACGCCTTTCCCGTGCCCGGCGAAGTAGAACACGAGTTGGGAGGTTTCCGGGTCGGGCAAGGTGGCGAGTTCGGCGAGCAGCGCCTCCATTTCGGCCCGGTCGGGGTTGTCGTAGCGTTTGCTCGTAAACCCGTACTGGCTGAGGGCCGAAGAAACGGCTTGCGTGTCCCGCAAGGGCGTTTCGAGCTTGTTGACGAACCGGTAGTCCTGCACCCCAATCAGGTAGGCGTACCGGTGCTGGAAGACGGTGGTCATGGGGGTGTGGGTTTTATTGATGTCGTCTGCCCGACTCGTCATTGCGAGCGGAGGGTGAAAGGCCGCGCGAAGCAAGCGGTCCGCCGCTGCGGGCGTTTCACCCGAAGCGAAGCAATCCCCCATCGGTAGCCAGAGAGCTAAAGCCAAGTACCATTCTCGCCTGTAGCTATCTCGGTCTCCGGTAGGGGATTGCCGCGCTCCGGTAATCCAGTTTCGCTTCGCTTATCGGATTACCTCCGCTCGCAATGACGCGCTGGGGAGGGTTACTGCTCATTATTTTTTTGTTCACTCACTTCACCGTATACTTTCCCCTCAACCCCCGATTCAGCGGGGCGAGCCGCCAGACGTTCGCCAGCACGGCTTCGGGCGTGGGGTAGCGGACAATCCCCGTTGGTTTCACCAGCAGCAGTTCATTTCCGCTCTGGCCCGGTGCCAGGTCGAAGTACGGCCCCACGTCGGTGTTCATCACTTGTTCGTTCAGGGCGGTGTCGTAGGCAATCAGGCTGGTCTGCTGCGCCGTAGCGCTAAAAGTAGTGAAAAACAACCCATTCCGCAGGCCAATCAGGGGCGAAGTCAGCGTGCCCCGCGCCAGTTGACGCACGGGTTGCCCCGGACTACCCAACTCCACGCCGTAGGTATCGGCCCCGCTGTACACCAACAACGGACGGTCGGGGTAACCGTAGCGGTCGATCCATTCGAGGCGACGGATGGGCGGCAGCGAGTCGTAGTCGGGTTTTTGCCGGAAGCGGGCCAGCAGCGCCAGCGCTCCGGGGCCGGGCGGGGTGATGCGGGCCGGAAAAATCGAATCGGCCCGAAACCGATTCCAGAGTTCGAAAAACGACACGTTCGGGTTCCGGTTCTCGCGGTACGCCGCCGCTAGGCGGTCGCGGAGCGAATCGAAATTGGGGTCGGGCGGGCGGGGAAAAGCCCGGTACACGTCCACGAACCGTACGGCCCGCTGCCGATACTCCGGGGCTTCGGTGTACACGGCCAGCCCGTGACCCAGCGGCGCAAAGGCCGCCGTCGAACCCGTCACCACGGGCGCGCCCAGCCGGAGGGGACGGTCGATGGCCCAGGTCGCGAACAGGCCGGTCACGGCCACGTCGGCGCTGTCGTAATCGATGACCACGTAGCGGGGATCCTGGGGTGAAAACCGCAGGCCACCGGGCCGGAACCGCCACGCGGCGGGGAACTCGTGCCGCACCTGGAGGCCCCCGCTGCTGAGTTCAATCAGCCGCCCACCGCCGCCTTCCCAGCCCAAAAGCAGCAAACTCCGCACCTGCCCCGGCGTGGCGTGAGACCGCGCCTCTTGTCCCGCCGAAAAAACCGCTTCGGAGTTTCGTTTTTCAAAAACCACCTGACGAACGAAGCGCTCGTCCTGCCGTTTCCACAGTTCGCTGGGGCCGGTTTTGGGCCGGATCAGCAGGTAATCGCCGGAATGGGAAACCACCACCGCCTCGGCGTCGAGGTGCAGGGTGTCGATGGGGCTGAACTGCTGCGGCACTAAGCTCCGCCAGACCTGGGGCAGTGGCTGTTCGTTCCAAATCACGAGGGCGGGGGTGCCCGATCGGAACTGCGTCACCAGCAGGGTGCCATTGCCGGAAAACCGGGCCAGCGTACACGGCTCGCGGAAATACTGCGGCGCGGGAACCAGTTGCTGCTGCGCGCCGAGGGGTCGCAGGGCGAAGTACGAATCGGAGGAGGGCAACTCGCCCCAGGGCGACTCCCGGCTCACGAGCACTTCGTGGGCCAGGTCGAGCACGGCGTCCTGCACGGTGCCGCTCAGGGTGAGGCGGGGTTGCAAGCCGCCGGGGGTGAGTGCCCAGACCGCGTCGCGCTGACTGTCCTGAAAATGGGTGAGCAGGTCGTCGTCGTTTTCGGAAAACCAAACGCCGAGCGAACCCAGCGCCAGTTGGCCCAGCTTGCCCTTGAAGGCGTGGATGCCCCGCAGTCCGGTTTCGGTGAGTTCCCAGAGGCTGTCGGGGGCGCTGCCGCTCAGGCCCGCCACCAGGTACCGGCCCTGCGGCGAAAAATGCGGCCCCCGGATGGCAAACGGACGGCTGAACTGGTGAAACCGACTCAACCCGGTTTCCTCGACTTTCCAGAGCGTGGGCCAGCCAGCCTGGCCCGGCTGGGTTTCAGATTTCTCGCTCACACCGTCCCGCAGCAGGGCGTAGGTCAGCAGAAAGCGCCCGTTTTCGGAGGTTTCGTGGTAAAATTCCTCCCCGCCCTTCAACGCCTCGCCGCGCACCTCGCCCCCCATCACCAGCTTTCCGGCTCGAATCCGGTACACCCGCACCCCGGTTTCGAGCCGGGCCACGAGCAGGTCGTTTTTCACCGTCACGTCGAGAATTCCCGCCGAGGCACCCAGCGAATCACTCAGCGGGAAACCCGGCGCGGTTACCGACCACAACCGCAGGCCACCCCACCCGGTCAGCCCGATGAGGTGCCGCCCGTCGGGGCTGAACCGGGCAGCGGCGAGTTGCCCCAGGGTATCGAGCGGGTGAATCGCCGGGCCGCCCGTCGAATCGGCTCCGGGCAGGCGAAGCGCGTAGGCCCGGCTGGGCAGCGTCTCGCGCGGGTTGAACCCCTGCCAGGGTTTGCGAACGTCGTACTCCGGCCAGAGGGCCAAGTTCGGACCGGCGGTGTACGCACCGCTTCCCCCGCGTCCATCCGCCAAAAAAAAGACGCCGCCCCCCAACATCATCCGGGGAGCCGACGAGGGCGGCGGGGAAGCACTCAGCACCAGGTGGCGGCTATCGGGCGAAAACAGCGCGAACTGCGCGTCGATCTGCGCTTTCTCCGCCAGCAACGGGGGCAGTACGACCCGCACGGGCGGGCGGCGGAGGTAGTCGTCGTCCAGCCGCCAGAGGGTGCGGCTTTCGCGGGTTTGCGTCAGTAAAAACTGGCCGTCGGGCGAAAAAACCGGTGCCTGCTGGTACGGCGCGTGGGTGAACACGTGAACGGGTTCCGCCCGTTGGCGGTCGCCCAAGGCCCAGAGCGTATCGGCTTTGCCTTCGGGTTGCACCCAGAGCAGGAAGCGGTTGTCGGCGGAAAAAACGGCGTAGCCCTGGCCCCTCGGATCGGCGAAGGAATGGACGCGCTTCAGGCCCCGGCCCTCGAAGGCATTCTGCCAGAGCGCCCGGTTGAACACCACGAACCGCCCGCCGGGCGACGCCTGGAACGGCAGCCGGACGGTCAGGTTGCCCCGGCCAACCCCGACGGTGTCGAGGTAGAGCGGCTGCTCCGAACCCACCACGGCAGTGGTCACGGCCCGCAGCACCGCCGCCTGATCGGCCCGGCTGGTGGCTGCTACTCCGGTGTCGGCCAGGGTGCGGTCGGCCCACTGCAAGAGGCGTAAACTCTGCGTGAGGTCGGTTTTGCTCAGGGTCTGGGCTTCCTGCAAAGCCGCCTGGAAGGTGAGTTGCCGGGCGGCCCGGCGGATGCTTTCCAGGTTGCGGCGCTGGGCCTCGGCCATGCGGACCGACATCCCCTGAGCGCCCAAGCTTTTGGCGAGTTGAAAAGCCGAGTAGGCCCGCGTGTAGTCGCCGCCGTTGAGGTGCGTTTCGCCTTGTTTTATCCATTGCGTGCTGCGTTCGAGGGGGGACGGGGCTTTTTGCCCGTTGGCAGAAAAAAAGGAGAGAAGGAGAAGAAAGACAAGAAAGAGCCTGTCACGCTGAGCGGAGCGGTCCGTCGCACGGTCGAAGCGCAACGGTCGTCCTTCGACCGTGCGACGGACCGCTCCGCTCAGCGTGACCGTTGCGCTTCGACCGTGCGACGGACCGCTCCGCTCAACGTGACCGTCTCCGACACTCGTCCGGATTTGCAATCGCGCGGCGAACCGTCCGGACGCCGATAGCTGCGGATTTGCAATCCGCCTGAGCGAAATCCATTTCATCGCGGACTAAACCGGTTAGCCAAATCGGGGGTAATCGGGGCCACGCCGCCGCTGGCGATGCGTTGCAACACCTTTTGGGGGGGCTGCGTACTTTGAATCTCCTCCGGCAGGGCAATCCGCACGGTGCCGTCGGCACTGACCATCAGGTCGAGGCAATTGCTCACGTCGCGCCGGACGGTGATTTCCCCCAGGCTCAGGTCGTAGCCCAGCAGGGTTTTCCGCCGGGTCAGGTCGGAGTAGGTGACAAAAAACAGGGTGTTTCCGGCTTCGTACACCGGCGAAATGATCCGGCCGGATCCCACGCGCCGGATTTCCACGTCGTGGTTGTCTGGGTAAGTAACCAGTTTTACGTCGAAGTAACTGTACAGAAAAGCCAGGTTGTCGGCCGAACCGGTTTTTACCAACCGGAGCGTGTTGACCCGTCCGACGCCCTCCAGGTTCGTCACCAGTACCGGATTTTTTTCATCCAGTTGCCAGAGGTACAGGATTTCGGTTCCATAAAAATTGACCAGCAGGTAGCGGCTATTGGGCGAGAAATCCACGCTGGGGCCGTTGAGTTGCCCGTCGAAGGCCATCATCGGTACCAAGCCCTGCGGCGTAAGCCGCCAGAGCGAGTCGGCACTCGACCCGGTGAAATCGACCACCAGCCAGCGCCCATCGGGCGAGAACCGGAAACCCACCGCCGTAAACGGGTGCTGGAAGGTGTGGCTGAGTTCAGCACCCGACTCCCGCAGGGCCACCAACTGGTTGGGCGAATTGGGGTAGTCGAGGAGCAGAAACCGGCTGTCGGGCGAAAACCGGGCCGAGCGGAACCGCCCCGAAAAGGCCGCGTGTCGGGTCAGGTGCAGGTGCTCATCGCAGCGCCAGAGGCTGGTTTCGGTACCGCTTTCCTCCCCCCGCAGCAGCACGTAGCGCCCATCGGGCGAAACGACCGCCTCGCTCACGGTCAGGTCGATGGCTTCTACCGGGGTCAGAAACCACTCGTCCAGGCGGTAGAGCGTCAGGCGGGGGGTCTGGCCGCTGGTCTGGGCGAGCAGGTAGCGCCCATCGGGCGAGAACCGCAGCAGCGAACAGGTTTCGGAAAACCGGTAGGTGGGCGGCAGGGCCGTTTGCTGAAAACCCAGGTCGAACAGCACGCCGTAGGCCGAGGCGAACGACTCCACCCCTTGCGGTTGGGTAAATTGCAGCCCCGCCACGCCCTGGTCGGGCAGGAACGCCACCGCCTGGAGCTTGTCTTCGAAGGTAGCGATGGCTTGCAGACCGCGCTCCGAAACCCGCCAGAGTACGTCCTGAAACTGATTTTGAAAATGCGTGGCGAGGTAGCGCCCGTTGGGCGAAAACCAGACGGAGGGATTATCGGCGTCGAGTTCGCCGTTGAAAGCGTGCAGGCCCGTCAGGTCGGACTCGTTGATGCGCCAGAGGCTATCGGCCACCGACCCGGTGTAGTTGACGATGAGCAGCCGCCCGTCGGGCGAAAAGTGATGGCCCTTCCCGGCCAGCCCGTGGGCAAAGCGGTGACATTTTCGCAACGTTCCGGCCACTATTTTCCAAACGATACCGGAATTTTCCCGGTCGACACGGAAGGTAAGCAGGCTTTTACCGTCGTCGGAAAACTCAAGGGAAGCGTAGGCGTAAAATTCCGCTTTCAGCGAATCGGGGACACGCAACTCGTTCATTTTCAGCGAATCCTCCAGCAAATAAATCTGGTGTTTCTGTTGCCTGTCGTCCCGCACGATGAGTTCGTCCGCGTTGCACAGCGCCAACGAGTACGCCGCGTTGGTGCCCGTTCGTTCGTCCGCCAGGTGGAGGCCGTCGGCTTCCAGCAACCAGCGTCGAATCCCGTCGTTGCTGGCGCTGACGAGTTGCCGCCGCCCCGGTACAAACCGCCAGTCGATCACCTGCCGCAGCGTGTCGAGTACCCGGAGGCCGGTTCCGGTCAGCGCCATCAGCACGGCGTCACCCGTTTCTCGCCATTCGCGTTGGGGCGCTACTTCACCGACCCAGGCCATCAGCCAGTGGCCTTCGGGCGAAAAAACCGGCTCGCCCAGCCCGCCGGGTGCGGGCAGGGCGCGGGGCGGGGCCAGGGCGGAAAGTTGCCAAAGAGCGGGTTTTTGTCCCCACCCGGTGCCCAGCAGATACGCTTCGTCGGGCGCAAACTGGTACTGCCGGGCCTGGGTACCCGGCGTGAGGGCCACCCGGCTTTTGACCGAAACCGAATCCAGCCTCAGCAAGGTGTCGGCGCGGGCCTGGGCTTGTTGAAAAATCAGGAAATTTCCTTTCGGCGAAAAAACCGCCCGCACCTCCCCG
Organism: uncultured Cytophagales bacterium; assembly: GCA_964244295.1. Taxonomy (GTDB): domain Bacteria; phylum Bacteroidota; class Bacteroidia; order Cytophagales; family Spirosomataceae; genus JAJAZB01. The sequence goes on from CAXTIG010000004.1 coordinate 138,940, forward strand.
CCCCTGGGGCTGAAGGTGTAGCCTTTCCGGTACGTCGAACCCTGTTTTTGCCAGAGGGTTTGGTTGAACACAAACCAGCGCCCGTCGGGCGTGGAAGCCAGCAGGGGTGGGGGGTCCTGGGTCGGGTCGAGTTCCATCCGGTCGGCGTACACCCACTGGTCGGAGTTGGTCGTCACTTCGCTCAGGGTGCGGAGCACGGCGGCGCGGTCGGCGGGGCTTTGGGCGTGGGTATCGACAAAGTGCAGCAGGCGCAGGCTCTGGGTCAAATTGTCTTCGGCCAGCGCCCGCGCCTCCTGCAAACTGGCCTGAAAAAGTAGCCGGTTGCCACTTTTCCGAATCTGCGCCAGGTTTTGGTCCTGGGCGGTTTTCATCCGGTCGGACATCCCTGGGGCACCGAGGCTTTTCGCCAGTAAAAACGCCGAATACGCCTCGACGAAGGCGCTTTGCTGCATCAGCGCGTTGCCCCGCGCCACCCAGGTTTGCTGCTGTTCGAGCCGGGAGGCCTCGCTGGCGCGGTTGCGGGCAACGGACTGGGCGAAGGCGGAAATGCTCCCGCTTGGCAGCGATAAGGTGAGGCTAAGCAGGAGGAGGTGAATCCGCATGGTGTGGTAGCTACGAACTTTAGTTCGTAGTCGCTTGCTGAAAAAACAATCGTTACCGCTATCGGCTACGGACTAAAGTCCGCAGCTACCTTCCGCATCCGGCTGGTGAAGCGCAGCGCCAGGCTCAGAAAGCCCTTGTCGTTGGGGTGGATTTCGTCGTGCCAGTAGGCCGGGTTGATGGCCCGGCGCACGTCGAGGTAGCTGAGGCCCTCGCCCGCAAACGTCGCCGAAGCCTGGATCAAACGCTGGTTTAATTCATCGACGATAAAATTCAAGAGTGCCTGCTGTTCCGTCGGGTCGGGGATGCCGCCTGCGGCCAGTTGCGGGGCCAGCCAGGTTTCTCCTTTTGAAACCTGATTCACCGGCAACACGTAATCGTAGCCGTGCGTGACGATGTGGACACCGGGCGTTTCGCGCCGCACGGCGGCAAACAGGCGCTCGTACTGCGCCTGGATGGTGTCGAGGGTTTGGAAAAATGCGTCGTTCAAAAACCGGCGCGGGCCGGTTTGCCGGGGGTCGGGCGTGGCGCGGAGGAAGGTTTTGCCGAAGTCTTTCATCACGTCGTTGAGTCCCCCACTGACCAGGAAAAACCGGGCCTGCCGGTCTTTCAGGGTCTGGATGGTGTCGGCGATGGCCCCGTCCTGCTGCATGGTTTCGAGCGTTTTCCCCGACGACGAGTCGCTGTACACCAAAAAATTGAGTTGCAAATAATCGATGATGTCGCGAATCAGGAAAGGGTACTGAAACCAGGAATCGCCCTGGGCCAGTACGCGCAGGCGGGTGGGAAAACGTTTTTCATCGTCAAAAAATTTCCGGTTCCGAATCCCCTGCGACACCCGGCTCGTCAGGGCAAACGTCAAATCGCCGAGCCAGCCCCGAGTTTGTTGTTCCTGCCAGTACGCCAGCAACTCGGGTTTGACCACGTAGCGGGCGTCGAGCGGAGCTTCCCGGCTCAGGTCGAAGTACAGCCCCAGGGCGCAGTCGGCCAGGGCGTCGCTGGCGGGGTTGCCCGCCACTTCCAGCATCGCCTGTACTTCCTCGGCTTCGAGCCGGTTGAAAGTCGGGTTCTCCCAACGCAGGTTCACCGACTGCGTCCACCAGGCCGGCAGCGGTTTCGCCAGCGGAGCCGGGTCGGAAAGCAGGTCGTCGCGGGTGAGGCCGGGCTTGTCGCGTTTGGCGCGGGTGGGCGGATCGGGCAGCGGGTTGAGGCTGAAAAACGCCAGCGTCGGGGCCGAAAGTACGCCGGAGGCGTCGGGGCTGTGGTCGTTTTTGGGCGTCAAAATCACCCGAAACCGCTCCGTCACGGCGAGCCAGTTGTAGTCGTGTTGCACCGAAAGGCTGCTGTAACTCAGCGGCACCGTCGCGCCGCGCACCGCGCCGGGGGCGTTACCGGGTTTCAACCCCAGTTGCACCGTCTGACCGGGTTCGAGCAGCGTGTTGGTTTCCAGAAAAGCCGTCGAGGCGCGGAAGGTGTTCGAGAGGTACAGCACCGTGGCGTACACGGCCTGCCCGGTGGTGTTGGTCAGGCGCACGGCCACGTTGTTGCCCCACACCCGGCCCCGGTCGGGCACTTCGCCCCGCGCCAGCAGGGGAACGGTCAGCGTGGGGTCGTCGCCTTCGGGCAGGGGCAGCGGGCCGCCGCCTTCGGGCAGCACCTCGATTTGAATCCCGGTCGGGTCCGCTGCCTCCACGTTTTGCAGGGTGCTGAGGTACGCGTAGTGCGCCAGGTGGCGGATGTACTTCACCAGCGTGGGAATGGCCTCCGGGTCGCTCACCGGCACGGGCTTCGCCAGGGGCCGGAACTCGTCGCCGGGCCGGGTCAGGAAGTACCAGCCGTTGCGGACGGTCAGGCGGTAGTCGGCTTTGGCTTCGTCGTCTTCGGGCAGGTAGCAGCCCCCGGCTTTTTCCACCAAGCCGTTCAGCAGTTGGGCCTGGTCGGCGGGCGAGCCGTTGCGGCTCGCCAGAAACACGCGCAGGGGCGTTTTCATCAGATTTTCGAGCAAAGCCCGGTACACCGGCTGCTCACCCGGCGCGGGCGGAGGCAGCAGCGGATCGGGCGCGAGCAGGGCGTAGTCGATGCCGACCGAGGCCAGGGGCACGCTACCCAGCGGCGCACCCGCTGCGTCGAGCAAGGGCACGCGTTGCTCCGGTTTCAAGCCGTGCAACGCACCCGCGTTGAGCAGCCAGCCCCGGTTGGGATTGTAGGTTACTTCCACCGACGTGGCTGCGTCGGAACGGGGGATTCGACCTAAAAAACCCGTTTTCATCAACGCCTCGGCGTCGCGCTGGGGGGCGAGCAACTTGGGGCGTTGGTCGTAGGCAAAGCGCATGTACTGCCGCACGCGGTCGTGGAGGGCGGCGTAGGAAACGGCCCCTTCCGAGGCCCGCAAGACGTTGAGGAGATTTTTCGTAAAAACCCCTTCCACGCCAATTTCCAGCGCCTTCTCGTCCGATTCGCAGGCGGCCATCTGCACGTAGTCGGCCTCCGGCAGCCAGCTTTCCAGCGGTTGGCTGCGGGCATGCGCCTCCGAAATTTCGTTGCTGAACAAAAACGCTTCCCAGGGCCGGGCGGGAAAATTGACGCTGATGCTCCGCTCGCGCACGTCCTGCCCGGTGAGTTCGAGCAGGCTGCGGGTGTTTTCGCCGGAGTGGCAGCAGTCGAACAGCGCCAGCGTGTGCGCCCCCGACCGGCTCACTTGGTGGAGGAGGTAGCGGAGCTCTTTGTCGGTGATCAAAAATTCGGGCGAACTGGCCCCGCCGCCGTTGTGGCAGGCGATGGCTTCGAGCAGGCCGTCGGCTTCGCCGGGCCAAAGGCCGGGATCGGCCCCTTCCTGGGTGCCGTGGCCGGAGAAATAAAACAGAATCGTGTCGCCCGCGCCCGCCTGGCCGAGGTGTTCGCGGAAGGCCTGTGCGACGGCGGCTTTCGTGGCGCGTTCGTCGGTCAGCACCGCGATGTTCCGGTTAAAATCGAAGAGGCCGCCGAGGTAGCGCTCCAGCGCGGCCACGTCGCTGACCGGCCCCCGGAGCGGGAAATTTTCGTAGGCGTTGATGCCCACGAGCAGGGCGTAGAGCGTGGGTTTGGAAGGGTCGGAAGGGATGGCTGGGGTACTGGTGGAAATCATCGGCAGCGTCGGGTTTCGGTGGGGTTGGGTACTGCGCTGGACGGGCCGACTAAGGTATTGATTTTAGGGTGGTTGTGGGAAGGGTTGGAAAAAGAAAATGGGGAAGAAAAAGCCTCCTCCAACCCCGTCATTGCGAGCGGAGGCGAACCGGGCGAGCGAAGCGAGAACGATTCGCCGGAGCGCGGCAAATCGAAGATTCAGCGCAGCTAATCCCCTCCCGGAGACCGAAGAAGCCAAACCCAAGTACTTTCCCGATGCGCTCTTGGTCTCCGGGAGGGGATTGCTTCGCTCCGTCCTCCAATTCTCGCTTCGCTCATCTTGGAGGACTGCGCTCGCAATGACGGGGTTGGGGGAGGTTTTTTATACTTCTCTCCCCTACTCCGCCCCCGACAACTCGATAATCCGGTGGGTGTTGGCGCTGCCGCTGTTGGTCGCCAGGAACACCCGCCCGTCGGGCGAAACGCAGACGTCGCGGAGGCGACCGAACTGGTTTCGCAGAAACGATTCCTGCCCGGTGGCAGTCAGGCCGTCGGGGCTGAGGGTGACGGCCACGAGCATTTCATTCTTCAAAACAGCCATCAGCAGTTTGTTTTTGAACGCCGGGATCCGGTCGGCGGCGTACCAGGCCAGGTCGGCGGGCGCGATGGTGGGCGTCCAGTGGAGGATGGAGCCGGTTACGCTGTTGGCCTGGGCGAACGCCTGTTCGCTGGCATCGACGGGGCCACGGACGTTGGGCCAGCCGTAGTTGCCGCCTTTGCGAACGACGTTGATTTCGTCGTCGGTATCCGGGCCGTGTTCCGAGCTGTACACCAGGCCGTTGGGGTGGAGTAGCAGCCCCTGCGCGTTGCGGTGCCCCAGTGACCAGACGTAGCTGCCGGCAAAGGGGTTGTCCGCCGGGATGCTGCCGTCGGCGTTGAGCCGCAAAATTTTCCCGTTGAGCGAGGCTTTGTTCTGCGGAAACGCCGTGTTGCCCGCGTCGCCGGTGCTCATCAGCAGGGTTTTGTCGGGTAAAAACAGGAGCCGCGAGCCGTCGTGGTAAGTGTTGCCGACCACGTTGTCGAGGAGTATTGTCGGCTGACTGAGGGCGTTGTTTTCGTAGCGGTAGCGCACCAGTTTTTCGGTGATGGTGCCGCTTTTTGAGTAGGTGTAGGCCAGGTACACGAAGGGGTTTTGGGTAAAATCCGGGTGCAAGGCCAGGCCGAGCAGGCCCGATTCGCCGGTTTGCTGACAGTCGCTTAGGGTGAGTACCGTTTGTTTTTCGCCCGTGTTGGGGTCGATGCGACTCACGACGCCGCGCCGCTCGGTGGTCCAGAGGCGGCTGTCGGGTCCCCAGGTCAGTTCCCAGGGCACGTCGAGCGTGGCGATGACCGTGCGCGTGCGGAAGCCGCCGACGGGCGTGGTGGGAAGTGTAGGCGTGGGGTTCGGGTCGGTGCCGGTATCCGGGTCGGAACAGGCTCCGATGAGGAGGGCGGTGAGGAGGAAAATGTGACGCGGGAGGTTCATGTTCGGGGTGTTTGTCGATGCGTTTGGATAACGTCGTTTGCGGTCGAATTGATTTAAATACCCCGAGTTGTGTGGTCAGAAGAGAGCCTTTTCAACCCGACCGAACCACCCCGCCCCTCCGGGGCACCCCTCCTTTATCAAGGAGGGGAGTCAGGGGAGGTTTCCCCTCCTTGATAAAGGAGGGGTGCCCCGGAGGGGCGGGGTGGTTCAGTCGGGTTGAAAGCTGCCTAATTCTACCTCACAATTTAGGTTAAATACCTAGCCAGAAGTTCGCCAGTAAAACCCCCATTTCAACCCGCAATAATTGACAAGTCAGCACCGTTTCCGCCACGAACCGATTCCCTCCCGACCGATGCGCTTTTTTACTTCCATCGCCCTTTGCCTGCTGGTCATCGCCTGTCGGAAATCCCTCCCAACGCCCGGCCCCGGCCCGACCAATTCGCCGCCGCCTTCGTTGGTGCAGTACACGAAGGAAAATTCCGGCTTGCCGAGCAACGCCGTCTCCCGCGTGGTGGTCGATAAGCGAGGCATCGTGTGGGCGGGCACGTACCAGGGGCACCTCGCCGGCGACTCCAGCCGGGGCCTGGCCCGTTTCGACGGCACGAACTGGCGGGTATTCAACGCCCAGAATTCGCCCCTGCCCGCCAACGGCATCCTCGACCTGGCCCTCGCTCCCGACGAGGCGCTCTGGATTGCCACCACCGGGGGCCTGGCGCGGTTCGACGGCAGCACCTGGCGGGTTTTTACGAAAGTCAATGCGCCATTTCCCTCCAACTTCATCGTGGCCGTGGACGTAACCACCGAAGGGCACGTCTGGGTAGCGACGAGGGTGACGGCACCCGGCCAGAATATTCTGTTTTTGTTCGACGGCACCCGCTGGCAGGAGCAGCCCGCGCCGGAAGCCCTCACCACCGGCGAGGTAAGCGACTTGCTCGTGGACGGCAAGCAGACGCTTTGGGTCGGCACCCGGTTACGCGGGTTGTTGCGCCGCACGGCGCAAGGCTGGACCGTTTTCCGGAAAGACACGCTTGGAATGCCCTACCAGAAAGTGGGGCGGCTCCACACCGACGACTTTGGCGACCTCTGGCTGGTGCCGTACAACGGCCTTTTTGAAAGTTCGGGAGAAAAGCTGGATGCCGTCGTCCGCTTTGACGGCGTGCGTTTCGAGTCGTTTCTTCTCTCGCCGGAAGGCTACGGGTTCTTCCCCCTTTCCGTTACGACCGATGCCGCCGGGCGGCCCTGGGCGGGTGGTTTATTGACCCTCAGCCGGTACGATGGGCGCTGGGCCGAATTTATTCCCAAAACCAAAACGGGGGGAGGCCGGGCCTTTTACGACCTCACCTTCGAGGCCCGCAAACGCCTCTGGGCGGCGACGAACGAGGGCCTGATTCAGTTTGTGCCGGAATAACCCGCCGCTTACTTCACCGCCACGCAAGAAATTTCCAGCGCCGCCCCGCGCGGCAACGCCGCCACCTGTACCGTTTCGCGGGCGGGCGGATTTTCCTTGAAAAACTCGGCGTACACGGCGTTGACCGCCGCAAAATCGGCGAGGTCTTTTAGGTAAATCGTCACTTTCACCACGTGCGAAAAGTCCATGCTGGCCGCTTTGAGGATGGCGGCGAGGTTGTTGATCACCTGGGTGGTTTCGGCCCGGATGCTGGCGTTCTGGAGTTGGCCCGTGCTGCCGACGAGGCCGATTTGCCCGGCCACGTACAGCGTATTGCCCGCCAGCACGCCCTGGCTGTACGGCCCGATGGGCGGCGGGGCTTCGGGCGAGTAGATTTGGCGGCGCTGGGCGGGGGCGAGGAGGGGCAGGCAGACGCTCAAAAACAAGATTATTTTTTTCATTCGGCTCCGGGAATTTCCTCCATCAACTCCTTGATTTTCTCGTCGGCAATGTCGCTTTGCTCCGATTTGTCGTAAATGGAAAGCAGGAAAACCGTTTCTCTTACCACCTTCACGCAGGTAATCACCCGCGCCCCGCCACTCTTGCCCTTTTGCTTGCTGGCAATGCGGAGGCGGATTTTGTACACGCCGTCGCCCAGCGAAGTACCCATCGTTGGATTCTCCGCGAGGGCTTCGCTCAAGACGATGATTTCGTTGGAGATGGAGCGGTACTTTTTAATCAGCTTCCGGGCATCGCGCCGAAACGATTCAATGGCCGTTACGCTGTAATTCTTTTTCATACTGCTTCAAATCAGCAATTAATTCGTCCATCGGGATGGTTTTCGCCTCCCCCCGCTCCACCCGCCGCATTTCCTGGAAGGCTTCGCGCAGGTTTTCGATGACCTCCTCGTCGGTGTCTTCGTCGGGGTCGGGGGTTTCGCTGGGGCGTAGCAACGCCGCGATTTCTTCGAGGGTTTCGGGGTCGTCTACCTCATCCACCCATTGGTGGATGCGTGCTTTCAATTGGGCCGTTTCCATTTCGTTCTCGTTCTTTTTCTTCAAAACTACGGTTTTTGCCTAATTTTACCCGCTGCCACCCCCTACCCTCCCCGGATGCTGTTTTACCTCTTCGAATACCTCGACAAGCAGTTCAATTTCCCCGGCGCGGGGGTATTCCAGTTTCTGAGCTTCCGGGCGGGGGCCGCCGTATTCACGTCGCTACTCATCGGGGCTATTTTCGGCAAGCGCATCATCGACCGGCTGCGTCGGCTGCAAATTGGCGAAGACATCCGCGACCTGGGCCTCGAAGGGCAAATGCAGAAAAAAGGCACCCCCACGATGGGCGGCTTCATCATCGTGGCCGCGCTCGTGATTCCGGTGCTGCTCTTCGCCCGGCTCGAAAACGTGTACATCATTCTGCTGCTCGTTTCGACGCTCTGGACCTGCCTCATCGGGTTTCTGGACGATTACATCAAGGTTTTCAAAAAAAATAAGGAGGGCCTGGCGGGGCGCTTCAAAATCGTGGGGCAGGTGGGCCTGGGGCTGATCGTGGGCCTGACGATGCACTTCCACGACGACGTGAAAGTCCGGCTCTACGAGCGCGCTCGCATCGCCACGCCCAACGGCTACGAGCAGGTGACCAAGTACACCGACGTGAAATCGCTGCTGACGAACGTGCCGTTTTTCAAAGACACCCAGATCGACTACGGCCTTATCCTGCCCGACGCGTGGCTGCCCCCGCAGTACGATTGGATTTTGTACGTGCTCGTGGTGACGTTCATCATCACCGCCGTGAGCAACGGGGCCAACATCACCGACGGCATCGACGGGCTGGCAGCGGGTACGTCGGTCATCATCGGCATCACGCTGGGGGTGCTCACCTACGTGTCGAACAACAAGGTGATTTCGCAGTACCTCACCATTTTTTACATCCCGTATTCGGGCGAACTGGTCGTGTTTTGCGCGGCCTTCGTGGGGGCCTGCGTGGGTTTTCTCTGGTACAATTCCTACCCGGCGCAGGTGTTTATGGGCGACACCGGCAGCCTGATGCTCGGCGGGGTAATTGCCGTGCTGGCCATCGTGATTCGGAAAGAATTGCTGATTCCGGTAATGTGCGGCATTTTCTTCGTCGAACTCCTCTCGGTGATGCTCCAGGTGAGTTATTTCAAATACACCAAACGACGCTACGGCGAGGGGCGGCGGATTCTGCTCATGTCGCCGCTGCACCACCATTTCCAGAAAAAAGGCTACGCCGAACCCAAAATCGTCACCCGCTTCTGGATTGTGGGCATCATCCTGGCCGTGATTACGCTGGTGACGTTGAAACTGAGGTAAAAAAGCCCCCCAACCCCCGAAGGGGGCTTAAAAACGTTGACGCAACGAAAAGCCCCCTTCGGGGGGCTTGACTTTTTCACTATGAAAACCACCCTCGCTTCCCTCACCTCTTTCCTCCTCTCGCTGGCGGCCTGCCTGCTGTACCTCAACGCCAATGGCCAGAGTGCGACCGAACAAATCAAATCGCTGGAGAAGCGCCGCTTCGACGCCCAACTCACCAAAGACACGAGAGCTTTGAACGACATCCTTGCCGATGACCTGGTGTACACCCATTCCAACGGTAACCAGGACAGCAAAAAGACTTTCGTCGAGTCCATCGCCTCGGGCAAACAGGTGTACCAAGCCATCGAAATCAGCGCCGACACGGTGCGGCTCTACGGCTCTGACCTGGCCGTGGTGACGGGGCAAATGAAAACCACCGCTGTGGTGAACGGCAACACCAACGACCTGCGCCTGCGCTACACCGACGTGTACGCCCGCCGCAACGGGCGTTGGCAGATGGTGGCCTGGCAGTCGGCACGGTTAGCGAATTGATCGAACGGCTTGATGCTGTGGTTGAAAGTGGCTTCCTTGCGCGAACCGCTATCTTCATCACCTGACTACATGACCGCCCTACCGCCCACATTGCTCGTCGCGCGCCGCGATGCCACCCGCTCCGCCGCTGCCGTTTCCCTTCTTCAAGCCCAGGATTTTATCGTCTTACCGCCCGTATTCGACGGGTTGCAAGCCCTCGACACCATCCGATTGCTAAAGCCCACGGTGGCCATTCTGGCCTGCGACCTGCCGGGTCTAGCCCCGGTAGGCGTGTTGAAACGACTGACCGCCGGGGAGGTGCCAACGCGGTTCGTCGTTCATACCACCAATCCCGACCCGGCCGCCGCCCTCGATGCCTTTCGTCTCGGAGCGCTGGGCTACCTCCACTGCGATGCCGGGCCGGACGAACTCCTCGCCTGCGTTCGGAGTGTGCTGCGGGGGGAATTATGTCTGAGCCAAAACCTGCTCGGTGGCCTGCTCGACGTGGCCTTGCAGGCCATCGACAACGAACCCAGCGGCTACCGGGGCCTGAGTCGGCGGGAATTGGAAATCTTCGAGTTCATCGGTCAGGGCCAGAGCACCCATGAAATTTCCCGGCGAATTCTACCCTTCATCAGCGAGAATACCGTGGAAAGTCACCGCAAAAACATACGCAGGAAATTAGGCATCACCGGTGGTGGGAGTGCTTTGCTGAAAGAAGCCATTGCTTACGCGCAGAAAAAAGGGGGGGGGGGGGTAGAATGCTTTGATTTATAGTACATTAAACCGCAAGCTGGTAGGTGTCTCCCGGAAAAACCGGCAGCAAAAATCCCGGTTTTTCCGGGATTGACAAATGGCTGAACAGCCTCCACCTTTGTACGCAAGTAAGCCCCGCTCCCGCACGATTGGACCCGACGGGAGACGAGGCTCGTAGGCTAAAATTATCTACCAATTTTAACCCGTTTCAAAGGTATGAAAACTTTTTCTACCCAGCTTGTTCGTCGTGTGTACATGACGCTCGCTATCGTTACTGTGCTTTCTTTTGTGCTGTGGGCTTGTCAGAGCAAATTTACAGAGCCAGACGAAAAACTGTCGAGTTCTATTTCTGTTGTGAACGGCAGCCTCATGTTTTCAAATGAAGAAGTGTTTAAACAAACGCTTTGGGGTCTTAAGGACAAAAAGATTGATTTAGATACTTGGGAGAAGCAATTTCCCGGCTTTACTTCCGTTAGGAATGCATATAAAAATTTTATTCATTCTAACGAAAGACTACAGGAGATCCCTGATAGTTATTCAGGATTCATAACTTTCGTTGGCGATGGTGAAGACAGAGAGGTAAAGAGAACCGTCAGTGACCCTCTATTAGCAACTTTAGTTAGCAAGGATGGTATATTTTACATAGCTAAAGATGCCTACAGATTTACTTACGAGAAATTTTTCATCGTGAGAAACCAAAACGCTCGCAAACTTAAAGAGGCGGCATCTTTTACTAAGACGAATTTAGAGCAAGGGATAGAAGTTGTTCCTATTATTCGTAAAACATTTGAAAGTACTACTCGAAATCTTCGAACAAACGAAGAAAGTATAAATTGCCTTCAAAGCTATTCATATAACGGTTCGAAGAGGCGTTTAGCTGGAGATATTGATTATGGTGTATATTATTTTGGGAGCTTTCTTTACTACACGAATGTAGTTGTGATGACCAAGCATCAGAGTCGTGTCCTTGGTGCTTGGTTTACAAACAATATTTCCCAAATATCAGTAAGTGGAAGTATTTATAATGCTACTACTGGTGTTACTGTTCCTTTCAACGAAACACGCTCCAATGAAGGATATGCAGAAGTAAGTTTCCCGACAACCTGTCAGGGTATAGCTTGTGATGACAGGTACAAAAATATTTCTACCACCCATTCTGGTAACTGCCAAGATAATCAAACCCGGAGTTGCACTCAGTACTTACCATAATTCTAACTAGTCGGACTAAGCGGCAGGAAAGCCGCTTAGTCCGACTAGTTAGATAAGAAACATCGTTAATCATCAACTTACCATGAAAAGCTTCTTTGTTTTTTTTATCATAATAGTTTTTTCTTTGAATAATTGCTTTGCCCAGACCGATAAGAATATATGGTCAGTTGGTGGAAATTTTTTTTACAATAATCAAAAATTGAGCCTTGTAGACGGCAACCAGATTAAAATAGAAACTGTTCCAGAAGTCGGATTATTTGTTGATTATAATGTCTTGCTTGGAATTCGTTTCCCCATTACGAGCGATGTTACAAAATACACCAATGGGTTTTCATCACCAGGATCGACCGACCTGATAAAAAAAATCGGCCTGACCTCGACCGGCGTGGCTCCTTTTGTACAATTTTATTTTCTCAGTACCCGAATTAAACCCTTTATTAATTTAAGTATTGACTATACGCTTACTAAAACGAAGGCGGAGTATGCTTCTCAAACTCGTTCATTTCAGGGGAAAAACTTAGGGGGTGAAATTGCCGTTGGGGGCGCGTATTTTATCAATTCATTTATTGCATTTGAGGCGAAAGCAGGTATTCGATATGGTATAGAAATCGGTCGAGAAGATTTGAAAAAAAGTACTAAAATCCAATTTGGTATACGCGTCCTTCTGCCTAAAAAATGAGGTGTTTCTTATATTTTTCAATAATTTTCTAAACGTCCCGTTATACAGCGGGGCGTTCGTTTTTTTAGAGAAATTCACTCGGTATGGCTTTTCGTTATTTTTTCTTTGGGGTGCTAACGCTCCTGACCTGCCCACCGCTTGTCATAGGCCAAACACCCACCCGCGCCACCCTCAGCGGCTACGTCCGCGAGTACGGCAGCGGCGAGTTGCTGCCCGGCGTGAGCGTGTACCTGCCCGCCCTGAAAACCGGTACGACCACCAACAAATACGGGTTTTATTCCCTCACGCTGCCCGCCACCGACAGCCTCAGCGTGCAGTTTTCGTTCGTGGGTTACGCCACCGAAACCCGGCGCGAAACCCTGACGCAAAACCGGGAGCGCAACGTGGACCTCCGCCCCGAAAGCCAGACCCTGGGCGAGGTGGTGGTGAAGGGCGAAAGCGAACTGAACCGCCCCGTGAGCGAAACCGTGCAGATGTCGAGCGTGTCGGTGCCGATTGCGCAGATTAAAACCATCCCGGCGTTTTTGGGCGAAAAAGACGTGCTGAAGGTGCTGCAACTCATGCCCGGCGTGCAGAAAGGCAGCGAGGGCAACGGCGGCCTGTACGTGCGCGGCGGCGGGCCGGACCAGAACCTGCTCATCCTCGACGACGCCGTGGTGTACAACGCCTACCACCTGTTCGGGTTTTTCTCGGTCTTCAACGGTGACGCGCTCAAGAGCGTCGAACTCATCAAGGGCGGCTTTCCGGCCCGGTACGGCGGGCGGCTGTCGTCGGTCATCGACATGCAGATGAAGGAAGGCAACCGCGAGAAGCTCCACGGTGAGGGTGGCATCGGACTGATTTCGAGTCGGCTGACGCTCGAAGGGCCGTTGCGGAAAAATAAAAGCTCGTTCCTGGTGTCGGGGCGGCGCACGTACATCGACGTGCTGGCCCGGCCTTTTCTGAAGCAGGAAGACGGCGTGGGCGGCTACTATTTCTACGACCTCAACGCGAAGGTGAACTACGATTTCGGGCAAAAAAACAAGCTTTACCTCAGCGGCTACTTCGGGCGCGACAACTTTTATTTCCGGCAAAAAGAAGGCGGCTACGAAAGCAAGGGAGCCATCGGCTGGGGCAACGCCACCAGCACGCTCCGCTGGAATCATTTGTACAACGAGCGACTTTTTGGTAACGTCTCCCTGATTTTCAGCAACTACCAGTTCCTGACCACCAGCCAGGACAAAGACCCGGTGGACGAGTTCAACCTGCGTTACTCCTCCGGCATCCGCGACTGGGGCCTCAAGGCCGACTTCGATTTTCTGCCCTCGCCCAACCACAGCATCAAGTTTGGCGGGGCCGTGACCACCCACCGCTTCACGCCCAGCGCCGTGGTGCTCAACGACACCGAAAACAACGAATTCCGCCGGAGCGTCCGGCCCATCGACGCCCTCGAAACGGGCCTATACGCCGAAGACACCTGGCGGCCCTTCGCCCCGTTGCGCGTCAACGCGGGGCTGCGGATGAGTGTTTTTTCTACGGAAGGAAAAGCGTATTTCAACCCCGAACCGCGTTTGGCCGCCGCGTATACCTTTCCCGGCAACCTGGCCCTCAAAGCCAGTTACGCCCGGATGAACCAGTTCGTTCACCTGCTCAGCAACTCCGGCGCGGGCCTGCCCACCGATTTGTGGGTGCCCAGCACCGACCGCCTCAAACCCCAACGCTCCTGGCAAGCGGCGCTGGGCCTGGCCAAAGATTTACCCCGGCAGGCCCTGGCCGTCACGCTCGAAGGGTACTACAAGCAAATGCACAACATCGTCTCCCTGCGCGAAGGGGCTTCTTTTTTGCTCGACAACGGCATCGAAGACGCCGCCGGAACCGCCGAGGAGAATGCCCGGCAGCGCTCCTGGGAAGACAACGTGGCCCAGGGCCGGGGCTGGAGTTACGGGGCCGAATTGCTCGTGCAGCGCAAAACCGGGCGGCTCACCGGCTGGGTGGGTTACACGCTCTCCTGGATACCGCAGCAGTTCGCCGACCTCAACGGGGGCCGACAATTCTGGGCCAAGTACGACCGCCGCCACGACGCTTCGGTGGTGGCCATGTACAAAGCCAGCCCCCGCGTGACGCTCTCGGCCACCTGGGTGTACGGCACCGGCAACGCGCTCAACCTGCCCCGCGCTACCTACCCGGCTACACCCAACCGGGTGGGGCAGCGCCCCGGCGAGCAGTTTTTCGGAGGCACCGTGTACGACTACGGCGAGCGCAACAGCTTCCGGGCCGCGCCCTACCACCGCCTCGACCTGGGCATTCAACTCCACGCCCGCAAGCGGCGCTACGAAAAATGGTGGGAATTCAGCGTCTACAACGCCTACGGGCGGAAAAACCCGTTTTTCTACGACATCCAATCGCAGTATTCCGGCAACGGACAATCCAACAACCGACTTATTCAGTATTCCATCTTTGGATTCATTCCCGCGTTTAGTTACAACTTCAAGTTTTGACCATGAAAAACCTGTTGGTTGCCCTCGCCGTCCTCGGTTTGCTGGCCTGCGATACCGACGTGACTCAGGACTATACGATTCCCTACACCGAGCGGTTGGTGCTGGAGTCGTTCATCAGTCCGCAGGACACGCTCATTGAAGTACGGGTGATGAAAACGGCCCCTTCCATCGGGAAAATCGACCAAACCGACGTCAACAGCCGCATTCTGCCTGACGCCCGCGTGGAACTGAGCAACGGCAACCGCACGGTCACGTTGCCGTTTGCTACCCTTCCCATCCGCCAGCCCAACGGTCTGCCTTCGGTAAACGGATATTTTCTCGACGCCCGGCAGTTCCCCATTGAGGCGGGCCAAACCTACACGCTACGAGTCAGCACCCCCGCCGGGCTGCGCGCTGAGGCCCGCTGCACCGTACCCGCTCAAAACCTGACTCCTGCTCAGGTGGAATTCACCCAGGACACCCTCTTGGTGGACGGACGCGAACGCCCCACGTTTTCACTGCGGGTGCGCGACCAGCCCGGTCAGCCCAACTACTACGCCCTGACAGGCTGGCGTACGCAGGTGTTTCAGAGCAACCCCCGCAACACCTTTCGTTACGGCTTCTTAGCCAATTACCTTACCGACGCAGGCCGCGACGGGGAATGGCTCAACGCGGGGCGGTACACGATTTACCGCGATTCTTCCCCCTCAACCTCGCCGGAAACCTTCGAGTTATACCTGGCTACCACCGACGCCGCCTACTACGAGTATTACACCACCGTCGAGAAACAACGGGATGCGCAGGGCAACCCCTTCGCTGAGCCGCAGCCGGTGTATTCCAACGTGTCGGGGGGGCTGGGCGTGTTTGCGGGCTACCAGTGGGTAAAGCTGCCGTATAGCCCGTAGCCCCGGCCCTTATCCATTAAGCTTTTGTTACCCCTTTCCAAACCCCAACTTTTCCCGTACCTTCGTCCGGCAAATAACCACTTCACCCCCCTCTGGTATTTGCCATGCTCGACCCCTCCAAGTTTCTCTACGAGGCCCTTACCTACGACGACGTCCTGCTGCTTCCAGCCTACTCGGAAGTTCTCCCCCGCGAAACCCGCACCGAAACCAACCTGACCCGGAACATCCGGCTCAACATTCCCCTGCTCTCGGCGGCGATGGACACCGTCACCGAAGCCGACATGGCGATTGCCATGGCCCAGGAAGGCGGTATTGGCATCGTTCACAAAAACATGAGCATTGCCCGCCAGGCCGACGAAGTGCGGAAGGTGAAGCGCTCGGAAAGCGGGATGATTCTCGACCCCATCACCCTCAGCGAAGGCTCCACGCTGTCCGACGCCACCCGCATCATGCGGGATTTTAAAATCGGCGGCATCCCGGTCGTCAACGCCGAAGGCAAGCTCACCGGCATCCTCACCAACCGCGACCTGCGCTTCCAGACCGACCTCTCGCGCCCCGTGACGGCCATCATGACGAAAAACAAACTCGTCACCGCCCGCGAAGGCGTGGATTTGCAACAGGCCGAGGAGATTTTGCAGGAATACCGGATTGAAAAACTGCCCATCGTCGATGCCGACAACCGGCTCGTCGGACTGATTACCTACAAAGACATTTTGAAGAAAAAAAGCCACCCCAACGCCTGCAAAGACGAATTCGGTCGCCTGCGCGTGGGCGCGGCGGTAGGGGTCACGCCCGATTTGCTCGACCGCGTGGGGGCACTCGTGAAAGCGGGCGTCGACGTGGTGAGCATCGACACCGCCCACGGCCATTCGAAGGGCGTCATCGACGCGCTGAAAACGGTAAAAGCGGCCTTCCCCACCCTCGACGTGATGGTGGGCAACGTGGCCACCGGCGAAGGGGCCAAAGCGCTGGCCGACGCCGGCGCCGATGCCGTGAAGGTGGGCGTCGGGCCGGGCAGCATCTGCACCACCCGCGTGATTGCGGGCGTGGGAATGCCCCAGCTCACGGCGGTGTACGAAGCGGCCAAAGCCCTGCTCGGCACCGGCGTACCCGTCATCGCCGACGGCGGCATCCGCTACTCCGGCGACATGGTGAAGGCGCTCGCGGGCGGGGCCAGTTCGGTGATGGTCGGCTCGCTGCTGGCGGGCACCGAAGAAGCCCCCGGCGAAATCATCATCGCCGAAGGGCGGCGCTTTAAAACCTACCGGGGCATGGGCTCGGTGGAAGCGATGGAAGACGGCTCGAAAGACCGCTACTTCCAGGACGCCGAAGACGATTTGAAAAAGCTCGTCCCCGAAGGCATCGTGGGCCGGGTGGCGTTTAGGGGCAAAGTCGGCGAAATCATTTACCAGATGGTCGGCGGGCTAAAGGCCGGCATGGGCTACTGCGGCACACCCGATTTGGAGGCACTCAAGCAGGCGAAATTCGTAAAAATCACCGCCGCCGGCGTCCGCGAAAGCCACCCGCACGACATTCAGATTTACAAGGAAGCGCCGAATTATAGTTCGAAGTAGGGGAAGTAGAAATTTGGGAACCGCTCACTTCAAAAGTGAGCGGTTTGTTTTTAGCCTAATCCTGTCATCCAGAGCGCAGCGAAGGACCTTTCGCCCCTGACCTGTGAACTGGTTGAAAGACCACCGCGAAAGGTCCTTCGCTGCGCTCTGGATGACAGTCTGGAATTTTATCATAAAAACCGGTGGGCTGACTCTTTAAATTCACCCCATGAAAAACCCCGGCCTCCTCTTTTCCTGTTTCCTATTTCTCACCTCCTGCCTCTCCCTCCACCCCACCTTCGCCCAACGCATGGAAACCTCCCCGATGACCACCGTGGCCCTGCGACTGGGGCCGGGTCAGGATTTAAAAACCGAGTTGGAGGCCTTCGTCAAACGCAACAACCTCGCCGCCGTGAGCGTGCTCACCTGCGTGGGCAGCCTTACGAAAGTGCCCCTGCGCTACGCCAACCAGGAAACCTACGAGGTGTTGACGGGCCATTTTGAAATCATCACGCTGACGGGAATGCTCTCGGCCCAGTCCGGCTCGCACCTGCACCTGGCCGTGTCCGACAGCACGGGGCGCACGGTGGGCGGGCACTTCGGCGAGGGGTCGGCGGTGTACACCACGGCGGAAATCCTGCTGGGGATTCTGCCCGCTTACCGGTTTACGCGGGAACTGGACCCGAAATCGGGGTACCGGGAGTTGGTGATTCAGAAGAAATCGCGGTGACCTCGGTGAAAAACAAAAACCCCGCGAGAGTTCTAAACTCTCGCGGGGCTGAGGCCGAAACCCGAAGACCTTACTTCTTCTGCGCGTAGCGCTTGTTGAACTTGTCCACGCGGCCTGCCGTGTCGAGCAACACGTTTTTGCCGGTGTAGAAGGGGTGCGATTGGGAGCTAACCTCCACCTTGACGACGGGGTAGGTTTTGCCTTCAAATTCGACGGTTTCGCGCGTCTGTACCGTCGAACGGGTCACGAACTTGTAGTCGGACGACAGGTCCCAGAACACCACGTCCCGGTACTCGGGATGAATGCCGCTTTTCATGGTTGTTTATCGGATTGGAAATGAGTTGCTTAAGAAACGGGCTGCAAAGATAGGCCGTTTTTTTAGTTCAGCCAAGCGATTCGCGGGCTTTGTGTCCAATGAAAATTTGGCCCAAAATCGGGCTATATTTTTTGCCAAAATTTTTTCGGGAATCGTCCTTTTCGCTCGTTTCCTAAGCGGTTGGGTCTGACCTTTTTCCCGAATCGAGGCTTTAGATTTTTCCCAGAATGCCCGTTCGGGAGCGCCTGCGGGTCGAACCTTCGCCGCCGCCGAGGGGTTGACCCGAAGGAGAATTTAACACTAACTTAACATCCGAAAACCCGCTGTTGAACGATTTTTTCAACCCTATCTCCCTCAAACGCTCAACTCCATCTTGCTTATGTACGTCATCAAACGCGACGGTCGGCGGGAATCCGTGAAATTTGATAAAATCACGGCCCGCATCGAAAAACTCTGCTACGGCCTCGACCCCACCTTCGTCCAGCCCGTGGAAGTAGCCATGAAAGTGGTCGCCGGCATCTACGACGGCGTCAGCACCGCCGAACTCGACAACCTGGCCGCCGAAACGGCCGCGTCGATGACCACCCGCCACCCCGATTACGCCATTCTGGCGGCGCGGGTGGCCGTTTCCAACCTTCATAAAAATACCCAGAAGTCGTTTTCGGGCACCATCAAGCGCCTCTACACCTACGTAGACCCGAAAACCGGCGAGAACGCCTCGCTGATTGCGAAGGAAGTGTACAACGCGGTGAAAAAACACGCCGCCCTGCTCGATTCGAGCATCATTTACGACCGCGACTACGGCTACGACTATTTTGGCTACAAAACCCTGGAGAAGTCGTACCTGCTGAAACTGGACGGCAAAATTGCCGAGCGGCCCCAGCATATGCTCATGCGCGTGGCCGTGGGCATTCACCACACCAACATCGAGGCGGCCGTCGAAACCTACAATTTGCTCAGCGAAAAGTGGTTTACCCACGCCACGCCCACGCTGTTCAACGCCGGTACGCCCAAGCCGCAGATGTCGAGTTGCTTTTTGCTCACGATGAAAAGCGACAGCATCGAGGGCATTTACGACACGCTCAAGCAAACGGCCAAAATCTCGCAGTCGGCGGGGGGAATCGGGTTGAGCATCCACAACATCCGGGCGACGGGTACCTACATCAAAGGCACCAACGGCACGAGCAACGGCATCATCCCGATGTTGAAGGTGTTTAACGACACCGCCCGCTACGTGGACCAGGGCGGCGGCAAGCGCAAAGGCTCGTTTGCCGTGTACATCGAACCCTGGCACGCCGATATTTTCGATTTCCTGCACCTGAAGCGCAACCATGGCAAGGAAGAAAACCGCGCCCGCGATTTGTTCTACGCCCTCTGGATTCCGGATTTGTTCATGAAACGCGTCGAAGACAACGACGTCTGGACGCTGATGTGCCCCCACGAATGCCCCGGCCTGGCCGATTGCCACGGCGAGGAATTCGAGGCGCTGTACACGAAGTACGAGCGCGAAGGCAAGGGCCGCAAAACGGTGAAGGCGCAGGATTTGTGGTTCGAGGTGCTCGAATCGCAGACCGAGACCGGCACGCCGTATATGCTTTTCAAAGACGCCGCCAACAAGAAATCGAACCAGCAGAACCTCGGCACCATCAAGTCGTCGAACCTCTGCACGGAAATCATCGAGTATACCGCCGAAGACGAAGTGGCCGTGTGTAACCTCGCCTCGCTGGCGCTGCCCAAGTTTATCGAGAAAAACGAGCGCGGCTTCCTGGCTTTCAACCACGAAAAACTCGCTGAGGTGACGCGGGTGGCGACGAAGAACCTCAACAAAATCATCGACCTCAACTACTACCCCGTGGAGGAGGCTCGCCGCTCGAACATGCGCCACCGGCCCATCGGCCTCGGCGTGCAGGGTTTGGCCGATGCCTTCGTGATGCTGCGGATGCCCTTCGAGAGCGACGAAGCCCGGCAGTTGAACATCGATATTTTCGAGACCATCTACTTCGCCGCGATGACGGCCTCGATGGAGGAAGCCAAAAAACACGGCGCGTACGAAACCTTCAAAGGCTCGCCGCTCTCGCAGGGCAAGTTCCAGTTCGACCTCTGGGGCGTGAAGCCGGAGTCGGGGCGGTATGATTGGGAAAATCTGCGTCAGCAGGTGGTGAAGCACGGCGCGCGCAACTCGCTGCTGCTGGCCCCGATGCCGACGGCCTCGACGAGCCAGATTCTGGGCAACAACGAGTGCTTCGAGCCGTTCACCTCCAACATTTACGTGCGCCGGGTGCTGTCGGGCGAGTTTGTGGTGGTGAACAAGTACCTGCTCAAAGACCTCGTGAAGCTGAACTTGTGGAACGACGGGATGAAAAACAAACTCATCGCCCACAACGGCTCGGTGCAGGCCATCACCGAAATCCCCGCCCACATCCGCGAACTGTACAAAACGGTGTGGGAAATCAAGCAAAAGACCATCATCGACATGGCCGCCGACCGGGGCGCGTACATCTGCCAGAGCCAGTCGCTGAACATCCACATTCAGGACCCCAACTTTGGCAAGCTCACCTCCATGCACTTCTACGCCTGGAAAAAGGGCCTCAAAACGGGCATGTACTACCTGCGCACCAAAGCCGCCGCCGACGCCATCAAGTTTACGGTGGAGCCGCAGGCCGAAACCCTCCTGCAACCCGTGGTGGACGAAGCCGTGGCCGAGAAGGAAATGAACTACCTCGCCACCCCCCAGGCCCAGGCCGCCCTCGCCTCCGAATCGCCCGCCCAAACCTGGGTCGAAGAAGACCAGAAGTGGCAGGACCTGAGCTGCTCGCTGGATGACCCGGAAGGGTGTGAGGCGTGTGGGTCGTGAGAAAACCGAATGGATGACAAACCCCGGTTTCCAGATGGTAACCGGGGTTTGTGCGTTCAAATACCAGTTTCTCTCCTAAAACCCTGCCTTCCACACGATGAAATTAGACCAGTACGAGGTTGATTTTTCTGAGTACCATACAGATTACGAATTTGTGAGTGTTGGCAAGCGGGGAACCATCGTAAAAATTGTCCAGTATACCAAGTTGAGCTACTCCAATTGGTACAACTTGGGTTTTGGAGACAAAGACCCAGAAACCGGGGAATGGGACGATATAACGGTGTCTGACAATGGAGACGATGAAAAAGTACTGGCAACAGTGGGAGCAACTGCCATTGATTTTCTTGACTGGCATCCAGAGACCACTATTTTTGCTACGGGCAGCACGCCAGTTCGTACGCGGAAGTACCAAATGGGTTTGAACCGCATTCACGGCGCGCTTACTGAAGGCTACGACGTGCAAGGTTTCGTGGGCGGACAGTGGCAGCCGTTTGAACGAAATACGAACTACGAAGCGTTTTTGATGAGCAAAAAATAACGTGTACCTTCCTGCTATGAAAACGAAAGAACTGCGTACGCCGTCGATTCGGTTGCCGAAGATGACGCATAACCCCCGGCTGGACGAAGAGTATAGCGGGAAGGTGCTTTTTCCTAAAAAGCTGGCCCAAGCCGAAGAGTTTCTGAAAAAACACGGGCTACCCAAAGATTCGGAGTCGAAGAAGTAACGTGCCCCCAACCTTTTGCGCAAAAAATTAGCGCGAACTTTTTGGCAGGTAGCCGGTTTTTAGCCAGTTTTGCCAAAAGCCCTTCCCATGTACGCGCTTCCGCGTACATGGGAAGGGCTTTTGGCATTTTAACCTTGAACTTGTGTTTTTCAACCAAATGCCTGCGCAGGCAGGGACTCAGATGAAAAGAATTCTTTACTTTTTCCTCCTCACTCTACTCGGGTGCCAAAAAGGGGAAGACTCTCAACCGAAAATTGAACCTAAACTTGATGATGAAGTTACGACAGTGGTATTGAAGGCAGCGACAGCTCGCGCTGGTTTAGACCAAGCTGGTTTTAAGACTACATCAAAAACCGGACTAATCACGTTGCAGGAAGCTAAAGACTTTGAAAGTAAGAATCCGACTCTTATTGATTTTATCACGGAAGGCAAGAAGGTGTATCGAGGAGCGATTGTCTCTCAAACTCGGTCATTATTTTGGTTAGTTTATCCTGAAAGTTCGACACTGTTGCATGTGAGGGCTTTCGCAATGGTAGGCAATACCACCGCTACGACCGATGTGGTCGCCGAATTTGACTACGCTAAGTGACTCCCCAACTGGCGCAAGTCTATGTTGATGAAAGGCTCAGGTTTGCAACCTGGGCCTTTCTTTTTAGCAGTTTTCAACTGCGTTTCCGTCGTTAAAACCATTTCTAAAATCATGGAAAAAAAGCAACGAAACTCTCGGAAGGCTACGGCTAACTCTTCTGCTGATTGGCTAGTAACGATGAACCCTTCCCTAGGCAAAGGCCCCCTTCCGCCCGTGATTCAAGCCAAACTGGACAAGGCCAACGAAACGCTGGCACGGGTGGGTTTGCCCAAACCCGAATTGCTGCAAAGCGGTTTGACCGAGACAATTATCGACCCAAACCTGGAGGAAAAGCTCGGCAACCGAGTGTTGTTTCCCGAAAAGCTGGCCCAAGCCAACGAAGACTTGAAAAAGTATGGTATGCCCAACGAGTCGCAGTGGACGAAGTAACCGCTTGGTAAAATCATGTTGCTGGCATCAGCAACATGATGAAATCAATCAGGCGCGGGTGTCGATTTCTACACTTTTCTGGCCTCTTCCCGTAATTCATTCGGAACTTCCACGCGTTAGATGACTTCGCGGGCACGGGCCGTTTTCTGCTCGAAAAAGGGCTGGTAGTTGCCCGGCGCGTAGGTTTGGGGAGCGGGCTTATCCGAATCGCGTTTTTACTTCATTTTCGTGCAAATAAAGTCAGGCGCTTAATTTTGCTTCAATCAGGCTGATACATCCTTCGCCCGTTTCGCCTGTTGTTTCTGGCGGATGCTTGCCACGGTTGCCGCCGTCTGCCGGTGAATTTCGGCCAGTTGCGCTTCGATGGGTAAGTCTTTCAAGGCCTCGAAGGCTTTTTCTTTCCACTCCCACACCTCGGTTTGAGATTTTGAAATTTTAGGTTCCATAGCCAGTTAATTCGGTTGGGGTGATGATGCGCAGGGGATGCGAGTAGCCAAGTTCGGCATTCAGCGCCAGAACGCGGCGTTCGCGGTTGACGTTCGCCAGGTGTTTGAAATTCCAACTCACCAGGTAATCCAGTTCGTGAACCACACAAAACGCGACGTGCAACGCATCGAGCAATTTCTTCGGCGGCATCACGCCCCAGTCGAGGTACTGCCGGGCCAGTAATCCGACCTTCGTGAAATCGCGTACCGGCCTGAGTTCAATTGGATACTCCGTCAATACGTTCAGCAGGCGCTCCCGCTCAGTCTGGTCAGCCACCTGATTGATTTCCTGAATGACGTACTCCGAAACGCAGACTTCGTAAAAACCCAGTTTCACGAAGTTCTCGAAGAAATCGACCGTGATTTCCTGCTTCTCAGGAGCATCGTCGGCAAACAGAAAGTTGATGACCGACGTGTCGAGGTAAACGGTGGGCTTGGTCATGCGTTGTTAGACCAAACTTACGCTTTTTGTATCAAAAGCCTTTGAGCCGGCCTTGACTTGGTTGGGCAGTCCTGCCTCAAAAAATCCGCATTTCCAGTACCTTTGACTAAAACCAACGCACGTATGGAAACGATTCTGGTCGAAATCCGAAACCCGAAGGCCCGGCAACTGCTCCAGGACTTGGCGGAGTTGGACTTGATTGCCCTCCGGCCCACGCCACAGCAACGCTGGCAGGCCCTGAGCGCCGAACTGCCCGATGTACCCGATGAGGAAATACCGGAAGCGGAAATTCTGGCTGAGGTGAAGGCGATCCGGCAAATCAACGCACCAGCCTGATGCACCGGGTTATTGTCGATACCAATTTGTGGATTAGTGCGCTCCTAAAAGCACCGTTTCGGCAACGCCTCGAAACGGTGCTTTTTTATTCTGACGTGCCGCTACTGAGTAGCCCCACCCTACCCATCCGGCACGCTTCTTTTCGTTGGAAATCGCTGTCGTTTTACGAAGCAGAAAGCGGGCCGACGCGGCCCTAACTCCATCAACCAACCCCTTGCCATGAACGAGAACACCGTAAAAAACGTGGCCCGAATTTTCTTAGGCAGCACGTTGATTTTTGCCGGGCTGAGCCATTTGACCTTCGCCCGAAAAGCCTTTAAGGCCCAGGTGCCCGATTGGGTGCCGTTGCCCAAAGACGAGACCGTCGTGTATTCGGGCTTGGCTGAAATCGCGCTGGGCAGCAGTCTGGTGCTGACCGATGAAAAACACCAGGAGGCGGTAGGGAAAGTGGCCGCTGCCTTTTTTACGGCAGTTTTTCCGGGAAATATTTCGCAGTACGTCAACCGGAGAAGTGCGTTCGGGTTGGACACGGATCGGAAGCGGTTGTTCCGCTTGTTTTTCCAGCCCGTGCTGATTTACTGGGCCTTGAAGAGCACGAACACGAAGTAAATGGCGGGGGATGGGCTTGGCAGTAAATCGGCGGAGCCGCTGTCAATTCCTTCCGGTGGTTCGCGCTCGTCTGCGTCGTTGGCGTGGATGCCGGAGTACTGCGACTGCGTTTGTAACTTACTTTGGCTGGTAAATCCAGAAACCCCATGAATCCACCTTCTTTGAAAGTCATCATCACCGGTGCGACCGGCATGGTTGGAGAAGGCGTAATGCACCACTGTTTGTCTCATCCGCACGTAACCGCCGTGCTGGTGCTCAACCGGAAACCTTGCGGCATCGCCCATCCTAAATTAAAGGAAGTGCTTCATGGTGATTTCTTTGATCTTTCAGCCGTCGAAAATCAGCTTTCGGGGTATACGGCCTGCTTTTTTTGTCTGGGCGTTTCCTCCGTTGGCCTGTCCGAAGCCGACTATTTCAAACTGACCTACACCTTGACGAGGCAGGTGGCTCAGACGTTGAGCCGGTTAAATCCGGCCATGACTTTTTGCTACGTATCCGGTGCCGGAACCGATAGCACGGAAAAGGGCCGCAGCAACTGGGCGCGCGTGAAGGGGAAAACGGAAAATGAGTTAATGAAACTTCCCTTTCGGGACGTGTATGCGTTTCGCCCCGGTTTTATCAAGCCCCTTCCGGGCTTGTCGCGTACGCATCGGTATTACCGCTACATCGCCTGGCTCTTTCCCCTGGGCCGGGCTTTGTATCCCAGGGGCTTTTGTCGGTTAGACGAACTGGCTCAGGCCATGATTTACGCGTCGGGAAACGGCTATCCCAAACCCATTCTGGAAGGAGACGATATTATCTCAGCCGCCAAAGCCTAATCCGACCGGAGGACATTGGCCACGCAACCAAGAGGAGGCTCCGTCAAAACGACGGAGCCTCCTCTTGGTTAGGAAGAAAAAAACTCAGCGCAACACCTTCAGCGTTTTTGCTTCCTTCGCCCCACTCACCCGCAGCAGGTACAATCCGGCGGGCTGGTTGGCGATGTCCCAGTCGAGTACCTCCGTTTCCCCGGCCCGTTCCAGGGTTTGTCGGCGCAAGGGCAGGCCCGTGCCGTTGAAAAATTCGACGTTGAGGCGTTGATTTTCGGCTCCCGAAATCTGAATCCGCAGCCGCCCGTCGGTGGCAGGATTGGGGCTGACCACCACCCGTAGCCCGGTTTCCTCCGGCGCGATCTCCCGCCCGTTGCCGCAGTTTTTCACTTTAAAATTCGCGCTGGCGGTGCTCGTCAGCACGGGGTTGTTGCTCACCACCCGGATTTTATAGCCGGTGCCCGACAGCAGATTCGCCGGAATCAACACGTTGCTCAGGCCAACCGACACGTTGCCCAGGTTGACGGGTGCCCCGAAATTTCCCGTTGCGTCCGACAATTCGGCTTTGAAGGTATTGCCGGGGAAAAACGCGCAGCCCACCGTAAAACTCAGTTTCACCGCTTCACCCGGACATTTGTTGTCCAGACTCACCGTCGGCGTACTGGTGAACGAAGGCTGGTTGACGGTAAAGGCCGCAGTAGCGCTGGATACCAACGCGTTGGGGTCGGCGCTGGCCACGATCCGGATGCGGTAGCCGCCGCCCGTCGGGGTGGTTTGGGGAATGCCCACCGGGGTGAGGCCCGCCGTGACGGGTCCCAGGTTTTGGGGGTTGGCAAACGAGCCGCTGGCGTCGGAAAGTTGGGCGCTGAAGGTATTGCCGTTGGGGAATGGGCAGGTGTTGCCGATGGTGAAACTCACCTTCACGCTGGCCCCGGCGCAGGCGGGCACCTGGCTCACGGTGGGGTTGGACGAGAACGTCAGGGGCTTGACCGTAACCGGCACGCTCACCGGGCTGTTGAGGGCGGGCGTGACCGACTTAAACCGGATCAGGTAGCCCGCGCCCGCCGGGGTTCCGGCGGGGATGGTGAGCAGGTTGTTGCCTGCCACGACTGGCCCCAGGCTGACGGGGTTGGCAAACGAACCGCTGGCGTTGGAAAACTGGGCCGTGATGCCTTCGGGGGCGCAGGTGGCCGGGGGCGTGAAGCCCACGCTGAGGGTCTGCCCGGCGCAAAGGCTCGTGTTGGCTGCTACGACCGGTGGACCGGTAAACGCCACGGCGGTGACCGAAAACGACGAACTCGTGGTGCTCAACACCGGGGTGGTCGAGGTGACCCGGATTTTGTAAGTGCCCGTTGGGGCATTCACGGGAATTTGAAACTGGTTGTTGAACAAGCCCGTCACCGGGCCGAGGGGTGTGCCGGGAAAGTTGCCGTTCGGGTCGGAAAGCTCGGCGCTGAAGGTGTTGCCCGTTGGGAAAAAACAGGTCGAAAGGCCCAGTTCCACCGTGACGCTCTGCCCGGCGCAGGTCGGAACGACCAGGTCAACGTACACGTTTTCCAGAGCGGGCGTACAGGGTTCGAACACGTAAGCGGCCCCGGCGTCTTTTTTAAAGGTGTTGCCGTCGATGTCGTTGCGGGGGCTGCCCACCAGCACCGTCGTGCCCGACAGGGCCACCGCCTGGCCGAACTGCTCACTCTCGCTGCGGTCGGCGGCGTTGATTTTGACGTTTTGCGTAAACGAATTACCCGTTTCCTTAAACACGTAGGCCGCTCCCGCCCCATCGACCGGAGACTCCCCGTAGGAGTCCGTGTCGATAAACGAGCTACCCACCACGAGCGTACTCCCGTCGAGGGCGACGGAGACCCCGAACAGACCGGCTTCGACGCGGTCGGTGGCCACGAGTTTCTGGCTCTGGCTCCAAGTATTTCCGCTTTTCCGAAACACGTACACGGCCCCCGCCGCGCTGAGGGTTTGCTGTCCGTTGGCGTTGGTGGAATTCAAGTAGTTTCCCACCACGAGCGTGTTGCCCGAAAGGGCCACGTCGTTGCCAAATTCGACCTTTTCCGTGCGGTCGGCGGCCAGGAGTTTGGCCTTTTGCACGAAGCTATTCCCGTCTTTTTCGAACACGTACACCGCCCCGGCGTCTTCGACTTCGTCCTGGAACGTCGCCCCGTAGTCGTTGAGGGAATTACCCACGGCGAGGGTGGTGCCGGTGAAGGCCAGGTTGCTGCCAAATACCCCGCCCTCGTAGCGGTCGTTGGCTACGATTTTCTGGGTCTGGTTCCAGACGTTGGCCTGTTTTTCGAACAAATACACGGCCCCGGCCACAAACAGTTCGTTTTGGTTGTCGGCATCGGTGTCGCTGTTACTCCCCACCACCAGGGCATCGCCCGCGATGGCCACGGCCCTGCCGAAGGAGTCGGCGTTGTCGCGGTCGGCGGCCACGATTTTCTGTTTCTGGGTCCACACGTTGGCTACTTTCTCAAACACGTAGGCGGCTCCGGCCTGGTTCCTGGAATTCTGGAGAGCCGCATCCGTGTAGTTGTAAGGGCTGCCCACCACGATGGTGCCCCCCGACACGGCCACCGCCCTCCCGAATTCGTACGCGGCGGCTCCGGGGCCACCGGCGCGGTCGGTGGCCACGAGTTTAGCCGTCTGCACCCAGACCCCGTTGATTTTCTCGAACACAAACGCGGCCCCGGCATTTTGTTCAACATTCTGGTCGTTGGCATCGGTGGAGTTGCCGACACTCCCGACCACCATCACGGCGCCCGACACGGCCACGGCACCCCCGGCGCGGTCGCCTTCGGCGCGGGGGCTGGGGTTTAATTTTTGAATCTGGCCGTACTGCGCCGCAGCGGGCAGGGCCAGCAGACCGGTCAGGAGCAAGAGCGCCAGGGTACGGCCTGACCAACGGAACGAGCAGGAAAAAAACGAGGGCATGAGGAGAGGAGTTAGATGGTTCGCCGCCGAATTGCGGAGCGATGGGCCGAAGCAACGATAAACCGAACCGCCGTTCAAGCCCCGCTTGATGAACCGACCCCCTGGCTTGACGAAAACCCCGGTTGACTTGACGCGTTCCGAGGCGGATGAACAAAAAAGGGTGGCTCCGTCGAACTGACGGAGCCACCCTTTTTTTAGTGCAGAAACTCCTTAGCGCAACACCTTCAGCGTTTTCACTTCCTTCGCTCCGCTTACCCGCAGCAGGTACAAGCCGCCCGGCTGGCGCGAAACATCCCAGTCGAGCACGTCTGCCCCGCTCGCTTTCTCCACGGCCTGACTCTGCACCGACTGGCCCATTCCGTTGAAAAGTTCAACCTTCAAGGCCTGTCCTTCCACCCCGCTCACGGCAATCCGTAAACGTCCCTCTGGCGAGGGGTTCGGACTCACTACCACCCGCAGACCACCCTCTTCGGGGGCCGCTTCCCGATTGTTCCCGCAGGCTTTCACCTTGAAATTCGAACTCGCCGCGCTCATCAACACCGGATTGCTGCTCACGATGCGGATTTTGTAGCCCGTTCCGGCGGGCGTGCCCAAAGGAATCACTACGTTGTTCAAGGCACCGGCGCTGACCGTGCCCAGGGAAACCGGGCTGGCGAAACTGCCCGCCGCGTTCGACAACTGGGCCGTCAGGCCGTTGCCCGGCCCAAACCCGCAGCCGCCCACCGTAAAACTCAGCCGCACCGCCTCGCCGGGGCACCGGTTGTCGCTGCTCACCGTCGGCGTGCTCGTAAAGGTCGGCGCCTGCACGGTGAAGGCCGCGCTCACCGCCGAGACCAGCGTCGAGGCCCGAATCCGCACCCGGTAGCCGCCACCCGCCGGGGATCCGTAGGGGATCACCACGTCGTTGAGGCCCGGCGCGACCGCGCCCAGCGGGAGGGCGCTGGCAAAACTGCCGCTCCCGTCGCTCAATTCGGCGCTGAACCCATGGCCCGGCAGGAAAGCGCAGTTGCCCTGGATGGTGAAACTGACCTTGACCACGCTGCCCCCGCAAACGCTCCCCGGACTGACCGTCGGAGCCGAAGAAAATTCCAGGGCGTTGATGCGGAACATCCCCGTCGGGAGGGAGTACATCGTGGGGTTGCTGCCCACAATCC
Source organism: uncultured Cytophagales bacterium (assembly GCA_964244295.1). Classification (GTDB taxonomy): domain Bacteria; phylum Bacteroidota; class Bacteroidia; order Cytophagales; family Spirosomataceae; genus JAJAZB01. The sequence goes on from CAXTIG010000004.1 coordinate 168,379, forward strand.
GAATCCGGTAATTGGCTGAGGTTGGACTCGTCTGTGCGGGAATGGTGAGCGACTTGGGTACGCCCGGCGTGATGGGGCCGAGATGCTGGGTGCCGGAGGTGAAGCCGCCCGTCGAATTACTCAACTCCGCCGTGAAGCTGGCGTTGCCGGGGCAGTTGACGTTGAAGGAAATCGACACCGTCGCGTTGGCGCACACGACCAGATTCTGGGGCAGGCTGGGTTGTTGGGTAAAAATGGGCGCGAGAATCATCACCGAAGCGCTGGCCGAGGCGCTGGCCTGGCAGCCCGCGCTGAAGGTGGTGTACACCACCGAGTGCGGGCCGGGGCTGAGGCTGGCCGGGTCGAAGGAAGCCACCGGGCTACCGCCGTCGAGGACGTAGCGGCCCCCGGCGGGGCTGCCCGGCGTGGTGGCGCTGGCGTTCTGGCAGTAGCTCGCCGCCAGGCCCACCAACCTTGCCGTCGGCAGGGTCTCGATGTTCACCGACTGGCTGGCCGAGTTGCTACACGTCGTGGCCGGGTCGGTGTAGTGGTACACGACGCTGTGCGGGCCGGGGCTGAGGCTGGCCGGGTCGAAACTCGCCGCCGGGCTGCCGCCGTCGGTGGCGTAGCTACCCCCGGCGGGCGTACCGGGCGCGGAGGCGCTGGCGTTCTGGCAATAACTCGCCGCCAGGCCCGCCAGGCTGACCGTGGGCGGGGGATTGACCGTCACCTTCACGTCTTCGATGGTGACGGTTTCGCAGCCCCCGCCTTTGGCGTAGCGGATGTAGTAGGTCGTGGTGCCAGCGGGGCTGACCATCGTGGAGGCCAGCGGATTGGTGTTGGCTTTGGCATCGGCCAGGCTGGCGTGGTAGCTCAGCGTGCTGACGGCGGGATCGAAGGCGGGGTTGAAATTGCTGACGGTCGTGCTCAGGTCAAGGCTCTGGCCGGTGCAAAGTGCCGCGTCGGTGGCGGTGAAGGTGGCCGTGGCGCTGTTGAGCAGTATCGCGATCCGATCGAAGGCTTGCATCGCCACGGCAATGTCGGGTTTGGTGTCGCCGTTGAAGTCGCCCACGGCCAGTTCGATGGGGTACACCGCCCCCACGTGGAAGTCCACGTCGGCGTTAAACGTGCCATCGCCCCGGCCATGCCGCACCGAGATTTTACCCTGAAAAAACTGCGACATCGCCAGGTCGAGGAGGCCGTCGTTGTTGAAGTCGGCCACCACCGCCGCAAACGGCGAGGGGACGCCCGTCACGAAGCCCGCCCGGAAGGTGCCGTCGCCGTTGCTCAACCATATCGACATTTTGTTCTCGTTGTTGTAGCTCGTCACGACCAGGTCGGCTTTGCCGTCACGGTTGAAGTCGCCCGCCGCCACCGACGATAAAAAACCGCCCGGCCCGAAGTTGGGGGCCGGCGTGAAGGTGCCATCGCCGTTGTTGAGCAGCACCGAGACGTTGTGCCGGTTGATGCCCTCCGTGGCGAGGTCGGGTTTGCCGTCGCCGTTGAAATCGCCCACCGTCATCGTGCCGGGGGCGTCGTCCACGCCGTAGTCCACGGCCGCCGCGAAGGTGCCGTCGCCGTTGCCCATCAGGATCGACACGGCGTTCTCGAAGAAACTACACACGGCCAGGTCGCGCCGGCCATCCCCGTTGAAATCGCTCACCTCGATCGTCCCCGGCGCATCGACCGACGTGGTATGGATGGCGTCGGCGAAGGTGCCATTGCCGTTGTTGAGCAGCACCGAGACGTGGTCATCCTGGAAGTCCGCCGTAACCAGGTCGGGTTTGCCATCGCCGTTGAAATCGCCCACCCGCACCACGCCCGCCCGCCACGCCCGGTAGCCGCTCGGGGCGTAGGTGCCGTTGCCGTTGTTGAGCAGCACCGAGATACCGTTGCTGTAGTAATCCGCCGAGGCCAGGTCGGGCCGACCGTCGCCGTTGAAGTCGCCCACCGCCACCGAGCCGGGGGAATCGCCCACGCTGTGGTAGGCCACACTTTGAAAGCACTGCCCCCAGGCGCGGCCCGGCCCGCCGGGGGCCGTCAGGCCGAGGGTACTCAGCAAGGTGAGCAGGGCGGCCAGAAGCCGTCGGATTGCCCGGTTTTTCGAAGAGTAAAACGTTTTCATTTGAACAGAGATTAAGCAGGAAACGATTGATTTCCAGCACTGGCCGAAAGGTAGCGGCCTCCCCTGCTCCGGATGAAATTTGGGGCGTGGACAAAAACGGGACAATTGGGTAATTGGGAATTAAGGTAAGGGGTTCATTTCCAGAACCTCAATTACCCAATTCCCAATCACCCAATTACCTACCTACACCGGCCTCAGCAGGTTCAGCAGGGCCTCGTCGGCCCCATCCGGTTCGAGTTTGCGCCGCAGGCGGTAGCGTCCCTTGCGGACACTCTCGGCGGAGACGCCGAGCATCCCGGCCATCTCGGCGGTGGGAATCCCCAGCTTGGAAAGCGCCACCAGGCGCACGTCGGCGGGGGTCAGCTCGGGATGGGTGCGGCGCAGGTCTTCGAAAAAACCCGGATGCACCTGCTCGAAGACGAGCCGGAAGCGTTGCCAATCGGCATCGGTCAGGATCACGCTGTCGAGCAGGGCGGCCATGCGCTCGCTGCGGCGCTCGGTGTGGGGGTCGCTGGCCTCGACCAATTCGGCGGTAATCCGCCCGATCAATTCGTTTTTCTCCCGAAACGAAGCCACGTACTGGTCGAGTTGCACCCGGGCCGCCCGCAACTCCGTTTCGCTGCGGGCTTGTTGGGCCTGCGCCTGCGCCTGGCGGTGGCGCTCGGTCATTACCCGCCGGGCGTAGAGCAAGTAGGTAATGCCCGCCGCCAGCAGCAACACCACCAGCAGGCCGTTGCGCAACAACACCTGCCGGTTTTTTTCCTCCTGAAGCAGGCGTTCGCGGGCTTCGTGCCGTTCGGCTTCCAGGGTTATTTCGGCCCGGTGTTTGAGTGTCACGTCCAGCTCGGTTTGCCACCGGGCTTTGGCCACCGTCGCCGAGTCGGCGTGGGGCAGGGCCAGGTCGGCCCGTCCCACCTGCCCGTAGTACGCCGCCAGGGCCCGGTGGGTTTCGTACAACAATTTCGGGATGCCTACGCGCAAGGCCGCCCGGTGGGCCAGGCGGGCGTACTGCCCGGCCAAATGGGGCCGGGTAGGCAGGTACAGCGTACTGAGGCAGGTGCCAAACGGGGCCACGTTGTCCCAGACCTGGGTTCGGGTGGTGTAATCGAGGCCTTTTTTCAGGTAAGGAATCGCGGCCTGAGGCTGGCCCTGCCCAACCAGCACCCGCCCGATGTTGCCGTTGAAAATCCCCACCCAGGCATCGTTGTTGACGTCCCAAACGGGGAGGCAGCGCAAGCCCCAATCGAAGTAGTAGCGGGCCGAATCGTAGCGCTGGAGGTGCAGGTACGATAAGCCAAGCAGACCGGCGTTGAAGATGTGGTGCATATTCAACGGCACGGTTTTCTCTACCGGGTGGAGCGTCCGGCTCAGTTCGATGGCTTTTTCGTAGTTGAAAAAATCGTAATTAGCCAGGGCTATCGTGTAAATAGAACCGTCGTGACCAGGAAAATCGGCCTCGGTGCAGTACCGCATCAACTCGAAGGCTTGCCCGTAGTGCCGGAAGGCGAGGTAGTAGTTTTTCCGGAGCACGTACTCAAACAGCCCGATGTTCAGGTGTCCCCTGGCCATCAGTACCGTGTCGCGGTAGGCCTCGGCCCGCTGCAAAAGGGCCGTGGCCTGGGGCAGGAACCGCTCCGGGTGGAAATCAAAAAGCAGCTCGACTTCCAGGAGCACCATCTGCAACCGGAGCCGGTCGCGGTCGGTGCCTTTTTTTTGGAAAAACACTTCCCACTCCTGCCTCGTCCGCTTGGCGGCACTAGTGTCTTTCGCCTGCAAAATCGGGTAGTACACGTCCCGGATGGCTACGTGCTGCCGGGCGGGCGGGAGCCGCAGCAGCGAGTCGGGTCGGGCCGCGATCGGTCGGGCCGCGATCGGCGGTGCCACGCTTGGTCGGGCCGCGATCGGTCGGGCCACGTTGGGTTGGGCTGCAATGGGCGCTACCCCGACCAGTAAGGAGAAAATCCCCGCCAGCCGCATTCGGCTGAGGAACCGACGAACGGATTGTGTTGCGCCGGAAGCCCTGAATTCCGGGATACGCCGACGAACCAGAACGAAGGGACAACGCATACGCGGGTTTGATGAGGTGGAGAGTAGCCAGGCCCGAAGGCGGCGCAAAGTACGGGTTTCTATCGAAACCTACTGAGCGACTCCAAGCGATAAAACGGCCCCACCGGGAAGGGCGGGGCCGTTTTGTTACTTGGATTCAGCAAGCGATCAGTGCAGCACTTTCACGCTCTTCGATTCCTTTTCCCCGTTCACGCGCAGCAAGTACAGGCCCTGGGGTTGGTGGGAAACGTTCCAGTCGAGGATTTCTTCTTCGCCCGCTTTCGGAACGCGCTGCTCCCGTACCGACTGGCCAAGCCCGTTGAACAACTCCACCCGCAGGGCCTGCCCCCCGGCTCCGCTCACGCTAATCCGTAAACGTCCATCGGGCGAGGGGTTCGGACTGACCACCACCCGCAGGCCCTGGTCTTCGGGGGCCACTTCCCGACTAGTTCCCCCGCAGGCTTTCACTTTGAAAGTACCGCTCGCCGCGCTCGTCACCACCGGGGTGCTGCTCACGATGCGGATTTTGTAGGGGGTGCCCGGAGCAGTAACCCCCGGAATCACCACGTCGTTGATTGCGCCTGGATTGACGGTGCCCAGAAAGGTGCCCCCGCCGGGGAAGGCTCCGGTGGCATCCGAGAGATAGGCCGTAAACGTGTTGCCCGAAAAGAACGTACAGCGGGTAGAAAAACTCAGGCGGACGGCCTGCCCGGCGCACTTGTCGCCGCCGCTGACGGTGGGGACGGTAGCAAACGAAGGCTGATTGACGCTGAAGACCGCACTGACGCTGGAGTACACCGGGGACCCCTCGGCAGTGGCGGCAATCCGCACCCGGTAGCCCGTGCCGGTGGGGGTGTTTTCGGGAACGGTCACGTTGTTGATACCGGGGCTGACGGTACCCAGGCTGAAGGGCGAAGCGAAGCTACCCGAGGCATCGGAAAGTTCGGCGCTGAAGACGTTACCTAGCGGAAAGGAGCAGGTCGGGTTGGGTTTGACCGTAAAACTGACCTTGACAACGGCCCCCGCACAAGCGGGGGTCAAGCTGACGGTGGGGGTGGAGTTGAAGTTGGAAGCCAACCCCGTCACGCTGAAGGCGGCGGTGGTGTCGAGGGCGAGGTCGCCGCTCAGGACGCGGAGGCGGTAGCCCGCTCCGGTGGGGGTGCCCGCCGGGAGGGTCAGGGCGTTGGCCCCGGCCTCCACGCTGCCTAGGGGCATGGGATTGGCAAAGGAGCCGACGGCATCGGAAAGCTGGGCCGCGTAGGAATCCGAACAGCCGCCCGAGAGGGTGAGCGAAAGCGCCCGCCCGGCGCAGAGGGGCACCCCGCTCAGGCTCAGGCTGGGGGGAGCACACGTGAAGACGTAGGCTGACCCGGCATCGGTAATCGGATTGCCGCCACTGGCGTCTTCGTCTTCCAGGTAAGCCCCCACCACGACGGTGCTGCCCGACACGCTCACCGAGGCGCCGAAATAGTCACCGGTGGTGCGGTCACTGGCGGTGAGTTTCTGGGTCTGGCCCCAGGTCGTCCCGCTTTTCTCGAAAACGTAGGCCGACCCGGCATCGGTCCGCGAATTGATGCCACTGGCGTCTTGGTCTTCCAGAAAAGCGCCCACCACGATGGTGCTGCCCGACACACTCACCGAGATGCCGAACTGGTCTTCGTTGGCGCGGTCAGAGGCGGTGAGTTTCTGGGTCTGGCCCCAGGTCGTCCCGCTTTTCTCGTAGACGTAGGCCGACCCCGCCGCGCTCCGCGAATTGCCGCCACTGGCATCTTGGTCTTCCAGGTCAGCCCCCACCACGATGGTGCTGCCCGACACACTCACTGAGTAACCGAACCGGTCAGCGACGGCGCGGTCAGCGGCGGTGAGTTTCGCCGTCTGGTTCCAGGTAGCCCCGCTTTTCTCGAAGACGTAGGCCGACCCCGCCGCGTTCAGCGTATTGCCGCCACTGGCGTCCTCGTCTTCCCGGAAAGCCCCCACCACGATGGTGCTGTCCGATACGCTCACCGAGCGGCCGAACTGGTCATCGACGGCGCGGTCGGAGGCGGTGAGTTTCTGGGTCTGACCCCAGATGCCCCCGCTCTGCTCGAAGACGTAGGCCGCCCCGGCATTGCTCAGCGGGTTGCTGTCACTGGCGTCTTCGCCGTTAGCCCCCACCACGATGGTGCTGCCCGACACGCTCACCGCGATGCCGAACACATCCCCGGCGGCGCGGCCAGAGGCGGTGAGTTTCTGGGTCTGATCCCAGGTGGCCCCGCTTTTCTCGAAAACGTAGGCCGACCCCGCCGCGCTCCGCGTGTTGCCGCCACTGGCGTCTTCGTCTTCCTCGTAAGCCCCCACCACGATGGTGCTGCCCGACACGCTCACCGAGTAACCGAAATAGTCACCGTCGGCGCGGTCGGAGGCGGTGAGTTTCCCCGTCTGGTTCCAGGTGCCCCCGCTCCGCTCGAAGACGTAGGCCGCCCCGCCCCCCGGCTCGTAGTAGGCCCCCACCACCATGACATTCCCATCTACGGCCACCGAAAGGCCAAAGTAGGAACCAGACTGGCGCTCTACTGCCTGGGGCGTGAGTTTCTGAAGTTGGGTGAACTGGCCCCGGGCACTCAGGCTCAGCAGGGCCAGCAAGCCCCCCAGCAGGAGGTCAGACGGCTTGATTTGAAAAAATAAAGGTGTTTGCATGAGGAGTAAAAATAGGTGTAGAGTGGATTAATTGGGGTGGGGTGCTTAACCCAACCAAAACCAACTTTTTATGCTGACCCCGGGGTTCTTGGCAAAAGTAAAAAAAATCTAGCCTCCTGCCGTCGGCCTCTACGCTTGACGTTGGATTTCAGGCCCTCATGCCACGCCCGACGCGGCATGAGGGCCCCAGTGGAACAGCCTGAACCTGGACTCAACCTCTGAAGTAGTCGAGCGGTAGTTTTCGATGTCATCCAGAGCGCAGCGAAGGACCTTTCGCCTCTATGTTCCAATAGGCCTGGAGGTCTACCGCGAAAGGTCCTTCGCTGCGCTCTGGATGACAGCCTGAAAAACTACCGGCTTAGTTTTGAGCGACTACTTAAAAACGCCCTGCGTTCGATTTTGGACGAATTCCCCCACCCATCTTCCCAGAATGAAAAAAGGCTTCCCCATCAGGGAAGCCTTTTTCTGAGGAAAGAGCAGCGCCTCAGTGCAGCACCTTCAGGGTCTTGCTCCCGCGTTCCCCGCTCACGCGCCGCAGGTACAAGCCAGCGGGCTGGCGGGCAACATCCCAATTCAGGGTTTCTTCCGCCGAAGCCCGCTCGATGGCCTGCTCCCGTACTACTTGCCCTGACCCGTTGAACAACGCCACCCACAAGGCCTGCCCTTCGGCCCCGCTCACGGTAATCCGTAAACGTCCATCCGGCGCGGGGTTCGGGCTGACGACCACCCGCAGGCCGGACTCTTCGGGCGCTGCTTCGCGACTGTTGCAGGCTTTCACCCGGAAATTGCCGCTCGCCGCACTCATCGCCTCCGGGTTGCTGCTCACGATGCGCAGTTTGTAGCCCGTCCCGGCGGGGGTGTTCGCCGGAATCAGCACGTTGTTGAGTCCCCCCGGCGTGACCGTGCCCACATTCACCGGGTTGGCAAACGAGCCGTCTTTGTCAGAGAGTTGGGCCGTGAAGACATTGCCCGCAAAAAGGCGCAGCCGGTGCTGAAACTCAGCCGCACCGCCTCGCCCGCGCACTTGTTGTCGCTGCTCACCGTCGGGGTACTCGAAAAACCGGGGGCGTTCACCGTGAAGACGGCACTGGGGGCCGAATACGCCGAAGAGCCGTTGGTCGTGGCCGCAATCCGCACCCGGTAGCCACTGCCCCCTGGCGTACTTTGAGGAATCGTCAGGGTGTTGAGGCTGGGGCTGACGCTGCCCAGCGAGACGGGCGTGGCGAAGCTGCCCGTGGCATCGGACAACTCGGCGCGGAAGGCGTTGCCTAAGGGGAATGAACAGGCCGGAGCCGCCCCCTGGGTGAACGTTACCCGGATGCTCGCCCCGGCGCAGGCCGGTATTTGGTTGACGGTAGGGGTGGAGTTGAAATTGCCCGAAAGGCCCGTTACCCCGAAGTCGTTGCTCAGGGAGGTAATCGTCGGGTTGCTGCCCGTCACCCGAATTTTATAGCGGCCGGTGGGGGTGCCCGCCGGGATGGTCACGGTGTTGTTACCGGGGCTGACGCTGCCCAGGGGGATGCCCAGGGGTGTCCCCGCCGCCGTGGTCAGTTCGGCGGTGAAACTGGCGTTGTCGGGGCAGTTCACCGCAAAACTCAGCAGCACCGGGTTGCCCGCGCAGACCGGCCCGCCGCTGACCGTGGCCGGGCTGGTAAACTGGGGCTGGAGGATGGTGACCGTCTGGCTGGCCGAGTTGCGGCACGAGTTGGCGTCGGTGTAGGTGTAAATCACGGTATGGTCGCCGACGGCTAAACTGGCCGGGTCGAAACTCGTGGCGGCATTCCCGTCGATGGTAAAACTGCCGCCCGCCGGACTACCCGTCAGCGTGACGGCCGAGGCGTTTTTACAAAAACTACTGGTTAAGCCCGTGATGCTGACGACGGGCAAGGGGTTGACCGTCAGGGTGAAGGCCGTGCTGAATACCGCCGACGTACCCTTGGTTAACCGGCAGTAGTAAGCCCCGGCATCGGCGGGTTGAACGTTGGTCAGGTTGAGCGTGGCGGTGTTCTGGCCCGGCACCGGCTCGTTGGTGTTGGGCTGGTTGCGGTACCACTGGTAGCTGAGTGTACTCGCCCCGCTGGCCCGGACGGTGCTGCTGGCGCTGCCGCCCACGCACACCGACTGGCTGGCCGGACTGGGTTGCTGGGTGATGACCAGGCCGACCCTGGTGTTTTTGTAGTAGTTGAGAATTCCAGTTTTTTCTCCTACGACGGCATCCAGGTCGCCATCCCATCCAAATCCCCCAGGCTGGGGGCCGAATTAGTCCCCGCATCCACGCCGTTGAAGGGGTTCGCCGCCGCCTCTTGCACTGCGTAGGACGGGGTGGTAGCCGTGCCTACATTTTTGAAGTAGTTGAGAAATCCATCCCTTTCCCCTACGACCGCATCCAGGTCTCCATCGCCGTCCACGTCCCCCAGGCTGGGGGCCGAAATATACAGTTCCACGCCGTTGAAGGGGTTAGCCGGACCCGTTTGCTCGACAAAGACCGGGGCGCGGGCCGTGCCCGTATTTTGATAGTAATTTAGAAATCCATCCAGTTCTCCGACGACGGCATCCAAATCGCCATCGCCGTCCACATCCCCCAGGCAGGGCGTCGAAAGGCTACCCACGTTTACGCCGTCGAGGGGGTTAGCCGGACCCGTTTGCTGGACGAAGGTCGGGGCAGTGGGCGGGCCGGTGTTTTTGAAATAAGTGATGAATCCATCCCTATTTCCCACCAAGGCATCCAAGTCGCCGTCCAAATCCCCCACCCCAGGTTGGGGGTCGAACTCTCCCCCACATTCACGTTCCTGAAGGGGGCACCCGCACCGGACTGGTACTGGAACGTTTGCGCGTAGGCAGTGGTCGTGAAAAGCCAGGCACTCAAGGCCAGTAATCCCCATCGGCGGGTTATTTTGAAAAAGACGAAGCGGCTCATCGGGAACTTGGTTTTAGGAGTAAACAGAAAAAGGAATTCGTGGAAAAAAGCTTGGTACCCTCCTCCGGGCGGAGGATACCAAGCCTGAAAAAAGCGCAGTCAGTGCAGCACCTTCACCATTTTCGCTTCGCGTTCGCTGCTCACCCGCAGCAGGTACAGCCCGGCGGGTTGGTGGGCGATGTCCCAGTCGAGAAGTTCCTGCTCGCCCGCTTGCCGAATCGTCTGTTCCCGCAGCGACTGGCCCGCGCCGTTGAACAAGGCCACCCGCAACGCCCGGCCCTCCGCGCCGCTGATGCTGATGCGTAAACGTCCTTCCGGCGAGGGGTTGGGGCTGACCAACACCCGCAGGCCGTTTTCTTCAGGAGAAATCTCCCGCGTGTTGCCGCAGGCTTTCACCCGGAAATTGCCGCTCACGGCGCTGGTCAGGGCGGGGTTGCTGCTCACGATGCGCAGTTTGTAACCCGTCCCGGCGGGCGTACCGACGGGAATCACGACGTTGTTCAGGGCACCGGGGTTGACCGTGCCCAGGGAACCCGGGCTGGCAAAGCTGCCCGCTGCGTTCGATAGCTCCGCCCGGAAACGGTTCTCCGCCGGGAAGGCGCAAGGGGTGGTCGAAAAACTCAGGCGCACCGCCTCGCCCGGACATTTGTTGTCGGCGCTCACCGTGGGTGTGCTCGCAAAGGCCGGGCCGTTGACGGTAACCGCCGCGCTCGGCGCCGAGACCTGCCCCGGCGCGGTGGCCCGAATCTGAATCCGGTACCCACTGCCCACCGCCACGCTGCGCGGGATGAACACCTCATTCAGGCCCGGTCGGACCGTCCCCAGACTCAGGGGGCTGCTCAGGCTGGGGTGGAGCAACTCGGCGGTGAAGGCATTGCCGGGCAAAAACGCGCAGTTGCCCTGCACGGTGAACGCCACCTTCACGACGCTGCCCACGCAGACGGGTGTCAGGCTCACCGTCGGGGTCGAGTTAAAAGCCAGGGCGTTGATGCGAAAAACGCCCGTCGAGTCGGAGACCAGCCGGGGGTTGCTGCCCACAATCCGAATCCGGTAGAGGGCACTGCCGGGGGCCGTCAGCCCCGGGATGGTCAGGGTGTTGGGCATGCCCGGCGTGACCGGGCCGAGAGTCTGGGTGCCCGAAGTGAAGGTGCCCGTCGCATTGCTCAACTCGGCGGTGAAACCGGCGTTGGCGGGGCAGGTGACGTTGAAGGAAATCGAGACGGTGGCGTTGGCGCAGACGACGAAGTCGGCCGGTACGCTGGGTTGTTGGGTAAAGACGGGCTGGGTAACGGTGAGGGGTTCGGAGGGGTCGCTCGTTAGGTCGGGACTTTGGCTCACCACCCGCACGCGGTAACCCGCCCCGGCGGGCGTGCCCAGCGGAATGGTTACGCTGTTTTTGCCCGGCTCGACCGTTCCCAGGGGCGTGGGGCTGGCGAAGGAGCCGGTGGCATCGGACAACTGAGCCTTGAAGGACACTTCCTGGCCGCAGACCTCGGCCCCGAAGGTGAGCGTGAGGGCCTGCCCGGCGCAGAGCGGTGCCCCCCCGACGGTAGGCGCACCCGCGAAGGCCGCCACGCACGACGGCTCAAAGACGTAGGCCGACCCGGCTTTGGAGAGGGTGTTGCCCCCGGCGTCGTCTTGTTCTTTTTCGAAGGCCCCCACCACGACGGTGCTGCCCGACGCGGCCACCGAACAGCCGAATACGTTGCCCTCGGCGCGGTCGTCGGCCACCAGTTTCTGGGTCTGAGGCCAGGCGACGCCGCTTTTCTCAAAGACGTAGGCCGACCCGGCATCGCGAAGGGTGTTACCCCCGGCGGTGTCTTCGGCTTCGTAGAAGGCTCCCACCACGACGGTGGTGCCCGCCACGGCTACCGAGAAGCCGAAGAAGTCGCCCGTGGCGCGGTCGCTGGCTACCAGCTTGGCCGTCTGCGGCCAGGCGGCACCGCTTTTCTCGAAGACGTAGGCCGAACCAGCATCGCGAAGGGTGTTGCCCCCGGCGGCATCTTCGTCTTCGGAGTATGCCCCCACCACGACGGTGCCGCCCGACACGGCCACCGACCGGCCGAAGAAATCAAGCTCGGCGCGGTCGCTGGCCACCAGCTTGGCCGTCTGCGGCCAGGCGGCACCGCTTTTCTCGAAGACGTAGGCCG